>JAEUJQ010000077.1 GCA_016793095.1 Myxococcaceae bacterium | reverse complement strand
CACCAGCCGCAGAGCCACCAGCCGCAGAGCCACCAGCCGCAGAGCCACCAGCCGCAGAGCCACCAGCCGCGCTACCACCGGCCGCAGAGCCACCAGCCGCAGAGCCACCAGCCGCAGAGCCACCAGCCGCGCTACCACCGGCCGCGCTACCACCGGCCGCGCTGCCACCGGCCGCGCTGCCACCAGCCGCGCTACCACCGGCCGCAGAACCACCGGCCGCAGAGCCACCGGCCGCGGAGCCACCAGCCGCGGAGCCACCGGCCGCGCTACCACCGGCCGCAGAACCACCGGCCGCAGAGCCACCGGCCGCCGAGCCACCGGCCGCCGAGCCACCTGCCGCCGAGCCACCTGCCGCCGAGCCACCGGCGCTACCGCCCGCCGAGCCACCGGCCCGACCGCCAGCTGCACCGCCGGCACTGCCGCCCGCTGACCCACCGGCCGAGCCGCCGGCCGTGCTGCCCCCATCGGGCGAGACGCACTTGCCGGCAGAGCAGACCTGGCCGGAGCCGCAGTCAGAGTTGGTGTTGCACGTGGACGGACCCGGGCACGCTGTGGTGACAGCGAGCGCCGCTCCGAGGAGGAGATAGCGGAGTGAGGTGTTGGGCATGGGGTCGCTTGATATCAGGCAACCGCCCATTTCCAGCAGGCCTTCGTCGAAAACTTCAGCCACGTGGGCGAAGCTCCTACCTCCGCAGGAGCACCCCCTCGGCCACGAAGGCGAGCGCCGCAGTCAGCAACAGCCACGTCCACAGGGGCGTCTTCTTGTCGGTCTGCTCGCCCTCAGCCAGGCGCACCACCTCTTCACCGAACCAGCCGCTCACCGCGTCCACCGTGTGCCGCGTCGCATCGCTGGCAGCGGGGTCGAGCGTGGCAGCAAACGAGGCCTGGGTGAGCGGCCCGCCGAGCGCATCCATCACCTGGTAGCGGCCGGGCTCGGGCAACGGACCAGCGAGACCAGTGCCGTCGGGCTGCTTCGTCACGGCGCGCTCCACGCCAGACGGCGAACGCACCGAGCTGGCCGCGCGCTCACCCTCGAGCGGCAACGTCACCGACTCACCGACGCGCGCCCGCACCGCCTCCCGCTCGTCCAGCGTCCCGGTCAGCCACGCCGCTGCGCGCTGCATGAAGGGAAGGAACGAGGTGCGAATGGGAAAGTCGCTCCAGTCGCGGTCAACCGACGAGGCGAAGGCCAGCACGCGACCGCTGCCCTGACGCATCGCGAGCAGCACAGGGGCGCCATCATCCAACGCGCCCAGCACCGTCACCTCACCCGCCGAGACGCTCTCGAACAGCGCGTAGCGGTAGAAGCGCGTCGAGACGAGCCCCTCCCTGGCCTTCCCCGTGAAGGGCGCGAGCACCGGGTGCTGCGCATCGAGCTGGGTGATGCGCGCGGCACGCGTGCCGGCTTCGGCGGAGGTCGGCTCCACGGCCGTCTTCACCACCCGCAGCCTGCGCGGCAGCACGGTCGCGAGCGCGGAGTTGGTCGCCTCCACCTCCGCGCGGTCGCCGAACGAGACGAAGAGCCCGCCACCCTTCGCGACGTACTCCCCGAGCCGGGCGCCGACGTCGGCCGGCGGCGGCGGTACGTTGAGCAGCAGCACCACGTCCCACTGCGAGAAGTCCTCACGCCAGGCCGCGTCAGCGTCGCGCACCACCGCGCGCACGGGGCTGCCCGGCGCTGAGAGCGCGGCGTCGGTGAAGAACGCCTCGTCCTTCACCTTGAGCGGGTTGGGCTCACCGTTCACCACCAGCGCACGCAGCTCTTTCGGCACCGTCACCACCACGCCCCGCACGTCGTCGTCCGGCAGCGCGTCGGCGGTCAGCGCGCCCTCGACGAACACCGTGCCGCCCTGCGGGAACTTGTAGGTCAGCGCCTTCTGGACGGTGGCCTCGGGCGCGAGCTCGAGGAAGCCCTTCGCCACCACCTGGCCGTCCACCTTGAGCGCGAGCTCGAGGTCCTTCTGCGCGTCGGGAGAGAAGTTGCGCACCGTGAAGGTGAACTGCCACGCCCGCGCGCCCACCTGTGGCGCGGGCTCGGCGTGCACGTCGAGGATGGCGCGGTTCGGCAGCACCTCACGGCCACGCGCGACGTCGCGCAGCACCACCTCGGGCTTCACCTTCTCGCCCTTCGGCGTCGTGGTGACGGGTGGCTCGGCCTCGAGGCGCAGCGCGCTCTGCGTCAGCGCCGACACCAGCACGATGCGGCGGTTCGGCAGCGGCGACTCGTCGAGGGTGCGCGCGGCCACCTCGAGGCACCGGTTGAGGTCCACCACCTCGTAGCCGGACTCGAGCTCGTCCACCTGCGCGAGCAGGCGCGCCTTGTCGAACGACAACGGACCGGTCGTGGCCGGGGCGCGCGTGCACGGCACCAACGCGGCGGGCTCTTCGGTGAGCAGGTCAGCCAGCGCGGCCTTCGCTTCCTTGCGCGCGACGTCGAAGAGCGGCGTGCCGTCGCTCCACCGCATCACCAGCGAGGTGTCCACCACGACGACGGTGGCGGCGGCGCCCTTCGCAGTGGCGGCCGTGGCGGTCTTCACCAGCTCGGGGCGCGCGAGCGCGAAGGGCACGGCGAGGAAGAAGAGCGTGCGCAGCGCGTAGAGGATGAGCCTCTTCAGCTTGAGCCGAGACGCCGTGCGCTTCTCGCTCCTGAGGACGAAGGCGATGGGCGGGAACGGGACGGGCCGCGGGCGCCGTCGGTCGAACAGGTGCACCAACAACGGAATGAGGGCCGCCAGCGCGCCGAGCAGCATCCACGGGTGGGCGAACGTCACGCGCCACCTCCCGTGCGCCGCGAGAGGAAGCGGACCAGCACCTGGTCGAGCGGCTCGTCGGTGCGCACGCGCAGGTAGTCCACGTCTGCCGCGGTGCACGCCGACTTCGTGTCTTCGAGGAAGCGGGAGAACTCCTCGAGGTAGCTCTCCTTGATCTCCCGCGGGTTCACCTCGAGCCTCCGCTCGTCCTCCATCGACAGGAAGAGCGTGGGGTCGTCGAACGGAAAGGTGAGCTCGGCAGGGTCCACGAGGTGGAAGACGGCGAGGTCGTGCTTGCGAGCGCGCAGGGCGAGCAGGCGCTTCAGGCCCTCGGGGCCGTCGTCGAGGAAGTCGGAGAAGACGCAGACGAGCGAGCGCCGCGGCAGCTTCTCGGCCAGCAGGTCGGCCAGCGCGGCGAGGTCGGTCTCCCCCTTCGGCTCGTGCCGCTCGAGCGCGCCGAAGAGCACCTGCAGGTGAGAGGCCGAGGAGCGCGGCGGCACCTCGAGCACCTTCCCCTTCACGGCAATCGTGACGCCGGCCGCGTCCTGCTGGCGCAAAAGCAGATGCCCCAGCGTCGCGGCCAGCACCCGCGCGACCTCGAGCTTCGACAGCCCGACGGTGCCGTAGCCCATGGAGCCGGAGCCATCGACGACGAGCGTGCAGCGCAGGTTCGTCTCGTGCTCGAAGCGCTTGACGTAGTAGCGGTCGAACTTGCCGTAGGCCTTCCAGTCGAGGTGCTTGAGCTCGTCCCCGGGCGCGTACTCCTTGTGCTCGGCGAACTCGACGCTCTGGCCCTGGTGGGGAGACTTGTGCAGACCCGACAGCACGCCCTCGACGACGGCGCGCGCGCGCACCTTGAGGCCGCCGAGGCGGGACAACGTCTGGGCGTCGAGCAACGACACGGGCGCTGGTTGTAACGAAGAAGCCGGGCCGATGGTGCCGTTTCTCCCGTGTGCTCGGGCGCGAGGCCCCGTAGAACCGTCAGGCTCTCAGCGGAGCTCCCACGCCCATGCGCCTCCACCTGCCCCTCGCGCTCCTCGTCGCCGGCTGTCAGACGCCCACCTCGTCGACCACGACCGCGAGCCCCACCAACAAGCCGCCACCGCCAGCGAACGTGAACGACGTCGCCCTCGCGCTCGCGGAGGGCGTCACCCTCGACCCCGACGACCCGAGCACGTGCCAGCGCTGCCACGCGGCGGTGGTGGCGGAGTTCGAAGAGAGCCTGCACCGCCGCGCCCACCACAGCTCCGACCCGCTCTACGCGACGATGCGCACGATGCGCACGGTGAAGCAGGGCGACCACATTCCCGGCCAGTGCGCGAACTGCCACAACCCGCGGGACACGACGGACCACGAGTCGAAGGCAGCGCGCGCCGGCGTGACCTGCGCGACGTGCCACCAGCTCGAGGGAGTGCACGCGGACGGGGGCGTCAAGGGCGTGGCGGCGCTGCAGGTCGGCCCCGGCGGGCTCTTCCGCGGGCCGCATGACATCGGCAACGGCACCTCACCGCTCCACGCGAACGGGCCGAAGCTGCCCGCGCTGGTGGACGGCAGCACGCTGTGCCTCGCCTGCCACGGCGAGGAGGCGAACGCGGCCGGCGTCGCGACCTGCACGACGGGGCCGGAGTACGTAGCCTCGAAGGACACGCGGTCGTGCACGAGCTGCCACATGCCCGAGGTGAACGGGCCGTCGGGGCCCGTGACGCTGCGCACGACGCACCGGAGCCACCGCTTCGTCGGGCCGCACCAGCAGCACCGGCTCGGCGACGGCGGCGTGCTGGACGAGGCGGTGAAGGTGACGGGGCGCTTCGAGGGCGACACGGTCGTCGCCACGCTCGAGAACACCTCGCCGCACGGGTTCCCCACCGGCTTCCCCGCGCGCATGGCGCTGCTCGAGGTGCGCGCCCTGGACGCGAGCGGCAAGGAGCTGGGGAAGAACGTCACCGCCGACCCGATGAAGGAGCACCCCGAGGCCGTCTTCAACCGCGGCTACGTGGACGCCGAGGGCAAGCCGTCGCTGGCGCCGTTCGCCGCGAAGCAGGTACGCGACAACCGCCTCGGCGGTGGTGAGAAGCGGGAGCTGAAGTGGAAGGCGCCCGCGCAGACGGCGAGGGCCGAGCTGCGGCTCAAGTTCTTCCTGGTGGCGCCGTTCGCCGCGAAGACGATGGAGTACACCGGGCCCGAGACGAAGCCCGTGGTGCTCGCCCCGGTCGTCGTCAGCCGATGAGCCGGGCCCTCGCGGGTGTGGCGTTCCTGTCGGCCGCGGTGGGCGCCGCCGCTGACGGCGGCACGGCGGAGTCACCGTCCCGAGGCGCCCTGGTGCGGTTCCACACTGCGTGCGCCTCGTGCCATGTGGCCGAATGCAGCGGGCGACTGAGCTTCGACTCAGGCAGCGCCGGTGCCCGGGGGCACGTGAAGCGGTACGCGCCGACCGCGAACGACGCCGTGGTGCGCGAGCTCTTCTCGATGCTGACGTCGCTCAAGCGCACGTGCCAGCACGCGCTCCCAGCCCCACCCTTGCTCCCTCGCTTCGACGCCGCGTTCCTGGCCGAGCACTTCAACCCAGACGCCTCAGCCTGGTTCGTCCCCTTGCCGGCGCGCTCGCGCACGGGTGTGGTGGAGCTCGACGTCGGGGTGGGCCAGCACGCCGAGGTCTCGCTGCTGGACGACTCGCTCGAGACGCTGGTCGAGGTGCACGGCGCGGGCACGCTGCGCCTCGACGCGCCCGCCTCGGCACGTCCGTCGTTTCTGCTCGTTCGGCGTGCGCAGTCGGTGTCGCGGCTCGAGGTGCGTTGAGTCGAGCGATTCGGCTCCGGGGCTTCACTGGCCCGGCAGGGACGGCAGCTCGCCCTTCATCGCCCGCCCGAAGAAGCGCTGCACGTCCTGCCGGCACTGCAGGTTCTGGAACGCCACGAAGTGCCCGTCGTAGCCGCTCGGCTCGTACTGGCGGAGGCCCGACGTCACCACCCGCGGCATCGTCACGTTGCCCGAGACGGACATGAGCGGCGTCGGGTCGAAGTCCTCCACCTTCGGGCCGACGAAGGCCGCGCTCGAGGCCTGCGCGTAGGCGCGTTGCACGGACGACGTCGTGTAGAGGTCGCCCTTGCCCCACGCCATGAAGAAGTGCCGCGCGTGGGCCGGCGTCGCGCCCTCGGCTGGCGTCACCGCCGCGAAGCGCGCGAAGTGCAGCGCGTCCACCGGGTCCGTCCAGTTGGCGAGCAGCGAGACGACCGGGTGGAACGGGCTCGTCGGACCGGGCGGCTCTCCGAGCGCGAGCGCCAGACCGTCGGCGATGTTCACCGGCGCCTTCTTCGTGGTGATGGAGTCCGCCAGGCTGCCCGACGCGCCGGTCAGCACCGCCACCTCGAGCGAGCGATCGAACGCGAGGAAGAGGCCTCCCTCGCTCGCGCCCTGCGAGTGGCCCCAGAAGCCGAGCCGGGTCGAGTCGAGCGGCGGCATGCCTCCGTCAGTCGGCAGCGCCTTCGCGAAGCGCGTCATCGCGAAGAGGTCGGCCGCGCCCTGCGCCATGGTGCCGCGCGCCGAGGCCGGGTTGCCGAAGTTGAAGACGATGTCGTTCGGGTGCACGTCCTGCCGCGCGCCGCGCCGGGTGCCGTGGCCCACCTGGTCGAAGCCCAGCACCGCGAGCTGCGCCGTGCCGCCGTCGGCCAGCGTGACGTTCGACAGCCCCGCCGCCGAGGTGTCGAGCGCATGCCCGCGAAAGCTGCCGCCGGTGCCGTGCGCGTACACGACGAGCGGCCACCCCGTCGCGGGCGGCGTGCCCTTTGGCGTGGTGAGCGACGCGCACACCTTCTCGCGGCGAACCGGCGCCCGCACGCCCGCGTCAGACCCGCCCGCGATGTCTCCGCCCTCCATCGGCGTCAGGTACGGCGCGGTGCCCTGCTGGAAGATGGGCAGCTCGATGAGCGAGTGCCACTCGTCGAAGTCGTTCGACGGGCTGCAGTTGCGGTCGAGCCCGCCGTCGGTGGCGCAGGGCGAGGTGCCTGCTCCGCACTTCACCCACGGGTCCGCCGACGGAGCCGCGGTGGCGGCCACGCTGTCGGCGAGGGACTTCACCAGCCACGTCGGGTCTCCCACCGTGAAGACGGACGCGGTGACGATGTCGCCCGGGGCGATGGACTTCTCGGTGAGGTAGCGGCGCAGCGGCGCGTAGGCGCTCCAGGCCCCCGCCTGCTTCGGGTCCGACGGCGCGGTCGACGTCAGCATCGCCGCGAAGTCGGGGCTCTGCTGCACCTCGGCGCCCGCGGTGTCCTTGAGGCCGCGCTTCATGATGACGGCGTAGGTGCCCGGCGGCAGCGAGTCGCCCGTGTACGGCTTGAGCGCGAACCAGTCGTGACAGACGTAGCGGTTGCGGCCGCCGCTCACCACGTACTGCAGCCCGCGCCCGGCGCCGAAGCCCGGCCCATCGGTGAGGTCCACGAAGCGCAGCTGCGGGTCCATGCCGGCGAGGCTGATGCTCGCGAAGTCGATGGCGCCGTCGAAGCGGAAGGTGATGGCCGGGAAGTTCCCGAACGGCTCGGTGGCGAGGCGGTCGAGGTACCGGCCCAGCAGGTCGAAGCCGAAGAGGGGCGCCGGGTCTCTCGGGAAGCGCGAGAAGTCGACGCGGCCGTTCACCCGGTGCGCGTCATTGGGGAACGGCAGGCGGAAGAAGTCCTGCTTCACGTCGGCGGCGTCGCTGTCGCGTGGCAGGCTCCAGAGCGCGGTGATGGGCCCCGCCGTCTTGCGCGGAGGGCACGTCGCGCCCTGCCACGTCATGTTGGCGGGCAGCGGAATGAACGGCGGCACGCCCTTCGGCGCGGTGGTGGCGTCGAGCGCGAGGTACGCGCACTTGCCTGACTGGCACAGCAACCCCTGCAGGCACTCGCGCGAGGCGCCGCAGTCGGCGCCGATGTCCTTCGTGCCGGGCGTCACGCACACCGGGAAGAGGCTGGTGCCGGAGAACGAGCAGCGCAGGCTCGACTGGCAGTCGTTGTCGCCCTGGCAGGTGGACGAGGGGCCACCCATGCCTGGCGCGACGCACCTCCCGCGCGCGCCGTTCGGAGCGCACAGGCCGCTCGCGCACTCGGGCCCGATGTAGCACGGCGCTCCCTCGGCGGCGGGCATGGCCACGATGCACTTCTGCGTCGCGTCGCAGGTGAGGCCCACGCGACACGCCTCCGTCGCGCAGCTCGAGCCGAAGCCAGCGCCCTTCGTCATCGGCGCGTCAGGCGGGTTGGGTGGGCTGTCGTTGCACGCTGCCGCGACCGCGAGGAGCCCCAGCATCATCACGCGTCGAATCATCATGCCTCCCTGGGTCGCCCCGAGCCCTTCGATGATGCCCCGGTTCTGCGGCGCCGTACACGGGCAGCGTCAGGAGGCTGACGCTTTCACGCGCGCCACGATGTCGTCCCAGGCACGCACGCGCTCGTCGTCCGCACCCATCGCCTCCACGATGAGCTGGCGAACGCGCGCGACGTCGAGCGCGGCGCTGGTGGCAACGAGCCGCTCCAGGTCGAGCAGGTCCTTCGGACGGAAGAAGAGCAGCTTGAAGCAGCTGAGCAGCTCGGGGGACAGGAACCAGGTCGCTTGCCCCTGAATGGCAATCGACACCCTCGTCCTCAGGGCCTCCCAGGAGAGGTCGATGCTCGGAAGGAAGACGTCGATGCGGGTCGTGCCCGCCCACGTGAAGAAGACCCCTTCGGTGAGGCCTTCCGCGCGAGCCTTCGCGTGGTCGACCGCGACGCCGTTCTCCGTCAGCACCTGCAGCAGTCGATCGAGCTGCTCCGGCCTGATGAAGACGTCGACGTCCTGGGTCGAGCGGCTCACTCCGTGAACGCCGAGCGCCAGCGCACCTCCGATGGCATACGGCATCCTGGCCGCGTCGAGGACACGACCCAGCTCGACGGCCAGCGACAGCGCGTCAGTGCTCTGCACGACGAGCAGCCTGTTCACGCAACCGGCGAAGTGCCTTCACCGAGGACTCGGGCAGGGGATCGCGGTGCGCGAGCGCCCTGGCCCTCGCTTCCGGCGTCATGGCTGCGAGGACGTGCTGGGCAGTGACACACGCGGCGCGCAACGCCTCGACCCGCTCGGCTTGAGTCATGCCGCGAACGCGCGCGGCTTCCTCGCGATCGGCGCGGTCGTGCGCCGCTCGCATTCGCTCGATCCACTCGTGAGTCGGCGTGCCCACACAGGGAGATCTAGCCCGGGACGGGCTGTTCACACCACTGAGCCATCCGTCAGTCGGCCTCGCGCGGAGCGACCTCACCGTTGGCCCCGAACCCTTCGATGATGCCCCGGTTCTGCGGCACGGTACACGGGCAGACGTCGTAGGGGCACGGCGCCGGCCCGTCGCGCAGCGTGAGCGTGCCGTCGAAGACGTTGCCGAGGTGGCCGTCGCCGACGCGCTTGCCGGGGTAGCAGCTGAACGCGTCGCCGCGCGGGTGGATGATGAAGTACTTCGCGCCCGCGTGGCACAGGCGGCCGGTGAGGCGGTAGCCGCGGTTCATCTGCCCGGGCCCCACCAGGTCGTCGAAGTGCGCCTCGAGCCGCCGCGTGTCGTCGGCGTCGTAGTCCACCGCCTTGCCGTCTTTGCGCATGAGCTGCGGGTAGAACTTCACGCCCAGCGCCTCGAAGCGCCGCCGGCTCTCGCCCACGACGTCAACCGTGCCGGGCACCACCACGCTGTTCACCACGAAGGTCGCCTTCGGCAGCGGCTCGAGCGCGCGCTTCACGGCCAGGGCCTTCTCGAGGAAGTCGTCCTCGGTCGTCTCTTCGCGGTGCAGCGAGCAGGAGAAGGTGCGCAGCGAGGGGCCCGCGCGGTCCACGAGCTCGAGCAGCGTGCGTAGCGGCGCCGACAGGTTCGTGAGGACCGAGACGAGGTGCCCCTTCGCGGCGAGCCGGTGCGCGACCTCCGGCAGGCGCTTCAGGAGGAAGGGCTCTCCGCCCGAGATCTTGAACTCCCAGCGCCCGGGGAGGCGGTCCATGGTGGCGAGCGCGGCGTCGAGCTCGTCGTCCGACGGCGTGCCGAGGCCCGGCGCGTGCTTCTGCACGCAGTACGAGCAGCGGTAGTTGCAGCCGCCGACGATGTTCCACGAAACGGTGGGCCTCACGCGAGCGCCTCTTCCGCGAGCAGGGCCTCGAGCTCCCGCTCGGCGGCGACGTTCATGTCGTGCTTGCCGCAGCGCTGACAGGCCGCGAACGAACCGCCCCGGTGCAGCGTCTGCCGAATCGCATCGTAACGTGGGCTCCTCCACACCTCGCCGAAGGAGCCCTCGGCCACGTGCCCCGCGTCGATGTGCGCGCAGCAGAAGAAGACACGGCCGTCCACCGCGATGCGCGAGTACAGGTAGCCCGCGAAGCAGGGCGGCTGCTGCTCCTTCACGCCGCGCACCTGCCGCTCGAAGGCGTCGAGGTTGTGGCGCACGCCGAGGTGCTTCGCCTTCTTCCGCGCCGCCGGGAGCCCGTCGCGCAGCAGCGTCTCCTTCTGGGCCGCGGTGAGCGCGAAGTGCTGCGTGCCCTTCGGCAGGTCGCCCACCTTGAAGCTGACGCGCGCGCCGACGCTGGCGGCGAGCTCGACCATCGCCACCACCTCGTGCGCGGTGAGGCCGTTGATGACCTGCACCAGGTTCACCGCGGTGACGCCGCGCAGGCGTCGGCAGCCGTCCACGAGGCGGTGGAACGTCTCCTTCGGCTGGTTCGGGTGGTAGGCGACGTACGTCTCGGGCGAACCGGAGGCGACGTTGAGGAGGAGCTGGTCGATGCCGAGCGCCGCGAGCTCGTCGAAGTCGCAGAGGGTGCCGTTGGTGATGACGGTCAGCCGCAGGCCGCGCTCCCTCACCGCGCGGATGAAGCCCGGCATCTCAGGGTGCGTGAAGGGCTCTCCGCCGCCCGACAACACGATGCGCTCGGCGCCGGCGTCGGCGACCTCGCCCAGCACGCGGAAGAAGACGTCGGGCGAGAGGCGCTGCCGCTTCCACGCCACCGGCTTCGGCGCGTCGAGGGTGGGCGCGTAGTTCCAGCAGGTGACGCAGTCGAGGTTGCAGACGTTGGTGACGTCCACGTGCACCGTCTCGGGCCCGGCGCGCACCTTCCGCTCGAGGTAGCCGCGGAAGCGCTCGTGGTGCAGGTCGCTCATCGGCAGACCTCGAGCAGCACGCGGGCCGCGGCCTCGGCGCCGTTCGTCGGCACCAGCGCACGCCCGGCCTCGACGATGCGCTTCCTGCGCGCCAGCACGTCCTCGAGGGCGGCGGCCAGCGCCCTGGGCTCGAGGCTCGTCACCACCCGGCCCGCGCCCTGCGCTTCAAGGAAGCGGGCCCGTTTGTCCTGGTCGTCCAGCACGCGCTCGAAGGGCACGAAGACCGAAGGCACGCCCGCGAAGAGCAGCTCGTGCGCCGAGTTGTAGCCGGTGGCGGTGACGGCGGCGTCGAAGGCCGGCAAGACGTCGAGCATCGGGTAGACGCCGCGCAGCACCGTCGCGTTCGGCAGCGGCGGCACGTCACGCAGCAGCGGTCCCGCGCCGACGACGAGCCGCGCGCCGCGCAACGTCGCGACGGCCTGCGCGGTGGCCTCGAGCGCCTTCATCGACTCGGGCTCTCCGCCACCGCCGAACGACGCGTACACGAGCGTCTCGGAGGCCGGCAGGCCCAGCGCCCGGCGCGCGTCGTCACGGCTCTTCAGCTCCGCCCGCTCCCGCACGAGGATGGGCCCCACCGCACGCAGCTTCGAGGGCTCGGGCACGGGGCCCACCGCGTCGGCGGTGCGGTGCGGGACGATGACGGCGTCGTAGAGCGGCAGCGTCGCCTGCAGCAGCGGCATGCCCACGGCGTCGGGCCGCTGCTCACGGAAGACGAAGACGTTCTTCTGGCGCCAGCGCAGCGCGGGGATGAGCTCCTCGAAGCTGCCCATCGGGTACGTGTCCACCACCAGCACGTCGGGCTCGAAGGCCGCCAGCGTGTTCCAGGTCACGGTCTGCGCGAGCTTCAGGTACCGCGTCTTCTGCAGGCCCACCTCTTCGCGGATCGTCTTCGACGGCAGCTTCACGGCGGCGAAGCGCTCGCGGTGCAGCACGCCGTCGGCCTCGCTGGTGGTGAGGAAGAGGACCTCGCAGTCAGGCACGAGGCGCCGCAGCGCCCGCGCGATGCCCAGCAGCCGCGTGACGTGACCCAGGCCGAGGCCGTTGACCGCGTAGAAGAGCGCGCGCATCAGGAGTGGTCCGAGTACTCGGTGCTGCGCCGCTTCGTGGCCGAGTGGGCCGAGGCCGCCGCGGCCGCGCTCGCGAGCGCGGACTGCTTGAGGTTGTCGAGGTTGATGATGCGCCCGGCGGCGACCGCGCCCAGCGCGCCCAGCACGGCGCCGCCCGCGATGGTGGCGAGCGGCGACAGCCCGGCGCCCGCGTTCATCACGTTCCACGCGTTCACCTCGACGGTGTTCGGCGGCGGCGCGTGCGCGTGGACGTAGGGGTTGAACTCGTCGAGCTCGGCCCAGTGGCGGCGCTGGTCTGCGTCCACCATGAGGACCGGCGGAGGCGTTCCCGTGCCGACGCGACGGGCGCAGGTGCGGCACGCGGCCACCGTGACGACCCCCGAGCTCGACCGCAGCTGCACCGCTTCACCGGCGCCCGGGGTCGGCAGCGCTCTCGCGCAGAAGAAGCAGCCCGCGCGCGGCCCCACCGTCGAGAGCACCCGCTCGCCGTGCAGCGTGAGCACCCGGTCGAGCCCTTCCTTCGTCGCGGCGCGGGCGCGGTCGAGCGCCTGGTGCACCTCGCCCACGGGCCGCTCGTTGCGCCTGGCCGCCTCGAGCGCCTTCCGCGCAGTCTGCAGGTTGGTGGCGGCGCGATCGGCGGCGCGGCGCACCTCTGCGTCCTCTCCCAGCGACAGCCCGTGTTCGACCTGACCGAGCGCGGCGGCGCCCTCGCGGAGCGCGCCGTCGGCCTTCTGGAGCGCCTCGGGGGTGTTGTCCGTACGCTGAGCCCGCATCGACGGCTGCGCGGCCGCTCCCGGCGCCGTGCGGCTCGAGCCCGTGAGCGCGCGGACGAGCTTGTACAGGACCCCCACGACGGAGAAGCAGCCGAAGCCGGCGATCAGCAGGCCGATGACGACGGCGAACCAGTCACCCGGTTCGTTCGGCATGCTGACGGCGGGCGTCGAGCGGCTGGAGACGGGGGTCGGCGTCGGGCCGTCCGCGGAGGTCGATGGGGGCGCGTAGCCGAGCTCCGAGAGCTTCTGGTCGATCTCCGGCCGCTTGTACTCGGGGTCGAGACGCCGTGACTCGAGCAGCGCGGCGATGGCGTCGCTGTCGCGCTTGAGCTTCTTGAGCGCGAGCCCGCGGTTGTAGTGCCAGCGCGCCTTCGTCGGCTCGAGCGCGATGGCCTCGTCGAACTTCGCGAGCGCGCCACCAAAGTCCTTCGCGTCGTAGAGCACCTTGCCCTGCTCGTAGACGGCGAGGGCCTGGTCGGCCGGCGCCTGCGCGAAGACCAGCGCCGCGAGGAGCAGCGACACCACGACTGCGAGCCAGGGCCACTTCACGCGACCTCCCGGGAAGAACGGCGCCGACTGAAACAGGAAGCCGCGGCGATGTCGCGCCTCAGACGCTCACGGAGTGGGCAGCACGCACCGGACCTTGTAGGGCCCGAGGTTGCCCGGCACCGAGTGCGCGCCGATGGTGTCGATGGCCCAGGCGACGTCAGCCGACAGGTTCTGGCTTCCGGTGAGGAACGTCTCGCAGCGCTGGCCTTCGAACGCGCAGGCGTCGAGGGAGCACACGCCGTCGCCCGGTGCGTCCGACAGCAGCGCCTCGAACTCCGCGCGCGTGGGGAGCCGCCCTCCGGCCGCCGCGCAGGCCGCCTCGCCCTCCGAGACCGCGAAGACGCCGGGCTGGGACCAGGCGAACCAGGTGACGCCGGTGACCGTGTCGAGGGTGCCCTGCGGCACGGTCTGGAAGCGCTCGGTGTCGCAGGTCGGGACGAAGGCGGGCGGCTCGTCGCCGGCGTCGGGCGCTCCAGCGTCGTTCACCGTCACGGCGGGCGGACAGGCTGACGCCAGCACCGCAGCGAGGAGCACGCCTGTGAGGCGCCGAGCCTTCACTCCACGCCTACGTTGAGGACGCGGGTGCCCGTTCCGAGGAAGGACGCGAAGTCGAAGGTCGAACACGTGACGGACCATTGGGTCGTCCCCGGGCCGCTGTTCGTCTCGCTCGCGGTGACGCTGGTGATGAGGACGTCACGCAGGGTCCAGCGAAACGCGGGGACGACGCGGCCGTTGACGTTCGCCTGGACGACGACCTCGAGCGACGCGAACCGCGTCTTCTGGCCAAGCGCCTTCAGGAGCTGCGGGAGGAGAGAGTCGTCGTTCTGCGTGAAGGTGAAGGACGACACCTTCACCTTGTTGGCCGCCACGCTCCGGCCGGAGACCTGAGCGAAGCCCGAGACGACGAAGTCGCCGCGCGCGGGAGTAACCCCGGGCAGCGTCACGAGGACTGGCTGCGCGAGCGCGGCCGCCGGCAGAAGGAGCGCGAGCACCGCGCCGAGCCCGAGGCGCCTCACTGCACACCTCCGTCCCGGTTCCACGTCACCCGCGCGGTCGACGCGACCATGCCCGTCGCCGACAGGTCGTTCACCTCCTGCACCACCTGCGCCGCGGTGAAGGTCACCCGCTCGGTGAGCCGCGGAGCCGAGGTGGCGCCCGTCGCCGTCACCGACGCCTGCACCGACGTCACCTCGACCTCACGCAGCGTCACGCGATGCAGCACCGCGCCCGCTTCGCGCGCCTCCAGGACGACCTCGGCCAGCACCCGCTTGTTGGCGAGCGCCGCGAGCAGCTCAGGAGAGCTCGCCCCGAGGGCCTTGCCCACCACCACGTCGCGGAGCGCCGGCCCCACCGTGGTGCCCGGCTTGCCCGCCGACGCCGAGAGCTGAACGGACTCGAGCGGAGAGAAGCTGACGCCGCTCTGGGTGGTGTCGGCGGCCACGCCAGGAATGGTCATTCGCCACTCGAGGGCGAGGGCGGGCAGCGCCACCAGCACCGCCAGCCACCAGGTCTTGCTCCGGAGGATGCTCATGAGGCGGCGCACCCTAGTCGCACCCGTGGCCGACGGGGCATCCCATGAGAACGGCTGTTCGGTGCTGTGCGCGGAACTGACAATGCAGTGCAAAACTCTGTGCTTTCATTCGACCCACCGTCTCCGACATGTTGGCCCCCATCATGGACATTCCCTACGTCAGAGGCCGTGTCGCGCAGCAGGCTCACGTCGGACTCCCCGAGGGCACGGTGGAGGAGGAGTTCGCGCGCAACGGCTTCTTCGGCCGCTACGCGCACCTCTACCGCAGCCACCCGCCGGTCGGCTGGACGCGCATCGAGGGCCCGCTGAAGCCGCGCGCCTACGACCTGCGGAAGATGGAGGCCATCACCACGGACTGGCTCGACGGCCGGCAAGGCGTGCTCGAGAACGCCGACGTGCGGCTGTGCCTCACGACGCTCTCCAAGCCGATGGCGTACCTGTTCCGCAACGCCGACGCCGACGAGGTGCTCTTCGTGCACGAGGGCGCGGGGCGTCTGGAGACGGACTTCGGCCCCATCGCGTACGAGGCCGGCGACTACCTGCAGGTGCCGCGCGGCACCGCGTACCGGCTGCTGCCCACCAGCACCTCGAAGTTCCTCATCGTCGAGTCCTTCAGCGAGGTGACGTTCCCCGACAAGGGCATGCTCGGCCAGCACGCGCTCTTCGACCCCGCCGTCATCCAGGTGCCGTCGCCTGACGAGAAGAGCACCCTCACGGCCGACGCCCGCGGCGAGTACGAGCTGCGCATCATGCGCCTGGGCGAGGTGACGAAGGTCTTCTACCCGTTCAACCCGCACGACGTGGTGGGCTGGAAGGGCACGCTCACGGTGCAGAAGCTGAACGTGCGCGACATCCGCCCGGTGTTGTCCGACCGCTACCACCTGCCGCCGTCGGCGCACTCCACCTTCGTCATGCGCAACGCGGTCATCTGCACGTTCCTGCCGCGCCCGCTCGAGAACGGCGACCCGGCCGCGCTGAAGGTGCCCTTCTACCACTCGAACATCGACTTCGACGAGGTGCTCTTCTACCACTCGGGAGAGTTCTTCAGCCGCACGGGCATCGCGCCGGGCATGTTGACGTTCCACCCGCAGGGCATCCACCATGGGCCGCAGGAGAAGGCCTTCGACCGCGCCGCGAAGGCGACCCGCACCGAAGAGGTCGCGGTGATGCTGGACACGAAGAACCCGTTGAAGCCCTGCGCCGCCGTCGAGCGCACCGAGCTGACTGACTACTGGAGGAGCTGGCAGAAATGACGACCCGCACTTTCCTTCCCCCGCAGTTCCAGGTGTCGAAGTCCAACCCCTGCGGCCTCGACGGCATCGAGTTCGTCGAGTTCGTCTCGCCCGAGCCCGAGAAGCTCGAGGCCCTCTTCAAGGGCTTCGGGCTGTCGAAGACGATGCGCCACGCGTCGAAGCCGGTGGACCTGTACCAGCAGGGCGACATCGCCTTCCTGGTGAACCGCGAGCCGAAGTCGTTCGCGGCACAGTTCGGCAGGCTGCACGGCCCGTCCATCTGCTCGATGGGCTGGCGCGTGAAGGACGCGAAGCAGGCCCTCACCGAGGCGACCGCGCGCGGCGCGAAGGCCCGCCCCGAGACGGACTTCCTGCGCGACGGCAAGCCGCTGCCGGCCATCTTCGGCATCGGCGACTCGCTCATCTACTTCGTCGATCGCTACGAGACGGCGCCCTGGGAGTCGATGGGCTTCGTGAAGCTCGACACGCCCGAGGTGGTGCCCACCAAGGGCTTCAGCGTCATCGACCACCTCACGAACAACGTCGAGAAGGGCACGATGCAGACGTGGGCGAGCTTCTACAAGTCGGTCTTCGGCTTCGAAGAGGTGCGCTACTTCGACATTCGCGGCGCGAAGACGGGCCTCACCTCGTACGCGCTGCGCTCGCCGTGCGGGCGCTTCTGCATTCCCATCAACGAGGCAGACGAGAAGAAGTCGCAGATCAACGAGTACATCGAGGAGTACCACGGGCCCGGCATTCAGCACCTGGCCTTCCTCACCGACGACATCCTCGGCTCGCTCAAGAAGCTCGAGGGCACGCCCGTCGAGATGCTCGACATGGACGCCGAGTACTACCAGGACGTGTTCCAGCGCTTCCCGCAGGTGACCGAGGACAAGGCGGACATTCAGCGGCGGAACGTGCTCGTGGACGGCGACGAGAAGGGCTACCTGCTGCAGATCTTCACGAAGAACCTCATCGGGCCCATCTTCATCGAGATCATCCAGCGGAAGAACCACTTCAGCTTCGGCGAGGGCAACTTCGGCGCCCTGTTCCGCAGCATCGAGCGCGACCAGCAGAAGCGCGGCGTGTTCGACTGAGAGCGCGCACGCGGCGGGCCTGAAGGTGTTGCCCGGCGCGCTCCAGTGGAGCAGCCACGCCGCCACAGCGGGCGCCGGGAGCCAGTCGGAATCGGCAGTTACGAGGCCCTGCAAACAGGCTTTCGGGTGGTCCACGCGGGCACGGGGGTCGCACTGGGCGGAGGACATGAAGATCCTCCGGACCTCGGTGCTCCTCCTGTGCGGCTGTGGCGTCTCGACGGCCGAGCTCTCCGACGACCCTCGGGCGCGCAGCGACTCGGCGTCCATCGACTACGAGACGCCGGCTGGTCCAGGCCGCACGTCGACCGACCAACCTCCGCCGATGGGCGGCGGGCGTCGCAACGACGAAGAGGTCATCGACGTGGACGCGGGCGCGCCGTGGACTCCGCGGGACGCCGGCAACCCCATCGAGACGATCCCCGACGCGGGCCAGCCCCAGACCCCGCGTGACGCGGGCCAGCCAGAGACGCCGCGCGACGCCGGCATTCCCCGCGAGTGCGTGCCGATGGACACGCGCACCTGCCGAACGACGTGCGGCTCGACGTCGAGCCAGACCTGCGACGGCTCCGGTTCGTGGAACCAGTGCCGGGTGCCCCAGGAGGTCTGCAACGACGGCATCGACAACGACTGCGACGGGCGCATCGACGATCG
Source organism: Myxococcaceae bacterium (assembly GCA_016793095.1). GTDB lineage: Bacteria > Myxococcota > Myxococcia > Myxococcales > Myxococcaceae > Xiheimicrobium. Next base: position 61,042 of record JAEUJQ010000077.1, on the reverse strand, counting down.
CGACTTCGACTGCCCGCCGCCGCGCCGCCGCTGCGAAGACACCGAAGGCAACAGCTGCAACGGCGACCCGGGCTACGGCAACCGGTGCGCGCCGTCGGACAACACCGGCGGCTGCAGCCCGGCGCGCTTCCACGCCTGGTGCAACCGGCGCAACCCGGCGTACCCCGACATCTGGGACAACTGGATTCGCAACTGGGTGGACAGCCGCTGCGACGGCACCGTGGCCGAGACGGGCACGCAGTACTCCACCTGGTACTGCACCTCGTCGAACAACGAGCGCTTCGAGTGCACCACGCCGCTGGTGTTGAGCTTCGACGGGCAGCCGGTGGCGTTCGAGCGCTCCCGCGCCACGTTCGCCTTCACGCCTGGCCGCGGGGTGCGGTCCGACTGGCCGACGGCCGTGACGCCGTGGCTCGCGCGCGACGTGAACGGGAATGGCCGCATCGACGACGGGTCAGAGCTGTTCGGCAGCGACACCCGGCTGCCCTCGGGGCGCACGGCGGTGAACGGCTTCGAGGCGCTCGCCGCGCTCGACGACGACGGGAACGGTGTGGTGGACGTGAACGACGCGGCGTTCGCGAGCCTGCTCGTGTGGCGCGACCTCGACGGAGACAAGCGCTCGACGACGGACGAGCTCCAGCCGCTCGTTCACGCGGTCACGTCGGTGTCCACCGGCTTCACCGTGCGCACGCGCTGTGACGGGCGCGGCAACTGTGAGCGCGAGCGCGGGACGTTCACCACCACGTCGGGGAAACAAGGCGCGGTCATCGACGTGTACCTGCGCGTACAGGACGCTCCTCGCGCCCGCGTGGCGCCTCGGCGGTGAGGCTGGGCCCTCACGCCAACCAACCGCCGGCCGCGAAGCCGCAGGCGTTCCGTGACGCGCAGCACGAGTCCATCGCCAGCCGGTTCTACGAGCCCGCCCGCCGGAACGTCGGGCGCACTACGCGAACGACCCGGTCTTCATGCAGCCCATCGTCGCCGAGCGCCGCGACTTCATCGACCCGCGCGCGAACCCCTTCTTCGAGTCGGCGCGGGCGAGGTACTTCCTCGCGCGCCGGCAGGGCCGCGTAGTGGGGCGCATCGCGGCCTGCGTGGACAGCCGCTTCAACCGCTTCCAGGCACGCGCGACGGGCAGTGCCTGGCCTCGACTTCGGTAAGGGCTTGAGATCGAACAACCTGGCCGTGGCTCATCTGGCCCGCGGCGGCAAATCGGCTCGGGACACGCAGAAGTGCGACGAAGGCGGCCGCGTTGTCCGGCCTCAAGCCCTAACCGCAGCCGGGCCCTCAACGACGTGGTGTGGAGCGTCGCGGTGCAGCACGACCGTCGGTGTGGAAGAGGCGCCATCGTGACCGCAGGTGGCGCGCTCGGCGCAGGGCTGGAAGGGTGTTCACTGCGGGAGCGCCGTCGTCAGGGGTTCGGCTTCGGCGCTGCCTTCTCGTCCGGGTGGGCGATCATGTCGATGACGACGGTGCTGGCGAGGATGAGCACGTCGTCTTCTCCCTGCGCGACCTCGACGCCGTAGGTGTCGGTGAACGAGAACCAGCGCTTCGACACCTCTGCGACGACGCGGCCAGCCCGTCGGAAGGTGTACTCGTGCTCGAGCAGGCTGCCGGTTGCTTCGAGGTCGTCGGGGCCGGGCACGTCCACGGTGAAGCCGAGGCGGAAGACGTTGATGAAGTCCTTCTTCACCACCGCGGCGACCTTGCCGTCTCTGAGGATCTCGTACGACGGCGTCAGCGCGACCAGCTTCTCCCGGATGAAGGCGACCTCGTTCTTCTTCGCGTCGAGGAACGCGAGCTTCTGACGCAGCAGCGTGAAGGCCTTGCCGTCCACCGTGTACCGCTCGGTGCCCTGCTCGTCCTTGATGGCGAAGTCGTCACCCAGGCAGAACAGCTTCTGCTTCACGAGGTAGCGCATGGCGCCGGCACGCTACCCCAGCGGACGGCCGGTGGACTCGCGGCGTCGTCGCGTAAGCTCCGCAGCCATGCCTGCTCTCGAAGACGGACCGCTGCGTGGCTGAGGCTCCCTGGGGAGACGGCGCGCCGGTCCACATCGCCTGGTTCGAAGGCGTGAGGCTCGACGACGTCCGACGCTGGCTCACCGCCTGTTTCCCCGGCCGGCTGACGGCGCTCGCCACGTGCGCGGGGCCCCGGTTCTCCCTCGAGCGGCTCGAGCTGGAGGCCAGCCAGAGCGCCGGTGGGGTGCGGGTGCTCCTCCCCGGGCACGACGAGGGCTTCCTGCACGAGCTGGCCCTGGCGGCCCGTCGCGAGGCGCATTCCACCCTGGTCGTCGATGGCGTCTCGTTCGACTGCGCGACCGCCTGGCTCGCGCTGAGCGAGTACGCGCCGGGCGAGCCGTGCCGTACCATCTGGTTCGATCGCGTGAGAGCGCTGCCCACCGACCTCGAGGCCGCGTCGCGCTGGTTGTCGCGGTACGCGAACATCACCGACGGGCTCGAGGCGTTCGCCCTGCGGCTGGGGCCGTGGGGCGACCCGGACGCCGAGCGCTGGCTCTTGCGCGAGGACGACGTCCTCCTCGAGGCGCCGCGACGGCTGCCGTCTTTCGCCGAGCGGGCGCGGCAGACTCCGCGCGGCGTGAAGGTGTTCATCGACGCGGTGACGCTGCTCGTCGCGCTCTTCCTGCTCGGCCCTCTCGCGCTCGCCTTGCCGGTGCTGGTGCTGTCGGCGTTCTCTGCGGCCCTGGGTGCAGGCAGCGCCGCGGTGGCAGGTGCGGCCGTCGTCTGCGGCGCTGGCGGGGCGCTCGTCTCTCTCCTCCCCCTCGCGTGGCCGAATGGAACGCCGATGAGCCGCCGCGCGCGAGCCCTGCTCTTCGTGACCCCGCAGGTGGTGATGCCCGCCGTCTGGGCCTGGAGGAGCGGGTGAACCGGCTCTGCGTCGTCCTCGTCCTCATCGCCTCGGGCGCCTCGGCGGACGTCCTGGTGCCCGAGCTGCCGTCTGTCGCGTGTGCCGGCAAACGCGCTGGCGAGGCGTGCTCGGCGACCGGTCGGTGCGAGGCGCGCGCCGTTCGCCGCCCTGACTTCTCGACCTCACCGCCAAGCTGGTCGGTGGTCGAGGTGCTGGTGTGCGTCGAGCGGCCTCTGCACGCCGTGCGCTCCCTCGCGCCCGCATCGGCCGTGCTGCTCCTCGTGGCCGCGCTCGCGCTGTGGCGCCGCCGCCGCCTCGTCACCGACGTGGCGCGCCGCTCAAGGCCGGCCGCCGAGCACCACGAGCGCGACGACGGTGGTGAGGAAGTAGGGCACCATGCCCGCGGCTGAGGCGTAGTCCTTCGCGAGGCGCTGGCCGAGGAAGAGGCTCACCACACTCGCCGCGGACAGGAACGCGCCCAGCAGTCCAAGCTCGGGCTGGCGCAGCAGCACCGTCGCCAGCACGCCCGCCCCCGACACCACGCCCGCCAGAACCTCCAGCACGGTGATGAGGAAGAAGAGCAGGCCCCCGAGCCGACGCAGCGGCGTCTTGTCCAGGTAGCCGGTGACGTACGCCTTGTTCCCCTTCCAATCGAGCACCTTGTCCAGGCCGGACTGGAGGAAGAGCACCGCCAGGAACGCACCGAGGAAGCCCTGTGCCAGCCACCACCCGAGGTCTCGCATGGGAGCGCGTTTAGTCCGGCCCCACGCGGCTTGTCCCCTGCGGGTTGCGGCGAGCGTCGAGCGACCAACGCTGCCCACAAATCCGCCTGCGGGGCCTTGTCGGTTGGCCCGCCACCTGCATTGATGCTCGTCAATCCGCCCGGTGAGGCCGCAAACCGGGACATCGCTGTCACCCCCGTCGGACTTTCAAGAGACCCCCATGAAGACCCGCCTCCTGGCCGCTGCGCTCGTGGTGTCGTTGTCGCTGTCGTGGGCGTGCGCGCCAGAGACGCCCGGCGCCGGCGGGAGCTCGGCCTCGGGCTCGGTCGCGATGAGCCGCGACGACAGCCTCGTCTACGCGGCGGACAGCGACCTCGACGCGCTCTTCGTGGTGAACGCGAAGGACCCGTCGTCCTTCACGAAGGTGGCGGTGGGCCGTGAGCCCGAGAAGGTGCTCGTCGCGCCCGACGAGACCGTCTACGTCGCCAATCGCCGCGGGCGGAGCGTGTCGGTGTTGCGCAAGGGCGAGCAGCAGGTGAGCGCCACGCTCGAGGTGGGCATCGAGCCGGTGGGCCTCGCCATCAGCAGCGATGCGCGCACGCTCTACGTCGTCAACGCCGCGTCGCGCACGGACCTCGACGTCGGCACCGTGATGGCCATCGACACCCGCACCCAGCAGGTGAAGTGGGAGACGCCGGTCGGTGCAGAGCCACGCGGCATCACCCTGCTCGCCAGCGGGAAGGCCATGGTGACGCTCTTCAAGAGCGGCGACGTGGTGACGCTCGACGCGACGACGGGGCAGGTCGAGAAGAGCAGCTCCGATGTCTTCCGCCAGCTCAACCGCACCGCCCTGGGCATCACGACGACGAACGGCGGCGTCAGCCTGTCCCCGAAGCCCTTCTTCCCCGGCTCCACCGAGAACCAGACGCGACGCCCGCGCGCGATGCAGGCCATCCTCGCGAACCCCCAGGGCTCGCAGGTGTATGTGGCGTCGCTGCTGGCCTCGGACGCGACGCTGAACACCCGACCCGCCTCCGATGGAGGCGCCGCCGGTCCGTTCCCGGACTCCCGCCTGCGTGGCACGTCAGGCTACGGCGCGATGGGGCCCTGCGGTCCCGCCTCGGTGGCGGCGCCCGCGGTGCTCACCTTCGGTGACGACGGACAGGCGCAGGTCGATGACCTGCTCGCGTGCGGCGGGCTGACGGTGAACGAGCGGCCGCCGATGCTGCTCGGCTCGAATACGCCAGGGGTGCCGGTCCAGGGGCCCACGGCGATGGCCATCGACCCGACGGGCACGTTCCTCTTCGTCGCCAACCGCGAGTCGAACAACGTCTCCATCATCCCCACGACGCAGAAGGCGCCGAAGAACGACTTCCAGGCTTCGAACGTCGGCGCCACGGACCAGCAGGTGGTGAACGTCGGCGCGGGGCCCAACGGCATCGCGGTCTCAGGCGACGGGAAGACCGCGTGGGTCTTCAACGCCTTCGACCACTCGCTCTCGAAGCTGGAGGCGGCCGGCGGCCGCGTGCGACAGGCGCAGGTGCAGGTGCTCGGCGGCGACGTGTTGCCTGCGAACGTGGTCGCTGGCCGCAAGCTCTTCTTCAGCGCGACGGACAGCCGCATGAACAACCCGCAGCAGCTCGGCATCAGCTGCTCCACCTGTCACGTCGAGGCCCGCGAGGACGGGCACGTGTGGAACACCACCGAGGGCCCGCGCAACACGCCGGCGCTCACCGGGAAGAAGCTCGAGCACACCGCCCCCTTCCACTGGAACGGCGAGTTCGACACCGTCACGCAGTTCATGCTGCACACCACGCGCGACCGCATGGGTGGCGTCGGCCCGTCGAAGGAGATGGAGAGCCAGCTGATGGCCTTCATCATGTCTGTCCAGGCGCCCGACAACCCGTTCACCACCGGCACTCCGGCGGACGAGCTCGTGCGCGGCAAGGCGGCCTTCGACAAGGCGGCGTGCGGCACCTGCCACGGCGGCGCGACGCTGACGGACAACAAGTTCTACGACGTCGGCACCTACGTGCGGACCGGCCCGGTGCCCGACCGCCAGGAGTTCCTCTTCCACGGCGGCCTCAACACGCCCTCGCTGCTCGGCATCGCGCGCACGGCGCCTTTCCTCCACGACGGCAGCGCCCCCACGCTGAAGGCGCGCATCCTGATGGGCAAGGAGCAGGACCGGCACGGACGGACGTCGCACCTCACCGCCGAAGAGGTCGATGACCTCGTGGCGTACGTGCGCTCGCTGTGAGGCCAGCCCAGCTCGCCCTGCTGGTCGTCTCGTTGAGCGGGTGTCAGTCCCTCACGGATGGCGCTCGTGAGCAGGTGTCGAAGGCGTACTCGTGTCCCCTCGAGCGTGTCGTGGGCGTCGAGCGCAGCGACCTGAAGGCCATGGAGCTGCGCCTCGCGGGGGTGCCGAAGCCGACCCCGCCGCCAGACATCGCCGCCGACCCCGCGCGCCTCGCCATGTGGCAGCAGTCGCAGGCGGAGTCGCGCACTCAGGCAGCGAGCTACCCTGGCGTCGTCATCGAGGTGAAGGGCTGCGGCCTGGTGGTGATGATGGACTGCTACCGGAAGAACAAGGTGCGGTGGGGCGAGTCTTCGGTCGGCTGCTCGGAGATCTCGAAGGCCTCCGCCCACTGAGCCCTCATCGCGGGCGGCGTCGCAGCAGCACGCTCGCGAGCAGCGTCAACCACGAGGCCGCGCTGCGAGCCGGGGCAGGAGGCAGGTCGGCTGAGCGACGCAGACGTTCGGACCGACGGCCTGTCGCAGCGCCTGCGCGCCCGAGGGACGCGTGAAGCCGCAGCCCGCGCCGACCAGGAGCACCAGAGCGACCAGGACCAGCGAGCGACCCAGCACGGCTCGAGCGTACCCCTCGGCCTCCGCGCGCGCACACGCTCCGGCGCGCTCGAAGCGCTGACTTTGTCCAGGCGTTGGTCGATGCTCGGGAGCGTGAACCAGCTCCTGGCCGGCGGTCTCCTCGCAGCGCTCCTCCTCTCCTCCGCCTGTGCACCGCGCCTGTACCTGCGACACGAGACGCCGCCCGCGCTGGACGCGGCCGGAGTCATCGTCGTCAACGTCAAGGGCACCACGCCGCAGGCGGGCCCCAACGTCTTCCAGACCATCCTCGACCCCATGGGCAGCCTCGCGGCCGCGGTGCTCGAGCCCGAGCTCGTCGCCCTCACGCAGCGGGAGCTCACGCGAACGTGCACCATGGGCCTCGGCAACCCCGGCGAGGGGACCCTGTTCGTCCTGCTCAACGTGGTGCGCGCAACGGGGGGTACGGCGCCGGCGCAGGGGCAGACGACCGGGGTCGCGCTGACGGTGAGGGCCGAAGCGACGTTCACGCTGGTGCGCAACGACGGGCGCCAGGTCTTCTCGGAGAACTACTTCGGGCAGCGAGCCGGGCCCACTCCGACGGTGATGAAGGACGGGAGCAACAACTTCGCCGAGGCGCTGAACTCGGTGCCGACCGCGGCCAGGCTCGCGCAGCAGGCGATGGCTCACCTCGTCGAGTCCTTCGCTGCCGACCTGCGCCCGGGTGAGACGACTGACACGCTGCTCCTCGCCGACCCGGAGCCCCTCAAGCCCGCGGTCAAGGCGGCCCTGGACGGCGACCTCGAGGGGGCGCTGCAGCAGCACCAGGCCTACCTCGGCACCAACCCGAACGACGGCCGCGCCTGGGCGAACGTCGGTGCGCTCCACTCGGTGCGCGGGAACCTCCAGGAGGCCGTCGTCGCCTACGAGCGCGCCGCCCAGCTCGGCGGCGATGAGCGCTTCATCCGGGAGGCGGGGTACGCCCGCACCCGCGCCGCGCAGGCCCAGGTCCTTCAGAACCTGCGTCGCGCCTGTGCGCCCGTCGCGCAGTGAGGTCAACCGCCACCCGGAGCGCCCGCCCACACATTCCGTGACGAACGTACATTTTCTCTCCGAATGAAACCGGCCAGACTGAGCGACGTGCTGCACCTCGTGCTCGAGCGATTGGCGGGAGTCTTCGGCGAGGCAGATCCAGCCGTGCGGCAGAGTGGACGGGCGGTGGTTGGCAGCTCGCTGGTGGCGCTGTCGGTGTCGCTCTTCGCGGCGCTGGTCTCCCTGGCTCTCGGGGCGAGGGCCGACGCGCTCGTGAGCCTGGTGTTCGCGGTCGGGGCCCTGGCGTCGCTGGTGGCGTGGCGCAGGACGCGGTGGACGCGTGCCGTGCTGCAGGGCGCGGTGGCCTCGTACCTCCTCGTGTGCCTGGTCGCGGCCGTGCGCATCGACGTGACCTGGCTCGTGTGGTCGGCGGTCATCTCCATCGGCGCGTTCTACGTCGGCGGGTTACGAACGGGGCTCGGCTGGTCGGTCATCGCCCTGGTGACCTCGCTCGTCGCGGCTGGGCTCGCCGACAGGCCGAGCTGGAGTACGGCGTCGCTCGTCCGCCTGCTGCTGCTCGGGCCCACGCTCGCGGCGCTCGGAGGCCTGTACGAGCTCTCACGACGCCGCATGCTGGAAGAGCTGGAGGCTGCCAGGCTCGCGGCCCTCGACGCCCGGGATGCGCGCGGGCGCCTGCTGGCGAGGGTGAGCCACGAGATCCGCACGCCTCTCAACGGCGTGCTGGGCCTCTCGCAGTCGCTCCTCACGCAGCCGCTGCCCGACGACGTGCGCCGCGATCTCGACCTCATCCGCCAGAGCGGGACCGGGCTGTTGGCGATGATCAACGACCTGCTCGACATCGCGCGCGCCGAGGCCGGCAAGCTCGAGCTGCACCCGAGCGACGTGGAGCTCCAACGCCTCGTCCTCGACGTCGCGGCGCTGTACCGGGCCACCGCAGACGCGCGTGGACTGCGGCTCGAGGTGCAGGGCGTCGAACCAGGCCCGGTGTGGATCCGCGTCGACGAGGTGCGCCTGCGACAGGTGTTGGGCAACCTCATCGCCAACGCCGTGAAGTTCACCGACACCGGCTCGGTCACCGTCCGGCTGACGAAGGGCCGTGAAGCCTCGGGCCTGCTCGAGTTCGCCGTCAGCGTCGAAGACACGGGCAGCGGCATTCCACCGCAGGGCCTCGAGCGCCTGTTCCAGCCGTTCACGCAGGTGCACTCCCACAACAGGAACCAGGGCAGCGGCCTGGGGCTCGCGATCAGCCGCGAGCTCGCGGCCAGGCTCGGCGGACAGCTCTCGGCCGCCAGCACCGTCGGCAAGGGCTCGGTCTTCACGTTGCTGCTGACGGTCGAGCGCGTCGACCCACCCGCCATCGACCGCCTGATGACGCCGGTGCCGCTCCCGCCCTTCCGTGCGCTGGTGGTGGACGACAACGAGCTCAACCGGCGGGTCGCGCGGGCGCTGCTGACGAAGCTCGGGGGCGCGGTGGAGGAAGCGCGAGATGGAAAGGAGTGCCTGGAGGCGGCGCTGGCAGGCCGCTTCAGCATCATCCTGATGGACCTGCAGATGCCTGAGCTCGACGGCTACGAGGCGACGCGACTGCTCCGGGCACGGGGTGACACGAGCCCCATCATCGCGCTCACCGCGAGCGCCGGGCCCGAGACCGAGGCGCTCTGCCTCGCCGCCGGGATGAACAGCGTCATCACCAAGCCGCTGCAGTTCGACCTCCTTCGCCAGCGGGTCGCCGAGGCGCTCCAGGCCCGCCGTGCGGCCTGAGGAGCACCTGAGCGATGCTCCCGGCGCGATGAGCTTCAAGGACCACTTCTCGGGCCACGCCCAGGCGTACGCGGAGTTCCGCCCGACGTACCCGCGCGAGCTGATCGACGCGCTGGCCGACGCGAGCCCTGCGACGAAGGCGGCGTGGGACGTGGGCTGCGGCTCGGGACAGCTCTCGCTGCTCCTCACGCAGCGCTTCCACGAGGTGGTGGCGACGGACCCGAGCGCCGAGCAGCTCGCCCGCGCGCCCGTCGCGCCGCGTGTCACGTGGCGGCAGGCCAGCGCCGAGCAGAGCGGCCTCGCAGCTGAGTCCATCGACTGCGTCGTCGCCGCCCAGGCCGCGCACTGGTTCGACGTGGCCGCGTTCGTTCGCGAGTGCCGACGCGTCGGCCGGCCCCGCGCGCTGGTCGCCCTCGTCACCTACGGGCTCATGTTCGTGCGCCCTGACCTCGACCGCCGCATCAACCGCTTCGCGCTCGAGACCCTCGCGCCGTACTGGCCGCCCGAGCGCCGTCACGTGGACGCGGGCTACGCGACGCTCGACTTCCCCCTCGAGCCCGTTTCCCTGCCGGCAGTCACGATGCGGGCCAGGTGGTCGTTGGCGCAGGTGCTGGGCTACGTAGGGACCTGGTCGGCGGTGGCGGCAGCGAGGCGCGCAGGTGAAGGCGCCCGCTTCGACACCTTCATCGCCGAGCTGAGCGCCAACTGGGGCGCGGAAGACGAGGTCCGCACCGTCGAGTGGCCGCTGACGATTCGGGCCGGCCGAGTCTGATGGCAGACGAACCACCGACCGACCCGACGAGCGCCAGGCCGGAGCTGGACGGACGACGCTCCGGGGCCTCGGTGAACGCGGCCCCCGGCCCGGGCGCATCACCCGACGGCGTGGTTGTTCGCCGCGCACGCCTTCGCGCGCTCGACGGCCTTCTTCACGGCGGCGTGGTCGGCCTTCGGCTCCCATCGTTCGAGGCACGCCGCCTGGCGCTGCATGCGGCTGGCGCGTCGGTGGGAGTACATCGGGTGTTCTCCGGGGCACGCGCCGGCCGGCAACATCGAGAGCGTCGTCTCGCGGTACAGCGCAGCGGCCTCGTCCACCTTCCCCGACTGCGCGAGCGCCACGCCGCGGAGCGCCGGAGGCAAGGCGGCTCCGTACTCCGCGAGCAACGCGAGGGCGGCCTTCGCGTCCGCCTCCCCGAGGGGCGCGCAGTCACCGAGCGCGCGCTCGGCCTCGAGCAGGGGACCGTTGTCGCCCCACGGCCCGAGCGTGGACGGCGGGCTGCCCATGGGTGCCTGGACGACGGTGCCGTGCGTCACCTCGAGGAACCAGCGCACCGACGACAGCGTGGCGGCTGGCGCCTTCGTCGACTTCAGGGCCGCGAGCACCTCTCCCGCCTTCCTCGGCTCCATCGCGGGAGGCGGCTCGGCGTGGCTCGACCGCGCAAGCACGAGCACCGCCACGACCGCCACGAGCAGGCAGACAAGGGACTCACGGGTCACAGAAGCACGTACACTGCGTGCAGGTCGCAGCAGTGCCGCTGCACTGGTCGCTGTCGAAGCAGTTCAAGAGCACGCCGATTGGGCAGTTGTTGATCCCACCGCAGTTCGAGGCGTTGCGCGGCAGTGGTCCGGTGTAGGTGACGTCAGGTCCGCAGAACGTCGTCGCGCGGGCGAAGCCGTTGGCCGGGCAAGTCTCCGAGCCATTGCACACCTCAGCCACGTCACAGCTGTTCACCGCCGCGCGACAGGTCGTCCCGGCCGTCACCGCCCGGATGGCGCAGGTCGTGCCACCAGTGCAGATGTCGTCGAGGTCGCAGGGGTCCGAGGTGCGGGCGCGGCAGACCGTCCCGGCGGCGAGGACGAGGTCGGCCGGACACGCCTTGTTCGTGCCGTCGCAGCGCTCGATGGCGTCGCACGGGCCCACCGCGGCGCGGCACACGGACGTGTTCGGCTGCACGGCGTCGCCCGGGCACTGCGCGTTGTTCCCGGGGCACAGCTCGGCGAGGTCGCACGGGCCCACCCCCAACCGGCACACCGTGCCGCCCGACACGAAGGAGTTGGCCGGGCAGTCAGGCCCCGAGCCGGTGCAGCTCTCGGCGACATCGCAAAGGCCCGCAACCGGCCGGCAGGTCGTCGCCGCGGACAGGAAGGCATCAGAGGGACACTGAGCGCTCGCGCCGCTGCAGCTCTCGGCCACATCGCACGCTCCCGCGGCCCCGCGGCACACCTGGCCGCTCGCGCGGAACATGTCTACCGGGCACTGCGCGTCCAGGCCGGTGCAGCTCTCGGGCAGGTCGCACCCGCCCGCCGACGAGCGGCACACCGTCGTATTCGGAGCGAGGACGTCGGCAGGGCACGAGGGCCCGGTCCCCGAGCACCGCTCGTCCAGGTCGCAAGGGCCGGACGGGGCGCGGCACACCGTGTTCGCCATCTGGAACGCGTCGGCGGGACAGGTCCCGTTGGGCAGACAGGTCTCCGCGACGTCACACGTCCCTGCTGCAGGACGACACTCGAGGCCAGGACTGCAGCTCGCAGACCCGCCACCCGCTGAGCCGCCACCCGCTGAGCCGCCACCCGCTGAGCCGCCAGCCGCTGAGCCGCCACCCGCTGAGCCACCACCCGCTGAGCCGCCACCCGCTGAGCCGCCACCAGCCGAGCCGCCACCAGCCGAGCCGCCCGCCGCCGAGCCGCCGCCAGCCGAGCCGCCACCGGTCGAGCCCGAGCACGCGTAGACCGTCCCCGTGAAGGTGCAGGTCCTGGCCGTCGCAGTGCAGTCGGTACAGGCAGCACCGTCACTGCCGCAGGAGGCGTTCAGCCGGTTGTCAGGGACCGCGACGCAGCTGCCGTTCTGCGCACAGCAGCCGGTGCAGTTCGACGGAGAACAGCCGGCCGAGCCACCGGCCGCCGCACCACCCGCCGTCGAGCCACCCGCCGTCGAGCCACCCGCCGTCGAGCCCCCCGCCGTCGAGCCACCCGCCGTCGAGCCACCCGCCGTCGAGCCACCCGCCGTCGAGCCACCCGCCGTCGAGCCACCGGCCGTCGAGCCACCCGCCGTCGAGCCACCGGCCGTCGAGCCACCCGCCGTCGAGCCACCCGCCGTCGAGCCACCGGCCGTCGAGCCGCCTGCCGTCGAGCCGCCTGCCGTCGCCGAACCGCCGGCCCGGCCACCTGCCGCGCCCGTCGCGACGCACATGCCGGCCTCACAGCGCTGGCCGTTGAGGCACTGCGCATCGGTCATGCATGTGGTGGCGGCGGGGCTGCACGAGGCCGCGACCGCTCCAATCACGAGACAGCCAACGACACCGAGAAGGGCCTGACGGTTCATGGAGACTCCCTTGAAGGAATGGCGGTTCTACCACCTGCACGCGTTCTGTCAGTTCAGTGACATCAAACAGACCCGGCCCAGGAGTCTTCGGCCAGTCGTTGTCGGCCCCACCTGCACCCACCCGAGGCGTCAGGCCAGGGCGACGAGGCGCTTGAGCCCGTACCACCCCTCGACGTGGGCGTCGTATTTCTTCTCGATCGCCGAGCGCTTCAGCTTCAACGTCGGGGTCAGCAGCCCGTTCTCGGGCGTCCAGTCCTCGGTGAGCAGGACCAGCGTCTCGAGGCGCTCATGCGGGTCGAGCCGGGCGTTGATGGCCTCGAGGTGTCGCTCGAGCTCGTGCAGGAGCTCGGCCTTCGCCTCTGCCACCATCAACCTGTTCCGCGCCTTCAGTGACAGCACCGCGAGCGCGAAGGGCTGGGGTTGGTTCGCGCCGGCCACCATCACGTTCTCGAGCTCAGGGTGCAGGAGCAGCTGGTTCTCGATGGGCGTCGGGGCCACGTACTTGCCCTTCGAGGTCTTGAAGAGCTCCTTCACGCGGCCGGTGATGCGCAGGTTGCCCTGCTCGTCGATGTGGCCCTGGTCGCCGGTGCGGATGAAGCCGTCGGCGGTGAAGAGCTCGGCGGTGAGCTGCGGCTCCTTGTAGTAGCCGATGGTGTTGCACGGGCTCTTCACCAGAATCTCGCTCCCGTCGCCGAGCCGCTGCTCGACGCCCGCGTGCGGAGTGCCGACGGTGCCGACCTTGATCTGCCCGGGCTTCGTCACGTGGGAGTACGAGAAGTTCTCGGTCATGCCGTAGCCCTCGAGCAGCTCGAGGCCGAGGCGCCGGTACCAGGCGATGACGTCGCCGGGAATCGGCGCCGAACCCGACGCCGCGTAGCGCACCTGATCGAGCCCGAGCCCCTCGAGCACGCGCTTCTTCACCAGGCTGCGCACGATGGGAATCGACAGGAGCCGGTTCAGCTTCTTCGCGGGCAGCTTCTCGAGCACGCCCGCCTGGAACTTGAGCCACAGCCTGGGCACCGAGACGAACAGCGTCGGCCGGCAGCGCTTGAGGTCGCGCACGAAGGTGTCGAGGGACTCGACGAAGAAGACCTCGAAGCCGACGCCGAAGGCGCCGGTCTCGACGACGGTGCGCTCGAACGCGTGCGACAGCGGCAGGTAGGACAGCATGCGGTCGGCGCGGGTGACGCCGATCTCCTCCACCAGGCCGCGCGAGGCGCACATGGTGGCGAACGTGTGCATGACGCCCTTCGGCACGCCGGTGGTGCCCGAGGTGTACATGATGGTGGCGAGGTCGTCGGCCGGGCGCACCGGAGACGCCGTCATGGGTGGGCGCTGCTGGACCTCGCTCCAGGGCACGCCGCGGGTCGCTGGCGCGAGCGGCGTCAGCACGCGGGGCATCGCCTCGGGAATGCCGGGCTCCATGGCGCTGAAGCCGTCGAGCTTACCGATGACGATGAGGCGCGCGCCCGAGTGGTCGAGCACCTGGCGAATCGTGTCCGGCGTCAGCGTCGGGTAGAGCGGCACCGAGACGTGCCCCGCCATCCAGATGCCGATGTCGGCGATGAACCACCAGGCGGTGTTCTTCGACATCAGCGCGATGTTGCTCTTCGGCGGCAGGCCCAGGGCCTCGAGCCAGGCCGCGAAGCGCCGCGCCTCGCCCATCACCTCGGCGAAGGTGAACGACTTCACGAGGTCCCCACCCATCGGCTGAACGAGCCAGCGAGCGTCGGGGCGCGTCTTCTCGAAGTCGTAGAGGTTCTCGAGCTGCGTGCCGTGCATCGTGCGCCCCCTGGTCGAAGGGGTTCTACGTCGGTCGTGCGCTCCCTGTCATGAGCCGTGGCCGACACTTCGGCGCAGAGCTCATCGGGGCTGCCGCGAGGCCCTGGGCTTCGGGTGGGGTGACCTTCGACGACGATCTGATGGGCGCTCGCCTGTCACTCAGCCAGCGGTGTGCTGCGCGGCGTCCCCGCGCGCGGCGAGGTCGACTCGTGTCGGGCACATGGGCGCGGTCACCGTTGGCCGGTCAGGACTGTGCGTGCGGAGATCTCCACCGGGCCAGGATCTCCCCGGGACTGGTGGCCGGTCCGAGACAGGTGTACGTGAGCCCATGCGCTTCCCTCACGTCCTTGGCAGTCTCCTCCTGCTTTCCCTGGCCGTGGGATGCGGCCCGGCTCCGAGCAACTCTGACGGTGGCTCCGCGGGCGGTGGCTCTGCGGGCGGTGGCTCTGCGGGCGGTGGCTCTGCGGGCGGTGGCTCTGCGGGCGGTGGCTCCGCGGGCGGTGGCTCTGCGGGCGGTGGCTCTGCGGGCGGTGGCTCTGCGGGCGGTGGCTCGACGGGTGGAGGCGCTTCCGGCGGAGGAAGCGCGGCGCTGACGCTGACCGTCACGAAGACCGGCAACGCGACCGGCCGGGTCACCTCGACTCCCGCGGGCATCGACTGCGGCGCGGACTGCAGCGAGAGCTATCCCCAGAACCAGGTGGTGATTCTCACCGCGACGCCTGACATGGGCGCGCGCTTCCTTGGCTGGACCGGCGGGGGCTGCTCCGGCGCCGGCCCCTGTACGATGACCTTGACCGCCTCGGTCACCGTGACGGCCGCGTTCGCGTTCGAGCACACCCTCGTCGTCACCCGCGCGGGGAGCGGGAGCGGCGTGGTGACCTCGACGCCTGCGGGCATCGACTGTGGCACCGACTGCACCGAAGCCTATGTGGCCGGCACGACGGTGACGCTGAGCGCCAGCCCGAACCCGGGCTCCACCTTCGCGGGCTGGAGCGGGGCCTGCTCTGGCACCGGGCCGTGCACCGTGACCGTCACCACAGCGATGATGGTGACCGCGACGTTCACCCAGCAGTTCCCACTCACGGTGGTGACGACCGGGAGCGGCAGCGGCAGCGTCACCTCGAGCCCCGCGGGCATCAACTGCGGCTCGGTCTGCACCAGCTCGTTCGACTCCGGCACGCAGGTCACGCTGACCGCCTCGCCAGCGATGGGCTCGACCTTCACCGGCTGGTCGGGTGGAGGCTGCAGCGGCACGGGCACCTGCGTCACGACCATCACGGCGGCCGGGGCGGTGGTGGCGACCTTCGCCCAGCTGGTCCCGCTGACCGTGACCCGACTGGGCACTGGCAGCGGAACGGTGCAATCGACCCCGATGGGCATCGACTGCGGCACCACGTGCAGCCAATCGTACCCCGCTGGCAGCAACGTGCTGTTGACGGCGAGCGCTTCGACCGGCTCGACGTTCGTGGGCTGGTCGGGCGGTGGCTGTTCGGGCACGGGTTCCTGCCTGGTGACGCTGAACGCGGCGGCCTCGGTCACCGCGACGTTCGCGCTCGAGTCTCACCCGGTGAGCGTGGTGACGACCGGGTCAGGCAGCGGAACGGTCGCGTCGAGTCCGCCCGGCATCAACTGCGGCGCCGACTGCACGGAGAACTGGCCCTACGGCACCATGGTGCAGTTGGTTCCGGTCCCGGCGGCGAACTCCGTCTTCTCGGGTTGGTCCGGCGGCGGCTGCTCCGGGACGGGGATGTGCATCGTCAACGTCACGGGTCCGGTCACCGTGACCGCGTCATTCACCCTCGACCAGGTCGCGCTCACCGTCACCCCCACCGGCACCGGCGCGGGCACCGTCACTTCGGTCCCCGCGGGCATCAACTGCGGCACCGACTGCAGCGAGCTCTTCACGACGGGCACGGTGGTGACGCTCACTGCGACACCCGCCATGGGCTCCACGTTCGCCGGCTGGAGCGGAGGCGGCTGCACCGGCACCGGCACGTGCGTGGTCACCATGAACGCGGCAAGCACCGTGACCGCCACCTTCAGTTGCTCGGCGGGCGGTTCCGTCACGCTGAACTATACGGGCGGCGCGCAGAGCTTCATCGTCCCCGCATGTGTCACCGCCATCACCGTCGATGCGCGAGGCGCGGCGGGCGGCAACGGCTGGAACGTCGATAGCGGAGGGAGCGCGAAGGGCACGGGGGGCCGAGGGGGCCGCGTGCAGGCCACGTTCACGGTCACGCCTGGCGAGGTCCTCTCCGTGTACGTGGGGGGTGTTGGCCAGAACGCCACCACGGTGCCCGGCTCGGGAGGCTTCAACGGAGGCGGCAACGGAGGCAACTCGCCGTTCGGGTATGCGGGCGGCGGCGGCGGCGGCGCCACGGACGTGCGGCGAGGCACGGGCTTGTCCAACCGGATACTGGTCGCCGGCGGCGGCGGCTCTGGCAGCGGCTGGTGCACGAGCGGCGCGGGCAACGGCGGAGCGGGCGGAGGCCTCATCGGCGGTTCGGGCCAGCAGTGCGTCTCCGGCTTCGGCACCGGGGGCACCCAGGCCGCGGGCGGCGCGGCCAACGGCGCGTTCGGCGTTGGCGGAACCATCATGGGAGGAAACCAGGCTGCCTCTGCCGGCGGCGGCGGCTGGTACGGCGGAGGCGCCCACAACGGCTCGGGTGGAGGTGGCGGGAGCAGCTACGTCGACCCGGGCTTCTCGGCCATCACCCACACGCAGGGCTTCCAGACCGGCAACGGGGAGATCATTCTCTCCTGGTAATTCCGCGCCAGGAGCCGCCCCACCCCGAAGTCAAAGCGCGCGGTCAGTACCCGAGCTGCGGCTGCCGCGGCTTGCCGGACTTGTCGGGCACGAACGCGGGCGCGCGGCGGTCACCGTCGATTGAGAACGCGAGCTCGGCCATGCCCGGCGCCACCGTCACCACCTGCTTGAGGCTCTGGCTCGCCCACTCGTGCCACACCTCGGCCTCCCACTGGCCCGGCGGCACGTTCTTCACGGTGAAGCGCCCCGTCGCGTCGGCCTGCGCGAACCACGGCGAGTCCGACACGTAGAGCCACCCGTTCATCGACGAGTGGATGTTGCACAGCAGGTGCACCGGGCCGGGCGTCGAGAAGACCTGCTCCCGCAGGGCGCCCGACTTGTAGAGCCCGAGGTCGAAGTCGTTGGGCTTCGAGATGGAGAAGACGTTGTGGAAGAAGTCGTCCTCGTTGCGGAACTCCACCGTCGCGCCGACGGGCACGGCGAGCACGTGGGGCATGAAGCGCTTGTCCTTCTGCACCACCGCCCGCACGCGAGACGGGCGTGGCTTCGGCGTCGCGCCACCCACGCGGCGCAGCACGATGACGGCGCCGCCGGGGCCGTGCGTGCCACCACCTGACACGAGCCCGGTGACGGCGACCGCGGTGGCCTTCGGCGCCTCGGGCTCCATCGGCATGATGGTGACGGTGGGCTCCCGCTCCCCCGCCGGGAGCGCCGGCAGGCTCGACGCCTGACCGCCAGCGCGCTCCCTCGCCACCTTCCCGAAGCTCTCGGCCGCCTGCCGCACGTCACCGGGAAGCTCGGGCAGCCGCAGCACCGCCTCCCACTTCGTCGCCGCCGTCGCGAAGTCTCCCCGGTCCCACGCGGCCTTCGCGCCGACGAGGAGCGTCACCTGCAGATACTGGCGCTCCGTCATCGCCTTGTACGAGAGCTCCTCGGGCGTCTTCACGAGCAGGGCGAGCGGCAGCGCTTCCCCGAGCACCGCGAGCCCCCCGTCGGGAGCCCCCTTCGGCGCGGCGAGCAACATCAGCACGAGCACGTTCGTCATCGTCGGTCACCAGGTGAAGACGGCAGAAGAGGTGAAGACGTCGTTGGCGACGTCGGGAGCGCCGGCGAGCTCGCGGTTGAGCAGCACCTCGGCCTTGAGCGCCAGCACCTCCCAGAGGTCCACGCGGACGCCCGCGGTGAGGCGGTCCGTCACGAGCACCGGGAAGCCCTCGAACTGCCCCTGGCGGCGGTCGTAGCGGACGTAGACGGTGGCGCCGGTGAAGGCCTGGCTCGTCCACGGCAGCGTGTAGCCCGCGCGCACCCAGCCGCCCGTCACCACGAAGCGGGAAGCGAGCTCTGCCGTCGTCGTCCCCGTCACCTTGCCGGCCACCGGGCCGCGCTCGTCCACCAGGTGCATCAGCTCGCCCGCCAGGGAGACTCCATACGCGTTCACGCGGACGTCGCCGGCCACCGCGAGCTGCCGCGCCGCGCCGAGCCGCACGTCGTTGCGCGGGCCGTAGAGGCCGCTCACCCCGGCCTTGAGCTGCACCTTCTGCAGGTTGAGCTCGTAGCCGGCGCGCGCGCTGCCCACGACGGCCCCGGTGAGGCTCGCGCTGACCGGCACCAGCGCCTCGATGCGGGTGCCGTTGGTGGTGGCCGCGACATTGAGGCTCAGCGCCGACCAGAGCGCCGGCAACTGCACCCGGTAGAAGGCCTTGGCGCCCAGACCGTGGCCCGTCGTGTACCTCGCGATGAGTGACGGGGTGATGCCCAGGCGCAGGTTCGCCTCGTTCTCGAGGTACTCGATGCCGAACACCGAGTCGAAGCGCCCGAGGAAGAGCGCGAGCTCGGCCGTCTTGAAGGGCGAGTAGCGGCCGAACGCCTGCTGCAGCTCGAGCCGGGTGACGTCTCCCGTGGGCAGCAGCCGCGGCATCACCTGCACGCGCGCGAAGAAGAAGAGGGGCGCCGCGCGCGGCTGGAAGCGCACGTCGGCCGACACCGTGTTGAGGAGGAAGGAAGGCGTCGCGCCCAGGCCGACCGAGCGCGGCATGAAGCCGTTGGTGAAGCGGCCGCCCGGGTCCGCCGAGGCCACCTCGCCGCGGGAGTTCACCGCGGGCGCGAACGGGTCGCTCCCGTAGTCGAGCGGCGCGCGCCTGTCGTTGGCGAGGAAGCTGGAGCCGTTGCCGGTCGCCTTCGCGAAGCCGACGTCGAGGTAGCCGGTGAAGCGCAGCGGCTCGTGCGCCTGCGCCTCGTCGGGCGTGTAGCCGCCGCCCACTTCGTCGTCCGGCACGAGGACGTCGTCCTCGACGCCGCCATCGGGTGACTGCGCCCGGGCCACCGTCGCCGCCGCGAGCGCGAACACGACGAGCGCCCTCATGGCGTCCTCTCGAGCAGCGTGGGCGCCGTCACCACCACGGCGCGCCGCACCTGCGTGTCGAAGGGCGGGAGCGTGCGCAGCTTCGCCGGCGAGTCGAGCCAGTCACACGACGCAGGGAAGCCAGCCTGGAAGCAGTCGGGCTTGCGCGCGACGCGCAGGGCGTACTCGGGGAAGCTGTCGAGCGCGGGGCTCACGGTGGGCGCGAGCGGCCCGAGGCGCGCCGCGAGGTCGGGGCGGTTCGACGGGACGAAGACGGCGGCGCCTTCCGGCAGCGGCACCTCGACCCTCCGCAGAAAGGCGCGGCCCCGCGCGTCGTCAGGAAGCACCGCGGCGACGGGCAACGCCGCACCGCCCTGCGTGAAGACGAACAGCTCCGCCTCGGCGACGAGCTGCCCCTCGAGCGGGGCGAGGCCAGGTCCGAAGGACAGGTACGGCGTCTCGACGCCTTCGACCCACGCCGTCGAGGGCTCCGGCGACACCAGCAGCGCGCCGGTGAGCGGGTGCCGGGTGGCGCCGGTGCCGTCGGCTGCGACGCGCACGGTCGAGGGCGAGATGATGGGGCACAGCACGAGCGGCCCATCGACGAAGGCGCTCTCGTGACGCAACACCGCGCGCGCCGAGGTGAGGGTGGCGGCGTCCTCGTCTGACACGGGCACCAGCTGCGCGCGCCACCAGGGTGAGTAGAAGGTGGAGTCGAGCCCGACGGGGAAGATGGTGTTGACGTCCCGCCTCCGGACCGGCGGCGTGCCCGGCGTCGCGGGCATCCACACCGGCTGGACCCACGGGTCCGGGTGGTCCTGCCAGATGTCGGTGATGACGAAGCCCACGGCGCGCCCCGCCGAGACGCCGGGGAAGACGGTGAGGCCCTCGCCCATCGCCTGCGTGCGCGTCGAGAAGGGAATGCGCTGGCCTGCCTCGACGAGCAGGTCGGCCGGCGCCCAGCCGCCGAACACGGGCTCGGTGACGGTGCGCTTCGCGAAGTACTCCCGCGGCGTCCACACCTTCGCCGCCGGGCCGGGCGCGGGCTGACACGCCGCGACGACGGTGAACAGGCCAGAGAGGACCAACGCGCGCATCAGGCCTTCTCCGAAAACCGCCGGCGTTCGGATTCGAGCTCGGCCTGAAAGAGCGTTCGCATCAGCGCCTCGAGCTCCATCGCAGGCGCGGCGGGCACCGCCTGGGCGAGCGCCGACGCCATCTCGGCGGCCGTCTGGAACCTCAGCGCCGGGTCCACCGCGAGCGCCTTCTCGAGGAACCCGGCGAACGGCCCGACGCCTGCGCGCACGACGTCGAGGTCGGCGGCCGTCGGGCCGACGGCGGCCCGGTTCATCAGCTCGAGCACCGAGTCCCCCTGGTACAGCGTGCGCCCCAACGCGGCGAAGGCCAGCACCATGCCCAGCGAGAAGAGGTCGCTGCGGAAGTCCACCTCGAGGGCGCGCGCCTGCTCGGGCGACATGAAGAAGAGGTTGCCCTTCACCATGCCGGCCTGCGTCTTCGTCACCCGGTCGGCGCTCTTCACGATGCCGAAGTCGAGCAGCTTCACCTCGCCGCGCTGCGACACCATGAGGTTGGCCGGTGAGACGTCGCGGTGCACCAGGCCCGCCGGCTTCCCTGCGGCGTCGGTGCGGGTGTGCGCGTAGGCGATGGCCTTGAGCGCCTCCTGGCCGATGGCGGCGATGAGGGCCGGCGCGGGGGGGCGGCCCGAGGCGCGCACCGCCGCCTCCACCAGCGCCTCGACGGAGCGCCCGAGGATGTACTCCTGCGCGAGGTAGTAGCCCTCGGCGTCACGGCCGAAGTCGAACACCGGCACGATGTTGGAGTGCACCAGCGACGCGCCCAGCCGCGCCTCGTCGATGAACTGGTTCACCAGTTCCTGGTTGCCGGCGTGCTCGGCCTTGAGGCGCTTGACGACGAAGGTGCGCTTGAAGCCCTCGGCACCGCGCGCGACCGCGACGGAGACCCTCGCCATGCCGCCCTCGCCCAGCGGGGCGATGACTTCGTAGCGCGAGGACTGGGCCGAGGCCTGCGTGGCCCCGAGGCCGTCATCCAGCGCCGCCAGGCCAGGCGCGTTCGCCGCCTGCGTCGCGAAGGCGCCCGTCGAGAGCTTCTGCAGCACCTCGTGCGACTGGCGGAGCTGCGCCTGGGTCTCGCGGAGCAGCGCGTCGCGGGCCTCGTCGTCCCTGCTGCGCCGTCCGGTGAAGACCAGGAGCGCCGCCACCACCAGCGAGAGGCCCGCCGCCACGCCGAAGCGCGGCCACTGCGCCCGCGACGCCTCGGCTTCGGCCGCGGTGCGCTCGGGGGACGGGTCGCGGAACACGGCGAGCGACAGCCCCGGCTCGAGGTCCTTCACGACGCAGCAGCCCGACTCGTCCTGCACCTTCGAGGTGCGCCGGCGCTGCAGACTCGCCACCCCCTCGGCGCTCCCCGTGGTGATGGCCTCCCTCGTGCGGTCCTCGACGACGAGGCTCACCGCGACGCCTGCGGGCAACGTTCCCAGGTCGGCCGTCGTGAGCTCTCGCGCGAGGCCGACGAAGGCCGGCTCGCCGCTCAGGTTCTCGGTCTTCGTCCGCGCCAGGGCGAGCAGCCACGCCTTCCCGTCCTGGGCGACCAGCGCTCCGGCCGGCGCGAGGTCTGCGCCCTCGAGGAGCCGCTCGAAGCGGCTGGCCAGCGCGGGCGTCTGGCTGCTGACGAGGTGTTTGCCGAGGAAGAAGGTCGTCGCGGTACCGGCGACGGGTGTGCGCAGCCAGCTCTCGTGCTCGAGCGCGTCGGCGAGGGTGTTGGCGAGCTCCTTCAGGTCCGACTGGCTGGTGGTGGCCTTGAGGATGCCCTGGAAGTTCTCGAGGCTGGCGACCAGGCGGGCGCGCTCGGCCATCGGCGCCGTCAGCCCTCCGAGGGCCTGGGCGCGTTCGTCCCACGCGCGCTCGGCGGCGGCCGCGGCCTGCGCTCGCCCCGCGTCCACCAGGTGCCGGCGGTGCTGCGCCGAGAGCACCGCCGCGACGGCGAGCGCGCCGACGACCAGAGCGACCGCGATGAGCTTCCGGGCGGAGGGGGACATGCGCAGCCCGGGTTTCTGACGCGGACGGCGCAGCGACGCAACGAAAGCCGCCGGCTCAGGGCGCGAAGGCCTCGAGGGCCTTTCGCACCGGCTCGAAGTCTCCGTCGGTGATGTCGGTGGTGCCTTCGGCGAGGAACGCGGCGCGCAGCCCTTCTTTTCCGGCCTCGGAGCCCGGGGCCGACTTGCCTGCCGCGCGCAGCAGCTCGAGCTTCTCGCGCTTCACGTGCGGCGCCGCCACCAGCACGTCGTTGGGCACCTCGTCGGTGACGGACACGGGCGTCACCTTCACGAGGTCTTTGCCGAGCGACTCCTCGCAGCCCGAGATGCGCAGCGCCGCGGGGTTCGGGTCGCTGTAGGTGGCGCCGACGTCGTACTTGCCGGCCGCCACCGCCTTGCAGACCGCGTCGTGCGAGCCGAGGAAGTCCTGCACGGTGAAGACCTGCGCCGGGTTGATGCCTGAGCGCAGCAGGTGGGCCTTGGCGAGCAGGTAGCCCGAGGCGCTCGACGGCTCGACCCACGCCACCTTGAGGCCGACGCCCTTGCGAATCGTCTCGAGCGTCGTCTTCGTCTTCTTCACCGGGGCGAAGAGCACCGAGCGGTAGGTCGGCCGCCCGTTGCGGATGGTGCGGAAGACGAGCTGGGCGTGGGCCTTCGGGTCGATGCGCAGGTAGGCGAGCGGGCCCATCAACGCGTAGTCGACGTCACCCTTCGCGACGGCGAGGGCGAGCGCTTCCTGGTCGGGGTACACGCGCGAGACCGCCGTCTCCCGCACGGCCTGGCCGACGAACCCCGACAGCGCGGCGGCCTGGGCCTTCGCCGAGTCGGTCGTCTGTGAGGCCACCACCCCGACGACGATGGCGGCGCGGTCGGGAGCTCCCTGCGTCTTCGCGGCAGGCGCGGGGTACTCGGCGTGAGCGAGGAGCGGCAGCAACGGGACGAGCGCAGCGGTGATGCGGTGCATGAGTGACCTCCGGTCGGAAACCATAGCCGTCCCGACGGACGGGCCCCATCGACATTCTGTGGGCGGTTGCTCGCCCTGCAGCAGGGAAGTGGCTACCGTCGTCGTCGTGCGGGGCTACGTGGCGACCACCGACTTCTCGTGGTTCTCCTTTCTCCGCGCGCGTCAGCCACTCGACGAGGTGAACTTCTGGCAGCCGTCGGCCCATGGGTTCAGCTCACCGCCGGGCACTCCGTTCTTCTTCAAGCTGAAGAAGCCTCACTTCGCGATCGCGGGCTTTGGCCTGTTCGCGCGGTACGAGGAGGCGACGCCGCGACTCGCCTGGGACGCGTTCAAGGAGAAGAACGGCGCGGCGTCCTTCGACGAGATGCGCGCCCGCATGGAGGCGTACGCGACCAGCGCGAACGAGTCGAGCCATCGCGTCGGGTGCATCATGGTCTCTCAGCCGGTCTTCTTTGCCGAGGGCGACTGGGTCGAACAACCGAAGGACTGGAAGCGCAACATCGTCTCAGGCGCTGGCTACGACCTCACCCTCGGTGAGGGCCGACGAATCTGGGAGGAGTGCGTTGCCCGCGCCGCGCGTACCAGCCAGCTCCAGGTCGCTGATGGACGCGCCGTCCTCCTTCCCACGGAAGCTGCGCCGCGCTTCGGCGCGGAGCTGTTGGTTCGCCCCCGGCTCGGGCAGGGCACGTTCCGCGTCGCCGTGACGGCCGCGTACGACGGAGCGTGTGCAGTCAGCGGCGAGCACTCGCTGCCCGCGCTCGATGCTGCGCACATCCGGCCCTACAGCGTCGAGGGCGGGAGCCACGAGGTGACGAACGGCCTCTTGTTGCGGGCCGACATTCACCGCCTCTTCGACAGCGGCTACGTCACCATCACGCCCGAGCTCCGCTTCGTCGTCAGCGAACGGCTGAAGAAGGAATGGGAGAACGGTCGCGCCTACTACGCTCTGCAAGGCCAGGTCGCTCTCCCGCGGAACGCAGCCGATCGGCCCGACCTGGAGGCCCTCAGGTGGCACAACGAGCACGTCTTCGAGCGGACCGCCGCGTGAACACCCCGACGCGCCGTTCAATCTGGTCCGCGGTCCTGGACGCCTGACTTCGCCCGCGCCAGCCCCGAGCGCCTTCGCGAGGCCCCTCGCCGGCTCGGCGGCCCGACTCGTCACGCGCCCGGCCATCGCGCGCGGCGCCAGCCCGGCCAACGCCCCGACCGGCGTCGCCACCAGCACCGTGAGCAGCGCCGCCAGCGCCCACGCGCCGTTCACGAGAGGCCGCGCGCGCAGCAGGTCGAACCACTCCGTGACGAGCGAGCGCGACCGCGCCTCCCAGCGCTCCACGACGGCCGCCTCGAGGCGCACGCGCACGGCCTCCTCAGGGTCGAGCACCCGCCAGGCCCCGACCAGCTTCGCGTCACTCATGTCGCCGCTCCGCGCTCCAGCGTCTTCGAGGCCGGCGACTCCATCGCGCTGCCGACCGACTGGCGCTCCGTCTCATGGGACGCCTCCTCGCTCCTGCGTCGTCGAGGCAACTCCGTCGCGGTGCCGCCGAACGGGCTCGAAAACGGGTGGACTGGGCTCATGGGACTCCTCCTCCATCCAGCGTCGTCGAGGCCGGCAACTCCGTCGCGGTGCCGACGAACGGCTTCGTTCAACGGGTGGACTGGGCTCATGGGGCTCCTCCTCGCTCCTGCGTCGTCGAGGCCGGCAACTCGCGAGGTGCCGCGAACGAATGGGAACGGGTGGACTGGCGCCGTCACTCATGGGGCTCCTCCTCGCCGAGCAGGCCCAGCAGCACCGCGCGCTGCCGCTCGCAGACCTTGCGCACGTTCGACGGTGACAGGCCCGTCAGCGTCGCCACCTCGTCGGCCGTCAGCTCGGCGCCGTAGAAGAGGCTCACCACCTCGCGCTCCCGAGACGGCAGCTTCGCGAGCGCGTCGAGCAGCGCCCGACGGCGCACCAGCACGTCCTCGGGGTGCGCAGCGTCACGGTCTCTCAGGGCGGTGAGCGCCGCGGCTTCCGTCGCAGGCGACCGGCTCGAGGCGCCGTGCTGTTTGCGCGCGCGGTTGAGCCCCAGCGTCACCAGCCAGGACAGGAAGCGGCGCCCTTCACGTGGGTGGTAGCGCGACAGGTGGGAGAGGGCATCGACGAAGGCGGCCTGCACCGCGTCCTCGGCGTCGGCGTCGGAGCCACAGAGCGGCCGCAGCGCGCGGTACAGCCTCGTCACGTGCAGCGCGTAGAGCCGCCGGGCCGCGCGAGGGTTTCCCACCCGCGCGGCCACGAGGAGCTGCTGGACCTCGGCCTCGTCCACCGGGCCGGCCTCACCACCCAGGAGCGTGGCGAAGACGAAGAACATCAGCCGCGCTCGACGGCCCGGCTCGCGAGAAAGCCCGTCGTCCAGACGGTGCTGCGGAAGGCGCCTGCGAAGCCGATGACGGGGATGAGCAGCGGCGCGGCCACCACGGCGAGCGCGACGCCAGCCGCCAGGAGCGAGTGCGTCAGCAGCCAGACGAGCCCGCCGACGAGGGCGCCAGGCACGAGCGCCAGCACGCCCAGCAGCCCCACCCCCGCCTGGCCGACGAAGGCCACGACGAGCAGCTGCAGCGAGTCGAGCAGACGGCCGGACAGGTACCGCGTCGCCGTCCCGACGGCGTCCACCGCGCCCTGCTGCTCCAACACCGCGACCCGCAGCGCCACCTCGAGCACCAGGTAGCCGGTGAGCGCCGCAGGCAGCAGCGCCAGCGCCGCCACGGCCGAGCCCAGCGCCCCCGCCCACAGCGGCACCAGCGCCGCGACGCCGAGCCCGACGGGCAGCAGCACCACGCCCGCCATGGCGACGAGCGCGACGAGCGCCAGCAGCTTCAGCCGGAACACGACGCCGAAGTGCGCGAGCCCCGCCCGCAGACCCGACCGCACGGTGGGGGTGCCGCCCTGCGACGCAGACTGCACGCCCGCGATGAGCGCACCCTCGCTGACGACGTGCATCACGAGGGCGGCCAGGCCGAGCAGCGCCGCGACGACGAGCGCGGGCAGAAGCCAGCCCGGCAGCGCGCCAGAAGACAGGTTCGACCCGCGTGGGGCGGTCCCACCACCACCGCCTCCTCCGCCCGAGGCTGCGATGAAGAACCCGAAGAGCCACAGCGCGCGGTGCTGCCACGCGGTGCGAAGCGACTGCCGGGCGATGGTGACGACGTCCATGGTGAGCCTCCGTGCGGGCGACCCGACGGGGTCGCGTGTGCCCCGAGAATCCGCAGGCGCCGCGGCTCGTGACACCGTCTCGTCGATTTCCGGAAAGCCCAACGACGGCGGTCACCTGCGCGGTCGAAGCGACCACCGGAAAAGAGAAACGGCCCGTCTCCCCGAGAGGTGACGGACCGTTCGTTCACACCGGCAACTCAGGCCGGCGTGGCGTCAACGAGGCTCAGACCGGGCGGACGTTCTGCGCTTGGAGGCCCTTCGGACCCTTGGCGACGTCGAACTCGACCTTCTGACCCTCCTGCAGGGTGCGGAAGCCCTGGGTCTGAATCGCAGTGTGGTGGCAGAAAACGTCCTCGCCGCCGCCGTCCTGCGCGATGAAACCAAAGCCCTTCGCATCGTTGAACCACTTCACGGTACCAGTTGCCATCGTCTGCTTTCAGTGTTCCGGCCGCATTCATTGCGGTCGTGCCCGGAGAAGCCGGGCGGAGGCTGAATACATGGAATGCCCGGCCATGTCAGCCCCCCTCCCACCTCAAAGCGCAGGAAGCCTCGTTCGGCTGATCAGGCCACCGCGTGAGCCCGCCGAGCGGGTGGCTGGAGCTGATCCACCTGAATCGACTGTGCGAGCCGACCGGGTCGCCGCCCGACGCCATCAGTTCGCGCCGGTGACAGGCGACTGAGTCCTGGCGCGCTCGCCCTGGCCCGACGGGCATGAGGCCGCCCGCGAGCCGCTTCGCCAGCGCTGAGCCCCGATTCAACCGGGGTAGTAGCGTTCAGGGAGTGTGGCTCGAAGGTCCCAGGCGTTTGCTCGAGGAGGGGCGGCCCGCGGCGGCGCTCGAGGGGCTGCTGGACGCCTGGCGCTCGCGGCGGCTCAGCGCACTGGCCAACGTCATCGACACCCTGAGTGACGGGCTGACGCGCGCCCTCCCCCGGCTGGAGGGGCGCACGCGCAAGGGCCTGCAGGGCCTCTGGCTCGACCTCGCGAACGAGCGGCGCGACGTGGACGTGGGCCGGCTGCTCGCGTGCTTCGCGACGCCGCCATGGGTCGCCGTGGGCCAGCGCATCGAGCGGCTCGCACAGCTCGACGACCCGCGGGTGTCGAAGGCGTTCGCGGCCTTCGTCGAGGAGCTGCCGACGGCTGGGGGCATCGGCTCTGCAAGGTGGACGCTGCTGTTCTCCCAGCTCGGTCGCGCGAAGGACGGGCGGGTGCGCCGGCCGCTCGAGCGGCGCCTGTCCATCGCTGACCCGCGCTTCCTCGTCACCGAGCAGGTGCACCCGCTCGCGCGTCAGGTGCTCGCGCTGCTGCCCGACGAGCAGCCGAGCGGCGAGGAGCTCGGGGAGGTGGCGTCGCTCGCGGCCGCGGTGGCGCGCGCGCTCTCGCAGCCGCTGCCGCCGGCGGACGTGCTGCTGCGCGACGCTTCCCGTCCCCGGCGCGCCGGGAGCGAGGCCGAGCTGCTGCATGTCATCTACGAGCGCCCGGAGGACGACACGCCACGCCTCGTCTACTCCGACTGGCTGCAGGAGCAGGGCGACCCGCGCGCCGAGCTGCTGGTGCTGCAGCTGAAGCCCCGTCGGACCGGGAAGGAGCTGCGACGGGAACGAGAGCTGGTGCGCACCCACGGGCGCGCGTGGCTGGGGCCGCTCGAGCCGGCCATCGAGCGACGGTCCGAGGTCTTCTCTCGCGGCTTCCTGTCTGCCGCGAGGGTCGTCTTCCTCACCTCGCGCCAGCGCGACGCGCTCGTCGGCCACCCCGCCTGGAACACCCTCACCCGCCTCGACCGCAGCGACTCGGTGGACGGGGGCTTCCTTCGCCAGACGGAGCTGCGGGGGCTCGAGTCGCTCCACGTCCTGAGCGAGCGTGAGTTCCCCGAAGTCCTGGCCCGCAAGTGGCCCTTCAGGCGACTCACCGCGCTCGGCCTGGCGTCCGACGCATGGCTCACCCTTCCCCGCCTCGAGCCTCAGCTCGTGCCCTGCCTCGCCGCCGTGACGGTGAACGCCGCGTCGGGGACGGAGGAGCGGCTTCACCGCCTGCTCTCGTCGGCGCTGCCCGTCTTCGGGCGCCTGGAGCGGTTCACCTTGAATGGGCTCCAGTCGCCTGCGCTCCTCGAGGCGCTGAAGGGGTGGCCGAAGCTGACGCTCGCGCAGCTCAACTTCCAGGTGCGCCTCGTGTTCCACCGCGCGACGCCCGCGCTGCCGTGGGTGCTCGATGTGCTGCCGGCGTTGCACGGGTGGTTCGGCAGCGACGACATCGCCCCGATCGTTCGCCGCTTCCTGCCTCAGGTCGTGGGGGTCGTCACGCCGTCACCCTCGTGGGGCGAGCGCTACGACCGGGTGTCCTCGCGGCTCGACGCCCTGCGACGCGAGCAGCGCCTCGACTGGGTGCCTCGCTCAGACGCACCGGTCCCGTGAGACGGAGCCGCGAGTGAGGGCGGAGTCGACGAGGCCTTCGTCACCTCGTCACCTGAGGCCGAGGAGCGCAGGCCGAACGAAGGCGCAGTCGAACCGGGAAACCC
This sequence comes from Myxococcaceae bacterium, assembly GCA_016793095.1. GTDB lineage: Bacteria > Myxococcota > Myxococcia > Myxococcales > Myxococcaceae > Xiheimicrobium. Next base: position 31,863 of record JAEUJQ010000077.1, on the reverse strand, counting down.
GACCGCTCAAGGGGCGCGGGCAGACCACCGACGCAGCGGCCTCTGGGTACGGCCGAGCAACTGCAGCGCGCCGTCGCCATCGACGGCGCCGCCGAAGACGCTGGCTCCGCGAGCAGTCGTCCACTCCTGGACCTCCACGACGGCACGGGATGGCCGGTCCACGGTGATGACGGTCGGTACCGGGGCGCCGTCGCGCTGCGTCTCGCCGAACACCGACACCCTCGACGGGGTGCCCACACAGCCGGAGAGCGCGAAGGCGTCGGCACGGACCTCGGTGGTAGCTGCTCCCGAGACTGCACCGCCAGACGTCCACCCGAGCTCGACCGCCCCGTCCCGCGACGTACAGAGCACCAGGCCCACGTTGCCGGCCGCGACGACGCCTCGGGAGTCGCTCCCGGTCACGCCGAACGGCTCCGAGTCCCACAGCTCGCCGTCGAGCGTGAGCTGCAACGCGTAGCCCCGACTGTCCCCTCCCGGGATGAGGCGCCGGCCGGCAAGCCACACCTGTCGTCGCGACGCCGACGGGGGACCGTCCTGCGTCATCACCGACAGCGGCACGAAGCCACGCGCCTGCATCTGGAACCCGCTACGGAACCCGTGCCGCCAGCGCACCTGGCCCTGCGCGTCGAGCAGCGCGACCCACCCTTCCTGCACCGACGCGCTCACCTGCTCGAGCCCTGCGACGATGAGCGTCCCTTCGTTCGTCGCGGCGAGGGCCGTCGCCTCGGTGGACAAGCCGTCGGGCGAGGGCAGCGTCGTCGTCCACCGCTCGTCGTTGGCCTCGTCGAGCGCGCGGACCCACGCGACGCGTTTCCCGTTGGCAGTCACATGCCCCGCGAGGACCCACGAGTCGCCGAGCACGGCGCTGCTCCGGATCGCGCTCCCCTCATCCCTCGGAAGCGTGACGATGGCCGGCAGCGAGCCGTCACCTGCCGTCGTGCCATACCAGAGCCGCGCCTCGTCACTGGTATCGGCCTCGGCGACCCGGAAGCCGGCCTGGCGCCAACGGCCATCGGCCACAGCGGTCGCGGTCGTGATGGTGAGGAGCCGCTCGGCGCCGACGTATTGAATGACGAGGACGTCAGCGCAGCCCGAGGTGCTCAGCAGCGCGACGACTGCCATCACCTCAGCGCGCATCGAGCAACCTCCGCACACGCTCGCGCACGAGCTCGGAGTCGGTCCTCGACGTCAGCTCCTTCCCGAGCGCCTCCGCCGCACTCCGTCTGCCAGCGAGGAGCAGCGCCTCCAGGCGGAGCAGCTGCGCGTCGGACCTCATCGAGCCGCGCGGGAACGCCGCCTCGTACTTCGCGAGCGCCGAGAGGGCCTGCGCGCTGTCCTTCGCGGCCAGGGCCTTGCGGGCCGCGTCGAGGAGTCCGAGCTCGGCGGTCAGGTCGTCGGCGTCAATCACCCTCTCGGCGGGCCGGGTCACCGCTCTCACCGGGCCAGCGTCCACCGGCTCGGCCGCGGGGAGCTGGACGACCTTCTCGACGACCTTCTCGACCACCTTCTCGACCACGACGGTTCGGGGAGGCAACGCCGCGAGCTCTTCCCGGGCGCGGCTGTCGCCGACGCGATAGCCGACCACCGCGGCCGCGCCCGCCAGGCCGAGCACCAGCAGGCCCTTCACGGCGGTCGCGCCGGCACCCGCGGACGTCGCGCCCGCCGCGGTCCCGGTCGTGGGCGGTGCGGGAGCCGCTGGTGACGCGACCGGAGCAGGCAGGCCCAGCGTCGCCCGTGCGCTCGCCTTCGCGGCGGCCGGGGGCAAGTCCTCGCGGGCCGCTGCGAAGAGGCCTTCGAGCTCGGGGCCGAGCGGCGGCAGCTCGTCGTTCATCGCTGGCCCTCCTTCCATCGGCGCATGAGCGTCGCCAGCTCTTCCCGGCCGCGCCGGAGCCGTGACGCCGCAGTGCCTTCCGGAATGCCGAGCGCTTCGGCCACCTCGCGCTTCGTCAAGCCCTCGAGCTCGGCGAGGACGACGACGGTGCGCACGTCCTCGTCGAGCTGGGCGAGCAGGCGGTCGAGCAGGGCGCGTTGCTGCTTGCGCTGCACGAGGTCGTGGGGCGTGGCGTCATCCACCTGCTCCGGCGCGTCTTCGACGGGGCTCTCGCGCTTCGGCCTGGCGCGCAGGGGGCCTGCGACCCTGACGGCCGTCGCACAGAGGAACGCTCGCTCCTTCCCCAGCTCGATGTCGGCCATGCGCCGGCTCGCGATCAGGAAGACCTGCTGGGCGCCGTCTTCCGCAGTGGCGTCGCTGAGGCCGACCCGCCTCAACACTCTCCAGACGATGTCGTAGTGCGCCTCGAACATGGCGGCCAGGCGCTCCCGTTCAGCGGCCGCCGGCGCCGGAGTCGTTCCGGAGTCGCGATGCGTCGTGGTGGACGGGCCACCCTCGCTCACCGCCAGGTTGTCAGTCGGAGACGTCATGCAGGGAGCAGGTCGGGGAGATCAGCGAATCGTCTGCGGAGGTCCAGTCGGGGGCAACCACTTCTTTCCTGTGCGGCCTGTTCGGCCGGTCGACGCCGTTCGACTTTGCGGCACGATGTGGCCAGAGTGGAGCCGCCGGTGCGACCCTCCTACCTGTTGTCCTACGTGGCGATTCAGTCCTCGCGCCTGTCTGCGGAGCAGTTCCGCGAGCGGTTCGGGGGGGTCTGGCTCGTGTGGGAGCCGGGCACGTGGCAGCCGCCCTCGCGGCAGCTCACGGCGACGATGGGCGCGTCGTCGCGAGGTGGGCCTCCGACGTCCCCCACGCAAACGGACGCGCTGTGTTTTCACCTCGGAGAGGGTGGCCGGTTCCGGGTTGGCCGGGCGCCAGACAACGACTGCGTGGTGAGCGACGCGACCGTCTCCCGCGTCCACTGTGAGATCGCCTTCATCGACGGCCAATGGCGTGTCGAGCCTGTCAACGGTCGTCTCGTCGGGCTCAACCACCGGCCCGTCGCGGGGCGCGCGACGCTGCACGCACGCGACCGGCTCTACCTGGGCGACGTCACGCTCACCTTCGACGACGCGCTCGGGTTGACGGCGAGGTTCAAGGGCTAGAACGCCCAGCCGACCAGCCCGCCGAGCACTGCGAACACCCGCGGCATGGTGAAGACCGCTCCGGCGCCTTCGATGTCCTTGCGGCTCGCGAGCAGCGATACGCCTGCGCCGCCTTCGACTGCGACACGGAGCGCTCCTGCGACGAAGACCACCCGGCCCAACGGCCCCGGCGCCACCACCCAGGCCACGGCCCGCCCGGGCACCTCGGCCTCGGGGGCCGACAGCGGCACGCCGAGCACCGTCAACTGAACACCCGCCTCGAGCCGGAGGAACGCCACCCGGAGCGACACGAGCGTGTCGAGCCGTCCGCCAACGCCCAGGTAGCGCATCACGCCGTTCACCGACGTCACGCGGCGGCCGGGGAGGAGCAGGGGACTCACGGCAACGCGAAAGTGCCTCCACTGCAGCGCGACGGTCGCCTGCATGACGCCATCGAGGGCGCCGCTGATTCCCGAGTGAACGCCGCCACCCACTCCGAGCTCGAGGGACACGGGAGCCGGACCCGGGACTCCACCATCAGCACCGACGGCGGCCGACATGGAGGGGGCCGTCGCCACGCCGGCGTCAGCGGGCAGGGACTCGGGGAGCGCCGGCCTCCCCGCGTCTGCTTCAGGTGCAGCCGCCCCCGCGTCGAGCAGCTCGGGCACTCCCGCGTCGGCGACGGTGAACAGGGCACTGACCGTCACCTCGCCCGTGCGAGTCCCCTCGGGGTCGAGCAGGAGCGACGTCGCCAGCGCGGCGGCCTGGACCAGCGTCTCACAGCGCGTCGACTTGAACTCGCGCGTGGTGACGCCGCTCATCGTCGTGCGCACTCTCGAGGTGCCAGAGAACCGCTTCTTCTGCTCGGTGATGCGCAAGGTGACGGTCGCCTGCGCGCTGCCGGTCGTCACCCGGAGCCGGTCCGAGCGGGCAGCGAGCTCAGCCTCGAAACGCGCCTGCGGTGGGCAGACGTCAGGAGCGACGTAGTCCACCGCCAGCTCGATGCGCTGGCCCGAGGCCATGGCCATCACCGTCCACAGCACCCACCCCGTCATGTGGCGGAACCGTAGTCGGTGGTGGGAGGTCGGGCGATGACGATTGCGTGATCTTCGCCGCGGGCTGCGTGCATTCCACGGCACTCACCCCTCAACAGGAAGCCACCATGCTCCCGAGATTCGCCGCGGCGCCCCGCCGCCTGTCCCCTGTCTTGCTCGCAGCGCCCCTCGCGCTCTGGTTCAGCTGCGTCGTCAACACCGAGCCGATCGACCTCGACGGCGGTGCGGGCGGGAGCACGGCTGGCGGAAGTGCGGCTGGCGGAAGTGCGGCTGGCGGAAGTGCGGCTGGCGGTGCGGCGGGCGGGAGTGCAGCGGGCGGGAGCGCAGCGGGCGGGAGTGGGGCCGGCGGGAGCACAGCCGGAGGCAGCGCGGCCGGTGGGAGCACAGCCGGAGGGAGCGCGGCCGGCGGGAGCACAGCCGGAGGCAGCGCGGCCGGTGGGAGCACAGCCGGAGGCAGCGCGGCCGGTGGGAGCACAGCGGGAGGCAGCGCGGCCGGCGGGAGCGCAGGGGGCGGCACGGCTGGTGGAGCGCCGATGAACACCGCTCCGGTCCTGGGGAGCCTCAGCCCCGTCACCGTCAACGAGGGCGCGACCACGACGGTGACGCTGATGGCAACCGACGCTGAGAACGACCCGCTGGTCTTCTCCATTCAGAACGCCCCGGCGTTCGTTTCGCTCGCGGGCGCCGTCCTCACCATCGCGCCCGGCTTCACGCACGCGGGCGCGCATCAGGTCACCGTCATCGTCAGCGACACCGCGCTCCAGTCACAGGGGACCCTCTCCATCACCGTCGTCAACGTGAACCGGCCGCCAGTGCTGATGCCCGTGGCCGCGGTGACGATGACAGCTGGCACCTCGCAGATGGTCACCTTCCTCGCGACTGATCCCGACGGCGACGCCGTCAGCTACTCGCTCACCAACGCCCCACCCTTCGGCGCGCTGGTGGGCAACGTGCTCACCCTCTCGCCAGCGGCGAACGTGGTGGACTCGCGCATGGTGACGGTGACGGCGGCGGACCCGTCGAGCGCGACCGACAGCGAGACGTTCCAGCTCACCGTGAGCGCGCCAGCGAACCAGCCTCCGGCGCTCAGCATGCTGACCCAGGTGGACGCCGCGGACATGCCTGTGATGGCGGGCGGGATGGTGGCGACCGCGCCGCAACTGCGGGCGAGCGTCGACGACCCCGAGAACGCTCAGGTGCGGCTCGAGGCAGAGGTCGTGCTGTCGAGCGCGACCTTCACGAACACCGCGACGCACACCGGCACGCTTTCGGCCGAGGGTGTGCTGACGCTCCCGCTGTCGAGCTTCGCGCCCGGCGCCTACAAGTGGCAGCTGCGCGCGCTCGACGCGGCGGGCAACGCGAGCGCGTGGCAACAGTTCAACTCGGGCAACGCGGCCTTCGTGCTGGTCGCCGGCAGCATCACCGGCGGCCTGCAGGTGAACGGCTCGGCGGCCGCCACCAACAACACGAACGTCACGCTCACCATCAGCGCGTCCACCACCGCGCCCGCGACGGTGACCGAGCTGTGCTACTCGAACGACGGCGTCAGCTACGTCGATTGCGGCGCGCCGGTCACCATGAAGGCCTGGGCGCTCTCGGCGGGTGACGGCATGAAGACGGTGCGCGTGCGGGTGCGCAACTCGCTCAACCAGACCCTGGTGCTGAACGACTCCATCATCCTCGACACGGCGCCCCCGCAGTTGTCGGCCTTCACGGTGAACGCCAACGCCGCGGCCACCAACATGGCCACGACGAGCCTCTCGTGGACGGCCACTGACTCGCTCTCGGGCATCGCGACGCAGCAGGCGTCGAACGACGGCGCCAGCTTCATGAACGTGTCGGCCTCGCCCGCGGTGTGGATGCTGGGGCTCACCCAGGGCCAGGTGACGGTCACCCTGCGCGTCACCGACGGCGCGGGCAACCAGGCCACGGCCACCGACACCATCTTCTACGACACGGCGGTGCCCACCATCTCGACGGCGGTCCTCAACGGCGGCGCAGGGTGGACGCGCCTCACCGCTGCGACCCTGGCCGTCACCGCCGCCGACGGCGCCACCTCGAGCGGCCTCTTCCAGGTGTGCGTCTCGGGCAACGTGACGCCCGGGTGCGTGCCGTACGGCGCCTCGGTGCCCGTCACCCTCACCGGTGGCAACGGGCTGAAGACGGTGCTCGTCACGGTGAGCGACAACGCCGGCAACGTCTCGCTCGCCTCGATGGCCAGCATCGGGCTCGACCAGACGGCCCCGAATCTGAGCGGCTTCAACGTCAACTCGACCGCGCCGTACACCAACAGCGCGAACGTGAGCGCCTTCACCTTCGCGTCGGACTCGGGCGGCTCGGGCCTGGCGCAGGTGCAGTGCCAGACGGACCTGGGCCCGTTCGCCCCGCCGGTGCCGCACGCGCCCTCGGTGGCGTACACGCTGACGGGGGCCGACGGGACGAAGTCGGTGGGCTGCAAGGTGCTCGACGGTGCGGGCAACGAGAGCCCGGTGGCCTTCGACACCATCGTGCTCGACCGCGGCGCGCCCACGGGCACCTTCGTCATCAACGCGGGCAACCCGGCGTTCACGAGCTCGTTCGCTGCGACGCTCGTCTTCACCGCGAGCGACCCGTCGGGCATCACCCACTACTGCGCGAACACCACCGGCACGCCGCCGAGCGGCCCGATGGACGCGTGCTTCACGCCCATCGCCAGCGCGGGCTTCATGTTGCCCGCCGGCGACGGCCTCAAGACGGTGAGCGTGTTCTTCCGCGACGGCGCCAACAACGTATCGACCTCGGCCGCGACCGACGCCATCACCGTCGACACGGTGGCGCCGACGGTGAGCGTCATGGGGGCCGGCCTGGGCCTCGCGGGGGGGGCGGCCTCGACGAGCACGCTCTCGCCGGCGTTCAACCACCAGGCGAGCGACGCGACGAGCGGCCTCGGGCAGGTGTGCACCGGTGACACCTCGCCGCCCACCACCTGCGTGCCCTGGTCGGCTGCGCCGGCGGTGCTGCTCGCGGCGGGAGATGGACCGAAGACGGCGTACCTGCGCGTCATCGACGCCGCCGGCAACCCCTCGGCCATCGTCAGCGACGGCATCACCCTCGACCAGACGGCCCCGGTGGTGAGCGGCGTCAGCGTGAACGGCGGCGCGACGTACACGAACTCCGTCAACGTCACCGTGACGAGCATGGCGAGTGACGCGGTGGGCGTGACGCAGCTGCAGGTGTCGACGAACGGCGTGGGCGGCTTCGGCGCACCCGCCCCGTACGTCTCGCCGGTGAACGCGACGCTGACGACGGGCGACGGCACGAAGACGGTGCTGCTGCGGGTGCTGGACGCGGCGGGCAACGTCTCGGCCAACGGGAGCGACTCCATCATCCTCGACACGACGCCGCCGACGGTGGCCATCTCCATCAACTCCGGCGCGCGCTACACGACCACGGCGACGGTGACGGTGGCGTTCTCGCCGTCCGAGTCGGGCAGCGGCCTGGCCCAGCGGTGCCTCAAGGAGACGTCAGTGGGCGCGCCGGCCCCCGCGACGCCGACGGCGGCCGACAGTTGCTTCGTGCTGTACACGTCGACGGCCATGCACACGCTGGCGGCGCAGGGAGACCGCCGCGTCTACGCCTGGCTCCTCGACGGCGCCGGCAACGTCAGCACCGCGGCGGCGACGTACGACATCTTCCTCGACTCCTTCGCGCCCACGGCGCCGGTCGGTCCCGCGTCGCTCGCGGGCCATCGCCAGGTGACGGTGCAGTGGACGAACTCCACCGACGCCTCGAGCGGCGTGCAGGGCTACGAGGTCGGCGTCGGCACCACGAGCGGCGGGCCGTACCAGTTCGGCCCCCTCGTCACGCCGGGCATGGGCGCGACCACCACCCTCGTTCTGACGCTGCCCAACGGCGTGACGCACTTCTTCGTGGTGCGCGCGGTGGACAACGCGGGCAACCGGAGCGGCACCTCGACCCAGGTGAGCGCGACGCCCCGCTGGCCCTTCGCCCAGCAGAACCGGCCGGCCAGCGGCGCCCTCGTGCGCGGCATCGCGTACAGCCCGTCGGCGAACCGCTACTTCACGGTGGGCACCGCCGGCGCGCTCTACAGCTCGGACGACGGCCTCGTCTCGTTCACCCGGCGCGACCCGATGACGGACCTCCACCTGAACGCGGTGATGGTGGACGGCGCCGGCGACGTGTGGACGGTGGGCCGCCTCGGGCACGTCGCCCGCAGCACGGACGACGGGGTGACGTTCTCGGTGGTGGCGAACAACGACGCCGCTGGCCGCGACCTCCACGCCATCACCTTCGCGGGCACGACCGGGTCGGTGCCGCTCGTCACCTCGTGGTGGGTGGCCGTGGGCAGCAACGGCCGCATCGTCCGCGCGAGCACCACCATCTTCAACGCCGAGCCCACCTTCGACGTGGTGACGACGAGCACCGGCGCGCACCTGCGGGCGGTGGCGCGCTGCTCGAGCGCCCTGGGGGCGTGCTCTGGCGCGGGCGTGCTGGTGGCGGTCGGCACCGCCGGCACCGTGCTGCGCTCGACGGACAACGGCGCGACGTGGACGAGCGTGGCGCTGCCGGCCGGCTTCACCACGCAGCTCAACGCGGTGGTGGCGCTCCCCAACTCGAACACCATCTACATCGGCGGCGTGCGGCCGACCGGCCAGGGCTCGCTCCTGCGGTCGGTCGACGGCGCGCAGTCGTTCTCCGAGCTGCCGGGCTTCGGTGACGTGGCGGAGATCTTCGCCCTCGCGGCCACCGGCACCGAGCTGTGGATCTCGGGCGACACCGGCACGCCGGCCATCATCCGCTTCGTGGGCAACACGCGCTCGGACGCGACGCTGCCGGTGCCCTCGTCGCAGAACACCGACCAGCTCGCCCTCGTCGCGCGGTCGAGCACCGAGGTCGCGTCGGCCGGGTACTCGGGGAGGATGCTGCTGATGACGGCGCCGCTCACCTTCACCAACCGCAACGTCGGCACCTTCTCCACCTTCGTGAGCAAGCTGGCGATGCCCTCGAGCTACGGCTCGACGCTCTGGGGCGCGGGCGGCAGCGGGCTCATCGTGTTCAGCAGCAACTCGGGCGCCACCTGGACGCAGCAGGGCGCGGGCCTCACCAGCAACACCATCAACGCCCTCGCGGCGTTCGACACCGGCGGGGGCGTGGGCGCGACGCTGCTCTTCGGCGTGGGCGCGGCGGGCGGCATCTCCAAGTCCACGAACGGAGGCACGACCTGGGCGGCGGACCCGGACACCGGCATCGTGACGGCGAGCCTCAACGACGTCTCGTGCCGCACGGCGACGAGCTGCCTCGCGGTGGGCGCCGCAAGCACCGTGCTGACGTGGAGCGGCGGGAACTGGGTGGTGACCTCGACAGGCGGCCCGCGCACCTTCCAGGCGGTCGCAGCGTGGGTCTCGGGCGGCACCAACCGGGCCGTCGTCGTCGGCAACGCCGGCGCGCTGCAGACGCAGAGCGGCGCCACCTGGACGCCACGGGCCGACATCAACCCGTCCGTCGACTTCCGTGGCGTGGCGGCGAAGAGCGATGGCCTGGGCATCGTCATCACCGTGGGCACGACGGGCGCCATCTACAAGTCCACCGACCACGGCGTGACGTTCCTGCCGCGGCCGTCGGGCACCACCTCGTTCCTTGAAGACGTGGTGAACGTGCCGGGCACGACGACCTGGTACGCGTCGGGCAGCGGCGGGGTGCTGCTCAAGTCCACCGACGACGGCGACTCGTGGAGTCCGCTCCTCACCAACACCACCGACACGCTCTTCTCGGTCGCGGCCGGCGCCGTGTCGACGCGCGTGTGGGCGGCGGGGCAGAGCAGCACGGTCATCTACAGCCCGACGGGCGGCCTCTGAGCGGCGGCGCCTCTGCGCTCAGGGCTTCGTCTCCATCGACGCGGCGTCACCAGCCTGCCGCAGCGCACCGCCGTGCGAGCGGGGCCCACCGGGCGGCGGGCTACTCGCCGCAGAAGGTGGGTTCGCGCTTCTCCAGGAACGCGCCCATGGCCTCGAGCAGGTCCTTCGAGGGCAGGAAGGCCGCGTTCCAGAGCGCCACCGTCGCCAGGCTCTCACGCGCCTGCGCCTCGCTCTGCGCGTTCATCACCTCTTTGATGCCGGCGAGCACCAGCGGCGAGTTCCTCGCCATGCGGACGGCCATCGCCCGCGCCTGCGTGAGGAGCTCGGCCTGCGTCGGGTAGACCTCGTTCACGAGCCCGATGCGCAGCGCCCGCGCCGCGTCCACGTCATCACCGGTGAAGGCGAGCTCGCGCGCCACGCCCTGGCCGACGATGGCCGGCAGCCGCGCCAGGGTGCCCACGTCGGCCACCATCGCCAGCTTCACCTCCCGCACGCTGAACTTCGCGTCGGCCGAGGCGAGCCGCACGTCGCAGGCGGTGATGAGGTCCACCCCGCCGCCGATGCACCAGCCGCTCACCGCGGCGATGACGGGCTTCCGGCACCGCGCGACCGCGGTGTTCGCGTCCTGCATGCGACGAATGGTGTTGAGCAGGGTCTGCCGCGCCCTCGCGCCCGCCTCGGGCTGCAGCAGCTCCGCCAGCTCGCCGCCCATCGCGGCCAGGTCGAGCCCGAACGAGAAGTGCTCGCCGGCCCCGCGCAGCACGATGGCGCGCACCGCGGCCTCCTCGTCGAGCCGCGCGAAGAGCGTCGGCAGCTGCGCCCAGTAGTCCGGGCCCATGCGGTTGGCCTTGCCGGTCGCGGTGAGCGTCACCTCGGCCACGGCTGCTTCGACGGTGACGGTGGCGCAGGTCAGGTCCGAGGTGTTCATGGTGCCCTCTCAGTGCTTCTCGCCGAACGCACGAACGTTGCGGTCGATGGTCTCGCTGATCTGCTCGAGCGGCAGGTCGTTCTCGTCATCGCCGAACGGGTCTTCGATCTCCACGCCGATCTCCTCGATGCCGAAGAGGATGTAGGAGACGAGGTAGACGATGAGCAGGTTCCACCACCCGAAGGTGCCGATGAGCGCGAGCGGCAGCGTGGCACAGTAGATGACGAGCGCGCGGCGCAGGTGCACGACGTAGGCGAAGGGCACCGGCGTCTTGTGAATGCGCTCGCACGCGCCGATGCAATCGACGAGCTGGTGGCAGTCGGCGTCGAGCGCGGTGAAGACGATGTCGCTCACCTGGCGCGCGCGGTGGGCCTCCTTGAGCTCCTCGCTGAGCGCGGTGCAGATGGCGAGCGGCGGATGGGTCCTGGCGAGGTGTCGGGTCGAGTCGGCGGCGCTGAAGAGCGCCGGCTCGCTCCACTGCTTGTTGCGCAGCAGGTGGGTCGCGGCCGGCGGAAACGCCCGGACCAGCCGCATCACCTTGTCGAGCCGCTCTGGCGTGTCGTGCAGGTGCACCACCGCCGACCGCGCGAGGTTGCGGCAGGTGTTGACGATGGCGCCCCACAGCTTCCGCCCTTCCCACCAGCGGTCGTACGACGCGTTCGTCCGGAAGACGAGCAACAGCCCCAGCGCCGTCGAGACGATGCCGTGCACGTTCATGGTGGTCGCGATGGACAGCGGCACCACGAAGAAGTGCACCATCGTCACCACCGTCGCGAGCACGGTGACGAAGACCGAGCGCAGCACGATGGCCTGCACCATCGTTCCGCGGAGGGCGAAGAAGGTCGACCGCCAGATGTGCGGGTCGTACTTGATCATGAGACGCTCTCTACCTCACGGCGCCCATGAGTCACGCCGACGTGGTCACGAGAGGACGACTGGCTGCGGCGACTCGCTGGGCACCGCCTGAATGACGACGTCCATCCCCGAGCGGCGCAACGCCGAGAGCTGGTCCTCTTCGCCCGCCGTGAGGAACACCGAGCGGCTCACCGCGTGACGGCCCGGCCCCGAGTGAACGTTGCCCACCATCACCCGCCCGTCGGGCAGCCCGTGCTCACGCGCGAACACCACCCCGGCCACGTCGCGGAAGAGGATGAGCGTCGGCACCGCGTCGGTGGCGAAGCGGCCGGCGTCGAGCTTCGCGAGCGTGGTGTGAACGACCTCCACGGTCTCCGGCACGGCGAGGCTCATCGCGGCCTGCGCCAGGGTGTCGGTCGCGGCGACGTCATCGGCCACCACGATGCGCGCGACCTTCAAGAACGGCAGCCAGGCTTCGATGACCTGGCCGTGAATCAACCGGCTGTCGATGCGGCTGGCGACGATCACGACCGACTCCACAGCCCCCACCAGGGGTGAGCCTGCTTCAGGCAGACACCGGCCGCCACGAAAACGTTCACCAGAACTGCTTCGAGCGAACAGCCTGAGCGCCTGCCCGTTCAGGCCGCTGAAGAGCGCGCGCGCATCAGCTCGGTCGCGCAGGCGATGTTCTTCTGCCCGTAGGCCGCGAGCTCATTGGCGAGGTCGCGCAGCGGCAGCTCGTGTCGCAGGGTGTTGGCCTTGAGCAACATGGGCAGGTTCACGCCCGTCACCACCTCGAGGCGCGTCTGGTTACACAGCGACAGGCTCTGGGTGCAGGGGGAGCCGCCGATGAGGTCGGCGAAGACGAGCACCCCGTCTCCCTGCTCCACGGACTTCACGGCGTCCTTGATGCGCGCTCGGATGTCCTCGGGGCTGCAGCCGGGCTCGACGGAGAGGGTGGCGATGAGCGGCACGTCACCGACGATCTGCCGCGCGGTGGCGACCAGCTCGTCCGCCAGACGTCCATGCGATGCGACGACGAGACCAACCATGACTGCTCCCGTGCGACCGGCGCCACCACCCACGCTGCTGACGGGCGAGTATCGCTCCGCCTCGTCGAATGCAACAGACGGGCGGCGCCTCACTTCCGCCATTCCGCCGCCAGTGAACGACGGCTGGACGAACGGGTTGTCGGCGGAGGCGGCGCAGAGTTTCGGAGCTACTTCATCAGCGAAGGCGGCCCGTAGGCGCCCTGGCGCTCGAGGGTCAACGTCCCCGGCAGCGGCCCACCCGCGAGCGCCCGCGCCAGCCGGGTCGCCTCGGCCCCCGTCGTGTCCCGGCCGAAGGTCAACATGGCCCTGCCACCGGTGATGGGCTCCATCACGATGGGGGCGCTCGTCACCCGCCCGTCGAGCACGATGAGGAGCGGCTTGCGAAGGAGCCGCCGCGTGAGGTCGCCGAACTTCGTCGCGCTCGGCCCGTCGAACGTGAGGTTGACGACCTGCGAGCCGAGGCCCGGGTCCGCCTTCGCCTCGGCCTCGAGCACCCGCGGGGCGAAGCAACCGGGCTCAGGGGTGAAGGTGCGCAGCGTGCCTGGCTCCAGCTCGCCGACGAAGACCGGGCCTGCATCAGCCGCTTCGGCTGCCGCGCGGAGGGCGGCCGCATCGACGCCGCGAAGGAAGCACCCCTGCCCGTCCCGCTCGGGCTCCACCTGAACGCCGACGCCCGCGTCCTGTCCGCACCACCTCGCGTCGTCCGCGGCGCCGCAGAACTCGAGCCTCGCCGGCAGCGTGAGCAGCTTCATCAGCTCGCCCAGGTTCACCGTCCCACCGACGTCGGGTACCCGGACCGTGAGCGAGCGCTCGTCTTCGGTGATGCGCGCGACGACGCCGAGCTGCGCGAGGCGCTTCTCGACCACCGGCCGCACGTCGCCCTCTTTGGCGAAGACGACCTCGAGGCCGCGCTCGGGCTCCTTCCGCTTCGGACAGCCCAGGGCGAGGAGTGAGACGGCGCAGACGAGCGTGGCGCGGTGCATGCGCTGGCTGTTTACTCCACCCATGACCCCACCCGAGGCCCGACTGCGCGAGGTCTTCAACGTGCTCGAGCGCCACATCGAGCACCGCTACGGCATTCCCGTGCGCATCCGCGACGTGCCCAACCCCTTCACCGGCGATCTCGACGGCGCTGAGATTCACGTCGACTACGACGAGGACGTCGAGAGCGCCCTCTTCATCATCGCCCACCTCTTCGGCCACACCGTGCAGTGGAACACCAGCGAGGCCGCTCGCGAGCTCGGCTACCGCCTGTACCCGAACCCGTCAGAAGAGCTGATTCGCCGCCTGCGCGACTACGAGCTCGAAGCCTGCCGCTACTCCGTGCAGCTCTTCCACGAAGCCGGGGTCACCGACCTCGACCAGTGGCTCAGCGACTACTCCGCCTGCGACTTCGCCTACCTGCTCGACTTCTACCGGACGAATGAGAAGAAGCCCTTCAGGTCGTTCTGGCGTGACGGAGCGCCCCTCCTCGCCCCGAAGCCGATCCCCGACTTCCACCCCACGAAGTGGGTGTCGCGATGGGAAGGCATCGTGGTTTGACGCTGTCATGTGCTTGATTTCATTGGTGCCTCCGAAGTTTGCGCGTTGACGGGGCAGCCGGTGTCTCCCAGTGGCGCACACAGGGGTGGGGTCTGGATCGTTGGCCTCACCTTGTCGTAGGTATGCGCACCTCACAAGGGGAGCCCGGTATGCACAGCAGGTCCTTCGCGGTCGTCGCCCTCGCAGCCCTCGCCTTCGCGGCGTGCGACGGGTGCCGACGGCCCTCCAACGGGGTCAAGTCGAGCGCCGGCGAGCTGGCCATCGTGTGGCAGGACGCCAACTTCGCCCGCATGGTGGACCGGGACGCGAAGTACGACTTCGGGTACGCGCTGGTCGGCGAGAGCCGGCAGGCCGTCATCGTCGCGAAGAACGTGGGCACGGGCCCGCTGACCCTGACGGCGCTCGCCCGGTTCGAGGGTGACGAGGTGTCCATCGCGCCGCTGCTCAACCCCGCAGCGCCCTTCTCTGCCGAGTTCGCCCCGAAGACGCTGACCGCCTCGGAAGAGACGTCTTTCATCGTCACCTTCATCCCGCGCGGCGGGCGCTCCTCGTACCTGACGAAGCTTCGCCTCTACGCCGATGGCGCGCTCGAGACCGCCAGCACCGCCGACCTCACGCTGTTCGCGAAGGGCGACCTCGGCAGCTGCGACCTGCCGCGCGTCATCGACCTCGGCAACGTGCCGGTGGGCGACACCTTCTCGGTGCCGTTCGCCATCAAGAACACCACCCAGCAGGACACCGAGGCCACCGTGGGCGCGTTCGAGGGCGGCGACGCGACGGCCTTCGGCTTCGGCGAGGGCACCGCGAGCGGCAAGGTGGCGGTGCCGGCCGGTCAGGAGACGAAGGTGCTCTTCACCTTCAGCCCCACCGAGCAGCGCGCGTACGAGACGACGATTCAGCTCGCTGGCGCCGGCCCCTCCTGCGAGCCGGTGACGGTGACGGTCAAGGGCACTGGCGTCGATGACGTGCTGACGTGGAGCCCCTCGACCGTGCGCTTCGGCCTCGTCCCGCCGGGCTACGAGAAGGTGATGGACGTGACCTTCACCAACACCGCGAGCGCACCCATCCAGCTCAGCAACATCACCGTGTCGAGCGCGCAGGACTACGCGCACGTCGTGCCGCAGGGGGCCGACGACACGAAGCTGACCATTCCCGGCGGCGGCCAGCCGGTGACGATGAAGGTCGCCTGCTCGCCTGCGGCGCTGGGCAACCGCAGCGGCACGATGTCCTTCGAGACCAGCACCCGGAAGACGCCGCGCGGCTCCCTGCAGCTCGAGTGCGCGGGCGGCGGCCCGAAGATCCGCGTCACGCCCCGCCCCAACGTCGCCTTCGGCCACGTGCCCTTCTTCCAGGGCAACCCGGTGCCGGTCACCCGTCGAGTCAGCGTGCAGAATGTCGGCGTGGCGCCGGCGATGCCTGACCCGGCCTTCAACCTGGTGCTCGGCAAGGTGGACCTGAACGGCATGGCTGGCCAGGCGCCGATGTTCGAGATTCGCCCGGCCAACATGGACACGCAGGCCGGCGAGTTCACCCTCTCGCTCGCGAGCTCGTACGACTCGCGCGTGGGGCTGCGGCCGGTGGCCGGCCAGAACGAGGTGCAGCTGCAGGTGTCGCTGCTGCCCCGCACGTCGGGCTCGAAGGCGGCCGAGATCGTCATTCACTCGAACGACGCGGCCGAGCCGTCCATCACCCTGCAGGTGACCGCCGAGGTGCAGCTGCTGCCGCCGTGCAACTACCGGGTGAGCCCGCAGCTCGCGAACTTCGGCATCGTGCCCGCCGGCACCACGAAGGACCTGCCCATCACCATCACCAACCAGGGCACCGGCCGCGGCGACTCCTGCTTTCTGTCGAACTTCGCGCTCGCGATGGGCTCCGACCCGGCCTACTCGTTCGTCGGCACGCCGCCGGTCGAGAAGGAGCTGCGGCCCTCGGAGAGCTGGCAGCTCGTCGTCCGCGTCTCACCGCGCGGTCCCGCGCCGGCCACCCTCGTCACCCTCTCGGGCGCCATCACCTTCGACGTCACCAACCCGTCCAACCCGCAGGGCCGCGTCGACCTGCGCACCTCGGTGGGCCCGTCGTGCATCGCGGCGACGCCGGACCCGCTGGACTTCGGCACGGTGCGCGCGGTGCCGCCGCCGGGCATGCGGTGCTCGAGCCCGAACAAGGCCATCACCATCTACAACACGTGCTCGACGGCCATCACGATTCGCGGCATCTCGATGGCGTCGGCGGCTGGCCAGAGCGCGGGCGGGCCGTCGTGCCCCGGCAGCCAGCCCTGCCCCGAGTTCTTCCTCGTGCAGACGCCGAACGTGCCCACCACCGGCCTGACGCTGAGCCAGGGCGGCACGCCGGTGACGTTGCAGGTGCGGTACTCGCCGCTCGACATCGGCACCGACTCGGGCGCCGTCGCCCTGGACGTCGTGCAGTCCGGTCAGACGGTGCAGTACCTGGTGGCGATGCAGGGCCGCGGCGACACCGTCGGCCGGCAGACCGACACCTTCCAGCAGGACCGGCAGCCGAAGGCGGACATCCTGCTCGTCGTCGATGACTCGTGCTCGATGTCGGACAAGCAGACGAACCTGGCGAACAACTTCACCTCGTTCATCCAGTACGCGGTGACGGCCAACGTCGATTACCAGATCGGCGTCGTCACCACCGACACGGCCACCAACGGCGTGCTGCGCACCACCGGCGCGGGCGGCAAGTACCTCACCAACACGACCGCGAGCGTGCAGTCGCTGTTCTCGACGCTGGTGCGGGTCGGCACGCTGGGCTCGGGCTTCGAGCAGCCGCTCGAGCAGGCCACGCGCGCGCTCACCTCGCCGAACATCGCCGGCGCGAACGCGGGCTTCATCCGCCAGGACGCGAACCTGGCCGTCGTCATCGTCTCGGACGCGGAGGACCAGTCGAACCAGCCGCCCAGCTACTACGAGAACCTGCTCATCAACGTGAAGGGGTTCAGCCGGCTGTCGAACTTCACCTTCTCGGCCATCGGCCCGTTCCTGCCGTCCTCGCCTTCTGGCTGCATCTACGACGGTGGCGGCTCGGCGCAGCGGTACAACTCGCTCATCACCCGCACCGGCGGCGTGCGCGAGGAGATCTGCAACACGAACTGGGCGGCCGCGCTGCAGGGCCTCGGCCGCACGGCGTTCGGCTTCCGCACGCAGTTCTTCCTCACCAACACGCCGGACACGTCGGGAGGCAACACCATCAACGTGCTCATCAACGGCCAGCCGGCGCCGCCCTCCACGTACTCCTACGACGCGGCGTCGAACAGCATCCGCTTCCTGCCGAACGCGACGCCGCAGCCGGGCCAGACGCTGACCGTGGACTACGCGACCACCTGTTTCTGAAGTGGCTCGCAGCAGGGTGAACGGCCGCTCCTCCGTGAGGTCGAGCGGCCGTCTTTGTTTCGAGCGGCTCTTCGAGGGGAACGAACTCTGGGCGGAGTTGCGCCGGACGGCCCGGTCGAGCAAGCGACTGGACGCAGCAGTAGCGTTCGTCGGGAAGACTCCCAAATCCGTGCTCCGTTGGCCGAAGGCCACGAGGCTCGTCGCCGACGTGAGCGGAGCCGGAGCAGAAGTGCGCTCGTTCGCTGACCTTCACGCAAGGGGGGTCGCGTTCGTCGGCTCGGCCAACGCCATGGCCTTCTTCGGCAGCTGGACCTGCGCTCACCCCGTCAGCTCCCGCTGCGCGGGGAAGGACGCTCCCTCGAGCTCGTTGACACGACAGGCTTCGACGAGTTGCCGAGGCTCCGGCCCTGACGCCCGACGGTCTCGAGGTATTGTCTTGAGGTGGGCCTCGCACTCCGTCTCGCTTGCGTGTTCGCCTCGTTCGCCAGCTCGGCCTCGTGGGCCTGCGGCACGTTCTCGTTCGTCGATCGCGACTTCAGGAAGCCCGAGACGGTGAAGTTCCTCGTCTCGAGCATCAGGTTTCCCCGGGAGCCGGACGACCGGGTCCTCCTTCGGCTGGAAGCTGCGCAGAGCCGGGACCGGGTCTTCAACGCCGGCGCGGCGAAGGTCGAGGTGACCCCGACGGAGGTGCGCGTCGCCTCCAGGAAGCTCGCCCGCGAGGGTTCCTCCATCACGCTGGAGGGCACGACGTGGACCATCGACGTCACCCGCACCGCAGACCCTCGCGCCCACGCGCGGTTCAGGTTGCGCATTCTGCGCGGTGACGCCGTCTTCAGTGACGGCAGCGCCATGTCGTTCCTCGAGGCATGCCAGGCAGAGTCCCCCTGTCCCGACGACGCCAGGCTGCCGCCCGAAGAGGACATTCGCACCCGGGTGCTCGCCTACCTCGTCTGGAAGACGTGGCTCCAGCCGAAGTGACTCGAGCCAGTCCGCGCCTCATCGCTGCGACGAGCTACTTCCCGGGCAGTTGTTTGAGCGCCTCGGCGAGCCGGCAGACCTTCCCGTCCGAGCCGTCCTGGCAGACGAAGCCTTCGAGGCAGGTGGCGTCGCTCTCACAGGCCGGCAGGCAGACCCGGCGGCGGCCCTCGGTCGAGCAGCGGTACGCTTCGGGGCACGCGGCCTGGTCACAGACGCGCGTGCACACCTCGGCGCGCGAGCAGTAGCCGTCCGCCATCGAGCGACAGTCCGTGTGCTGGGTGCAGCGGGTGCCCGTCGGCGGCGGTGGACAGCCGAGGAGCACTGCGAGGGCCAGCATTCCGGCGAGGCGCCTCATTCGGCCGGCCCCGTGGAGCGGTTGCCCTTGAACGGCGACGGGCCGTAGAGGTCGTAGTCGCAGCCGCCGTCGGCGAGGCAGGTGTCGCGCTGGCAGAAGCCCCCGAGGCACACCATGCGCCGCGTCTCGGGGCAGTAGCCGTCGTCGCTCTCCTCGACGAAGGTGCCGCCGTCGGGCAGCTGCATGTAGGGCAGGCCGTTGCTCCGGCACCCCTTCTCGACCTTCACCCAGCAGTCGCTCGTCTGCTCGCACGCGCGCGTACAGACCTCGGCGAGCGGGCAGTAGTACCCCTCGGGGCAGTTCTGCTGGCGCGGCTCGCAGGGGCCTCCCGCCGGCGCCGGGCACGAGCCCTGGCCGAGCGGCGTGGCGCACGAGACGAGCGCGATGAGCGACCACCAGAAGCCTCGACGACCGAACGCCTGCACCGGGCCAGTCTCGGAGCGAACGCCCCGGCCCGCAACTTGTGCTCCTGCCTCCCTCGGTGGGTCGCGCAGACGACGCCGGCGCCTTCGGTGGAAGGGCCGGCGTCTGCGCTGCCTCGGCTGTCGTCAGCCCGTCAGAGGCAGGCGACGCGGTAGCTGATGGTCAGCACCTTGCCCGGCTCGGGCACGTAGAGCGGCGCGAACACCACCGCGTTCACGGCCGAGTCGTACCGCCACACGACGGCGCCACGGGTGTCCATCGGCGGCAGGGGCATTCCGTCGATGGCGACCTCGACCATGTTGCCCGCCTGCGGGGTGCCGTTGAGGAAGAACGTGGTGCGGAAGCCGAAGGCGCCCTTGCCGATGTTCTCGAGCGCGGTCGCCCAGTTCGGCGTGCAGATCTCCTCGCGCAGACCGTTCGTCGCCGCCACGAGCTGCGCGTGCCGACCTCCCGAGTCGTCGGCGTTGCAGTTGGGCCCGAGCGCCGTGAAGGGGCCGATGACGTTGTACGAGAACATGTTGGGGCGCTGGGCTCCCTTAATGTTGATGAGCTGGTTGATGTAGAAGCTCATCGGCTGGTTCGCCTGTTCCGCCTCGTCGGTGACGCAGACGACGGCGAGCACGGCGTCGGGGCGCAAGAAGCCCGCGTTCTTCGCCGGGTCGGTGATCTTGGGAGCGGTCAGCGCCTTCACGGCCGGCGCCACGCACGTCTCGATGCCCGAGCCGCTGGTGCCCAGCCGCACGAGGTCCGCGAACTGCGTCTGCACGTCCTGCGTCGTGCTGCTCAGGATCCGGGCTCCGCTCCCGTTGACGCAGCTGCCGCCGCTCACCCCGCCGACCCGGCAGAAGTCGCCCGTCTCGCAGTTGGGGCACATCAGCTCATCGTCGGCGTCGGTGCTGGTGACGGCGATGTTGAAGTCCACCTGGCTCGTCACCGCGTACTGGATGAAGGAGCTGAAGTTGGTGCCCAGGGCCTGCTGCTCGTCGGACATGGAGCACGAGTTGTCGATGACGAGCAGGATGTCGGCCTTCGGGCGCGAGTCCTGGCTGAAGGTGTCGGTGTTGAAGCCCATGGTGTCACCGCGGCCCTGCAGGGTGACGACGTAGTCGACCTGCTGGCCACCCTGGACGACCTGGATGCGGTAGGCGCCTGAGTCGGTGCCGATGTTCACCGGCCGGTACTTGATCTGGAACGACAGCGGCGTGCCGCCCTGGTTGAGGCAGGGGCCCGTCGCGCCGCCGACGTTGCACTGCGGCAGGCCAGCGGTGTTCGGCTGGTTCACCACGTTGAACTCCTGACACGAGGTGGCGCCGGGGCAGTTCGCCGTCATCGGCATCGCGGTGTCTCCGGCGGCGATGAGGCCGGCGTTCACCCAGCGCACCTGCTGCGGGCACGCGTTGTAGACGGTGAAGGTCCGGTCGGGTGAGTTGCAGCCCTGCTGCACGGTGCCGAAGTCGAGGGCGTTGGGCGAGATGACGAGACAGCTCGGCGCCAGCGTCGCGGTCAGCTGCACCACCGGCTGCGAGCGGCCTGGGGTCGGGTCCGAGATGGTGAAGGTGACGGAGCCGTTCACGGTGGTGGGCGTCGGTGGCAGCGCGCCCTGCGGCCAGGCGCGCGTCTGAACCGTCATGCACTCCTGCGGCGCGAGCTCGCGCTCCATGAGAGAGCCGGCGGGCAGCGAGAACATCGGGTCGCTGCCGGCGCCGAGGTCCATGTTGGTCACGAGGCAGATGTCACCGGTCGCGGTCGCGGGGGCCACGTTGCAGACCTGGAAGGTGAGGTCCTTCGTGGAGGGGGGCGACACCACGCCGAAGTTCAGGCTCACCGGCGTCACCGTGTAGGCGCACGGCGGCAGCGTCACGGGACGGGCCGTCACGGTGAGGCGCACCTCGGGCTCATCGGGGTCGTTCGAGAAGAAGGTGACCTCCCACTCCTTGTTGCCCGACGCCCCGACCGTCGTGTTCGACGGCTGCACCCGGATGGGGATGTCGAGCGAGGCCGCTGCGCCCGCCGCCTCGAGGCCCACCGCAGGGTTGTACGAGCCCGCGCCGGTCGAGGGCAGGTCGTTGGCGCAGCCATTCATGGGGTCGAAGCGGCCGACGCAGATCTCGCTGAGGCTCGACTCCGGGTTCTTCGCCGTCACCGTCCAGTACGGGCGGCCCGCGCCCATGGCGCCGAGCTTCAGGTTCGCCCGTGGATCCGGCGGGGTGGGGCGGGTGCCGACATTGCGCACCGTCACCCTGCGGGTGGCCGAGGCGCTGGAGCCCGAGAAGTACGCGATGCGCCCGAAGTTGAGCGTGTTGGCCGGCAGCAGGTCGATGTCGGGGCCTCCGCCGAAGCCACGCAGCGCCACCGTGAAGCTGGGCTGGTTGCGTGCATCGGTCTGGCCCGTGAAGGTGGCCTGGCGCGGTCCGAGGACTGCGGGGCGGAAGCTCAAGGTGGCCTTCGCGGTGCCGGGCACGATGGCGTTGGAGGCCATGTCGCGGGTCGCCGCCGGGATGGTGAGCTTCGTGAGGTCGCCCATGTTCGCGCCCGTCACCCGGTAGATGTTGCTGGGGTTCGCGCCCTCGCGGGTCGCGAGGTTGGTGAGCTCGACGGCCTTGAAGCTCTGGTTCGAGAACGTCACCTCGCCGGGCACCGTGAGGCCCGGCTGCACGTACCCGAAGTCGAGCGTGGTGGGCGCCCACGAGAGCACGTTGTCCACCCCGCTGCCGACGAGGCGAACGTTCACCTCGGGGCACCCGTCGGCCGGCAGCACCTTGATGGTGCCGAAGTAGTCACGCGTCTCTGTGGGCGCGAAGGTGAAGGTGACGTTCTTGTCGCGGCCCGGGGCGAGGGTGAACTCACCGCGCGGAGAGTCGGACGAGAGGCCGAACACCATGTCCGCCGAGGCGATGTCACCGATGCGTGGGAACGAGTCCACCATGCGCCGGTTCTTGAGCGTCTGGGTGATGGAGAACGTGTCGCCGCGGGCCACCGCGCCGAAGTCGATGCGGGCGGGGAACTCACACTCACCGCGCAGCGCGAGCCCCTTGAGGGTGAGGAGGGCAGGCGGCGCGTTGGGGTCGGCGTTCGGCAGCACGAGCTTGAGCTTCACCTCGTGCGGCACCTGGGCCATCGACTGGTCGTCCGGGGGCTGGAAGAAGAACACCAGCTCCTTCGACTCGCCGACCGGCAGGTCGAACGGCTCGAAGTCGATGCCGAAGACCGGGTTGGGCTCGATGACCGCCGTGCCGAGCTGCACCGCGGGGCCCGTCCCCTCCTTCGCGAAGGCGTCGAGGCGCAGGTCCGCGCGGCCGACGTTGCGGATGATGACGGTGCGGGTGACCTTCTTCGTCATGGGCACCGAGCCGAAGTTCACCTCGGTCGTCTCGACGTTGACGCCGCCCTCTTCGATGAGGAGCCGTGGCTCGCCGTACACCGTCGTCTTGATGTCGGGCCGGCAGCCGTCGCAGCCGAAGAGCAGCACGGCCATGCTCGACGCGAGCGCGAAGCGAAAGAGCGGGTTCATGTGGGGTTCCTGAGGTGGGGGTCGGCCTGAAGGGCCCAATTGACACGGGGTGGGTGGGGCTCGTCAACCCTCGGAGCGTCAGATCGTCACGCCACTGAGACATGGATGTCAGGGCCGCGATCTGCGCTAGATGGGCGGCTCTCCTCATGCCCCTGGAGGTCCGATGCCGATGCGGGACCTGAACGTGAAGAAGGCGCAGAAGCTGCTCTCTCGAATCATGGAGTTCGAGCTCGCTGGCGTCGTGCGCTACACCCACTACTCCTTGATGGTGGCCGGGCCGAACCGCATCCCCATCGTGGCGTTCATGAAGCAGCAGGCGAGCGAGTCGCTGCTCCACGCGCAGCAGGCGGGTGAGATTCTCACCGGCCTCGGCGGGCACCCGACGCTCACCATCGCGTCCATCCCCGAGACCTACCAGCACTCGGTGAAGGACATCCTCGAGGAGTCGTTGGCGCACGAGCGGGACGCGCTCGACCTGTACCGTGAGTTCCTCGACGTGGTGGAGGACCGCAGCGTCTACCTCGAGGAGTTCGCCCGCACGCAGATCGCCCAGGAGGAGATGCACGGGCTCGAGGTGCGCAAGATGCTTCGCGACGTGGCCGTCACCGCGCCGGGCGAGCACCTGGACGATGACTCGGCCGAACCAGCCAGGAAGCGGAAGAAGAAGGACAAGCAGCGCGACGAGTGAGCGGAGGGCGAGGGGCCATGCAGGTCACTGAGTTGATGACGAACGCGGTGCTGACCATCCGCGCCGACACACCGCTGGAGCAGGCCGCCACCGAGATGCGCCTCGGTCACGTTCGCCACCTGCCGGTGGTGGACCTCGACGGGCGCGTCCTTGGAGTGCTGTCGAGCTTCGACGTCATGCGCGCGCTCGCCCAGGGGAACGGCCGGACCCAGGTGCGCGACGTGATGTCCACCCAGGTCGTCACCGTGCGCGACGACACGAGCGCGTCGGCTGCGGCCCGCCAGATGCGCGAGCTGAAGATCGGCAGCCTTCCGGTCGTGGACGCGGACGGCCGTCTCGCAGGCATCATCACCGAGACGGACTTCCTCGAGGTCGCCGAGCTCGCGCTCGCGGGCAAGCCGCTGCGGCGCCGCCACGGCTGAGGTCGGCTGCGCTCAGGGAATCCGATCGACCTTCGCCGCGAGCTCGCGCAGGAAGCGGCGCACCAGCGTCACGCGGGCGCGGCTGGTCGACGAGAGCTGAGCCTCGAGCGCCGCCTCGATGGACGCCCGCTCCCTCTTGTCCAACGCTCTGCCGGCGGACAGCAACTCGATGACGGTGCGGCGGCCGTCGGCGGGGTCGCGGCGCCGTCGCAAGATGCCACGACGCTCGAGGCGCTTGAGCGAGGTCGACACGGTCGAGGCGTCAACGCAGAGCAGTCGGGCGAGCGCGCCAGCGGTGAGCGCGCCATGGCGCCCCACCAGGCGAATGAGGAGCCGCTGCTGCGCGGTGACTCCCAGGCGGGCCTCCATTCGCGTCGAGGCGCGCTCGATGGCGTGGTTCAAGGCCCAGACCTCGGCCAGCACGTCGAGGGCGTCACCGCGAGAGGGCTGAACGGCGTGCGTCGTTGACACCCCGGCAGCGTAGCCCAGCGCGTTCGGTTGACCACGTCACAGCGGCGCGGCCCGGCTTCACGACGACGGGGGCGCCAGGAGCGCCGCCAGCATCGCGCGCACCTCCCGCACGCTGGACAGCCGGATCGGCGCCACGCTGGAGCCGCCCCCGACCCGCACCGCGACGCTGCCCGGCGGGAGCGCCTTGAAGAGGTCTTCATCCGTGCGGTCATCTCCGAAGGCCGCGAAGAGCGCGTCAGCGGGGACGTGCTCACGCAGCCGCGTCACCACCTGCCCCTTGTGTGCGCCGTGCGGTCGCAGCTCCACCACCTGATCGCCCGCGAGCACCTCGACGGGCGCGTTCGAGAAGACCGAGGCGAGGTGCAGCTTCAGCTCGTTGGCCTGCCGCGGGCCGTACTCGCGGTCGGCCATGCGGTAGTGGAAGGCGAGGCCCGAGCGCTTCTGCTCGACGAGCGAGCCCGGCGTGCGGGCCGCGAAGTCCTCGAGCACCTCGAGCGCCCTCGGCCGCCAGGCGTCGTCGAGGGCGTGATGGCTGACCCACGCCCCCGCTGCGTCGCGCGACCAGAAGCCGTGCTCGGCGTGCAGGCCGATGGGCAACTTCCCGAGGAAGCGCTCGAGTGAGTCCCGCGAGCGACCGCTCACCACATGGACGAAGGTGGCGGGGCGCGCCGCGAGTCCGGTGAGCAGTCGCAGCACCTCGGCGTCGGGTTTCGCGAGGTCCGGCACGTCGGTGATGGGCACCAGCGTTCCATCATAGTCGAGCAGCAGCACGAGGGCCGGGGCGGTTCGGAGCACGGTCGCCGTCACCTCCCGGGCACGCTGGGGGGTCGGCGTCACCGAGGCTTGCTGCGTGGTGGTGAGCTGGAGCCGCTCGAGGAACGCCTCGGCCCACCAGGCCACGTCGTAGGAGAGGACGCGGTGCCGCAGGGTCGCCATGCGGGTCGCGCGCTCGTCTTCACTCATCTCGAGCGCGCGGTGGAGCGCCTTCGACAGGCCGTCGATGTCATACGGGTTGACGTGCACCGCCTCGGCCAGCTCCGACGCGGCGCCCGCGAACTCGCTCAGCACCAGCACGCCACGGCCGTCGCCGCGAGACGCGACGAACTCCTTGGCGACGAGGTTCATGCCGTCGCGAATCGGCGTCACCACCATCACGTCGGCGGCGCGGTACAGCGCCACCACCTCGGTCTCGGACAGGTTGCGGTAGACGTAGTGCACCGGGGCCCAGCTCGGCGTGCCAAACCGCCCGTTGATGCGCCCCACCAGGGAATCGACCGTGGTGCGGTACTCCGCGTAGGCCTCGACCTGAGTGCGCGACGGCACCGACACCTGCACCAGCCGCACTCGGCCCCACAGCTCGGGGTGCTCGGCCAGCAGCCGCTCATAGGCAAGCAGCCGCCGGGGGATGCCCTTCGTGTAGTCGAGCCGGTCGATTCCCACGAGCAGCCGCACCGACGCGTCTGGCTGGAAGACGGCCGCCTGCGCAGCGACCTCGTCCGACGCGGCGCGCGCCTCGAAGGCGTGGGCATCGACGCCCATCGGGAAGACGCCCACTGCGGTGTGGTGGCCCTCGTAGGTGACTCCGTCGGGCCCGGCCTCTGCCCCCAGCACGTGCAACGCCGACGACGAGAAGTGCCGCGCGTAGCCGGCCGTGTGAAAGCCCACCAGGTCCGCCGCGAGCACGCCCTCGAGCAGGGTGGCGCGCGCCGGCAGGATGCGGAAGGTGTCGGAGTCGGGAAACGGCACGTGCAGAAAGAAGCCGATGCGGGCACCAGGCAACGCGCGCCGCACCAACAGCGGCACCCTCATCAACTGGTAGTCGTGCACCCAGATGACGTCTCCCGGTTGGTACTGCGCGACGACGGCGTCGGCGAACCGCTGGTTGACCACCTCGTAGAGCGTCGGCGCTGGCGCTTCGAGCGGCAGCTGCGCGGGGAAGCCGTGCAGCAGCGGCCACACCACCCCGTTGCAGAAACGCTCGTAGTACTGCTCGACCTCGTCAGCGCTGAGCGTGACCGGCACCACCCCCAGCGCGGCGTACCGCTCCTCGAGGTCGGCGCGGTGCTCGTCCGCTGGAGCGCCCGCGAAACCGGGCCACCCCACCCACACCCCACCTGACCGCTGGTGCACCGCCTTGAGGCCGGTCGCCAGGCCACCGCTGCTCCGCTCGACGCGCACCTCACCACCCTCGCGCCGCACGGTGATGGGCAGCCGGTTCGACACGACGATGACACGCATGAGAACACCGCCATTTGATTTGATATCAAACCACTATGCCACCATCGCGTGTCCGCGCAGCTCAAAACCGACCAGCGCCGACGAGACGGGCGAACGGGCTCCCTTCCTGGCCCCAGAGGCGCAGGCGGGTGGTGGCGATGAACGTCACGCCACACGCGAGGATGGCAGGCGGCCCCCAGGCCTTCCCGAACACCTCGAACACGAGGGCCATGGCCGAGATGGGCACGCCCACCACCGCGGTGAGCGACGAGGCGATGCCGACGACCGCGAAGAGGGCCGGGTCGAGCCGCGCCAGGCCCGCCTTCGTCATCAGGTGCGCGACCAGCGCGCCCGAGAGCCCTCCGAGGAACATCGACGGGAAGAGCAGGCCCGCCGAGCCTCCCCCGCCCAGGGTCAGCCCCACCGTCGCGCTCCGCGCCACGAGCAGCAGCAAGAGCACCCACCACTCCGAGAGCGATGGGTCGTCGGCGAGCACCAGCCGCAGCGTGTCTTCACCTGCGCCGAGGACGTGATGCAGCTCGACCCCCGCGAAGCGCTGCAGGGCGAGCGCGAGGCCGCCGACCGCCAGCATCGACGCGAGCGCGTGCCACGCGGGCTGCACCTGCTCGACGAGCCGGCGCGACCACCGCATCATGGCGGCGAAGCCGAGCGCGACCGGTGCTGCCACTGCGATCGCCACCAGCGCGGCGGCCCCATACTCGGGCAGCGAGTACACAGGAGAGTGCGGCGGCGCGACGAAGAGCGGCCTGTACCCGTTGAGCGTGGTGTTCAGGTAGAAGGGAATCACCGACGCCCACAGCGCAAAGGCGAGCTGCCGGTACACCAGCCGCCCTCCCTGCAGGAGCTCGAGCGCGAACAGGGCGGCGGTGAAGGGCGCTCCCAGCAGCGTGCTCACCGCAGCGGCCACGCCACAGAGCTGCGCCAGGCGATAGCCCGGCACCCCGAGGCCGCTCAGCGAGCCGAGCGCGGCGCCCAGGCTCTCGCCGATGAGCACCACGGGGGCTTCGAGCCCGCCGCTTCCTCCTCCTCCGAGGGTGAGCACCGTCGCCACCGCCTTGCGCATGAAGAGCATCGAGGAGGTGTGCCAGGGCTCCGGGGCCGCGGTGACGCGGTGACGGGCGACTCCCACGCCGTCGCCCGCCGCGAGCCGCCACGCAGGGCTCCTCATGACGAGGCCCCGCACGGCCGCGGTGGCGCCCATCACGCCCAGCACGAGCGCGCCGCCCATGGCGCCGTCCTGCGTGCCCAGCGCGTACAGGGCCTCGACCGCGTGGGTGACGAGCGCGCGCAGGGACGAGACGGCGGCCCACACCAGCACCGCCAGGGCCCCCACACCGACCGCGACGCGGCCGACCGTCCCCCACGAGCGATGGAGGAGCTGCCCGTCTTCGTCGAGCTCATGCACATCCATGGCGCCTGCCTCACCACCGGACCACCCGGCGCGCAAGAGTTTTGATATCAAACCACCATGCTCAAGAACCTGGGGCTCATCGGCAACTGCCAGGCTGCAGCGCATATCGACCAGTCAGGGGCGGTCGTCTGGTGCTGCCTGCCCCGCTTCGACGCCGAGCCGGTCTTCGGGCGGCTGCTCGACCCCGAGGGCGGCCACTTCCTCATCGGCCCCGCCTCGGGGCGTGCGGGCACCCAGCGCTACCTCGACAACACCAACGTGCTCGAGACGCGCTTCGACGACGACGACGGCAGCTTCCGCGTCATCGACTTCTTCCCCCGCTTCGAGCTGAACGGCCGCACGTTCCGCCCCACGCAGTTGTACCGCGTCGTCGAGCCGCTCGCAGGCACCCCCCGGGTGCGCGTCGAGGTCTCGCCCCGTCTCGGGTGGTCGAAGGCCGCGCCGGCCTGGGTCGAGGGCTCCCACCACCGCCAGTGGCAGGGCTTCGCAGCGCCGCTGCGGCTCACCACCGATGCGTCGCTGGCGTGGCTCGACGGGCAGCCCTTCGCGCTGACCTCACCGCGCCGCTTCGTGCTGGCCTGGGGCGCGCCCGTGGAAGAAGAGCTCGCCCCGCTGTGCGACCGCTTCCTCTCGCAGACCGTGCGTGCGTGGCGCACCTGGGTGAAGCACTGCGACGTGCCGCCGTGGTGGCAGGAGGAGGTCATTCGCTCGGCGCTCGCCCTCAAGCTGCACTGCGCAGAGGACACGGGCGCCATCGTCGCGGCGCTCACCACCTCGCTGCCCGAGGCGCCTGGCACGGGCCGCACCTGGGACTACCGCTACTGCTGGCTGCGCGACGCGTCGTACACGCTCGAGGCCTTCCGTCTGCTGGGCCACTTCGAGGAGCGCGAGCAGTTCCTCACCTGGCTGCTCTCGCTGGCCACCAACGCGCCCGAGCTGACGTTGCAGCCGGTCTATCGCCTGGATGGCAGGGCCGAGCTCGCCGAGCAGACGCTGCCTCACTGGGCCGGCTTCAAGGGCGAGGGGCCGGTGCGGGTCGGGAACGGGGCCGCCGCGCACCTGCAGCACGACGTCTACGGCGAGGTCGTGCTCGCGCTGGCGCCCCTGTTCCTCGACGCGCGCTTCAAGGACCAGCAGACCGATGCGAACTTCGAGCTGTTGTTGCGGCTGGCGCGGCGGGGCATCGCGCTCGCCGGCTCGCCGGACGCTGGCATCTGGGAGCTGCGCACCGAGTGGACGCCACAGACGTTCTCGACGCTGATGTGCTGGGCAGGCGCGGACCGCCTGGCGACGCTCGCGCGCAGGTACCGGCCCGCGCTCGAGGCCGAGTTCCGTGACGCCGCGGCGCGCATCAAGGCGCTCGTCGAGTCCACCTGCGTCGACGCAGGCCGACGGTGTCTCGTGGCGAGGCCCGGGAGCGCTGAGCTCGACGCCTCGCTGCTGCAGGCGATGCCGCTTCGCTTCCTCGCGCGAGGCGACCCGCTGGCCTCGGGCACCATCGACGCCGTCGTCGCAGACCTCTCGATGAACGGCTGGCTCCGTCGCTACCGCAGCCACGACGGCTTCGCGGAGCACCACATCGCCTTCACCATCTGCAGCTTCTGGCTGGTGGAGGCCCTGGTGGCCGATGGGCGGGTCGAGGAGGCACGCACCCTCATGCACGGCCTCACCCGCTCGGTGCCGCCGCTCGGGCTGCTGTCGGAGGACTTCGACGCGCTGACGGGAGAGCTCTGGGGTAACCACCCACAGGCGTACTCGCACGTCGGGCTGGTCCACGCCGCTTTCGCGGCCTCTCCTGACTGGCGCGACGTCACGTGACGACTCACCCGTCCGGGATGGCAACAGTCCACGCGTGTCGCGATCGTTGACAGACGCGTGTCCTGAGACGTGCGCCGAGGTACCGCTGCCCCACGACACGAGCACACAGCGCCGTTCGACCTTCTCAGCAGTTGCGGTGACGCCGCGGCCGGCCACGCGAGGTGGCGCGGGGGTTGCGAGGCGGGGACGCCATGCGCGTGCTGCCCCTGCTCCTCGTCTCGCTCCTCGGCTGCGG
The DNA here is from genome assembly GCA_016793095.1 of Myxococcaceae bacterium. GTDB lineage: Bacteria > Myxococcota > Myxococcia > Myxococcales > Myxococcaceae > Xiheimicrobium. The sequence continues at coordinate 1,658 of JAEUJQ010000077.1, read as the reverse complement.
GGGCCAATCGGCGCTCATCGAGGACTCGGCGGACGAGGCCTTCACCGACAAGGGCAAGGCGGTGGTGTACGGGAGCGACGACCGCACCGACGTGTACGCCCACCCCGACACGACGATGAAGCAGCGCGCGCTGCAGTCGACGGTGGCGCTCGTGCTCGCGTCCGACCTCGTGACGACGAACCCCGCGGCCATCCGCTTCCGCGGCGCGACGCTGGGGCAGGCTGAGAACCTGTGCGCGGGCCAGCGGTTCAGCAACGACCCGACGACGGCCTTCTGCTCGGGCACGCTCATCGACGATGACGTGGTGCTGACGGCCGGGCACTGCATCGAGAACGCTTCGGACTGCGCGTCGTCCCGCTTCGTCTTCCGCTACGCGCGGAGCTCGGCCTCGACGCTCGAGACGGTGACGAGCGCTGACGTCTTCTCGTGCGCGAGCATCATCACCCGCTCGCTGACGACGACCGCCCAGGGCGTGTCGGACTTCGCCCTCATCCGCCTCGACCGGCCTGCCGCGCCCCGGTTCACGCCTGCGCCGGTGCGCCTGTCGTCTTCCCCGCTCGTGACCGGCCAGCGCGTCGGCGTCATCGGCAGCGGCAGCGGCGTGCCGTTCAAGATCGACACCGGCGGAATGGTGCGCGACCGCGGCACCGGCGTGGACTTCGAGGTGACGACGGACACGTTCGGTGGGAACTCGGGCTCGGGCGTGTACGAGCTCGACGGGTACTCGGTCGCCGGCATCCTCGTCGAGGGAGACACCGACTACGTCGCCAACGGCGCCTGCAACGTGGTGAACGTGTGTCGTGAGACGGGCTGCAGCGGCGAGACGGCCGTCTCGGTGCGGGTCGCGCTGGACGCGTTCTGTCGGGTCGCGCGCTCTCCGCGGCTGTGTGGCGCGTCGCAGCAGCCGGCTCCGGTGCCGCCGCCCGCGTTCTCGTACCAGGGCCGCAGCACGAGCAACGCGACGCGCAGCACGGCGAACCAGACGGTGACGCTGCGGCGGGGGCAGACGCTCACCGCCGGCACCTGCCAGCTCGCCGGCTCGACCGGGACAGGCGACACGTTCCTGCGCATCGCTCGCGCAGGCGCGTTGAGCACCACCCTGGCGCAGAACGACGACGCCTGCGGGCAGCTCTCGTTCCTGTCCTTCGTCGCGCCGGCTGACGGCGAGTACGTCATCCGCGCCGGGTGTTACGCGAGCACGGCGTGCACGGGCACCGTCGCCTTCCAGGTGCGTTGACGCTCTTCCGGGAGCCCTCGACGCGACCACGGAGAATGGGCAGAACCTGTGCATGAGAACGCTCTCGCTCCTCGGCGTGTTGGCCCTTGCCGGCGCCTGCACTCCCGTCGCTCCGCCGTGCGGCACGGCCAACTGCGTCGGCTGCTGTGACTCAGACGGGCGCTGTCAGGCCGGCGTCGAGACGCGGGCCTGTGGAGCCTCTGGAATCTCCTGCCGCATTTGCGCCCTCACCGATGAGTGCTTCAACGGCGCGTGCAGACCATCAGTGCTGGTCGCCGGCGGTGGCAGCGCAGGCGGCGTGAGCGCAGGCGGCGGCAGCGCAGGCGGCGGCAGCGCAGGCGGCGGCAGCGCAGGCGACGGCAGCGCTGGAGTCCTCACCGCAGCCGGCCTCACCGAAGCCGGCGGCAGCGATGGCGGCGGC
>JAEUJQ010000070.1 GCA_016793095.1 Myxococcaceae bacterium | reverse complement strand
GGGGCCCAAGGGCCGCAACGTCGTGATCGAGAAGTCGTTCGGTTCCCCCACGATCACCAAGGACGGCGTCACCGTCGCCAAGGAGATCGAGCTCGAGAACAAGTTCGAGAACATGGGCGCGCAGATGGTGAAGGAGGTCGCGTCGAAGACCTCTGACATCGCCGGCGACGGCACCACCACCGCGACCGTGCTCGCGCAGGCCATCTTCCGTGAGGGCGCCAAGCTCGTCGCGGCCGGCCACAACCCGATGGAGATCAAGCGCGGCATCGACAAGGCCGTCGCGGTGATCGTCGGTGAGCTCAAGAAGCTCGCCAAGCCCACCCAGGGCAAGAAGGACATCGCCCAGGTCGGCACCATCTCGGCCAACGGCGACACCACCATCGGCAACATCATCGCCGAGGCGATGGAGAAGGTCGGCAAGGAGGGCGTCATCACGGTCGAGGAGGCGAAGGGCCTCGAGACCGAGCTCGACGTGGTCGAGGGCATGCAGTTCGACCGCGGCTACCTCTCGCCGTACTTCGTCACCAACCCGGACCGCATGGAGACCGAGCTGGCTGACCCCTTCATCCTCATCTACGAGAAGAAGATCTCGACGATGAAGGACCTGCTGCCCCTGCTCGAGCAGGTGGCGCGCGCCGGCAAGCCGTTGCTGCTCGTCGCCGAGGAGGTCGAGGGTGAGGCGCTCGCGACGCTCGTCGTCAACAAGATCCGCGGCGTGCTCAACGTGTGCGCGGTGAAGGCGCCTGGCTTCGGCGATCGCCGCAAGGCCATGCTCGAGGACATCGCGATCCTGACCGGCGGCAAGATGATCGCCGAGGACCTGGGCCTCAAGCTCGAGAACGTGACCCTGAACGACCTCGGCCGCGCCAAGCGGGTGAAGGTGGACAAGGACAACACGACGATCATCGACGGCGCCGGCCAGCAGAAGGACATCGAGGCCCGCGTGAAGCAGATCCGTGCGCAGGTCGAGGAGACCACCAGCGACTACGACAAGGAGAAGCTGCAGGAGCGGCTCGCCAAGCTCGTGGGCGGCGTGGCGGTCATCAACGTCGGCGCGGCCACCGAGACCGAGATGAAGGAGAAGAAGGCCCGCGTCGAGGACGCCCTCAACGCGACCCGCGCGGCTGTCGAGGAAGGCATCGTTCCCGGCGGCGGCGTCGCCTTCATCCGCTGCCTCAAGGCGCTCGACGGGCTGTCGGTCAACTCCGAGGAGAAGTTCGGCGTGGACATCATCCGTCGCTCGCTCGAGGAGCCCCTGCGCCAGATCTCGGCGAACGGCGGCCTCGAGGGCTCGGTGATCGTCAACAAGGTCAAGGAGGGCACCGGCGCCTTCGGCTTCAACGCGGCGTCCGGCAACTTCGAGGACCTGCTGGCGGCCGGCGTCATCGACCCGGCGAAGGTGTCGCGCTGCGCCCTGCAGAACGCGGCGTCGGTCAGCTCGCTGATGCTCACCACCGAGGCGATGGTGGCGGAGCGCCCGAAGGAGGAGGAGAAGGCTCCCGCGGGCGGTGGCATGGGCGGCATGGGCGGCATGGGCATGTGAGCCCGCCCGCTCACTGACGTTCACGGTGAGCAGCACGCGGCCTCCGGCTCCCTCGTGGAACCGGGGGCCGTCGTGTTTTCGGGTGGCGCATCCCCCGCCGGCGCTGCGCTGCTCTCAGGCACGCCCGAGCTGCAGCTTCCAGAATGGAGGATGCGGCCGGTCGTCGGCTGCGGCGCCCGCCTCGGAGCGCGGGGAACCCCGCGTCCCGACAGGCTCCATCGAAGTGGTGAAGCTCGAGCGTGAGCTCGTGCTGGCCATGTGGCACCGGCTGCGGACGGTGCGCCAGGAAGACGAATTGGCTGCGAGCGTCCGCGGCTCGTGCTGAGACGAGGCCATGCGCGTGATCCTCCTCGTCAGCCTGCTCGCGTTGTCCGCTTCCGCCCAGGGCATGAACCCGCCGGCCCTGCCGCTGACCGGCTTCGAGCACGATCTCCAGTCCTGGTCGCTGCTCACCGTCTGGGGAAAGCACGACCGCTTCCGGTGGTACGCCGAGGCGCAGCCGCGGGTGAGCTTCAACCATGGCTTCGAGCGGTTGCTGCTGCGCCCCGCCGTCGGCGTTCAGGTGACGCCCGAGATCTCGTTGTGGATCGGCTACGCGTGGACGCCCACCTTCACCCCGTACCGGGACGAGCAGCGGCCGTTCCAGCAGGTGCTGGTCGAGAACAAGTGGGGCGTGGTGAGCCTGGTGAACCGGTTCCGCGTCGAGGAGCGCTTCATCGGCGGGACCACCGGCGCCTCGATTCGCCTGCGCCACATGGTGCGCGCGGTGATCCGCTTCGGAGAGTCGTCACCGTGGGGCGTGGCGCTCTACGACGAGCTCTTCCTCACCCTCAACGCGCAGGCGGGCGGACCGGTGCAGGGCTTCGATCAGAACCGTGCCTTCGCGGGCGTCAACCTCAAGGTCGACGCCTGGCAGTTCGAGCTCGGCTACATGAACAACGTCGTGCACCGCGCCGCACCCATCAACGATCGCATGCTGCACAACCTCACCGCGATGATCGTCTACAACGTGCCCTGACGGGCACACGCCTTGCTGCGAGCGGCGCATGGCTCCGCTCTGCTGTGCGCTGGCGATCGTAACGGCAGTCGCTGACGAAGAAGCGGCTGCCCTCGTCGTCCCGCTCACCACCGCCGCGCCCCCGGAGCTGAACGCACTCGTCCACGGGCCCACGACCGGCTGGCGCCTCACCTCCACAACCAGGGGCCAGCCGCCATCGACCTCTCGAGGGTGTCCCTGGGCACGACGGCGCAGGTCTCGTTCGAGCTCGAGCACCCCTGCGTGATCGGCGCAGGCGAACACCTCTGGCTCTCGACCGACGACACGCGCTCGGCGTGCCGGCTCGTCGGGGCCGAGCTGCCCATCGCACTGCCTGACGCCGAGACGACGGTCGTGCTCGTGGTCCGGAGCCCTTCTGCGACCGATCGCGAAGGCGTGCTCAGGCCCGGTCGGCCGCTGACCTCGGTGCGCCTCCGCTCGGCAGGAGACGACGAAGACGTGACCGCGCGCTCGTGGCAGCGAGACGCGGCTGGACGGACCTGCTTCGCGGAGCCGTCACCCGGACGATCCAACGCGCCGTGCGCGCCGCCGACCCGTCAGGGCCCGCGCGCGAAGGAGCGGCGCCCTCGGCGATCACCTTCGTCGGGTCGAGCGCGCCGCGGCACGTGACGGCCCGACCCTCAGGGCCTGCGCGCGAAGTAGCGGCGCCCCCGCGCGATCACCTTCGTCGGGTAGAACGTGCCACGCCAGCTGACGCCGCCGCGAACGAGCGCGAGGAGCGCCGAGCGCACCAGCACGAACGAGAACGGGAACACCCCCAGCCAGGTGATCGGCGCTGGCCCTGCTGGCGTTCCAGCCCACCGCGCCACGCGCCAGGCCAGCACCGGCCCGCCCACGAGGATCACCGCCGCCGCGATGGCCCACGCGCCGCCGACCGCGAAGCCCGCGAAGAACCCGGCCTCGAGCACCAGGAGGATCAGCGCCCCGAGCACGAGGAGCCCGGCCGGGGCCGACGCGCCGTTCTTCTCGACCGCGCGCATCATCACCCCGAAGGACGGATAGAACTCGAGGTGCACGTCGTCGCCGCCGAAGAAGATGTCGCAGCGGGCGCCCGAGGCCTTCATCATCCACCCGAGAGCCACGTCGTCGCCGGTCTCGAGCTTGAGCCACTCGAGGCCCTTCGTCTTCGCCAGCGCCGAGCGCCGCACCAGGTTGAAGGCGCCGACGCCGATCGACGCGCTCGACCGCGGGTCGCTGACGGCCCAGGGACGGGTGAAGAGCGTGAGCACCCGGAACATGGTCGTGATGGCCAGGCGCAGCACCGCGCCGCCGGGCGTGATGCGCGGGAAGACGCAGAGGAACCCGAGCGCCTCACGCTGCGCGGTGGAGATCACCTTCTCGAAGACGCCCGGGGCGATGAAGACGTCGGCGTCGCTGAAGAGCACGAACTCGCCGGTGCAGGCCTCGAGCCCCTTCGCCATCGCGTGCAGCTTGCCCAGCCAGCCCTCCGGGAGCTCCGCCAGGTGCACCACCTTGAGGCGCGCGTCCTTCGCGGCGATGCGCTCGGCGATCGAGCCCGTGTCGTCGGTGGAGCGATCGTTCACCAGCACCAGCTCGAGGTTCGGGTAGCTGCTCGCGAGCTTCAGCGAGAGCGCCGCCTCGAGGTGCGCCGCCTCGTTCCGGGCCGGCATCACCAGCGACAACCTCGGCCAGCCCCCGTCCGGCATCGCCGACTCGAGCGCGGAGAGCCGCCGCACCCGGCCACCGCCGACGAGGAAGAGCACCAGCTGCGCGGCCCACCACGCGAGGCTCACGGCGCACACGATCGAGAGGGCAACGGTCATGGGCGGCTCCGTGCCCACGGGGAAGCAACGCCGGTGCCATGCTGGCGAGGCCACGGTTGGCGCGACAGCCAGCGAGCGGGACCTGACCGGCGCCCAGCCCGGCTCACAAGAGCTCCCGAGCCGCACCAGCCCGGCAGCACCCCTCGAGGCACGCGACCCATGCGGCATCGCACCACGAGGCCCGTCGGTCCACCTGCCAGCAGAGGGCCGCACGCGCCTGGCAGCCCCCCTCGAGGCACGCGACCCATCGCGGCATGGCCCCACGAGCCCGTCGGTCCACCTGCCAGCAGAGAGCCGCACGCGCCCTGGCAGCCCCCCTCGGGGCACGCGACCCATCGCGGCATGGCCCCACGAGCCCGTCGGTCCACCCGCCAGCAGGGAGCCGCGTGTGACGTGCGGAGACTGCGCGACGCGCGACGAGCCCCGATCGTGACAGCCTGTCCGTCGCTGCGCGCCCGGCGTGACAACGCGTCCGTCACGTCGCTCACACCGACTTGCGCTTCTTCGGCACGACCAGCCCGCGCGAGAGGCGCTTGAGCACCACGTCGCGTTGCCGCTGCTTGTAGCGGTCGTGCGAGTTCTCGCCCTTCTCGTTCTCCACCGCCTGCCGCTCGTCGGCGATCTGGAACTCGCAGGTGGCCAGCGTGATGCGGCCGCGGCGCGCGCGATCATCGTACTCGGGCGGCGGCAGGTAGGCGTCGAGCCGCAGGGGCACGTCGGCCACGAAGTTCAAGATGCGGTACGTCGAGCCCGAGAAGGCGTTGCCGCGCACCTTCGACTCCTCGCGCTCCTCGTAGTCCACGTCGAGGTGGAGCTGGCGGGCGTACTTGCTGAAGTTCGGATACCGCGCGAGCAGTTCCTTGAAGCGCAGCAGCGTGTTCTCGGTCTGCGCCGGCACCATGAAGTTGAACGGGATGAGGCGCTGCGTGAGGAAGTACAGCGTGGGGAGCACGTCATCGAGCTCCTTCACGATGATGCGGAAGCGCGTACGATCGTAGACGGCCGCCGCGGTCGACTCCCGCTTTGCGATCAGCTTGGTGATCACCGACTCGCGGGTCTTGATGGAGTCGGAGAACTCGACGATCGGAAGCCCCTTCGCCTTCGCCTCGTCGATCACCGCCACCACGCGCTCGGTCACCATCTGCGCGAGCCCCGCCTCGGACACGGCCGTGCGGAAGAGCAGATCGCGCGCCTCGATGTGCTGGATGACGTGCATCACCTTGAGCACGATGCAGGCGATCTTCCGGTGCTTCTTGTCGATCTGCCCCGACGCGAGCAGGAACAGATCGTGGATCATGTTCGGGTTGGCGACCGTGTCGGCCACCTTGTAGTCGAACGTCTTGCGCAGGTACTCGACCGCGTCTGCGAGCACCTGGCGCACCCAGGCCTCGTCATGCGACTGCGTCGGATCGATCTGGCAGAGGCGCAGGAACCGATCGACCTCGTCCCAGGTCTTGAAGTGCAGGTGCCGCCACTCGATGACGGAGCCACCGCGCAGCACGAGGCGCAGTCGCTCGAGCTCCTTGAGGCCCATCTCATCCACCCGCCGCAACGGGAGGTCTGGCAACAGCGGCTGGTGTTTGAGCCCCACGGACCGGCAGTTACTGAAACGCTCCGCGCGCCTCCAGCCGATTCGCCTCGTCAGGACGCGGGGGGTGGCTCTTTCGGAGCGTCTTTCGGCTCGGCGGCAGGCGCGTCCTGGGGCTCCGGTGAGGCCTGCGCTTCGGAGGCGGCCGGGGCCGGCTGAGCGGCCGCCAGCGCGGCCTGACGACGGCTCCAGAACCAGTAGGCCGTGTAGAGCCCCAGCAGCGCCACCACGATCATCGACCCGTCAGTGCTGGGCGGCGGGCGCGGGGGTGGTGGCGGAACCGGAGCGCGCTCCATCACGTCGGCGGTCAGCTCTGACGCCTTCGAGAACACCATCACCTCGCTCACCGAGTACATGCGATCGCCACCCTCGGCGGTGAGCCTCAGGTACCGCGCCTGGCCCTTGAGGGCGGTGGTGGTGCGGGTGCGCAGCCCGGCCATGGCGTCTTGTGGCGCGCGCCAGATCGGCTGGAAGAAGTTCCCGTCGACCGACGTCCAGAGGATGAAGTCGTCGTTGTTGTCGCCCTGCAGCAGGGCCGCCTCGATCGGGTACACCTGCCCGAGATCCCACTCGAGCACCCCGTCAGGCGCGAGAATGGCCGCGAGCTGCGAGTCCCACGGCGCGCCCTCGTACTCGCCCTTGCTGTCCCGCACGACCGTCGAGCGCGTGACGCCCTGGTCCTTCCGCACCTGCGCCGACGGCAAGAGCCCGGGAGACGCTGCGACCACCGCCATGAACACGACCGAGATCATCGAGCCGACGCTCTACCCTCTTCCGGGGGCCATCGTCGACGCAAACCACGCACCTGACCGACGGGCGTGAAGGAGCCGTGCAGGCGGAGATTGATGTTCCGGCCCGGGTCGGGTTGCGCGATGGTGTGACTTCACGCGATGGCGCAGACGCTCGGCAAGTACACGCTGGTTCGAAAGCTCGCGACCGGAGGCATGGCCGAGGTGTTCCTCGCGCGCGCCGAAGGCCCGATGGGCTTCGCGAAGAAGCTGGTGGTGAAGCGAATCCTCCCGCACTTCGGAGAGGACCAGAACTTCATCAACATGTTCCTCTCGGAGGCCCGGCTCGCCGCCGAGCTGAACCACCCGAACGTCGTGCAGATCTTCGACTTCGGGCAGGCCGAGGGCACCTACTTCATCGCGATGGAGTTCATCGACGGTCCCAACCTGCGCGCCTTGAACAAGTCGGCGAGGGAGACCGTGGGGCCGATCTCGCTGCCGCTGTGCGCCCGCATCATCGCGCTCGCCGCCGACGGGCTGGGCTACGCGCACGACCTGAAGAGCTCGACCGGCCAGCCGATGAACCTGGTGCACCGGGACATCTCGCCGGACAACGTGCTCGTCTCTCGCACCGGCGCCGTCAAGGTGGTGGACTTCGGCATCGCGAAGGCCAGCACGCAGCCGCACCTCACGAAGAGCGGCGTCATCAAGGGCAAGCTGGCCTACATGCCCCCGGAGCAGCTCGCGCGAGAGCCGCTCGATCGCCGCGCCGACATCTTCGCGCTGGGCGTCGTGCTGTACGAATTGGCCTGCGGCGCGATGCCGTTCGACGCCACCAGCGAGGTGAGCATCATCCAGGCGATCATGGGCGGCGAGCCGCTCACCCGCGCCTCGGTGAAGCGGCCCGATCTTCCCGCGCCGCTCGACGCGATCATCTCGAAGTGCCTCGAGAAGGACGTGAAGAAGCGCTACGCGACCTGCCGCGAGCTGCAGCAGGATCTCGAGCGCTACATCGCCTCGACGGGCGAGGTCGTCTCGGTCGCCGACGTCGGCAAGCTCGTCGAGCACCTCTTCCCCGAAGATCACGAGCAGACGCTCCCGAACGTGCTGCCTCCGGGTGGCCTTCAGCTCGACAAGACGTTCCCCTCGTCCGAATCGAAGGAGCGACCGGGCCCGCCGGTGCCCACCCAGCACACCGGCGTGTCCTCGACGCACCTGCGTGAGGTGCCCCAGGCGAAGTCGAAGGCGCCGCTCTTCGTTGGCCTCGCGCTGGCGGCGATCGCCGTGGGCGTTGGGGCCTGGGTGGCCCTCAAGCCGCCGCCGCCGGTCGTCGATCCGCCGCGGGTCGATCCAAAGCCCGTACCCCTTCCGCCGGTGGCGCTGGCGCCCATCGACGCAGGCGCCGTCGAGCTGCCGGTCGATGCTGGCGAGGCGAACGTGGCGATCGAGGTGGACGCAGGCGTCGCGGTGGCCGTCGCCGAGGTGGACGCCGGCGCGAAGACGGCTCCTGCCGTGGTGCGCATGGGCCGCATCGACTTCCGCATCCGCCCCGTGGGCCGCGTGTACCTCGACGGCAAGCTGGTGGGCGAGACGCCGCTGGGTCGGGAGATCCCCGCGACCGTCGGCGTTCACACCATCAAGGTCGTCGAGCCCTCCACCAACAAGACGATCGAGAAGAGCTTCACCGTGAAGCCGGGCAGCCAGCCCTTCACCCACAACTTCAACCTGGAGTGAGCATGCGACGAGCCCTCGTCCTCTGCCTGGCGCTGCTGTTGTCTGGCGCGGCCTTCGCGCAGCAGTCGCAGGAGGTCATCAAGTACCTGCAGGCCGCGATCACCCTCTACGAGAACCTCGAGTACGCGAAGGCGCTCGCGCAGGTGCAGAAGGCGCGTACGAAGGCGAAGTCGCCCGACGACGAGGCCCGCTGCTCGGTGCTCGAGGCGATTGTGCTGGCCGACATGGGCAAAGACGACAAGGCGTCGAAGGCCTTCCAGGAAGCGTTCTCGATCGATCCCGAGCTGAAGCTGCCGGTGGCGGTCGCTCCCAAGATCTCGGCGCTCGCCGAGAAGGCCCGCGAGCAGGTGAAGAAGATGCTGGCGCCCACGATCGCCGCGCAGAAGGCCGAAGAAGAGAAGCGCCTCGCCGACGAGAAGGCGAAGGCCGACGCGGTGAAGGCCGAGGAGGACAAGAAGCGCCAGGAAGCCCTCGCGCAGCAGCAGAGAGAGGACGAGGAGCGACGGAAGGCCATGCAGCCTCCTCCCGCCATCGTGAAGCAGGGGCCCTCGCTGCGTTCGTTCTCGTGGATTCCGGGCGCCGCGGGGCTGCTCGCGGCCGGCGTCGCCACGTTCGGCTTCGTCAGCGCGTCGAGCCGATACACGTCGCTGGTGCAGGGCACCGTGGGATCGAACGCTGACGCGATGGCGGCGAGAGACTCTGGCAAGACGTTCGCGGCGCTGGGCTGGGTGATGTCGGGCGTCGCGGTGGCCGGCATCGGCGCGGCGGTGGTGATGTTCCTGGTGGGCGCTCCTCCAGCGGAGCCAGCGCCGGCGGTGACGCTGGCGGTGCTCCCTGGCGGCGGCGCGGTGACAATCTCGGGCAGCTTCGATCTCGTGGAGGGCCTGCGATGAGGCGGCTCTGGCTGGCAGTGGCTGTGGCGGCGACGACCGTGGCCTGCTTCGACTTCGACGGCGCGTACGCGGGCTTCTGCGCTCGGGCCGGCTGCGACGGCGGGATGAGCGGAGGCGGCAGCAGTGGTGGTTCAGCCGCAGGCGGCTCGGCGGGCGGCTCCACCGCGGGCGGCTCGACCGCCGGCGGCTCGACGGCGGGCGGCTCGACGGCAGGCGGCTCGACGGCGGGCGGCTCGACGGCAGGCGGCTCGACGGCAGGCGGCTCGATGGCGGGCGGCTCGGCCGGCGGCTCCACTGCCGGAGGGATGGCGTTCGACGCTGGGTTGATGTGCACCCAGCCGTTCTGCGTGTTCCGGCACAGCGTGCGCACGGACGTGACGGGCGCTGACGCGGTGATCGGCGGTGCGATCGACGACGCTGCCGCCATCTTCAGCAACTACACGGCGCGGACGTCGCTCTGGGTTACCCACGGTGGCACCACCCCGGCGCGCGGCACTGGAACGGCCCGGGCCTTCGCCTCCATGGCGCTCGGGCTCCGACCGCCCTTCGACGCGGTCGACGGCACGCCCTTCGACTCGTTGATCATCGCCGAGGCCGACATGACCATCGCGCGGCTGATGCGGATCGTCGATGGGGGCGCCCCCTTCGTCGTCTACAGCGGCAGCAACTGCACCGCGGGCAACGACGTCAGCGTGAGCGCCTACGACCGCCGTGGAGACGTGGTCGTCGTGGCCGGGTATGACAACGGGCTCTGCGAGATCGATCTCGCCACGAGCCAGCGCCGCCTGCTCAGCCCCGAGGGCATGGGCAGCACCTACGCGACCGATGTGTACCTGTCCCCGGGCGGCGACAGCTACTACACGACCACCGACGGCTACGTGTACAAGACCGGCGTCGGCCGGGTGAGCCCGCAGCTCGACCCCAACGGGATCGACTCGATCGACGGCACGAGCTCCGACGACATCTGGGTGCTCACCGATCAGGGCATCGTGGCGACCCTGATGCCCGACGGCGGCTTCGATCGCGTCGATGACATCACCCAGACGACCTACTCGATGAAGGTGACGACCGACGGCATCTTCGTGGGCGCCTTCGGGGGCGTGGCCTACAAGACGCGCTTCACTGACGGCGGGTTCGACTTCTGGCCGCTGCCGATGACCGACCCCACCAACCGCGTGTTCAACATCACTGGGCAGGCGGGCGCGATCCACATCAGCGGAAACGCCGGCGCCACTCCCAGCGAGGCGTTCTTCCTCTCGCTCATCCCGAGGACCCAGTGAGTTCGGTTGCGGATCGCGGGGCGGCTCGGGAAGCTCCGGCGGGCGGGCGCGTCGCGGCCCTCAGCGCCACGCCGCTGCGGTTGGTGACGGCCCGTAGGCCTGCCTGCAACTTCTTCTCGCTCATTCCCTGCACGCGGTGAGACCACCCATGAACTCGCTCAAGAAGACGCCGCCGATGATTCTGCTCGCCTTCCTCGCCGGCTGCGTGACGACGGCGCTCTTCACTGTCCCACGCGCGAACGCCGACCAGGCCAGCTTGACGCGCTGGGAGCACTGGTGCGTCGACGTGGACGGGGTGCCGAAGAACTCGGACCTCGAGAAGGCCGGGGCCGAGGGCTTCGAGCTCGTCTCGGTGTCTTTCCGCCCGCCGGTCGTCCAGAACGGGAACTCCGTCGGGGGCGGGGCCACGTACCTCTGCTTCAAGCGCGCGAAGTGATCGCGGCCCACCGGAAAGACGAAGCCCCCTGAGCCCGCCTCCGTCCTGGAGCGGCCCACGGGGCTCCTTCACCAGCGCAAGTCGCTCAGTACTTGCCCTTCGCCTTGCGCGCGCGCACGCGACGGCGCTTGAGCGCGGCCTTCTTCGTCTTGGCGCGGTTCTTCAGCTTCTTCTTCGAGCGGTTCGACTTCACGGCAGGCATGGTGCCCTCCCTTTCATGAGATGGGCCGCCTTCTCTCAGAGATCGCGCCGATTCCCAAGAACGACCGCACAGGCGGCGGAAACCGTGTAAGAGCGCCTTCGTTGTGATCGACAAGCTCGACGAGGTGGAGCGCCACTTCGAGCGCCTCACCGCAGAACTTTCCAGCCCCGCCGTGCTGGCCGACTCCGCGAAGCTGCTCAAGCTCACGCGCGAGCGCGCCGGTCTGGAGAAGCTCGTCGAGACGTACCGCACGTTCAAAGAGACCCAGGCCGAGCTCTCGAGCACCCGCGAGCTGGCCGGCTCGGCCGACCCCGAGCTCAAGGCCCTCGCGAAGGAAGAGCTGCCCGCCCTCGAGCTCCGCGCGCGGGCCCTCTCGGACGAGCTCCAGCTGCTGCTGCTGCCGAAGGATCCCAACGACGACAAGGACGTCATCGTGGAGCTGCGCGCCGCCGCCGGGGGTGACGAGTCGGCCCTCTTCACCGAAGAGGTGCTGCAGATGTACCTGCGCTTCGCCGCGCGCCGGGGCTGGAAGGCCGAGCTGGTGGACTCCTCGCCCGGCAACCAGGGCGGCCTCAAGGACGCCACCTTCACCCTCGCGGGCGAGCACGTGTACTCGGTGATGAAGTACGAGTCCGGCGTGCACCGGGTGCAGCGCGTGCCGGCCACCGAGGCGCAGGGCCGCATCCACACCAGCACCATCACCGTCGCGGTCATGCCCGAGGCCGAAGACGCCGACGTGCAGCTCAAGGAGGCCGACATCGAGCTGCAGGTGATGCGGTCCACCGGCGCCGGCGGGCAGAGCGTCAACACCACCGACTCGGCGGTGCGCCTCATCCACAAGCCCACCGGCATCGTCGTGAAGTGCCAGCAGGAGAAGAGCCAGCTCAAGAACCGCGCGATGGCCATGAAGATGCTGCGCGCCCGCCTCTACGAGCTCGAGCTCGAGAAGCTGAAGAACCAGCGCGACGCGATGCGCAAGGGTCACGTCGGCTCCGGCGATCGGTCCGAGAAGGTGCGCACCTACAACTTCCCGCAAGACCGCCTCACCGATCACCGCATCGGCTACACCCGCCACAACCTGCCCGCCGCCATGGCCGGCGAGCTCGACGACGTCTTCGAGGCCCTGCGCACCCACTTCCAGGCAGAGGCCCTCAAGCAGCAGGGGCCCGCGCCATGAGCCAGGACCCGAAGCCCCAGGAGACGTGGACCATCCGCCGCGTGCTCGACTGGACGAGGGGCCACTTCGAGAAGCAGCAGCTCGAGTCGGCGCGCCTCACCGCCGAGCTGCTCCTCGCGCACGTGCTGTCCACCACGCGCGTGAAGCTCTTCATGGATCTCGACCGGCCGCTCACGAAGGAAGAGCTCGCCACCTACCGCGCGCTCATTCAGCGCCGCCTCGCCTTCGAGCCCACCCAGTACCTCATCGGCCACAAGGAGTTCTACGGGCGCCGCTTCGCCGTCGATCGCCGGGTCCTCATCCCCCGGTCCGAGACCGAGCTGCTCGTCGAGGGCGCCCTGCAGGTCCTGCCGAAGGACACCCCCGCCCGGGTGCTCGATCTCTGTACCGGCTCGGGCTGCGTCGCGATCTCCATCGCCGCCGAGCGCCCCCTCGCGTCGGTCTGGGCCACCGATCGCAGCCCCGACGCGCTCGCCGTCGCGAAGGCCAACGCCGAGGCCCTGGGCGTCTCTGGCCGGGTCACCTTCTTCGAAGGCGATCTGCTGTCGCCGCTCCCCGTCGACGCCCGCTTCGACGTGATCGTCTCGAACCCGCCGTACGTCCCGACGGGCCAGCTCGCAGGCCTGCAGAAGGAAGTGCAGCACGAGCCGAAGCTCGCGCTCGATGGCGGCGCCGACGGGCTCGCGGTCATTCGCCCGCTGGTCGCGGCCGCGCTGCCTCGCCTCAAGCCTGGCGGTTGGCTTGCACTGGAGATCGCCGAAGACCAGGGAGCGCCGGTGAAGGCGCTCCTCGACGCCGCGGGAGCCGTCGAGACCCGCATCGAGAAGGATCTCGCCCGCCACGACCGGCTGGTCTTCGGTCGCGCGCGCACGAGCTGAGGGACACGAATGGACGCCATCGTCATCACCGGAAACGGGCCCCTGAAGGGCGAGACGTTCGCCTCGGGCGCGAAGAACGCGGCGCTGCCGATCATCGCTTCGGCGCTGCTCGCCCCCGGCGAACACACCTTCCGCAACGTGCCGGGCCTCGTCGACGTCAACACCATGTTCAAGGTGCTCGACACGATGGGCTGCGAGTCGACGCGGCAGACGGGGAAGAAGAAAGACACCGTCACCATCAAGGTGCCCACCAACGTCACGCCCGAGGCGCCGTACGATCTCGTGCGCACCATGCGCGCGTCGGTGCTGGTGCTCGGGCCCCTGGTCGCGCGGTACGGGCGCGCCCGGGTCTCGATGCCCGGCGGCTGCGCCATCGGGGCCCGCCCCATCGATCAGCACCTCAAGGGCCTCGAGGCGATGGGCGCCGAGATCGAGCTCAACGAGGGCTACGTCGAGGCCCGCGCGAAGCGGCTCAAGGGCGGCGTGGTGACGTTCGATCTCATCACCGTCACCGGCACCGAGAACGTGATGATGGCCGCGGTGCTCGCGAAGGGGCGCACCCTCATCGAGAACGCCGCGAAGGAGCCCGAGGTCGAGGAGCTCGCCCGCGTCCTCAACAAGATGGGCGCGCAGATCTCGGGCGCGGGCAGCGACGTCATCACCATCGACGGCGTGGACGACCTGCACCCGGTCGATCACGCGATCATCGCCGACCGCATCGAGGCGGGCACGCTGCTGGTCGCCGCGGCCATCACGGGCGGAGACGTGCTGGTGAAGCACGCGGTGCCCGAGCACCTCGAGGCCGTCGTCCAGAAGCTGCGCGCGACCGGCTGCGTGGTGACCGCCGAGGGCGGCGGCATTCGCTGCAAAGGCCCGGCGCGGGTGAAGCCGGTGGACATCAAGACCCAGGAGCACCCGGGCTTCCCCACCGACATGCAGGCGCAGCTGATGGCCCTGCTCGCCACCTCCGAGGGCACCTCGGTCATCACCGAGAACATCTTCGAGAACCGCTTCATGCACGTGGCTGAGCTCAGGCGCATGGGCGCCGACATCACCGTCGATGGACACACCGCCGTGGTCCGCGGAAGGCCGCGACTTTCGGGAGCGCCCGTGATGGCGACCGACCTCCGCGCGTCAGCGTCGCTGGTGCTCGCCGGCCTGCACGCCGAGGGGAAGACGAAGGTGAGCCGCGTGTACCACCTCGATCGCGGCTACGAGAACCTCGAGAAGAAGCTCAAGGCCCTCGGCGCGAACATTCGCCGGGTCAAGGACTCTGCGTGAGCCGAGCGGGCGGTCCCCGTCGATGGCGGTTGCGTCCTGTTGGACGCCGTCAGTAGCATTGCCTCTACCAACCCTCACAGGAGCTGAACGTCACAATGGATTGCCCCGGCTGCGGCGTCGAGATGGTCGACCTCAAGGAAGACGATCTGACGCTTCGCAAGTGCGGCGAGTGTGGCGGGCTGTGGGTCGACGTCTCTGACCTCAACCGCATGCTGCTTCACAACAACCTGCCCGGCCTCGAGGCGCTGGGCGGGAAGATCGACTCCGATGCGATGAGCGGACAGTGCCCCGACTGTCAGGTCGATCTCCTGCGCGTGGTCGGTGGCGAGAAGGCCAACCCGATGTCCTACGACACCTGCGAGTCCTGCGGGGGCGTGTTCCTCGAGTCGGAGTTCGGCGACGCCAACGACGCGAAGGCCGCCGAGCGCGGGATCGTCGACTTCTTCCGTCAGTTCTCCGGCAAGGCGAGGAAGAAGGCCGCCGCCGGCGTGTGAGCGGCCGGGGCGGCGGTCACGGCGTCGAGCGGAAGGGCCCCTTGAGGTCCTCGTGCAGGTCGCCATCGAGCCCGAGGACCTCTCCCGAGCCCTTCTTCGCCGGGTCTTTCGAGAACTTCGGCGAGTACTTCTTGCCGCCGAGGTCGAACACCAGGCGGTTGCCCTGCACGTCCCACTTGCCGTCGAACGCCTTCGGCTGGGCGCGGGTGGTGTCATAGGGCTCGAACGAGTACCTGAACGTGCCGTCATAGTGCAGCGCGAGGAAGCGATCGGGCCCTCCCTCGTAGCCGGCGTACCAGCTGCCCATCAGGGCCTGCACGTTCTTGTCGTACTTGAGCCTCGCCGTGAGCCACGAGCCGTTGAGCGGCTTGCCCTCGGACACGAAGACGATGTCGGTGATGCACACCGGCTGATCGGGATCCTCGGTCGGGTACTGATCGTGGATCTCGAGCGACAGGCGCGTGCCGGTGAAGGGCTTCTCGAAGGTGATGCTCTGCAGGCCGCGCTTGTCCTCCAGCGAGACCGTCTGCTTCTGCTTGCCGGCGCTGAAGACGAGCTTGTGGGCGCGCGCGAACTCGTGCCACGTGCTCTCGTTGAAGTTGTTGCCGGTCGAGACGCGCACCTCGTCGATCTTCACCGGCGCCGTGAAGCCGAAGGTGAGCAGCTCGTTGAGCGGGTCTGACGAGGTGCTGCACCACGCGGTGGCGTCGCGCGCGTCCAGCAGGTTGAGCGGCTGGTAGAGCGTCGGCCGGGTGTCCTTCTTGAAATAGCCGGTCGCCTGGGCGAACCCGACCCCCGCCGCGAAGGCGGAGACCGGCAGCAGGGACAGCACGAGGAGCGCGCGTCGCATGCCCGCGACTCTCCCGCCTTCAAGCCGTCTGGTCCACTTCGACGACGGAAGAAGCCGGTCGTTTGGGCCGTTGGGGGTTTGTGGCATGACGCGCGGGATGATCCAGGTCCACTCCAGGGTGTTCGTCCTCGTGCTGCTGGCGACGGCGGTGTCGTGCTCGAAGTGTGACGAGGTCGCCGCGGTGGACGCCGGCCCGATCGACGCCGGTCCACAGGTGCTCGCCGAGCTCGAGCCGAACGAGTCTGCCGAGAAGGCGCTGGTGATCGATCGCACGTCGGTCGTCGAGGCCTCCCTCGGCGCCGAGGTGCAGAAGCCCGACGAGGACTGGTACGCGCTCAAGGCCGCCCTGCCCCGCACCGTCGATCTCACGGTGACCGCGCCCATGGGCGGCGACGTCGCGCTCGAGGTGATCGACGTCACGAAGACGGTCCTCACGCAGGTGAACGCCGCGGGGCCAGGAGGCGCCGAGCGCATGCCCAACCTCGACGTCTCGGGCACCGTGCTGGTCCGGGTGATCGGCCTGAAGAAGGGCGTCGGCGGTGCGTACACGCTGACGGCGACGTTCCGCGAGCGGCAGCCGGGCTTCGAGCTCGAGCCGAACGATCGCCGGGTCGAGGCGACGCAGGTGCAGCTCGGCCAGGCGGTCTCGGGCCTCATCGCCCACCCCGGCGACGTCGACCTCTTCCGCTTCGAGCTGCCGACGCCGGGAGGCGAGCTGGAGCCCACACCGACCGGAGCCCCCGCGGACGCGCCCGTCGAGGCAGACGCGGGCGACGCCGACGCGGGCGGTGAGGCCGCGGCGCCCGTCGACGCAGGCCCGGCGCCAGAGCAGAAGACGGCGCTGCGGGTCGACGTGAGCAGCGTCGAGGGCGTCTCGTTCGACCTCCAGCTCCTGACCGAGGCCGAGGCCGTGCTCTTCCAGGCGAAGTCACGGGAGTCCGCGGGCCTCTCCCTGCGCAACGTCGGGGTGCGGCAGTCAGACCGGGTGCTGTACGTCGCGCTCCGCAGCGCCCCGCTGTCGGCCGCGAAGGACGCCCGGCGCGGCTTCCACCCGGACCGCACCTACACGCTCACCGTCGTCCCCGAGGAGGCCGGCGCGTCGGCCGAGTACGAGCCCAACGACGAGCTCGCCAAAGCCACCGATCTCTCGCCCAACAGCTACCGGGAGGGCTTCGTCAACCCGCGGGGCGACGTCGATCACTTCAAGCTCACCACCGATGGCCCGAGCATCGTGCGCCTCCAGCTGTCGGGCGTCGAGAAGGTGGATCTCCAGCTCTCGGTCGTGCGCCCCGTCGAGGGCAAGCCGGACGAGGTCCTGCTGAAGGTGAACGAGGGCGGGACGAAGGAGCCCGAGCAGCTCAACAACGTGCGCTGCGAAGGCGTCTGCTGGTTCCGCGTCGAGGGCGTCGCCCGCAAGGTGGACGGCAAGTGGGTCAAGGAGGACGAGAACCCCGATCAGGCCTACCGGCTGTCCACCACGGTGGTGCCTGACGACGGCTCCGAAGAGCGTGAGCCCAACAACTCGCCCGACGCCGGCACGCCCATCACCTTCGGCCGCCCGGTGCGGGGCACCGTCTACCCGAAGCGGGACGTGGACTACTTCGCCCTCGACCTGCGCGAGCGCCAGGTGAAGACGCCTGTCAGCGCGCAGCTGCTCGGCGTGCTCAAGGTCGATGTGGGCCTCTACCTGCACCGCGTCGAGGCCGACGGGAAGCTCACCCTCGTCCAGACCAGCGACGGGGCGAAGGGCGACAAGCCCGAGTCGATTCGTTTCTCCCTCGAGCCCGGCCTCTACCTGCTCGAGGTCCGCGACGCGAAGAACCGCGAGTCGAACTTCCAGGACAGCTACCAGCTCACCGTCGAAGAGAGCGACTGATCGGGCGCGGCGGTGGGCGACGTCCACCGCGCTCTGGGCTACGAAGTCGTCATGGACTTCGAGGCCGAGATCCAGAAGCTGAAGAAGCAGCTCAACGCGGTCATCCTCGCCCACTACTACCAGGAGTCGGAGATACAGGACGTCGCCGACTTCGTGGGCGACTCGCTGGCCCTCGCGCAGCAGGCCGAGAAGACGACCGCCGACGTGATCGTCTTCTGTGGCGTTCACTTCATGGCCGAGACGGCGAAGATCCTGAACCCGACGAAGCTGGTGTTGCTGCCCGATCTCGCCGCCGGCTGCTCGCTGTCAGATCGCTGCCCGCCTGGCCCCTTCAAGGTCTTCAAGGACCAGCACCCCGGTCACTTCGTCGTCACCTACGTGAACTCGTCGGCCGCCGTGAAGGCGCTGTCGGACGTGATCGTGACGAGCTCGAACGCGGTGAAGATCGTCTCGAAGATCCCGAAGGACAAGCCGATCATCTTCGCGCCCGATCAGCACCTGGGGCGCTACGTGATGAAGCAGACGGGGCGCGACATGGTGTTGTGGCCGGGCTCGTGCATCGTGCACGAGACGTTCAGCGAGAAGGCCATCGTCCAGCTCAAGGTCGAGCACCCCGACGCGCTGGTGATCGCGCACCCCGAGTGCGAGGCGCCGGTGCTGGCGCACGCCGACTACATCGGCTCGACCAAGCAGCTGCTCGAGTTCACCCAGACCAGCGAGCGGCAGAAGTTCATCGTCGTCACCGAGGCGGGCATCCTCCACCAGATGGAGCTCAAGAGCCCCCACAAGAAGTTCATCCCCGCGCCGGCGACCGACGGCTGCGCGTGCAACGTCTGCCCGTTCATGCGCCTCAACACGTTGGAGAAGCTGTACCTCTGCATGCGCGACAAGAAGCCGGCCCTCGAGCTGGACCCGGCCCTTCGCGAGGCCGCGACCCAGCCCCTCAAGCTCATGATGGAGTGGAGCCGATGACCCGCTACCGCTTCTCGTCCCAGCCGGCCTGGTCGCTCACGCCCTCGAAGGAGGACGATCAGCCGGGAGGCTTCGAGCTGCTCCAGTCGCCGCTCGCCTCGACCGCCGAGATCATGAACCGGGCGATGTCGCGGGTGGAGTACCGCACGCTGGGCCTGCTCGCGCGGGTCGAGTCGGCGCTGGCCTCGAGCCCGGGGCCGGTCGTCTTCGCGACGTCACCCAACGATCTTCCCGCCCTCCTGCGCACCGCGGATCAGCTGCTGACGTTCGCGCGGCAGGAGGCAGGCGAGCGGGCGATCGTCTGGCGTTGTTCGTGTTCCGCGCGCCTCGCGGTGCCCGTGTCGCTCATGCGGCCGGTGTCGGTCCGCTGCGACCGCTGCGGGCGCACGCTCGATCTCGATCCGCGGGCCGCGCCGCCGTCGTCGTCGGCGGATCCCGTGACCGCCGAGGTCAACGAGTTCCGCCAGGCGCTCTCCGCCTTCTTCCGGGAAGCGATGGCCCGCGGGTGGCCCGTGCTCGTGTCGAAGGTCGAGTAACCCATGCGCCGCAGCACCCTGGACCTGCTCCGCTGTCCCTGGTGCGCCGCGGGCAGCCTGGTGCCCGACGCGGACGTGGCCGAGCCCGCGCTGATCTTCGGGCCGGTGCGGTGCCTCGGCTGCCGCCACACCTGGGCGGTGCACGAGGGGCTCATCGACCTCGCCCCTGAGCGGCCGTCGGCGAAGGGCCTGCAGCAGGCCATGGAGCTGCCCTGGGTCGCCCGCTCGTGGGAGCGCTACGTGCGGCCCGCGGTCGACGTCGTGCTGACCCGTGGCCAGCTCGATCGCGACAGCGAGTACGTCGCGATGCGATCGATGCTCGGCGCACCGGTCGGCCCGGTGATCGATCTCGGCTGTGGGCCGGGCGTCTTCCTCAAGCGCCTGGTGCGCGACCTGCCGAACGTGAACGTCATCGGCGTCGACATCTCGAGACCCATGATCGAAGAGGCGATGGCGCAGTTCCGCGAGCTCCAGCTGGCGGCCGACTTCGTGCGGGCCGAAGCGCCTCCGCTGCCGTTCCTCGACGCGTGCCTGGGGGGCATCCTGGCGAGCGGCCTGGTGCACTTCGTCGCCGACCTCGATCGCCTGCTGGCCGAGGCGCGGCGCGTGCTGAAGCCGCGGGGCCGGTTCGTCGCCAGCACCTACGACGCGTCCACCGCGACCCGACGGCTGCACCTGGGCGCGGGCCTGCACCCGCGCAGCGAGGTCGAGCTCAAGCGGGCCGCCGAGCAGGCGGGGTTCATTCGTTTCGAACGGATCAGGACCGGCTCGGTGATGGTCTGGAGCACGGAGCTGCCATGATGCGAATCGGTGTCGCAGAGCTGCTCGTCTGTCTCGCCATCTCGGAGTGGCGCTCGCCGTCGTGCTGATCCGCGGCACCCAGCAGAAGACGGACCTCGGCCTCAACCTGACCCTCGCCAACGCGTGCCCGAAGTGCGGCACTCCCCTTCCGGCGGTGCGGGTACCGAAGAACTTCCGACAGGCGCTGTGGGGCGGCTGGACGTGCGCGAAATGCGGCGTCGAGCTCGACAAGTGGGGCCGACCTCGAAGCGACTGAGGCCGAGGAACCGCTCGTCAGATGAAGACGCCGCCGCGGGCGTCGTGGCGCGCCGTGTCCGGCAGCCGGGTGCGCTCGCTCGAACCCTTCAGGGAGTCGAACATCTGGGGCTTCTGGTGCGCCCCACAGTTCTTGCACTTGCACTGACCGCGCGGGCACGTGCAGTCCGCCGCGCTCTTGCAGTTGCAGGTCGCCGACGTAGAGCCGCCCAGCGGGCGATCGATCGGCGAGGCGAAGGCGAACGAAGCAAAGCCCATCGAAACCGCAGCGAGCTTGATGAACGATGAGGTGCGCATGAGGCTTCCTTTCGCCGGTCGGTATGCGACCTACATCACCCCCGAGGCGCTTGCCAAGTGCAGCCAAAGGAAAGATGGTCCGCGCCGCTCGTGCCCCCTCGCCTGCCACGCCTGACGCCGGTCCAATGGGCCTGGATTGTGGCCTTACTCTGCGGGGTTGCGCCGCTGTTCGCGAGCCGGGCGTTGCCGCTGGTCGACCTGCCCCAGCACCTGCACCTGATCTCGGTGCTGCACCGCCTCGATGACGCGTCGACGCTGTTCCCCGAGGTGTTCGAGCGGCGCGTCCAGCTCACGCCGTACCTCGGCTACTACTACCTCGTCTCGTGGCTCAACTGGCTGCTGCCGCTCGAGCTGGCGAACCGGCTCTTCCTCGCGGCGTACGTGGCGGGGCTGCCCCTCTCGCTCGCCTTCCTGCTGAAGAGCCTGAGGCGCCCGACCTGGCCGGCGCTGCTGGCGCTTCCCTTCGCGTACGGCGACAGCTTCGCGTGGGGCTTTCTGAACTACTGCACCGCGCTGCCGCTGGCGTTCCTGACCTGCGGCCTCTTCGTGCACGCCATCGAGGCAGAACCGGCGAAGCGGCGGCCCTGGGTCATCGGCCTCGCGATCGCCCTGGTCGCGGTGCTGCTGTTCCACGTGCAGGTGTTCGCCTGGCTCGGGGTCGCCCTGCCCTTCCTGCTGCTCACCACCCCAGCGCCCGAGGGCCGCACCTGGAAGGCCCGCGTGCCGGCCGTGCTCGGCGTGGCGCCGGGCGTGCTGCTCTTCATCGCCTGGGTGGGCCTGCGCGTCGGAGAGCCGGCGGAGATCGCTCCCGGGCAGCCGTGGAAGTCGTGGGGCCCGATGTTGTCGGAGCAGAACCTCGGCTGGAAGTCCTTCGAGCAGAACCGCGCCGAGTTCCTGCCCACGCTCGCGAACATGCTGCCCGACGGCGCCGATCAGCTCGCGGTGAAGGTGACGTTCGCGCTGGCGCTGCTGGGCGTGGTGCTGGCGCTGACGACCGGCCGGGACACGAAGGAGGGCCTCCTCGCGCGCTGGCGCATCGTCGGGCTCGCCCTGCTCGGCGTGACGCTCTACTTCGCGCTGCCCTTCGATATCCGCGGGTACATGTACTACCTGAACACGCGCTACGCGCACCTCGCGGCCGCGCTGCTCGTGGTGTGCATGCCGCCGCTCAAGAAGGAGTGGACCGAGCGCATGGTGTGGGCCGGCGTGATCGTCGGCGCGCTGACCGCGTGGCCGCTGTGGCGCGCGTTCAAGGACTTCGACGCCGAGTCCGCGGCGCTGACCGACCTGGCCCGCGACGCCGGCGACAAGCCGCGGACGATGGGGCTCGTCTTCGGGCCCGGCTCGCGCGTGGTGACGCACCCCGTCTATCTGCACGCGTCCACCGTCATCGCCCGTGAACGGGGCGGCCTCACCAACTTCTCGTTCGCGCTGACGCCGCACTCGCCCCTGAAGTACCGGGGTGAGCCGCCGCCGACGTTCCCCAGCGAGTGGGATCCGCGGCCCTGGGCGCAGTACGCGTCGAGCTACGATCACTTCGTCGTGCGCGGCGTGCACCCGTCGCAGCTCTTCGGCGGCCGGCTCGACGGCGAGTTCTTCATCGCCGGCCAGCGCGGCGACTTCTTCCTCGTGCGCCGCCGCTGAGCCCAGGTGATTCGATCTCCGTCGCGCCGCGACAGGCATGAAACAGCTGCGCCCGCCGCGGCTTGACGGCTCGGCGCCCTCGCGAGGGCGCGCACCATTACTTCTGAATGAGGGCGAGCAGCTTCGGCAGCACCGCGCTCACCACCGTCTGCGCCAGCGCTGGGGCCAGCCCCGTCTTCTGGGCGACGAACTGCGCGACCGGAGCCGCCAGCATCGCCACCAGGCCGCTGCCGGCCGGGGCCGCGCCGGGGGCCGCTGCTCCGCCACCGGTGAGGCCACCGAGCATGCCGCCGAGATCGCTCCCGCCACCGCCAGCCGCTCCGCTACCGGTGAGGCCACCGAGCATGCCGCCGAGGCCGCTCCCGCCACCGCCGGCCGGGGTCGCCGCTCCACTACCGGTGAGGCCACCGACAATGCCACCGAGGCCGCTCCCCCCACCGCCGGCCGGCGCCGACGCTCCGCCACCGGTGAGGCCACCGAGCATGCCGCCGAGGCCGCCAGCCAGGGCCCCGAGGCCCCCGCCGCCCCCGAGCAGCGCGCCGAGGTCGAGCCCCGCCTTCGGGCCGTGCTCGACCACACCCTCCGCCGTCGCCTGCACCGCCGCCTGCGCCTGCTGTGGCGCCAGGCCCTGCGCGCCGAGCTGCGAGAGCAGGCTCGCGCCGTCCGCGCTTCCCAGGAACTGTCCAACGAGGGCTTCCATCATGATCGACCTCCGAGCCGTGGGTGGGACTGCCTACTCCCGTCGCGGGCGATTGGAAGCCCGAGCTCCGGGAGGAGCCCTTGCCCGCGCGACTGGAGTCGCGTGTGCTGCTCGTCGCCGATGACTGGAGGCGCGACCAGACGAGCTCCGGACGACCGTGTCCGCAGCGCTGAACGCGCGCCGCCGGAGTCCTCGACCGGGTGGCGCCGCCGAGCCGCTCAAGCGGCCCTGCTGACGTCGGTCGTCCTGCTCTTCACCGGCGGCTGGGACGCCGCGAGCCTCTGCTGGGCGACCGGGCTGAACCTCGCGTGCTTCGCGATCCCGACGCTCGTGGTGTTGTCCTTCGCGTTTCTGCGAGAGCTCTCGCGCATCACCTCGAGCGTCCTCATCTTCCTCGGCGCGGTGGGCCTCGCGCTCTTCTTCACCTTGACGATGCCCCTCGCGGCCGTGGCGTCGGTCAACACGACCTTTCCCCTCTCGTCAGTCATCTCTCTCGAGGGCCTCACGGTCTTCCAGTCGGCCGGGGTGCTGCTCACCAGCTTCGTGCCCTTCAGCCTCGTCTACCTGGTGAATGACACGTGGGACCTCACGCGGCTGTGCCTGAGGGGCATCACGGACGAGCGGCGGTGGGGGCTCGAGCTCGCGCTTCCCATCTACGTCCACTCGAACCTGGCGGGCCTGTTGCTACTGTGGGCGACGACCGAACTCGCGCGAAACCCGGACGCGGTCTCGTTCAAGGCGGTGCTCCTCGGCGAGGTGGTGTCCCACCTGGCGCTCGACGGCTGGCTGTACCGCAGGTTCGCGGCGCAGCAACGGCGCTGAGTTTCGATTCCCTCGTCGCGACGGCCCGCTACAGTCCGGCCTCATGAGTGATCCCCTCTCGATGACCGCAGCGCAGGTCGAGGCGCTCTCGGAAGACCAGGCGGCGGAGGTGCTGGCTGCCTGGGTGAAGGCGAAGCAGACCTCGCTCGCCGAGGCGCTGGTGCAGTCGAAGTCGAAGCCCCACGCGAAGCTCGCCAAGAAGGCGCTCTACCAGCTCAAGTCCGTGGGCGCCGCCGTGGCCGAGGTGAAGCCCGTCGTGGGCGAGACCGTCGCGCCGCTGCCCTCGAGAGAGGACGAGGCGATGCTGGGCACGATGTCTCCGGTGCTGGGCACGGGCGATCGCGCCCTGTTCTTCGCGCGGCCCCTGCGCGGCGGGGGCGTGGAGATCTACCAGGCCATCATCAGCGACGAGTTCGGCATCGCGCAGTTCGATCGCGCGCAGACCAACCGCGCCGTCTACCGGACCCGCATCAAGGAGCTGCGCGCGCAGGCCGACATCTCGCTCGTCTTCGTGCCCCTCGAGCGCATCATCGAAGAGCTCGGCCGGGCGATGACGCTCAACGATCGCAGCCGCACCAACATCCCCGCGGAGATGGCCGATGGCCTCACGCGTCTGGGGGTGGTGCCGCTCGACCCTGACTGGAAGCTGCCGCCCCTCGAGCCGGGCGACGAGGCGAAGGACGGCGCGACGCTGCACGACGAGCCTGAGATCAAGCAGTGGATGCCTCCAGAGGCGCAGCTCGCCGCGATGAGCGCGATCGCCGCCGAGGTGAAGGACGACCCCGCGAAGCAGGCCGCGAAGGGCGCCGAGCTCGCGACCGCCTTCTTCACGCCGGGCATGCGGCAGATCTACGGCCGGCGCCTGTGGCAGATGGCCGAGCTCTTCGACGGCACTGGCCGTGCTGACGCGGCGACCCTGGCGCGCGCCACGGGCCGACAGCTCTTCTACGGGAGCGGCTCGTCGTCGTTCTGCACCCGCCTCTTCGTCAAGGCCTTCGATCTCGCGTTGAAGCCCAACCCGGCAGAGAAGCTGAAGGAGGCGCTGGCCACGGCGCCCGCTGCGCCGAAGCTCTCGGCGCCCAGATGAGGCTTCAGTCCGTCGCGCGGCAACGATGAAGAGGCGTCATGGCCTCGAGCGTCCTCGCTCGATTGCCGCGCTTGCACCTCGCTGCGACGACGAAGGGGCGTCATGGCTTCTCGCTGGCTCCCGTGAGCGCTCGACAGCCTGCGCTGGACCCCGCCCGCGCGACGAAGAAGGGGATCATGGCTCGGGTGTGGCCTTTGCGGAGCTGAAGCGCGCGCCACTCGATCAGAGGCAGGGCAGATCGATGGAGAGAGGCTCGGCGCTCGCGGGGATCTCCGGCGAGTACTCGAGGGTCCGCGCCCGCTGCTTCCGCTTCGGCGGGCACACATACCGCACCGTCAACTTGCCCGGCGGGACCTCGACGGTCGCGCCCGGCTCGTAGCTCGTCGAGCCGATCGTCAGCCTGGTTCCAGGCGGAGCGCGGAAGGTCACCTTGACCACGGCCGGCGGTGGCGGAGCGGCCTTCTCCGGCTTCGGTGGCGCCACCTTCTCGACGGACGGCTTCGGCGCTGGCTTCTTCTGCGAGGGCCACAGCGCCCAGACGAGCAGCGCGCCGGCGAGCACCGCGACCGCCCCGACGATCACGAACACCGCGACGCGCTTCCGCCTCGTGACGGCGCTGTCCTCGAAGCTCGCCATGTCCACGGTCGCGATGTGATCCTCGATGTCGAACGCCTTCTTCTGCTGCGAGGTGTTTCGTCGGCGAGACGGGCGCGGCGGGCCGGGGCGCTGCGGCACGTGGGCCAACTGCTGGGCCGTTCGATCGGGCATGCGCGCAGACCTGGGATCTCTCGTGGGCCCCGTGACGTCGTCGGGCACCGGTGGCGCCGGGCGCGCCCTCGGCGGAGGAACCAGCAGCTTCGGCGGCGGCTCGGACACCGTCGAGATGGACGGATCACTCGGCCCCGCGTCGAGGCCTTCGCGCACGCTGGTCGGCTCGAGGAACGGCACCACGTCGCCGGTCTTCAGCTCGACCACCCCCGACAGCGAGACCCGCGTCGGGCCGAACTCCATGGACTGGGACGTGTCCACGATCGCGAGCGTCGGGGCGCTCCGGCCCACGTTGGTCTGCTCGCCGTCCTGATCGACTGGCGGCAGCGTGGGAGAGCTGACGTCGGGCGGGGCGATGGGCGCGGTGAGCTGCACGTCGCGGTCGACACGCCTCGGCGGCAGGATCGGGTCGGTGGTGAGCAGGCCCTGGTCGCGGGTCGGGCTTCGCCCCGGCGTGGTGAGCGCCTTCGGCCGATCGGGGGCGGGCGCGCCGGGGATCGAGACGGTGCGATCGTCGTCCGCGAAGGGCGACGGCCTCTTCGCTGGCGGAGGTGCTGGCATGGGCGCCACCGCGTTCGTCTGGGCGTTGGGCGGCACGTAGACGCTGGTGCGCTCGTCGTCGTCACCGAACAGCTCGGCCATGTAGCGGCCGACGTCCTCCCGCGTGGTGGGCGCCTCGACCTGGATGAAGCCGTCGAGCGCTGCCCGCACCTCCTCGGCCGACTGGTAGCGCCGCGTGCGGTCCTTCTCGAGGCACCTCATCACGATGCGCGACAACCCCGGCGGGTAGCCGGGCACGACCGTCTGCGGCGGCGCCGGATCCTCCATGCGAATCGAGTAGATCACCGCCTCGGTGGTGTTCCGGTAGAACGGGCTCTTGCCGACGGTGAGCTCGTACAAGAGCGTTCCGACCGCGAAGAGATCGGCGCGGTGATCGAGCTTGTCCTGCGTGAGCTGTTCGGGAGCGAGGTAGAGGAACTTGCCCTTGATGACGCCGGGCTTCGAGCGGCTCATCCACGCGGTGGCCTTGGCGATGCCGAAGTCCACCAGCTTGACGTCCCCGGCGTAGCTCACCATGACGTTCTGGGGGCTGACGTCGCGGTGGATGATGCCCAGCGCCTTCCCCTCGGGGTCCCTGCGCTGGTGGGCGTGGTGCAGCCCCTCGCAGAGCCGCGCGATCACCCACGCCCCGATGCCCGGCGGAATCGGCGCGCCCCGCTCGGTCTCGCGCTGCAGCACCTTGCGCAGATCCGGCCCGTCCACCCACTCCATCGCGATGAAGGTGGAGCCCTCGAGGCGTCCGAGCTCGAAGACCTCGACGATGTTGGGGTGGTGGAGCTGCGCCGCGATGCGCGCCTCGTCGAGGAACATCGTCAGGAACTCCACCTCCTCGGCGAGGTACGGAAGGATCCGCTTCAGCACCACCATGCGGTTCGAGCGGGTGTCCTTCGCGAGGTAGAGCTCCGCCATGCCGCCCACCGCCAGCCGCTTGAGCAGCAGGTATGGGCCGTAGGGGACGGCGTTCTGGGGGCCTTCCGTGACGATCGCGACGCTCCTGCCGGGCAGCCTACTTGAGGAGCGCTCACAGGGAACTTCAGTACTTGTAGAAGCCCTCTCCCGTCTTCTTCCCGAGCTTCCCGGCGCGCACCAGCTTCTTGAGGAGCTGCGGCGGGCGGAACGTGGCGCTGCCCGTCTCGGCGTGGAGGTACTCGGCGATCGCCAGCCGCACGTCGAGCCCGACGAGGTCGCCGAGCTCGAGCGGCCCCATGGGGTGGCCGTAGCCGAGCTTCATCGCGCGATCGATGTCCTCGGCCGAGGCGACACCCTCCTCCAGCATGCGCGTCGCCTCGAGGCCCAGCGCCACGCCCAGCCGCGACGAGGCGAAGCCGGGCGAGTCCTTCACGACGATCAGCTCCTTGCCGATCAACGCGCCATAGGCCTTCACCCGTGTCACCGTCTCGTCGCTCGTCTGGAAGGCGCGCACCACCTCGAGCAGCTTCATCAGGTGCACGGGGTTGAAGAAGTGCAGGCCGACCACGCGGCCCGGGTGCGTCGCGGCGGCGGCGATCTCGGTGAGGCTGAGCGAGCTCGTGTTGCTCGCGAGGATCGCGTCGGAGGCGCAGATCGCCGAGAGCGACTTGAAGAGCTCCTGCTTGAGCGCGAGCTTCTCGGGCGCGGCCTCGACGACGAGCTGGCAGGGCCTGAGCGCCTCGAGGAAGTCGGCCGTCGAGATCTTCGCGAGCGCCTGCTCCTTCGCCTCGGGCGTCACCTTCTTCTTCTCGACGCCCACCGACAGGGTCTTGTCGATCTTCGCGCGGCCGGCCTCGGCGGCCGCCTTCGTCACGTCGTAGAGCACCACCTGGTAGCCGGCCTGCGCCGACACCTGCGCGATGCCGTGGCCCATCGTGCCCGCGCCGATCACCCCAACGGTCTCGATCGTCATGTCGTCCCCTCCCGGGAGCCGGTCACTTCTTCTTCTTCTCGAGGAACGCCGTCATGCGTGCCCGCTTGTCGGCCGAGTCGAAGAGGATCGCCTGGGCCAGCCGCTCCACCGGCTCGGCGTGCTGTGCCTTCGCGAAGGTGTTGAGCGTCACCTTCGCCACCTGCACCGCGAGCGGCGAGTTCTGGGCGATCTGCCGCGCCAGCGAGAGCGCCTCGGCCTTCGCGTCGGCCTCGACGAGGCGCTCGAAGAGGCCCAGCGCGTACGCCTCGTCGGCCTCGACGAGGCGGCCGGTGAAGACGAGCTCCTTCGCGCGGCCCAGGCCCACCACCCTCGGCAGCCGCCAGGTGCCGCCGGCGCCCGGGAAGATGCCCAGCGACACCTCGGGCATACCCACCTTCGCAGACCTCGAGGCGACCCGCAGATCGCACGACAGCGCCAGCTCGAGCCCACCGCCCAGCGCATAGCCGTCGATGGCGGCGATGGTCGGCCGGGGAAAGTCCTCGAGCTTCTGGAACAGCCGCTGGTTGAAGCCGAAGAAGGCCTCGCGGTGCGTGCGCTCCTTCAGCTCCGAGATGTCGGCGCCGCCGGCGAACGCCTTGCCCCCGGCGCCCGACAGCACCACCGCCTTGAGCTCGTCCTGCTCGGCCCACCCATCGAGCGTCTCGTGCAGCGCGTCGATCAGCTCACGGTTGATCGCGTTGCGCACCTCGGGCCGGTTGAGCTCGAGGTGCCCGATGCCGTCGATGATGGAGGCGTTGAGGACGCCCATCGGTCACTGCACCATGCCCTGCAGCTCGGCGCACTCGGTCGGGTAGAGCACGTAGGTGAACGTGTTGGTGGTGAAGGGCACCGAGCCAGCGTCCCGGTTGCCCCCACAGTCCGCCACCCCGATGCACGGCGCGTGGGTGTAGGTGTCCCAGATGCCCGTCAGGCCGTTGGGGAAGGTGACGACTCCGCCGTCGGCGGCGATCGCGCGCCAGTCACAGCGCGGCCCGCCGTCAGGGTAGTTGCCGAAGGTGAAGATGTTGTTCACCAGCACGCCGCCGGTGATCTCGAAGCCGTTGAAGCCCGCGACGCCCGCGTCGACGCCGAGGCGGCTCAACGGCACCGGCGTCGGGCTGGTGAGGCTCACGGGCCCGGGGATGAACACCCGCGTCGAGCCGAGGTCGGCGTTCGGCCGCGTCGTGCCGTTCATCGCGTTGCCGAAGCCCGGCATCGCCGTGACCGGAATGCTCGTGACGCCGCCGTCCACCACCTCGATCTCGAGCACGCCGCCGTCGTTCCGCACCGCCGCGCTGCAGCCGTTGCCGAGCTGGCGACGGTAGCCGAACCGATCCCACGTGCTGAACTGAGACTTGTAGAAGCCGCGGATGTTGAGCAGGTCGCCCACGCGGGGCTGCCAGGTCCGGGGCAGGTCGGTGAAGCTCTTCGAGATCCACAGGCCCTGACGGTTGTCGCGGGTGTCCTGCACCCAGAACTTCGCCTGGGAGTCACCCTGCGTGCCGGTGAAGCTCTCCTCCACGCCGGTCACGACCACGTCGCGGATCCAGAGGTGATCGCCGCAGATGTTGGCGCACTTCGCGGCCGCGATGGAGAAGTCGGTGCCGTTCCAGCCGAAGCCATTCGGGCAGACGCCACCGTCGCCGGCCGAGCCGCCGCCCGTCGAGCCGCCGCCCGTCGCCATGCCGCCGCCCGTCGAGCCGCCGCCGGTCGCCATGCCGCCGCCGGTCGAGCCGCCGCCCGTCGAACCGCCACCCGTCGAGCCGCCGCCCGTCGAGCCGCCACCCGTCGAGCCCCCGCCCGTCGAGCCCCCGCCCGTCGAGAACCCACCCCCGGTGCCAGAGAACCCTCCGCCCGTCAGCAGCCCGCCGCCGCCCGCCCCCGCGTCGCGGGTGGTGGGACGCACCGGACACGCCGAGAAAACCGCCAGGACCACGCTCGACACCAGCACGCTTCGAATCGTCATGGAGGACATCGCTTCTTTCTTGGACCGGCACGGCCTACCGACCCGGTAGATTTTGCTGACGGCGACTTCTAAACGGGCTCCTGCAACGGGCGCGGCTGTACACGAGCGCACCGGGGCCTTCAAGACAGGGAGTCACCACATGCGCGCAGTCGGTTTCCACCGCCACGGTGGACCAGAAGTCCTCGAAGTCCTTGAACTCCCCAACCCGTCGCCCAGGGCGCGCGAGGTCCGGGTGCGGGTGAAGGCGGTGGCCCTGAACCACCTCGACGTCTTCGTGCGCAAGGGCTGGCCGGGGCTCAAGCTCGAGCTGCCCCACGTCCTGGGGGCGGACATCGCGGGCGTGGTGGACGCGGTGGGCTCCGAGGTGAACGATCTCGAGCCCGGCGCCGAGGTGCTGGTGAACCCCGGCTGGTCCTGTGGCGTGTGCGAGCGGTGCCTCAAGGGCGAGGACAACCTGTGCCGTCGGTACACGATCTTCGGAGAGCACATCCGGGGCGGGTACGCCGAGTACCTGTGCGTGCCGCGCCAGAACATCCTCATGAAGCCGAAGCGCCTGTCCTTCGAGGAAGCCGCCTGCCTGCCCCTCACCTACCTCACCGCCTGGACGATGCTGGTGCGCCGCGCCCAGCTGCAGGCCGGTGAGACGGTGTTGGTGCACGCGGCGGGCTCGGGCGTCGGCAGCGCCGCCATTCAGATCGCGAAGCTGCTCGGCGCGAAGGTGATCACCACCACGTCCACGGAGTCGAAGGCGGCGAAGGCGAAGCAGCTCGGGGCCGATCACGTCATCGACTACACGAAGGAGGACTTCCTGGAAGAGGTGAAGAAGCTGACCCACAAGAAGCTCGTCGACGTCGTCTTCGAGCACACGGGCGCCTCGACCTGGGACAAGTCGGTGTCGTGCCTCCCGTACGGGGGAAGGCTGGTGACCTGCGGAGCGACCAGCGGCGGCGACGTGAAGCTCGACCTGCGGGTGCTCTTCTACAAGCGCATCTCATTGCTCGGCTCGACGATGGGCTCGAAGGGCGACCTGTTCCGCGTCCTCCAGCTCGTCGAGGAGGGCAAGCTGAGCCCGGTGCTCGATCGGGTGCTGCCGCTCGCCCAGGCGTCGGAGGCGCACCTGCTGCTCGCGGAGCGCAGGTCCTTCGGCAACGTGGTGCTGACGCCATGAGCGCCTGCTTCGTGGTGGACGCGGTGCGCACGCCGATCGGCAAGCTGCGGGGCGCGCTCAAGGACGTGCGGCCCGACGATCTGGCGGCCCTGGTGATCCGCGCGGCAGTGGAGCGCGCGAAGATCGACCCGGCGACCATCGAAGAGCTCTACCTCGGGTGTGCGAACCAGGCCGGCGAAGACAACCGCAACGTCGCGCGCATGGCGGCGCTGCTCGCGGGCCTGCCCCAGACGGTGCCGGCGGCGACGGTGAACCGGCTGTGCGGCTCGGGCCTCGAAGCGCTGATCCTCGGCGCCCGCATGATCCAGCTCGGCGAGGCCGACGTGGTGGTGGCCGGCGGCGTCGAGTCGATGACGCGCGCTCCGTGGTCCGTGCCGAAGCCGGCCGACGGCTTCCCCGGCGGCAAGCTCGAGGGCTACGACACCTCGCTTGGCTGGCGATACCCGAACCCGAAGCTGGCGGCGATGTTCCCGCTCGAGCAGATGGGCGAGACGGCCGAGAACGTCGCCGAGCAGTGGAAGATCGCCCGCGAGGATCAGGATCGCTTCGCCCTCGCCTCCCACCAGAAGGCCGTCGCCGCTCAGCAACAGGGCCGCTTCGCCGCCGAGCTGGTGAACGTCGAGCTGCCGCAGAAGAAGGGCCCGCCGCTCGTCGTGTCGCAGGACGAGCAGCCGCGCGCCGACTCCTCGTACGAGAAGCTGGCGACCCTCAAGGCCGCCTTCCGTGACGGTGGCACGGTGACCGCCGGGAACTCGTCGTCCCTCAACGACGGCGCGAGCGCGGTGGTACTGATGAGCGAGCGGGCCCTCGTTGGCCGTCAGCCACTCGCCCGCTTCGTCTCCAGCGGCACTGCCGGCGTCGATCCGCGCACGATGGGCATCGGGCCGGTGCCGGCCTCGAAAAAGGCGCTGAGCCGTGCGGGGTGGGCGGTGGCGTCACTCGACCTGATCGAGCTGAACGAGGCGTTCGCCGCGCAGTCGCTCGCCTGCGTGCGCGAGCTGGGCCTCGACGAGGCGAAGGTGAACGTCAACGGCGGCGCCATCGCCCTCGGCCACCCCCTCGGTATGTCGGGCGCGCGCATCACCGCCACCCTGCTCCACGCCATGAAGGGCCGCGGCGCGAAGCGGGGCCTCGCCACCATGTGCATCGGCGTCGGGCAGGGCATCGCGGCCTGTTTCGAACGGCCCTGAAGATCCCGTCTTTCCAACCGTCGTGAGACGCGCTGAGAAGCCCCGCAGTCCCCCGCACACAAGGAGCAGGAACCCATGAAGCGTCTGTCCATTGCCCTCGCCGTCATCTCGTCCATCGCCCTCGCCCAGCCCGCCAACAAGGGCCAGGAGAAGAAGGAGGAGAAGAAAGCCGAGAAGGTCGAGAAGGCCGAGAAGGCCGCGGAGAAGGCGGCTGAGAAGCCCTCCGAGAAGGCCGCGGCCACGCCCGCCGCCGACGCGAAGCCCGACCCGAAGGCCGCGAAGGCCGCCCGCGACGAGAAGAAGAAGGCCAACAAGGCGAAGGCCGAGGAGCGCAAGAAGGCCGCCGCCGAGAAGTCGAAGGCCGCGAAGGACGCCGCGAAGGCGAAGGTGGACGCGGCGAAGGCCGACGCGAAGGCGAAGGTCGAGGCCGTGAAGGCCGAGTGGAAGACGAAGATCGACGCGGCGAAGGACGCCGTGAAGAAGGCGGGCGAGGAGGCGAAGGCGAAGAAGGACGCGCCCTCGAAGGCCGCCGAGGCGAAGGCGAAGGCCGAGCTCAAGCGCGCCGAGGGGCTCGCGAAGGCCGAGGCGGCGAAGGCGGCGGCGCAGTCCGCCAACGCCACCGCGAAGGCCGAGGCCGACGCGAAGCTCGAGCAGGCGGTGGCCGCTGCTGACGCCGACGCCGAGAAGGCGAACGCCGACGCCGATCGCGAGGCCGCCGACGCCGACGCCGACGCGGAGTGATCGATGCCTTGCTGGTCGGGAGCGTCCCTCCCGACCTCACCTGCGCCTGCCGATCAGGACGCAGCCCTGTGCCGTTTCCACACCAGCCAGGCGCCGAGGGTCATCGCCCCGAGGACGACGGCCGTGACCGGGCTGACGTCCTCGTCGTCCGCGGCGTCGTCGGGCACGAGGCCCGCGGCGAAGTCGGCGAGGTCCATCGCCGTGTCTCCGTGCTCGACCACGAAGTTCACCACGCCGTCCTGATCGACCCGCCTCACCGGGAGGCGGCGCGGACCATCGGCGACGAGGAGCTCGACGTCAGCCGGGAGCGCCCTGAGCGCCTCGGGACTCGCGGCGACGGTCGGATCGAGCACGACCGTGGCGTTGGTTCCCAGCCGCCGCGCGGCCTGGGCGACGTCATCGACCGCCATCGGCGCGGCGCTCCCCTTCGCGAGCATCACCAGCTCACCGGAGCTCGATCTCGCGAGGTAGCCCGCGCTCTCGACCGCCACGCCTCCCAGCGACGCGGCCGCGCGCTCGGCGACCACCACGGTCGAGACGCCACCGGCGAGCCGGGCCAGCTTCGCCGTGCGGCTGACCTTCACGGCGGTCGAGCCAACGCGGCCCGCCTTGCTCAGCTTTGCGAGCGCAGAGCCGATGCCGGCCTGAGCTGGGAGGGCGACCGCGATCACCACCGCGAGAGCTGAGCGCATGTCCGGCGTCTTAGCCGACCAGCCCGGCCGCCCGTCAAACCCCGCCGAGCAGGTTCGCCTCGAGCTTCTTCGCTTCGGCCACCATCGGGTGCGTGGGGGGCGCGTCTCTCTGAATGCCGCGGACCAACGCGAGCGCCTCGTCCTTCCTGCCCAGCCGGGTCAGCGCGAGCGCCTGGTTGTAGGGCACCCGCCACTCCGTCTTCGGCGCCAGCGCCGCCGCCTTCTCCAGCAGGGCCTGCGCCTCAGGGTACCTCGCGGCGTCCGCGCCCTCGATGAAGAGGGTCGCGAGGTTGACGACGGGGCGCCACTCCGTCGGCGCGCACTCGATGGCCTTGCGGTAGGCGGCCTCGGCCTTCTGCGGCACGGGCGCGGCGGCGTACAGGTTGCCGAGCACGAAGTGGGCTTCCCATTGCCTCGGGTTCTTCTCGAGCAGCTGCTTCGCCACCTTCTCGGCCTTGTCGTACTCGCCGTTCAAGATGGAGACATTGGCGAGGTTGAGCCACGCCTGCTCGTGCTGGGGCGCCACCTTCAGCTCGCGCTCGAGGTAGGCGACGGCGGCCGGAACGTCGTCGAGCATCATGGTGGCGGCGAGCGCCTTCTCCAGCAGCGCCGGGTGATCTCCGCATGCCGCGAGGCCCTGATCGAGCATGTCGCGCGCGGCCTGGAACTCGCGCAGCTCGAAGAGCACGTCGCCGAGCGTGGCCCAGGCGTCCACGTTCTTCGGGGCGAGATCCTTCGCCTTCTCGAGCGCCTTGAGCGCGAGCCGGTACTGCTTGCCGACCTTGTAGGCGAGCCCGAGGAAGAGGAAGCCATCGGGGTTGTTCGGCGCGAGGGCCGTCGCCTGAGTCAACGCAGCCACCGCGTCTGGCGCGCGGCCCCGCGAGGCGAGGTAGCGGCCGAGGTTGAACTGGCAGAGGAAGAGCTCGGGTGACAGCTCTGCGCCCTTCTTGAGGGCCTCGACGACGAGGTCGTGCTCCTCGAGGCTCTCGTGCACCAGGCCCACCAGCGTCCACCCGAGCCCGTGGCGGGGCGCGAGCCGAACGGCAGCCATCGCGTGCACCTTGGCGGCCTCGACGTTGCCTGTGAAGAGCGCGATGCGCCCGAGGCCCTGGTACGCCTCGGCGACGGACGGGTTGCGCTCGAGCACGGTCTCGTAGAGCGCAGCCGCCGCGTTCAGGTCGCCGGCCGCCAGCTTCGCGTCGGCGGCCTGGAGCTTCGCGATCGAGTCGGCGCGGGAGCCCTTCGCGTCTTCGTCCTCGCGAAAGAGCTTCTTCGCTTCATCGTAGGCGCCGGACTTCAGGGCTTGTTCGCCGCGAGAAAAGAGTTCGGAACGGGCCATGGAGACCACAGCATCACCATCGGTGGAGTGAACAGGGGAGGCGTGATTCGGACGAACTCACGCGGGGACGGAGAGGGCGGCACCAGCCAGCGCGAGGCGAACTTCGCCGTCTTGCCGACCGCGGCGAAGGCGTCCTTCCAATCGACCTTGCCGTCGTCGTTCACGTCGGCCGCGTTCTTCGCCATCTGGCCGATCGCGCGCACGTCGATCTCGACGGTGGCCGAGCCGCCCAGGCCGACGCCCAGGGCCGCGCCGGCGCTGCCGCCGATCTTCAGCTTGCCGTCCTCGTACCCGATGATGCCGGTCGCCCGCGCCTCTGCGCCGGCGCTCGCGTAGCCGCTCGCCACCACCGAGAAGGGGCCCGCCGAGAACCGCACCTCGGCTTCCGCCTTGGCGACCGCGGAGGCGCCGATGGTGCCCTTCGCGACCGCCGTGGGCGGGTCACGGGTGATCTGCACGGTGCCCGTCGCCTCGGCGACCGCCTCGGCCGAGACGCGCGCCTTGCCGTCCACCGCCGCGTTCACCTCGACCCCCGAGATGGTGATGCTCTTCGTCGCCGCGCGGCCCGAGACCTCGGCCTCGACCGACGCCCCAGCGCGCAGGTTCACCGACGCATCGAGGCCGTTGAGATCGAGCCGGCCGCGCGCGTCGACCGACGCCTTCGCCTCGGCCTTCGCCCGCGCGTCGTACGAGGCCTCCCCGTAGCGGCCTTCGACCGAGCCCGACGACTCGGCGTAGACGCCGGCGCGCGCCTCACGGTTGAACTGGCCCGAGATGCTCTGGCCGTCGAACTGCGCGCTCTGCCCGCCCGACACGCCCCACTCGGCGCGCACGGAGCCGCGCTCGCCTTCGACGAGCGTCTTCGACTTCATGCGCGACGGATCGACCTCGCTCGACCAGGACTTCGGCTCGAGCCCCAGCCAGTCGAGCACCTTGCCAGCGCGCTCGGCGACCTTGTCGGCCTTCGCCACCACCTTCGACGCGTCAGCCTCACGCTCGCGGAGGTAGCTCTTCTCGACGCTCGTGCCCTTCTTCCAGTCGGCGCCGCCGCCGAGCGTGAAGATGCCGTCCTCGTAGGTCGTGGACGAGCTGGTCTCGAGCTGGCTGCCCTTCGCGCGCTTCTCGTTGCGGGTGACGACCGCCTCGCCCTGCTCGCGAACGGTGGTGACGTCGGAGGCCTTGTGCTGGTTGCCGCGGGAGTCGCTCGTCTTCGAGTGGGTCGCGGTGCGGGTGCCGTCGGCCAGCGCGCTGTTGACGGTCTGCTCGCGACCGCTCTTCTCGATGCCGTAGACATCCACGCCCTTCGTGGTGACGGTGTGGCGCGAGGTGCTGCCCTTTTCGCTCGAGGTCTCGGTGCGCGACTCGCTCGACTTGCGGCCCAGCATGTCGCTCTTCTCGACGAAGGTGCTCGTGGTGTCCTTGCCCGGGCGGGTGGTGCGCTTCGAGTACTCGAGGGTGGACTCGAGCATCTTGCCCTCGGACTTCGTGAGGACCTGATCGGTCTGCACGTCCTTTCGACGCGAAGACCTGCGACGGGTGACCGTTCCGTCTTCGGCGGTCATGACCTCAGCGCTCTTCGACTTCTCGAGCCGCTCGATGTCCGCCGACGTACGCTTCGACGCTGCGCGCTTCGCCACCGCCTGTGCTGCCTTCGCTCGCGAGTTGACCCGGACCACGGTGATCTCCCTTGAAGAACTGGACTCCTGGAGGGGTTATCGCCCCGCGAGGTGGGACGTTGTGCGACCGCTTTTCGCAGGGGACTTTACACCACCGTGAGGTCTGGGCCGCGAGCGCTCTCGAACTCCCTGTTTTCAAGGGCCTGCGCGGCGGTCGCCTTCAACCGGTGGGCTTCGGCGTCGTCTCGGCCAACACCCAGTCGAGGTAGGGGTGGTGACCAGCGAGCACGGGCAGCTCGAGCACCTCGGGCACCGAGTAGGGGTGCAGGGCCTTGATGCGTGCGGCGAGGCCGGCGAAGCCCTCGCTGCGGGTCTTCAGCACCAGCAAGACCTCGGGCTCGTCGTGCACCGCGCCTTCCCAGCGATAGATGGAGCGGATCTTCGGCACCAGGTTGGCGCAGGCGATCAGGCGCTCTTCGACGAGGGTCCGGGCCAGCGTGGCGGCGACCTCTTCGGACGGCGCGGTCACCAGCACGACGCTGACGCCGGGCGCGGGAGCCGGCGCCACTACAGCTTCACCTCGTTGGTGAGCTCACGCCCATCGGTGAGGCGGACGACGACCTTCGCGACGAGCCCGCGCACGCGCTCGGGGGCGCCCACGTCGAAGTGCAGGCCGTGATCTCCCGGCTCGTGGGGCACGCTGCGCTGAGGCTGGTCGGGGAGGTAGACGGCGGCGGCAGCGAAGCGATCCTGGCGACGGGGTTGAACCACCACCTGGACACGCTGCTTCGCGCGGAACACCAGCAGCCGGAACTCGCTGCGCTCTTCCACGATCTCGGGGGCGGGGCTGCGCGGCTCGACCGCAGGCGGCACGGGAGCAGCTCGCAGCACGGGCACTTCGTCCTTCGTCACGTCGTCGATGGCGAGGTCGCCCTCCTCCATCGCCTTCAGCGCCAGCTTCAGCTCGGGGTCGTCTCCCGCCGCCTTCCTCACGG
This sequence comes from Myxococcaceae bacterium, assembly GCA_016793095.1. Taxonomy (GTDB): domain Bacteria; phylum Myxococcota; class Myxococcia; order Myxococcales; family Myxococcaceae; genus Xiheimicrobium. Next base: position 22,358 of record JAEUJQ010000070.1, on the reverse strand, counting down.
CCTCGAGCTCGGCTGGGCTGGCGAGGCCGAGATCGAAGCGGAGCAGCTCGTCGTAGGAGAAGCGTCGCGTGCGCTTCTGCATCACCAGGTCGTGCGCGGCCTGGGCGCCTTTCGGGAGGCTGCCTCGCGCCTCGCCGCCGAGCACCCTGACGACGAGGTCGTGCTCGAGCCCCGACTTCTCCGACAACCACCACGCGGCTGCGCGCCGCTCGGGATCCAGCAGGGCCAGCTCGTCGCGCCGGTCGGCGTTGAGCGCGGTGAGCCGGGTACAACACCGCCTCGAGCGCTCGTCGGCCGCGGCGAGCTCCTTCTCCAGGCGCTCGAGAGCGACGCTGGCGCCGGCCTTGTTGCTGCGCTTCATCCGCTCGACGGCGAAGCGGGCAGACTCGAGCCGGTCGCGCGCCATCAGGGCCTGCATCGCCCAGACGGTCAGCGTCCGTCCGTCGCCGTCGCTCTCGGGGATCGCGGCGTCCACCGCTTGATCCGCGGCCCGCTCGACGCGCGAGCGCACGTCTTCCGCCTTCACGCCATCGAGCCACGCCAGCAGGCCCTTCTCGGGAACCACCGCGAGCGCCTGGTCGATGCGCTGCTCGTCGCAGCTCACCTTGAGGCGGCGCCGCAGCAGATCGCCAGCGGCCTCGAGCACTCTGCCCACCACCGGCGCGGGATCCGGGCGACTGGCGGCCTGCAGCTCCGTTCTCAGCGACTCGAGCTCGTCGATGCGGGCCTGGTACTTCTCGATGGGCGAGACGGTCACGACTGCTCCTCCTTGCGTGCTTCGAGCACGTACGACTTGAGCCACGCCTGGGCGCGGCTGACACGTTTGTAGGAATTGACGACGGTGATCCCCAGGCGGCGGGCGACCTCTTCGTGATCGTCCAGATCCTGGTGGTGGTACAGATCCCACGCAGCCGCCTCGTTCGGGTGCTCCTCCTGGAGCTTCCGGAAAGCAGCCCAGTACTCCTCGTTCGCCTCGGCGGCCTCGGCCTTCGCCTGCGAGAAGGCGACGGCGCGGTTGGCCTCGGGCAACGACTCCTCGCGCTCATCTTCCTCGTCACCGCGCGGGCCCTCCGCGAGCTCCTCGCGCTGGCGGCGATAGCGATCGATCGCGCAGTGCTTCACGATGCGAAGGAAGAAGGTCTTCGGCGAGGCGGCCTTCCCCGGCATCTGCTCTGACACGCCCCGGAACTGATCGAGGCCACGGGACATGAACTTCGCGGCGGCGTCTTGAAACACCTCATCGACGTCGTCCGGAGAGCCCCTCATGAACGCGCCCTGGACGCGGCGGATGACGGTGGTGGAAGCGTCCCTCCACCTGAAGACCAGCTCTCCGAGCTGCTTCTTGAAGTCACGGCCTTCGGCTTTGCGCCGGGAGATGTCGGCGAACAGTTCGTCGTCGGTGAGCATGGGCGAAGGCCATCGACCATACCCGCTCCCACGACAACCGACGCCATTTCCTGACGCGGCTCAATCAGGCGGAAGATCAACCACCTGCGGGGACTCGCGCCGGGGTCAGGCGATTGGACGGCGTCTCGTCCGACCGAGCAACCTGCCGGCGCTGCCGGTGTTCAGCGAGGATGACGACGTGGGCCGCACCATCATCATCGGAGATCTGCACGGCTGCTTCGACGAGGCGGTGGCGCTGCTCGATCGGCTGCAGGTGAGCAGCGCCGACCGGCTCATCTTCGCGGGCGATCTCGTCGATCGGGGACCACACCCGCGCGCCTGTGTCGAGCTCGCGATGAAGTACGAGTGCGTGCTGGGCAACCACGAAGAGAAGCACCTGCAGCAGCGGCGCCGCCCGGCCGAGAAGCTCTCTGCAGATCACCTGCGGACGCGCGCGGCGCTCGACGACGAGCACTACGACTGGTTCTCGAAGCTGCCGCTCTTCATCCGGCTGCCTGAGTTCGGCGCGGCGGTGGTCCACGCGGGCTGCTTCCCCGGCGTGCCCCTCGAGCAGCAGTCGCCGCATCACCTGCTCCACCTGCAGCACATCAACCCTCCGGCCACGAAGTCGTTCTGGCCCTCGAAGGCGCCGGTCGGCCACCGCTTCTGGACGAACTTCTGGACCGGACCCGAGCGGATCATCTTCGGGCACTCGGTCCTCGATCGCCCCCTCATCACCCGGTGGGCGGTGGGGGTGGACACGGGTGGCGTCTACGGTCGCGGGCTGACGGCGCTCGTCCTCCCTGGCTGGGAGCTCGTCACCGTGCCCACCTGCGATCACTCTGGCGGGAAGAAGACCGTCGCGCTGTACGACGTGCAGGAGGGCGTGAAGGCCTTCTCTTGATGCCCAGCAGGTCCGCACCGACTCATGGCTATCGTCGCGTTGGCGAGGGCCGGTATGAAGCAGGGGTGGCTTCCGGAGAGTCCACATCGAGTTGGTTCGAGCGGCTGGTCGATCGGCTCGTCCCTGCGGGGCTGACGGGGCCGGAGGCGAGCGCCGGGCGGCTGTTCGTCAAGGCGTGGCTCCCGGTCTTTCCGTTCTGCCTGGGCACCGCTCCAATCTTCGCGGCCGCCGGGTCGTGGCCGATGGTGGGGGCGCTTGGCGTTGCGCCGGCGATCGGCGCGGCGATGCTCGCGCTGTTCAGACGCACGGGGAAGGTCGCCCTTCCGGCGCACGTGTCATTGCTCACCGGCTCGCTGCTCTTCGCCGCCAGCGGGCTCCTGCAGCGTCCGCCGGACCCGACGGCGCCCACCATTCTCGTGGTGATTCCGCTCGTCGCGGCCTTCGTCCTGGGTCGCCGGTGGGGCTGGGCCTACCTCGCGTTCTGTCTGCTGGTGGTGGTCCTCGAGCTCGCGCTCGTGTCGGCCGGGGTCGCGCTGGCGTACGAAGACACGGCGCCGGTCGTCACCCAGGGGCTCAACTACCTCTTCGCGCTCACGATGGTCCTCATGCTCACCGGGGCAGCCGACCAGCTGCGCGTCAGAGTCATTGCCCAGCAGCAGGCGGCCGCAGAGACGAAGAGCCAGTTCCTTGCGAACATCGGTCACGAGATCCGCACGCCCATGAACGGCGTGCTGGGCATGACCGAGGAGCTGCTGGCGAGCTCCGAGGTGCCCGCCGCGACGAAGGAGCGCCTCGCCGTCATCCAGCGAAGCGGCCAGCACATGGTCGCGCTGCTCAACGACCTGCTCGATCTCAGCCGCATCGAGGCGGGCAAGCTGGTGCCCGCGCCGCGCCCTACCGAGCTCAGGTGGATCATCGACGACGTCGGGGCGCTCTTCGCGCCGCTCGCGAAACGCAAAGGCGTGAGCTTCGAGAGCCGGTGCGAGGCCGACGTGCCTCCGTGGGTGCTCCTCGACGGGGCGCGACTGCAGCAGGTGCTCACCAACCTCGTGAGCAACGCGGTGAAGTTCACCGAGCGCGGCGCGGTCTCGGTGAGGGTCGCGCTCAAAGGGCAGGCGCTGGAGTTCTCGGTGACGGACACGGGCATCGGCATCGACGCAGCCGATCTGCCGAGGCTCTTCGCGGCGTTCGAGCAGGTCGACGCCTCGACGACGAGGCGGCACGAAGGCTCCGGCCTCGGCCTCGCGCTCTCGAAGCAGCTGGTCACGCTGCTCGGAGGAGCCTTGACGGTGGACTCCAGGCCGGGGCTGGGTTCCTGCTTCCAGTTCACGTTGCCGATGACGGCCTCCGGGCCGGTCGCGCCTGCCACGGCGCAGGGCCGACTCTCGGTGCTCGTGGTGGACGACAACCCCATCAACCGGCGGGTGGCCGAGGGGCTGCTGCAGCGCGCAGGCCACCAGGTGCAGTCGGTGACGAACGGGCTCGAGGCCCTGGAGGTGCTCGAGCGCCGCCCCGTCGACGCCATTCTCATGGACTGCCACATGCCCGTGATGGACGGCTTCGAGGCGACCGAGCGCATTCGGGCCCTCGCGCCGCCCTCTGGACGGACGCCGATCATCGCGGTGACCGCGTCTGCGTCAGCCGACGACGTCGAGGCCTGTCAGCGCTCGGGGATGAACGCGTACCTCGCCAAGCCGGTCTCCTTCGCTGAGCTGATGAACACGCTCGAGCGCGTCACGCGCGCTGGCTGACGCGTTGGCGGAGGGGCAGCAGGAGGGCGAGGAAGGCCCACGACAACGCCGCCCCGAGCAGGAAGACGGGCGCCCAGCCCAGCGCATCGACGAGCGCGCCCGAGACCAGGCCCGTCGGAGACTTCCCCAGCACCTCGACGGCAGCGAGCAGGGTGAAGTGCGTCGCGCCGACGCTGCGATCCACCTTCGACATCATGAAGGCGAACATGCAGGTGGTGACGAGCCCAGCGAAGAAGTGCTCGAGGCCCGTGACGGCGGTGATCACCGCCGGCGTTCCCGGCAGCAGCCCTGCCGCGAGCGCCCACATGCCGACGAGCGACACCGCGCGCACGGCCGACGTCGTGCCGACCGCGCGCAACAACGAGGTGCGCTGCGCGAGCAGCCCGCCCGCGATCGAGCCCACGAGCGAGCCCACCTGCCCGACGAGCGCGAAGCCAGCCACGTCCTCCTTCGAGTAGCCCAGCACCCGCTGCAGGTACGGCTCGAACACCGAATCGGAGAGCGCCTCGCCCATCTTGTAGCTGGCGACGAAGAGTACGAGCCACGCGCCGCCGGGCTTCGAGACGAGCTGCCAGGTACGCCGCGCGATCTCGCGGAAAGAGAGCCGATCATCGATGCTGCCAGGGGGCGTCCGACCGGCCTCGTCCACCCGCAGCATCGCGACCGTCGCGACGGCGGCGATCACCGCGAGCACGAGGAACGCTGGCGCCCAGCCGAGGCGCGGCAGCAGCAGGCCGATGAAGATCGACCCGCCGACCGCCATGCCGATCTTGTACGCCGAGACCTGCGCCGCGTTTCCCGCACCGAGCTCGTGCTCCGAGAGCAGATCGACCGCGAGCCCGTCCACCGGCACGTCCTGCATCGAGGCGAAGACGTTCATCAACAGCACGACGGCCAGCAGCGGCACCAGCAGCTCGGGGTACGGCGTCAGGCCAGCCCCCGCGAGCGTGAGCGCGAGCAGCGCCATGAGCGGAACGATCCACGACTTGCGTCGCCCGAAGCGAGCCGAGCCGTACCGATCGACGAGGGGCGCCCAGAGCGGCTTGACGCTCCACGGCAGCGAGAGCAGGCCGAGCAACGTCACCGCGGTCATCGGCACCGACTTGTCGTCGGCGAGCAGCAGCTTGAGGCCCTTGGACTGGAAGCCGAAGGGCAAACCCTGCACGAAGTACAGGAGCGACAGCAACCCGAGCTTCCAGGCGGCAGGGCGGCGGCGCTCCATCAGCCAGCGAACATCTCGACGAACATGCGCTCGAGCTGGAGGCGCACGGCGCCGTTCCGCTGGGTGATCGCGTTGCGCGCCTCGTCGATGAGCAGGTTGCGACGGTGGAGCGCGGCAGCAGACACCTTCGCCGCCGCCGCGACCGCGAGCGGCTGCAGATCGACGTTCACCAGCGGCGCGCCGGGCACTTGCGCGGCCTGCACGTCGCGCAGCCACACCTGCAGCACGTCGAGCGCCACCTCGGCCGTGACGCGATCGTCGCCCAGGGTCTCGGCCATCGCGAGCCAACCGCGCGCGTCCATGGGCTGCAGCGCCTCGAAGCGCTCGATGATGTCCTTGCGCTCGCCCAGCGCGTCCACGTCGAGCGAGAGCGCCCTGGCCAGCGAGCCGCCGGCCATCATCGCGGCCTGCTTCGCCGTCGCCTCGTCCACCCCCTTCTTCCCCTCCATCAAGCGCGCTGCGAGGAAGTCCACCGGGAGCGGACCGAACGAGGCCTTCGCGCACCGGCTGCGAATCGTCGGCAGCAGCTTGTCGGGTGCTGACGAGACGAGGATCAACACGGTGCCAGCGGGCGGTTCCTCGAGCGTCTTGAGCAGCGCGTTCTGCGCTGACGGGTTCATCGCATGGGCGGTGAGGAGGACGGCCACCTTCGTCTTCGACTCGAGCGCGCGGAAGGCGAGGCGCTCCTGAAGCTGGCGCACCTGCTCGATGCGGATGTCACGCGACGGCGTGCGCTCGAAGTCACTGCGCCCCGCCATGCCCCGCCGCACGAGCTCGTCGTCGGGCATCACCACCGTGACGTCGGGGTGATTGCGCTTGTGCACCCGACGGCAGGCCGCACACACCCCGCAGCCCGCGTTGGGTTGCTCAGTGCAGATGAGCGCCTGGGCGAGGCCGAACGCCGCGAGTTCCTTGCCCACGCCGTCTGGGCCGTGGAACAGCCAGGCGTGGTGAACGTGACCTCGGGAGAGGGCAGCCTCGAGGGCGGCGACGGCGCGGTCCTGACATTTCACGTCCGCGAGCGACATGACGGGCTTCATACGTCTGCCGCCTCGGGTGCACACGCGCGATCTCTGCGCGGAGGGTGCGCCGGGCGGATCGAGTGAGGACGACGGGCCACGACCGCGCCGAGAGACGCCCCGCCCATCAAGGGGTTCATGACGGCGCAGCAGCGCCTCGACGGCGTGCTATCACCCTGCCCCGATGGCGTTCCTCCATGGACAGCTCGCCCTGCTCCTCGGCGCCGTCGCGCTGTCGCTTACCATCGTGCTGCGGCGGTTCGCGAAGGACGAGCGACTGCGCGAGGACGTGTTCGGCGCAATGGGGTGGTTCGCGATCTTCGTCGTGGTGCGCGGCGCGATGGTGTGGGGCGAGGCGGTCTCACCGAAAGAGTGGCACCCGCTCGAGCGCGCCGTCTGGATGTTGGCCTTCGCCTTCGGCAGCGTGCGGCTCGTCGTCGCGCTGACGCTCTGGCTGCGCCGTCGGCTCGGCGCCGCCCCGACCGCGAAGATCCACCGCGACGTCGTCGACTTCCTGCTCTACCTGGCGACGGCGATCCCCATCTTGAAGACGCAGCTCGCGCTCGACGTCACCACCCTGCTCGGCACCTCGGCCGTGCTCTCGCTCGTGCTGGGCTTCGCGCTGCAGGACACGCTGGGCAACGTCTTCAGCGGCCTGTCGCTGCAGCTCGATCGCCCCTACCAGGTCGGTGACTTCATTCGCGTCGGGCCGCACGAGGGCCGGGTGGTGCAGACCTCGTGGCGCTCGACCCGCATCGAGACGCTGCGCAAGGAGCAGATCACCCTGCCCAACGCGCTCACGGCGAAGGAGCCCATCGTCAACTTCACCTGCGGCGGGCGGCCCGTCGCGATCGATCTCACCGTCGGCGCCGCCTACGCCGCCCCGCCGACGAAGGTGAAGACCGAGATCCTCGAGGCGCTCGCCGAGAGCCCGCTCGTGCTGAAGACCCCGGCGCCGTGGGTGCGCACGTGGGAGTTCGAGGAGTCGTCGTTGAAGTACGTTGTGCGGCTGTGGATCGACGACTGGGCCAACGTGCCTCACGTGCACGACGAGGTGTTCGCGCGGCTCTGGTACCGGTTCGGGCGCGCGGGCATCGAGATCCCCTTCCCGCAGCGCGTGGTGACGATGCGCACCGAGACGCCTCGCCTGCAGGGCCTGCGCGAGGAGCTGCTCGGCGAGCTCGACCTCTTCAAGCCCTTCACCGCGGTGGAGCGCAAGGCGATCGCCGACGCAGGCCGCGAGCACCACTTCGGGCTGGGCGAGGCGATCTGCGTCGAGGGACGTGAGGGCCAGACCTTCTACGTCGTCGTCTCGGGGCGGGTGTCGGTGCGCGTCGGCCAGCCACCGCGCGAGGTCGCCACCCTGTCGCGCGGGCAGTACTTCGGAGAGATGTCGCTGCTCACGGGCGATCCGCGCGCCGCCACGGTGGTGGCCATCGACGACACCATGGTGCTCGAGTTCGGCCGCAGCGAGTTCCAGCGCTTCTTCACCGAGAAGCCCGAGCTCGCCGAGCAACTCGCTGACTTCCTCGCGCGCCGGAAGGCCGAGCTCGCGGCCGGAGCTGCCGGCGCCGCGCTGCAGAAGGCCGACGCCGCGGGGCTGCTCACCCGGCTGCGGCGAATCTTCAGTCCCTGACGAGCCGCCTCCCGACGCGGCACTCCGACACCAGTGGACAGCGGCGGCAGTTCGCCTTCTCCGGCCGGACCGGGCACGCGCCGCTCATGCCGAGGTGGCAGAGCACGAAGTCGTACCGCACCGGATCGGCGGCATCGAGCGCGCGCAGCGAGGCGGTGATCTCGTCGGCCATCGCCCAGCCGTGCGTCGCGCGCGAGGTGAGGCCCAGCCACGTCGACAGCCTGGCGACGTGCGTGTCGAGGGGGATCACCAGGTCCGCCGGCGACACCCGACCCCACACGCCGAAGTCGATCTCGTCGGGGCCGCGCACCATCCACCGCAGGTAGAGCGACAGCCGCTTCGCCGCGCCGCCGCCGAGCGGGAGCAGGTGGTCGAGCCCGCGCACCGGCCCCAGCGCCTTGACGATCGCGCGCTCGTCACCGGCCTCACGGACGCGTCGCGCGAACCCGCTCAACGCCCCTCGCCAGTCACCGGCCGTCGCCCGCGCGTCGAGGAAGACGTCTTCGAGGGTACCCCGCCGGCGAAGGCAGGCGCCCATGCCCATCAGCAACACGCCCACGTCGGCGGGCAGGTTGAAGCGGTAGACGAAGCCGTCGAGCAGGCGGGGCAACGCCTTGACCGTCAGTTCCTTGAGCCGCACCGCCGGAGCTGGCCCCAGCCGCGCGAGCACCTGTTCGATCTTCGGCTTGAAGAGCGAGGCCCGGCCATAGGCCAGCGCCGCCGACAGCAGCGCCACCACCTCGACGTCGCGCGGGTCCTCGAAGCGGTGCGGGAACTCGACCGGGTCCGCGGCGATGCGCTCGGCCCACGGCCGTGAGTCACGGAGGGAGTCGAGCAGCGGCCTGAGCCTCGCGGCGCGCGCCTTCGACAGCACGCGTCACCGTGACGCTTCCCGCACGAGGTGGCCCACCTCGGGCAGCACCAGCCGCTCCATCGCGAACTTCGCGGCCGCAGGCGAGCCGGGCAGCGCGTAGACGATGATGCTCTCCCACACGCCGGCGGTGGTGCGGGTGGACATCGCCGCCGGGCCCACCACCTGGAAGGAGAGCATGCGGAAGAGCTCCCCGAAGCCGTCGATGGTGCGCTGGAACATCGGCGTCACCGCCTCGATGGTGAGGTCGCTCGACGCCAGGCCTGTTCCACCGGTGAGGATGATCACCCGCACGCCGCTGTCCTTCGCCTGTCGCATCGCGTGGCGGATGTCGGGCACCGTGCAGTGCACCAGCGAGCTGCCGGTCACCAGGTGGCCTGCCTGCTCGAGGAGGTTGCGGATCAGCGGCCCACCGCGATCGCTCGCGCCCGTCCGCGTGTCGCTGACGGTGATGACCCAGGCAGACACGGTCGCCGGCGGGGATCGCGACGGCTCGACGCGCGGCTCGGGCGGGTGATCGTGTTCGTCGTCGTGACCTTCGTGTCCCATTCTTTCCCCTCAGCGATCCGGGTCGAAACCGAGCACCACCACCTTGCCGTCTACCACCTCGATCGGGAACGACGGCTGATCGTCGCAGATGCCCGGAGAGGTCGCGTTCCTCCCGCTGTCGAGATCGAAGCCGACCTCGTGGCAGGGACAGATCACCAGGTTCTTCTCGAGCCGGCCGCCGGACAGCAGGCAGCCTCCGTGGTTGCACCAGTCGTCGAGCGCCTTGAGCTTCCCGCCGACGCAGGCCACCAGCACGTTCCGCTTGCCGATCGCGTAGCCACGCAGCTCGCCTTCCTCGAGATCGGCCGGCCCGAGGGTGACGCGGGAGTCGCTCATGGGGTTCGGGTTGTACCGCACCTCCCCCGCTTCGTGCGCGAGGCTGCGGGCCGAGGTGGCTGAAGTATGGTGCGCTCATGCTGAGCGTCGACAAGGCGGTCGTGGTGAAGGCCCTGAAGGACCTGAGCGCCTACCTGCAGCTCAACGGCGAGAACGCCTTCAAGGTGCGGGCCTACGACATCGCGGCCGAGCGCATCGCCTCGCTCACCGACGATCTGGGCGCGATGGTGGAACAGCACACGCTGACGTCCTTGCCGGGCATCGGCGAGAGCATCGCGAAGAAGATCGAGGAGCTCGCCACCACCGGGAAGATGAGCGCGCTCGACGAGATCCGCGCGAAGTTCCCTCCCAGGATCCTCGAGCTGATGACCGTGCCCGACCTCGGCCCCAAGAAGGCGCGGGCGCTCTTCGAGCAGCTCGGCGTCGGCAGCCTCGACGAGCTCGAGAAGGCCTGCCAGGAGCAGCGCGTCCGGACGCTCAAGGGCTTCGGGCAGAAGACCGAAGAGAAGCTGCTCGCGAACCTCGCCGTGGCCCGCCGCGCGGCGTCCTCGGGTGGGCGGAGGCGCCTCGGCGACGTGCTGCCCCAGGCCGAGGCGCTGCTCGCGTGGATCAGGCAGGCGCCCGGAGTCGTACGCGCCAGCCTCGGCGGCTCGGTGCGTCGCCAACGCGAGACCGTCGCCGACGTGGACATTCTCGCGTCGGCGCCCGACCCGCAGCCCGTCTTCGCCCACTTCCAGAGGTACCCCGCGATCGGCGAGGTGATCGGCGCCGGCGAGTCGAAGTCGTCGGTGCGCCTCAAGGAGTCGGACCTGCAGGTCGATCTGCGCGTGCTGCCGGACGAAGACTTCGCGTCGGCGCTGCACCACTTCACCGGCTCGAAGGCGCACCACATCAAGCTGCGTGGGCTGGCCCTCGAGAAGGGCCTCACCATCAGCGAGTGGGGCGTGCACCGCATGAAGGCCGGTGACAACGCCGCGGCGAAGGCGGGCGTCGCCAAGCACGAGAGCGCCGAGGCCAAGCTGCCGATCCGCGACGAGGCCGACCTCTACGCCCTGCTCGGCATGCAGTACGTGCCGCCCGAGCTGCGCGAGGACTGGGGCGAGATCGAGGCGGCGCTCGCGCACACGCTGCCCGTCGATCTGATCACCGCGAGCGACATCGTCGGCAACGTGCACGCCCACAGCACCTGGAGCGACGGCATGAACTCGCTCGAGGAGATGGCGCGCGCCGCGAAGGCCCTCGGCCTCACGTGGTTCACGGTGACCGAGCACTCCCAGACCTCGGGCTACGCCGGCGGCCTCAGCATCGACAAGCTCAAGCAGCAGTGGGACGAGATCGACCGCGTCAACGAGACCGTGAAGGGCATTCGCCTGCTCAAGGGCGTCGAGAGCGACATTCTCGAGGACGGCAGCCTCGACTACCCGGACTCGGTGCTGGAGCAGCTCGACGTGGTGATCGGCTCCATTCACCAGCGCTACAGCCAGGACGAGGAGCAGATGACCCGGCGCATGCTCAACGCCTTCGACAACCCGTTCCTCCACATCTGGGGGCACCCGACCGGGCGGCTGATCGGCAAGCGGGAGCCGGCGCCCATGCGCATGGAGGAGATCCTCGACAAGGCCGCGAAGAAGGGCGTGACGATCGAGGTCAACGGCTGCCCCGATCGCATGGATCTCTCACCCGAGCACGTGCGCAAGGCGCTCGAGCGCGGCCTCAAGCTCGTCATCAGCACCGACGCGCACTCGGTGAGCGAGCTGTCGGCGCACCTGCCCTTCGCCATCGCCTCTGCGCGGAAGGGGTGGGCCCGTGTCGGCGATGTCGTCAACGCCCGCGAGGTGAAGCAGTTCTTGAAAGCGATCCGCCGCAGCTGAAATTCACCACCGGCTGCCACGCGTCCTATACAGTCGGGTCGAACCCATGGCCGCAGCGCAAGAGAACCTGGTCGGGCAGACCATCGGGTCCTTCCGGATCACGAAGGTGATCGGCCGCGGCGGTATGGGCACCGTGTACCTGGGCGAACACTCGGTGATCGCGAGTCGGGTGGCGATCAAGGTGCTGATGGAGCGCCTCGCCAGCGACGAGAACCTGGTGGCGCGGTTCTACGCAGAGGCGCGCGCGGTCAACCTCATCGGCCACGAGAACATCGTCAACATCTTCGACATGAACGTGGTGCCGCCGAACCGGTACTACCTCGTGATGGAGTACCTCGAGGGCAAGCCGCTCAACTACCTGTTGACGGCGCCAGTGCCCGCGACGGTCAGCATCCCGATTCTTCTTCAGGTCTGCGACGCGCTGCAGGCGGCGCACTCGGCGGGCATCGTCCACCGCGATCTGAAGCCCGAGAACATCTTCCTGATGAAGCGCGGCAAGCAGGAGAACTTCGTCAAGGTGCTCGACTTCGGCCTCGCGAAGCTCCTCGACACCGAGCGCGCGGAGCAGCACACGGCGGCGGGACTGATCGTGGGCACCCCGGAGTTCATGTCCCCCGAGCAGGCGAACAGCCAGCCGGTAGACGGCCGCGCCGACATCTACGGCCTGGGCTGCATCGCCTGGCTGATGGCGACCGCGCGCCTGCCCTTCCCCCAGCGCGGCCTCACCGATCTGCTGGTCGCGCACCGCACGCAGAACCCCAGGCCGCCGCACGAGGTGGTGCCGACCTGCCCCGTGCCGCTGAGCCAGGCGATCATGAAGGCGATGTCGAAGGACCCGGCGCACCGGTTCCAGACGGCGGCCGAGTTCGCGAAGGCCCTCGAGGACGTGCTGCAGTGGGTCGCCTCGACGCCCGCGCGGGTGCTGCCAGCGCGCGCGACGCCGGTCGCCCCGACCACGCCTCCGGTTCCGCCCCTGACGACCTCGACGTCCCCTGCGAGGGGGCCGACGCTCGAGCGCTTCGCCGCGAAGTTCTCGGCGAACGTGTCGATCGTGGACGGGAAGTCGCTGGGCACCCTCAAGTGCACCGACATCTCGCGCGGAGGCATGTTCCTCGCCAGCGAGGGCCGCCTGCCGCCCCTCTTCACCAAGGTGAAGATCACCATCAGCGAGGGCGGGGAGATGCTGCTCGGCGAGGTGGTGCGGCACGTGACGCCGGAGCAGGCGCGGGCGTGGGGCATGTCGGGCGGCTTCGGCGTGCAGTTCGTCGATCTGACCGCGAGCCTCCGCGAAGCCGTCGCGCGGCTCATCCAGGGCCTGCCGCCCAGCGAGCAGCCACGGGCCACCATCTCGGCCACCGACGATCCCGAGGCCGAGCGCGTGCTCGCGAAGTACCGGCAGCGCGTCAACGGCGATCACTACGCCCTCATCGCCTGCGCCACCGACACTGAGTCGTCCGAGATCCGCGCGAAGGTGCGCGAGGCGACCGCCGAGCTCGAGAAGATCTCGACCCGGCCCCTCTCAGCGAGCCAGCGAACCCAGGTAGACGCGACGGTCGCGCGCCTCAAGTCCACCGCCGACGTGCTGGGCAACCCGCTGCACCGCGCCGAGTTCGACGCGAACCGGGGCAACTTCCGTGGCGTGATGCGGTGCCTGCAGGCCGGCCTCACGGTCGTCGATCTCGAGAAGCTGCGCACCGGCCACCTGGCCGCGAACCCGAACGCCGCCGGCGGCGCGCTGGTGAAGCACCTCGCCTCCAAGGCGTACGAGGGGAAGAGCCAGCTCAAGGAGGCCGTGGACGCGATCGAGGCCGCGCTCCAGCTCGATCCGCTGAACCTCACCTACCACCAGCGGCGCATTCAGCTCCTCAAGCGCATGCGTGAGACTGCGCCCGCGCCATGAAGAGCTACCTCCTCTCGGCGCTGCGGCGGGTCGCGGCCGAGGGCCAGGAGGCCTTCACCAGGCAGCACGCGGGCGACTGGCTCGTCTGGGAGGCCGGCAACTGGAAGGCGCCACGCGCGCAGACGCTGGTGCTCGAGACGGTGAAGGGCGCGGGCGCGACACCCGCGGCGGTGACGGCCCACGCGCCCAAAGCCGAGGCCCTCGTCATCGCCCTGCCTGACAAGGCGCAGGTGACGGTGGGTCGGGCGCCTGACGCCGACGTCTCGCTCAACGACGGCACCCTCTCGGGGAACCACCTCACGCTCACCCGGAGCCGCGACGGCCGGTGGGCGATCGAGGATCTGGGCTCGACCAACGGCACCAGCGTCGAGGGCCTCACCCTGCGGGTCGGCGACCGCATGCCGCTGCGCAACGGCTCGGCGATCAAGGCCGGGCAGGTGACGCTCACCTTCCAGACGTCCGAGGGGCTGTGGAAGCGGCTGTCGAGCTGAAGGCGAAGGCGTGGCTGACGCGCTCGGCGGCCCGCGAGGCGCTCGTGATCTGGGCGCTCGGGTTCGGCGGCATCCTCGTGGCGTGGCTCGCGTACCAACCGGCCGCGAAGCTCGTCGCGACGGTGGGCTTCCTCTACCTGCCCGTGCTGGCGATGAGCGTGCGTGGAGAGGACTACCGGGACTTTGGCCTGTCCACCCGCACGCTGGCGGCCGACGTGAAGCAGTTCCTGCTGGTGAGCGCCGTGGTGTTTCCGCTCTTCGTCGCCGCCTACGTCGCCTTCGTCATGACGCTGCCGGCGCTGCCCGGCGAGTGGGTCAAGGTGCTCACGCCCTACCTGGGCACGCCGCGCTTCCACCTCCGCCTGCCAGACCGCTTCGGGGAGTGGGTGATCGATCAGCTCTTCGTCGTCGCGCTGCCCGAGGAGTTCTTCTACCGCGGCTTTCTGCAGACCCGACTCCGCGACGCCTGGCCGCAGGGCCGGCTCTTCTTCGGCGCGAGGCTGGGGCCGGCGTTCTGGCTCACCGCGGCGCTGTTCGCGCTCGGGCACCTGGCGATCTTCGAGGTGTGGCGCCTCGCGGTGTTCTTCCCTGCCCTGCTGTTCGGGTGGATGCGGGAGCGCTCGGGCTCGGTCGTCGGCGCGGCGCTCTTCCACGCCAGCGCGAACCTGCTGGTGCTGGTGCTCGACGCGAGCTTCTTCGGGCGGTGAGGTGTCAGACGAGCTGCAGCTCGAGCGAGCGACCGACGGCGACCGATCGCCCGTCGGCGACGGGGACCCACCCCTCGGGTCTGAGCGGGTGGGTGGCGAGCAGGACTGACCGCCGCCGGCGGTGATCACGCACCAGCGCCGTCGCCACCTTCTCGTCGCCGCTGAGCTCGCAGCGCGCACAGGCGCTGTCGCCCTCGAGAAGCTTGTAGAAGAGCGGGTGTCCGCCGCGCGCCGTCGCCACCACGATGCGCCCGTTGGTCGCCATGAGGCTGAGGCCCGGACGGGTGGCTGGCCCCACGGCCTCCTCCACGTGCGACGCGGTTCTGCCGAGCAGCTGCGCGGCGATGGGCGCCTCGAGATCGGGATCCTCCGTGCGGCCGAGGCTGCGCAGCTCGGCGAGGAACGTCGCGAACACCACCTCGTCCACCGAGGGGCCCCGGAGCGAGCGCTGGAGGAACTCAGGGAGCTGCTCCACCAGCCGCTCCCGCACCTGCCCCGCCCGTGCCGGCAGCTCACCCGCCATCGCGAACAGCCACTGGCGCATGCGGAACGGCTGGGCCACGTCTTCGAGCGGCCGCCCCACCGGGGCCGGGTGCGCGACGAAGAGGGCTGTCTCGGAGCTGGGCAGGTCCCACATGTCGGAGCGTGTCACCCCGACGCCGTAGCTCCGCTGCACCAGCACCTGTTCGTCGTAGGCGCCCAGGCCGGCCACGAGGCCCTCTCCGTCCAGCGTCACCAGCTGGCGCGCGCGATCCAGCTCGCACCGCATCAGCGAGGGATCGGAGGTGGCGATGGCGAACACGCGAGTCATGACCGGTTCCTATTCTCGGCCTCGACCTTTCAACTGACAATCTGACAGCCCACTTCCTCGCCACACCTGCCCGACCGCCGAGGGCGCGAGTAAGGCGAGGTGAGCCCTGAACAAATTCACGCAGGGGGCCGCACTTGGGTAGTCTTCGCACCCATGTCGGAAATCGCCGTCGGCATCGATCTTGGGACGTCGTACTCGTGTGTCTCCGCGGTCATCAACGGCCAGCCCACGGTGCTGCCCAACGAGTGGGGAGAGCTCACCCACGCGTCGGTGGTCTCGTTCCTCGAGGATGGGTCGGTGCTGGTCGGCAACGCTGCCAAGAAGAACATCATCACCAACGCCGAGCACACGGTGTACTCGGCCAAGCGCCTCATCGGCCGCTTCTTCTTCTCGGACGAGGTGAAGAAGGCGCAGTCGGTGATGCCGTACAAGATCGTCGAGGGCCCCAACAACTCGGTGCGCATCACGGTGCGAGGGAGGACCTTCTCGCTGCCCGAGATCTCGGCGCTCGTGCTCAAGGAGCTCAAGGCCATCGCCGAGAGCTACCTCGGCCAGCCCGTCACCAAGGCCGTCGTCACCGTGCCGGCGTACTTCAACGACAACCAGCGGCAGGCGACGAAGGACGCCGGGCGCATCGCGGGGCTCGAGGTGCTGCGCATCTTGAACGAGCCCACCGCGGCGGCGCTCGCGTGCGGCTTCGGGCGCGACCTCAACCAGCGCGTCGTCGTCTACGACCTCGGCGGCGGCACCTTCGACGTGTCGATCCTCGAGATCGGCAAGGACGTGTTCGAGGTGCTCTCGACGGCCGGCGACACGTACCTCGGCGGCGACGACTTCGACGATCGCATCATGAACTGGCTGGCCGAAGACTTCCTCGCCAGGCACAAGCTCGACCTGCGGCAGAACAAGTACTGCCTCCAGATGCTCAAGGAAGCGGCCGAGCGGGCGAAGATCGACGTCGGCCAGGCGAACGTGGCGACGATCCACTGTCCCGGCATCTGCCAGGACGTGAACCAGAACGTCATCGATCTCAACCAGACCCTCACCCAGGACGCGTTCAACCGCATGGTGATGGACCTCGTGCAGCGCACCTTCAAGGTGTGCGACGAGGCGTTGCAGAGCGCGCGCATGACCGCCGCCGACGTCGACGCGGTGATCCTCGTCGGAGGGCCGACGCGGCTTCCGATCATCGCCAACTCGGTGCGGCACTATTTCTCGAAGGAGCCGATGTCGGGGGTCGATCCCGACCAGGTGGTGTCGCTGGGGGCGGCGCTGCAGGCCCACGCGTTGATCGATCAGCGCACCGAGACCTTCCTGGTGGACGTCACGCCGCTGTCGCTGCGCATCGGCACCGTCGGTGGCTACACCGAGAAGATCATCGAGAAGAACACGCCGATCCCCATCGAGAAGTCGAAGACCTTCACCACCAGCCGGGACGGGCAGGACAAGGTGAAGATCCGCGTCTACCAGGGCGAGTCGAACCGGGCCGAGGAGTGCGAGCTGCTCGGCGAGTTCGAGTTCTCGGGCTTCCGCATCGGCTACCGCGGGGACGTGAAGATCGACGTGACGTTCGAGATCGACTCCAACGGCATCGTGAACGTGTCGGCCACCGATCAGGAGACCGGCCAGCGGACCTCGACGACGATCAGCCTCTCGTCAGGGCTCACCGAGAACGACATTCAGAAGTCGATGAAGGACAACCAGTCGATGCAGCTCGCGAACCACCGCGATCTGCCCGCCACGGTCTGAGCCGAACGCGATGGCCCCGCCCGACGATCAGCACGGCAAGCCGCCCGGGATTCCGCCGGTGGCGCCAGCGCGGCCTCAAGGGGCTCCGCCGAAGATCGCACCGGCGATTCCGCAGATCGCGCCTGCAGCGCCTGCCGTGCGGCCCGTCGGGCCCCCGTCGATCGCTCCGAGCATCCCCTCGATCGCGCCCGCTGTGCCTCCGGCCCAGCCGGTCCCCGCACCAGGCGGAGCCGCCGGCGCCGTTCGCACGCCCGCGGGCACGCCAGGCGCCCGGCCCGTGCCAGCGCCTCCCGGAGCGCCGCAGGCCCGCGCGGTGCCGGCGCCACCGGGTTCACCGGGCAGCCTCCCGACGCCGGCCGGAACCCGGCCCGTCCCCGTGCCGCCCGGAGCGCCGCGAGCTCCGGCACCACCGGGGGCTCCTGGTGCCCCGCCCGTCCCGGCGCGAGTGCCTGCCCCACCGGGAGCGCCCGGAGCAGCACCGATCGCCCCGCCGCGCGTGCCTGCACCGCCGGGAGCGCCGGGCGCGCCTCGTGTCACCTCCGCGCCGGCGATCCCTGCCGTCATCGCGCCGCCCACTGTCCCGGGTCCTGCAGTCCCGCCGGTTGCCGCGGTCGCCGCCGGCTCGCGCCCCGGCGCTCCTGCTGTCATCGTCCCTCCGAACGCTGCGGCGCCTACGGCCGCCCCTGCCGCGACGTTCGCCCCCGCGATTCCCGCCATCGTCCCGCCATCGGCAGCGGGCTCGCGGCCTGGCGCTCCTGCCGTCATCGCCCCGCCGGTTCCCGCCACCGCAGCGCCGCCCGCTTCGAGCCCGTCCGCTCAGCTCAGGGCGAGCCCCCTGCCCACGACGGGCGCGGTCGACACGGTGAATGCCCAGCAAGCGCAGCAGCTCGCGATCATCGCCGACGGGCTCGACTCGCAAGACTACTTCCAGGTCCTGCAGCTGCCCCCGACCGCCTCCACGGCCGAGATCAAGCGATCGTTCTACCGCGACAGCCGCATCTACCACCCCGATCGTGTCTTCCACCTGCAGGACGACGTCGTGAAGGGCAACATCGGCAGCATCTACAAGCGCATCACCGAGGCCTATTACGTGCTGCGCGACGACGCGAAGCGCAAGAAGTACCTCGTGGACATCAACGGCCCCGAGCGCGCGGCGAAGCTGCGTTACACGGAGGCCTCGGAGGCCGAGCTCAAGGCCGAGGCGAAGAAGGTCGTCGAGGAGGAGTTCGGCACCACGCCGAAAGGCCGCCAGCTCTTCAAGACGGCGCTGCAGGAGATCGAGCGGCAACAGTGGTCCGCGGCCGAGCGCAACCTGAAGAGCGCGCTCATGTACGAGTCCTCGAACGCGAAGTTCAAAGAGAAGCTCGCGCTCGTGCAAGCGAAGCTCGATGAGCAGCGGAAGCTGACCGGCGACTCCTTCAAGATCAAGTGACGCTCGACCTCGTCATCCTCGGGCTCGCGCTCGTCTTCGCCCTGTGGGGGTTCTTCTCGGGCGCGGCGCGGCAGCTCGCGGCGCTGATCGCAGGCGTGCTGGCCTGGCTGGCGGCGAGCCCTGCTGGCCAGTTCTTCGGGCCGGTCTTCGCGAAGCGGCTCGCGACGTCCGCCTTCGCGGGGGTGGTGCTCGCGACCCTGTCCGCGTTCGTCATCGTCCTCATCGCGGTGCAGGTGGTGGCGACGCTGGTGATCCGCCGCGTCCTCGCTGGCCGAGACCCGAACAGCCGTACCCTCGATCGCCTGCTCGGCTTCGTGCTCGGCGGCGGGAAGGTGCTGATCGTCGTCTACGTCGCGCTGTGCGCGATGAGCTTCTTCGAGCAGAACGTTCAGATCATGGGCAAGCGGCTCGCCTTCACCCCGAGGGACTCCCAGTTGATGGAGCTCGTCCGCCGCTACAACCTGCTCGAGCAGGTGCAGTTCTCTGGCGCGCACGACCTGGTGAAGGTGGCGGGCCTGTCGAAGGACCCGAAGGCCCAGCAGCGCCTCAAGGACAACGCGGACTTCGCCGCGCTCGCGAAGGACCCCCGCTTCGCGAAGGTGCTCAACACCGCGGCGATGCAGAGGGCGCTCGAGACCGGCGACATCCGCGGCCTGCTCGGGAGCAACGAGGTCGTCGAGCTGATTCAGGATCCCACCGCTTCCCGGCGCCTGGAGCGGATCCTCTCGATCGCCCCGTGAGGCCGGTCCGGAGTGCGCTTCGAATGGTGGATCAGCGGCGTGGATCCCTATAGTGCGCGCCACGATGGCGAACACGACCCCCCACCGCTGGACCGTTGGTGACTCCCTCGACACGTACGCGATCCGGAACTGGGGCGCGGGCTATTTCGGCATCAACGACAAGGGGAACGTCTGCGTTCACCCTGGCGGGCCGGAGGCTCCGAGCTTCGACCTCAAGGAGCTGGTGGACGAGGTGCGCCGCCGCGGCATCAGCCTGCCGCTGCTCATTCGCTTCACCGATGTGCTGCGCCACCGCGTCGTGCATCTGAACGAGGCCTTCCGGAAGGCCATCTCGGAGCACGGCTACAAGTCGCAGTACCGCGGCGTGTATCCCATCAAGGTGAACCAGCACCGCTTCGTCGTGGAGCAGATCGTCGACGCGGGCAAGCCGTACGGCTACGGCCTCGAGGCAGGCTCGAAGCCCGAGCTGCTCGCGGTGATGGCGCTGCTCGACGACCCCGACGCGCTCATCGTCTGCAACGGGTACAAGGACGAGGAGTACGTCGAGACGGCGCTCTACGCCTCGAAGCTGGGCCGCAAGGTCGTGATGGTGGTCGAGAAGCCGTCGGAGCTGCCGCTGATCGCCGAGGTCGCGCGGAAGACCGGCATTCCACCCCGCCTGGGCATGCGCGTGCGGCTGTCCACCCGCGGGGCCGGCAAGTGGGAAGCCTCTGGCGGTGACCGCTCGAAGTTCGGCTTGTCGGCGGCCGAGCTGATGCAGTCGATCACCTTCCTCAAAGAGGCGGGGCTGGTGGAGTGCTTCGAGCTGCTCCACTTCCACCTCGGCAGCCAGATCTCCAACATTCGCAACGTGAAGAACGCGCTGCGCGAGGTCGGGCGCTTCTACGTCGAGGTGCACGCGCTGGGGGCGCCGCTCAAGTACCTCGACGTCGGCGGCGGCCTGGGCGTGGACTACGACGGCTCGCGCACCAACTTCTCCTCGTCGATGAACTACTCGACCGAGGAGTACGCGAACGACGTGGTGTTCAGCGTGATGGAGGCCTGTGACGCGGCCGAGGTCCCCCACCCCATTCTGGTGAGCGAGTCAGGCCGGGCCGTCGTCGCGCACCACGCCGTGCTGATCACCGAGGTGCTGGGGAACAGCGACTTCGAGGCAGGGCCGGTCCCCGAGCGGCTGCCAGAGGACGTGCCCCAGGTCGTCAAGAACCTCCACGCGGCGCTGCGCGACGTCACGAACAAGAACCTGCTCGAGACCTACCACGACGCCCTCGAGTACAAGGACGAGGTGCTCACGCTGTTCTCGCTCGGGCACCTCACGCTCGAGCAGCGCGTGCTGGCCGAGAACTTCTTCTGGGCTATTTGTCACAAGATCCTCCGCATGGGCAAAGAGGCGGGCGAGAGCTTCGAGGAGTTCGAGGCGCTCGAGCACCAGCTCAGCGACACGTACTTCTGCAACTTCTCGCTGTTCCAGTCGCTGCCCGACTCCTGGGCCATCGATCAGCTCTTCCCGGTGATGCCGATCCACCGGCTGACGGAGCGGCCGACGCGCCGGGCCGTGCTCGCGGACATCACCTGCGACTCCGACGGGAAGATCGAGAAGTTCATCGACCGCCGCGAGGTGAAGGACGATCTCGAGCTGCACGCGCTCAACGACGATGAGTACTACCTCGGCATCTTCCTCGTCGGCGCGTACCAGGAGATCCTCGGCGATCTGCACAACCTCTTCGGTGACACCCACGCCCTGCAGGTCTCGCTCGCGCCGGGCGGCGGTTACCTCATCGACCGGGTGGTCGAGGGCGACAGCGTGACCGAGGTGCTCAACTACGTCGCCTTCACCAAGGACGATCTGATCGCGAAGATGCGCATGAAGGCGGAGCAGGCCCTGCGCGCGGGAGCCATCACCCTCGACGAGTCGCGGAAGATCCTGCAGGTCTACGAGCAGGGCCTGGCTGGCTACACGTACCTCGAGCGAGAGGTGGACGCGCGCAGCTTCACCGCCTCGAACGCGCAGCTGCGCCTGGTGCCGACCGATCTCTCTCCGCGGCCGAGCCCCCGCACGGGCACCGGCACCTGAGTCCAGTCGACCCCGTCAATCCGGCCACACGAAGCGCATCGGCACCTGCACCTCGGGGTGAAGGCTGCGCGCGACGGGGCACCCGCGACCGATCTCCTCGAGCCGTGGGCGCTGGCTGGCCGGTACGCCGGGTGGCATGCGGAGCTCGAGCGTCAGCTCGCCGATCCGCCGCGGCGGCCCGACCATGTGCTTCACCACCGTCGCGCTGGCGTCCCCGAAGACGAGCCCTTCCTTCGCGGCGATCAGGGCCATCGTCGTCAGGGCGCAGCTGGCGAGCGAAGCGCCCAGGAGATCCGTCGGAGAGAACGAGGACCCGTCACCGCCGTTGTCCCGCGGCGGCACCGTGCGGATCACCGCGCCGCTGGGCCCATGTGACAAACGCCCCTCGATTCCGCGAAGCTCCATCTTCATCTCGACGCCCGTCGGCGACATCCATCGCTCCTCTCGTTGCACACCCACCCCACGACCGGGGTTAGAGCACCAAAACCATGCGCGCCCTCTCCTTTCCACTCCTCGCCCTCGCCCTGATCCTGACTGCGTGCGGCCCCAGCAAGCCGCCCTGCGGCCCCAGCACCTGCACGGGCTGCTGCGACAGCACCGGGCAGTGTCAGCTCGGCTCATCGACCGCCGCGTGCGGCAAGAGCGGCATTCAGTGCAAGTCCTGCATCGTGAGCGAGACGTGCAACTTCGGCATCTGCGAGGGGGCCTTCGGCGGCACTGGCGGAGGCTTCAGCGGCACCGGCGGCGGGACGGCGGGAGGGTTCGGCGGGGGCTCCACTGGCGGCGGCTTCGCGGGCGGCTCCACGGGCGGCGGCTTCGCGGGCGGCTCCACGGGCGGCGGCTTCGCGGGCGGCTCCACGGGCGGCGGCTTTGCGGGCGGCTCCACGGGCGGCGGCTTCGCGGGCGGCT
>JAEUJQ010000061.1 GCA_016793095.1 Myxococcaceae bacterium | reverse complement strand
ACCAGGCCGTGGTGGCGGCGCCGCCCGGGTTGGCGGAGCCGTTGAGGGTGGCCGTGGTGCCGGTGCGGTTGGAGCTCGCGCCCGTGTTGACGGTGGGCGCGGCGGGAAGGGTGGTGAAGGAGAGGACGGCTCCGACGCTCGTGCCGAACGAGTTCCTCGCCAGGGCGCAGAAGTAATACGTCGTGCCGGGCGTGAGGCTCGAGAGGGCGAGGGAGTACGGCACCGCGCTGGTGCCCGAACCGAGCGAGACGTCCGAGAAGGACGACGACGGCAGCCGAGTCCCGAAGAGGTCGTTGCAGGTCCCGGGGCTCGTCGTCGAGTAGCGGAAGTAGCCGGCCGTCGCCGCCTCGTTGGGGTTGCCGGAGCCATTCAGGGTCGCGCTGCTCGAGGTGACGAGCGTCGCCGCGTTGGTCGTGACCACCGGCGCTCCCAGCGCCTGCCGCGTGATGCCGACGGGCTCCCGCTCAGGTTCCGAACAGGCCACCAGGGCCAGAACCGCGATGACGATGGCGCGCATGTGGAACTCCTTTGCCGGGCGCTTCACTCCATTTGGCCCTGTCAGTCCATCCCACGGTGCGCGTGAGAGCGAGGGCAGTCCACGAAGGAGGCACCGCATGAAGATCGAAGTCCTCGTCAACGAGCGCGCGTTCGTCGTCATCGATGGCAAGCCGGTTCGCTACCTCGCCCCGGGCGTCCACCGCGTGTACGCGTGGTTCAAGCCCGCGCGCGTCGAGAAGCTGAACGTGACCGGTCTGCTCGCCGAGCTCGATGAGCAGCGACTGGCCCTGGTGCCGGCCGACGAGCTGCGGGTGATCACCCTCGAGAAGCACGAGCGCGCCCTCGTCTCGCGGCGCGGTAAGCCCGTGCTCTGGCTCGGCGCCGGCGTGCACCAGCTGTGGACCGTCGACCGCCTCGTCGATCGCAAGACCGGCGAGCGGAAGGATCTGGTCAAGGTGGACGTCTTCGACACCTCGGCGATCGAGGCGAAGGTGCTCCAGCCCGACGTGGCCGCCCTCGCGAAGGCGAAGGACTACGTCGAGGTGACCGCGCCCGAGGGCCAGGTCGCGCTCCGCTGGGTCGATGGTCAGCTCGACGCGGTGCTCCCGACCGGCCGGTACGCGGCGTGGAACACCCAGCGCACGGTGCAGTTCACCGTCATCGATCTGAAGGAGCGGCAGCTCCACGTCACCGGCCAGGAGGTCATGACGAAGGACCGCGTCACCCTGCGGCTCAACGTCTCGGCCTCGTTCCGCGTGAAGGACCCGAAGCGCCTGGCCGTCGTCGCCCGCAACCCGGACGACGTCGTCTACCTGGCGATGCAGCTCGCGGCGCGTGACGCCATCACCGTCAAGACGCTCGACGAGCTGCTGGCGGCCCGTGACGAGCTCGCGAAGCAGATGACCCCGGCCGTCACCGCGCGCGCCGAGGCCGTCGGTCTCGAGCTGCTCGAGCTTGGCGTGAAGGACGTCGTGCTGCCGGGCGAGATGAAGGAGCTGCTCAACAAGGTCATCCAGGCCCAGAAGCAGGCCGAGGCCAACGTCATCCTCCGCCGTGAGGAGACCCAGGCCACCCGCTCGCTCGCCCAGACCGCGAAGGTGCTGTCCGAGAACCCGCTGCTCATCCGCCTCAAGGAACTCGAGGCGTACACCGAGCTCGCCGGCAAGGTGGGTCAGGTGCACGTGGTGATGGGCGAGGGCGGCCTGCCGACCCTGCAGCTCACCAGCGGCAAGTAGTCATCCGGGAGGCGCGCAGGGCGGGCGCCTCCCGGTTTCCTGTCGATGGCCCGTGGCGCAGCGGTGGCGGGGTGAAGTAAGCGCCTGCGCGAGATGCTCACGCTGACCCTCTCCCTGGTGCTGACGCAGCCGTTCCTCTCCACGCCCGAGGGGTGGATGCAGGACTGCGGCCTCGAACAGCCTGGCACGCCCCGCGTCGCTCCCGTTCCACCCAAGGCCTGGGAGACGCCGTGGCGGGTCGACGAGCCGCCCGTCGTCCGTCGCGAGATCCCGGTCGTGCACTACCTCGGCGGCGCGCCACAGGGGCGCTTCACCAACCAGGGGGCGCTGTCGGGCAAGAGCGTCTACCTCTCGGCGGGGCACGGCTTCACCTGGACGAGCATCAGCGGCACGTTCTACTGGCGCACGCAGCGCGGGAACACCAACGACATCGTCGAGGATCTCGTCAGCACCGAGTCGGTCCACCAGTGGCTCGTGCCGATGCTGATGAACGCAGGCGCCCGGGTCTTCACGGTGCGCGAGAGCGACACCAACCCCGACCTCGTGCTGGTGGACAACGGTGAGCCCGGTTACGCCGAGGCAGGCAACGCCGCTGCGTTCTCGACGTCGTCCCTCATGGCGTGGGGCCGGCCCATGTTCCCGATGGCCGGCGACGTGAACCCGTTCGTGCTCGGCTCCAACCGCCTGATGACGACGTCGGCGACCGTCACTGCGACCGCGACGTGGACGGCGCAGGTGCCCCGCGACGGCTTCTATGACGTGTCGATCTCGTACACGGCCTTCACCGCGCGGGTGCCCGACGCGCACTTCGTCGTCCGGCACGCGGGCGGCGAGACCCACTTCCGGGTCAACCAGCAGCGCCATGGTGGGACCTGGGTCTCGCTCGGCAGCTTCTACTTCAAGGCTGGCGGCGTGGCGCAGGTGGTGGCGCAGAACGACTCGACCAGCATGCAGAGCACGGCCAACGTGTCGCTCGACGCGGTGAAGTTCGGCGGGGGCATGGGGCTCATCGATCGTGGCGGCGGCGTGAGCGGTCGCCCGCGCTTCGAGGAGTCGTCACGGTACCAGGCGCAGTGGGCGGGCGCTCCCGACACCGCCTACGCGCCGCTCGGCAACAGCCAGGGCAACGACCGCAACAACGACATCAGCGCGCGGCCACGCTTCGCCGCGTGGGTGCGCGAGGCGAACGAGCCGGCGGTCTACGTCGCGTGGCACACCAACGCCGCCAACGGGAACGCGCGCGGCACGCAGACCTACGTCTACGGCACGATGGACGTGAACACCTGCCAGATCGCGAGCCACTACGCCGGGGTCGCCGGCAGTCGCGAGCTCGCTGACTTCCTGCGCACCGAGCTGGCGAACGACTTCCGCCAGGACGCCGGGTGGAACGAGCCGACCTGGCGCGACTACGGCACGCGCTGCGCGAACTTCGGCGAGGTGAACCCGTCGAACAACTCCGAGTTCCCCGGTGTGCTGCTCGAGATCGCCTTCCACGACAACGCGACCGACGCGAACGTCTTGAAGGAACCGCAGTTCCGCTACATCGCCACCCGCGCGATCCTGCAGGGCATCATCCGCTACTTCGCCTCGGTGGACCTGGTGACGCCCACCTTCCCGCCGGAGCCGCCGGTGCGCCTGCGCGCGCGCAACGTCATGGGGGGCCAGGTGGAGCTCACCTGGAGCCCCTCGCCGACCGACGCCCAGAACGTCGCCGGCCACGCGGCCACCGGCTACCGCGTCTACTCGAGCGACGACGGCCTTGGCTGGGACGAGGGCGTGCAGACGACGATGACGACGTACGCCACGGCGCTGCCGGCGAACCGGGCGAAGTACTTCCGCGTCGCGGGCGTGAACGCGGGCGGGGAGGGCATGCCCTCGGCGGTCGTCGGAGCCCGCGCGCCCTCGGCCGGGCAGCCCACGCTGCTGGTGGTGAACGGCTACGATCGCTTCGAGGCGGCGCAGGCCCAGCTCGAAGCGTTCCCCGCGCGCTACGCGATCAACACCGTCACCCGCGTCTACCCGCGGCGGATCAACGACGGCAGCTACGTGCGCGTGCACGGTGACGCGCTCGACGCGCTGGCCTGGGGCTTCGAGAGCGCGACGGCCGACGCGGTCGAGTCGGGGCAGGTGATCCCAGCGTCCTTCGGTGTCGTGAGCTGGATCGCGGGGCGTGGTGGCCAGCGGGGCGGGGCTCCTTCAGCCGCTGCGCAGCAGACGTTGCGTACGGCGCTCGCTGGGGGGACGCGCATCATCTTCAGCGGCGAGGCGGCGGCGAACATGGCCTTCCTCGCGGACTTCGGCTCGGCCACCGCGGGCGCGGGCGCTTCGGCGCGCTCGGTCGCGGGCGTGGGGCCGCTCTCGGGCCTGTCCTGGAGCCTCGATGACGGCAGCGCAGGGACGTACGACGTCGGCGATCCGGCGGGAGGCTCCATCGACGTGGTGAGCCCGATGGGCGCGGGCCAGCGGCTCGCCTCCTACACGACCGGGACGTCCGCGGCGTCGGGCGTCGCCGGCCGCTCGGCGCTCCTCGGCTTCCCGATCGAGAGCGTCACCGGGCGCGCGACCCGCATCGAGCTCTACCGGCGGCTGCTGCTCTTCACCGCGGACGGGGGCACGGACTCCGACGGCGGCACGTTCATCGAGCCCGACGCTGGGAGCGGCGGAGGCGCAGGGGGCGGCGGCGCTGGTGGTGGGGCCGCCGGTGGTGGGGCCGCCGGTGGCGGGGCCGCCGGTGGCGAGGGCGGCGGCATGGCTGGCGGCGACGTCGGTGGCGGCGCAGCTGGTGGAGACACGGCTGGCGGGATGTCGGTCGTGCAGCGCAAGCTCGTGTTCCGCGGCGGCGGGTGCAGCGCTGCCCCGGGCGAGGTCTTCGTCCTGCTCGTCCTCGGGCTCCTGGGTGCGCGGCGCCGTCAGTGAGCTGAAGGGGCTCAACTTGTCGCCACGGTCGTCGTCCTCGGTGGAGCGGCTCGTGACCTCCACCAGCCGGGTTCACGATCGCGTTGGCGTCGATCGGAGCGCGCTCGAGAGGGCCGCACACGACACATCGGCAAACAGAGGTCCGTCGCCTCGATACGCACCTCGAGGTCGGACGAGAAGACCGTGCAACGACCAAGGAGCGCCTGCCCCAGGACCCGCGTCGCCGAAGCGCTCAGCGATCGTGCCCCGGCCATCGCGTCGACGGTGCCGTCGCAGGACTCGAGCTTGATGGGCGTTCCTGGGCCCGCAGCGGTCGCACGAGACATCTCGAGCGCCTGAAGCGTGCTCCTGATAGCTGTGGTGAAGACGTCTCGCCGTTGTCACGGCGCCGAGGCTCCGACGGGCGCCGCGCGCGTTGACTCAGTGAGGCCCGACACCTAAACGGACGGCGTCTGGTTGCTGTCTTCCCTCGCTGCACTCTGGAGCACGACATGGCCATCAAGTTCGCGATCAACGGGTTCGGCCGCATCGGCCGCATGGTTCTGCGCGCTGCCCTCTCCCGCAAGGAGCAGGACATCGAGATCGTCGCCATCAACGACCTCGACAAGCCGTCAACACTGGCACACCTCTTCAAGTACGACTCCGTGCACCGCAACTGGCCAGGCACCGTCTCGCACGGCGAGAACAGCCTCACCATCGACGGGAAGACCTACCGCGTCACCTCCGAGAAGGACGCGGCGAAGCTGCCCTGGAAAGAGCTCGGCGTGGACGTCGTGATGGAGTGCACGGGCAAGTACTCGAGCCAGGAGAAGGCGCTGCTGCACCTGCAGGCTGGCGCGAAGAAGGTGCTGATCAGTTCGCCCGGCAAGGGCGTCGATCTCACCGTCGCCTTCGGCATCAACCACACCGCCTACGATCCGGCGAAGCACCACACCATCTCGAACGCGTCGTGCACGACGAACTGCCTCGCCCCCGTCGCCAAGGTGCTCAACGACACCTTCGGCATCGAGCGCGGCCTGATGACGACGATCCACTCGTACACGAACGATCAGCGCATCCTCGATCTCGTGCACGAGGACCCGCGGCGCGCCCGCGCGGCGGCGCTCTCGATGATCCCCACCTCGACCGGCGCCGCGAAGGCCATCGGCGAGGTGATCCCCGAGCTCAAGGGCAAGTTGAACGGCGCGGCGATTCGCGTGCCGACGCCCAACGTCTCGCTCGTCGATCTCACGGTGAACCTGAAGAAGTCGACCACGGTGGACGAGGTGCACAAGGCGATGAAGTCGGCCGCCGACGGCGCGATGAAGGGCGTGCTCATGTTCGACACCGAGCCGACCGTCAGCATCGACTACAACGACAACCCGCACTCCTCGATCTTCGACTCCACCCAGACCCAGCTCATCGACGGCACCTTCCTCAAGGTGTTCGCCTGGTACGACAACGAGTGGGGCTACTCGATGCGCATGGTGGACGTGGCGAAGTACCTCATCTCGAAGAAGTAAGCGCGAGGCCCGCCCATGACCGTCAAGTACCTGGACGAGCTCTCCCTCTCGGGGAAGCGGGTGTTCATTCGCGTCGACTTCAACGTGCCGCTCGACGAGCAGCAGCGCGTCACCGACGACACCCGCATCCGCGAGGCCCTGCCCACCATCAAGAAGGCCCTCGAGCTGGGCGGCAAGGTGGTGCTCGCTTCCCACCTCGGCCGTCCCAAGGGCGCTGACAAGAAGCTCTCGTTGCTGCCCGCCGCGAAGCGCCTCACCGAGCTGCTCGGCAAGGAGCACGAGGTGCTGATGGCCGACGACTGCGTCGGTGAGGGCGTCGGCAAGATGGCGAAGGAGCTCAAGCCCGGCCAGGTGCTGATGCTCGAGAACCTGCGCTTCCACAAGCAGGAGGAGGCCAACGACGAGGCCTTCGCGAAGGAGCTCGCCAGCTTCGCCGACGTCTACTGCAACGACGCCTTCGGCACCGCGCACCGCGCCCACGCCTCGACCGCCGGCATGGCGCCCTTCGTGAAGGAGAAGTGCGCCGGCTTCCTGATGCGCAAGGAGATCGAGAAGCTCGGGAAGATCGTGAAGAACCCCGACAAGCCCTTCGTGGTGATCCTCGGCGGCGCCAAGGTGTCGGACAAGATCAAGGTGATCGAGAACCTGCTGCCGAAGTGCAACGCCATGCTGATCGGCGGCGCGATGGCGTACACGTTCCTCAAGGCCCAGGGCGCCAGCGTCGGCAAGAGCCGCGTGGAGGAGGACAAGGTGCCGCTCGCCACCCGCCTGCTCGACGTGGCGAAGCAGCACAACGTCGAGCTCGTGCTGCCCGTCGATCACGTGGTGGGCACCTCGCCCGACGAGAAGAGCGAGGCGATCGACGTCGCAGACCGGAACATCCCCGCCGACAAGATGGGCCTCGACATCGGCTCGAAGTCGCGCGCCCTCTTCACGCAGCACATCCGCAACGCGAAGACGGTGCTGTGGAACGGCCCCATGGGGTTGTTCGAGGTCGCGAAGTTCGCCGAGGGCACGAAGTCGGTGGCCGCGGCCATGGCGATGAACAGCCAGGCGCTCACAGTCGTCGGCGGCGGGGACTCGGCGGCCGCGGTGAACGAGCTCGGCTACGCGTCGAAGCTGTCTCACGTATCCACGGGCGGCGGCGCGTCTCTCGAGCTGCTCGAGGGGCTCAAGCTGCCCGGCATCGCTGCCCTGGAGTGACGAATGACGACACGGCGCTGCTTCATCGCGGGCAACTGGAAGATGAACAAGACGGTCACGGAGTCGCTCGCGCTCGCGCGGGAGCTCCGGGGGCTGGTGTCGATGGTGCGGCACGTGGACATCGCGGTGGCGCCCACGTTCCCGGCGCTGCACCCGGTGGCGAAGGCGCTCGAGGACTCCAACATCCAGGTGGCGGGGCAGAACTGCCACCCCGAGGGCTCGGGCGCGTTCACCGGTGAGACCGCCGCGCCGATGTTGAAGGACGCCGGGTGCGCCTGGGTGATCCTCGGGCACTCGGAGCGCCGCCAGCTCTTCGGCGAGACCGACGCGGGCGTGAACCGGAAGATCGGCGCCGTGCTCAAGGCCGGCATGCTGCCGATCGTGTGCGTCGGAGAGACGCTCCAGGAGCGCGAGGCGAACCGCACCCTCGAGGTCGTCTCCACCCAGGTGAAGGGCTGCCTCGACGGCTTCAAGGCCGACGTCGGCGCGTCGTTCGTGATCGCGTACGAGCCCGTCTGGGCCATCGGCACCGGCAAGACGGCCACCTCGCGGCAGGCGCAGGAGGTGCACGCGCACATCCGCACGCTGCTGGCCGGCCTGTGGGGCGCTGAGGCGGCGTCGAAGGTGCGTGTCCAGTACGGCGGCTCCGTGAAGCCCGACAACGCGGCCGAGCTGCTCTCGATGCCCGACATCGACGGAGCCCTCGTCGGCGGCGCCAGCCTCAAGGCCTCGGACTTCGCGGCGATCGTGAAGGCGAAGCCCGTCTGAAGACCCTGCTCAGGGCCCTTGCAGTCCGGGCCCCGCCGGCCTAAGGCGAGCGCCCCATGTTGGCGTTCTTCACGACCATCCACGTCCTTCTCTGCGTTTTCATGATCTTCGTGATCCTCCTGCAGCCCGGGAAGGACGCGGGCATGGGCGCGGCCCTCGGTGGCGGCGCGGCCACCTCTGCCTTCGGCGGCCGTGGCGCCGTGACGTTCCTCGGCAAGGTGACTGCGGCCTGTGCGGTCGCGTTCTTCGTCACCTCGCTCGGTCTCTCGCTCGTCGGTCTGCGCACCTCGGCGGTCTCGAAGTCGTCGCTCGTCGCCAAGCAGCACGAGGACGCCGAGAAGAAGAAGGCCGCTGACGACGCGAAGGCGAAGGAGGAGGCCGCGAAGAAGGACGCCCCGGTGCCCACCCTGCAGCAGGGTGATCCCACCGCGCCGCCGCCCACGACCCCCGCGCCCGACGCCCCGAAGGCCATCGACGCGGTGCCGAGCCAGAAGGTCCCGTGAGAAGTTGCTTCACCGGCCGTCAGGCTTTCTGGTAGAGGCCCGTCCGCCGTTGGCAGCACGACAAGTGAATGACCTCGCCCAGGTGGTGGAATTGGTAGACACACCAGCTTGAGGGGCTGGCGCCGCGAGGCGTGGGGGTTCGAATCCCCCCTTGGGCACACGAGAAGCTCCTGAGCGATCAGGAGCTTCAGTCGTTTTCGGCGCGGGAGTAGAGCGGGCGCATGCGGCTCGTTCTCCCGGCGGTCCTCCTTCTCAGCGCCTGTGCCGCCCGCCAGAAGCCGAAGGCCTGGCACGAGGTGAAGGGCGGGGCCGACGCGAAGGCCAGCCGGCAGACGGCGCAGGGCACGCTGGTTGGCTTCGTGGAGCCGCAGGGCACGATGGCCTGGCTCGGCGTGCCGTACGCGCAGCCGCCAGTGGGGGCGCTCCGGTGGAAGGCGCCGAGGCCGCCCGCGTCGTGGCAGGGCGCGCGGGAGGCGACCCGCTACGGCCCGCTCTGTCCGCAGCTCAACGGCATGCTGGCGGGCGGGGTGACCGACGCCGACGTCGCCGGCTCGGAGGACTGCCTCACGCTCAACGTGGTGACGCCGCCCTTCACGCCGGACCAGGCCGCGCAGGAGAAGCGGCCGGTGATGGTGTGGATCCACGGCGGCGGCAACACCATCGGCACCTCGAACGTCTATGGCTTGATGCGCAACCTCGCGCTGCGCCACGGCGTGGTGGTGGTGAGCGTGAACTACCGGCTCGGCGTGCTCGGCTGGTTCCACCACCCGGCGCTCGTCGATCCGAGCGCGAGCCCCGAGGACAACAGCGGCAACTTCGGCACGCTCGATCTGATCGAGGGGCTCAAGTGGGTGTCGGCGAACATCGCGGCGTTCGGAGGCGATCCGTCCAACGTCACCGTGTTCGGCGAGTCGGCGGGCGGCTTCAACGTCTTCTCGCTGCTCGCCTCACCGCTCGCGCGCGGGCTCTTCCACCGGGCGATCTCGCAGAGCGGCATGCCGGGGAGCATCGAGCTTTCGGCCGCGAAGGGCTTCGTCGACGACGTGGGGCCCGCGAAGGGCGTCGAGGGCAGCTCGGGTGAGGTGCTGATCGCGCAGCTGCTCGCTGACGGGAAGGCGAGAGATCGCGCGCAGGCGAAGGAGCGGCTGGCGTCGATGAGCGCCGCCGAGCTCGCGACGTTCCTCCGGAGCCGGACGTCCGAGCAGTTGCTGCTGCCCTTCAAGGCGGGCGCGCCCGGGTTCGGCATGTACCGCGCGCCGGCGCTGTTGCGAGATGGCCACGTGCTCCCGTCTGGCACCGTGCTCGAGGCCCTCGCGGAGCGGCCCCCGGTGCCGGTGCTGCTGGGCACCAACCGCGACGAGTTCAAGCTCTTCATGCTCGGCAATCCGAAGTACGTGACGCGCTTCATCGGCCTCTTCGTGCGCGATCAGGCCGTCTACGATCGCGACGCGAAGTACGTGTCGGATCTGTGGCGCGCGGTCGGCAGTGACGCACCGGCGAAGGCCCTGAAGCAGGCGGGCTCGCCGGCCTTCGCGTACCGCTTCGACTGGGACGAGGAGCCGGCGTACCTCTTCGCCAACCTGGAGAAGCTGCTCGGCGCGGCGCACGGACTCGAGATCGGCTTCGTGTTCGACGACGAGGCGGGCGAGTTCGATCCCTTCCGGGTCAACTCGAAGGAGAACGAGGCGGGGCGGATCGCACTGGCGCGGGCGATGTCGTCGTACTGGGTGCAGTTCGCGCGCACGGGCAACCCGGGGCGCGGCGTCGACGGCACGCTGCCGGAGTGGAGCGACTTCGGCGACGGGCAGGTGATGCTCCTCGACTCGGCGGCAGGCGGCGGGCTTCGGCTCCAGCAGGGCGTGGTGACAGTGGACGAGCTCGAGCAGCGGCTGTGGAGCGAGCCGACGATGGACGAGAAGACGCGGTGCGAGGCGGCGCGGCAGATGTTCGGCACGTTCGTGAACACCGGCGCCGCGATGACGCCCGAGCGGATGGCGCGCATCGACGCGCGGTGCCCGGTGCCATAGGCACCGCTGCGGGCGCAGGTGATTCACGGCTCTGGCTCTGGCGGCATCGGATCGCCGCGCCGGTGAGAGGATTCGAGGCGCTCACGCATCGACGCGCGGTGCCCGGCGCCATAGCCAACGCTGCGGGCGCAGGTGATTCACGGCTCTGGCTCTGGCGGCATCGGATCGCTGCGCCGGTGAGAGGATTCGAGGCGCTCACGCATCGACGCGCGGAGATCGTCCGCGTCAGCGACCTCGCGCCGCAGATCGACGAGGAAGATGTCGGCTCCGCGCCGCACCTTGAGGCGCAGCGCACTGCCTGGCTCTCCGGGGATGAGTCTCACGCCCTCGTCCGGCGAGGCGATCGCGTGGCCATCGACCTCGAGGAGGACGTCACCCGGCTTGAGCCCGGCGTGCTCGGCAGGACTGTTCGGAAAGACCTCGGCCACCGTTGGCTCCGAAGCCTTCGTGTTCCAGCCGATGCCGATCTTGCCGGCTGGAACCAACGAGAGGGACGTGACCTCGAGGGTGCCCAGCGCAATCCGGGAGCTCGACCGTTTCACCTCGATCTCCGAGGCCCCGTTCGCGAACACCCAGGCGCCGCCCACGGCGACCACCACCGGGTCGTCCACCGCGGCCGACGCCAGCTCGAACTGCCCCGCATCGTCGGTCTCGGTCGAATCGCCGGGCACTCTCATGCGCGCGCCGCTGACGGGTCGCCCGTCGCGCCTCACGAGCGTTCCGTGAAGGACGACGCGGGCCGGCGCGGGAGCGAGATGAAGGGTGACCGAGGCGACCTCGGGGTTCGCGATGACGCTGCCCTCGCCTGCGTTCGCCCGGACCACGATCGTCGTCGGGTCGCAGAGCCGGAGATAGACGTGCCAGCTCGGGAGCGCCCAGTCCTCCGCCTCACCCTGGCCCAGCAGCCGAAGCTGCCCGCCTGCGGGCTCGGCGTCTCGGTCAGGCGGCACGATCGTCAGCTCGGTCCAGCCCGCGAGCTCTGCCGGCCGCTCATGCGTCACCGCGTGCGTGCACGTCGTCGGCACGCGGGCCGGCTCGCCAGCGGTGGGCCCGATCAGGCCAGCGTCCACCGCGACCGTCAGGGCGCGAGGCGGCGCCGGGGCGAGCGTGAGCGGCGAAACCGGCTTCGCCGCCTGATCCTGTGCCAGCGCGACCGGCGCGGGCTCGGTCTGGTGGCGAACGAGGAGCCAGATGACCAGCCCCGCAGCCAGCGCAGCGGCCAGGGCGCCGCCGAGGCGCTTCATTGGCAGGAAGCGACCGACGAGATCGGCGCGGTGGGCCCGGTGAAGAGAATCTCGCGGTACGTCCCCGGCGGCTGCGCGCACGACGGCACCTGCGCCTGGTAGCCCGCGTCGGTCAGCGGGAGCGGGCAGGGGAGCGACCAGTGGTTGCCCTCGACCGCCTGTGTCCACGGCAGGCCCGACGCGTTGTCGAGGCACAGGGCAGCCACGGCGTTGAGGCCTCCGTCACGCGGCGCGAAGGTGTTGGCGCCCGCTGGTCCCAGGTCCAGCTCGTCGTTCGCGCCCGTCACCCGCCGGAAGGTGAAGCCGATGCCCTGACGCGTGCGCACGATCTCGGTGCCGCGCATCTGCAGACGGATCGGCGCGGCGACCACCGGCGCGACCCTGACCCCGAAGTTCCCGTTCGAACGCACCGTCGACGACGAGACCATGTTGAAGCCTCCGTCCTCACCGGTCGGTCCCTGAATGAGCACGCCGCCTCCGTCGTTCGAGGAGAAGTCGTGCGCGCGCGCCCACAACCCGCCGGAGCCGCCCGGCACGCCGAGGGCCGTCAGCCGCGCGCCCACCGTGCTGAGCGGATCACCCGTGCCGATCACCGCGCCCGCGCCGCCGTTCGACGAGAACTCGTTCAGCCCTCCGCTGACCAGGAAGAGCGTGACGTGACCGTTCACGACGTGCAGCCCGTCACGCCCGTTCCGGCGGCCGGTGACGTTCGAGACGGAGTGCGTCACCCCCGGCGTGTCGAGGTACAGCCCGTACTGCAGGTTGTCCTCGACGAAGAGCCACTGCGCCGAGAGCCGGCTGAGGCCAGTGACGTTGAGTCCCGACTGGGTGTTCTGCGAGAAGACGTTGACGAGCCCGGCGAGCCCCGACGCAGAGAACGAGACGATCGCTGGCGTGGTGCTCGACGCCTCGAGCCCGTTCCCCTGGTTGCTGCGAGAGGTGGTGTTGGAGATCGACAGCTGGCCGAGCGCCACGATGCCACTCTGGGTGGCGTTGCGGATCACGCAGCCCGAGATCGACGACGTGCTGGGGCTGGCCTGCGTCACCACGCCGGCGCAGGCCGGCCCGCTCGACGGGATCACCGTGACGCCGGTGAGCCGGCCACCCGTGAGGAGCACGGCGCACCGCTGGCCGGTCACGCAGACTCCGTTCGCGCTCACCGTGACGTTGGCCGCGCCGACCGGGCCGCCGGGGTAGTCGCTCGTCACCTCGACGCGCGAGGGGATCACGAGCGGGGAGGTCTCGGTGTAGGTCCGGCCACCGGCCTGCCCGCGCACGCGGACGGTACGGAGGGTGACGCCGTTGCCCGGCGCGGGCAGGGCGAGCGCCTCGAGGATGGTGCGGAAGGGGCAGGGCTGCGTTCCGGTGCCGCCCGCTGGTGCGGTCTGATCGACGTAGACATCCTCCATCGCCGTGCCGAGGACGAGCGCGGGGCACGCGGAGCCGCCGCCAGCGCCTCCGGCAGAGCCACCCGCCGCACCGCCAGCTGAACCACCCGCTGCCGATCCACCGGCCGCCGAGCCGCCTGCGGAGCCACCCGCTGTCGAGCCGCCTGCGGAGCCACCCGCTGTCGAGCCGCCTGCGGAGCCACCCGCGGTCGAGCCACCAGCAGAACCGCCACCTGTCGAGCCGCCTGCGGAGCCACCAGCGGTCGAGCCGCCTGCGGAGCCACCCGCGGTCGAGCCACCAGCAGAACCGCCACCCGTCGAGCCGCCTGCGGAGCCCCCAGCGGTCGAGCCGCCTGCGGGGCCACCCGCTGTCGAGCCACCAGCAGAACCGCCACTCGTCGAGCCGCCTGCGGAGCCACCGGCGGTCGAGCCACCAGCAGAACCGCCACCCGTCGAGCCACCGGAGCCTCCGCCGCCTCCGCTTCCACCATCGGCGCCCGACGGGACACCTCCACAGCCCACCACCGCTGCCAGCAGCAGAACGCGAGCGCGCATTCCACCGAGGTTAGTCCAGTGTTCACTGCGCGGCGCGAGTACCGAGGTGGGTCGTGTCTTCGCCGGTTTCCCCCCGCTCGGCATTGTGGTTCCCTGCGCCCCCATGCGAACGCTCCTCCTGGTGTCGCTCGTTGCGGTGGGCTGTTCGTCAATGCCGGTGGCTCCAGATGCCGGGACAGGCGGAGGTGGAGGGGCTGCGAGCGCTGGCGGCGCGGCGGGTGGCGAGGCAGCGGGGGGCCTGGCGGGTGGAGCTTCCGGCGGCGGAGCCACGGCGGGCGGCGCGACAGCTGGGGGCGCGAGCGCTGGCGGTTCGGCAGGTGGGAACCAGGCCGGCGGCGCTGGCGGGGGCGCGAGCCAGGCTGGCGGTTCCGCGGGCGGGAATCAGGCTGGCGGCGCTGCGTCCGACATTCCCGCCGGCACCGTCCTCTTCTCCGAGGCCTTCGACGACGCGAACTTCGCGGCGCGCGGGTGGTACGACGGGCCGGGCGGCACCATCACCACCACGAACGTCTCGCCCAACGGTGGAGCCGGCGCCTTCGAGTGCAGCTTCGCGATGGCTGCCACCGGCTGCGCTGGAGGCAAGCCCGCGCGCCACCGCATCACCCCGAGCGAGCGCGTCTACGTGCGCATGATGATCCGCTTCAGTCCGAACTGGGTGGGCTCTGGTCGCGCCTACCACCCGCACATGTTCCACTTCACGACGAACAAGGACACCGACTTCGTCGGCCCTGCCAACTCCCGCCTCACCCTCTAC
Organism: Myxococcaceae bacterium; assembly: GCA_016793095.1. Classification (GTDB taxonomy): domain Bacteria; phylum Myxococcota; class Myxococcia; order Myxococcales; family Myxococcaceae; genus Xiheimicrobium. The sequence goes on along the minus strand of JAEUJQ010000061.1, from coordinate 136,597 downwards.
ATCGAGGTCGTCGGCGGCCGGCCGATGCTCGCGCTCCAGGACAGCCGCAACGTCGACCCGGCCTGTGTCCTGCGCAACAACGACACCTTCGTGGGCTGCAACGGCAACTTCATGACGTACCCGTTCACCGAGAACCGCTCCGTGGCGGCGTGCAACGGGCTCGCGGGCGACGTCGACGGCCGCGACTGCTTCAGCACCGGCACCAACACCTGGTACAGCGCCCGCTCGTGGGACACCGCGCAGCCGTGGTTCACCGACACGCCCGGTCCGCGCTTCAAGGGCGACTGGCACCGCCTCGAGGCGTACTTCCAGCTCAACACCATTCAGCAGGGCCGCGGCGTGCCCGACGGCCGGCTTCGCCTTCGGCTCGACGGGCAGACGGTGGTGACGAGCGATCGCGTGCTCTTCCGCACCAACCAGCACCCGGACATGCAGTTCACCCAGTTCCTCATGCTGCCGTACATCGGCGACGGGAGCCCCGTGGTGCAGCAGTTCCAGGTCGATCAGCTCGTGGTCGCGACGGGAGAGGTGCCATGAGTCGGCGTCTCTCGCGCCGCGCGGTCCTCGGCGCGCTGGCCTTCGCGGGAGCCGGTTGCCGCAAGCAGGTCGCTGGACGAGATCGGCCGCTCGTCATCGTCTTCGGTCCGCAGCACACGCCAGCCGCGCCTGACCTGCTGAAGCGCCGGCTCGAGGCGGCGTCGGGGCTCACGCTCGAGCTGCACGCGGCGAAGACGAACGCGGCCGCGCTCGACGAGCTGCAGAGCGGTCGCGCCGACGCAGGGCTGCTGCCGCTGTTCGACTTCTTCTACTGCGCCGCGGTCTTCGAGGTGGAGCCGCTGGTCCAGCTGACGCGCCACGGCCAGAGCACCATGTCAGCGGAGTTCCTCGTGCCCGAAGCCTCACCCGCCCGCGCGCTGAGCGATCTCGCGAACCAGCGCTTCGGCTACGTCGATCGCAGCTCGGTGACAGGCTTCCTCCTGCCGGCCGCGACCCTGGGCGCCGCGAAGATCCACGTCGAGCCGGTGTGGCTCGGCACCCACGACGCGGTCCTCTCTGCGCTGGCGACCGGGAAGGTCGCGGTGGGCGCGAGCTACTCCGGACACGGCGCGACCGTGCCCGGTCTCCGCGTGCTCGCGACCTCGTCGCCGGTCGCGAACGAACCGGTGTTCGTGCAGAAGCAGCTCGGCGGAGATGTCCGCGAAGCCCTCGCTCGGGCGCTCGTGGCAGAGACCGATCCTCACGCGCTGGCCGGGCTCGCCGACGCGACCGGCTTCGTCGTCGCGCCGCCCCGGATCTGGCAGCAGGCGAGCGCCACGCTCGAGGCGGCGGGGCTCGCGGTGGAGGAGACGGTGCAGGGCGGCTGGCTGCGCGCGAACGAACACCGCGTTCCGTCATGGGCTCGCGGGCCCTGACAGGTCCATTCGGTTGCGGGTCGCCGACTCACGCTGACTTCTGTTAGGGAGTCACCTCGTGGCTGGCGACACGCTCAACACGGTCGAGGCACGGTACCGGGCGCTCTTCGAGACGATGGGGCCGGCGGTGCTGCTCATGCGGGGCCCCGCCTGCATCGACTGCAACCCCGCCACGCTCGGCCTCTTCGGGGTCGCGCGCCGCGAGGACTTCATCGGGAAGAGCGTGATGGACTTTGCGCCCGAGGTCCAACCCAGCGGCGAGCGCTCGGCCGACCTCGTGCATCGCAACGTGGTGGAGGCCCTCGAGCGGGGCAGCAAGACGTTCGAGTGGCAGTCGATTCGCACCAACGGCGAGCGCTTCTTGATGGAGGTGCAGTTCACGCCGTGCGGGCCGCCGGAAGAGGGGCTCTTCCTCTGCATCGCAGTGGACATCACGCGCCGTCGCCACGACGAGGAGGCCCTCAAGCGCTCCGAGGAGCGGTTCCGCGCCATCGTCGAGAACTCGTCCGACGGCGTGCTGGTGGTGGACACCGCCACGCGCGAGATCCGTTACGCCAACCCCCGCAGCCATGAGCTGCTCGGCCACCCCCAGCTGCCGGGGCGCTCCATCGACGAGCTTGGCGTCGGCGCGCGCGGCGTGCTCGAAGCGCTCCAGCCAGACGCTCTGCACCCCGCGCACGGAACCGAGCTTGCCCTGCGGCGTTACGACGGCGAGCCCCTCGACGTGCGCATGCGCGCCGCCCACGTCGAGCTCGAGGGGCGGCGCAGCGTGGTGGTGCTCTTCACCGATCTCACCGTCCAGCGTCGCCACGAGGCCGAGCGGCTGCGCGCCATGAAGCTCGAGGCCGTCGGCCGGCTGGCGGGCGGCATCGCGCACGACTTCAACAACCTCCTGCAGGCGGTGCTGGGGCAGGTCTCGCTCGCCCGGCTGTCGGACGACCCCGGCGAGCGACGCGAGCTGCTGGACGAGGCGGTGCAGGCACTCGGGCTGAGCTCACGGCTCGCGAACCAGCTGCTCACCTTCGCGCGCGGCGGCACGCCCGTCACCCAGCGCGTGGCCCTCGGCCCCCTCGTCGAGTCCGCAGCGCGCCTGGCGGTCAGCGGCACCAACATCTCGATCGAGGTCTCGTTCGCCCCCGACCTCTGGGCCGTCGAGGTGGACACGGGGCAGTTCTCGCAGGTCGTGCACAGCCTGGTGGCCCGGGCAGTCGAGGCGATGCCGCAAGGGGGCCTGCTGCGGGTCTCGGCCACCAACCGCCCGACTCCCGACGGGAACCGGGTCGCCGTCGCGATCGCGGACGACGGGCCCGCGCTGCCGGTCGCCCTCAGGGCGCGCGTCTTCGAGCCGTACGCCACCACGCAGGGGAGTGGCCTGGGGCTCGCGACTGCCTGGTCGATCGTGACCCGACATCAGGGCACGCTCGAGCTGCTCGAGGGCGCCGCCCGCGGAAACACCTTCATGGTGACGCTGCCCGCGTTCCCCGACGTCAGGCCCGAGCCCGCCGCGGTCTCGAAGAGCACTCGACCCGGCCGGATCCTGCTGATGGACGATGACGCGCTGGTGCGCACCGCCAGCGGGCGCATGCTCAGGGCCCTGGGGCACCACGTCGACGTCGCAGCGCACGGCGACGAGGCCGTCGCGCGGTACCGCGAGGCTCTCGAGGCTCGCCAGCCCTACGATCTGGTGATCCTCGATCTCACCGTGCGGGGCGGCAACGGCGGGCTTGACGCCATCTCGAAGCTGCGCGCCCTCGACCCGAACGTCACCGCGATCGTCTCGAGCGGCTACTCCGACGACGCAGGCATGGCCAGCTACCGAGCCCATGGCTTCGCCGGCGCCCTCCCCAAGCCCTACGACTTCACCGCGCTCGAGGCCATGCTGCGAGCACACCTCGGCGCGCGCTGACTCACCCGGAACATCCACACCGCTGCCCGGCCCTTTGCGCGTCGCTGCGTGACGTGCCGCAACCTGCGACCCCCCTCACCTCGGCCAAACCGGCGATTCCCGCGAGGATTGCGGCGCGGCACGGAAGGCTGGCTCCACGCACGCACCGCCGAAAGTCATGCGCGTCGCTCCCCGCACGGCGCAATCGCTGCGCGGAAGGGTTGCCGTGGCCACGCGCGTCGGGCCCACACAGGGTCCCCGGGGTGGTGCAGTGGTTGCACGAGGGCGAGGCCGCATGCTCGACGATCTCATTCTGGGAATGGCGGGCGCGGGAGGAGATGGGGTCGTCAGCGCGGGTGAATCGCTGCTGGCTGCGGCCTCGTCCGAGGGCTACCACGCGCTCATGACGAAGAGTTTCGGGTCGCAGATCCGCGGCGGTGAGTCTTCCTGCCGCGTGCGCCTGTCGACGAAGAAGGTCTTGAACCCGGGCGGGGCGCTCGACGTGGTGGTCGCCCTGAACTGGGACGACTTCTTCAAGTTCGGGGCCGAGCTGCCGCTCTCGATCGACACCATCTTCATCTACGAAGAGAAGGCCGGGCCCCCGCCCGAGACGCTCAAGGCGCGCGGCGTGGTGCCGAAGGAGCTGATCCCGGTCTCGATCTCCGAGCTCACGAAGAAGTCTTCGGGCACCGAGAAGTCGAAGACGTCGGTGGTGCTGGGGCTGCTCTCGGGGTGGTTCGGGATCCCCGCCGAGGCGATCAGCCGCGGCATCAAGAAGAAGTTCGGCAGCAAGGGAGAAGGGCTGCTCGAGGCCAACGAGAAGGCCCTCGCGGCCGGCATCGAGTACGCGAAGGCCCACCCGCTCGCGAGCCCCCACGAGCTCGCCAGGCCGAAGGCGGCGCCCGGCTCCAAGATGCTCTGCGACGGCAACGACATGTGCGCCGCGGGCGCGCTCTTCGCCGGCGTGAAGTTCTTCGGCGGCTACCCGATCACCCCGTCCACCGAGGTGATGCAGACGCTCTCGAAGGAGATCTGGAAGTACGGCGGCACGGTGCTGCAGTGCGAAGACGAGATCGCCGGCATCGGCGCCACCGTCGGGGCCTCGTTCGCGGGCCGGAAGTCCATGACCGCCACCAGCGGCCCCGGCATGGACCTCAAGACCGAGATCCTCGGCCTCGCCACCATCGCCGAGCTCCCGCTGGTCGTCCTCAACGTGCAACGCGGTGGCCCGTCCACCGGGTTGCCCACCAAGCCAGAGCAGGCGGACCTGTTCCAGGCGGCCTTCTCAGGCCACGGCGACGTGCTGCGGCCGGTGCTCGCCCCGACCGACGTCGAAGACAGCTTCAAGACGACGGTGACGGCCTTCAACATCGCCGAGCAGTACCAGACGCCCGTGATCATCCTCTCCGATCAGGAGATCGCGCAGCGCAAAGAGGCGCTCGACCTCATCGACACCACGAAGCTCGAGGTGATCGATCGGCGCGTGCCGACCGCCGCGGAGCTGGCGGACAAGCCCTACGCGCGCTTCGCCCTCACCGAGAGCGGAATCAGCCCCATCTCCCACCCGGGCATGGAGAAGGGCACGTACCTGGCGGCCGGGATCGAGCACAACGAGAAGGGTGATCCGACCTCGAGCGGCGGGCTGCACGCGAAGATGAACGAGAAGCGGTTCAAGAAGCTCGAGCCGCTGAAGCAGCGCAGCGATCTGTTCGAGCTGCGCGGGAACGCCGACGCGAAGCTGGGGTTCATCGCGTGGGGCAGCACGGCGGGGGTCGCGCGCGAGGCGGTCGAGCTCGCGAAGGCGGACGGCCACGACGTCAAGCTGCTGATCCCGTACCTGCTGCACCCCATCGCCGAGCAGGTGTACGCCGACTTCTTCCGCTCGCTGACCCACGGCCTGGTCGTCGAGCTCTCGCACCAGGGGCAGCTGTACCGCATGCTCCGGATGTTCATCGACGTGCCGAAGGGCGTGCGGAGCTTCGCTCGCAGCGGCGCCAACCCGTTCCAGCCGCGAGAACTCGTCAAGCGGCTGATCGAGCTGAAGGGGCAGCCGTCATGACCGCACCCGCCGTCTTCGAAGCGAAGCACTACAAGAGCGAGCTCAAGCCGATCTGGTGTCCCGGCTGCGGCGACTTCGGCGTGCTGCAGGGGCTCTACCGGGCGCTGTCCGCGGTCGGCCGCCCGCCGCACGAGGTGGCCTTCATCTCGGGCATCGGCTGCTCCTCGCGCATCCCCGGCTATACGACGGCCTACGGCTTCAACACCGTGCACGGCCGCTCGCTGCCGATCGCCCAGGGCGTGAAGCTGGCCAACCCCGACCTGCTGGTGGTCGTGGCCGGCGGTGACGGTGACGGCTTCTCGATCGGCGGCGGGCACGTCGCCCACGCGGTGCGCCGCAACATCGATCTGACGTACCTGGTGATGGACAACCAGGTGTACGGGCTCACCAAGGGCCAGCTCTCGCCGACGTCGCCGAAGGGCCTCGAGACGGTCACGTCGCCGCTCGGCAGCCTGGAGGATCCGATCAACCCGCTGCTCTACATGCTCGCCTACGGCGCGGGCTTCGTGGCGCAGGCGACGCCCGCCGACATGCCGGGCATGACCGCGCTGATCGAAGAGGCGATCCGGTACCCGGGCTTCTCGTTCGTGAACATCCAGTCTCCCTGCGTGACGTTCGGCGAAGAGGATCAGCAGCTCAAGGCGCACAAGACGAAGATGAAGACGCTCGCGAGCCTCAAGCACGACTCGTCGAACCAGCTCGCCGCGCTCGATCTGGCTCGCGCGTACGGCACCGAGCTCTACACGGGCGTCTTCTACCGCAACCCCAACCCGCCCCCGACCTACGAGGCGCTGGTCAAGCTGCGGCAGGCCGAGCAATCGAAGAAGGCCCGGCCGCACCACCAGCTGCTCGAAGCCTATCTGCAGAAGTGAGGGAACGCCGTGACCAGGCAGCCACAGACCCCCAGCATCGACTTCACCGCGCTCACCCTGAAAGACGCGCTCGACCTCGCCATCCTCATCGAAGAGGAGGCGCGCGATCGCTACGAGGAGCTGTCTGCGCAGCTCGTGCTGCACCGCACGCCAGGCGCCGCGGCGTTCTTCTCGAAGATGGTCCGCATCGAGGAGCTGCACCGCAAGCAGCTGCTCGAGGAGCGCACGAAGGCCTTCGGCGATCAGCCGTCGGCGGTGCGGCGCGAGATGATCTTCGACATCGAGGCGCCGGACTACGACGAGGCGCGGGCCGAGATGACGACGCGGCAGGCCCTGGAGACCGCGCTGCGCAGCGAAGAGAAGGCCCACCGCTTCTTCGTCGAGGTGCTCTCGCACGTGCAGAACCCCGAGGTGAAGAAGCTCTTCGAGGAGCTGCGCGATGAAGAGGTCGAGCACCAGCAACTGGTGAAGGCCGAGCTCGCGAAGCTGCCGCCGGGAGATCCGCTCCAGGGCGTCGACGTGGGTGACGGCCCGGCCCCGCAGTAGGAGACCTGCCCATGCCCTCTGGCCTCGCGCTGCTCGCGTTCCTCCTGGTCGCCGTCGCCATGGCCGGGACGCTGCTCGTCGTCTCGATGATCCTCCGCGTGGTCTCGACCCGCAACGAGCCGCTCAAGAAGCAGACCTACGAGTGCGGTGAGGTGCCGTCTGGCCTCGCCTGGGTGCGCTTCCACGCACGTTATTACGTGGTGGCGCTCTTCTTCGTCCTCTTCGACATCGAGACCGCGTTTCTCCTTCCCTGGGCCACCATCGTGAGAGAGGCAGGCGCCGGCGGGCTCGTCGCGGTCGGCTCGTTCGTGGTGGTGCTGATGCTGGGCTGGGTGTGGGCGACGCGGAAGGGAGCGCTCCAATGGCAGTGAAGGAGCAGCGCACCATCGACACGGGCACCGGGTTCCGGCACCCCCTCTACCAGGTGATGCTCGAGACGCCGGGGCTCACCGTCGGCACCGCGGTGCTGGACGATCTGCTGAGCTGGGGCCTCACCAACTCCATGTGGATCTTCCCCATGGCGACGAGCTGCTGCGGCATCGAGCTGATGGCGACCGCCGCGAGCCGGGTGGACATCGATCGCATGGGCGTCATCGTGCGCGCCACGCCGCGCCAGGCCGACGTGATGGTGGTGGCGGGCACCATCACCACCAAGATGGCGCCGCGAGTCCTCAAGCTGTGGGAGCAGATGCCCGAGCCCAAGTGGTGCATCGCGATGGGCTCGTGCGCGATCTCGGGCGACTTCTACCGGAACCTGTACTCGGTGGTGCCGGGCATCGACACCTTCCTGCCGGTGGACGTGTACGTGCCTGGCTGCCCGCCGAACCCCGAGGCGCTCATGCACGGCATGCTGCGCCTGCAGGAGAAGGTGAAGCGGCAGAAGCAGGGCGAGACGGTGACGCCCGAGCCGAACCCGGATCTGCTCAAGATCACCCGGCCCTCGGTGCCCCGCCTCAACGATCCCACGCGCTCCACCATCCAGACGATCGAGCAGGAGCGCGCGTCAACCAACCCGACCGCCGACGAGGCGTGCGCGCCGCTGGTCGTCGCCGCGACCGAGCCTCCCCCGAACCTCGCGCCGCTCACCGCGGCCGACTTCGAGGGCCTGCTGAAGGAGCTGGGCGTCACCACGCTGCCGCCCGACGGGCCGCCCATCATCCCCGCGGCGCAGCACCTCGAGCTCGCGCGGCGGCTGAAGGGCCTCGGCTACCACCTGCTCGTCACCATCGTCGCGTCGCACTGGCCGGCGGGGAAGGGCCGCAAGGGGGCCGACGCCGCCGAGGTCGAGCACTACGAGGTCGCTTACGCGCTGCGCACCGTGGGGCAGGGCTCGCGCGTCGCCACCTGGGCGGTGAAGGTGCCCGTGGCGGAGCCGGTGCTCACCCTGAGCGGCGTGTTCGCGGGCGCCGACTGGCAGGAGCGCGAACAGTACGATCTCGTCGGCGTGAAGTTCGCGGGGCACCCCGATCTGCGGCGCCTCATGCTGACCGAGAACGCCTCCATTCACCCGCTGCGGCGCGAGTTCCCGGCTGATGCTGCCGCCGCTCCCTGGAGGTGACGCGATGACCCAGCTCACCGTCTCCGCGCGGCCCCGCCCGAACCCGTACCTGCCGATCGACTCGCTCGATCCCGAGGCAGAGCTCATGCTCCTGCACTTCGGGCCGCAGCACCCCTCAACCCACGGCGTCTTCCGCATGGATCTCTACCTGGACGGCGAGATCATCGTGAAGGCGGTGCCGTACGTCGGCTACCTGCACCGCGCCGTCGAGAAGCTCTGCGAGAAGCTCACCTACGTGCAGCAGACGCCGATCGTGGACAAGAACGACTACGTCGCGCCGATGACGAACGAGCAGGCGCTCGTCATGGTGTTCGAGGCGATGCTGAAGCTCGAGGTGCCGCGGCGCGCGAGGTGGATGCGGTCGCTCTTCGCCGAGCTGCAGCGCATCGCCTCGCACCTGCTCGCCATCGGCACCTTCTCGCTCGATCTCGGCGGGGCGCTGGGCGGTGGCTCGACGGCGTTCATCTACTGCTTCCGCGAGCGCGAGCTGATCCTCGATCTCTTCGAGGACGTGACGGGCTCGCGGTTCCACTACAACACGCACACCATCGGCGGGAACCGGCACGATCTGCCGGTGGGGTGGGGCGCGAAGGTGAAGGCTGCGCTCGAGCTCATCGAGTCGCGCATGCCCGAGTTCGCGGCGCTGACGATCGAGAACCACCTCTTCCAGCAACGCACGAAGGGCGTGGGCGTGCTGGAAGGCGCGCTGGCCCTCGAGCTGGGCATCACCGGGGCGAACCTGCGCGCCTCTGGCGTCGATCACGATCTGCGCCGCGACGCTCCGTACAGCGCCTACGACGAGGTGAAGGTGAAGGTCGCGACCGCGAGCGGCGGCGACTGCTACGCGCGGTCGATCGTCCGCGTCGAAGAGGTGAAGGAGAGCATTCGCCTCTGCCGCGCGCTGCTCGATGGCATGCCCGAGGGCCCCATCAACTCCGGCAAGCCGGTGAAGCTGCCGGTGCAGACGAAGATCCCCGTGGGTCAGACCTACGTCGGCATCGAGACGCCGCGCGGAGAGCTCGGCACCTGGGTGATCGCCGATGGCACGCAGAACCCCTACCGCCTCAAGATCCGCCCGCCGTCGCTCCACGCGCTGGCAGCGCTCCCCTACATCCTCCCGGGTCAGACGGTGAGCGACGCGGTGGCGATTCTCGGCTCGCTGGACCCGATCATGGGAGAGGTCGACCGATGAACGAGTTCGTCCGGGGCGGGCTGTACGGCGGGGGCATCATCGTCGGCATCATGTCGAGCCTGCTCTTCGTGCTGTGGGCCGAGCGGAAGATGGCGGCGCGCATGCAGAGCCGCATCGGGCCCAACATCATCGACCCGACGGGGTTCCTGCAGGCGATGAGCGACGTGCTCAAGCTCTTGCAGAAGGAAGACATCATTCCCGAGAAGGCAGACCGCGCGCTGTTCAACCTGGCGCCCGTCTTCGGCGCGGCCGCGGCGCTGGCCGTCGCCGCCGTGGTGCCCTTCTCGGCGTCGATCGTCGGGGCCGATCTCGACGTCGGGGTGCTGTACCTGCTCGCTGTCGGGGCGGTGAGCGTGCTGCCGGTGTTCGCGGCGGGGTGGGGGAGCAACAACAAGTTCGCCCTGCTCGGCGCGATGCGCGCCATCGCCCAGTCCGTCTCGTACGAGGTGCCGTTGGTGCTGGCCGCGCTGGTGCCCGTGATGCTCGCGGGCTCGATGAAGGTGAGCGACATCGTCGCCTGGCAGGCGAGCCACCACTGGCTGGTGGTGTGGCCGTTCTTCCTCGGCGTGCCCGCCTTCGTCCTCTTCATGCTGGCGATGCTGGCCGAGTCGAACCGGATCCCCTTCGACATTCCCGAGGCCGAGAGCGAGCTCGTCGCCGGCATCACCACCGAATACTCGGGCATGAAGTTCGGGCTCTTCTACATGACGGAGTACCTGCACACCGTCATCGCCTCGGCGGTCGCGGCCTCGTTGTTCCTCGGTGGCTTCGACGGGCCAGGGGGGCCCGGCATCTGGTGGATGGTGATCAAGACGTTCGTGCTGGTGGTGGCGATCTACTGGCTGCGGTGGTCGCTGCTCCGGTTCCGTTCGGATCAACTCATGGCCCTGTGCTGGCGCTGGCTGGTGCCGAGCGGGGTCGTGCTGGTCGTCGCGACGGCTCTGTGGGTCGTCTTCGCCGCTTGAGGGAGAACCGATGCGACACTTCCTCGATGCCTTGAAGAACGTCGGCACCATCGCGAAGAGCTTCGTGCGGCCGCGGGTGACGGTGGAGTTCCCGAAGCAGCTGCGCCCGCGCGCCGAGCGGTACCGCGCCAGCTTCGCGCTGCTCCACGAGGCCGACGGCGACGAAGCCTGCATCGGCTGTCTGCAGTGCGAGCGCATCTGCCCCTCGAAGGTCATCGCCATCAAGGGGCCCGTGAAGCGCGACTCGCCCATCACCGGCAAGAAGCGCAGCTACGCCGATGACTTCACGCTCGATCTCTCGGCGTGCATCTTCTGTGAGCTCTGCGTGCAGGTGTGCCCGACCGACGCGATCGTGATGACGCGCGAGCAGGAGGAGCCGGCCTACGGCCGCGAGACCCTCGTGCTGACGATGGCGAAGCTGTACGAGAACGAGAAGAGCAAGACGCGCGCGTGGGGCGACGGCACGAAGCTGATGGGCATGCAGGTGCCGCCGAAGCCGCCGGCCGAGGCGAAGCCGGCGGACGCGCCGAAGCCGGTGGAGGCGAAGCCCGCCGAAGCCACGAAGCCGGTGGAGGCAAAGACCGCAGCGACGCCGCCTCCCGAAGCGCCGAAGCCGGTGGAGGCAATGGCCGCAGCGACGCCGCCTCCCGACGCCCCGAAGCCGGTCGGGGCAGAGCCCGCAGGCACGGCAAACGCGCCGAAGCCCGAGGTGAAGGCTGACGGCCCAGCCGGTCCGAATGGAGGGACGTCATGACCTGGGCCGACTTCGACCCGGGCTTCACGCTGATCTCGCTCATCGTCGTCGTGAGCGCGTTCTTCGTGGTGCGCGCGCAGAACATGATCCACGCGGTGTTGTGGCTGGGCTTGACGCTGCTCGGCACGGCGGCGTTCTACGCGCGCCTCAACGCTCCGTTCCTCGCGGGTGTGCAGGTGCTCACCTACGTCGGCGGCATCGTGACGCTGATGATCTTCGGGGTGATGGTGACGCGCCGTCACGAGAGCCTCGAGGCGGAAGCCGCCACCGTGGCGCCCGAGCGGGGGCTGATCTTCGCGTCCGCGATCTTCGTCATGCTCTCGGTCGTGATGTGGAGGAGCGCGGCCACCATCCCCTCACCGGCTCCGGTCGCGTCCTCGGCTGATCTCGCGCGCGTGCTGCTGAACGAGTACCTGATCGCCTTCGAAGCGCTCTCGCTCTTGTTGCTCGCGGCCATCGTCGGCGCCGTGGTGCTCGCCCGCCGCCGTGATCTCGAGACGAGCCCCCAGGGGCCGGTCGTGCCGCAGGCCACCGAGGTCCAGCCATGACGCTCGCTTCCTGCCTCATCCTCTCAGCGGCCGTGCTCTGCGTCGGCATCTACGGGCTCCTCACGCGCAAGCAGGCGGTGGCGATGCTCCTCTCCATCGAGCTGATGGCGAACTCGGCCAACATGGTCTTCGCGTCGTACGGCCACTTCCGCGGCGGCCCTTCGGCGCAGGTCTTCGTCCTCTTCGCGCTGGCCATCACCGTCGCTGAGGTGGCGGTGGGGCTCGCCCTCGTGATGCTGCTGTACCGGCGGCACGGCGACACCGCGCTCGATCTCGCCAGCGAGGCCCGTCAATGAGCGCCGTGACCCTTGGCCTGATCGCGACGTTCGCCCCTCTCGCGGCGGCGCTGCTGCTGTGGGCGCTCGTTCCCCTGCGGCACCGGGGCGCCCCCGCTGCCTGGGTGACGCTGCTTGGCAGTGTGATCGCCCTGGCCGCGTCGGTGAAGCTCGTGATCGATCGGCTGGGCGGCGCGCCGGACGTCCGCACCACGATCCCCTGGATCGAAGAGCGTGGCCGCGCCATGGCTGAGCTGGGCGTGCAGCTCGACGGCGTCTCGGTGCCCATGCTCGTGATCGTCTGCCTCGTCGCTTTGTGCGTGCAGCTGTTCTCGGTGGCGTACATGCACGACGAGCCGCCGCGCGCCTTCGGCCGCTACTTCACCCTGCACGCGCTCTTCCTGTTCTCGATGAACGTGGTGGTGGTGTCGCCCAACCTGCTCCAGCTCTTCGCGGGCTGGGAGCTGGTCGGCCTGACGAGCTACCTGTTGATCGGCTTCTACTTCGCGAAGCCGTCGGCAGCGCAGGCCGCGGTGAAGGCGTTCTGGATGACGAAGCTCGCCGACATGGGCTTCCTCTTCGGGTTGCTGGTGCTCTACGTCAACACTGGCGGCTTCGAGTGGACGGCGGTGCCCGGCACGGCGATCGCGACGTGGGTCACCGCGCTGCTCTTCCTCGCGGTGGTGGGCAAGTCGGCGCAGTTCCCCCTGCACATCTGGCTGCCCGACGCGATGGAGGGCCCCACCCCGGTGTCCGCGCTCCTGCACGCGGCCACGATGGTGGCGGCCGGCGTCTTCCTCGTGGTGCGGGCCGACCCGCTCTTCGCCCAGGCGCCCGCCACGCGCGAGGTGATGTTGTGGATCGGCGCCTCGACCGCGGTCTTCGCCGCCGGCCTCGCCCTCGTCCAGAAGGACATCAAGAAGGTGCTCGCCTTCTCGACCTGCTCCCAGCTCGGCTACATGGTGGCGGCGCTCGGCGCGGGGCAGGCGTTCGCCGGCTTCTTCCACCTCGGCACCCACGCCTTCTTCAAGGCGCTGCTCTTCCTCGCCGCCGGCAGCGTCATTCACGCGGTGCACTCCAACTCGCTCGACGACATGGGCGGGCTGCGCAAGAAGCTGCCGCTCACCACGGCGGCCTTCGTGATCGGCGCTCTGTCGCTCGCGGGCGTGCCGGGCTTCGCGGGCTTCTTCAGCAAGGATCTCGTGCTCGGCGCGCTCGAAGGCAAGGCGAGCTGGGTGCCGTGGGCGATGCTGATGGGCTCGGCGTTCCTCACGGCGTTCTACATGGGGCGCGTCGTCATCAAGGCGTTCTGGGGCGCCGAGTCCGAGAAGGCGGCGCACGCGCACGAGGGTGGCCTGGCGATGACTGGCCCGCTGGTCGCGTTGGCGCTCCCGTCGCTCGGCGCGGGCTTCCTCGGCGGGTGGCTCGCCACGCAGGTGCGCGCCGAGTACCACCTGCACCTCGGCCTCACGCCCATCGCCGCCTCCGCGATGGCGCTCCTCGGCATCGGCGCGGCCATCATGGTCTTCGGGAAGGGCGGCCAGGCTCCACTGGTGGGGACGTTGGAGAAGCTCGACGCCTTCTCGCTGGTGGACAAGACCTGGGCGGGCGCCTACCGCATCGGCCTGCTGGGCGTCAGCTCGCTCGCCGGGTGGATCGACCGCTACCTCATCGACGGGCTGATGAACTTCACCGGCTGGGCGGCCCTCGAGGGCGGCGCGTCGGCGCGGAAGCTCCAGACGGGCCTCGTCCGTGACTACGCGATGCTGGTGGTGGTGGGCGTCCTCGTGCTGGTGCTGATCGGAGTGCTGCGATGAACCACCTGCTCGCGACCATCGTCGCCGCGCCAGCCATCGCGGGCGCCGTGCTGCTCGTGGTTCCGTCGACGCAGCGGCTCGCCATTCGCGTGGTGTCGCTGCTGGGCGCGCTCGTGTCCCTGGGCGCCTCGATTCAGATCGCGCTGCAGTACGATCGCGCGACCGGCGGCCTCCAGCTGCTCGAGACCGTGCCGCTGGTGCCGTCGCTGGGCATTCACCTGAAGCTGGCCGTGGACGGGTGGGGCGTGGCGCTGCTCCTCCTCACGGGCGTCATCATCGTCACCGGCGTGCTCGCGAGCTGGTCGGTCGAGCGGCGCGACAAGGAGTTCTTCCTGCTGCTGCTGGTCCTCGTCGCCGGGGTGTTCGGCGTCTTCGTCTCGCAGGATCTCTTCGTCTTCTTCCTCTTCTACGAGATCGCCGTGCTGCCGATGTACCTGCTCATCGGCATCTGGGGCTCATCGCACGAGGTGCCCGCGTCGGGCCCGTTCAAGTTCGCGTGGAGGCGGTTCGCGGTCGGCAGCAAGGAGTACGCCGCGATGAAGCTGACGTTGATGCTCCTCGTCGGCTCCGCCGCCATCCTCGTGGCGATGTTCCTCTTGTGGGGCAACTCGGGCGCGCGCACGTTCGATCTGCAGGTGCTCGAGGCGACGAAGTTCCCCATCGGGGTGCAGCACGTCGTCTTCCCGCTCGTGTGGCTCGGCTTCGGCACGCTGGCCGGCGTCTTCCCCTTCCACACCTGGTCACCCGACGGCCACGCCTCGGCGCCGACGGCCGTGTCGATGCTTCACGCAGGCGTGCTGATGAAGCTGGGCGCCTTCGGAGTGCTGCGCATCGGCATGGTGCTGGTGCCGGACGCGGCGGCCTGGTGGGCGCCGATCGTCGGCGGCGTGGCGGTGGTGAACGTGCTCTACGGCGCGCTCTGCGCGGCGAGCCAGAAGGACCTCAAGTACATCGTCGCCTACTCGTCGGTGAGCCACATGGGCGTGGTGATGCTAGGCATCGCCACCCTGAACGCCGCCGGGTGGAACGGCGCCGTCTACCAGATGGTCGCCCACGGCATCATGACGGGCCTCTTCTTCGCCCTCGTCGGCCTCGTCTATGAGCGGGCGCATACGCGGGCGATCGCGAAGATGGGCGGCTTCGCCCACGTGATGCCCGTGGTGGCCGGCTTCTTCACGCTGGCCTGCCTCTCGTCGCTGGGCCTGCCCGGCACGGCGGGCTTCATCGCCGAGTTCATGGTGTTCGCCGGCGCGGCGAAGGGCGCGAACGCCTGGTGGGCAGTGCCTGGCGTGCTGGGCGCGTTCGTCACCGCCGTCTACGTGCTCCGCGCGTGCAAGGCGATCTTCTGGGGGCCGGCGCCGGCGGGTGAGTACAGCCACCTCGAGGACGTACGTCGCACGGAGTGGGCGGCGCCCCTCGTGCTCGGCTCGCTCCTCGTCGTCTTCGGCTTCTGGCCGCGGCTCCTGCTCGACTTCATCGACGTCGCGAGCCAGGGCTACCTGGGACGCCTCCCGCTCGTCGCGCTCGCCCAGGTGGTGACGCCATGAATACCTGGCTGCAGGTGCTGACGCTCGATCTCGCGGTCGCCGCCGGGGCCGCGGTGGTGCTGATCCTCGACGCGATCGGCACGGTGTCGGGTCGCGCGCTGGGCTGGCTGACCGCGGGGCTGCTCGCCGCCGTGCTGGGCGCCAGCTTCGTGGTGGACGTCTCGGGCACGGTGCCCCATGGCGTCTACGTCTCGGGCGACTGGGTGCTCTTCTTCAAGCGGGTCTTCCTCATCGCCGGCATGCTCGCGGTGCTGGGCAGCATCGACTGGCTGGCCGAGCGCACGCCCCGCCGCCAGGCCGAGTACTACGCGCTCACGCTCTTCAGCCTCACGGGCATGATGGTGGTGCCGGGCGCGCGGGACTGGGTGCTGCTGCTGGTCGCGTTCGAGCTGATGGGCATTCCGCTCTACGTGCTGGCGGCCTGGGCGAAGACCGACGGGCAGCCGCAGGACGAGAAGCTGGGCCCCGAGGCGGGCCTCAAGCTCTTCGTCACCGGCGCCGCGAGCTCGGCCTTCACCATCTTCGGGCTCGGCCTCGTCATCGGCGAGACGGGCTCGACGGCGATCTCGGCGCTGCCCGCACAGCCCACCCAGCTCACCTTCGTGGGCATGCTGATGGTGATCGCCGGGCTCGGCTTCAAGCTGGGCGCGGTGCCCTTCCACATGTGGGTGCCCGACACGTACCAGGGCGCGCCGACCCCCTTCGTGGCCTTCCTCTCGGTCGCGCCCAAGGCCGGCGGCCTCGCGGCGCTGAGCGTGGTGACGCTCACGGGGTGGAGCGCGCACCAGGGGCTCTGGGCGACGGCGATCGCGGTGATCGCGGCCGCCAGCATGCTGGTGGGCAACCTGTTCGCGTTGCCGCAGACGGACGTGCGACGGCTGCTCGGCTTCTCCGGGGTCGCGCAGATCGGCTACGTGCTGATCGCCCTGGGCGCGGGCTCGCAGGAGGGGGTCGCGATGGCGCTCTTCTTCATCGCCACCTACGTCTTCACCAACCTCGGCGCCTTCCTCGTCGTGCACGCGGCCGCGCAGGCCAGCGGAGGGCACGAGACGGTGAAGCTGGCGGGGCTGTCGCGACGCACCCCGTGGCTGGGTGCGTCGCTGCTGGTGTTCCTGCTCTCGCTGGCGGGCATCCCCTTCGTGCTGGGCTTCTGGGCCAAGCTGTTCGTCTTCGTCGCTGCGTGGCGCGCGGGCCTGTCGGGCCTCGTGGTCCTGGGCGTCGTCGTCGCGGTGTTGGGGCTCTTCTACTATCTCACGGTCGCGCGCTCGACGTTCATGGCCGAGGGCCACACCGCGGAGCCGGTGCGCGCGCCCATGGGGCTCAAAGTGTCCATCGCGGTGTGCCTCGCCGCCGTCGTGGGGCTGGGCCTGTGGCCGCGTCCGCTGGTAGACGAGGCGAACAAGGCGGCGAGTTCATTCCTGCAGAAACGCTGAGGAGGCGGCCATGACCCTCGACAACTCGAAGATCCGGCGCATCGTCCTCGTGGAACACGAGGGCCTGCGGATCGGCCTGCGATCGATCGAGGCGCTGCTCGATCGGGTGGCGAAGGGCGACGTCGCGGCGCTCAAGGACGCCCACCAGCAGTTCACGCAGCTGCTCGACACCTTCGTGCGGCACATCGAGCACGAGGAGCGGATCCTGCGGCCGGTGCTGGCGACGATCGACGCGTGGGGCAAGGCCCGCGTCGACTCGATGGACGAAGAGCACGCGGCTCAACGCAAAGAGGTCTCCCGCCTGGCGGCGCTGGACGCCATCACCGACCCGGCGAAGTGGGCGAAGGAGGTGCGCCTGTTCGAGGCGGCGCTGCTCGCCGACATGGCTGACGAAGAGAAGACCTGCCTGTCGCCGGACGTGCTGCGCGACGACATCATCGCGGTGCACGTCGACTCGAGCGAGTGATCGCTTGCGCGCCGGCCTGCGTCGTGGGGTCATCTGCGCGTGAGGATCACCAACCAGTCGGCAGCCCTGCGTGGCGCCACGCTCGTCGTCGCCTGGGCCTCCATCGCGGCCGTCCTCTGGGGGCTGAACAGCGTCGTCTTCCGGCTGCTCGGTGACGCGAGGCCAGAGTCCGTCGAAGGCCTCATGACCCTGCTGTGGCTGGGGCTCTCGGTGCTCCTCGGCGTCGGCGTCATCATGATCGGGACGGCGAGCGATCGGCCGGGCTTCGCGTGGGCGCTGGTCGCGCTGATTGCCGTGAGCGAGCTGTTCTCGCTGGGCTTCACGCTGAGCAGGATCTTCGCGGCGGGCGAGTTCCGGTGGTGGTCGGCGTTGTCGGTGCCGTCGAGCGTCGTTGGCCTCGCGGAGCGGGTCGTCTTCCTGTGGTTCTTCGTCTCACTCTGCGGCCCACGGCGACCGTGGGCGCTGATCGTCGCGCTGATCGGTGGCAGCCTCGTCGTGGTGAGGAGCCTGTTCTTCCTCGCGCTCCCCTTCGTGGGCGGCACTGGCTTCCTCGGGAGCCCCCTGTACCCGTGGGTCCTGGGCGCGGTGGGGCTGCTGACGATGGGGACGACTCTCGCGGTGACGCTGGGGGCGAGGGGGGCCATCGCTGACGGCTCCGTCCTCGCCGACGGCTCTGCCGCGCCGGCAGTCGTCGCGGCCCCGGTCGAGGGCGAACGTGCGAGCCCCGGCGCCGACTTCGCCATCGGCAGCGTCCTGCTCGCGGTCGGCATCGGGGTGACGGTGATGTCCTACGCCGCCGCCTCGTCCTCGGGCGGTGGGCGGTACCTCATCGCGACGGGCTTCATCGGCGTCGGCGTGGGCCGGCTCATTCGAGGCCTCATGCGCGCATCGAAGTCAGCATGAGGCTCCGCCGCGCACGTCAGCGGCAGGCGCCCTGAACGCACGTGCCCTCGACGCAGTCGGCTTGAATAGCGCAGGGCTGCCCCAGACGCCCCTGCGTGCAGACCCGGCTGCCGAAGGGCACGAGGACACAGGTCCCGCCTGCACAGTGGCTGTTGTCCGAGCAGCGACCCCCGGGCGTTCGTGTCGAGCAGATGAGCTCGTTCGCGCCAAGGTCGATGCAAAGACCGCCGTCGCCGCAGGCTGTCAGCCGGGTGCACGCGCAGCGGTCGTCACGGCCGTCCCAATGGCAGCGGCTCGCGCGGCATGCCAGGTCGCTGAAGCACGGGTCGCCCTCACGCCCCTCGCAGCTGGGGCTCGTGCTGCCGCCGTCATAGAAGTGGTCGGTGACGCAGACGCCTCCGTCTTCGAGAGGGCATTCCTGTCGCGCGCCGAACGATCTGAGCGCTCGCCTGCAGCCGCCGTCCAGCATCGCCCCGGTGCCCCCGTCGATCAGCCCGCCATCGACCACGCCAACCTGAACGGTCGTGTCACGGGTGAGCCCGCTCCAGGTCGCCCTGATCGTGCGTCTTCCGAAGCACCCGGGATCAGCGCCGCCCACGCAGCTGAAGAGCGCAGTGCCAGCGCCGGCCGGGTCGAGCGTCACGCTCGCTGGATCGATCGCGCCGTGCGCCGGCGAGGCGAAGCTCACCACTCCACTTCCGGGCGCACCCGACTCGAGCCGCGCCTCGATGATGATCGTGCTCGTCTGCCCTACGCCGTCGATCACCGGAGGCATGGGGCGCAGGGACAACTGCGCCGGCAAATCCGGGGGAGGACACCCGCACAGCACCACCGCGACGGTGAGCGCCAGACGCATTCTGAAGAGCATACTGGAGTGCGCCAACCGACGCCCACACAGCTCAGAACTTGAGCACGCAGTCCCTCACGAGGCCCCTGAGCGAGTTCGCCTCGACGCCGTTGGCGCGCCAGTCGTACGGAAGCCCGAGCAGCGCGCCGCGCACCTTGATGAGCTCGATGCCCAGACGCGACCCGATGCGCTCGCCCTTCGACTCGCGGGAGTCGCACGTGCCGACGACGGTGAGGATCGCCGCGTCGCCGCCGATTGACTCGATGCCGCCGTACCAGCTCAGCCCCTCGTTCGGCCGGAACCCACCGAGCAACCGGATCAGGTCGCGCTTCTCGATGCGGCTGCGCAGCTCCTGGGTCGCGACCTGCCCGCCGACCTGCTTCACCGCGGCGCCGATGGCGGTGCCGAAGGCGTTCGCGAGGGCCTCGCCCAGGCCGCCGGCCGCTTCCTTCATGCCGGCGGCAGCCATCGCCACCGACAGCTCGACCGGCAACTCGGCGAACCGGCCGAGATCGGCGTACCGCATCACGACGTTCAGGTCGCCCTGCTCGAGGCCCTGCTGCAGGCGGAGCACGGAGTAGTGAGGCGAGTTGCGGGCGAAGAAGGCCAGCGCGAGCAGCAGGATCACGGCGATGAGGAGCTTCCGCACGTCGAGACGTCTACCACGGCCGCGCGCCGACCACCCTCGGCGGACTCGTTCGACTCCGGTGCTTCATGTCGGCCAGGGCGCCGTGCCGGCCCGAGCCGCGCCCGGTCGCTGGCCGACGAAAGACGACTCGCCTCCCAGCCACGGTGCCGCGCGGCCCGGGCCACGGCCGGTCACCGGACGAGAGAGGACGTCTCACAGCCACGGTGCCGCGCGGCCCGCGCCACGGCCGGTCACTGGCCCACGAAGGACGTCTCACAGCCACGGTGCCGCGCGGCCCGGGCCACCGCCGGTCCCTGGACGAGAGAGGACGTCTCACAGCCACGGTGCCGCGCGGCCCGCGCCACGGCCGGTCCCACAAGGAGGATGGCTCACAGCCACGGTGCCGCGCGCCCGGGCCACGGGCGGTCACTGGACGAGAGAGGACGTCTCACAGCCACGGTGCCGCGCGGCCCGCGCCACGGCCGGTCACTGGCCCACAAGGAGGACGTCTCACAGCCCACGGTGCCGCGCGGCCCGGGCCACGGGAGGTCACTGGACGAGAGAGGACGTCTCACAGCCACGGTGCCGCGGGGCCCGGGCCACGGCCCACGAGCGACGACTCACAGCTACGGTGCCGCACGGCCCGGGCCACGGCCGGTCCTGGTCCACGAGAGAGGGCGCCTCACAGCGCACGGTGGCGCGCGGCCCAGTCCATGGCCGGGTACTGGCCCACGAGAGAGGACGCCTCACAGCCCACGGTGCGGAGCGGCCCGGGCCATGGCAGGTCCTGGTCCACGAGAGAGGGCGCCTCACAGCGCACGGTGGCGCGCGGCCCAGTCCATGGCCGGGTACTGGCCCACGAGAGAGGACGCCTCACAGCCCACAGCGCCGTGCGCGTTCGTTGCAGTCGTTGGTGCAGGCAGCGACCTCGATCTGAATGCTCGAGCCCGAGCTGCTGCGGGTGTGGTCGAGAGGCTGCTGTGCGGTCGGACAGGTGTTGAGGCACGCGTCGTACAGCCGCTTGCACGGCTCACTCATTCCTGCGGTGTTCAGCGTGGCGCAGGCTGCGGCCAGCGGGAACAACGCCCACGCCCACCTCACCGTGCCTCTCCGACGTGCTTCGCGACAGCCTTCTGCGTCGCCTCGAGGAACTTCGTCAGCTGCTTGTTCGGCTTGCCCTCACTCGTCGTCGTCCAGCGGCCCACGGCGAGCGGGAGCCCGTCACGGCCGCGCATCGCGCTCAACGAGACAGCCACGCGCCCCTTGTCGTCCTCGGTCGCGTCGAGGAGCAACAGCACGTCAGCGCCCCGCGCCTTCGCGATGACGCCGAGGCATGGCCCCACTCGGCAGTTCTCGACCGGGAGCTCGGACTCGTCGACCCGCTTCGAGAAGAACCCCTTCTTGAGCAGCTCGTCCGATACGCGCTCGGCGAGCCCTCGCGAGACGTCTTCGTAGATGGCGTCGGGCGCCGACACGTCGAGCACGGCGACCCGGATCATGGCTTGTGAGAGGACCAGCGCGACGACGCCGACGAGCATGTCGCGAGCCTACCTCACTGCGCTGGAGCTGGGCGCCGGGGACCTCGACCGCCTGCCTGGACAGTTTGGGCTCGGGGACTGCCGGAGACGTCTCCGCGCGCTGGGACACCGGCGTGCTCGGCTGGTCCGACGAGCGCATGTCCACGCCCGCGATGACGCGTATCGGCGCCCGTGCTGGATGACGGTGGCGTCGCGACTGCTGCGACCATGCCCCGACGCCGCGCTCGCAGGAACGACGCTGCCGCAACGACAGTCCGGAGTTCGCGTCATCCGATGCCCCGCGACGACGAGAGGGTGATGCGGCCGACGGCCGCTCCCCGGCCCGAAGGAGCTCCCGATGGCTCAGACACAGCAGCGAAGAAGGTGAACGCCGCGACCCGTGCTCTCAGGTTCCCGGTGCAGGCGTTCGGGCTCCGCCAGTCCTTCCGACGCCACGGGGTCGGGCGCTCGAGGTCGGTCAGCCCGCACGCCCCGCCGGTTGCGTGGCCGTCATCGTCCGCCCGCCTGGGGCTCGAGCTTCAAGCGCGCCACGCCCTCCCGCGCGAAGCTGCCGAGGTAGAGCCAGCCATCATGCTCGAGGCCAGACGTGATGGGTGAGTAGCTGTCGGGCGCGTCGTACTGCAGCGACTCGAGCACCCGCCCATCGAGCCCGATGGCGGCCACGTGGGCAAAGCGCGCCGGCGCGGGCTGGAGCCACCTCGGCAGCTTCGCGATGAACGAGCGCAGCGACGGCGCGTGAGCCAGCGCGTCCACCACCGCGTTGCGTGGTGAGCCGATGGCGACCCAGAACGCGCCGCGAGATCTCGACAGCCGCACGTTGTCGGGGAAGCCGGGCAGGGGATCGCCGAAGGGCTCTCTCTCTCCAGCCCTCGCGCCGGTGAGCCAGACGCGCCAGAGCCGATAGCCTCCTGTCTCGGCCACCACGAGGAACGACTCGTCCGGAGCGAGCGCGATGCCGTTCGCGAAGCTGAAGCCGCTCGCGACGAGCGCGGTGCGACGGGTCGCGGGGTCCCAGCGGAGCACCCGGCCGGTCGTCTGGTGCTCGAGGAGATCCATCGTGAAGCGATCGATCGAGTGACGCGCTGAAGCGTCGGTGAAGAACACGGTGCCGTCGCGCGCGATGTCGAGATCGTCGGTGAAGCGGAAGGGCGTGCCTCCGTGCTCCGAGGCGAGCACCTCGAGGAGGCCCGCGGCGTCGAGCGCCAGCAGGCCCCGGAAGGCGTCGCAGATCACGATGCGCCCGTCCGGGTGGCGCGCGATCGCCAGCGGACGCCCATGCGTGTCGGCCAGCACCGTGGGTTCATCCACGCCCGGGCGCAGCCGCACGATCCGCCCGTCCTTGAGGCCCGTCACGACGCTGCCGTCGGCGTCGATGAACATCGCCTCGGGGCCCACCACCTGCTTCGCCCACCACTCGACGGGCTTGAGCCGTTCGTTCCTCGCCCACGGGCCCTCGAGCGGGGTCGGAGGTGGTGGATCCCACTCGGCTGGCTCGATCGGCGACGGCGCGAGCCCAAGCCCCAGGAGCGACAGGAACAGCAGCCCGATCGCGGCGAGCACGATGCGCTTCACTCCGCCTCCTTCGCGGCGGTGGCGCGGGCCTTCGCGCGCTTCGCCGCGGCGCGCCTCTCGAAGTAGTCGAGCACCGTGGAGTACCGGGTCGGCAGCACCCGCTGGAGCGTGTCGAGGAACGTCGCGTCCCTGCCGATCAAGATGCGCCGGTCGCCGCGCTCGAGACCGCGGAGGATGGTGGCCGCGCAGACCTCAGGCGTCGTCTGCGCGACCGCGTCGAACACCCGCACCATACTCGCGTGGCTCTTCCCGAGCCCCGCGCCCCGGCGGAACCGCATCGAACGGACGATGTTCGTCTTGATGCCTCCGGGGTGAACCGTCACCGCTCGCACGCCGGTGCCGTCAAGCTCCCGCCACAGCACCTCGGTGAAGCCGCGCACCGCGAACTTCGACGCGTTGTACGCAGCCTGGAACGGCCAGCCGACGATGCCGAAGACGCTCGACACGTTCGCGATCACGCCGGACCTCCGCTCGACCATGTGAGGCAGGAACGCCTTGGTGCCGTACACCACGCCCCAGAAGTTCACGTTCATCACCCACTCGAGATCCTCGTACGAGACGTGCATCACCGTGTCGTGCACCGTCACGCCCGCGTTGTTGACGAGGAGATCGACGCGCCCGTGCGCCTCGAGCACCTTCGCGGCGAGCGCCTCGACCTGGTCGCGCTTCGACACGTCCACGACCTCGAGCTGGCAGGGGCGCTCGAGCGAGCCGGCCGTCTCGGTCAGGCCTTCGCGGTTCACGTCCACGAGCACCAGGGTCGCGCCGCGTGCGCCGAGCTGTTGCGCGAGGGCCCGGCCGATGCCCGAGCCGGCGCCGGTGATCACCGCGACCTGTCCGTCCGTCATGCCGAGACTCCTTCGAGGTGGTGCTGCCGTTTGTCGAAGCGGGAGAGCCCGGCCCGGAAGGTGAAGGTGAAGCCAGGCCAGAGCGTGACGTTCTGCCCGCGCTCGTCGAGGTACCAGCTGCGGCAGCCGCTGAGCCAGATCGTCTTCGGGAGCTTGCGCGCGAGGTGCTCGTTGAAGCGCGCCTCGGCGTCGTCCCGCACCTCCCACCACCGCGCGCCCGTGTTGGTGACGATGTCGATCGCCTTGCCGACGAAGGCGAGCTGGGCCTCGATCATGAACACCATCGACGAGTGGCCGAGGCCGGTGTTGGGGCCCGTCATCAGGAAGAGGTTCGGGAAGCCGTGCACGGCGGTGCCGAACCACGCCTTCGCTCCGTCGCGCCACACCTCGGCCAGCCGGCGGCCGCCGCGCCCGACGATCTCGAGCGCGCCGACGACGTCGGTCACCTGAAAGCCCGTGCCGAAGACGAGCACGTCGCAGGGGTGCACCACACCGTCGGTGGTCTCGACGCCCCCTTCGACGACGCGCGCGATCGCCGTGGTGATCACCTCGCAGGAGGGCTTGCTGACGGCGGGGTAGAAGTCGTCGGAGATCAGCACGCGCTTGCAGCCCATCGCGTAGGCGGGCGCCAGCTTCTGGCGCAGCGTTGGATCCGGGACCTGGCGCTCGAGGTGTTTGCGGGCCAGGCGGCTCGCGAGGCCCATCAACCACGTGCTGGTGGTGAAGGCGGGGACGCGCGCCTCGTGGAGCCAGTAGATCAGCCAGCGCAGCGCCTGTTGGACGAACGGCGCCGCGCGGAAGAGGGCGCGAACCCACCCGGCGATGGGCTTGTCCCGTCGCGGGATGATCCAGGCTGGCGTTCGTTGGAACACGAGGACCTGCTTCGCCACCTCGACCAGCGGCGGAACGAACTGGATCGCGCTCGCCCCGGTGCCGATGACGCCCACCCGCTTCCCGGCGAGGGGCACGGCGTGATCCCATCGTGCGGAGTGGAAGACCGGGCCGGCGAAAGACGACAGGCCGGGCACGTCGGGCAGGGCGGGGCGGCTCAGCCCGCCGAGGCCAGCGACGAGGAAGCGCGCGCGATACGTCTCTCCGTTGTCACAGCGCACGAGCCACTTCGCGTCGGCCTCGCTCCAGCGCGCCTCCACCACCTTGCGGCCGAAGCGCAGATGCGGCGTCAGCCCGAACGTGGTCGCCGTCCGCTCCAGATAGGCGAGGAGCTCGTCCTGGCGCGCGTAGGTGTGGCTCCAGTCAGGGTTCGGGAAGAACGAGAACGAGTAGAGGTGCACCCGCACGTCGCACGCACAGCCAGGGTACACGTTGTCGCGCCAGACGCCCCCGACGCGGCTCGCCTGCTCGAGGATCACGAAGTCCCGCGCGCCTCGCCGGAGCAGCTCGACCCCGGCCCCGAGGCCGGCGAACCCGCTGCCGATGATGACCGACTCGACCTCGACGACCGTGCTCACGCGTGCCTTCTACGGAAACGGGTTGATCGACGCCATGCGCACGAAAGGCAGGTCGGTGGCACGCCGTCCCGCACGCCTTGCAGGGGCCAGCGCGCGGAACCCCGCGAGAACCGAGCGGCTTGCGCTGGCAGAGGAAATGCTCATGTTCAGGTCGCCGGCCCGTGGTGCTCGCGGCCACCCCGCGCCGATCCGTCAACCCGCCGCACCCGGAGCGTTTATGAACCTCTCGACCTGGGATCCGTTCCGTGAGCTGGACCAGATGAGCACCCGCTTGAACCGCGTCCTTGGAAGGAACGAGAAGGAGCTGTCGAACTACGACTGGAGTCCGTCCGTTGACATCCTCGAGACGGCCGAGGACTTCCAGGTGAAGTGCGAGCTGCCCGAGGTGAGGAGGGAGGACGTCAAGGTGAACGTGGCTGACGGCCTGCTCCGCATCGAGGGTGAGCGGAAGTTCGACAAAGAGGACAAGACGAAGAGGTACCACAGGGTCGAGCGCTTCTACGGCTCGTTCATGCGGTCCTTCGCGCTGCCCGAGGGGGTGGAGCCCGAGAAGGTGAAAGCCGAGTTCAAGGACGGGTTGCTGACCGTCCGCATGCCGAAGTCGCCGAAGGCGCTGCCCCGCAGCGTCGAGGTGAAGCTGGCGTAGCCCGGCTCAGCGGTCCGGCGGCGCCGTGGGCATCCCCATCGCCGTGCGGACCGCGCGAAAGGGCTCGGTCCACTGGCCGTGGCCGTCGCGAACGGTCAGCTGGTCGCGCGCGGGCTCCGTCGGCGCGTCGAAGGCGAACGTCCATACCGTGACGAGCGCGGCCTTGCCCTCGCGAGGGACGAGGTGGCGGACGTTCGTCGGCCTGAGCCGCGTCTCGCTCTCGAGAACCCGCTGGTCTTCCAGGCTCGCGGCGCACATGACGAAGCGGCCGTGAGCGGCGAGGTGGCGCTCCGCAGTCGCGAGGTACGCCTCGACGCCGCCCCGGTGCTCGAAGCGGCAGGCGTTGATGTGCTCGGCGTCGGTTTGCGTGCCTGTGCCCAGCGGGAAGTAGGGCGGGGTGCCGGTGATGAGCCCGAAGCGAGCGCCCAGCTCGAGCGTGCGCAGGTCGCCGTCGATGACGCGGCACCGGGCGGTGACGCCGTTGAACCCGATGGAGCGGCGCGCCATGGCCGCCCGCTCGGGTTGCGCCTCGACCCCGGTGATCGAGCAGTCGGGCGCCCTCCACGCCACCATCAACAGGACGCTGCCGAGGCCGCACCCCAGATCGAGCGCCTCGATGGGGCCGTGCGCCCTGAGGTGCTCGAGCTGCTCGCTGGCGGCGTGCGCGGTGACGAGATCATCGACGCTCCAGCGGTGGCCGCGACGTTTCTGGAACAGCCGCCAGTCGCCCGACAGGTAGCAGAGATCCTCGTCGGGCCCCGGCCGTAGCTCGGGGCGTCCCTGGTCGCCCGCCGGGGCAGGCCCGGGCGCCACCCAGCCGCGAGGGCGGCGCGCAGGGCGGAGGAGGCCGGGCAGGGACACGACGCTGTCGAAGCATGGAGCACCAGCCCTGGCAACGGTGGGCGATCAGTCGATGCCGAAGAAGCGCTTCATCTTGTCCAGCAGGTCCACTTCCTGGCGCTTCTGGCGCTGGCGCGCCGTCTCGGCGTCGAGGTCTTCGCGGGCAGCCTGCAGCTCGGTGGTGCGCTTCGAGAGCATCGCGGCGACCTCGCCCATGACCTCGGGCCGCTTCGCGACGACGCGCTTGAAGGTCTCCTTGTCGAGGCGGTAGCACTTCACGTCGGCGTCGGCGATCACGGTGGCTGAGCGAGGCTCTCCGGTGAGCAGCGACATCTCTCCGAAGACCGAGCCGCCCTCGAGGTGAGCGACGTCGCGATCGGTGTAGCCGTCGCTGACCTTCACCGTCGCCCGGCCTTCGTCGAGCAGGTAGAGCCAGTGGGCCTCGGCGCCCTGGCGGGTGATCACCTCGCCGTGCGCGAAGGGCGCCTCGACGATGCCCCGGGCCAGCTCGTCCTTCTCGTCATTCGACAGCGGGCTGAACAGCGACAGGCCGTCGAGCAGCGCGCGGCGGCGGGCGAGGCGGCGCTGGGCCTTCCTGGCTTCACGATCCTCCGACTCTTCGGTGAGGAAGACGGCGTGCGCTGGCATGGCCAGCTTCATGCCCGCGCGCTCGAGGGCGGAGTAGACGACCTGTCGCACCTCGCTGTCGGTGGGATCGTCGGCGGCGAGGTCGGTGAGCCAGTAGCGGACGGCGTAGCGGCCCACCGAGTCCGCGAGATCCATCATCACGCAGTTGGGCTGAGGGTCCTTCGCGACGCGCATGAGCATGGCGCCGCGCACCGCCGTCTGCACCACCTCGATGACGCGCGCCGGCGGGTGCCGGTAATCGACGAGGAAGTGGACCCACCGGCGCCACTGTCGCGGTTGCCCGTCACGTCGGCCGAGCACCATGACGGGCGAGTTCATCAACACGCGGTTGGGCACCAGCACCGTCTCCCAGTTGCGCGTCTCGATGGCGGTGTACCGCCAGCGGATCCGCACCACCCGCCCGTTCACGTCGTTGGGCTGGGTGCCGATGCGAATCCAGTCACCCACCTCGATCGAGTTGTCCGTCTGCAGGCCGAGGCCGCCCGCGATGTTGCCGATGGTGTCCTGCAGCGAGAAGCCCAGCACGGCCGTCAACACGGCGCTGGTGGCGATGAGACCCGACAGGTTGACGCCCGCGCGCCCGGCGATGGTGACGGCAGCGATCACCGAGATGAGGCCGCCCGCGACGTCGTGGACGATCTGCGGGAGCGGGAGCCCCACCTTCGGCAAGACGACCGAGAAGAGGAAGGTCGTCAGCGCGCCGACGGCCGCGACCCCGCCGAAGATCCAGCACGGGGTGCGGAAGAAGTCGTCGAAGGTGCTGCCCAGCGCGTGGAGCACCGCGCTGGTGAGGAGCGCGGTGAGGTGGAGGAAGGCGAACACGACCACCGCCTTGAACCGCGGCTTGTCGTGGGCGAACCGGCGGGTGAGGGGCAGCGTGACGAGCAGGATCCCCAGCACCCACAGGGTTCGCGCGGTCGCCCCTTCTGCCACCAGCGTTTCGAGGAAGCGCATCACCCCCGCACGGTATCGAAACGGTGCACGCGGTGGGTGTGAAAACCCGTGGTAGACCTCGGCCGCGTGACGACCTCCGAGGCCCTCGACCGGCAGCTCGACGAGCTCGCGCTCGCGCCCGCCGACCGCGCCCGTTGCCGCGCGTGGGTCGAGGCGCGGGTGAAGCAGGTGACGGCCGAGGCCGCGCCAGGCGACGTCGCCCTCGTCTGGGCGGTGCTCCAGGGGCATCCGCGCGCGCTGAAGATCGTCGACGAGCTGATCGAAGCCCACGCCCGCCGTGCGGCCGGTCGCGCCATCGAGCCGGCAGAGCTCGCCCAGCGGGTGCGCACGCGGCTCCTCGTCGCGCCGAAGGGCAAGGAGCCCCGCCTCGCGACCTACGACGGCCGCGGCAAGCTGAAGAGCTGGCTGTGGACCGCGACGCGCCTCGAGCTGCTCCAGGCGACTCGCGGCATGGGCCAGGCTCCCGCCGACGACATCGACGAGCTGGGGCACCTCGCCGCCACCGATCGGTCACCCGAAGCGGCCGCGCGCTCGAAGAAGGACACGAAGCTCGTCTCAGATGCGCTGCAGGCCGCGCTCGAGGTGCTCGAGCCGAAGGAGCGTACCCTGCTGCGCATGCGCTTCGTGGACGGCGTGTCGACCGAGGAGCTGGGGCGCATGTTCCAGGTGCACCGCACCACGGCCCAGCGGTGGATCGAGGCCGCGCAGGCGAAGATCATGGCGGCCATGCGGGCGCGCCTCGCCCACGAGGCCCGGCTCAAGGACGGTGAGATCGACGCCCTGGTCGGAGAGGTCGCGCAGTCAATCTCCCTCCGCCTGTCGCAGGTGCTGCGCCGCGACGAGTTCTCACCGTAGCGCGAGCCACGCCCCGACGCCGAGCGCGGAGGCGAGGACCACGGCCAGCACGTACGGCCAGCGCGTCGAGCGCACCGAGTGGAGCTGCGACTTCGAGAGGTCCGGCGATCGCGACGCCGCGGCGAGCGCCTCGTCCACCGCGCTCTCGAGCGCCGTCGGCGCGCCCGGCACGAAGGCTTCCCGCTCGGGCTCGGTCTTGTCCAGGTCGGGTGGACGCTGGGGGCGGTCCTTGTGCGTGGGACGCTTCGCCTCGGCCACCGAGGGCGGCGGCGCTGGCGGCTCGTCCTTCACGGTGATCACGTCTGAGGGGGCCGTCGAGGGCACGACGCCCGCCGCGATGGCCTCGAGGCGCTCCCGGACAGCCCTCGCCGTCGGGGGTCTCAAGGAAGGCGAGATGCGCGTGAGGTCCGCGACCAGCTGCGCCAGCGCGTCGGGGATTCCCGGTCGGCCGCGGAGCGAGGCCGGCTCCTTCTGGAGCTGCAGCTGCAGCACGGCGATGGGGCTCTTGTCTGCGTAGGCGTCGAGGCCGGTGAGCATGAAGTACGCGACGAGGCCCAGCGCGTAGAGATCGCTCTGCGCGGTGGCGCCGTGCGCCTGGATCTGCTCGGGAGACATGTAGCCCGGCGTTCCCAGCACCATGTCCGGCGAGGTTCGCAGCGTCGCGTCGCGGCTCTTCGCGAAGCCGAAGTCGAGCACCTTCACGCGTGGCAGCGGCGCCGCCAGGTTCATGAGCATGACGTTCGCCGGCTTCAGATCGCGGTGGACCACGCCGACCGCGTGCACCGCCTCGAGCGCCGCGCAGATCTGCTCGAGGATCTGGATGATGCGGCCGGTGGGCGGCTCCGGCTCGGTGCGTGCGCGGACCCATTGGCTCACCGACAGGCCGTCGAGGTACTCCATCACCAGCCAGGGCCGGCCGTCGGGCAGCTCACCGAAGTTGAAGATGTCGATGATGTTCGGGTGGCCGATGGCGTTGACGGTGCGGGCCTCCTCGAGCATGCGCTGCGCGTACTGGAGCTCCTCGGGACCGGGTGTGAGCAGCACCTTGATGGCCACCTGCTTGCCGATCAGCGGCTGCACGCCGCGGTAGACGGCGCCCATGCCGCCTTTGGCGATCAGCTCCTGCACCACGTAGTCGCCGAGGCGCTGGCCGATGAGCCGATCGGACGGAGGGAGCGGCGGGGCGTCGAGCGGCGCCTGGCGCTTCACCGGCGCGCTCTCCTGGGTGGGCACGAGGTGACTCGCGTCGGGCGCGGTGGTGTCGGAGATGTCGAGGAGCTTCCGTCCTGGCTCAGCCCGACGCGGAGGCAGCACGGCCTCGAGCCCCTCGGGCGGGCTCCCGTCGAGCGTCCTGGCGGGGTCCTCGTCGCCGGGCCCGCTCGCCAGCGCGGAGAGGAGCTGCCGGCAGCGTGCGCAGCGGTCGAGGTGAAGCACCGCGGCGTCGCGCTCGACGAGGCTCAGCGTGCCGCTGACGAAGCCGTGGAACTGCGCAGGGTCGAGGTGGCCCTCCATGAAGGGCTGCGACTCTACCCCCAAAGCGCGCGGGTGCGCGCCGGCTGGCGACGCCACGAGGTCGCGTGTCTCCCGGCCTCCGCCCGCCTCCGCCGCTGAGCCTCCGCTGGGCCTCGCCACCCGATGACGAGCCGATCACCGGGCACCGGTTGCGGGGGAGCGTCCGGGCAATCCGGCTCCCTCGCCAGGCTCAGTCGCAGGCGGGGCCCTGGGTCGCGGCGAGCACCGCGCGCCAGATGAGGACCGCAGCGGCGGCGAGGGGCACCGCCTTGCGCAGCGCCCAGGCGAGGTTCGGCCACCGCGCCCCGAGGTGAGCGCCCGCCTGCGTGAGGCCCAGCGCAGGCATGGCGCCGAGGGCAAACGCGCCCATGAGCGCAGCGCCGCCGGTGACGCTCGAGGTGGCGATCGCCGCGAGGAAGACGCCGTACAGCAACCCGCACGGCAGGAACGGCGTCGCGAGGCCCATCACGAAGCTGCGACGGGCGGGGCCCAGCCGCGCTCCTGCGCGCACCAATGCCCTCGACACCTGGACGACGCCCGGTAGCGGCTGGAGATGTCGGCCGAGCTCGAGGGCGGTCGCGATCAGCCCCGCCGCCATCACCCAGGGGAGCCAGGAGGCGATGGAGAAGGTGAGGGCGCGCGACACGCCGCTGCCGGCGAGCCCGAGCGCGGCGCCGACCGCGACGTAGCCTGCCAGCCGACCCACGTTCCAGCTCACCGCGGCGACGCGACGAGAGGTTCCCGCCGAGGGCAGGCTCGCGCACGCCAGCGGCCCACACATGAGCGCGCAGTGCAGGCTCCCGGTCGCGCCCGCGATCAGCGCGCTCGAGGCACCGGCGATCAGCAGCGGAGAGTCCACCCCGCCGCCTCGTTCAACGGGCATGCCGTCTGCAGCACGCCGCGCCCGCGTGAACTCCGCCTCAGGCCAAGCACTTGTCCCTCCTCAAGCGCAGAAGTGCCTGCATTGCGGTACGGCCGTTCCGCCCGACGCAGTAAATGCACGCTTCTGCTGTCGCGGCTGCGAGGCCGTGCACGATTTGCTGCTCGAGCAGGGGCTGGGCCGGTACTACGAGCTCGCGCGAGGCGACGTGTCGCCCGTCGCGACGACCCCGACGGCCCGTTCGCACACCTGGCTGGAGCCGCTCCTCGCTCAGGCGGAGGCGAGCGCTGGAGAGGTGTGCACCCTCAACCTCGACGTCCAGGGCGTCCACTGCGCGGCCTGTGTGTGGTTGATGAACGAGACGTGGAAGCGCCAACCGGGCGCCGCTGACATCGTGGTGAACCCCGCCCTCGGGAAGGTGCGCCTCCACTTCAAGAAGGGCAGCCAGGGCCTCGTCCAGTGGCTGAAGGACGTCGAGGCCTTCGGGTACCAGTTCGGCCCCGCGCGGAAGGAGGCGTCGAAGAGGTCCATCGAGCTGCCGCTCCGCCTGGGCATCTCGGCGGCCATCACCATCAACGTGATGCTTTTCTCAGTGAGCTTCTACTTCGGGCTCGCCCCGGACGCTGAAGGCATCTTCCAGCTCTTCTCGCGGCTGTCGCTCGCGCTCTCGACGGTGACGGTGCTGGTGGGCGGCTGGCCGTTCTTCAACGCGGCCTGGCGCGGCCTCAAGAGCGGGATGCTGCACCTCGATCTGCCCATCGCCGTCGGCATCGCGCTCGTCTACGCGATGTCACTGGTGCAGATGCGCACCGGCCGCGGCGATCTCACGTACTTCGACACCCTCAACACCTTCATCACCCTGATGCTGCTCGGGCGCTTCCTCCAGGAGCGCCTGCTCGAGCGGAACCGCCGCTTCCTGCTCGACGACGACGGCGCCGACGGGCTGGTGGTGCGGAAGATCGTCGGGGAGCGTCTGGTGCCGGTGAAGGCTCCGCTCATCGTCACCGACGACGTCCTGCTGGTTGCGCCTGGCGACGTCGTGCCGGTCGACGCGCTGCTGCTCGACGAGGGCGCCCACGTCAGCACCGACTGGATCACCGGTGAGTCGAAGGCGCGCGTGCTCGCGAAGGGGGCCGAGGTGCCTGCCGGGAGCTTCAACGCCGGGCACACCGCCTTCCACGTCAGCGCCCGCACCGACTTCACCGCCTCGCCGCTGGTGCAGCTGCTCCGCCAACCCCCGGCGCGGGAAGGGAAGGCACCCGAGCACCACCAGCTCTGGAACGACCTCGCGCGACGCTGGGTCGTCAAGGTGCTGCTGGTGTCGTCGGCCGGCTTCATCGTGTGGCTGCCGTCGAGCTTCGACGAGGCGGTGAACGTCGCCGCGTCGCTGCTGGTGATCACCTGCCCGTGCGCCATCGGCATCGCGATTCCGCTCGCGTACGAGATCACCCAGACCCACCTGCGACGGGCGGGGTTCTTCGTGCGCTCGCCGGATCTGCTCGATCGGCTCCTGCGCGTGAAGAAGGTGCTGTTCGACAAGACGGGGACCCTCACGCTCGGCCGCCTCGAGCTCGCCGACCTGCGTGTGCTCGACGGCTTGAACGAGGCCGCGCGTGACGTGGCGTGGAACCTCGCCGTCCGCTCCAGCCACCCGGTCGCGGGCGCCATCACCCGCGCGCTCGAGCGCTCCGGCCCCCGCTACCAGCTGCTCGCGAGGGTCGAGGAGGTGCGCGGGCAGGGCATGGAGTGGCGCCGGCCTGACGGCGTGTGGCGGCTGGGTCGCGCGAGCTGGGCTGTCGAGGGATCGACCGACTCCGCCACGCTGCTGTCGTGCGAGGGCAGGCTCGTCGTTCGCCTCGAGACCCGCGAGGCCCTTCGTCCCGACGCCGCGCGAGAGCTCACCGGCCTTGCCGAGCAGGGACACGAGGTGTGGCTCATCAGCGGCGACCAGCCCGCGAAGGTCGAGGCCCTCGCCGCAACCCTCGGAGTCCCCCGCGAGCGCGCGATCGGCGGACAGCGCCCTGAGCAGAAGGCGGACCTGGTGGCGAAGCTCGACGCGCGCGACACCCTCTATCTCGGAGATGGTGTGAACGACGCCCTGGCCTTCGAGCGCGCGCTGATTGCCGGCACGCCCGCCATCGACCGGCCCGTCATGCCCGCCCGCAGCGACTTCTTCCTCATCGGCGAGGGGCTGGCACCGATCAAGGAGTCGCTGGCACGCGCGACGCACCTGCGCGCCGTCGTCAAAAAGGTGCTGACCGTGAGCCTGACCTACAACGCCTTCGCCATCGGCCTCGCCCTGCTGGGGAAGATGTCGCCCCTGCTGGCGGCGATCACGATGCCAGCGAGCACTTTGACACTCCTTGTCATCACCATTGTCGGTCTCAAGGCCTCCGCGCGCGCAGCATCTGCAGCTGACAAAGCGGTGACGCAGAACTCGCGCCTCGCGGTGGGAGCACAGCCATGAACGTGATGGTGCTGCAGGTCTTCGTGAGCCTGATGCTCGTCCTCGGCTCCGTGGTGCTGTTCGTCTTCACCGTGAAATCGCGGACCTTCGAGCACACCGAGCGGCTCTCGCTCGCGCCGCTGGAAGACGATCAGCTCGCGCCACCCGCGTCTTCGTCCACCCCCGACAGTCCGTCACCGCCACCAAGGGAGTCCCGCTGATGCAGACCCAACGCATCGAGTACGACGACAAGATCGTCCGCCAGTTCATCTTCGCCTCGGTCCTGTTCGGCGCCGTCGGCCTGCTGGTGGGCGTCACCATCGCGAGCCAGCTGGCGTGGTGGCAGCTGAACTTCAACCTGCCGTGGCTCACCTTCTCGCGTCTGCGCCCGCTCCACACCAACGCGGTGATCTTCGCGTTCGTCGGCAACATGATGTTCGCTGGCGTCTACTACTCGACGCAGCGGTTGACCCGCGCGCGCATGGCGTCGGACCTGCTCTCGAAGATCCACTTCTGGGGCTGGCAGCTCATCATCGTCGCCGCCGCGATCACGCTCCCGCTCGGGATCACCACCTCGAAGGAGTACGCCGAGCTCGAGTGGCCCATCGACATCGCCATCGCGCTCGTGTGGGTGGTGTTCGCGATCAACTTCTTCTGGACGCTCGCGAAGCGGAACGAGAAGCACCTGTACGTCGCGCTCTGGTTCTACATCGCGACGATCCTCACCGTCGCGGTGCTGCACATCGTCAACTCGTTCGAGCTGCCGCTCACCGCGCTCAAGAGCTACTCGGTCTTCGCGGGCGTGCAGGATGCGCTGGTGCAGTGGTGGTACGGCCACAACGCCGTCGCCTTCTTCCTCACCACCCCCATCCTCGGCATCATGTACTACTTCATGCCGAAGGTGGCCGAGCGGCCGGTGTACTCGTACCGCCTCTCCATCGTGCACTTCTGGGCCCTGGTGTTCATGTACATCTGGGCCGGCCCGCACCACCTGCTCTACACCGCGCTGCCCGACTGGGCGCAGTCACTGGGCATGCTGTTCTCGCTGATGCTGTGGGCGCCTTCCTGGGGCGGCATGCTGAACGGCCTGCTCACCTTGCGCGGCGCGTGGAACAAGGTGCGCGAAGATCCGGTGCTCAAGTTCTTCGTCGCCGGCGTCACGTTCTACGGCATGTCCACCTTCGAGGGCCCGCTGCTCAGCATCAAGTCGGTGTCGGCGCTGGGCCACTACACCGACTGGATCGTCGGCCACGCGCACGGCGGCGCGCTCGGCTGGAACGGCCTGATGGCGGCCGGCATGTTCTACTGGCTCGTTCCCAGGATGTACGGCACCCAGCTCGCCTCGAAGAAGGCCGCTGACGTCCACTTCTGGATCGCCACCGCCGGCATCGTTCTCTACATGGTGTCGATGTGGATCTCGGGCGTCAACCAGGGCCTCATGTGGCAGGCCCGGAACCCCGACGGCACGCTGACGTACCCGAGCTTCGTCGAGACGCTGATCGCGATCCGCCCGATGTACATCGTGCGCTTCCTCGGCGGCACGCTCTACCTCACGGGCTTCATCATCATGATCTGGAACCTGATCAAGACGATGGCCGGGAAGACCGCGCTCGTCGCGAGCACCGAGGTCGTGAAGGAAGACGAGAAGCCGGACCCGGACGCCGGGACGGTGGTTGACGTCGTCACCGGTCGGCCGATGTGGTTCAGCATCGTCGCCTTCGTCGCGGCGACCGCCTTCGTCTTCGTCTCCCTCGTGCCGGCGATCGTCCTCGCCGTCGCCGTGCTGGTGATCGGTGAGGTCGCGTACGTCATCAACAAGAAGGAGCGCGCCGCCGGCAAGCCCTCGTGGTTCGGCATCATCGAGCGGCGACCGATGGCCTTCACCGTGCTCGTGCTCCTCTCGGTGTTGATCGGCGGCGTCGCCGAGCTGCTCCCCACCATCTTCGTCAAGCAGGCCGTGCCGGCGACCGGCAGCGCGCAGAAGCCGTACACCGCGCTCGAGCAGCAGGGCCGTGACGTCTACACGCGCGAGGGCTGCTACGTCTGTCACTCGCAGATGATCCGGCCGATGATCGACGAGTACCAGCGCTACGGCGAAGCCTCGCGCGCCGAGGAGTTCATCTACGACCACCCGTTCCAGTGGGGCTCCAAGCGCACCGGACCGGATCTGCACCGCATCGGCGGCCGCTACCCGAACCTCTGGCACTACACGCACCTGATGGATCCGCGCGCGACCAGCGCCGGCTCGAACATGCCCGGCTACCCGTGGCTCGCCGACGGGAAGATCGACGTCGAGCTGGGCTCGAAGAAGCTCGAGCTGATGACGACGCTGGGCGTGCCGTACACGCCTGAGCAGATCACGAACGCGAAGGCCGACCAGCAGCTGCAGGGCGAGGTGATCTCGAAAGACCTCGCCGCCCAGGGCGTCACGGTGGCATGGGACAGCGAGATGGTCGCGCTCATCGCGTACCTGCAGCGCCTCGGTCGGGATCAGGGCGTGAAGTACGGCGTCGAGCCCGTCAAGACGACCGAGGTCGCGCCGCCCGCGCCCGCGCCAGAGGCCCCGCCTGCGGCTGCTCCAGCTCCTCCAGCACCTGCCGCCGCACCAGAGGCCCAGCCAGCGGCGACCGGGGGAGGTCGCTGACCATGTACAAGCAGTTCTTCGCCAACATGGACTCCATCGCGCTGCCGATGTTCGCGTTCGGCCTCTTCTTCGCGGCCTTCGCGCTCATGCTGCTGCGAACGTTCGCCTGGAAGCGAAAGGGCGACTTCGACCCGATGGCCCAGCTACCGCTCGTGAACGATGAGACAAGGGAGGTGAAGCCGTGAGCTCCGAGAACCCCAACCTGCGCAAGTACGACGACATTCTCGAAGAGGACAACCACCTGCCCAACTGGTGGCTGGCGATCCTCTTCGGCACCATCGTCTTCGGCTTCGGCTACTGGATCGCGTACCACACCACCGACACGTTCAAGAGCCCGCCCGAGGAGTACCAGGCCGACGTCGAGGCGCTGAAGAAGGCGCGCGCCGCGGCGAACCCCACCTCAGAAGACGCCCTGGTGGCGCTCGCCGCGAACACCGAGTCGGTGACTGAAGGCCAGAAGGTCTACGCGACGACCTGCGCCTCCTGCCATGGACCGAATGGAGAGGGCCTCGTCGGGCCGAACCTCACCGACAAGTTCTGGATCCACGGCAACACCGGCACCGACATTCTCAAGGCGGTGAACGAGGGCTTCCCCGACAAGGGCATGCCCGCCTGGGGCGCCGTCATCGGCGACACCAAGGCCCGCAACGTGACGGCCTACGTGCTGTCGATTCGCGGGAAGAACCTGCCCGGCAAGGAGCCCCAGGGCAACCCGGTCGAGTAGAGCACTCGCGGCTGCCCCTCATCGAGACGAGCGCACGTGGGAGGTGGCCTTATCGCCCCGTGCGCTCGTGGTGTTTTCAGCAGCGAACCGTGTTGCCCCCTTGCCGCATCTGGGTCTCGTGAAGTCCACTCCCGCTCGGGATCAGCCATGACGCCAACTCCGCCCGTTCAGCCGAACGATCCTGGCCCCCCGGAACCCGAGCTGCCGTTCCACGTGCCCCCGTCGACCCTGGCGACGATGAGGGCCGATGGGTCGCGGATCAAGGTGCACCCCGCCGACGTGAAGGGGCGGTGGCTGACGTGGAGGCGGATCGTCTTCGCCGTGCTCGTCGCCTTCTACGTGTTGATGCCGCTGGTGAAGATCGGCGGGAAGCCCGCCATCCAGCTCGAGGTCTCGACGCGCCGGTTCTACCTGTTCGGCGAGACGTTCAACGCGCAGGACTTCTGGATGGTGCTGCTGCTCGCGCTGGCCTTCGTCTTCGGCCTGCTGGCGGTGACGGCGTGGCGCGGCCGGGTGTGGTGCGGGTGGGCGTGCCCGCAGACCGTCTTCCTCGAAGGCGTCTACCGACCCATCGAGCGCTTCCTCGAGGGCGGCCGCGAGCAGCGCCTCAAGCTCGACGCCGCCCCGTGGACCGCGAAGAAGGTCGCGCTCCGGCTCGCCAAGTACACCGTCTTCCTCTTCGTCTCGCTGAACATCGCGCACGCCGCGGCGGCGATCTTCGTGGGGCCGCGCGAGTTCCTCGACATGATCGTCGAAGGGCCCTCGAAGCACGTCGAGGCCTTCTTCCTGGTGATGGGCTTCACCGGCATCTTGATGTTCAACTTCACCTGGTTCCGGGAGCAGTTCTGCGTCGTGTTGTGCCCCTACGGTCGGCTCCAGTCGGTGCTGCACGACAAGGACTCGGTGACCGTCTCGTACTTCGAGCAGCGCGGTGAGCCCCGGGGCCGGCTCGCGAAGGGCGCCGGCCAGCCGCGCGGCGACTGTGTCGACTGCAACCGCTGCGTCGCCGTCTGCCCCACGGGCATCGACATTCGCAACGGGCTGCAGATGGAGTGCCTCGCCTGCCTGCAGTGCATCGACGCCTGCGACGACGTGATGACGAAGGTGAAGAAGCCCACCGGCCTCATCGGCTTCGCGTCCCACAACGAGCTGCTCGGCAAGAAGCGGAAGATCGTGAGGCCCCGCCTGATGGTCTACACGGCGATCACCGGCCTCGCGCTGACGACCCTCGGCGTCAGCCTCGTGACCCGCACGCCCTTCGAGTCCAACGTGATCCGCACGAAGGGCTCGAACCCCTTCATCGTCGATGGCGAGGTGGTGCGGAACCCGTTCGAGATCCACCTCGTCAACAAGAACCCCGAGCCCTCGACCTTCCACGTCAGCATCTCCGGCCCGGTGGCCATCGACGCGGTGATCGGCACGCCCGATGTCGAGCTGGCGTCACTGGCGAACACGCGCGTGCCGGTGGTGGTGTCGATCAAGAAGGAGCTGGTGACGGGGCCGCTCGAGCTGACGATCGAGATCACCGACTCCCGCTCCGGGACGGTGAAGAAGCAGCCGCTGAAGTTCCTGTCGCCGATGAGCGTGGGGCGCTGAACCGCGCTGGATTCAACGTGCTCCAGTGGCTGTGAGCGCGCGCTCGTCGATGGAAGCCTCCACTCGTCCAGGCGCCAGCCAGGGGACGGGCGCGGGAACGACGCGAGCGGGTGCCCAGGCGTGCCGCGGCTGCTCGCGGCGCTGTCGCCGATGAGCGTGTCGGTGTGCCTCAAACGCGCCGGCAAGCGGTGCTGGTACACGCCGCCTCGCGGTCGTGGTGCTGCCGAGGACGGGCAGGCGCCCGGGTGCCCGAGCCCCGCCGCTCCCCGGTTGAGGTGTCAGGCCAGCTCGGAGCGCAGCGCTGCCCCGCTCAGAAGCGCGCCTGCATCACCGCGTTGAAGCCCAGCTGGTTCGGCTGCTCGAAGGTGGGCTGCGAGATGCTCGCCGTCGAGTCGCGGAACGTCACCCGGTTGTCGTCCCGCGTGTAGAAGACCTCGCCGATGATCGCGAAGTACTCGGAGAGGTCGAGCCGGTAGGTGCCCTTCACCGAGATGATCGGCAGCACCGCGACCGGGTTCCCGTTCGCGTCCTGCGACGGCAGGATGTTGAAGAGGTTCACGTCGCGCACCACCACCACCCGCGGGCCGGTGAGCCCCGGAGGCGGTGCGTTGCCGCCGAAGTCGAAGCGTGGGGCCGTCAGCGACGCGGGGAACTGCAGGCCGCCGATGAGGCCGAAGGTCGAGTGAATGCGCGGGAAGTAGCGATCGACGCCGAGGGCAAACCACGTCTCCGGGTTCACCGTGCTGCCCCTCGAGAAGTCGAAGAAGGGCGGGAAGCCGGGCACGTCGAACTGGATGAACGACAGCGTTCGCATGAGGCCCAGCAGCGTGATGCGCCAGAAGTCGATCTTCGCCCGCGTGTTGAGGGCCAGGGCGCCGGCGAGCTGCGGCTTCGTCGCCGCGAAGCGATCGGGGTCGATCAGCGTCTGCGCGAGCACCGAGCCCTCGAGCTCGGCGGTGATCGAGAACCCGCCGGGGTAGGTCTCGGGCCGGAAGAACCGCGCGAGGACGTCGGGGTCGTTCTTGTAGAGCCGAATGTCGATGGACTGCTGGATCTCGGCGCCCTGCTGGAACGAGAGCCGGGCCGAGCCCCCGAGGGAGTTGATCGGCGCGCGGACGCCCTGCAGCGCCAGCGACGGCGCGATGCCCCGGTTGAAATACCCACCGTTCACCTCGAAGCGCAGCGACCGCTTCTCGCCCTTGTACAGATCGATGCCCGCGCCGCCGAGGTAGCCGTACACGCGCTCCTGCACGTTGAGCAGGTTGTTGAGGAGCAGGCCCGTCTTGAGGCCCACGAAGGCGTAGCCCCAGTCCTTCGTCACCTGCAGCTTGCCCCCTGGCGCCGCGCTGGGTCGTCCAGTGGCCGACAGGCCCGAGCCCTGCTGGTACGTGAAGGCCGAGTCGCCGCCCCACGTCACGCGCCAGTTGTACCCGAGGCGGAAGCGGTCGGACGACACCGGGAAGCCCGTGAGCGAGATGTCCTCGCGCGCGCCCCAGCCGAGCGGCTTGAAGTTGAGCTTGATGTAGCTGGAGTTGTCGAAGAGCGTGATCTGCCCGTTCGGCTGCGTGAGCAGCAGCACCGACAGCGCGGCCTCGCCCTCGAAGCCCTCGAAGAAGCTGAAGGCCTTCTTGTAGAGCGTCAGGTTCGACAGCGTCTCGAAGCCCGAGAAGCGGGTGTTGAAGTTGTCGAAGAACTGCGTGTTCTGCCGCGAGGCGCCGAAGCCGACGCCCGGGCTGTTGGGCGTCGTCTCGCCGGGCCGCACGAAGACGTTGTCGTGCGCGAAGGCGAACGTCACGCGCGTGTCGATGAAGTCGCCGGCCCAGGCGGCGCTCGACACGGACAGGGCCAACGACCAGATGGTTGCAGCTCTCACGACCTCTCCTCTCCCGCACGCCGAAGACCGGCGCGCCCACACTGCGCTCTCAACTCACATCACTTCGCCGGGCACGCCTGCAGCGGCCTCGGGCACTCGAGGCCCGGCCCCGGGTAGCAGCACACGTCGTCGGGGGCACGGGGAAGCACGATCCACCTCGGCCGCGCCGGCTGCACCTGCTTGAGGTGCCCGATGACGTCGTACGTGGCGCCCTTCGTGAACCGGCACTGCCGCGCGACCTCGGGGTCGGGGTCGTCGCTGCGGCAGTCGGGGTTCAGCTCGGGGATCGCGTCTTTCGTGTCCAGGTTGAACCGCATGCGCGGGTTGATCGACGCGTAGCAGCGGCCCGACGCGGTCGTCGGCAGGAAGCTCAACGTGTCCTGGATGGGCATCATCGGCGCGCTCACCGGCATGCGCGTCTTCAGCACGGTGCGCGCCTCGAGCAGGGGGTCGGCGTCGGTCGGGACGACGCCGGGCTCGCCAGCCTTCCAGCGCACCGGCACGTCGCACACCGCGGCGACCCACGTGCCGGCCTCGAAGCCGCTCTCGACGGGCAGGTACAGCCCGCTCACCCGGCCAGGCATGGCGACGACGCCGCCATCCGCCATGGCCAGCGTCACGTTGGCGGTCGCGATCCGCGCGGGGCTCGAGTCGTCGAGGTTCGCCCACGCTGGCCCGGGCGGCGCCAGCTCGACGGAGTACTGGCCGAAGCCGATGAAGGTGGACTCTTCGGCGCACACGGTCTCGGCGTTCGGCCCGCGCCCCAGGGTGCAGTTCTGCGTGCAGACGCGCTCGAGGCGATCGTTCTCGGCCTCTGGCGCGGGGGGCGTGTCGAAGTCGCAGTTGCCCCACGAGCGCACCGAGTTGCCCATCGGATCCAGATCGGTGCGGTTGCAGAAGAAGGGCACCGAGCCGTTGGCGTCGAAGTCACAGCTGACGAACCGATCGGGGAACTTCACGCCCCGCAGCTTCACCAGCGCGGCCTCGAGGCTCTCGAGCTTGAGGTTCGTCGAAGACTGCCCGCAGAGCGCGTCGGTGATGAAGGGTGAGAAGACGTTGTCGCTGCCGCAGGTGCGGTAGTTCACCTCGACGGGCGGCACCAGGTTGAGCCACTTGTTCCACTGGCTGGGAGGCAGCAGGCGCACGCGCTCGGCGATCGTCCACGCGGGGAACGTCATCTGCGTCGTCGAGGTGAACTCCTGCACCGCGCCCGACAGGCTGAACAGCAGGTCGCCCTCGTTGAGCCCCTCAGGGAACGAGAAGTTGAAGACGAAGAGGTTCGCGAAGGTGCCGGGGGCGTAGCTGAGGCACTCCGATCGCCGGGTGCACCGCCCCTTCGAGATCGCGCAGCCTCCGTCACGCGCGCCGGGGACGTCCTCGATGTTGGCGAGCCCGCCGTCGGACAGCCCCACCACACAGGGCTCGGGCGGCTCGGGGGTGCGCACGCGCAGCCCGCCGGCCTGAAGCAGCTCGCGCTGACGACAGGCGGTGATGTCCGACACGTAGAAGCCGGTCGGCTCGACGCCCGTCACCACCATCGCCATGGGTTGACCGTTCCGCTCAGGATCGTCGGGGCAGGTCTGCCGCAGCACCTCGCCCATCTCCGGCGGCGTCCCCACGCGCACGAACTCTCCGACGAAGGGGGAGGAGCGGTTGTCCAGGGTGTCGGGCGTGTTCAGCGTGGCGAGCGTCTGCTCCTCGAACCAGACGATGGGCGAGCTGCCCACGGCGAACGAGAAGGTCGTGTCGGCGGGCGGCAGCCGATCGGGGGCGATGAGGGCGCCGCCGTCGAAGAGCTGCTTCGGCGGAGCGTTCTCGAGCCACAGCCGCGCCTGCCCGTACTGGTGCGTGACGCGGGTGACGCCGCGCACGACGCCAGCCACCGCCTCGCGCCACCGGTTCTCATACCCCGCGGTGCGCACGCGGCCGGCGCTGCGGCGGAAGGGGTCGACGCCTCCGTCGCGGAGCAGCGGCAGCGGGTAGCCGAGCTGACCAGACAGATTGCGGCCCCAGGTGAACGCGGCCCCGTCGTCGCGCACGGCGACCGAGAAGGCGTCACCCGCCGACACCTGCGCCCAATCGCTCGCCTGCCCGACCGGCTGCGGGGTGGTGCGCTGGGTGACGGTGCCGTCACCGAGCTCGCCCTCGGCGTTGCGGCCCCAGCTGTAGAGCACGCCGGGCTGTCTGAGGCCCAGCGAGTGGGTGAAGCCCGCTGCGACGCTCTCCCAGCCGTTCAGCGTGCCCACGCGTGTCGGCACCCGCGCCGGCGCGATCGAACCGAGCCCCAGCTGCGCCTGATCGTTGCGGCCCCAGGCCCAGAGCGTCCCATCGGTGCGGATGGCCAGCGAGTGCCCGTGGCCAGCCGAGACCGCGCGCCACACCGGGTTCGCGTCGGCCTGCGTCGGGGTCGTGGTGCCGCTCGCCATCAACGCGAGCTGGCCTTCGTCGTTCGAGCCCCACGCCCAGAGCGTTCCATCGGTGTGCACCGCCAGGGAGTGGCGAGCACCTGCCGAGATCGCCTTGAAAGGTCCGCCGCCGATGAGGACCAACGACGCGCGGGGCGAGGTGGTGCCGTCGCCGAGCTGCCCCGACTCGTTCTGGCCTGTCGCCCAGAGGGTCCCGTCGCGCTTGAGCGCCAGCAGGTGGCCAGCGCCCGCGGCCACGGCCGTGAAGTCGGTGTCGGCGCTCAGCTGGCCGTTGATCGTCCCGAAGGCCCAGAGCGAGCCGTCGCTGCGAATGCCAGCCGTGAACGACGAGCCGGCGGCGAGGGCCTGCCACCGACCTTCAGGCGCG
Organism: Myxococcaceae bacterium; assembly: GCA_016793095.1. GTDB lineage: Bacteria > Myxococcota > Myxococcia > Myxococcales > Myxococcaceae > Xiheimicrobium. The sequence goes on along the minus strand of JAEUJQ010000061.1, from coordinate 93,052 downwards.
ACGGGCAGGGGGGTGAGCTGCGGCGTGTTGGAGCCGTCGCCGAGCTGGCCGCTCGAGTTCGCGCCCCACGTCCACAGGGTGCCGTCGGTGCGGATCGACGCGACGTGCGCGGCGCCGGCGACCGCGCTCGTCCACTCGACCGGGTCGGCGAAGTCGCCGGGGATGACGCGCACCGAGACGGGCCCCGAGAACGACTCGACGGTGTTCCCCTCGGCGTTCAGCGCGCGGCCGACGTAGTCGATCTCGACGGCGCCGCGCGGGATGACGTAGCGGCAGCCCTCCTTGCCACGAGCGGCGGTGGGCACGGCGGCCTGCCCGCCGTCGTAGCGGGCTGCGCAGGTCGCGACCACGTCGAGCGGGCGCCGCTGGCCACCGGACGACGTGAAGACCCCCTCGACGCCGACCTCGAACGACGCCACCTCGCTGCGCGGCGGCGGAGCGATGTTCGGGCAGGCCGCGAGGCCGAGGGCCGCCAGCGCGAGGAGCCGCCGGCTCACTTCACCCTCCGCGAGATGCGGCCGTCTTCGACGCCGGTGGCGATGGGGATGCGCGTCGGGTTCTCGCAGAAGCTCTGCGCGGCCCGCGTGACGGAACCGCAGATGGGATCGCCCGCGAGCGCGTCGCGGCAGTTGCACTTGCCGGTGTACGGCCCGGGCGGCAGGTCGCGCTGGCACTGCGCGGCCACGTCCTTCGCAGAGCCGCACTGCGCGTCGTTGCCACGAAACGCGTCGAGGCAGGTGCACCCGGGGGCGCCGGCCTTGAGCTTGTCCGCGTAGTCCTTCGCCTGCTGGCAGAAGGTGAGCTGCACGGGGTCCACTTCCCACCGGCTGGGCTCGGTCGCCGAGCGGGTGCCGCAGGGCTGTTGGTTCGCGCCGATGAGGTTGCCGAAGGTGTCCGTCTTCGCCGCGAGCAGATCGTCGCACGTGCAGAACGTCTGCATGAAGCCGATGAGCGAGTCGCGCAGCGGGATGCCCGACTCGACGCGGGTGGTGTTGCGCTTGAGCACGAGGAAGCCGGAGCCGCCGCGCGCGATGTAGTCGTTCACCGCGATCCGGTAGCTCTCGTTGAGCTGCACCGGCGCGCCGTTGATGGTGAGGTTGGTCGCGGGGCTCGACCAGCAGCGCCCAGAGCCGGTCTGCGCATCGGCGAGGCATTGCCAGGGCAGGCGTCCGCCGGTGCGGCCGTCGTTGGGGCACTCCGAGGCGTCGCCGTTGGGGTCGCACGGCAGCCGCACCTGGTTGAGCTGGGCCTGCGCGCAGTCCATCGTGAAGCGGGCGCCCGACACCTGGGCCTGGCTCACGCAGCCACGGCTGGTGGAGCGCTCGGTGATGAAGTCGAAGAGCTCCTGCATCTCGCGGCCCGAGAGGAACATGACGTTGATGGTGTTCTCGAACGGGAACACGTTGAACATCGACTCGATGCTCACCGGGCCGGCGTACAGGTTGTCGCGAATACCCAGCGAGTTCGTGATCGCGACCTCGGCCTCGATGCCACGGCGCTTGCGCATGGAGTCCGAGGTCATGTTGCCGAGCGGGCTGTCACCGCCGGTGGAGTTGTTGCGGCGGGCGATGTCGGTGGGCGCGAAGGCGAAGAGCGTCGTCAACGCGATGCGGGCGTCGAGATCGGTGATGTAGCTCAGCAGCAGCTGCGCGGTGTCCTTGTCCTCCTGCGCCTTGCACTCCTCGATGCCGGCCAGCACGCGCGGATCACGGATGAACGAGCCCGGCGCCCAGAACTGCTCGCGGTAGAGCTGGTGGAGGGCCTCGGAGCACCAGACCGAGTCGATCGGGAACACCTTGAAGTCGTGCGAGAGGATCTCGCCGCCCTCGGTGGGGTCGCTCAGGCGCGGCGGCATCTGGATGACGAGGTCGAGGCGATTGACGTACTTCGAGAACGCGCCGCCGTGGCTCAAGATGACGCGGCGCCCGTTCGGGTCGCGCAGCAGCTGCGGCGGGTTCAGCACGATGTGCAGGTGCCCGCCGACGATGGCGTCGATGCCCTCGACGCCGGGGATCTGGACGCGGACGATCACGGAGTCACTCGTGGGCTCGCCGTTCGTGTCGGTCGCGCCGAACGCCTCGACCAGCCTCCACGGCCAGCTGGCGCGGTGCACGAACTTCTTCGCGATGCCCCACTCGTAGAAGGCCTCGTAGCCCTCGACCAGATCCTGATCCTCGGTGAGCCCCGCGTGGCTGGTGATCATGATGAGATCGACCGCCGGTCGCAGGAACTCGACGTAGCCGCGCACCACCTCGTTCTGCTCGAGGGGAATGGCCTGCAGCGAGTTGCCCTGCTCGACGATGGAGTTGAGCGAGCCGATGTTGCCGAGCCCGATCACCGCGACGCGCAGGCCGCCGACGTTTCTGATGGTGTACGGCTGGGTGTAGAGCGCCGTGGTGTTCGAGGGGCCGTTGGCCACGGGGCTGCGGTAGTCCTCCCATTCGTAGTTCGCGACGAGCACGGGGAACTTCGCCGCCTCCTTCGCCTGCTTCGTGAAGCTGAAGGCGCCCGAGTCGAACTCGTGGTTGCCGATGACGGCGGCGTCGAGGCCGGCGAGCGAGAGGAACCTGTACTCCACCTCGCCGGAGTTGAGGTTGAAGATGGGCGCGCCCTGGAAGCTGTCACCGGAGTCGAGGTGCAGCACCCGATCAGCCTTCGTGCGTTCGCGCTTGAGGATCGCCGCCATGCGCGCCGCGCCACCGAAGGGCCCGGCTTCGGGGATGAGGCCGAGATCGACATCGGTGCGCAGCGGGCGGAAGTCGTACGGCAGCAGGCGCGAGTGCAGGTCCGACGTGTGGAGGATCGTCAGGCGGACCTGCTGGCCGGCGAGATCGAGATCGCGCCCCTCCACGACGGGCAGGCAGGACCCGTGCAACAGGCCCAGGGCGAGGAAAGCGAGGCAGCGGAGGAAGCGCATGGGGGGGTCGTTCGGGGCCGTCGGGACGCGCGGGGCACCGTATGCAACGGGCCCGGTCTGGTAAAGGCGTGTCTGTGAGCGCGATCACCCCAGTCACCGCCATCGAGATCGTCGAGGACTTCTCGTCAACCGCGAGGTGTGACGAGGGGTTCCTGCAGATCCGCCGGCTCCGGGCCCGGAACCTGCGCAGCGACGGTACGCACTCCGCCGTCTACCGCATCGACGTCGTCGATCGGCCCAAGCTCGACGCCGTGGCGGTGCTGGTGTGGCGGCGGGGCGAGGCAGGCCTCGAGTTCCTGACGAGGCAGAACCTGCGGCCTGCGGCGTACTTCCGCGCGCAGAAGACGCCGGTGGTGCCCGACCTGAAAGACTGGCTCTTCTGCGAGGAGATCGTCGCAGGGCTGCTCGAGCCGTCGGACTCTGGCGAGCGGGCAATTCGCGCGCGCGCCGCCGAGGAGGTCCTCGAGGAGGCCGGGCTGCGGGTCGAGGTCGACGCCGTGAAGCACCTCGGGAACCCGTTCTTCGTCGCGCCAGGCATCATCAGCGAGAAGATCTTCCTCACGCACGTCGAGGTGACGGGCCTCGAGGCGCAGGCGCCGGCTGGAGACGGCAGCCCGCTCGAGGAGGGTGGGCGGCTGACGTGGCGCAGCCTCGAGTCGCTGCACGCCGCCTTCGCCGCCGGAGAGATCCAGGACGCGAAGACCGAGCTGGCCCTCAATCGCTTCCTCGCGTCGCAGCGGTGATCAGGGACAGGGCGTCGGGGCCGCCACGCCTCCGCCGTCGAGCGGCATTCCGCCGATGAGCCGGTTGCGGAGCGCGGCGTTGACGAACGCGGTGCGGCGGTTGCGAGCGCGGTTCTCGGGCGTGTCGTTGGGCGCGACAGGCTTCGAGCTGCCGAAGCCGACGGCGATGAGGCGGCGGCAATCGGCGCCCTTCTTCGTGAGCGCGTTCACCACCGCGGCAGCGCGCGCCTCCGACAGCGTCTGCGCGGCCTTCTCGTCTGCCTGCTCGTCGCTGTGCACCTCGACCCTGAGCGTGGAGATCGACGGCTTGTCGTCGAGGTAGCGCTTGACGAACTCGATCGCCGCGTCGCTCTCTGGCGCCAGCGTCGCCTTGCCCGTCTCGAAGACGATGGGCGTGGGCACCTTGAGGGTGTGGCCGTCGAGCTCGTACGTCGGGGTGGCGGACAGGACGATCAGCGCGGTCAGAGAGAGCGTCATGGACACCTTGTAGCGCGACCGTGCACTCGAGGGTGTAGCGGCCGGGACAACAGCGGCCGGCCGACGCTCCAGCCGCACCGCGCAAGCTGGCAGGGGCACGGCGCTGCTCGTTGGCGCGTGGGTTGCTGGTGTGGGCGTCGTGCGCTCGCTCCTGCTGCTGCTGCTCACGCTGCTGCCCGGCTGTGGTCGGCCCGACGCGCCAGCAGCGCCCGTCGGAGGCGTGACGGCGGACGCGGGCCTCGTGGTGGTGGACGCCGGAGCCGACGCAGGGCAGGGCGATGCGGGGGTGGCTGCCGACGCGGGGGCTCCGGCCATGCAGCCTGACGCGGGCCCGGGCTTCGTCACCCGAGGAGAGCCTTCGCCAGCCTGCCCCGACGCCGACGCGCGCATCGTGTCGTTCTCGATCCCGCCGCGCATCGAGGCGCGCATGGCCGTCGAGGTGAGCGTCACCACGCAGAACACAGGCGCCCGACCGTGGTCGCGCCGCGCCGAGCACCGCCTCGGCAGCCCGTCGAACGCCGATCCCTTCGCGGCGAACTCGCGGGTCGAGCTCGAGCGCGCCGAGGTGCCGCCGGGCGCCACGCACACGTGGACGTTCGACCTGCGCGCGCCTGAGGACGCGGGCGTCTACGAGACCGAGTGGCAGCTCGTGCAGGAGCACGTCTGCTGGTTCGGCGACCGGCTGCGGGTGCCGATCGTGGTGGACGCGGCGCGCGCCACCGGCCAGTGCCTCGCGCCGGCGCCCCCTCGGCTCGACCAGATGGCGGCGGTGGTGCACATTCGCGGGCCGACGCGGATCACGCTCGACTCGACGCCGAAGGTCTGCGACCGCACGTACTGCTCACGCATCGGCTTCACGGACGGGCGCTCGTGTTGTCCGCCCCGGCCCGAGGGCCACCCAGACGTGGAGCCCTGCAACGAGGCGATCGTCGGGCGCGCCCGGGACACGGGTCGCGTCGGGCCGACGTGGACGTTCAACGGCGAGCGCTGCGGGCCGCAGGGGCCGGGGAACTGCGACAACCACCCGACCAACCAGTTTCTGCTCTTCGTCTACGGGCCCGGGCGCGCGCGCGCGTGTGGCAACCTGAACGGCGTGTGCGGCGAGGTCGAGGTGACGCCCTGACTCACCGGCCGAGCAGCTGGCGCACCTGATCCATGAAGTCCATCTCGACGCCGTCGATCACCCCGTCGGCAGCCATCAGCGCTTCGGCGGCGGCGATCACCGCGTCCGGCTTCGTGCGCAGCAGGGCGAGGTTGGGCTGCGGCAGGGGCTTGCCGCGATCGAGGTGATCGAGCAGCACCGACATCACGAGGTCGGGCACGTGCCAGGCGGGCCCGAGCTTCGCCACGAAGTCCCGCTCCTGCGGCTCGAGCACGTCATCGGACCACGCGACCTGGAGGAGCAGCTTGAGCGCTTCGGCGTTGAACGTGGGATCGGAGGAGGGCGCTGGGGGCATGGCCGTGCACTCTATTCGACGTCACTGCAGGTAGTACGGCGTCGCGATCGCGGCCCGGCACTGCCAGTTGAAGCTGCGCAGCTGGCCGATCACCCCGTCGGCCGCGAAGCCCGTGACGTAGTGCATCGTGTTGGTGCGCAGGGTCGTGTCGGTGCGGCCCGAGTAGTGCCACGCCATCGCTCCGACGTACGCCACCTCGCCCCAGTGTTCGTCCCAGGCGTCCGGTGCGTTCGCTCCGTCGATCCCGAGCAGGTAGTGCGGCCGGCCGCCCGAGACGTTGCGGTTGTCGGGGTTCACCAGTCGCCGCCCGAGGCGGACGATGGCCTCGAGCGCGAGCGTGCGACGTGGCGCCGGGGCGTCGTCGGCCCAGGCCTCGAGTCCCTCGGCGACGATCGCGCTCATCCACGGGCTGCAGACGAGCGTGGCCGGTGCGCCGTCGAGGTTGACGTACTCGGAGAGGTCGTGCGCCTGTGGCGTGTGCGCGAAACAGCGGTACGTCGCGTCGAGCATCTTGGCGGCCGGCGCTGACGAGAGGCTGAGCGGGGTGTTCTGAATGGCGACGAGGTTGGTGAGGATCGTGTCGGCGCGTGTGCGGAACGAGGCGGCTTGATCGTCGCTCACCCGCGCGGCGTAGACGTTCGCGAGCAGGCCGAAGCCGGCGTGCCGCTCCGTCCAGAACGAGGGGCTGATGGCGCCCGTGTACCCGCTGACGGTGGTGCGGTTGGCGATCGTCTCGGCGGCCTCGCGGAAGCGGTCGTCTCCCGTGAGCAGGTAGTGCAGCGCGAGGTTCTGCGTGTAGTTGTACTTGAGGTCGGTGCTCGGCGGCGTCGTCGAGCTCGCGAGCAGGCGCTGCCGGTAGAGATCGGTCTCGCGGTACGCACTCTGGAGCGGGCCCGTCCCGCCGGTCACCACATAGCCCCGGTAGAGCGCGGTGCCGCGGTCGTACAGCCACGAGCCGGCGGTGCCCATCAGCGGCGCGAAGGCCGAGGAGCCGAACCCGACGTGGTCGCAGCGCAGCCGCCAGGCGTTGAGCGGCATCGTCGTGAGCGAGGCGTTCGTCACGAGGCGGCCGGCGACGGTGCTCGTCACGAGCCACGAGGCGGGCAGGGTCGCCCACACGCGCGGCGTCCGCACCATGGCCGTGCCGAGCGGCTCGTCCTGCAGCAGCGAATCGACGGCCGCCGGTGTCAACGCCGGCGCGGTCGTGCCGAGCTCGAGGTCGGCGCTCAGCGCGGTCGGAGGTGCGTCGAACTGCACCTGGAAGCTGCGGGTGTTGCCGCTGGGGTACGTCGCGAGCGAGCGCGAGTACGTCGCGACGACGGCGCCGCCGACCCGCACGCCGATGGGCGTCGTGGGCGCGATGCCGTCGGCGAGCGGCAGCCCCAGGTTGACGCGCTGGGTGCCCGTGACGCCGTTCGCGCGGCTCAGGGTGACGGTGACGCTCATCGGCGTCGCGGTGCCGCCTGCCGCAGAGCCGCCTGCCGTGGACCCGCCCGCCGTCGAGCCGCCTGCCGTGGAACCGCCTGACGTGGAGCCGCCTGCCGTGGACCCGCCCGCCGTCGAGCCGCCCGCCGCGGAGCCGCCTGCCGCGGAGCCGCCTGCCGCGGAGCCGCCCGCCGCAGAGCCGCCTGCCGCGGAGCCGCCTGCCGCGGAGCCGCCTGCCGCAGAGCCGCCTGCCGTCGAGCCGCCCGCCACAGAGCCGCCCGCCACAGAGCCGCCCGCCGTCGAGCCGCCTGCCGTCGAGCCGCCTGCCGTCGAGCCGCCCGCCGCAGAGCCGCCTGCCGCAGAGCCGCCTGCCGCAGAGCCGCCTGCTGTCCCACCGTCCGGTCCGAGCGCGACCGGGCTGCACGCACCGAGGGCGATGGCTGCGCTCATGCTCACGACGAAGAAGCGGATCGGCATTCCCCCATCTTCTCACGGCCGCGCGCAACCCACCCCGTTCGCTGAGGGGCGCGCGGCGCGGTCACCACCATGCCCACAGTCCCTGCGATGGTGAAGGGAGCGCCTGGCGTTCGCCCACTCGCTCCTCCGAAGCCCCAGCCACTCGCGTACGCGAGGCCGGGAGTCGCCTCAGCGAAGAGGACGAAGCCTGATCGCCCGAGCTCGCGCGGGCCCCGCGCCTTCGGCATCCAGCTCACCTTGATGGGGACTCCGATGAAGCCGGACTGGGGCCCATCGAAACCGGAGATCATGCCCCAGACGGCGCCGGCCCCGAGCATCACGTGCTCAGACAAGGCGAGGTCGAACTCGAGGCCAGCGGAGAGGTAGCCCACCACCAGGATCGTGCCGATGGTGAGCCTCGCGGCGAGAGAGTAGCGGTCTGCCCACGACCCCCCGAACTCGGCAGAGAGACCTGGGCCGAACCCGCGCGCGCCCGTCGCGAACCCGAGCGCGGCCGAACCTGAGAGCGCGATTCCGCCACGCAACCTGCCTTCGGCTCGACTCGTCTCGAGGTGCTCGCCGACGAAAGTGGGGTCGGCAGTGAGGAGGCTGAGGGTAACGAGTCCAATCATGTGGAGTCCCAGGGGCGTGATGCACGTTGACCGGCCCGACGTCTGCGTACCAGAGGTCGCCATCGGTGAGTGGCCAGGCCGGGACTCAACCGTTGCCCGTTCGTCCTCTGAAGGTGCTGTGAGCGCCCGATCGCAGCACGAACCGCTGGAATCCGGTCAGGCATCACGAGAGCCTCGGGCATGCTCGTCCGGCGTCGAATACTGGTGCTCTACGCGTTGGTGGTTGCAGGTGTCGGAGGCGCTTCGCGCTTGCTCCCAGAGCCGGGGTCCGAGTCCTTGCAGATGGCGCGGCAGTTCGTCGCGATGCTGGTTCTGTTCCTCTGCTTCATCTTCCTCATCTATCGACCGTCCAGGCAGACTCGAGCGGCGCTGGAGCATGCGAGCCTCTCGCTCCAGCAGGGCCGCGTCGCAGAGGCCCTCACTCACTTCGAGGCGTTGAGGAGGCAACTGCCGACCTGGTCGGTCGCCTCGCTTCGAACGGGCTACACGAAGTTGCTCCTCTGGCGGCTGCTCGAAGCACGTGACGATCTCGAGTACGCCCGACGCCGCGGCGGGACGCCCGAGATCGCAGGCTGGCTCGCGCTCACACTCTCGCTCCTTGGCGACACTGATGCGGCGAGGCCCCTTCTTGGCGAACTCTCGACACCGAAAGCTGACCCTCGCGTGCGTCCGCTGGTCGAAGCGATCCTCGCCACGCGCGCGGGGGACTTCGCGACCGCCCTCGACAGGCTCAGCGGCCATGACGTGAAGCAGCTTCCGGGCACCCTCGGAGCGTTGGCGCGAGTGCTGGAGGTCTGGGCAGTTCAGCGCACCAAAGGCACCGGCGGCGCTGTCGACCGCGTCGCCGTCTACGGCGAGACGGGCGGGGACGGCTTGCGGAGGGCGTGGCCCGAGCTCTGCGCGTTCATCGACGGCGCGGCGTGAGCGCCGTTCATCGTGCGCGAACGAGCCGCACCCGAAGCGAGCCGCTCGGCCTGAGTCAGCATCTGCGCGACGTCAGCGCGGCTGCCGCGCCTCGGACGAGGTCGGCAGCCCAGCGCGCAACAGGTAGCGCCAGAACGCGAAGCCGGTCGCGGCGCCCAGCAGCAGCTTCACCGGCCACGGGACATACGACCCGGGGCTGACGAAGCCCTCGACGACGCCGATGGCCACGAGGAACGGACTGCACCCGAGCACGAGCTGCACGGCCTTCGTTGCCCGCTCGCGCAGCACCACCCCGCGCCGCCGCTCGCCGGGCTCGATCAGCGCGTGGCCGATCACCAGGCCTGCCGCGCCCGTGATGGCGATGATCGACAGCTCCACCGGGCCGTGCGCCGACATGAACGACAACATCGTGCCCGCCACCTCGTGCTGCGCGCAGGCCGCGAGGATCGCCCCGACGTGCACCCCGTTGTACACCAGCAGTACCACCGTGCCCGTGCCCGCCGCGAGGCCCGTCGCGAACGCGGAGAACGACACGCGCAGGTTGTTGGTGAAGATCGCCGTCGCCGCCTCGGCCGGGTGCATCTGCGAGAGCAGGAGATCGGTCCACAGCTCCTGCCGGCGGATGTGATCGAGCAGGAGCGGATCGAGGATCAGCTCGGCGCCGCCAGGAGACAGCCACACCGTCGTCGCGCCCATCACCGCGCCCGCCGCCATCAGCGCGGCCGCCACCTTCGTGTAGCCCAGGGTCTCGCGCGCCACCTCGGGGAACGTGCGCTTGAAGAACTGCGCCACCCCCGCCGCCCGCCCGCCTGAGCGCCGATAGATCGCTCCGTACGCCTGGCCGCAGAGCTGGTTCAGGTACCGGTGCACGTCGGTGCCCCCGAAGAACGCCTGCGCGTGGGCGAGATCGGCGGTCGCGCGCCGGTAGAGCCGATCCACCAGCGAGAGCTCGTCGAGCCGCACCGAGCGGCTCCGCAACCCGCTGACCAGGGCCTCGAGCTTTCTCCAGTCGGCGACCCGCTTCAGCACGAACGCGTTGAGGCCGCCGGGCTGATCCCCGCTGCCGAAAGACTCGAGGAACGCCCGCACGGCGGCTTCGTCCATCGCCCGCGCCTCGTCGGGCTTCGCGCCGAACCGCTCGCAGAGCTGCCGCCCCAGCCGCAGTCGCGCGTCCGCGTCGAGCAGCGCCAGGCGGCTCAGGAACGACGTCACCACCTCGAGCTCGGCCGTGCCCAGCGTGCGCACGCTCTTCGCCGGCGCCTTCTCGTAGCGCGACAGGTCGAAGTCCTCCTCGCGCACCAGGATCGTGCCGGCCACGAGGTCGCCGAGCCGCCGGTGCCGGCGATCGATCAGCATCGTGATCACCCCGACCGGGTAGCAGCCGGGCAGGAAGTCGACGAGGCGCAACAGGTTCCGCACTGCGCTCTCGAACGGCCCCACCGGCGAGCCGTCGAAGCGCACGACGCGAATCCGCATCAGCCGCTTGCCGAGGGTCTGCCCCCGCCACAACACCTCGAGGCCGGTCCAGTAGCCCCAGATGATGGCGAAGAGCAGCGCCAGGCCGGCGGCCCGCTCGACGCTCGAGAGCCCGTTGTAGACCTCGATCGCGCTGGGCCCGACGAGCGAGTAGAGGAAGTAGAGGACGATCGTCGAGCCGAACAGCATGCCCACGTCGATGGCGTAGGCGAGCGCGCGGAACCCGATGCCCGCGACCGGCAGCTCCACCGAGACCCGCTCGGGGGTCGCGACGTCGATGGAGGGGACGAGCTCGCTCACCGCCGCCAGAGGCTACTTCGCCCGCTTGAGGATCACCCCGAAGAACGCGTCGGTGCCATGGCGGTGCGGGAAGAGCCGCAGCATGCCGTCGCGGCAGGTCTTCTCGGCCAGCTCCTTGCCCAGCGAGCGCTCGGCGGGCACCAGGGAGAACGCCGGGTGCTTCTCGAGGAACCGCTCGACCACCTCCTCGTTCTCGTCACGGAAGAAGCTGCACGTGCCGTAGATCAGCAGGCCCTCGGGCTTGACCAGCGGGTGAAAGCGCTCGAGCAGCGCCTCCTGAATGCCCACGTGCTCGGCCAGCGACTCGGGGGTCAGCCGGTAGCGCGCGTCGGGCTTGCGCCGGAACGTGCCGGAGCCGCTGCACGGCGCGTCGATCAGCACGCGATCGGCCTGGCCCACCAGCGCTGCCAGCGGCTTCAGGGCCTCGGCGTCGTCGGTGATCGCCTTCACCCGCACGTTGTGCACGTCGGCGCGCCGCGTGCGCTGGCGCAGCTCCTCGAGGCGGCGCTCGTCCACGTCGAGCGCGTAGAGATCGCCGCGGTTCTTCATCTGCGCCGCGAGCTGCAGCGTCTTGCCGCCCGCACCCGCGCACGCGTCCACCGCCTTCTTCGGCGGCGCGTCCACCAGCATGCCGAGCAGCTGGCTGCCCTCGTCCTGCACCTCGAAGAGCCCCTGCTTGAAGGCCTCGAGCGCGTACACGTTCGTGCGCGTCTCGAGGATCACCCCGAGCGGAGAGAGGGCCGTCGGCGTCACCTTCACGTCTTCCTTCTCGAGCGCGGCGATCAGCTGCTCGCGCGTGCACTTCAAGGTGTTGACCCGGCCGCACAGCGGGCCGCGCCGGTTCATCGCCTCGGCCGCGTCGAGCGCCTCGTCGCCGACCTCTTCGACGAGCTTCTTCGCGGCGAAGTCGGGCAGCGAGGCCTCGATGGCGAAGCGCTCGAGCGAGTCGAGCTTCTCGAGCTTCGCCCGCGCGTCGAAGACGTGCTTGAGCGCCCGCGCCCCCTCGCCCTTGAACGAGAGCGCGTCGGCCACCGTGTCCGCGGCTTCCCCCTCGAGCATGCGCGAGATCGCCAGGCGGACGAGGTCCTTGTTGGTGACGGGCAGGGCGCCGAACCCCTTCCAGCCGCGCTCGGCCAGGAAGTCGACGAGGCGCTGGCGGCGGAGCAGGGCGTAGACGCGCTCGGCGACCGCGCGCCGCTCGTTCGAGTAGAGCTGCTTCTTCTGCCTCAGCACGGAGTCGAGGGCGCGATCCGACAGGCGGCTGTCGTGACGAATGCTGCCGTACGCCTCGAGGCACGCTTGCGCGACGAGGTCTTCACGCAGCCGGCGGGGGCCCTGGGGTTTCACTGGTGGCTCCGTCTTTCTTCCCGAAGAGAATGAAGAGCCCGTACACCACTGCGAGGAGAATGGCTCCGATTCCGACGGCGAGCCCGAGCTCGCGCGACACCCTGCCCATGCCCACCTCGATGGCCCCGCGCACGGACTTCTGCCGGCTCGAGCGCCAGGTCACCTTGAGCAGGTACTGCCCCGTCGCCGGCGGCGTGAAGACGGCCTTCCACACCCGCGGCGCCTCCTTCGACGGGGGCACCGTCTCGAGCACCTTGAAGTCGCCGCCCACCTGCTCGAGCCCCAGCGTCACCGGCCCGTCGTACTCGGCGCCCTGGAAGGCCCCGACGGCCACCGAGACCGTGAACGGATCACCGGAGGACAGCTCGACGGGCTGCAGCGTGCCGCGCACCCGATCCTCCTGATCCGACCAGTCGAAGCTCCAGCCGGCGCGGTCCGAGACGAGCTGAAACGTCGTCTTGTCGGCGGTGTTTTCGGGCACGAAGCCCTCCGGCACCGGCTGGCTCAGGACAACGGCGAGGTAAGCGCTCAGGAACATTGTGGTTGGATACGACGATCTCCCGCTAAGCTTCCGCCCCGCTCGTGACTCAGTCGTTCGGCAAATACCAGCTGGTGAAGAAGCTCGCCACCGGCGGCATGGCCGAGGTCTGGCTCGCGCGCCAGACAGGCATCGAGGGCTTCAACCGGCACATCGTCGTCAAGCGCATCCTCGCGCACCTCGCCGAGGACCCCGAGTTCGTCGCCATGTTCTTGCAGGAGGCCCGCATCGCCTCCCGCTTCAACCACCCGAACATCGCGCAGATCTACGACCTCGGTGAGCAGGCCGGCACCTACTTCATCGCCATGGAGTTCATCCACGGTGAGGACCTGGGCCGCGTCATGCGCCGCGCCTGGAGCACCGGGCAGTGGGTCGCGCGCCCGCTGGCGATCCGCATCGTCGCCGACTCCGCCGCCGGCCTCTACTACGCGCACTCGCGCATGGACGAGCAGGGCCGGCCGCTGCGCATCGTCCACCGCGACATCTCGCCGCAGAACATCCTCGTCAGCTTCGACGGCTCGGTGAAGCTGGTGGACTTCGGCATCGCGAAGGCCGCGGACCAGGTGTCGAACACCAAGTCCGGCGCCATCAAGGGCAAGTTCGCGTACATGGCGCCCGAGCAGGCGGGCGGAAAGCCCCTCGACGCGCGCACCGACATCTTCGCGCTGGGGCTGGTGCTGTACGAGCTCATCACCGGCGTGCGGCCCCTCAAGCGTGACAGCGAGATCGCCACGCTGCAGGCAGCCCTCGAGTGCGCCATCGAGAAGCCCTCGCAGGTGGCTGAGGTGCCGGCGAGCCTCGACGACGTGGTGATGCGCGCGCTCGCGAAGGACCCCGAGGATCGCTACCGCGACGCCCGCCAGTTCCAGATGGCCCTCGAGCAGTACCTCGTGCAGGAGGGCACCGTCGCCACCAGCGTGCAGGTGAGCGAGCTGATGGAGACGATCTTCGCCGACCGGCTGCGCGAAGAGGCCCGCCTCGGGGCGCCGGCGCCCTCGACCGAGAGCAGCGTCTCGAACCCCATCGCCGAGCCCGCGCAGCCGCTCTACGAAGACAAGCCATCGAGCACCCAGCTCGCGTCGAACCCCGGCCCGCGTCCCATCGAGCCGCAGCTGCCGCCCGAGCCGCCACGACCGCCGCGTGCGCCCGACAGGCCGTCGATGACGCGCGACGAAGACGAGGTCATGCCCGAGCTCTCGGAGCCCGACTCCGAATCCGGAGAGCAGGCCACGATGCTGCCGGACGACGACGACGGCCCCAGCATCGGAGGCTTCCAGCTCCCCGCGGGGACGGTGGTGCCCTCGCGCTCGTACGCGACCTCGGTGGCGCGGAGGCCCTCTGCGCCCGAGATGGAGGCGGCCAGGGCTCCCCGCCGCGCGACGCGGGTCCCGCCCCGCAATGACCTGACGGCCGAGGAGCTGCCCGAGGTCGCCGACGAGCCCAGGCCGAAGCCGAAGCGGAAGCAGACCTCGTCCGCGATGCCCGAGGCGCCCCCGCGCAAGTCCCGCTCCGCCGTGCCTGCCGCGAAGGAGCCGTCACAGGGGCCGCGCAAGTCGAAGCTCTTCGACAAGAGCGAGGTCTCGAAGCTGGTGGACGTGCGCGAGATGAAGGCGCGCCAGGCGGGCCGGCTCAAGGTGATGGTCGGCGTGCTCGCGATCGCCGTGACCGCGGTGATGCTGCTGCTCTTCAGGGATCAGCTCGGGCACCTGCTCGGCGCGCGCGCGGTCACCACCGGCACGCCCATTCAGCTCACCGTGGTCTCGAAGCCCCGGGTGCACGTGCAGGTCATCCCGCCGGCCGACGCGGTGGGCCGACAGCGCCTCGAGCTCGGAGAGACGCCGCTCGAGCGCGTGAGCGGGGCCTTCGTCAACGACACGATCCTGCTCATCAACGACGACCGCGCGATCCGCTACGAGGAGAAGTTCGAGTACGGAGAGCCGAACCAGGTCAAGACGATCAACAAGACCTTCGAAGAAGGCACGATCTTCGTGTCGATCAACCCGCCCCTCAAAGGCGCGACGGTGTGGCGCGTGGTGCCCGGGGGGCTCGCGCAGAAGCTCGGGCAGGTCGGCATGAACATCAAGCTCATGGAGGGCCGGCACGATCTCGAGATCCGCGCGGACAGCCTCGACAAGCCGTTCCCCTTCGAGGTGACGCTCAAGGCCCGCGAGTTCAAGAAGATCGCCCTCGATCTCTCCTCGGTGATCGAGCGGGCGCCCGAGAAGAAGTGAGGTCGTCGTGCTTCGTCCCGTCTCCGTCCTGCTGGTGCTGGTCCCCGCGCTCGCGCTGGGGGACTACATGGATCACTTCGCGCAGCGCGATGACGTGGGCCCGCGCAAGGTGCCGTACCTGGGCGACGCCCGCCTGCTGCTGATCCCCGTCGAGGTGAAGGGCTTCCCTCCGTTCGATCGGGCGCGGCTCGAGCAGTTCTTCTCGCCCGACGACGCGAACGGCTTCGTGCACTACTTCGAGGTCGCCAGCCTCGGCCGCTATCGCCCGCGCGTCACCGTGGGGCCGACGCTGAGCTACGAGCGCTGCCCGCTGCCCGAGGCGCAGTTCCCCGGCTGTCGCATCGCCCGCGGTGACATCAACGCCCTCACCGGCGGCATGGACATGCTGCGCGAGGCGGTGCGGAAGACCGACGAGGCAGGCGTGGACTTCACCGCCTTCGACGTCAACGGCCGCGCGGGCGCCCCCGATCGCTGGGCCGACGGCGTGATGTTGCTCACCAACGTTCCCTTTGGCGGCATCGCGTTCCCCTTCGCGTACTTCAACCAGGGCACCCCGATCGTCGCCGACGGCGTTCGGATCCCGCACCTCGCGATCGCGGGCGACTCCGATCTCTTCGTCATGATCCACGAGTTCGGCCACCTGCTCGGGCTCACGGATCTCTACGACGAGACGCAGAGGTACGCCGGGCTGCACCTGTCGTTCATGGGCTCGTGGGGCTACGACCCGAAGGTGGTGCTGCCTGACGCCGAGACCCGCTGGCGCCTGCGGTGGGCGAACTGGATCCAGGTGCAGGGCCGGCAACGGCTGACGCTGAAGCCGGTGGAGACGAGCGGGCAGATCGCGCGCGTCGGCGTCGGGGACGAGTACTTTCTCGTCGAGAACCGCGGCCCCGGTGAGTTCGACCAGCACCTCGGCGTGCGGGGGCTCGCCGTCTTCCACATCGATCGCGGCGTGAAGTCCGTCACTGCCCAGGGCAGCTTCCCGAAGCTGGGGGCGAAGGAGGGCGACTTCGTCAACCGCACCCTCGACTGCGTGAACTGCGACGCCTGGCACCCCTACACGCGCCTGGTGCAGGCCGATGGCGCCTTCGAGCTCGAGGCCTACAAGCCGTTCCGCGCGGCCGACGATCTGTTCCGCCCGGGCACGTCGCTCTTGAACGATCCGTCGAGCTCGATCCGCAGCCCGTCCAACCCGGTGAACGCGTCGAACCTCTACTCGGGTCAGCCGTCGGGCTTCGCGCTCAACGACGTGCGGCTGCTGAGCGACGGGAGCATCGAGGTCACCCTCGACGCGCCCCCCGCCGGCCAGTGCGAGGAGCGGCTGTGCCCTGAAGGGGAGGCCTGCGCGCCGGTGCAATGCGGGGAGCCGCCGCCGAAGACCGGGTGCGCCGCCGCGGGTGTCGAGCCGGCCGCTGCCGCGCTGCTGCTACTTCTTCTTGAACAGGGCCTCCGCCGCCGACAGCGCCGCTGACTTTTCGGTCTTTCCGCCCCGGTCAGCGCCGTCGCCGATCTGGTAGAGATCGCAGAAGTTGGCGGATTCCTTGTCGTTGGGGACCTCGGCGAAGGGCTCCTTGCATTCCTTCGCGACGTTCTCGTCGTAGTGCCGGCAATGCACACAGGCGTGCAGATCAGCCCCGCACGAGGGGCAGGTGTCGCGGCGGCCGACCGCGGCGATCCCGATGTCCAGCTTCGCTCCGCACTTCCCACAGCCCGCCATGGTTCGGGTATACCGCAGGCCCCCGCTGGAGGTCTCTTGCCGATGCGCTGGTCCGTCTTCGTCGTCGTCGCGCTCTCGTCGTCCGCTGCCTTCTCGGAAGAGAAGATCGACCTCACCGAGGCCGAGTTCAAGATGTTCCGGCACACCCGCCTCGCCCTCGAGGATCCCCGGGTGGTGGCGATGAAGCCCGAGGCCCGGCTGCCAGCCATCGCGAAGGACGCCGGCTTCAAGCTGAAGGACCTGCAGAAGGCCATGGAGCGCGCCGAGGCGGCCGGTGACTTCAAGGCCCGCTGCGAGGCGAACGTGAAGGAGGCGCTCGCGGCCAGCGAGCTCAAGAGCCAGCTCGGCCGGCTCGAGGTCGACACCGACGCCGCCCACGCCGTCATCTACGTGCAGTGGTTCAACGAGGAGGCGAAGGACCTGCCCGTTCAGGCCTGCACGGCCGCGGCCGCCGTCGCCAGCGCGTGCCCGATCGCCTCGACCATCTCGGTCTACGCCAACGACAAGGCGGCCCCGAAGGTGCGCGTCTTCCAGGCCCTGATCAGCCCCGAGGGCGCGCGCCGCATCAACAAGGAGAAGGTGAAGGACTACGCCGAGACCCGCTACATGAAGCTCTTCGAGAAGGTGAAGAGCGTCGCCAACGGTGACGATCTCTCGGCCGAGAACGGCACGGCCGCCGCTCAACACTGATGGCGAACCGGCCGTACCAGCCGAAGGATCGGTTCTTCAAGCAGGCGAAGGCGTCGGGGCTGCGCGCGCGCTCGGCGTTCAAGATCGACGAGATCGCCCGTCGCTTCCGCATCTTCGAGAAGGGCCAGACCGTGCTCGATCTCGGCGCCGCGCCCGGGGGCTTCCTGCAGATCCTCCTCGACGAGGTGGGGCCGAAGGGCCTGGTGATCGGCGTCGACCTCGCGCCCATTCGTCCGCTCAACCGGCCGAACGTGAAGACCGCGGTCGCCGACGTGCTCGACCCCGGCTTCGACGCGCTCCTCACCTCGCTCCACCCCGGCGCCTTCGACGTCGTGGTGTCCGACCTCGCGCCGAAGACGACGGGCATCAAGGACACCGACGAGGCGCGGTCTCTCGCGCTGGCGGGCAAAGCCCTCGAGGTGTCGCTGCTCCGCGGCCGCGCGGGAGGCCACTTCGTCGCCAAGCTCTTCATGGGCCGTGACTTCGAGGCGTTCCGCGGCGAGGTCCGCCAGGCCTACGCCGAGGTGAAGGTCGTACGGCCAGAGGCCACCCGCGGCGCGTCGATGGAGATCTACCTGGTCGGGCTCTCCCGGAAGCGCTGACGGCTCGCGAAGGGCGCCCTCGCCGGATTCACGGTGGCGCTTCCCACGCGTCCACAGTGGCCGCGTGCAGCTCCGCGCGTTGACGGCACCTTCGGACCAGTTCCCCGGTCTGCTCACGCTTTCACGGCGGGTACCTCGCCGGTCCGCCGTCGCTGGGCGTACGGGCCGCGCTCCCGCCCGGGGTGCTGCTCCATGCCGGGCGTGTAGCCGGTCACCTTGTTCCGCCCCCCGCGCTTCGAGGCGTAGAGGGCCGAGTCCGCGGCGTCGATCAGCCGGGCCTGATCCGCTGCGTCGGTCGGCAGGGTGGCGACGCCCAGCGAGATGGTGACGCGGCCGCCGGGCTGCAGCGCGCCGTTGTCGAACGCCGTCTCCTCGACCACGTGCCGCAGCTTCTCGGCCACCTCGAGCGCCTCGTCGCGCCCGACCTGCGGGAGCAGCACGACGAACTCCTCGCCGCCGTAGCGCGCCAGGGTGTCCACCTTGCGGACGATGCGCTTGAGCGCCTGGCAGACCTGCTTGAGCGCGACGTCGCCGGCGCGGTGGCCCGCCGCGTCGTTGAGGTGCTTGAAGTGATCGATGTCGATCATCACCAGCGACACGGGCGTGCCGTAGCGCAGGGCACGGTTCACCTCCGCCTCGAGCTGCTGGAACAGGTGTCGGCGGTTCGGCACGCCGGTGAGCGGGTCGGTGATCGACAGGGCGACCGTCTGTTCGTGCAGCCGGGCGTTCTGCACGGCGATGGCCGCCTGGTCGGCGACCGCGGTGAAGTACTCGATCTCCTCGCGGTCGAAGTCGGCCTTCTCCCGGCGCTCGAAGTTGAGCACGCCGAGCAGCTCGGGGCCGTGCAGCATCGGGATCGACAGCAGACAGCCGCGGCCACGCATGGCCGCCGGGTTCAGCAGCTTGAAGCGCTTCTCGACCTCGAGGTCGGGCACGTAGACGGACTTGCGGGTGAGCGCGCCATGGCCGGCGATGCCCTCGCCGAGCTCGAACACCAACCCCTCGGAGCCCTCGGAGACGGGGAAGGCCTTCTGCACCTCGAGCTTGCCTTCCTGGTTGAGCAACATCACCGAGAAGCGATCGACCTTGAGGCGCGACGGCAAGAGCGTGGTCAGGCGCGTGAGCACCTCGTTCAGATCGAGCGTCGAGGCGATGGTGCGCGCGAGATCGAAGAGCACCTCGAGCTCTCCGACGCGGGTCTCGAGGCGCTTGTTGACCGAGCCCAGCTCGGCCTTGAGCTCGAGCTCGGCCCGCGCGTGCGCGAGATCACGCTGGGTGTCGATCTCGGTCACCTTGAGCTCGGTGATGCGGGCGAGCATGCGGTTGAAGGACTGCGCCAGCGAACCCAGCTCGTCAGCGCCGAGATCAGGTGCTCGCACGACGAGGTCGCCGCCTTCGGCCCGCTGCATCACGCGCGCGAGCCGCTTCAGCTTCCGGGTCAGCACGAGGCGGAGCGAGAGCGCCACGGCGGCCACGAGCACGATCGTGAAGATCAGCACGCTCCACAGCGCCTGCGCGAAGACGTCGGAGACGTGGCGCCGCAGGCTGGGCTCTTCGACGGTCAGCTGCAGCACTCCCGTGCGCAGGGTCGCGTCGCCCGTGTGACAGCCACCACACGAGACCCCACCGAGCGGGTAGAGCACCTCGCCGCCACCGCCTGCGCCCCACGGCCAGAGGACCGGTGGCGCCGTGAAGACCGCCTGGCCCTCGGTGACGTGCTTCACGCGGGCGGCGTCTGCGAAGGCCTTGTCCTCTTCTTCGATGCGACGCGACCACCGCACCGTGCCGTCACCACCGACGATGCGAATCCCGCTGGCCACCTGGAGCCCCGACCAGTCGCTGCGCACGATGGCGGTGACGCTCCGGTGCGCGACCCGTGCGGTGGTGCCGGGCTGGGTCCGCTCGACCGTGCCGAAGCTGGTGGCGATGAACCCGGCCAGACCGAGCGCCTGTCGCCGGCTCTCCTCGCGGACTGCGAGGTCGGTCTGACGCCACACGAGTCCCACGCCGACGACCGCGACCAGCGCCGTCGGGAGCGCGATCGCGACGAAGAGCTTCCGCCCGATCGATCTCAGCACGTGCACCCCACAGACCGTGCTGTCTCCCGTTCAGGGGGCGTCGTCAAGGTGCGAACGGGGCAGTTCGTCGATCAGGTGGACGCGCCGGCGAGGCCGAAGCCAGCCCGGGTGCGATAGCGTGCGCCTCGTGATGTTGCTCCGCTCGACTCTGCTGCGCTCACCGCACGGGTTCCCGACCCGGGAGGGCGGGGTGTCGAAGGGGCCGTTCGCGTCGCTCAACACGTCGCTCACGGTGGGGGACGTGGCAGACGACGTCGCGGAGAACGTTCGCCGGCTCTCCGCTGCCCTCGAGGCCACGCCGGCTCAGGTGCTCACCGTGCACCAGGTGCACGGCACGAGGGTCCTCGAGGGGCTGCGCGCGGGCGAGGGCGTCGTGGGCGAGGCCGACGCGTTGGTGACCAGGACGGGGGGGCTGATCGTCGGGGTGAAGACGGCCGACTGCCTGCCGATCCTCATCGAGGATCGACGCTCTGGCGCCGTCGCCGCCGTTCACGCGGGTTGGCGGGGGGTGATGGGCGAGATCGTCTTGCGGGCGCTGGAGCAGTTGATCAGCGCGGGCGCAGCTCTGGACAGCCTGTTCGTCGCGGTCGGCCCGGCGATTCAGGCCTGCTGCTTCGAGGTCGACGGAGATCTGCCCGCCAGGTTCGCCAGTACGTTCGGGCCGGAGATCGTGAGGTCGCTGCCCGGCAAGGCGCGCGCGCACCTCGACCTCGGCCTCGGAGTGCGGCGCTCGCTCGAACGGGCAGGGCTGGCCGCGAGCCACGTGGACGTGTTGCCGCAGTGCACCCGCTGCGACGAGCGCTTCTTCTCGCATCGTCGTGATCGCGGGGTCACGGGGCGACACCTCTCGGTGATCCGATGTGCGCCGCCTGCCGTTGACACAGCGCTGTAGCAGCACGGCCGCGGGGGGCGATTTCTTGACCCTCCGAGAGCGCGGTCCGTACACTCGTGCTCACCATTCGACTCTTCGTCGCCAGCATGTCCGCTGCGCTCTGCGCGTGCGCGACTGATCAGGTTTCCCGTGCGGAGCACTCCGAGTTGATGGCGTCCGTGCGGGCGCTGCGGGCCGAGAACGCGCGGCTCGAGGGGCGACTCGAGCGTGTCGAGCACGAGCTGAAGGTCGCGCGACTCGCGCCGGCGGCTCCCGCGAAGAAGGTCGAGGCGCCTGGTGAGACGGCGGCCGCCTCAACGCCGTCCGTCGCTGCGCCCGTGGCCGTGCCCACGCTGCAGGAGGTGCCCGCGCTCACCGTCGTGAAGCTGAAGCCGAAGAAGGAGGCCCCGCCCCGGATCTCGACCGAGATCGAGGTCGTGGAGCCCCCGCCGGCGGTCGCCCTGAACGCACCAGACGCGGCTGAGCCGACGGACGAGGCCGAGGCCGCCGCCGTCGAGCAGCAGTACGCCTCGGGTGTGGAGCTGCTGAAGACCGGGAACCCCGAGGGCGGTATCGCGGTGCTCCAGCAGTTCGCGCGCGACTGGCCGCGACACCCCAGGGCCGACAACGCGCTCTTCTACGCGGCGGTCGGCCTGATGGCCGCTCGGGAGTACAAGGAGGCCGAGACCGTGCTGGAGCAGGCCTTGCGCCAGTACCCGGCCGGCGACGCCACGCTGGACGCGCTGGTGAAGCTCGCCGAGTGCCGCACCCGCTTGAACCGCCAGGCCGACGCGCGCGCGACCTGGGAGAAGATCGTCACCAACTACCCGGGCACGCAGGCCGCAACCCTCGCCCAGTCACGTCTCGCCGCAGCGCCACAGAAGAAGGAATGAACTCATGCGCCACCTGATCCTCATCGCCGCCGTCACCGTCGCCGCGCCTGTCTGGGCCCAGGAAGAGGAAGAGGCCAGCGGAGGAGCCCCCGAGGGCAGCGCGACGGTGAGCCCGAGCGACAAGAAGACCGACGCAGCGCCGAACGCGTCTCACACGGTCGAGCGGGGTGACACGCTGTGGGATCTCTCCCGCAAGTACCTCGGCAGCCCGTGGTACTGGCCAAAGGTCTGGTCGTACAACCCCGACATCGCCAACCCCCACTGGATCTACCCGGGCAACAACGTGCGCTTCTACGGCGCCGAGGAGCAGCCGACGCAGGTCGAGGTGGGCGCCGAAGTGCCCGACGTCGAAGAGGGCGCGCTCGTGGAGGAGGGGGAGGTGAGCGCCTCGGGTCAGATCGGCTACCGGCCGAAGAACGCGGTGCGGGTCCCCATCCAGGCGTTCGTGACGACCAAGGAGCTCGAGCAGACCGCTCGCATCGTCGGCTCGTTCTCCGAGAACGAGATGCTGAGCTACCCGTACTCGGTCTACGTGGACATCTCGAATAAGAAGAGCCTCAAGACCGGTGACTCGGTCGTCATCTACCGCGACGCCGGCGACGTGCAGCACCCCCGCACGCGTGAGTTCGTCGGGTACCTCACCCGCATCGTCGCCGAGGGGAAGGTGACCGCGGTCGACACGAAGAAGAACATCGCGACCGTCGCCATCGGGCTGAGCAACGACGAAGTGCACCGCGGTGACTCGGTGAGCCCGGCTGGTGAGTCCTTCGTTCGAACCGTCGCCCCTCGCGCCAACGACAAGGAGATCAAGGGCGCAACGCTGATCAACGGTGCACGGCGCTACGCCGTCTTCCAGGCCGAGACGTTCATGGTGATCGTCGACCGTGGGGCCGACGACGGGGTCAAGCTGGGCAACACGTTCACCTTCTTCCGCTCGGGTGACACCTCGTCCATCGAACGCCACCTCAACCCCGCGGAGAGTGACGACGCGTTCCCGCGGGAGGTCGTTGGGCAGTGCATGGTGGTGGACGTCAAGTCGAAGGCGTCGAGCTGCGTGCTGCTGCGGACGATCCGAGAGCTGGTGCCCGGCGACGTCGCGGACATGCTGTTGTCTGCTCCGCGCACCGCTGCTCGCTGACCCCTTTTCCCCGTGATTGCGAGGGCCTGAGACGAGCCCTCTCGTGCATGTCAGCCTGACCTGATAGGGTGTTCAGTGTCAGGAGGAAGGCATGATTCGTTCGTTGCGGGTGCGGAACTTCGGGGTGATCGAGGAGATCGAGGTCGAGCTGGGCCCCGGGCTCACGGTGGTGACCGGCGAGACCGGGGCAGGCAAGTCCATGCTGCTCGACGCGCTGCTGCTGCTGGCCGGCGGGCGGGCCGACTCGACGATGCTGCGAGCGGGGTGCGACGAGGCCTCAGTGGAGGGGGTCTTCGCTCTGTCCGCAGGTCTTGGGACCCGCCTCGAGGAGAGCGGGCTGGGGTCGGTCGGCGATGAGGTGCTCGTCAGGCGGACCATCAGCGCGCAGGGGCGTGGCCGGGCCTGGGTGAACGGCTGCCTGGTGACGGTCTCGGTGCTCCAGCAGGTCATGCGGGGCTTCGTCGACATCGCAGGACAGCTCGAGCATGCGTCGCTCTACGACGAGGACAACCACCGTGCGCTCGTCGATCGGTTCGGCGGGCTCGATGCGGAGGAGGGACCGCGCGCCGCCTACGCCCGGCGATTCGACGAGCGCCGGCAGGTGCTGGCGCAGCTGGCCGAGCTGGGCGGCGACGAGCGCGAGGCGCGGTCGAGAGTCGAGTTTCTCCGGTTCCAGGTGAAGGAGCTCGACGCCGCGGCCATCAAGCCGGGAGAAGAGGGACAGCTCGAGGCCACCCGTCGGCGTCTCGCCGGCGCGGCTCGCCTTCAGAGCCTGGCGACCGCAGCCGACGACGTGCTGTCGTCCCGAGACGGGAGCGCGAGCGACCTGCTGCAGGAGGCCTGCCAGCGCGTCGCGGAGATGGAGAAGATCGACGCGCAGGTCGGTGCTGTGCGGGAACGGCTCACCGCCGCCATCGCCGAGCTGGACGAAGGGTGCCGCACCTTGTCCCGCTATCTCTCGGCGATCGATCACGATCCCGCTCAGCTGCGCGAGCTCGAGGAGCGACTCGATCTCTCCCGCACCCTCGCGCGCAAGCATGGGGTCTCGAGCGACTCGCTCGCGGCGCGTCGGGACGAGCTGGCCCGGGAACTCGATCAGCTCGAGCGCCGGGGCGAGCTGCGGGGAGAGGTCGAGCGGGCGCTCGGCGCCGCGGACGAGGCGCTGGCCCGTGACGCTGCGGCCCTGAGCTCGGCCCGCCACACGGCAGCCAGGGCGCTGGAGCGGCGCATCAGCGAGTGCCTGGGACGCCTCGCGCTCAAGAACGCGCGCTTCTCGGTGGAGCTCGCTCCCGCTGCGCCCGGCCCATCGGGCGCTGATCAGGTGCGCTTCCTCTTCAGCGCCAACCCCGGCGAGCCACCCCGCCCGCTCGAGCGCATCGCGTCTGGTGGAGAAGCCTCGCGGGTCATGCTGGCCATCAAGGCAGTGCTCGCCTCCACCGAGCGCGTCACCGTCTCGGTGCTGGACGAAGTGGACACGGGCGTCGGTGGCGCGGTGGCCGACGTGGTGGGCCGGCTCATCAGAGACGTCAGCGCGCACCGCCAGGTGCTCTGCATCACGCACCTGCCGCAGGTGGCCGCTCACGCCAACCGCCATCTGCGCATCGAGAAGCGGCTCTCGCAGGGGCGGGTGCACTCGTCCGTCGAGGTGCTCGGGTCCGTCGAGGCGCGCTCCGAGGAGCTTGCCCGCATGCTCTCCGGCGCCGAGGTGTCGAGGGAAGCCAGGGCGGCAGCGCAGGTGCTGCTCGCGGGGGCCGCACGCGCCGAAGCACCGCGGCCGGGCCGTGGCAAGCGCCATGTGCGGACCGCAGCCGAACGCCGCACTGCGTGAGCATTGCTTCCTTGCCCGGTGCGTTTCATGCGCCTAACCTGCGCCGCGTGTCGAAGACCGCTGGGGTGCGATTGAAGGCGTTGTCGGCCGGACTCACGGATGTCGGCCGCAAGCGATCCCACAACGAGGACAGCTACCTCATCGACGAGGAACTGCAGCTGTTCGTGGTCGCCGACGGCATGGGCGGCCATGCTGGCGGTGGCACCGCCAGCCGCATCGCCGTCGAGACGATCGACAAAGAGCTTCGCTCTGTACGCACCTCGCCCACCAGCCCGTTCAAGGCTGAGACCGCGCTGCAGGACTCCCCGCTGCCCGACTTCCTGCGCGCGGCGGTGGAGAAGGCCTGCTTCGAGATCTATCGCGCTGCCCAGGAAGACCCCCGCCTCGCTGGCATGGGCACGACCGTCATCAGCCTGTGCGTTCAGCACGAGCACGCGCTCTTCGCTCACGTCGGCGACTCGCGGGCCTACCTGATCCGCGGCGAGCTCATTCAGCAGATCAGCGAGGACCACAGCCTCGTCAACGAGCAGATCAAGGCGGGCATGATCACGCCCGACGAGGCGCGCCACTCGCGCTACAAGAACATCATCACCCGCTCCGTCGGCTTCGAAGAGGAAGTCCAGGTCGACGTCATGGGCATCATGCTGCAGCCGGGAGACGCGTTCGTGCTGTGCTCCGACGGCCTCGCCAACCTCGTGGAGGACAAGGAGATTCGCGAGGTGGTGTCGGGAGCCGAGCTGAAGGACGCCCCCCGCAAGCTGGTCGACCTCGCCAACGAGCGCGGCGGCGACGACAACATCACGGTCATCGTCGTGCGCGTGGCGCCGGCCTGAGCACCGCCCGCGCGTCGCGTCACCACTCTGTCATCGTTCACTCCGTCAGCGTTCGTTCGATGAGGGTGGCGTTTTCTGCCTTGGGCGTAACCTCACGAGCAGGCGTCGCAGAACTGGCGGACTGGCCTGATCACGCGCACGCTCACGGAGTTGATCAGTTCGTCGAATTCCTGTTGCACTGAACAGGCGCTTCGGAGAAGGTGCTGCGCCGTTTTCACCTCTTTGTCGAGGGCAGCGCGTTGGCCAACGAGAGCTTCACCCTCATCGTCGTTCCGGATCGCCAGTCCGAGGTCCGCCGGTTCCGTCTCCGCCGCGCATGGGTGATCCAGGCGCTCGCCGGGCTGATCACGCTCGGCGTGATCGCGGCCGCGCTCTTCGTGCACTACACGTCGGTCGTCGGCGAGGCGACCGAGAACCCGGCGCTGCGGGACGAGAACCTCAAGCTCAAGAGCGAGATTGCGGTCATCCGAGAGCAGCTCGCCCACGTGCAGGGCACGCTCGACCGCGTCGAGCGCTTCGATCAGAAGCTGCGCGCGATCACGCTCCTCTCGGACCCCCAGCGCAACCTGGCGATGGGTCCCACGGAGCCGGCGCCGGCCCAGGGCACCGGTGACAACCAGTTCGTGCGCTCCTCGGGTCAGGAGTCGCCGCAGGCGCTGGTCGCGCGACTCGACAAGCTCTCGGCTGAGGCCACTCGTCAGGAGCAGAGCCTGCAGGAGCTCCAGGCCTACTTCTCTGGCCAGAAGTCCCTGCTGGCCTCGGTGCCCTCCGTCTGGCCGACACGGGGCTGGGTGACGTCCGATTTCGGCTCCCGCGTCGATCCCTACACGAGCGAACGCGTGATGCACGCGGGCATCGACATCGCGGGTCCGCACGGCAAGGAGATCATCGCGCCTTCGGATGGCACGGTGGTGTTCGCCGGCCTCGAGGGAGGGTACGGCAACGTGGTGGTGATCGACCACGGCTATGGCATCAAGACGCGCTATGGGCACCTCGCGTCCGTGAAGGTGAAGCCCGGTGAGCGCGTGAAGCGTGGGGACCTGGTGGCCGCGATGGGGAACACCGGCCGGTCCACGGGACCGCACCTGCACTACGAAGTCCGTGTGAACGGCATCGCGCAGAACCCGCGCAAGTTCATCCTCGACGACTGAGCGGCCCGCGCCGCCGACGAGCCGCGAGCCGAGCTGCGGCGTGGTTGGCGACGAGCCGCGAGCCGAGCCGCACTCCCCAGCTTCCGAGGTTCGACCGTCGTGCCTGCGCTCGACCAGGCCGGCGGCGGCTTTCTTCCTTGAATCGATCGCGGCAGTTCACGAGGGTGCGCCACATGCACCTCCTCCTCCTGCTCGCCGCGGCCGTGACAGCCGGGGCTCCCGCGAAGGCTCCCGTGAAGATCGACCCCGCCACCCTCGAAGCGAAGCTGCTCGCCACCCACGGAGAGGCGCAGAAGGCGCGCATCGAGCAGGGCGTCCGGCAGGTGGCTTCCCTGTGGCGCAAAGAGGACGGCGACCTCGGCGCCTTCGTCACCGAGCACTTCCTCGCCGATCCCGCCCGCCTCGACGCGACGTTCCAGCGGTTTCAGACGAACCTCGAGCAGGTCGATGGCCACCTGCTGGAGATTGGCCGCGAGCTGCGGCGGCCCACCGAGCTCGACCTCGGCCCGCTCGAGAAGCTCGACCCGCTCTTCGCCGCGTGGGACCCATCGGCGCACCTCACCGACGATCTCTTCTCGTCGAAGCTCGCCTTCGTCGCGCTGCTCAACTTCCCGCTGACGACCCTCGACGAGCGCCTCACCAGGGGCCCTTCGTGGACGAGGCGCCAGTGGGCCGAGGCGCGGCTGACGGGGCGGTTCTCGCGCCGGGTCCCAGCCGAGGTGCAGCAGGGCATCAGCGCGTCGCAGGCGGCCGCCGACCTCTACATCGCCGAGTACAACGTGTGGATGCACCACGTGCTCTCGGAGTCGGGCGAACGCCTGTTCCCGAAAGGCAAGCGCCTCATCACCCACTGGAACCTGCGCGACGAGCTCAAGGCGCAGTACGCGGACCCGAAGGGGCTCGCGCGCCAGCGCACCATCATCCGGATCATGGAGCGCATCGTCACGCAGACGATCCCCGCCGCGGTCATCGACAACCCGCGCCTCGACTGGAACCCCTTCACCAACGCCGTGACGGTCGCGCCGGCTGACACCGTCGAAGGCGATGCCCCGAAGCGCACCACGACGCCGTCGAACGCGCCCGAGGCTGACGTGCGCTACCAGCGGCTCTGGGCGAACTACACGGCGCAGCGGAAGGCCGATCCGTTCTCGCCGGTCGCGCCCACGGCCATCGATCGCGCGTTCGCGCTCGGCGCGGAGATGCCCGAAGCCCGCGTCAAGCAGCTGCTCGAGTCGGTGCTCCAGTCGCCGCAGGTGCCGAAGGTGGCGCAGGAGATCCAGCAGCGCCTCGGGCGGCCGCTCGAGCCCACCGATCTCTGGTTCAACGGCTTCCTCCCGCGCGGCGCCGTGCCTGAGGCCGAGCTCGACGCGAAGACGCGCGCCCGCTACCCGACCGCCGAAGCGTTCGCGAAGGACATTCCGCGCATCCTCACCGCGCTCGGTTTCCCCGCGGAGCGCGCGAAGTACCTCGCCGAGCGCATCAAGGTGGACGCCTCCCGCGGCGCCGGGCACGCCATGCAGTCCGCCCGCCGCGGCGACTTCCCCCGCCTGCGCACGCGCGTCGAGAAAGAGGGGATGAACTACAAGGGCTACAACATCGCGGTCCATGAGCTCGGTCACAACGTCGAGCAGGTCTTCTCGCTCTACGACGTCGATCACACGCTGCTCGCCGGGGTGCCCAACACGGCCTTCACCGAGGCGATCGCGTTCGTCTTCCAGGCGCGCGATCTCGAGCTCCTCGGCCTCGGCAAGCCGTCGGCCGAGCAGGAGCGGTTGCGGGTGTTGAACGACTTCTGGTCCACCTGGGAGATCGCAGGTGTCGCCCTCGTCGATCTCGAGGTCTGGCACTGGATGTACGATCACCCGAACGCGAAGCCGGCCGAGCTGCGCGACGCGACCGTCTCGATCTCGAAGCGCGTCTGGAACCAGCACTACGCGCCGGTGCTGGGCGGGAAAGACACGCCGCTGCTCGGCATCTACTCGCACATGATCAGCTACCCGCTGTACCTCTTCAATTACCCGCTGGGCCACCTGATCGCGTTCCAGATCGAGGAGCAGGTGAACAAGCAGGGCGTCGTCGGCCCCGAGCTCGAGCGCATGGCGAAGCAGGGCGCGGTGACGCCAGATGTGTGGATGACGAACGCTGCCGGTGGGCCGGTCAGCGCGGAGCCGCTCCTGCGCGCGACCGACGCGGCCCTCGCGACGCCCCAGAAGCAGGAGGGCAGGCCGCCCCGGCGCTGATCCGCGGCGCGCAAGTTCTCAGTCGTTCTGGCGACTTTTTTGACCCGGCTGATCAGGTCCGTACGCTTCGCAACAGTTCGCTGCAGCACTGCAGCGGACTCAACAGGAGCGTGCATGCCCAACAACAAGCGGAAGAACGACCGGGTCTCCCTCGACATCTACCTCAACAAGTACGTGGCCGGCGTGCCTTACATGGCGCGGACGTCGGACATCTCGCGAGAGGGTGTGGGCCTGTCGCACCTCATCGAGCCGCAGATGGCGGGCAAGCGGGTGGGGCTCCAGTTCCAGCTGCCGGGCTCGGAAGAGGTCATCTACGCGGAAGGCGAGGTGGTTCGCGAGTGGGCTGATCTGGATCGCGTCGAGGAGGGGTCGGGCGTTCGGTTCACGCTGCTCACCGAGCGCCACCGCCGCCTGATCGACCAGTTCGTCGCGCGCAACGTCGAGCAGTGACGCGTGTCGCTGCCCTTGAAGGTCCGCGCGATTCGTCCGTAGAGTGGACTGCATCGTCTACTCGAGTCGCTGGAACCCAAGGGGGAGCCCGTGAAGCGTCTGGTGTGTGCAGTGATCCTGGCGGTGGCCGTGTCGGCCATCGGACAGGGAACGAAGGAGCAGCGTCCGCCGCAGGGAGTGAGCTGGGAAGGCCAGGTCATTCGCGCGACCGGGTCGGGCGCGCCCGACATGAAGGCCTCGAGCCCCGCGCAGGCCCGACTGGGCGCCGAACGCGCCGCCCTGCTCGACGCCTTCCGCAACCTGCTCTCGCAGGTGAAGGGCGTGCAGGTGGACGGCACCCGCAAGATGGACGACGTGATGCAGTCGAACGAGGTTCGCGCGCGCGTCGAGGGCGTGATCAAGGGGTACAAGGTCAGCAACAAGCGCTACTTCTCGGACAACGGCGTCGAGATCGACGTCGAGGTGCCGGTGGCGTTCCTGACTGACATCCTCGACCCCGACGCGACCCAGCTGCTCGCCGTGCCGGCGAAGGGCGAGACGAAGCCCGCCGAGAAGGCGCCCGAGAAGACCCCTGAGAAGACGCCCGAGAAGGCCCCGGAGGCCGTGGCGAAGGCCGACCCGGGGACGGGCCTCGTCATCGACGCCCGTGGCCTGAAGTTGATGCCGGCGCTCATGCCCCGCGTGCTCGACGAGACCGGAAAGCCGCTCTACTCGGTGGACTCGCTGTCCGCCGAGGCTCGCAAGACGACGGGCGTGGCGGCCTACGTGCAGACCCTCGAGGAGGCGCGCAAGAGCATGAAGGCCGGTGACAAGCCGCTGGTGGTGAAGGCCGCCAAGGCGAGCGGCGCCGACGTGCTGCTGCCCCAGGACGAGGCGAAGAAGCTGGTCTCCATGAACCCGCCCTTCCTCGCGCAGGGCAAGGTCGTCATCGTCTTCAACTGAAGGACACCGCGCCCATGAGAACTCTCTCACTCGCCCTGATCGCGTCCAGCGCCGTCGCCCTCGCCCAGGCCAACGTCGTCACGAAGGAAGGTACCGGCGAAGCCGCCGTCATCAACAAAGACGAGGGCCGCGCCTTCGAGGAGGCGAAGGGCGCTGCGCTGCGAGCCGCCGTCGAACAGGCCGCAGGCGTGCGCGTGGACGCCGACACCCTGGTGGTGAACAACCAGCTCGTTCGCGATCAGGTGTTCGCGAACACCGGCGGCTACGTGAAGTCGTTCGACGTGGTCTCGAAGAAGGTCGAGAAGAACGTGATGACGGTGACGGTCAAGGCCAACGTCATCACCGACAACCTCGACAAGGACATTCAGGCCGCCCGCGACCTCGTCAAGCGCATGGGCCGGCCGAGCATCGTCATCGTCATCCAGGAGCAGACGATCCCCATCGGTGACAAGACGACGCTGAACTCCGAGGTGACCGCGACCGTGCTGACCGAGGCGTTCAAGGCCGACGGCTGGGAGATCAAGGACCCGCAGGCGGTGAACAAGTCGCTCAAGCTCGACCCCTCCGTCGGGGCTGCGGGCGCGAAGGCCGTCGGCGATCTCACGAAGGCCAACTACGTGCTCTACGGCACCACCTCGCTGCGCCACGCCGAGCCCGACTCGCTGCTGAAGGGCTCCTCCATCTACCCGGTGTCGGGCGAGTACAACCTCGCCATCGCCGCGACCGACAGCGAGCTGCAGCTGGCGAAGGTCGCCGGCAAGCTCGAGTGGAAGATGGACAGCAAGGTGAGCCCCACCGTCTCGTATGAGCGCACCGCGTTCGGCCTCATCCAGGAGCGCAAGCGCGAGATCATCGACTCGGTGCGCAAGGGGGTGCTCGAGCACTTCCGGTCCGAGACGATGAACGGCAAGCGCATCAGCGTCGCGGTGAGCGGGCTCGACAGCTTCGGCGCTGCGAAGGACTTCAAGAAGTCCATCGAGGCGATCAAGGGCATCAAGGAGGCGACGCAAGACACGTTCGCCAACGGCAAGGCGACGTTCCGGGTGGTCTACGCCGGCACGGTGGACGATCTGGCGTCGGAGGTCGAGGCAGCCACCTTCAAGAAGAAGAAGCTGAACATCGTCTCGGCCACCGGCAACACACTCGAGGTCAACGTCGCGAAGTGAGGTGGGTCGTGCTCGCGTCGCTGGCCGGCTGTGCAGGGCCGCAGCTGGTGTTGCCGAAGGTGGCGCCCGCGACGCCTGCGCAGCGGTCATGGCGGGTGGCGGGCGCGGGCGAGCTGGTGCTGCGCTGCACGCCTGCTGACGCAGAGGTGGCGCTCGACGGGGTCTCGCAAGGGCTGTGCAGCGACTTCGACGGCGAACCGCATGCGTTGAAGGTCGGCACCGCCGCCCGTCGAGTCGAGGTGAAGAAGTCCGGTTTTCAGACGTGGGAGAGCTGGCTGGCGGCAGATCAGACCCGGGTCGTGATGACGGTGACGCTGCTGCCCAACGGAGGAAGTCCATGAAGCGTCTGTTCACGGTCGCCGTCTTCACCCTCTCGCTGGCGGCCTTCGCCGAGGTCGGGAAGGTCGCCGTCATCGAGGGCAAAGCCACCCGCACGCCGAAGGACGGAGCGGCCGTCGCGCTCGCCGTCGGCGCCAACATCGAGCTGGGCGACACCATCGCGGTCGAGAGCGGCAACCTGAAGGTCCAGCTCACCGACGAGAGCCTCATCATGCTGGCGCCGGGCTCGAAGCTGGAGATCACCGAGGCCGAGTTCCAGGGGCAGGAGCGCAAGGGCTTCAAGGCCTTCCTCCAGTCCGGCAGCCTGTGGACGAAGGTGAAGAAGGCGATGGGCGGGGGCGGCTACGAGGTCTCCACCGAGCGCGCGGTCGCCGGTGTGCGCGGCACGATCTTCCGCATCGACGCTGACAAGCTCGTCACCACCGCGAAGCCGCCGAAGGCGCGCAAGGCCTCCATCGTTCGCATCGTCGAGGGCGTGGTGAACATCAAGCCCTCGGCCGCGGTGGCGAAGGCCTCGACCGCCGCCGCGCCGCCGCCGAAGAAGAAGGGCGAGCGGGTGCCGGTCGCGGGGCCGACCGAGATCACCGCGGACGAGTGGGAGAAGAAGTTCGTCGAGCTGCAGCAGAACCAGCAGATCGCGGTCGGCGTCGACCTCTGGGACATCGCCCAGTACGAGGAGGCCGCCAAGAAGGACGCCTTCGCGAAGTGGATCGAGAAGAACCAGTAGCGCGTGGGGAGGTCGTGCACGCTGCTGCTGGGGCTGGCGACCGCCGCGCTCGCGCAGGACCAGCGGCCCCTGCCGGCGGCGAGCCCTGAGCTCATCGTCGGGCGCTCCGTGCCGGTGCACGTGGTGGCGAGCGAAGAGCTCGAGCCCGACGTGCTGCGCGCCCTCGCGAGACCTGGCGTCACGTTGTGGCTGACGACGCGCTCGAACACGCTGCGCGAATCCACCCTCGACACGCTCAAGCGCTTCGAGACGAGCTGGGTTCAACTGAGGCTGCCGCTCGCCCCCGTCGATGGAAACGCGCTGGCCCGTGCGCCGAGGGCCGGGCTGTGGTTGGCGGCCAGCCCCGAGCTCAAGCCGGCGCTGTCGAGGTACCGCGCGAGCCGGCCCCTCGCCCTCGAGCTCGAAGGAGCGCTCGACGCCGACCTGCACGCCCTCGTCGGCGCGCTCCGGCCCACCTTCAGCCGCTGGCGTCCCGCCGACCCGGTCGATCTTCTGCAGTGGAGCCGGTTTCGTTCGCTGCCCGGCCGCAAGACCGTGGTGCTGGCTCCCGGTCTGCTGGTCCCGCAGTCCTGTGACGCGCGCTCGCCCGTCGAGCCCTCGGCAGAGCTCCACGTCGCGACCCTGCTGGCGGTGAGCGCTGGCGTCTTTCCCTGCGGGGCGGGCACCCGGGTCGAGGTGCTGCCCGAGGTGGAGCCCTGGCTCCTCAAGTCCTTGATCGTGCGCGATCCGTCCGTCGAGCTGGTGGTGAACGTGGGCGACGAGGTCCGCAAGGTGGGGAAGACGCGAGCGCTGCTCGAGCTCCTCGGCCGATAGGCACTTGGATTGCTTGACGTTCTCCTCGCGGAGCGGCGATATTCCGCGCCTCTCAAAGGGTTGAAGGAGTCGCGGCCTTCCAAAGGCCTCGTTCGAAGCGCCACGATGCTCTCGCGTACCCGCCGCCCTTCATTCGGGAACAGTCCCATGCGTTCACTGACTTCATGTCTTCTCCTCGCCTCCTCGCTCGTGTTCGCGCAGCCCGCCGCGAAGAAGGAGGCCGTCGACGCCGAGCTGAAGAAGAAAGAGGCGTCGATCGCGCCTGACAAGTCGCTCGCCGGCGACATCACCCGCAAGAAGAAGAAGGAAGAAGACGCGCCGACGCTCCAGTACGACGCGTTCCGCGCCGACGTCGAGCTTCAGGTCGCCTCGAAGCGCCGCGAGCAGATCACCGATCTCTCGAAGATCATCGACCTGTCCACCGACAAGAAGGAGAAGCCGGGGCTGCTCTTCCGCCTCGGAGAGCTCTACTGGGAAGAGTCGAAGTTCTTCTTCTTCGAGGCCAACCGGAAGGACGACGACAAGATCCGCGCGATGAACGCGAAGGACGAGGCGGGCATTCAGCGCGCCGAGGCCGAGAAGGCCGAGCTGATGGCGAAGTCGAAGGAGTTCGCCGACCTCGCCGTCGAGCGGTATTACCAGATCGTCCAGGAGTACAAGGACTACGCGCGCACGGACGAGGTGCTCTACTTCCTCGGCCTCAACCTGATGGACTCTTCCGACGAGAAGAACCAGAAGAAGGCGCTCGCCTCGTACAAGCGGCTCATCGAGAAGTACCAGAAGTCGAAGTACCTGCCCGACGCGTACCTCGCGGTCGGCGAGTGGCACTTCAACGGCTCGAAGGGCAAGCGCGATCAGCTCGAGAAGGCGCTGGACAACTACAAGAACGCTTCGAAATACCCAGACAACCAGGTGTATGGCTATGCGCTGTACAAGCAGGGGTGGTGCCACTTCAACATGGCCGACTACGAGAAGGCCATGGATCAGTTCAAGACGGTGATCCTGTACGCGAAGATGCAGGGCGCCGAAGAGGTCGAGGGCAAGGGCAAGTCGCGGCGCCAGGGCCTCGTGAAGGAAGCCCGCAACGACTACGTGCGCGCCTATTCCCGCGGTGGCGGCACGCCGACCGAAGCGAAGGATCGCTTCAACAAGCTCGTCGACAAGCCCGACGACCTGCGCCTGATGATGAAGCAGCTCGCGAACCTCTACTACGAGGACGGCAAGGACCGCGAGGCGGCGGTCACCTTCGACATGTTGATCAAGGAGCGGCCGACCGCGCCCGACGCTCCCGGCTTCCAGGGCAAGATCGTCGACTGCGTCATGCGCGCCGGCAACAAGCGCCAGACCGTCACCCAGGTTCGCCGGCTGGTGAAGATCATGGACGACGTCCTCAAGGGCAACCCCAAGATGGACGACAAGGACAAGAAGGCCCTCGACGAGGCGCGCGAGCTCTCCGAGCGCACCATCTCGAACCTCGCGGTCAACTGGCACAACGAGGCGAAGAAGACCCGTGACGAAGAGACCTTCGGGTTCGCCAACGAGGTCTACGCCGACTACCTCACGCTCTTCCCTGAGAGCCCCAAGGCCTACGATCTGCGCTTCTTCTGGGCCGAGCTCCTCAACGACAACCTCAACAAATACAAGCGCGCGGC
Source organism: Myxococcaceae bacterium (assembly GCA_016793095.1). Classification (GTDB taxonomy): domain Bacteria; phylum Myxococcota; class Myxococcia; order Myxococcales; family Myxococcaceae; genus Xiheimicrobium. The sequence continues at coordinate 57,999 of JAEUJQ010000061.1, read as the reverse complement.
AGAAGAATACACGCGCGTGACGATGACTGACATCGGGCGGATCGAGAAGAAGAGCGACGACGGGAAGCCCGGCAAGCCCGGGAAGTGGATGAACAACGCCACCTACAACGCGATCCTGGCGTGGGACTCGGTGGTGAAGGAAGAGGCGACCGCTGATGCTGGAAAGACCCCGTCGGGCGGAAGCGACCCCTCGAAGAAGGCAGCCATTCCTCCCACCAAGCAGGCGCTGCTCGACGCCTGCGAGCGGTACATCAAGTACGTGGAGAAGGGCGAGAAGAAGGTCGAGATCGCCTACAAGGCCGCGAAGATCTACTACGACTACAACTACCTCGACGAAGCGGTGAGCCGCTTCGCAGACATCGCCCTCAAGTACCCTGACTACAAGTTCGAGAACGGGGACCGGGCCGGCGAGATCGCCGCGAACCTCGTGCTCGACTCGTACAACATCCTCCAGGACTGGCCGAAGGTGAACGAGTGGGCGAAGAAGTTCTACGCAGAAGAGAAGCTGGCCACGGGCAAGTTTCGTGAAGACCTCGCCAAGCTGATCGAGCAGTCGTCGTTCAAGCTGATCAACCAGCTCGAGGCGAAGAACGAGTACGGGAAGGCCGCCGACGCGTACATGACCTTCGTGCAGGACTGGCCGAAGAGCGAGCTCGCGGACAAGGCCCTGTACAACGCGTCGATCGACTACTTCAACGCGAAGATGCTCGACCGCGCGATCGAGGTCCGCAAGCAGCTCATCCAGCGGTACCCGAAGTCGCAGTACGTGCCGAAGACGCTCTACGCGCTCGCCGAGGGGTACGAGGCCGTCGCCGACTTCGACGACGCCGCCGATCACTACGAGCGGTACGCGACGAACTACGAGAAGAACAAGGGCGGCGCGGGGAAGAAGGCCGCTCCAAAGAAGGGGAAGGAGCCGGCAGCTCCCCAGCCCGAGCAGGTCTGGGAAGAGCAGAAGGCCCAGGACGCGCTCTACAACGCGGGCGTCTTCCGCGACGGGCTCGGCCAGTACAAGCAGGCCCTCAGGAACCGCGAGAAGTACCTCGAGCTGTGGCCCAAATCGAAGGACGCCGAAGCCGTGACCAAGTCGATCATCGACCTGCACGAGAAGATGGGGCTCTGGGGCAAGGCCCAGAAGCTCTACGAGGACTACGAGCGAGACCAGCTCAAAGATCCCAGCAAGCTGCTGTGGGCCGAGGGCCGCATCGCGTGGATCTACGAGGAGAAGCTGAAGAACAACAATGGCGCGCGGAAGATCTTCGTCCGCATCCTCGACTACTACGAGAAGCTCAACAAGAAGCAGAAGGAGGGCCTCGACCTCCAGGCCCTCGACGCGGTCGCGCGCGCCTCGTTCGTGATGAACGAGGACGACTTCAAGCGCTACTCCGCCGTCAAGCTGAAGTGGTCGACGCTGCAGAACATCGGCGAGCTCAAGGGCTCCATCAAGACGAAGGCCAAGGCGCTCGAGGACATTCAGAAGACCTACACGAAGACCGTTCAGTTCAAGTCGGCTGACCCGGCCATCTGCGCCCTCGCGCGCATCGGCATGGCCTACGACCAGTTCGCCGAGGCGCTCGCCAACCCGCCGGTGCCGAAGGGCATCCCCGAAGAGCTGCTCTTCGAGGTGAAGACCCAGTTCAACCAGGAGGCCGCGCCGATTCGCGACAAGGCCACCGAGGCCTTCACGGCCACCGTGCAGAAGAGCCAGGAGCTCGACGTCTTCAACCCCTGCTCGTCGAAGGCCCTCGAGATGCTCCGCACGAAGTACAAGCCCGAGCAGTTCCCGAAGATGGGTGAAGAGACCTTCGAGCTGAAGCAGGACGAAGGCGTGGTGGCCACGTCCATCGGGCAGGGCGTGCTGACGACGATCCAGCCCGTTCCCGTCGTGTCGCCCGAGAAGGCGGCCGAGCTGAAGAGCAACACCGCCGGGGTGTCGGGGCGAAACGTCGTCGATGCCCGACCGCGGAACGAGGAGCCCGACACGCTCCCGCCGCCTGAGCCGAAGCGCGAGAAGAAGCCCGAGCCGAAGCCGGAGCCGAAGGCAACCGAGAAGCCGAAGACCGCGGCGCCTGCTCCGGCTGCTCGCAAGGACGCCGACGAGCCGGAGGACACGCTGTGAAGATCCGCACGATCGCCCTCGCAGGGCTCTCGCTCGCCGCAGCCGCCTGCAAGACGACCGAGACCGTCGACACCAACACCGTCAAGGTCGACGGCCCGCAGGTCAAGCGCACCAACAACAACGTCGCGCAGACGGAAGAGACGCCGCAGGTGTCGAGCAAGGCGAAGCTGCTCTTCGAAGACGCGGTGAAGGCGTTCGACGCCCAGAAGAAGACTGGCCAGTACGACTGGGGCACGCTCGAGAAGAAGTTCCGGAACGCGGCCGACGCGGACGAGAACCTCGCCGAGGCGACGTACAACCTGGGCGTCATCGCGGAGCGGCAGGGCAAGACGAAGGATGCGGTGGGCTTCTACAAGCGCGCCCTCGAGCGCAAGCCCACGCTGCGGCAGGCGGCCGAGAACCTGGCGGTGATCGCGCAGAACAACGGCGACGAGAAGGGCGCGGTCGCGATCTACGAGAACATTCTCGCGACGTACCCCGACGACGCTGGCAGCCGCGCCCGCCTCGCCGAGATCCACCGTCGCCGGGGCGAGAGCGGCAAGGCCATCGAGCTCGCGAAGGAGGCGCTCTTCCGCGACCCCCGCACGCTGCAGGCCTACAAGACGATGATGCAGGTGTACTTCGAGCAGAAGCAGTACTCGCTCACCCGCCTCATCGCCCTGCGCGCGACGAAGATCGAAGAGAACGACCCCGAGATCTACTTCACGCTCGGGCAGCTCAACCTCGCCGAGAAGGAGCCGGTGAAGGCCCGGGCGCAGTTCAAGCGCGCGGTCGAGGCGCGGCCGGACTTCCTGCCGGCCCACTACCAGCTCGCGAAGATGGCCTTCGAGCAGGAGGACTACGAGAGCGCCGAGGAGCACGTGCGGCGCATCCTCCAGTCGAAGGGCGACAACGCAGAGGCGCTCGTGAACCTCGGCGTCGCGTACAAGGGCATGGGGCAGATCGACAAGGCGCTGCAGCAGTACGACGCAGCCCAGAAGCTCAACCCGAACCTGCCCGCGCTCTACCTCAACCGCGGCATCATCATCGGCCTCAAGGGCGACCCCGAGAAGGCCATCACCTACTACAAGCAGTACATCCAGCTCGCCGGGGGCGAGACCTCGGTCAACGCCAACCACCAGGTCTTCGAGCTCATCAAAGAGCAGGAAGACGCCATCAAGCAGCGCGAGGAGCTGAAGAAGGCGGAAGAAGAAGCGAAGAAGATGGAAGAGGAGATGAAGAAGGCCGAGGAGGCGGCGAAGGAGGAGGAGCGCAAGAAGAAGGAGGAGGAGTTCAAGAAGCAGCAGGACGCGGCGAAGGGCAAGGCCGCCGCCGACGCGCTCAAGGACGAGACCAGACCCGCTGACCCGAAGGCGCCCGACGCGAAGGGCTCGGACACGAAGGGCTCGGACACGAAGGGCTCGGACACGAAGGGCTCGGACACGAAGCCGCCCGAGCCGAAGAAGGAAGAGCCGGCGAAGCCCGCCGCGAAGGCGCCGGAGCCGAAGAAGGAAGAGCCCAGGAAGGAAGCTCCGAAGAAGCCCGCCTCGGCCGACGAGCCCTCCGACGGACTCTGAACGGAACGTTCGGCACGAGCCCAGGCGTCACACGCGACCAACCATCTGGAGGTCGCTCATGCGCCTGGCCGTCGTCTCTCTCCTCATCGCCACCGCCTCGTTCGCGCAGGCCGACAGGCCCGCCCCGCCGGCACGCCCGCCCGTTCAGACCCTCACCTTCACCGAGGCGGAGGTCAGCGGTGGCATCGTGAAGCCCATGAACGAGTTCCAGGTCATCCCTGAGCGGCCACGCTTCCGCGGGCTCATCCAGCTTCGCGGCTCGTTCGCGCGAGAGCTCGCCCGCTCCGTCGATGCCGTGCCCTGACGAATCCAGTGCCGTGAAACTGGTACCTGCGGTGGTCACACCGTGTCTCACCCTGTGGGATGACAGAAACGCGTGCAGGACGTTTGCGGACACCTCGACAGTGGTAGGGTGTGAGCCCTGCAAAGGGTTTCAGGAGGCCTCATGTCGAAGCACCTGTGGGTCGTCGCCGCCGCCTCGCTGCTCGCGAGCGCATCGTTCGCTCAGGACAAGAACGTCACGTACAAGAAGCAGACGGAGTACAGCTTCGAAGACGACACGATCGAGGGCGATCTCACGAAGCCTGACGGCGAGTACGTCGAGGCCCGCAAGAAGGTGAAGCACTCCAACCTCATCAAGATCCGCGAAGAGTTCAAAGACAAGGTCATGCAGTCCGTCGGCGAGCTCTGAACCACCGCGGGAACCCGCGCGCCTCCCCGGTGTCGGAGGGAGCGTCGGACCGCCATCGATTCCTCTGGAGGCACTCGTGCCCGTCCCGTTGACGCTCAAGGTTTTCAAGGGCGAACAGCTCATCTCGTCGAAGGACTTCGACCGCGATCTCATCAAGATCGGCCGGCTCGCTTCGGCCCACCTCACCATCGATGACGAGAAGGTGGCGCGAATCCACGCCGTCATCGACGTCGCTCCAGACGGCACCCTGTCCGTCACCGACATGGGCACCGTCGAAGGCACCATGCTGAACGGCAAGCGGGTGATGAAGAGCCCGCTCTCGTTCGGTGACGCCATTCAGGTGGGCGCCACCACCATCCGCATCGAGAAGGCCGGCGCCGCGCCCTCCATCGCCCCGACCATCGCCCCCGTCGCCGAAGCCGCGACCCAGCCGGTGGTCGCCACGGTGTCCGTACCCGCGCCCGTGGCCGTCGCCCCGGTTCAGGTCGTCCAGGTCGCCGCGCCCCAGGTGGTGGTTCCGGTGCCGGTTCAGGCTCCCGCGCCGGTCGCGTACGCGCCGCCTCCGTCTCCCCCCGAAGAGATCTCCCCCGAGGCGAGCATCAGCCCGCGCATGCGCCCCCGCCGGCGCAAAGGCACCGGGCCCCTCGGCCTCGAGCTGCGCATGCTCTGGGGCGATCAGATCGTCGGTGAGTTCTTCCTCTCGCCCGGCGTCGAGAAGAGCTTCAAGGTCGGCTCGGCCCAGGGCGTCGATTTCGAGATGGGCGAGATCGGCGGAAGCCCGGTGTTCGAGCTGGTTCGCTTCGGGAAGAGCGGCTGCCAGCTGCGCTTCACCGGGAAGGCCGACGGGGAGCTTCACCGGAAGTTCGGTGACGAGGTGCTCACCCTCGCGCAGGCGAAGCAGAAGGGGCTCGCGCAGGCCGACGGCGACGCGACGGCCCTCACCCTCGGCAACGAAGACTTCGCGTGGATCGAGCTGGGTGGCATCACGGTGGAGGCCTTCTTCCAGCCCGTGCCCAAGCCCGTCTTCGTGCCGTTCTCCGAGACGGTGGACTTCACCGTGCTCAACATCTTCCTCGTGGCCTTCTTCATCGCCGCGCTCTTCATCATCAGCGCCGCCAACCGCGACGCCGAGGGCGACGAGTTCGCGGACGATCTGAACAACAACCAGGCCCGCATCGCCAAGCTGCTCATCAAGCCGCCTGAGACCCAGAAGAACCCGATCCTCGAGAAGTACGAGAAGAAGAAGGAGTCGGGTGAGATCGCCCAGAAGCACAAGGGCGGCGAGGGCCAGATGGGCAAGAAGGACGCCCCGAAGCGGTCGGCGCACGCGGCGCCCAAGGGCGATCCGAACAACAAGGATCAGGCCCGCCTGCTCGTCGCCAAGGTCTTCGGCGGCGGCACCGGCGGCATCAGCACCATCTTCGGTCACCAGGGCCTCGGCGGTGAGCTGAAGAGCGCCATGGGCAACATGTTCGGCGCGGCGCCCGGCGACGCGGCTGGTCTCGGCGGCCTCGGCCTCCGTGGCTCCGGCTCGGGCGGCGGTGGGCTCGGTGACACCATCGGCATCGGCGGCATCGGCACTCGCGGCCGCGGCGGCGGCACCGGCGGCTACGGCTCAGGCGTCGGCGTGCTCGGCGGGAAGAAGGACGTGGACATCGGCATCACCTCGTCCGAGCCCACCGTCATGGGCTCGCTGGACAAGGAGCTCATCCGCAAGGTGATCCACGCCAACCGCAGCCAGATCCGCTTCTGCTACGAGTCGCAGCTGAACCGGTTCCCCAAGCTCGAGGGCAAGGTGGCGGTCAAGTTCATCATCTCCGCGACTGGCACCGTGGCCAGCTCGTCCGTCGCCCAGTCGACGGTCGGCAACGCCGAGCTCGAGTCGTGTGTGGCCGGCCGTGTGCGGACGTGGGTGTTCCCCAAGCCCAAGGGCGGCGGTGTCGTGGTCGTCACCTATCCGTTCATCTTCAAGCAGTCAGGACAGTGACGCCCCGATCTCTGGGGTGATGTGCGCGCCAGCGGAGCCCCCTGTGTTGTCGAGGGGAACTTCGCTGGCGTCGTCTTTGCTCCTGGTGGGGTCGTGTTCACCGACAGCGTCAAGACCGCGGCTCCGCTCCCACACGCCTTCGTGGCGGGTCGGGAGGAGGGCCTTCGCCTGCTGAGGCGGGTCCTGCAGGGCACCTTCCTCGTGAGCCACCTGCCCATCGAAGGCGAGGCCTGCCTGGCGCGGCTCGAGCGGAACCCGGGAGGCGGCGGTGTGCTGTGGCTGTCTCCCTGGGCGGTGGGCCACGCGGCCTTCGTGGCCGCCCGTCTCGGCCACGTGTGTTTCGTCCTCGTTCACCCGCCTGGAAGCGAGCCGCTCGCCGCGCTCCCGGGCTGCCGGTGCCTCCACGTCAACGAGGCGAGCCTCATCGCCAACCCCGCACGGGAGGCGCGCCGGCTGGTCGCGTTCCTCAGAGGGCTGGGCGCTGAGGCGGCTTCACCCGGCTGAGGTCGAGCAGACGGCTGGGAGCTTCAACCGACACGGCGATCGGAGTCGACGGCCGCGCTGCGGCCGAATAGGGTGCGCGACTCATGATGACGCGCTCGCTGGTCTCCGCTGTCCTCCTGGCCTCGTCACTCGCCGTCGCGCAGGGCAAGGCCCTCGAGGACCGGAAGGCCATCACGTACAACGAGATCGAGCGCGGCTTCTTCTTCGGTGTGTCAGGTGGCTTCTGGGGCACCATCAACCCGCCGGCCGCGAGCGGCAGCGCCCAGTACTTCGCGCCCGGTCAGGCCGCCCTCGTGGAGATCGGCTTCGACATCGGCGAGCGGGTCTCTCCGGCGCTCTTCTTCCTCGCCACCAGCAACCGCATGGGCTCGGACTACACGGGCACCGTACGCACCTGTGGCGCCGGCGCGGCCCGTGACTGCACCACCGGCGAGATGCCCCAGGCGGTGCGCTCGGGGGACTACGGCTCGATCGCCCCCGGCGTGGGCGCCCGGATCCGCATCGCGGGCTTCAAGGACAGCCAGGACGTGTTGCGCACCTGGTTCTACGCACGCGTCGGTGGCGCGTTCATGCTGTACCAGCCCAACACCTTGATCAGTCAGCCCGACGTGCTCCTCTTCGCCGGGCCGGGTCTCGAGTACTTCACCCGCCTGCGCCACTTCAGCATCGGCCTCGACGCCAACTTCAACTTCATGGCGTTGACCCAATCTGTGGGCTTTTCAGTGCTGCCCTTCGTGCGCTACGCGGGCTTCTGACCCGGGAGCGCATCGCTCTCGCGTCGAAGCGGTCGTGCCCGGGTGACTGCCGGCGTCCGACGCGCGCAAGGAGAGCACGATGGTTGGCCCCAATGACAAGGCGAAGGGCGCTGGTCCCCAGGGACGCGGCGGTGGTGGTTTCTCGTTCGACGATCGCGAAGGCGGGCGTGGCCGTGGCCGCGGCCGGGACGGTGAGCGCGGCGATCGGCGGGGAGGGAAGGGCGGCGGTGGCGCGTACCGGGTGGTGAACGAGCTGTCGGCCCTCGAGAAGGCGCTCACGAAGGGTGACTACGCGGGCCAGAAGCACTCGCTCGACGAGCTGGTGAAGGCCGTCAAGGCGCTCCGGCTGAAGTCGCTGAACGATCTCGACATGGGCTCGCGCGGCAAGCTGCTCACGTCGCTGATGCGGGTGCTGCGGCAGCCGAAGAAGGACGCACCGGAGGCCTCAGCTGAGGCTCCGCCAGCCGACGCTGCACCGGCAGAGGCGGCTCCTGCCGACGGCGCACCACCAGACGCGCCCGCCTCGGACGCGCCCGCGACCGACGCCCCGGCACCGGCCGCTCCGGCTGCCCCTGCGAAGCCGGCGATCGGCTGGAGCGACGTCATCTTCACCACCGGCCTCATCTGGAAGGCCGCGAACGAGGCCGATCGCGCGGCCAGCGCCTTCGAGTCCGCGGGACGTCAGCCCACCGAGGCCGAGCTGGCCTCGCTCGCGACGCCCGAGGCGCCCCCTTCCGACGACCGGGGGCGCGGCCGGCGCGATGGCCCGGGTGGCAAGCGTGGTGAGCGCGGAGATCGTGGCGATCGGCCGCCGCGCGGTGATCGCCCCGCACGGCGCGAGCGCCCGCCCCGCGTCGAGTCCGTCGCGGCGCCCATCACCGGCGAGTGGGGCTACCACGCCCGTCGCCTGGAGGAGTCCGGCCGCACTCGCGACGCTGCCCGCATTCACGAGCAGAACGCAGGCTTCGCCGAGGCGTCGCGGCTGTACGAGGTGGGCGGCGATCTGAAGTCGGCGCTGCGAGCCGCTGCGAAGGGCAAGGATCAGGGCCGCATCACGGCCCTCTCGGCGAAGCTCTCGCCCGAGGAGGTCACGGCCCAGCTCGAGAAGGCCGAGGCGTGGGAGCTGTTGATGGAGCTCTACGTGCAGAAGCAGGACTTCGCGAAGATCGCCGGCCTCTACGAACGCGCGCAGCAGCACGATCAAGCCGCGCTCGCCTGGGAGCGCTCCGGGAAGCTGGCCCTCGCTCGGCGCTCGTACGAGAAGGCGAAGGACTTCGTCGCCGCCAACCGCGTTCGCGATCTCGAGGTCGCGAAGCTCGTCGAGCGCGGCGACCGGCTGGGGGCCGCCACCATCCTCATGGGCGTCGGCAAGAGCGCCGAGGCCATCGAGCTGCTCAAGCCCCTCCCTGGTCCCAAGGCCTGGGCCTTCATGCAGAAGCTCAAGCTCAAGTCCGAAGCGGAGGCCTTCGCCGCCGAGGCCCTCGCGAAGGCCGAAGCCGAGGGCAACCACCAGGCGAGGGCGCGCTGGTACGAGACCCTCGGCAAACCCGAGCTCGCCGCCCAGGCGTGGGTCGCCGCGAACAGGAAGGACAAGGCCCTGCCGATCTACGAGCAGCTCGGCAAGCTGATGACGGCCGCGGAGCTCGCCGAGGCGATCGGTCAGCTCGACAAGGCCGAAGAGCTCTTCACGAAGGCGGGGGACGCCGGGAACGCGGCCCGCGTGAAGGCCCTGCCGCGCCCCGAGCCGAAAGCCACCGCCACCCCGGCCGAGGGCGCTGAGGCCACCGCGGTGCCTCCACCTCCAGCCGGGCCCGGTCCAGAGTCTCCGGCGACCGCCTGAAGCGCTGCGTTGCCCTCGGGGCAAGGCTTCGGAATCTGGCGACGTTTCACGTTCGTTCCGGAGAGGGTGGGGCATAGACTCCCGCCCTCTCCATGACGGACTCAGCGCAGCAGGGCACCGAGAACGCGGGCAAGGGCTTCGGTGATGTCGAGGCCACGCTCGAGAAATCCGGGCGCGTCGAAGATCTCATCCGCCTCTACGAGACGCGCTCGCGCGAGGTCCCGACGCCCGACGAGGCCGCGCACCTGCTCTCGCGGGCCGGCCACCTCGCTCGCGAGCGCCTGAAGAGCCCGCCCCGCGCCGAGGAGCTGTTCCGCCGGGCGCTCGTCTACGCCCCCAACGCCCGCGAGGCCCTCGAGGGCCTCCGGGCCGTCGCGGAGGGCCGCAACGACGCCGCCATGCTGGCCGACGCGCTCGAGCGCCTGGGCCTCATCTCGTCGGGCCCCGCTGCAGCCGCGTTCTACCTGAAGGCCGGTGAGCTCTACGAGACGAAGCTGTCGCGCCGTGATCGCGCGGTGCTCTGCTACCAGCTCGCCACGCGGGCCGCCCCGCACGAGCGCGCCGGCTACCAGAAGGCGCGCGCGGTGCTGCTGGGCGAGGGCCGCTTCGGCTCCGCCTACGAGTCGCTCGAGCGGGAGCGCGCCCACCTCGGTGAGCGCGAGCTCCTCGAGGACTACCTCTCGTTTGCCGAGGCGCTCGTCACCAACCCGCTGGAGCACACGCTGGCGACGAAGGCGATCGTCCGCGCCCTCTCCATCGACGGCAAGAACGCCCGCGCTCAGCAGGCCCAGAAGGAGCTCGGCAAGCTCGAGTACGTCTGGCGCGAGAAGGTGAAGGCCCTCAAGGCCCAGTCCCTCGAGGAGCGCGAGCGCCGCACCGCCGCCCGGCTGTCGTTGCAGGTCGCCCGCCTGTTCGCGTTCTACGAGCCCGCCTCGACGGGGAAGATCAAGGAGGCCATCGACCGCTGCTTCGCGCTCTGGCCGGCGATGCCCGACGCCCTCGATCTGCTCGAGCATGTCGCCGAGAAGGGCGGCGACGTGAAGGTGGCGCTGACCGTCTTCTCGAAGCTCGCGTCAGAGACGCGCGACAAGGTCGCGCAGGTCGATCTGCACCTGCGCATCGGCCAGGTGCTGCTCACGCGCCTCAACGACCCCGCCGGGGCCTCGGCTGAGTTCGAGCAGGCCACCCGCATCGATCCCTCACGCCCCGACGCCGCCGAGCTCGCGAGCGAGCAGCTCATCAACGCTGGCAAGCTGTCGGAGGGCGTCGGGGTGCTCGAGAAGCACCTCGCGACGTTGAAGGATCGGACGGCCCAGGTCGCGTTGCGGACGACGCTCGCCGATCTGGCGACGCGGCTCTTGAAGGACGAGAAGGTCGCGCGCGCGCACCTCGAGGCCGCGATCCAGACTGACCCGCACAACGCGCAGGTGGCCTGGCGGCTCCTCAAGCACTACTCCGACGCGCAGGAGCTCGACCGCGCCTGGCCGCTCTTCGAGCTCGGCATCTCGGCCCCTCAGCCCGTCAACGAGCGCGTCAGCATGTGCGAGTTCGTCTCGCTCATGTGCGAGGACGCGAACGATCCGCAGCGAGCCTTCCACGCGCTCTCCTGCGCGCTCCCGCTCGATCCCGGTCGCGCGAGCCTGTTGACCGCGCTGAAAGACGCGGCCTTCCGCGCCAACCAACAGGCCCAGCTCGCGCTCGCGCTGCGCCGCGCCGCCCAGATCGCCCCGCCCGCCGCGCAGGTCGCGCTGTGGCGCACGCTGGGGCAGTTGCTGCAGTCGCTCGATCGCCCGGCCGAGGCGCAGGAGGCCTGGCTCGAGGTGCAGAAGCGACAGGGCGATGACGCCGACGCCAACGCCGCCCTCAACGCGATCCGCAAGCAGCTCGCCGAGGAGCCTCAAGATCCACGCTCGAAGCTCGAGGCCGAGGCGCGCAAGCTCGAGGCCTCGGCGGCCGATCCCGCCGCGGCGGCGGCCGTGTACCGCAAGATCCTCGAGCTCGATCCCGACAGCGTGCCCACGCTCAAGAAGCTGGGCGCCGCGTCGGCGAACCTCGGGAACTGGGAAGAGGTCGCGACGGTCGCCGAGCGGCTGATGGCCCTCGCCGACTCGGCCGCCGAGCGCCAGGAGTGGCGCGCCCGCCTGGCGCAGCTGCTGGCCGAGCGGCTCGGCCGCAAGGAGGAGGCCTCGCGGCTGTACCTGAACCTGCTCGACGAGGGCATCGAGAACGCGACGGTGGTGGGCGGCCTCGAGCGCCTCGCCTCGCAGGGCGTGCGGCCCATCGACATCTCCCGCGCGCTCGCGCCGGTGTACGCGCGCGCGGGGGACTTCCAGCGGCAGGTGGCGTCGCTGCTGGTGCAGCTCAACTCCGCGCAGGACCGCGACGAGAACAAGGCGCTGCTCACGCTGCTGGCCGACACCACCGAGAAGCGGCTGATGGACGTGCGCGGCGCGTTCGACTTCCGGCTGCGTGGGCTCCAGCTCGATCCCATCGACGGCGCCTTCCGCGTCGAGGCGTCCAGGCTGGCCCGCGAGCTGAAGGCCCAGCAGGATCTGTCGCGCTTCCTCTTCGAGCTGTCCGCGAAGGTGAGCGAGCCGGCGCCAGCGGTCTCGATGCTGGTCGAGGCGGCGCAGCTCGCCGAGGAGGTCCAGGCCAGCGACGCCGCCGTCGCCGCCCTCAAGGCCGCGCTCGAGCGCCAGCCCGAGTCGATCGAGCTGCTCACCCGCGCCTCGACCCTCACGCTGAAGACGAAGCGCTTCGCCGACGCCGACCAGCTGCTGCGACGGCTGGCAACACAGCTCACCGGTGACGAGCAGCGCGGCGTGCTGCTCGAGCTGTCCAGGGTGAACGCCGAGCTCAAGCGCCCCGGAGAGGCCGCCGCGGCGCTCGCCGAGGCGATCCGGCTCGGCGCCAGCGAGCTCGAGCACCTGCCGTCCGTCGTCTCGCTCCTCGAGCAGGCCGGCCAGATGCAGGAGCTCACCGCAGCGCAGGCGCGCCTGATCACCCTCTACGAGCAGGCCGGCGAGAAGGACAGGGCGGCCGCGCTGTCGGTCGCGCGTGCGCGGATCGTCGAGACCGCGCTCGGCGACAAGGCCGAGGCCATCGCGCGGTACGCCGAGGTGCTCAAGTCGAAGCCGTCAGACGCTGACGCCACGTCGGCGCTCGAGAACCTGCTGGGCGACGAGACCCACCGCGAGGCCGCCGCCCGCGCCGTCCTGGTCGCCTACGAGCACGCGAACGATCACCGCAAGCAGGTCGCGGCGCTGCAGGTGATCGCCGGCTCGGCGCGAGACTCCGTCGAGCGGGTGAATGCGCTGAAACGCGCCGCCGAACTCCACACCATGCACCTGCGTCAGCCCGAGCAGGCCTTCGCCTCGCTCGCGCAGGCGGTGCGCATCACCCCCGAAGACGTCACGCTCCGGGCCGCGACGCGCCAGGCGGCCGAGGAGGCCGACGCGGTCGACAGCTACGCCGAGGTGCTGCAGGACCTCGTGGACGCGGGCGCTGGCCCGGCCGCGATCGCCCTCCACCGCGAGCTCGCCGACACCTACGAGCGCAAGCTGAACGATCAGGACCGCGCGGTCGCGCAGCTCCACAAGGTGCTCGCCATCGACGCGAAGCACCCCGAGGCGCTCAAGGCGCTGCAGCGGCTGCACCGCGCGCGGGAAGAGTGGTGGGATCTCGTGCCCATCCTCGAGCGGCTCGCCGCCATCGAGACGGATCTCGGCGCGCGCACCGCGCTCGAGCGTGAAGCGGCGCTCCTCGCGGAGTCCAGGCTCGAGGATCTCGACCGGGCCGCGCTCAACTGGCGGCAGGTCGTCGCCCGCGACGTGCTCGATCGCGACGCCGCGTCGGCGCTCGATCGCCTCTACACGAAGCTCGAGCGCCCGCAGGAGCTCGCCTTCGCGCTGGAGCTGCGTCGGAACCAGGAAGGCCAGAGCCCGCAGGGCCGCGAGCTCGCGTTCCGGCTCGGCCAGCTGCGCCAGCACAAGCTCGGGGACCTGCGCGGCGCCCTCGAGGTGTACCGCCAGATCCTCTCCGAGGACGCCTCCCATGAAGGGGCTCGGCAGGCGCTCGAGCAGTGGGTGCGCGCGAACTCGGCCGAGGCCGCGGTCGCCATGGAGATCCTCGACCCGGTGTTGGCCCGCACCGGCGACCACCAGGCGCGCATCTCGTTGCGAGAGGCGCGGCTCGCCAGCGCGAGCACCCGCACCGAGCGCGCCCGGCTGTCGTCCGAGATCCGCGCGATCCTCGAGCGGGACCTCGCCCAGCCCGAGGCCGCGTTCATGAACGCGCTCAAGGCCTTCACCGATGGGCTCGAGCGCGCCGACGTTCAGGGCGAGCTCGAGCGCCTCGCGCGCGAGACGGGCTCGTTCGCCGAGCTCGCCGAGATCTACGAGCAGACCGCCGACGAGCTCACCGTCGTCGAGGAAAGGGTCGCGCTGCTGCGCCGCGCCGCCGAGATCCGCGAGCAGCTCGACGAGACCGAGGACGCCGCGCGCGTGTGGAACGCGCTGCTCGGCCTCGCCCCGCAAGACCGCCAGGCCCTCGACGCGCTCTCGAAGCTCTACGCGAAGTCGCAGAACGCGCGGCAGCTCTCGTCCGTCTACGCCCAGCAGGCCCAGCTCGCGACCGACCCCGCCGAGAAGCTCTCGCTGTTGGTGAAGGCCGGCGAGGCGTTCGCGACCGCTGGCGAAGACGATCGCGCGATCGACGCCTACCGGGCGGCGCTCTCCATCAAGCGCTCGGCGGGGGTGCTCACCGCCCTCGATCACCTCTTCGGCAAGCGCGAGCGGCTGGGCGAGCAGGCCGACGTGCTGTCGCAGCTGGCCGAGGAGACGCCCGAGGCCGAGGGGAAGGCGGCCTATCTGCTACGCCGCGGCGCGCTGCTGGAGAAGGAAGGCCAGTTCGCGGACGCGCTCAGGGCGTTCGCCGAGGTGTTGCAGCTGGTGCGGGCTGAGCCACACGCCGTCGCCGGCCTCGAGCGGCTCGTGCAGCAGGAGGCGACCCGCGTCGAGGCGGCGCGCCTGCTCGAGCCCGTCTTCAGGGCCGCGTCCGAGCTCAAGAAGCTCGTCGAGGTGCTCGACATCCGCCTCGGCGTGACGGACCCGTCGCGGCGCGTCCCCCTGCTCCTCGAGATCGCCACGCTTCGCGAGGCGGTGGGGCAGAAGGCGCTCGCGCTCACCACCCGGCTCCGGAGCTTCGCGGAGGCCCCTGCTGACGACGAGGTGCGCTCCGAGCTCGAGCGGCTGGTCGCCGATCTCGGCGCCTTCGAAGAGCTCGCCGCGGCCTACGAAGACGCCCTCGAGCGGGGCGCGCCCGAGCCGCTCGCGGGTGAGCTCTGGCGGCGGCTCGCCTCGCTCTACGGTGAGCGCTTGTCGCGCTTCGATCTCGCCGCCCGCGCGTGGACCGAGTGCCTCAACCGGGAGCCGAAAGACGCGTTCGCCCTCGAGGCCCTGGCGCAGATCTACCGACGCACCAGCCAGTTCCGCGAGCTGTCGGTGGTGATGCGCCGCCAGCTGGCGCTGGAGACGAACGTCGCCGGGCAGATCAACCTGCTCTTCGAGCTCGCGACGCTGGCCGAAGACACGCTGTCGGACAAGCCGCTGGCCGCCACTGCGTACCAGGCGATCCTCGAGCGGAAGCCCGACGACATGAACGCCCTCAAGCTGCTGGGGCGGCTGTTCTCCGAGATGGAGAAGTGGCCGGAGCTCGCGGGGGTGTTGACGCGCGAGGTGCAGCTCGCAGAAGCGCAGGGGCAGGACGAGGAAGCCAGGGAGTTGCTGGTGCGCCTCGGGCGCCTGAAGCTGACCCGCCTGGGCGACCCCCGGGGCGCCTTGAACACCTATCAGGAGGTTCTGCGTCGGAAGCCCGGGCATGCCGGGGCGGTCGGCGCACTCGAAGAGATGGCGCGTTCAGACAATCCTTTGAAGGGTGAGGCGGCCAGCACGCTCGAGCCGGTGTTCGCGAATGAAGGCGAGCACCTGAAGCTGGTGCAGATGATCGAGGCGCAGGTCACCAGCGAGCCGCAGCCGGCCGAGAAGGCGGCGCTGTTGCGGAAGATGTCCGAGATCTACTCGCAGCAGATGGACAACGCCGAGATGGCGTTCGTCGCGGCGACGCGGGCGTTGCGCGAGCTGCCCGACGAGCCGAAGAACCTGTCGCTCTGTTCGCTCCTGTACAAGGCGGCTGACGCGCGCGACGAGTACATCACGCTGCTCTCCGAGATCGCCCCCAGGGCGTCCGATGACGCCGCCCGCGCGAACCTGCACCGCACCCTGGCGCGCCTGCAGGCCGAGGCAGGAGAGGCCGAAGAGGCGGTCGAGAGCTGGAAGCAGGTGATCGCGCTGGCCCCGACTGACGGCGAGGCCATGGAGCAGATCGGCAAGCTGCTCGCGACCCAGGGCCGCGTGCAGGAGCTCATCGACGTGCTCAAGCGCCAGCTCACCATCGAGGAAGACACCGGCCGCCGGGTGGGCCTGCTCTTCCAGATGGGCTCGCTGCAGGACGAGCAGCTCAACGACGCGGCCGCGGCCCTCACCACCTTCCGCCGCCTGCTCGAGCTCGCGCCGAACGACGCCAACGCGCTCGCGCGCATGGACGGGCTGTGCGAGGACCAGCAGCGCTGGCCCGAGCTCGCAGACGTGCTGACCCGTCGTTCCGCGCTGGTCAGCCCCGACGAGCGGCCGCAGATCCTCTTCAAGCTGGCGGTGGTGCGCGAGACGCGGCTGCTCGACAAGCCCGGCGCCATCGAGCTGTACGGCGAGCTGCTCGCACAGAACGCGCGTCACCCGGGCGCCCTGCAGCGGCTCGAGGCGATGGCGCAGAAGGAGCCCCAGAACCAGGCGGCCTTCGAGGTGCTGGCGAAGGCGTACCGCGACGGCGGCGACCCGGTGAAGCTGTCGGCGCTGATCGAGGCGCGCGTCACCGTCTCGCCCGACGTGGTCGAGCGCAAGACGCTGCTCCAGGAGCTCGCGCAGATCCGCGACGGGCAGTCCGAGCCAGAGCTCGCGTACCTCGCGTTCTACCGGGCCTTCAAGGAAGACCCGAACGATCCGGAGCTGCGCAAGCAGCTCGAGCAGTCCGCTCAGGCCGCCGGCTCGTGGGACGAGCTGGCCCACGCCTACGAGGCAGAGCTGCCCCGCATCGCCGAGCCGACCGAGGCGGCGAAGGTGGCGCTGACGCTCGGGCAGCTCCACGAGCAGCGGCTGGCGGACGCCGGCCAGGCCGTCACCTTCTACGAGCAGGCCCGCGAGCTCGATCCCGCGGTCGCCCCCCGCGCCCTCGTCGCCCTGGACAAGCTGTACGGGCAGCTCAACCGGGCCGACAAGCAGGCCGAGGTGCTCGAGGCCCTCGGCGCCGTCACCGCGGATCCCCACGAGAAGGTGGGGCTCTACTTCCGCTTGGGGCAGCTCGCCGCCGAGACGCTCGAGAAGCCCGATCTCGCCGCCGGCGCGTTCGAGAAGGTGCTCGAGACGGACCCGAAGCACCTGCCCAGCCTCCGCTCGCTCGAGCACCTCTACGAGCAGGCGCAGATGAGCGAGAAGCTGTACCGCGTGCTCGAGGCCCAGCGCGAGCTGGTGCAGGGCACCGAGCGTGAGCGGGTGCTGGGGAAGATGGCCGTCACCTCGGCCGAGGGGCTCGCCAACGTCGAGCACTCGATCGCCCTCTACCGTGAGCTGCTGGCGAAGAACCCGCGCAGCGAGCAGGCGTTCGAGGCCCTCAACACGCTGCTCGATCGAGCCGGCCGCGCCGAGGAGCTGGTCGAGCTGCTGCTGAGCAAGCTGCAGGTCACCATCGACCCGCGAGAGCTGGTGCGCCTCAACGAGCGGGTGGGGCGGGTGCTCTTCGAGCGGCTCCAGCGACCTGAAGACGCGATCCCCTACTTCAAGGCCGCTCTCGATCGCGACGCCAGGCACCGCGGCGCCCTCGAGGCCCTGCGCGACATCTTCGAGGCGCTCGGCCGGCGCGACGATCTCGTCATCATCCTCCGGCGGCTCATTCCGCTCCAGGAGGAGGCCTCAGGCGTCAAGACGATCCGCATCCGGCTGGCGGAGATCATCGCTGGCTCGGCGCGCCGTGAAGAGGCGCTCGACGCGGCCCGACGGGCGCTCGAGGTCGAGCCGCACCGACTCGAAGAGCTCGATCGGCTGCTCCAGGTCTTCATGCAGCTCAAGGCGTGGCCCGACGCGGTGCGCGCGCTCGAGGCGAAGGCCCAGCACTACCTGATGATCGAGGAGCGCGATCAGGCGGCCGGCGTGCTGTTCCAGGTCGCCGAGCTGTGGCGCAACACGGCCAACAAGCCTGATCTCGCGGGGCCGCCGCTCGAGCGGATCCTCGAGATCGATCCATCGAACCGGCAGGCCTACGACCTCGCGCTCGATCTGTACTCGAAGCAGGGTGACTGGCGGGCCTACGCGCAGGTGATGGACCGGTACCTGCCTCACCTGGTGACCGACGAGGAGAAGGTCGCGACGCTGCAGCAGCTCGCGAAGGTGCAGGAGTCGAGGCTCGGCCAGAAGGACGTCGCCTTCCTCCAGTACACGCGCGCGCTGCACCTGAACCCGTCGGACGATCAGGTGCGCGAGCAGACCGAGCGCCTCGCGGACGAGACCGGCAGCTTCGAAGAGCTCGCGGCCGTGTACGAGGAGGTCGCCGACGAGCTGCCGCGCGGCCCGCTCGCCGAGCGCATGTACCTGACGCTGTCGCGGGTGCACGATCAGAAGCTCGACGACCCCGAGTCGGCCGAGAAGGCGCTGCGCAAGGTGCTGGCCTTCGACCCGACCAACGAGGCGGCGCTCGAGCGGCTGGCGTCGATGTTCGCGCGCCGTGGCTCGCACAAGGAATACGTCGTCTCGCTCGAGCAGAAGCTCGAGGCCGCGCCGAGCATCGAGGGGCGAAAGGAGATCCTCCGGGAGATCGCGCGGGCCTGGGACGAGAACCTCGGCAGCCCGGACGACGCCGAGAACGCCCTGCAGCGCGCGCTCGAGCTCGAGCCGGATCAGCAGACGCTCGAGGTGCTGGTCGCGCTGCAGCGCCGCCAGGGGAACCACGCGGCCGTGGCCAGCTCGCTCTTGCGCATGCGCGACATCGCGCCCACGCCCGAGGAGCGCTCCCGCATTCAGGTCGAGGTCGCGCAGGTCTACGAGCGCGATCTGAAGGACGACGAAGCCGCCGTCGAGGGCTTCCGCCAGGCGCTCGAGTTCGATCCCGCCAACGTGGGCGCGCTCGAGGCGCTCGAGAAGCTGTACTCCCGGCTCGATCGGCCGGCGGAGCTGCTCTCGGTCTACGAGCGCGAGCTCGAGCTCACTGGCGACTACCGCGAGCGCGTGAAGCTGCTCTTCAAGAGCGCCTCGATCTGGGAAGAGCGTTACCAGAACCTCATCAACGCCGACGCCTGCATCGACGCGGCGCTGCAGGTCGATCCCCAGAACGTTCAGGCCATCAAGACGCTCGAGCGGCTGCGCAAGGCGCAGGGCCGGTGGGACGAGCTGATCGGCGTCGTCGATCGCCACATCAACCTGCTCTCGAACCCCGAAGAGAAGGCCGTGCTGTGCGTCGAGATGGGCGACGTCTTCCACCAGCAGCTCAAGGCGGTCGATCGCGCCGTCGTCGCGTACCACCAGGCCCTCGATCTCGACCCGCGCTGCCGGCCGGCCATGCACGCCCTCGGCACGTTGTACGAGCGCAGCGGCAACTGGCCGTTCGCCCTCGACATGCTCGAGCGCGAGGCGCAGGTGTTGGGCAGCACCCCCGAGGCCGTCGAGCTCTACTTCCGCGCCGGCAAGATCAACGAGGACATGCTGATCGACCCTGGCAGCGCCAGGCGGTGCTACCTCGAGTCGCTGCGCATCGACCCCGCGTACCTGCCCGCGATCCGCGCGCTGAAGGGCATCTACGAGATCGAGAAGGACTGGGAGAACTACGAGAAGGCGCTGCTCGAGGAGGCGCGCCAGACCGAGGATCCGCAGGAGCGCTCCGAGGCCTTCCTGGCGGTCGCCCGGTACTACGAGAGCCGCGAAGATCGCGACAAGGCCACCACGTACTACGAGGAGGCGCTCAAGCTCGTCCCGGACTCCCTCGAGGCCGCCCGGCCGCTCGCCGACATCTACCTGTCCACCGAGAGCTGGGAGCGCTGCGAGAAGATGCTCGACATCGTCACCGCGCGCATGTCGCAGCGGTACGCCGCGCAGCCCGAAGACGACGAGCTCGCGAAGGAGCTGTGCCGGCGCTTCTACCGGCTCGGGTACGTCTGCGAGAAGAACACCCGGCGCGACAAGGCGCTCGGCGCGTTCGAGAAGGCCTACCAGCTCGACGCGACCAACCTCGCGGTGCTCGAGGGCTACGGCAACCTGCTGGTGCAGGTGAAGCGCTTCGAGGAGGCGCTCAAGGTCTACCAGTCGATCCTGCTGCACCACCGCGGCGATCTCACCGACCTCGAGGTCGCCGAGATCCACTGGACGCTGGGCGATCTGCACCAGCAGCTCAAGCAGTACGACCGCGCCGAGAACCAGTTCGACAAGGCGCTGGCGATCGACCCGAGCCACGAGCCGTCGCTCAAGGCCATGGTCGCCATCTGCGAAGCGACGCAGAACTTCGAGCGGGCCGCCGACTTCCGCCAGAAGCTGCTCACCGTCGTCGAGGGCGACGCGAAGTTCGAGAACGGGGTCGCGCTCGGCAAGATGGCGCGCGACAAGCTGTCCGATCCGTACCTCGCGATCGATGCCTACCTCGCCGCGCACAAGGCCCGGCCCGACGTGCTCGAGGTGATGGACGCGCTCTACGTCCTCTACCGTGAGACGAAGCAGGGCGCGAAGGCCGCCGAGATGCTCGAGCGCATGCTGCAGGTGGACGCGCTCAAGGCCGACCCGCAGAAGGCCAAGCGCGTGTGGTTCGCGCTGGGAGAGATCGCCCGCGACGAGCTGATGGACCTCGAGAAGGCCACCGCGTCGTTCAACGCGGCGCTCGATCTCGACTGGCGCTTCATCGAGGCCTTCAGCGCGCTCGAGGCGATGCTGGGCCGGAACAAGAAGTGGAAGACGCTCGACGAGAACTACAAGCGCATGCTCGCGCGGTTCCCGAAGACCGAAGAGACGCACCTCGCGCGCATGACGATCTGGCGCGCGCTCGGCGACATGTACCTCAACGTCATGAAGGCTCCCGACGCTGCCGTCGAGGTCTACAAGGTGGTGGCCGCCGGCCAGCCCGACAACATCGAGGTGCAGGAGCAGTTCGCCGCGCTCGCCTCGTCGCAGCCCGGCTTCGAGCAGGACGCGGTGGACGCCTGGCGCCGCTCGCTGCCCACCACCACCGCGCCGGGCAAGGTGGCCTCAGCCCTCGCCGAGCTGGCCGCGCGCCGCAAGGACTACGACTCGGCCTGGCTCGCGGCGCAGGTGGTGTCAGGCCTGATCGGCGAGGTGGGCACGGGGGAACGGGAGATCCTCGCCAAGCTGACCCCCTACGCGAAGAAGCGGGAGACGGCGCAGCGGGCGCTCACCGATCGACTCTGGCAGCAGCACCTCTTCCACCCCCGCGTGCGCGGCCCGATGTCCGAGCTGATGGCGATCCTCTTCGAGCAGGCAGGCGCGCTCTACAAGGAGGAGTTCGCGCGCTACGGCATCGTGCCCAAGCGACACCTCATCGACGTCACCCAGGGCGCCGAGTTCCACCTGTCGCACTACCGCTACGTCAGCCGGCTGCTCGGCATGGAGCAGATCGCCCTCTACTCGCCCTTCCTGGTGGCGACACGCGAGCGCATCGCGAAGAAGACGACCGAGGCGGCGGCGGACCCGATGGTGGGTGTCGAGGTCATCCACACCGACCCGATCGGCGTGCGCGTCGGCGGGAAGTTCTTCGGAGAGGCCGGCCAGCGCGAGGCCTACTACCTGCTCGGCCGCACCATGGCGCTCCTGCGCCCCGAGCTCGTGCTCACCGCCCGCCTGTCGGCAGAGCGCCTCGAGGCCGTGCTGCAGGCGGCGATCAGCCTGTCGGTCGATCGGTTCCGCTTCACCGCCGATCTGCGCGCCATCGACACCGAGCGGAAGCTGCTCGAGCGCTCGCTCTCGGAGCAGGCCCGCGCCGCGCTCGCGCGCGTCACCCGCGAGTACGTGAAGGTCGCCACGCCGAACGATCTGCGCAACTACCTCGAGGGCGCCGAGCTCACGGCCGTGCGCTCGGGCGCGTTCGTCGCTGGAGAGATCGAGCCCGTCAAGCGCATGGTGATGGCCGAGACGGGCAGCGCGTACCGCGTGCAGCCGCGGTCGAAGATCCGCGATCTGATGGTCTTCGCGCTCGGTGATGATCTTCACGCCCTGCGCGTTGCGGTAGGGACCAGCGTCGAGGTACAGGTCCGCAAGTGACGAATTTGACTGGCGCTCTGCGTCAGCAGCATGATCAAACGGAACCTGCCGAGGAGACCCGGCGTCCGTTCGCTTGACCCTCTCACGAGGGAAACCTACAGTTTTTCGGTATTTAGCCTGCCCGGGACCCCTGATGCGCTTCGTCTGTGAGAGCTGCCGCGCGCAGTACATGATCAATGACGAGAAGGTCGGGCCCAAGGGCGTCAAGGTCCGCTGCCGCAAGTGCGGCTACGTCATTCACGTCAAGCGGACCGACGCCGCCGCGGCGAAGGATCCGGTCGCGGCCTCGAATGATCCCGATGACGCCCTCGCGACGCAGGTGATGAACAGCCCTCTCGCCGGGGGCAGCGACGCGACCCTCGACACCACGACGCCGACGGGGGCTCCTGCTGATCCGCCCACCTCGCGCGTCGACATGAACGACCCGAAGGTCCAGGCGCAGATGGAGGCGAAGGCCGCGAAGACGGCGGCCGCGAAGGCGAACGGCGCGAGCGCACCACCGGCGGCGAGCGCCGACGAGAGCCCTGGCGATGGGAAGAAGCCGAAGGACAGCTTCCTCGGCGCAGACGAGGACGAGATCGGCGCGGTGTTCGACTCGGTGCTGGCGGGCGGCACGACCGGGCCCACGACCCTGCCCGGAAAGGACGCGACGAAGGCCGCGGTCGAAGGCGATCGCGAGTCCACCAGGGTGCTCGACGCCGAGATGGTGAAGAAGCTCGCCGAGGAGTCGAACACGCCGGGCACCTCGAGCTCGAACCCGAACCTCGCGAAGGTCGAGGAGGTGCCGCAGCAGGACTGGTACGTGGCCCTCAACGACAAGCAGACCGGCCCCATGCCGCTCGAGCAGCTCAAGTCTCACTGGGACAAGGGCGAAGTGGGCCCGGACTCGCTGTGCTGGCGGGCGGGCTTCGGCGACTGGATTCCCGTCTCCGAGGTGAAGATCCTGGCGTCGGTGCTGGCCCCCAAGCCGGCCAAGCCGATCGTCGTGGCGCCGGCCGCGACGGTGAACCCGGGCATTCTCGCGCCGGCAGTGGTGAGCGTGCCGGTGCAGTCGGCCTTCTCTGCTGGCGGCGTCGTCACCACCGTGCAGTCCGAGGTGCAGGTGCCGATCGCGGCGGCCGCGCTGCCGTCTTCGAACCCCGCCGCGCAGGAAGACACGGGCACGTGGAGACCCTCCGCCGCCTCGGCGCTCGCGTCGCTCGTGAAAGAAGAGATGGAGGTGCTGTCCAAGCCTCCCCCGAAGAAGGCCGACCCCGCTCCCGATCTCGTGTCCGGTGGCCTTCTGGATCTCCCGCCCGCCGAGAGCTCGATCTCGCAGGCCCCGGCCCGGCCCGTCCACCACCAGGAGCCAGCGGCGCCGGCACCTGCGCGACCGCCGCCGCCGGTCAACCCGTACATGGCGAACCCGGGCGCGACGTTCAGCGCGCCAGCGGTGACGCAGTACCGTCCGCCCTCGAACCGGGGCCTCATCATCGGCCTCGGCGTGGGCGGCGGCGTGCTGCTGATCTGCCTCATCGGTCTCGTCCTCTTCCTCGCGCTCCGGGAGCCCAAGGTGGTGGTCGCCCCGCCGCCGGTCGCGCTCCCCACCCAGCCCACGCAGCCAGTCGCGGTCGTTCAGCCGACCCAGCCCTTGCAGCCCACGCAGCCGGCGCAGCCGCCGCCGACGCAACCTGTCCAGCCGACCCAGCCGACCCAGCCCGTCGCGGTCGCGAATCCGCCCGAGCAGCCGCAGCCGAACCAGCCGGCGCCCTCAGGCACCGGCGCGCGGAACACCGGCACGGGCCTGAAGCCGGGCGCGGGCACGCGGGTCGCGATGAAGGCGCCTGAACGTGAGGCGCCCCCGCCGAAGGAGACGGTGAAGGAGACTCCGAAAGAGTCGCCGAAGTCGAGCGGCGGTGACGGCGATGACTTCGACAGCGTCTTCGGTGGCGACAGCAAGAAGAAGGCGAGAGAGGAGCCGAAGGCCGCCGAGGAGCCGAAGAAGAAGAAGGAGGTCTACATTCCCGCAGCGCCGGGCAGCGCCGGCAGCGACGCGAAGGACGAGCTGGGGCAGGGCGACATCCTCGAGGTGGTGAGCGCGAACAAGAGCGCGCTCGGGAAGTGCGCCGAGGAGCAACGCAAGCGGGAGCCCGGTACCACGGGCCGCCTCGTGATGAAGTGGACGATCCAGACGAGCGGCAAGGTGAGCAACGTCGGGGTCGTCAGCGAAGAGTTCAAGGGCACCTACATGGCGGGCTGCGTGAGCGGCGTCATCAAGTCGATGTCGTTCCCGCGCCACAAGAAGCAGGGCGAGCCGGTGCAGTTCCCGTTCAAGTTCTGAGGTGAGCGCCACCTGTGGCCGGCACGCCGGGGTGCTCGCGGTGGACGTCTGCGAGCGCTGCGGGAGGTTCGTGTGCGGCGACTGCGCAGTGCTTCGCGACGAGCGGACCTGGTGCACCGAGTGCGCGGCCGTGCCCCACGAGGCCTCGGCCCGCGCCACGGTCTCGCTCCTCCTCGGGCTCGGAGGGTTCCTCTGCTGTGGCCCACTCTCCATCGCCGCGATCGCCGTAGGCAGGGTCGAGGAGCGGGCCATCTCCCGGCACGCTGCGCCCGCCGCTGGCTTGAGGCGCGCGCGTTGGGGAGTGCGCCTGGGCTTGATCCAGCTCTCGGTCGCGGGGCTGAGCCTCGCCGCGGTGGTGCTGTGGCGGCTGCTTCGCGCCGGCTGACACTGGCGTCATGGCCACGATGTCGGAGCAGCGGGTGGAGCGCGGGCGCTCCCACTGACAACAGTCGTGGATTCCTGGGTGAAGTGCGGCACGGTCTGTGCGTCAGTGCGACGGTCAACTTTCGTTGACTCTGGATCGGGCGTTCCTAGAGTGCCGCCCGCATTCGGACTTCGAAGGCTCACCACGCAGTCAGGGAGATGTTCAACATGATGAAGACGAAGACCAGCATCTGGGTCGCGGCCGCGGTGGCCGCGGGCTTCGCGTTCGGGTTCGCAGGCTGTGGCGACAACAACACGATGATGCCCACGACGTGCACGACAGACAGCCAGTGCACCGGGGCCGGCGAAGTCTGTCACCCCCTCCTCAAGTCGTGCGTCGCTGGCTGTACCTCGGCCAATGACTGCCCGGATGCCGCGAAGAAGTGCGCCACCATCACCGGCGCCTCGGCTGGCGGCGACGGCGGCGTGCGCGGCTTCTGCCAGTGCTCGACCGACGCGCTGTGCGATCGCGGCGTGGCTGGGCAGGTCTGTCAGGACAAGTCCACCCTCGTCTGCTCGGCCAAGTGCACCGCGAGCTCGGGCTGCCCCACGGGCTTCACCTGCGACACGGCCACCGGCAAGTGCGGCGGCGCGGCGACCGACGGCGGCACGGACGGCGGGATGGACGCGGGCGTGACCGCCTGCACCCCCGGCTCGTGCATGGGCGGGCAGATCTGCGATCCCACGACCTCGCGCTGCGCGGCCGCTGCGGCGTGCGCGTCGGCGAACGCCCAGCCTGACACCTGCGTCTACGGCCTGTTCTGCTCGGGCGCGGCGTGCGCCGAGGCCCCGCGCACTGGCGTCACCTGCGGCAACTTCGACATGGTCGCGACCCCGAAGGCCTGGAACCCGGCGACCGTGACGCCCAAGGGGCCGGTCACGCACTCCTTCGCGTCGATCACGAAGGACGCCAACATGCCGCTGTTCTGTGGCGCGCGCGGCGCCGACTTCTCGGCCGAGGCGAACCTCTACGCCGGCAACACCAACTTCCCCACCATGCTCGACATGGTGCCCGCGAACCTCCTCAACTACGTCCGCACCGACGGCCAGATCATCGACGTCCGTGTGGGCATGCTGGCGCGCCCCACCGCCGGCTACTCGAGCGGCCTGTCGAACAACAACAAGAACCTGCGCCTGCGCTTCAACCTGTGCGTGATGGGCACCGTCCCGGCCACGCTGGTCGCGGGCTTCTACGCGGAGAACGGGAACCCGGTCTGCGCCACGCTGCAGTGATTTGAATTCCAAACCCCGACCCCGGTCGATAGCTGCAACGGCGATTGGCCGGGTTCACCACAAGGACAAGGACACGAAATGAACTTCAAGAAGACGATCATGGCGGTGATTGTTGCGGCTCCTCTCGCGGCGTTTGCGCAGGCTGGTACGACGGTGAAGCCGGCGCCCGTGCTGCCTGGCGACCCCCAGCTGGCCTGCCCGGCCGGCACGAAGCAGTCGGGCGGGAAGGACACGGTCTTCGAGGCGACCTTCTGCACGAAGGCTGGCCGCCTCGGTGAGCCCCTGATGCACGGCCCCTACCTCGGCCTCTACAAGTCGGGCCAGAAGCGCGTCGAGGGCGCCTACCTCGAGGGCAAGCGGACCGGCCTCTGGATCGCGTACGACGAGAAGGGCGGCAAGCTGGAGGAACTCACCTTCGACAACGATCTCTGGAGCGGCAAGCGCACCCAGTGGATCGCCGGCCAGAAGATCCTCGAGGAGAACTGGGTCGCCGGGAAGCGCCAGGGCGTCCAGAAGGAGTGGATCAAGGGCAAGGAAGTGGCCACCGAGTTCAAGGACGACATGCCGGTGAAGAAGTAACCGATCCCGACGTCCGATGACGTTCACGAGGGCGGGTCTCCAGACGGGGGCCCGCCCTTCGTGCGTCGTGGAGGTCGAAGGTTCGCTGTGGTGAGGTGCGCACATGACGAACAGGCTCTTCTGGTTGGCGGGCGTGCTGTGGGCGATGACGAGCCTCTCAGGCTGCGGAACGGGCGGGCCACGTGACTGCGACCCGAGCACGTGCGCGTTGGGCTGCTGCGACGCCTCGGGGCGATGCCAGTCGGGGCAGTCCACGAACGCGTGTGGGACGCGTGGCAACAGCTGCCGGGCCTGCGCGGTGACCGAGGTGTGCAGCGCTGGAACGTGCATGTCGAACGTGGGCGGCACGGGCGGAGGGAGCTCAGGCGGTGGCGCTCCGGGCGGGGGCACCGGTGGCGGTGGCTCGGCGGGCGGGTGCGTGACCGACGCGAACTGCGCGACCGGATCTCTCTGTCATCCAGTGACGCGGCGCTGCACCCCCGAGTGCACCAGCTCGACCGACTGTCCTGACTCCTCGAAGACGTGTGCGTCGTTCAGCGGCCTGCCGCCCGGGAACGCCGCGGGGCAGAAGGCCTTCTGCCAGTGCATCACCGACCCGCTGTGCGCGCGCGCCGCGGCCAGCTTCATCTGCCAGAGCGCGACGAAGCAGTGTGAGCCGCCGTGCACCGGCGCCAGTTGCCCGGGAGGGACGAGCTGCGAGGCGGCCAGCGGGCAGTGCCGGGTGATGAGCGATGGTGGAATACCCGGACCCTGTGTCCCCGGCGGGTGCACCTCGCAGATCTGTGATCCCGTCACGCAACGTTGTGTCGCGCCGCCCGCCTGCTCGCTGGCGAACCCGCAGCCGGACACCTGCGTGTATGGACTCGTCTGCGCGGCGTCTGCGTGCCGCGAGGCGCCGCGCACCGGTGTCGGCTGCACGAACTTCAGCAGCGTGCCCACGCCAACGCTCTGGAACCCGGTCGGCCTCACCGCGAACGCCGGCCCCGTCACTGTGAGTGTCACCGATCGCACCGACGACACCGCCTTCTGCACGAGCGCGACCGCCTTCTCGGGCTCGCACGTGCTCTACGCCGCGCCGGTCTTGCTCGGAGGCACCAACTTCCCCGCGGCGGGCATGATGCTGCCGGCCGATCTGATCAACTACGTCCGGACCGACGGGCAGATCTGCGACGTGCAGCGGTGCGGAGGCGCCCCGCTCTTCCGCCCGAGCGGCTACCAGGTCTCGAATGGCAACAAGAACCTGCAGCTCAACTTCACCCTCTGTGTCGCGGGCACCCCGGCGACGCTGAACGCTGGCTTCTACGCTGACAAGGGCAACGCCGTGTGCGTGACGATGAACTGAGCTTTTGCCGGCGCTCCGATTGCGCGACGCTGCAGGAGCCGTGCACGACTTCCGGAAGGCGCTCGCCGACAACCCCGCGCCCGCGCGGCTGGGAGACATCACGCTGCGCTTTGCGCCGTCGATGCTGATCGGCGAGACCGGGGTCGCGCGCGCGACGACGCGTCCGACGCTGCTGGTGGGGATCGCGCTGGCGCTGCTCGCGGTGAGCGCGGTCCTGCTCGGCGTCGCGTCAGAGCTCGTCGCGCTGCCCTTCCTGCTCGCGAGCGCCGGGGCGTTCGCCGGCTCCGCGCTGCTGCTGCGGCGCGAGCGGCGGAGGCGGGGCTTCGTCGTCAACTTCGCGACCTCGACGCTGCGGCTCGATTTGTCGACGCCCTTCGCCGGCCGGCCGCGCACGCTCCTGGTGCCGTTTCGTGACGTGAAGGCGGTGCAGGCGGTGGAGCAGGGGCCAGCGCTGCGCTGCTTGACGGTGGACTTCGCCCTCGAGGGCGAGCTGTTCCGCGAGGTGCTGGTGGCAGGGGTGCCGCCGTCGCAGGACGACGCGGCCAACCGGCTCTTGCGGGTGCTTCAGAATGCCTTCGGTTTCAGTGCCGGTGAAGCCGCCGCGCCGCCCGTCACGCCTCTTTCGCGTTGAAGGCAGCGCACTCAATGGCAGACTGCGGACACTCTCGGGGAGGTCACACACTCATGATGAACTGTCGCCGCTGGACGGCCATGGTCTTGTTCGCGTCAGGGCTGCTTGCCTGTCCTGAGCCAGATCCGATGATGATGACGGGTGGCGGCTCGGCCGGAGGCGCCTCGACGGCTGGCGGTTCGGCGGCTGGTGGCTCGACCGCGGGTGGCTCGACGGCGGGTGGCTCGGCGGCGGGTGGCTCGACGGCGGGCGGTTCGACGGCGGGTGGTTCGACGGCGGGCGGTTCGACGGCGGGCGGTTCGACGGCGGGTGGTTCGACGTCTGGTGGCGACGCAGGTGGATCGGCCGGTGGGTCCACGGCCGGCGGCACGGCTGGTGGGACGGCCGGTGGGTCCACGGCCGGCGGCACGGCTGGTGGGACGGCCGGCGGCGCGATGGGTGGCGGTGCGGCGGGCGGGGCGCCGTCGTGCTCCATGCTGTGCTCGGCGCTCCCTGCGTGTGCGGCGAACTGCACCTCCAACTGCACAGAGACGTCCGCCGAGGCCACGACGCTCGGCTGCATGACGCAGTTCAGCGCTGTCGCTGCGTGCCTCGCCACGCCTGGCAATGCGTCGTGCAACGGCACTTCCTTCGAGGCCGGCATGGCCTGCCAGGCCGCCTTCACGGCCTACGAGGCGTGCGCGAACGCTGCCTCGACCTGCGCGGCCGGCTGCGCGAAGGCGGCGACGCAGGTGAGCTGCACCTCCTCCTGCCTGGCCGACTGCATGGGCGGTCAGGCGCAGAGCCAGGCAGCGAACTGCGCCCCCGCGTTTCAGTCGCTGTTGCGGTGCTACCTCACGTCGACCGCGCCGTTCACCTGCTCAGGTGCGGCGTTGGCGCCGCCGAACACCTGCGCTCAGGCAACGACCGCGTGGCAGGCTTGCCTGAGTGGCTCCGTGGACGGGGGCGCCCCGACCGTGCCCCTCGGCCCGTTCGACTTCGTCTTCCAGCGCGACTCGTTCTCGTTCGACAACTACATCAACAACAACTCGACCGCGATGCCGCCCTGGATGGCCGTGAACCTGTCCGAGGTGGAGGTCGAGCGCATGTTCGGAAGGCGGGTGTGCGCCGAGCCTGACGCCGGCACCTGTCAATTGATCCCGGCCGCGCGCCAGTGGATGGACACGACCAACGCCGAGATGGCCAACGGTCACTGCGAGGGCATGGCGGTGATGAGCGCGCTGATCGGCCATGGGTACCTCAACGCGCAGGCCTTCGGGGCCGACGCCGGCTACGGGCTCGACATCACGACCAACACGCCGCTCCAGCGCGAGATCGCCTACTGGTGGGCGTTGCAGGGCACGCAACCAACGCTCGGGTCGGAGCAGCGCGGTCAGCGCACGCCGAACCAGATCCTCCACGATCTCGCCGTCGGCATGGACGCCGGCCAGTCGTTCACCTTCGGGCTCTACAAGCGCGACGGGACCGGTGGACACGCGAACACGCCGTTCGCCATCGAGCCGGCCGACGGTGGAGTGGTGCGCGTGAGGCTCTACGAGAACAACTTCCCCAACGCGGACAAGGGCGTGGAGATCGACACCATCGCGAACACCTGGCGCTATGAGGCGACGCCGAACCCGCAGACTGCCTCGGAGGTCTACGAAGGCGATGCCGTCTCGAAGAACCTCACCATCACGCCGATCAACTCACGCCTGTTGCCGCCAGTGTGCCCGTTCTGTGGCACGGTCGAGATGAACGGCCAGACGGTGCGTGGCTCGGCGGTGACGTACCGCGAGCTCCAGCTCACCGGTGGTGGAGAGCTCGTCGTCTACGCGGGCGACGCCGGCACGCCGTCGATCTTCCGCAACGACGCCGGCGTCTGGGTCAACGCGCTCCCTGGCGCGCTGCTCGGTTCGTCTCGCCGTGGCCCGAGTACGTGGGACGACGAGTTCGATCCCATCTTCCGCCTGCCGCTGACGACGCCGCTGACCGTAGGGCTCGATGGCACCGACCTGACGGCGCCCACCCAGGCGTCCGTGGCGCTGACGGCGCCCGGCTACTACTTCGCCGTCGAGGGCGTGAGCCTCGACCCCGGGCAGACGGACGTGATCGAGTTCTCGGGCGGTCCCAGCAGTGTCGTCTACGTCACCACCAGCACGGAGACGCCCGTCGTCGAGCTCGGCGTCAGCCTCGACGGCGCCGACTACCTCTTCCAGATCATCGCCGGCGCCGAGGCGGGCGGTGTGGCCATCACCCTCCGTAACGATGTGGCGAACGGAGAGATGATCGTCGATGTCAACGCGGCAGACGGCACGGCTGCGTACGGCGTGCAGGTGTACCGGATCGGGGCGGACGAGCAGGTCTTCACCCACCTCAGCAACAGCTACACGAACGCAGCCACCATCTACATGAACTACAGATCGTGGGGCGGGCAGGGGCAGCCGATGCTGTTCGAGGTCGACACCAACGGCGATGGCGTACCGGACATGTCGCAGATGGTGAGCGACGACAACTGACGTCCGGGCCGGCGCTCTCGCACCGCGTGGGAGCGCCGCAGCCTGACGCGCGCGACGGTGTCCTCCGGCCATGGCATCGTGGGCCGGGTGATCGTCGCATCGTTGCTTCGCAGGGCCGTGCCGCTGCTGCTGGTGTCGTGCGGCTCGACGCCCACCACGATGCCGGACCCCGACCGGCCGACGCCCTGTCCTGAGCCGGCCTCGCGCACCTGCGGCACGGCCGTGTGCGGGGCGCGCACCAACGCCTGCGGGCAGCAGGTCTCGTGCGGCACCTGCGGCCCGGACGAGGCGTGCGACGTGGGCGGGCAGTGCCGGCCGGCGATGACGTGCGTGCCCCAGGTGATGCGGGCGTGCGCGGGGAGAGGCTGCGGCGTGTGGCCGGACGGCTGCGGTGGCGAGGTGAGCTGTGGCGTCTGCACCTCGGGGGCGACCTGCACTGCCGTGGGCGCCTGCGTTCAGGACGCGGGAGTGCCCGACGGGGGAGCGCCCGATGGGGGCACCGCGTGGCGCTGTCCATCGACGCGCTCGACCGTCGATCGGCCTGACGACTCGGCGCTGCCGAAGATCCGCTTGCTCTACGTGCTGCCGAGCGACGCGCCGGACGAGTCGCTCGACGTGACCGGCCGCATCTGCCGCTCGGCGCAGGCCTTCACCGGGTGGCTCGGCCAGCAGCTGGGCGGCCCGACGTTGCGCCTCGACACCGCGAACGGCGAGCTCGACATCGGCTTCGTCCGGCTGGGGAAGACGGGCGCCGAGCTGCGCGGCTCAGGGAACGCGGCCGACGTGAACACCGGCATCGCGTACGTGCGCGAGCGGATCGAGCGCGAGCTCCGCGCGATGGGCCAGGTGAAGCCCGATACGCTGTACGCGGTCTTCTACGGCGGCGAGAGCCTGTACGCGTGCGGCGGCGCGGCCTACCCACCGCAGCTGATCGGCTCGGTGATCGCGATGTACCTGAAGTCCACCATCGGCGGTGTCGCGTGCGAGGCGCGGCCCTGGGGCCAGCCGTCACTCGCGCTCGGGTACTACGACTGGGCGATGCTGCACGACGTGCTGCACGGGCTGGGCATCGTCCCGGCCGAGGCCCCGAACCACCACTCCTTCGGGCACGCCTTCGACACGCGCGCGGCGAGGCCGGCGACCGATCTCATGTACGCGCCGCGGTCCGGCATGAACGACCCACCGTGGGCCATCGACACCGACGGCGGGCTCACGCTCGATCTCAACCGCGACGACTACTTCGATCACGACGCGGGCTTCGTCGACTTGCGGCGCAGCGCCTTCCTCGAGCCGCTGCCGCTCAACGCCGCTCGGCCGCCGGGCTGGTGACGGGCTCGGCGGCGTAGACCTGCTGGCCGCCCTCGCGGAACTCCGACGCCTTCTCGGCCATGCCCTGCTCGGCCATCGCGCGCACCTCTTCGGTGATCGACATCGAGCAGAACTTCGGGCCGCACATGGAGCAGAAGTGCGCCGTCTTCGCGCCCTCGGCCGGCAGCGTGGCGTCGTGGAACTCCTTCGCCTTCATGGGATCGAGCGAGAGGTTGAACTGATCCTCCCAGCGGAACTCGAAGCGGGCCTTCGAGAGCGCGTCGTCGCGGGCCTGGGCGCCGGGGTGGCCCTTGGCGAGATCGGCGGCGTGCGCCGCGAGCTTGTAGGTGACGACGCCGACCCGCACGTCTTCCTTGTCAGGGAGGCCGAGGTGCTCCTTCGGCGTGACGTAGCAGAGCATCGCGGTGCCGAACCACCCGATCATCGCGGCGCCGATGCCCGAGGTGATGTGATCGTACCCGGGGGCGATGTCGGTGGTGAGCGGGCCCAGCGTGTAGAAGGGCGCCTCGCCGCAGACCGCGAGCTGCTTCGTCATGTTCTCGCGGATGAGCTGCATCGGCACGTGGCCGGGCCCCTCGATCATCGTCTGCACGTCGTGCTTCCAGGCGAGCTTCGTCAGCTCCCCGAGCGTCTCCAGCTCGGCGAACTGGGCCTCGTCGTTCGCGTCGGCGATGGAGCCGGGCCGCAGGCCGTCGCCGAGCGAGAAGGCCACGTCATAGGCCTTCATGATCTCGCAGATCTCCTCGAAGCGCGTGTAGAGGAACGACTCCTGGTGATGCGCGAGGCACCAGCGCGCCATGATCGAGCCGCCGCGCGAGACGATGCCGGTGACGCGCTTCGCGGTCAGGGGAATGAACGGCAGCCGCAGGCCCGCGTGAATGGTGAAGTAATCGACCCCCTGCTCGGCCTGCTCGATGAGCGTGTCGCGGTAGAGCTCCCAGGTGAGCTCCTCGGCTTTGCCGCCGACCTTCTCGAGCGCCTGGTAGAGGGGCACGGTACCGACGGGCACGGGGCAGTTGCGCAGGATCCACTCGCGCGTCTCGTGGATGTTGGGGCCGGTCGAGAGATCCATCACCGTGTCGGCGCCCCAGCGAATGGCCCACACCATCTTCTCGACCTCCTCTTCGATCGAGCTGGTGACGGCAGAGTTGCCGAGGTTGGCGTTGATCTTCACGAGGAAGTTGCGGCCGATGATCATCGGCTCGCACTCGGGGTGGTTCACGTTGGCGGGGATGATGGCGCGGCCGCGGGCGACCTCGTCGCGCACGAACTCGGCGGTGATCTCCTTCGGAATGGAGGCGCCGAACGCCTCGCCCGGGTGCTGGGCGCGGGCCGAGGCGAGCCTCTGGTTCTCGCGCAGCGCGATGAACTCCATCTCGGGGGTGATCTCGCCCTTGCGCGCGAGGTGCAGCTGCGAGGCGTTGCGCCCGGGCTTCGCGCGGAGCGGCTGGCGATCGGTGTGGAAGCGGAGCGCGGCGAGGCGCGGGTCGGCGAGGCGGGCGCGGGCGAAGTCGGAGGACGAGCCACCGAGGCGCTCGAGGTCGGGGCGCGTCGAGAGCCACTCGCGCACCAGCGGCACGCCCTTGCGCAGATCGATGGCGACGGAGGGATCGGTGAAGGGGCCGGACGTGTCGTAGAGGAAGACGGGCGGGTTCTCGGTGACGCGGCCGTTGGCGTGGCGGGTGGGCGCCTGCGACACCTCGCGCACGGGCACCTTGAGGCCGGGGAAGCGCGGGCTCTCGAGGAACACCTTGCGCGACTTCGGGAACGGCTCGCGGGTGATGCCGGCGAGCGCGGACGAGTCGACGGACAGCTTCGTAGGACGGTTCATGAGGCACTCCCTCCGCCGGTATGAGCCGGGTCAGGTTCGGCGGGTCGGTCGCAGCCACGGCCCTCTCAGCCGCTGGCCCACGGTGGGCGGGGCGGCTCCCCGGTACGGAGCCCCGCCTAGCACGGCGGAACGCTTCGTGCACCGCATCAGGCCGTGAGGTTGGGAGCAGCCGCGGGGGTGGTGTCGGTGTTGCTGTCACAGGCTCCGGAGCCCGGCGAATCTCTTGGCGCGGTGCTGGCGCGGGTGCAGGCACGGTGGACGCACGAGGCGCTCCAGGGCGAGCCCACGCTGCTGGCCTATGACCGCGGCGTCGTGGTGCTGGCCGAGCGCGCGACGGCGCTGAAGGGGCGCACCACCGAGCGGCTCTTGCGGGTGCGCGCGCTCGAGGCGGCTGTGCGGACCCTGGCCTCTGTTCCGCTTGAAGACCTGACGGGGGAGGGGACGCTGAGCCACCTGCGGCGCCTCGAGCTCGCCGAGAAGGCGCTGGATGACGAGCGGAGCGCCGCGAGGGCTGACTGTCTGCGGGCGCTGGTGACGCTGGCCGAGCTGCGGGGGCGCGTCGAGGGCAAGCTCGACAGCTTGAGCGCGGCGCGACGCTCCTGCGCGACGGACGCGGGTGTGGGACCGGCGATCTGCTCCAGCGTGTTGGTGGGGGAGGCGGTGTTCGGCGAGCTGCTCGGCGCTGTCACTCGCGAGCAGGCGGTCCTCGAGGCCCAGTGCTCGGGTGGTGGGGCCTGACGTCGAGCTGTCCCGATTCGAGGAGCACGTCCGTCGGCGCAGACTCCCGAGCGCCTGAGTTCGCGCACCTGGCCGTGGCGTGCCGTTCGCTCTGACAGGGACCAGCTCACCCTCGGAGGTCCGCATGTCAGGTCCAGGCCGCGTTTCCCACCGCTCCACCAACAGCCCTTCTGCGGAATCGACTGAGTCGGCTGCGCTCCAACCATCGAAGAAGGCGCCCGCGCCCCCGCCGGTCGAGCGCCCCGCGACGAACACGGTCGCCAGGCACGACGAACGACGGCCGTTCGAGCCACCGCACGTCCCGCTCGACATGAATGACCTGCCAGCGCTCTCGGCGGCAGAGCTCCAGGCGGGCAACAACAGGGGCTACCTCCTCGAGGTGGTGGGCCGCACGGCGAACGACACGCTGGACGGCTTCGTGAGCGGAACGCGCAACCTCTCGAAGCGCGACTTCCGCGAGCTCGTGGAGTTGCTCCGCGATTCTGATCGGTTCGGTGAGGTCATGAAGCGCCTCGAGTCCGATCCTCGGCTGCGCGCCGACTTCCTCACCGCCGCGGTTCAGAGTGGGTACCTCGGAGCGACGCCCGCCCGCGTGCAGGCGAAGCCCGGAGTCATTGCACCGCCTGAACAGCCCGCGCTGGTGAAGAACGACCCGCTGCTCCCCCAGGAACTCCGCAGCCTCATTCACGCAGAGAACAAGCAGCTCGCCGCTGCCTACCTGACCGCTTTCGACCGCTACACGGACGCGTGGTGCGCTGCGGTGGCGGCCGCCGCGACGCCGGGCGCCATCCGGACACTGGGCGACTTCTCGACGCCGCCCACCCTGTACGAGCCTGGGGTCACCGATACGGATCTCAAGTGGAACGGATGGTCGCAAGGCCTCACCGGGACGAGCCGCGGCGTCCCCCGGGCGTCGAAAGCGCTCAGCGACAAGCTCAGCGACCTTCGCGGCGAGGCGCGCGCCGGCTCGTACTCGCTCGACCTCCAGGGCGGAGTGAAGTTGAAGGCCGGCCCCGCCTGGGCCAAGCAGACGGTCGACACGAAGGGCACCGCGACCGAAATTGGCGTGAAGGTCGAGGCCCCCTGGGTGGAGCTGAGCCGCAGCACGGACTCACGCGGCAACCACACCACCAGCGTGACGGTCGCCGGGGTCACCACGGAGCGCACGGTCGACGCCAACGGGAAGGCGAAGGACACGTTCCAGGTGAAGATGAACGAGAACCTCTCGGTCTACAGCTCGGTCGGCGAGGTCAACTTCGGCGGCGGCCTCAAGGGCACCGCGAAGCTCAGCGACAACGTCGAGCTCAGCGCGAAGGTGGGGTTCAAGGCCCACGGCATTCCCCGCGAGTACTACCAGGACATCGGCAGCGCGCCGTCAGGCTTCTTCGGGCCCATGCCGGAGTTCGAACAGCAGGTGTCGTGGCAGTCCATGCCCGCGGAGCGTCGTGACTGGTACGCGCGCCAGGGCTTCAACCCGCAGAACTGGAGCGTCCGATGAGTGCGGATCTCGAAGAGGTGAAGCAGATCAAGGCCTGGCACTACCTGCTCGGCATGGCGGCGAGCGCGATGATCCCCTTCACCGTCAGCTTCAGCGACTCCCGGGGCGAGCACCCAATCTCGTTGTCCCGCACGTTCTACGTCGGTTTCCCGCTCGTCTTCCTCTGGGTCATGAAGACCTTCGATCTCAACCCCGGCCGTGCGCTCGCGCGAGGCAAGTGGGTGCTCCTGGCGGCGCTCGCCGCGGGCGTGCTGCGGTCGGCCCTCGAAACGGTCACTTCCGGTTGAACCGGTTCATCGCGCCCTGCATGCCGTCGCGGGCCCAGAGCTCGCACCCCTCGACCGCGCGGCTGATCAACCCGGGCACCTGCTCGCGCTCCTCCTTCGAGAAGTCGCCGAGCACGTGGCCCACGACGCGGTCCTTCGCGTTCGGGCCCTGCGGCTTGTCGATGCCGAAGCGCAGCCGCCCGTAGCTCTCCTCGCCCCACGACTCGCGGATCGAGTTGAGCCCGTTGTGCCCGCCGGACCCGCCGCCGCTCTTCAGCTGCAGCTTCCCGAACGGCAGATCGAGCTCGTCGTGCACCACCAGCACGTCGGCCGTCGCCACCTTGTAGAAACGGGCCGCCTGCCCGAGCGACTGCCCCGACAGGTTCATGAACGTCTGCGGCTCGAGCAGCAGCACCGTCTCGCCCGCCACCCGCGCCTGCGCCAGCCGCGCGTCCCACTTGTGCGAGGTGAAGTCGACCTTCCACTTCGCGGCCAGCGCGTCGACCACCATGAAGCCGATGTTGTGGCGGTTGCCCTCGTACTCGCGGCCGGGGTTGCCGAGCCCACAGATGATCTTCACGGCTTCGCTCGGCTCTTCAGCACTTCGAACGCGAGCTCGCGGGTCCGGGCGTCGAGTTCCTTCTCCGCCGCGACACCAGTCCAGAATCCCCGGTTCAGCGCGTCCCAGAGTGTGGTCGCCTGGTGTGCGAGCGCACGCCCGCCGCTACAGAGTTCGGCTGCCATTCGTTCAAGCTGGCGCTCGCGTGGCGTCGATGAGGTCGCTCCAGCAAAGCTCAAGACCCCGATGGGGCACGAGTTCGCGGAGAGGAGTGGGAAGCAGCAGATCCACGTGTACCGCTGCATGAAGGGGCTCCCGACTTCGGTCTTGTCGCGGTAGATGAGCGAGTGTTCGCCGCCGGCCCCTTCCTTCCAGAAGGCTGGCTTGCCGAACCGGAACGCGTGCCCAGCGACCCCCTCGCCGCTCGGGAATCGAACGTTCCATGATGGCTCGGGGAATACCCCGAAGGCCGGGAGGAGGCGCCGCCGCTCGCCAGACCAGAGGAGGCAGAGCCACGTCGCCTCGTCGTTGAGCGTGAACCTGCCTTCTTTTCGAATGGCGTCGACGAGCCGCCTGCGGATCTCCTCAGCGCCCCGATGCTGGCGGCACGTCTGGAGGGCGTTCTCCAATGCCGTCTCCATTCCGTCACTGAACTCGACACCCGGACTGGCAAGCTTGAAGACGACGGAATACCGATGCCCGACGAGCGGCGCCTCGACCTCCAGCCGCTTCTCGGTCTTCAGGTCGGTGAGTGTGCAGCGGTCAGCCTCGTCGGGGTCGAGGATTCGAGTCGGCTCGCCATCGCGCATGCTCTCGAACTCGACAAGCACTCTTGCTGGCCCCATGACTGCTCGAGCCCCCGGGCCGCGCACGCGCACCCTCAGCACGAGCCGATCGCACGGGAATCTCACTGAATGCGAGAACGAGTCCTCGTCGAGGGCAATGTGCGTTTCGATTGGCTCCGGCTGTTTCTGGCGGTCAGCTTTCGACAGCGCGGTTGAGTTCGAGACGCGGTAGCTCCAGGTCGCATCCGGGATCAGCTCATCGGCCACCAGCGAGAACCGTTGAGCGCCTCCACTGAGTTGCTCACGATGGACCTTGTGCTTGCCGGTTGGGGTCTCGACTGTCGAGTCGCCGATTGCGTGGCCGTGTGGCTCCGACGGCCGCGCGAGGACAACGCGACCTCTTGCGTGCAGATCCTCGAGTTCAACGAGGCACGAAACCAGCCCGTTTGACGGGTCGATGGTCCAGGTGCGTCTGTGCCGCGCGGCCTCAGCGGTACTGGGTTGCGCGGTGGGCCGCGGGAGCCGGAGAGTTCTCTTCACGGGGGCGCCGTAGCCCTGTCCGCGCCTCTCAAAGGTCTGAACCCGCACCTGTCCGGGATGGAGGTGAACGATCGAGAACTGATTCCCAACGGCGTCCGGTCGCTCCGCAGCGCCTGCGCCCAGACTCCCCGTCGCGATTACGGCGAAGCGTTCGCCAAGGAACTCATCCAGCAGTGCGAGCTCGTCGCGGTGGGTGTGACCGTGGAATCCGACGCGAAAGCCCGCATGGTAGAGGTACCCGAGTTCAGTGAGCGTGAGCAGGTCGGAGCGCCCCTTCTCGGCTGACAAGCCATGGTGCCAGACCGCGACTTTCACGAAGTCCGGCGCCTTTTCCCGGGCATGCCGGCCGGCTTCCGAGATCGCGACCGCGCTCAGGGACGCACCCGTCCAGAAGGCGTCGTTCGAGCATGCGGAGTTGAAGCCGTAGATTGCGACCCGGTGCTTGGGGAAGAGGTGGGCTGACCAATGATCGCGGTCGCTGACGTGAAAAGGGCGCACCGTGCGGCCGACTCCGCGGTAGAAGTTCCGAAGAAACCGCTGCAGGTGGGCGAAACGCGAAGCGTAGTCGCGGGTGCTGATCGCCTGGACTTCGAGGTGCCCAAGGGGGCTGATGCGCAAGCGGTAGCGATCTCTCCCTGGAGGTCGCAGCGCTTCTCTGACGACCTCGCGAGCTGCATCGGCTCCAAGCCCCGCGAGCGACACCGGGGAGCTGATGCGCGCGTTCCAGTCCACGTCGTGGTTGCCGGGCACAAGGACGACAGCCTCGCGTCGCCCTTCGACGAGCGGCAGGATCGTCGTTTCGAGGAATTTTTCGAGCCGATCGTATTCGGGCCGCTGGGCCGACTGGGTGAGGTCACCACTCACGACCACCGCATCGAATGAGCGGTGGCTCCGGACCGCAGACTGTACCGGCAGCCAGACCTGTTCGAAGTTCTCGAACGGATCGGTGAGGTGGAGATCGGAGAGATGGAGGATCTTCACCTGGGCTTTGGCTTCTCGAGTTCCTTCAGCGCCGTTGCCCAGGCCTTGCGGTCGGGTTCGTAGGTGATCTGCAGAAGAGTGACCGGCTCGTTTTTGGGCGGCATGGCTGCCTCCTTTTTCTGCTCACTCATAGCGCGGGCCTCTGACACTCAGTAACCGATTGATTTGATAGCACAACGCCGCTCCGACGTGCATCGGAGCGGCGCCATGACGCCCGGAACGAACGGGTGACTTACTTCTTCGCCGGAGCGGCCTTCGCGTCCTTCGCGGGGGCGGCGGCAGCGGCCTTGGCGTCGCCCGGCTTCGCCTCGCCAGCCTTCGCGTCGGCAGCGGCGGGAGCGCCCGGAGCAGCGGCGCCCGGCGCGGCGGCCACCGGCTCGGCCACCTTCTCGACCTCGGGCGCGGTGACGACGGCGATGGTGAAGTTGACGGCGGTCTTCACCTTCACGCCGGAAGGCAGCTTCACCTCGTTGATGTGCAGCGAGCCGCCGATCTTCAGGGCCGTCACGTCAGCTTCGATCTTCTCGGGGATCGCCGCAGGCAACGCCCACACTTCGACCTCGCGGCGGATCTGCGAGAGGATGCCGCCGTTGGTGACGCCCTCGGGCTTCCCGGTGAGGATCAGCGGGACCTTCACCTTCACCTGCTCGTTCTCGCGCACGTCGATGAAGTCGACGTGCAGCAGCTCCTTCGACACGGGGTCGAGCTGGAACTCCTTGAGCAGCACCGTGATCTGCTTGCCCTCGAGGTTCAGGCCCAGCACCGTGTTCAGCTTCTTCGGCGTCTGGATCGCAGCCTTCGTCTCCTTGGCGTCGACGGCGATGTTGATGGGCTTCTCGAGGTGCGGGCCATAGACGACGGCGGGCACCAGCCCCGCGGCGCGGGTGCGGCGGGCAAAGCCCTTGCCGGCGCCAGTGCGGGGCTTCGCGGTGAGGGGACGGGTCTCGAACGACATGGAGGTCTCTTTCGTGCGGATCAGCGGGAAGCTGATCAGTCTCGCCCCAGCGTCCCGTGCGATCCCGGCATCCTGCCCCGATGGCAGGCCCCGAAGTGTCGTCCGTCGCTGGCAGCGGGTGGAGCCCTTATGGTGACCGGGCGCCGAGGTCAAGACCGGGCCTTGCAGGGGGCGGAGGCGTCTGGTAGGTGCGCCGTCCTTCGGTTCTCCGATTCACTCATCGAGGCATTCCATGCGTTCCGCCGCCCTGCAGTACGTCGACTCGCTCAACCTCCGCAAGAACGTCCCTGAGTTCCGCACGGGAGACACCGTGCGCGTGAACTGGAAGATCAAGGAAGGCGACAAGGAGCGCGTGCAGGCGTTCGAGGGCGTCGTCATTCGCAAGACGAAGGGCTCGGTCGACGCGACCTTCACGGTGCGCAAGATGTCGTTCGGCGTGGGCGTCGAGCGCATCTTCCCGCTGCACTCGCCCCGCTACGAGACGATCGACGTCGTCACGCGCGGCAGCGTGCGCCGCAACCGCCTGTTCTACCTCCGCTCCCTGCGTGGCAAGGCCGCTCGCCTGGATCACCAGGAGGACGACGCCACGGCTGCGGCTCCGGCCGCGAAGGCGTAACGTCGCACTTCCGCGAGGGGGTCGATGCTCATTCTCGAGCTGGCGGTGCAGGGCGTCCGTGGGTTCAGCCCCTCGGCGCGGGTGGCGTTCAAGCCAGGCTACACCGTGCTGAAGAGCCCGACCGAGATCCCCGCGCCGCTGGCGGGGCTGGCCCTTGCCCTGGTGTTTCCCGATGGTCGCGGCGGTGACGGTGCGTTCCTCGCCCCCGGCGCGAAGAGCGGGCGAGCCGGGCTTTCGCTGCAGTCCACCGATCAAGAGGTCTGGCGGGTGGTGCGCGATCTGGGCGGGCAGGGGGCGCTCCACAAGCTCAACCGCCAGACGAACCAGTTCGAGGTGCTGACCCAGGACGCAGGCGAGATCGCGCAGGCCGTGCGCTCGTCCGGGCTGCCGGCGAGACCCACCTTCGAGCAGCTCTTCACCTTCTCCGTCGGCCA
Organism: Myxococcaceae bacterium; assembly: GCA_016793095.1. Lineage (GTDB taxonomy): Bacteria > Myxococcota > Myxococcia > Myxococcales > Myxococcaceae > Xiheimicrobium. The sequence continues at coordinate 16,633 of JAEUJQ010000061.1, read as the reverse complement.
GCTCCCGTCCCGTCGTCCGAGGGCGAGCAGCGCACAGAAGACGACCACCGCGATGCCTGCGCGCTCCAGCCCCAGCCAGGCGCGGGTGCAGTCGGCCTTCGATCAGTACGCCAACGAGCTGAAGCCGGCTGACAGCGGCCCCTCGGTCGAGAAGCTCGCCGCGCTCGAGAAGGAGCTCGCGATCGCGAAGGAGGTCGCCGAGCTGCAGTTCCACATGGACGGCGTGCAGGCAGACGCGTTCAAGGCGGAGCATAAGCTGAGGGCGTACGACGAGCTCAAGGGCAAGCTCGAGGCCGCGCGCGCCGAGCTCTTCAAGGCGCCGACCCCGCAGTCACTCGGGCTGCCAGACGACATCGTCGAGCGAGTGCAGCGCTCGGGTGACGAGAAGAAGCGTAAGGACGAGGCGATCGCCCGGCTCGAGCGAGAGAAGGCCGAGGCGGGCATCTCGGAGCATGGTCCGCGCATCGAGCCTTTGTGGAAGGACGTGCGCTTCCTCGGCTCGGCTGCGCTCGGCGCCCTGCTGCTGGTGGCCGGGGTCGTGCTCGAGGGCATGGGGCGCTTCCTCGCCCTGGCGGCCATTCCAGCGTTCACCTTCGCGGGCCTGCTGGCCCTGCGCTTCATCGAGGAGCTGCAGCACGCCAGCCGCGAGGCCGCCAAGCGGGAGGTGTTCGAGACCCGTCGCAAGAAGCTCGACGACGAGTTCGGGTTGGCTGCCAGCATCGTGCAGACGGCGCTCGACAAGGTCGAGGCGAACACGCCCGACGAGTTCTTCACGATCATGGCGAAGCGCGCCGAGCTGCAGCCGGCGGTGGGACAGCTCGAGCTCGAGTTCGCGGACTACGAGGCCGATCCCGACACGGCGGGCCTGGCCGACACCGTCGCGCGGCTCAAGCAGGAGCACGAGGCGATGAACCAGCGCCTCCTCGGCCTCTCGGGTGGCTACGCGCGCGAGGCCCGTGAGATCGAACGGGAGATCGCGCGGACGAAGGAGGCGCTCGCGGGGAAGACGCCAGCCGCTGCCAGCGGTGACGAGTTCTCAGCGGTGCCGACCGGCCCACAGGAGACGTTCGACGACCCGTGCCCGGCGCCGATGCAGCTCGCCTGTGAGATCTTCAGCGCAGATCTGCCGACGCTCTGGGGTGTGATCCGTGATCGCTGCGTGCAGTACCTGATGGCGCTGACGGACAAGCGGTACCACGCGGTCGATCTCGACGCGAACGGCCGCGCGACCGTGCACGCGCCCGGCCGCACCATCGCCGCGGGAGAGCTGCCCGCGAAGGACCTCGATCTGCTGTACCTCGCGCTGCGCCTCACGCTGGCCGAGAAGGCCGGCGCCCAGACGAAGCTGCCGGTGCTGCTCGAGGACGCGTTCGGCGGCGTGATCGACGTGAACAAGCAGGTGCTGTTCGCGCGCATGCTGAAGCACATCGGCACGCTGACCCAGGTGCTGCACGTGATCGGCGGGAGCCAGCAGCCGCCGCAGGCCGACGCGGTGCTGGCCGTCTAGCGGTCAGCGGCCCGTGAGCATGCGGTAGCGCTGCAGCGCCTCGACCTCGTCCACCTCGTGGCTGAAGCCGGTCGCCTTCTTGAACGCCTGGCCGTCGACCACGATGGGGAACTTGATGTGCTCGAGCGCGCCGGGCGGCAGGGCCGGGAGACCGAAGCGGCCCAGCAGCGCCCGCAACATGGGCTCGGGCACGGGCATGGCGGTGCGGCCCGTCTGCTCGACGATCATTCGCAGGGGCACGGGGTTGGGCCCACACACGTTGAAGATGCCCTTCACGCCCTGCTCGGCGCTCAGGGTGATCGCGCGCGCCGCGTCGGACTCGTAGAGGAACTGAAAGAGCGGATCGTAGCCGAGCACCAGCGGCACCCGCTTGCCCCGCAGGAACGAGGCGAGCGTGCCCTGCTGAGAAGGGCCCAGCGTGTAGACGAGGCGCAGCACGGTCGTGCACAGACGCGGCTCGCGCCACAGCGCGTTCGCCGCGAAGAGATCGGCGGCCACGAGATCGGCGAGCTCGGGGAAGCTGCCGATGCCGTGCGGGGGCTCGTCCTCGGTGTGGTAGAGCGGCGAGTCTGCGCTCGCGCCGTAGTAGGTGTGGCGGCCCACGAAGACGACGTGCTTCACGCCGTGGTTGATGGCGTGCTCGAAGAGGGCGCGGGTGCCTCCGACGTTGATGCGCGCCCGCTCGTCGCCGCCGGCCGTGAGCGCGTTCACCGTGGCCATGTGGATCACGCAGTCGGGCCGTCGCGTCCGGAACACGTCTTCAGCCGCGCGCTTGCGCAGATCCGTCTCGAACACCTCGATGCCCTCGGGCGGGTCACGCCAGGCGCGGCGGTCGAGGCCCAGCACTTCGTGACCGCGGCCCTTGAGCAGCATCGCCACCTGGCGGGCCAGCGCCCCCGAGACCCCGGCGATCAAGACCCTCATCGCTCACCTCCCAGCTTGAGGCGCGAGCGCCGTCCCGATCGCGCGGCCTCCATCAGCTCGCCGATGCGGCCCTTCACCTGCTCCACGTAGCCCTTGATGACGCTGTCCTCTTCGTTTCCCGAGCCCTCGAAGGTCATCGGCGCGCCGTAGTGCACCTCGCACGGGGCCGGCAGCGGCAGCGCCAGGCCGTAGGGCGTCACCGGGACGTAGGGCACGCCGATCAGCTTCCCGAGCGCGTAGGAGTTCATCACCGTTGGCACCGCGTCGGCCCCGCCCACGAAGCCGAGCGGCACGATGGGCGTCTTCGTCTTGAGCGCGAGGCGCATGAAGCCGGTGCCGAAGTCGATCAGCGAGTAGCGCTCCTTGTAGAGCTTGGCGGTGCCCCGGGCGCCCTCGGGGAACACCATCAAGAGGCGGTCGTCTTCGAGCAGCCGCTCGGCGTGCTCCGGCAGGCCCGTGAACTGGCCGGTGCGGCTCGACCAGAGGCTGCCGATGGGGAGCTGGTTGATGAACTTCTCGGCCATGCCCTGCGCGAGCCGGGGAGGGTCGAGCTCGAGCATCATCGAGGCGATCACCATCGCGCCGTCGATGGCGTAGCCGCCCGAGTGGTTGCCGACGAGCATGGCCCGCCCGCGCTTCGGCACGTTCTCGGCGCCCACTGCGTGCACCCGGAAGTAGGTGCGGTACAGCCACCCGAGGATGCCGAAGCCGACCACGAGGTGCTTCTTCGAGATGCCGTAGGGATCGACTCCCAGCGCGTTGAACGGCAGCTCGAGCCGGTTCACCAGCTCGCGAATCGGGTCGTCTTTCGCCATGGAGGGACTCTACTGCCCACCCCGCCCGAGGCTCCCAGAAGAATCCACCGGTCAGCCGCTCCAGGAAAGACACCGGCTGCAGCTCACCGTGGAGGTCTCTTCCGGCTCATCGAGGAGCATCAAGACGGCGTGGACCACCCTGGTGGTGGACGGAGTGGTGCTCGCGCCCGGTTCGCCGTCTCAGCGAGAGCCGCGACCTGCCTCACCGGCTCTCCTGCCGGATCCGCACCCTGCGCGTGGGAGGATTGAGACACTGCGCGAACGCAGCAGGACCACCCTTCAGGCGCCGGTGTGGCCGGGCTGGCGCACGTTCGCGCGCTGGACGAAGTCTTCGACGGTGCCCGAGATGTGGGAGGCCTCGATGAGGGTGCGCCAGGTGCCGAGCGGGATGTCCACCGGGCCGGCCGACGTCATCATCCACAACGAGAGGGTGTAGCCGGTCGGGACGCGGGTGACGGGCATCTGCGCGACGCGGAGCTCGACACGCGCGAGCTCGAGCGGCTCCCCATCGACCAGCAGGCGCCCCTGGGCTCGGACGAGCGTCCAGGTGGTGGTGCGCGCCGCGCGGAGCATCACGATCGCGAAGACCGCGAGCAGCGGGGCCACCAGGACGAGCAGCGTGAGGCCGGGGCCAGAAGAGAGATCGACCACCGCCAGGCTGGTGGACAGCGTTCCCACCGCCACGAGGCCCACCAGGAAACGGGCCCAGGCGCGGCCGCGCTCGACGACGAGGCAGTCACTGCGGGGCTGGGTGAGGCGCACCTTCATGTTCACGTCCCGGCCACGGCGCCGGACCTCTGAGCTGGAATCTAACCGAAGCGTCGAACCCCGCGCAGCCCCCCGCCCTTCCCCGGCTCATCAGCCGACCGTCAGACGACCCTGGGGAGCGAGCCGATCGCGGGCGTATGCGCCCCCTCATCGAGCGAGGAGAGGATCCGCCGCGCCTCCCGCACCTCACGGTCGAGCTCAGGAGGCAGCTTGTGTCCCTCGAGCAGGTTCGCGAGTGAGGCCGAGGTCGCCCTGATCGCCTGCACCGCGGCCACGTGGCGGTTCTTGAGGCTGGAGAACCGGTCCTGCGCCTCCGAGAGCTCGACCTGGTGCTTCGAGGCGAGGTACTGCTTTTCTTCCTGCGCCAGCTCGAGCGCCTGCTGGAGCATCGCCACTTCAGTGTCCCGCTCGAAGACGCCGTTCCCCGCGCGCTGCAGGTCCTGCAGCTTCGCGATGAGGGCCTCCCGCTCCTGGAGGATGCGCTGGTTCTCGATGGCCGCGCGGATCTTCTCCTGCACGAGGGTCATCTGCGGGAACGGCTTCTCGAGGTAGTCCACCGCGCCGAGGCGAAGCGCTTCGAGGATCGACGTCACGTTCGGGTAGCCCGTCATCATCATGCACGCACAGAAGGGCTGCCGGCTGCGCGCTGCCCGGATCACGTCGAGGCCGCTGCCGTCGGGCAGGTTCTTGTCCACCAGCAGCGCCCCGAAGCGCTGCGACTCGAGCGCCTTCACTGCGTCAGTCACGCGCTGCACGGTGACGACCGCGAAGGCCTTCTTCTCCAGCGCGATCTTGAGCACGTCGAGCACGATCGGCTCGTCGTCGATGAGGAGGACGGAATTCGGGACCACGCGACAGGAGTCTCGCGCTTTGGCCCGGGGAGGTCGAGAATCGCCGGCATGGACGAGCTGAATACAGTGCTGGCGAAAGTGGGCGGGTGGAAGCCGGTGGCCTTCGTGCTGGGGCTCGTGGTGGTGCTCTTCGTGCTCAAGCGGCTGCTCTCGAGGCCGGCGGAGAACCCACACCAGCGTCAGGTCGTGTGCCTGTGTGGGTGGCGCGGCACCGTGAGCCGGTACAAGCCGGTGTGCCCGCGCTGCGGCGGCAAGGACTTCCACGACGTGTAGGTGGACAGGTGGGGTGCGGGCGTGGTGAAGCCAGCGGCCATGAGCGAGACCTTTCCGGTGACGGTGGCAGTGACGCGGGCAGACGGGTCGGTGGAGCAGGTGCGGGTGGGCACGGCGACGCGGACAGGTGAGGGCTTCTCACTGAGCCTGGGAGAGCTGCGGATCGAGGGCCGCCCCGAGGCCAGGCGAGCGCCGACGAGCAGCGCGTCGCGTCCTCCCCCGGCCGATGCGGGGGGCATGGTCTTCCCGCCGTACGGGCGCTCCAAGGGCATGCCCATCGCGGGCGCGTCGATGCAGGATCTCGAGTTCTACGCCAACGGCTGTCGCCGCACGCTGGGTGACCCGGGCAAGGCGCGCTGGCACGACAAGGAGCGCACGCTGCTCGCGGCCATCGAGGCCGAGCTGGCGCGCCAGGGTGGAGGTGGCGGTGCCGGCGATGGCGGACCGGACGACTCTCACATTCCCCCGCCGGGAGACGACGACGCCCCCTTCTGAGAATCTGAGCCCCCACTTGCACAGGAACCCGGGTTTGGGTGTGGTGGGGTCAGATGGCGCGCAACACACGGTTCGTGATCGGGGAAGCAGAGGCGGGCATCGCGGAGGCCGCCGAGCTGGGCCTCATGCACACGCACTTCAGCGCGCGCGACGGGCGCGAGGTGACGTTGGCGGGCGGGCGCGAGGCCGTCGAGTTCATCAACTGCAGCTACCTGGGGCTCGACACCCACCCGGCGCTGATCGAGGGCGCGAAGCGGGCGGTGGACACCTTCGGGGTGCACTTCTGCTGTGCGCGCTCGCGCCTCACCATCGAGCCCAACGTGCAGCTCGAGGCCGAGCTGGGCGGGCTCTTCCGCGGCCACGCGATCACGTTCCCTTCGGTGACGGCCGCGCACATGTCGGTGCTGCCGACGCTCGCGAGCGGGGCGCTCCTGCCGCGCAGCGCCCGCACGAAGACGCGCTTCGTGTTCGACAAGCTGGCGCACGCCTCGATGCAGTTCCTGAGGCCGGTGATCGCCGCCGAGGCGACCACGGTGTCGACGATCCCCCACAACGATCTGCAGGCGCTCGAGGACGAGGCCAGGGCCGCCGACCGCGCGGGCGAGACGGTCATCTACCTCGCCGACGGCGTCTACTCGATGGGCGGCCTCTGTCCGCTGCCCGAGCTCGTCGAGCTGAGCGAGAGGTGGGGCATCTTCCTCTACGTCGACGACGCGCATGGCACGTCGATCTTCGGCCGCCATGGCGAGGGCTCGGTGCGGGGCGCGTGGGACGGCGAGCTGCCTGAGACGGTGATCATCACGTACTCGCTGGGCAAGGGCTTCGGCTGCAACGGCGGCGGGGTGCTCCTGCCGTCGAAGTGGCAGGCCGATCGGGTGCGCCGCTTCGGCATGACGTATGGCTTCTCGGCGCCGCTCGACTTCTCGGTGGTGGGCGCCGCCCTCGAGGCGGTGAAGCTGCACCGCGACGGTACGGTGGAGCGCCTGCAGAAGGAGCTTCGGGCTCGCGTCGCCCGCTTCGACGAGCAGGTCGGCAGCGACACGCGCGACTTCAGCCCGATTCGCCGGGTGGTGATCGGCGACGAGGGGGCGTGCCGTTCGCTCGGCGCCGACCTGCTCGAGCGCGGCTACCTCGTGAGCACCGCCTTCTTCCCGGTGGTGGGGCGCGGCAAGGCGCAGTTGAGGGTGTGCCTGGGCGTGAACCACACCGACGCCCAGATCGACGGCTTCGCCGAGGCGCTGTCCGAGCTGCGTGGCGCCGTGGCCCGGACCGCCTGAGCCCGATGTCGAGGTCGGCCGCTGTCGAACGATGGACCGGCGCGTTCCTCGAGCGCGTGATGCACGATCCACGCGCGGCGCGCGCGGCCTTCGTCGAGGCGTTGACCCGAGAAGGCGCGTCCTCCCTCACGCCGGTCCTGTGTCCGCTCGTGATCGAGCCGCCGACCCGAGCTCACTTCGAGGCGCTCGCGCGGGCCTGGCACGCGGGCATGCACGAGGTGCTGCGGTGCTGGGCGGGCGCGCCGGTCGAGCCCCTCCCGTTACCGGGGGACGTCCAGGCCCGCGTCAGCGCCGAAGCTCGTGAGGGCAGGGCGCTGGGCAGCACCCGCTACGACTTCATCGTCGACGCGGATGGCAGGGTGGCGCTCATCGAGTGCCAGGCCGGAGATCCGTCGGGCATGGGCGTCGAGGAGGCGTCGTCGGCGGCCTTCGAGGCGCTGCCGTTCTTCCCGCGCTCGTCGGTGACGCGTCAGTCGGTCGCGTCGTCGCTGCGGCGCTTCGTCGCCCCTGAGCCGGAGCAGGCCGGCCTCGTCGTCTTCGTCATTCATCGCGAGGCGTTCCTCGAGTGGGACGTGGCGCGGCTGGTGAAGGTGTTCCGAGGCGAGGGCGTCGACGCGGTGATGGTGGATCCGGCTGAGCTCCGCTTCGTCGAGGGCGCGCTGTGGCTGGGCGAGCGCCGGATCGCGCTCGTCGTTCGCGACAGCCTGGAAGACCTGCTCGCGCCCGAGCGGAGCGAAGCGAGCCGAGCGCTGATGGAGGCCTGGTCGGCGGGCGTGGTGAGGGTGGTGAACCCGGTGGGCTCCATCGCCGCCGATCACAAGGTGCTGCTGCGTCGCTTGCCGACGCCGGAGGTCCTCGACCGGCTGAGCCCCGCAGACGCGGCGCTCGTGCGTGAGTCGGTGCCCGAGACGCGCGTGCTGGACGGAGAAGGCCCCGTCGAGCGGGAGCGCTGGGTCCTCAAGCCGTCGGACGGCTTCGGCGGCTTCGACGTCACCATCGGGCCGGCGGTGTCGGACGAGGCGTGGCGCGCTGCGGTCGTTTCGGCGAGACGGAGCGCGCGCCCGTTCCTGCTGCAGCGCTTCGTACGCGCACACACCGCGGAGTTGCCGGTCCTCGAGGGCGACTCCCTGGCGGTCGTTCCGCACCACGTCGTCTACAGCGCGTGGCTGCACGGCGATCGGTTCGGCGGGCTGTTCGCGCGGGTGCACCGGCGGCCGGTGGTGAACGTGCACCAGGGCGGCGGCCTGGTCCCCGTCTACACGCTCACCGGGCGGTGACGCCGATGACGCGGGCGCGGGCGACCGGCGGCGCGGCTCCGGCAGCGAGCGCCCGCTCGACGCTCCGCTCGAACTCGCTCGCCAGCACCAGCTCGCCCCCGGTCTTCGCAGCTGACGCGTCGGGGTCGGGGTAGCGATCGAAGAACTGGAGGAGGGCTGTGGCGACGAGGTGCGACTCCTGCGGCGCGAGCTCGGGCAGCTCGTCCCCGACGCAGACCTTCACGTCAGCATCGCCGACCACCTCGATGCGCTCGTCGAGCGTGCACCAGACGATCGCGAGGTCGTCGCCGGACTCCACCCGCTGGCCTCGCGGCACTCTGAGCGAGACCGGCCGGCTGAGCACCCAGCCGATGGCGTCGAAGCGCGTGCGATGGAGCACGAGGTCTCCCAGCGGGTTCTCAGGGGGCCGTGGCCACTCGCGGTCGCTACCCCTCCAGACGCCCACCAGGGCCTGATGCGCGTCGACGACGCCCGAGATCGGCGCGCGGAACATGCGCTCCCGAGGACGGTCGGTCAGCACGTCGAGCACCCGTGAGGGATCCTCGGTCGCCCGCAGCTTCGCGATGAACGGCGCGCACCGCGGCTCCCGTCGCACGAGCGCCTCCAGCGCGGACTCCAGCTCTCCAGCCATGGCTGGATCACACCACGAAGGTGAAGGAGCGTCGCGCGAACTGTGCTTCGCTCCTCGTCCGTGAAGCAGGTCCGCTCCCGGCGCCCCGAGCGCGCCCCCGTCCTCCCCGAAGATCGCGAGGCCGTCGCCCACTTCCGGCGTCACCTGGCGCGCCACGGCTCGAAGATGGCCGACACCGTGCGCGCCTTCGAGCGGCGCTGGAAGAAGCAGGGCGTCGACACGCTGCACGGCGTCGGGATTCCGCTGCGTCCGCTGTTCATTCCCCGCGCGCGCCTCGACGCGCTGAGCGAGGGCTTTCAGCAGGGCATGGCGAGGCTGCTCGACCAGCTCGCGCGCGACGTTCACCAGCCCGAGGCCCTGCATCGCCAGGTGCCCGTGGGCGCGAAGCTGCTGGGCGCGCTGGCGCCGGGCCTCGCGAGCCCGCACACCCTGACCTGGTTCCGCCCCGACGGCTTCCTGCTGCCCGATCGCTACGTGCTGGGAGAGATCAACTACGGCAACGGCGTCGTGGTGAGCATCGGCTACACCGAGTGCCTGTTCGATCTCTTCTCGACGCACCCGGCGTTCCTCAGCGGCGGCTTCGCGCGGGGCGACCTCGATCGACCGTTCATGGGCTGGCTCGCGGCCATCGAGGCGGCCATCGACTACCACCGCCCCGCGCACGTCGCGCTCATCTCTCACCGCGAGGAGTGGCCCTTCGTCGTCGAAGACAGCGACCGCGTGCGACACCAGGTCGAGCAGGCGGTGAAGCGGCTGCTCGCGCGTGGGCTGAGCGTCTCCTTCGGCCACGAGGACGAGGCCTGGGTGGACTCGCGAGGCCGCGCGCGCCTCAAGGGCTCGTCACTGCCGGTGGATCTCTTCGTGATGGTGACGATCAGCTGCTCGTTCATCGATCGCCCCGAGCCGCTCTGGGGCGCCGCCAGGGCCCTCACCGGAACGCACGTGGGCTCGGCGCCGATCGTGAAGCCCCTCATCGGCGTCGCGCTGGACAAGGGCGTGCTCCCGTACGCCAACGACACCGGCGCGCTCCCGGTCGCCTGTCGGGACGGCACCTGGGTGGTCGCGCCCGACACCTGGTACGTCGGCCCCGAGGCGAAGGACTTTCTGCTCGAGAACCAGCGGCAGCTCGTCATCAAGCGCTCGTTCGTCGGCAAGGACACGGTGATCGGCGCCGCGGTGGACGAAGAGCAGTGGCGTGGAGCGGTCGCGCGCTCTGCCAACCGCGAGTACGTGGTGCAGCGCTACCAGCCGCTGCCCCGCACCGAGCTGCCCGTGCTGATCGACGGGAAGGTGGAGTGGATCCCGGTGCGGGTCGAGCTCACGCCCTTCATCGTCCACGGTCGCTACTCCGGCGCGCTCGCACGGTACGCGCCAGACGCCCCCGGCCTGGTGTTGTCTCCACCACCCGAGGGCATGGGCATGACGATGGTGTACGCGACGTGAGCTCAGCGCGTCTCGTTGGGCGCCGGCGTGCGCTTGACGTTCTTGCTCACGACTGCGTCACCGAAGCGCTCGGCGTTGGCCAGCCACGCCGCGGCGTTCTTCACGTACCGCGCGGTGCCCGCGGTGTCCCACTTGTTGTAGAGCCGCGTGAAGCCGCCGTCGAAGATCGCCCGCTTGCCCTCGCGATCGTAGAAGCCCGAGACGAGGTTGCCCGCCGACCCGTACAGCAGCGGCTCGAGCACCTCGTTCTTCTGCACGGTCGCGATGGTGATGCCCTCGTAGAGGAACTCGAGGCCCGTCGAGAGCAGGTGGCGGCGGCGCACGCCGATGTGCTTCTCCCCGTTCGACTTCTCGAGGCCGACGACCTGGTCGCCGTGCAGGTTGCCCAGCATGGTGACGCCCAGCAGCGCCTGGCCGACCGCGTTCGCGTCGGCGTAGTAGGGCTGGTTGTCACCCCAGATGTAGACGCCCTTGCCCGAGTCGAAGAACCGCTTGATGACCGCGAGGTGCTCCTTCGTGAGCTGCTGCTGGTCGCCGGAGATGATCCACAGCTGGCAGGCCTTCTCGAGCTTCGCCTCCAGCTCCTTCGCGGGCGGCGGCGCGTGGTTCCAGCGGAAGACCGAGAAGCCCTTCTCCCTCAGCGCGTCGCGCGCGGCCTCGAAGGGGAAGTCGTAGAGCTGGATCACGGCGACCGTCTGCCCGTCGAAGGCGCCGTCGACCGCGAGATCGTGCTGGTTGCCGCCAGAGTTGCCGTACGAGTCGCGCTGGACGGGCACGAAGCGCTCGCGCTCCTCCATCTTCCCCGTCTTCTCGTTGCGGACCTGCTCGACGACCCGGGCGGGCGGGGCCGCGTTGACGCCGGCCGTCTCGGTGTACTGGGCGAAGGCGGGCAGGGCGAAGGACAACGTCATCAGGCACGACAGGAGGCGAAGGCGCATGGAGGCTCCGGGGTTGGTGGTTGGCGCCTTCAACGGGCGGCCCGCGAGTTCGATCTGAGGGGCTCGGCATGACGCGCCCGCGCAGACCGGTCCGCGTGCCCCTGCTCCGGGGGTGGAACCTCTGGCCGGTCTCGCTCGTCCGAGGCGCGGGCTTCCCTGTTTCGGCGGTCGCGCCGCTCGCTTCGGCGTCGATCGCTGCGGTGGCGCGGAGCGTGGTGTCCGGCGAGGCGCCCGCGGAGGCCCTGGGGGCTGCGTTCGAACAGGAGCGGCCCCGGCTCCGCGCCCTCATCCGCGCGCTGGCACGGGAGCCACGACTCCGTGAAGCGATCACCTGGCAGAACCGGGGCGCAGTGGAGCACGGGCTCGACTCGCTCGTCCGCGCGCCGGCGGACCGCGACGACGCGAAGCTGCGGAAGAAGGAGGCGATGGTCGTCTCCTACCTGCAGCGCTACGCGACCAAGTGCGACACCATCGGCTTCTTCGGGCCGCTCGGCTGGGCGCGCTGGGACGGCCAGGGGCAGCTCGAGCAGACGCCGGGCCCGACGCTGCTCCTCGACCGCGCCGTCTTCTTCGAGCCGTGGGCGATCGCGGCGGTGATCGACGGCGCGGCGGGCGACGACGAGAGCCTCGCGGTCGCGCCGCTGCGCCGCCTCGGTCACGTCCGGGTGGCGGGCCTCGCGGGAGACGTGGCGCGCCTGGCGAAGGCGTTGGACGGGACCGTGACCGCGCGCCGGCTCTCGACGAGGCTGCGTCGGCCGCTGCCCGAGGTGCTGGCGATGGTGCGGGAGCTGATTGCGGGTGGCATCGCCGACGTCGCGCTGCCCGCGCCGATCTCCCATCGGCCAGAGGCGGCGATGCGGGCGGCCGCGAAGCGGGTCGCTGAGCCGCTGCGCTCGAGGCTGATGACGTCGCTCGACGAGCTCGAGGGCGCCAGGCACGAGATCGAATCGGCTGCCGGCCAGCCAGAGGCCCTTCGGCGCGCGCTCGGGAAGGCGGACGAGACGTTCACCCGGCTGTCTGGCCGCGTGGCGAAGCGTCATGAGGGGCGCACCTACGCGGGGCGGTCGATCGTCTACGAGGAGACCCGGCGTGCCACCGAGCTCCGGCTCGGCGAGTCCCTGCGCCAGACGCTCGAGGCGCCGCTGACCGTGCTGCTGGAGCTCGCGCGGCTGTTCACAGCGCGCATCGCGCGTGAGCTCGACCGTGGCGCCGAGCGGGCGTTCACGAAGCTGGGAGGCGGCCGCGTTCCGCTGGTGGAGCTCTGGCGTGCCACCGCCGGGCTCTTCGAGGTCGATCCCCCTCCCGCGGTGAAGCGCGCGGTGCAGTGGCTGCAGGGCAGGGTGACGCGGGCGCTGGGCCCCGTCGATCCAGGCGCGCGGGAGCTCCGGTGGTCCTCGGCCACCCTGGAGCGCGCCGTTCGTCGCGAGGCGGCCCGGGCTCTCCCGGGCTGGCCAGGGGCACGCCACCACGCGCCCGACGTCATGCTGGCGAAGCGCGGTGAGAGGCTGGTGCCCGTGCTCGGTGAGCTCCACGCGGGCGTGACGCCCTTCACGACGCTCTCGGTGCTCTCGTTGACGCCGTGGCGGGCCGAGCTCGAGGCCCTCTTCCGCGAGGATCTCCCGGGCCCGCACGTCTCGCCGGTGCCCTGGGAAGACTTCGCGCGCAGCACCCACGACTGGCGGCTCGCCGCGGGGTCGACGCGCTGGCACGTCGACCTCGGCTTTCGCTTCACCTCGCCGCTCCCGCCGTCCCGGGTGCGCGCGGCTGCGGAGCTGCTGGTCCGTCGCGGGGCAGGGGGGCTCGAGGTGGTGGGCCCCGGCTTCCGCATGCCGCTCGCGGCCGTGTTCGAGCGCCGCATCAAGCTCCGCGCGGCGAACGAGTTTCACCCGATCGGCTGGACCGCCCACCGGCCTCGCATCTGGCTGGACGAGGTGGTGATCGCGCGGGAGGCGTGGCGGCTCGAACGCGCGCAGCTCGACCCCTGGGCGCTGGACGACGGCCCGTCACGATTCCTCGCGGTCACCCGCCTCGCCACGACGCTCGGCTGGCCGCGGTGGGTGTTCGTGAAGTCGCCGCTCGAGACGAAGCCGGTCTTCGTCGATCTCTCCAGCCCGGCCCTGGTGGAGCTGCTGTGCAAGCAGGCGCGAGAGGCGCCGTCGCTCGTCGTCACCGAGATGTTGCCCACGCCCGACGAGTGTTGGCTCGAAGACGCCGAAGGCCACCGCTTCGTGGCCGAGCTGCGATTGCTGGCGGTGGACCCTTTCGCCCGGCCATCGAAGTCCGGTAGACGACGGGCATGACGTCGTCGCTCCTCCTGGCCCTCCTGCTCTCTGCCGACAAGTCCGCCGGCGCCGGGCAGGCGCTCATCACCGCGTCCGCCATCACCGGGCACGTGCGCTTCCTCGCGTCGGACGCCCTCGAGGGGCGCGGACCCGCGTCGCGAGGGGACGAGCTCACGCAGCAGTACCTCGCCGCGCAATACGAGACCCTGGGCCTCGAGCTGCTCGGCGCGAACGGGTCGGCCCGGCAGCCCGTCGAGCTCGTCGGCGTCACCGGACACCCGGAGCAGCTCACCTTCTCCAGGGGCCAGGCCTCGTTCGTGGCGAAGTTCCACCACGACCTGATCGCCGTGAGCGGCCATCAGGGACCTGTCTCGAAGCTCGACAAGGCCGACGTCGTCTTCGTCGGCTACGGCATCGTCGCGCCAGAGTACGGGTGGAACGACTACAAGAACGTCGACGTGAAGGGGAAGGTCGTGCTGGTGATGAACAACGACCCGGAGGACGACGCGGCCCTCTTCGCCGGCAAGACGCGGCTCTGGTACGGGCGGTGGGACTACAAGTACCAGCAGGCCGCGAAGCAGGGCGCGGTCGGGTGCCTCATCATTCACACCACGCCCTCAGCGGGCTACCCGTGGCAGGTGGTGCAGACGTCCTGGACTGGAGAGCAATTCGATCTACCGTCCGAGAAGCCGACGCCGCTGCAGGTGAAGGGCTGGCTCACCGAGGACGCGTCACGCAAGCTCGTCGCGCTCGCCGGGAAGGACCTGGACGCGCTGCGCACCACCGCGCAGTCCCGCGAGTTCACCCCGGTCGCTCTCGGCGCCCTCGCGAGCACGAGCTTCACCAACGTCGTCGCGAAGAAGGCCACCGCCAACGTGCTCGGTCTGCTGCGCGGGAGCGACCCCGTCCTCTCTGACGAGTGGCTGATCATCACCGCGCACCACGATCACCTCGGCCTCAAGGAAGGCGCGAAACCCGGCGAAGACGCCGTCTACAACGGCGCCGTGGACAACGCCTCGGGCGTGGCGGCGATGCTCACCATCGCCCGCGCGCTGACGTCGCAGCCGAAGGCGCCGAAGCGGAGCGTGCTGTTCGCCGCCGTCGCCGCCGAAGAGCAGGGCCTGCTCGGCTCCCAGTACCTCGTCGAGCACCCGCCAGTGCCCTGGGGCCGCATGGCCGCCAACATCAACATCGACGGCCTCAACATCTGGGGCCGCACGAAGGACGTCTCGGTGATCGGGTATGGCAAGTCGAGCATCGACGCGACGCTGTCTCAGCTCGCGAAGGCACAGGGGCGGGTGGTGAAGCCCGACGCGCTCGCTGACCGCGGCTTCTTCTACCGGAGCGATCAGTTCAACTTCGCGAAGGTGGGCGTGCCGGCGGCGTACTTCTCGTCGGGCCACGCCTTTCGCGATCGTCCGGAAGCCTGGGGCCGCGAGCAACGCGAGAAGTGGGAGCTGACGCACTACCACCAGCCCACCGATGAGCTGCTCGCGTCGTGGGATCTGTCGGGCGCCGTCGAGGACGTGAAGCTGATTCACCAGCTCATCGTGAAGCTGGCGGACGCGCCGGCCATGCCAACCTGGGCGCGCGGTGACGAGTTCGAGCTGGCACGGCTCAAGGCGCTCGAGGCGCTCAAGCCGAACACTCCCCGCGCCAGCGGTCGTTGATCAGGGAACGCCGGGGTAGACCCGCCAGAACGCGCCGCTCAGGTCGGAGAACGCCAGGCCCGTCATCGGGTCCTGGAACTGCACGAGGTCGACCCGCCCATCGCCCGTCACGTCGAGCACCGCCCAGCTGGCCCCGTCCTTCGAGCGGAACCCGTCTGGCGAGGGGCCGAGGGGGATCGGCCAGATCGTGGACCTGGCCGAGAAGCCCGCGCCGGTGTTCGAGTACACGCGCCAGCTCGGGGTCGCCGTGCCGAAGTCGAACGGCCGGCCGGTCGTGGGGTCGGCCGTGACGACGAGCTCTGGGAGCCGATCGCCGTCGAGGTCGAACGTCTCCCACCAGGAGAAGCCCGTCGCGCTCGAGGGCGAGGTCGTGGTGGACGACGGGACGTTCCAGAAGGTCACGTTCACGGGGAAGTAGGTGCCAGCGCCGCCGCGCTGGTTGAGCCAGGCCCGCCACGCCGGGGTCGATCCGTTGATGAAGGTCGTGTTCCCTGCCGCGCTCGGGTCCATGGTCTGAACCAGATCGGCCGCGCCGTCGCCGTTGAGGTCGAGCAGCTGCCACACTCTGCGCTGGTTGGGCTGACTGGCCGACGCGCTCTTGAAGCCGCCGACGACGCCATTGTCGGGCACCGAGATGCGCTGGCACGAGCTGAAGGGGCTGAAGCCCGGCTGTGCAGTCGCCCCACCCGGGCAGAGCACCCACTGCGGTCCGTTGGTGAGCCACACCGCATCCGTGAGCGGATCGGCTGTGATGACGAGGTCGACGAGGCCGTCGCCGGTCAGCTCCGCGAGGGTCCACCGGCGGCCGATCGTGTCGTTCGCCACCCGATCGATGCCGCCGGTCAGGTTCGGAACCCGTGGCACCTGGAAGGTGAGCCCGGTGAGGTCGAAGCTCGTCGCGGCCCCCCGTCGCACCAGCCAGCCGTCGCTCGTCGCCGTCATGGGCGAGGTGTAGGGCCCCCCGAGTGAGGGGTTCATGGTGTGCACGAGCTCGGGGCGGCGATCTCCAGTCAGGTCGAGGGTGACCCAGAACGACATGCCCGTGGCGCTGGTGGTGCCGTTGTAGCCCTGCGGGAGCAACCCGTTCGTGGGTACCACCCACTGCGTCACCGAGGCCGAGAAGCCGGTGCTGGTGCCGAGGTGCACGTTCCAGTGCGCGACGTTGTTGGTCGTGAAGACCGCGCCGGTCGATGGGTTCGACGTCAGCACCAGATCCACACGGCCATCGGCGTTGAGATCGAGCGTGTCCCAGTTGCGTGGGTTGATCGTGCTCCCGGTCGCGAAGGAGGAGATCGCGTTGTAGACGGCGCTCGGCACCGAGAAGCGAATCGGCGTCGATTGGAAGCGGGTGCTTCGGACGACCGCCGCGCCCCCGCCGCCAGTGGCTCCGCCGCCAGTCGAACCGCCTGCCGTCGAACCGCCGCCAGTCGCACCACCGCCAGTCGAACCGCCTGCCGTCGAACCGCCTGCCGTCGAACCGCC
>JAEUJQ010000048.1 GCA_016793095.1 Myxococcaceae bacterium | reverse complement strand
CTGCTCGGCCAGCGGCAACTTGAACGACTCGGTGGGGGAGCTCGTCTTCACCGACGCGGTCAGGGGCTACACGGTCTCGTACACGTTCCGGTGCAGCACGACGGCGTCGGGCTTCAACTGGAGCGTCGTGCTCGCGCCCGGCACCTGGGAGGTGCGCCTCGCCCGCGGCCAGTACTCGACGGCGGCGAACGTCAACCTCGTCGGCGTGAACTACCAGGTGCTGACTGGCCTCGCGGTGAACGGCAACGTCTCGAACGTCGTGCTGGCGGAGCAGTCGTACACGGTGTCAGGCACGGTGACGGTGAACGGCGCGCCGCCGACGAGAGACGGCGTGTACTGCTCGGCCAGCGGCAACTTGAACGACTCGGTGGGCGAGCTCGTCTTCACCGAGTCCTCGAAGGGCTACACGACGGGCTACACCTTCCGGTGCAGCACGACGGCGTCGGGCTTCACCTGGAGCGTCGTGCTCGCGCCCGGTACCTGGGAGGTCCGCCTCGCCCGCGGCCAGTACTCGACGGCAGCGAACGTGAACCTCGTCGGCGTGAACTACCAGGTGCTGACCGGCCTCGTGGTGAACGGCAACGTCTCGAACGTCGTGCTGGCGGAGCAGTCGTACACGGTGTCAGGCACGGTGACGGTGAACGGCGCGCCGCCCACGCGAGACGGCGTGTACTGCTCGGCCAGCGGCAACTTGAACGACTCGGTGGGCGAGCTCGTCTTCACCGAGTCCTCGAAGGGCTACACCACGGCCTACACCTTCCGGTGCAGCACGACGGCGTCGGGCTTCACCTGGAGCGTCGTGCTCGCGCCCGGCACCTGGGAGGTGCGCCTCGCCCGCGGCCAGTACTCGACGGCAGCGAACGTGAACCTCGTCGGCGTGAACTACCAGGTGCTGACCGGCCTCGCGGTGAACAGCAACGCTTCGAACGTGCTCCTCGCGGAGCGATCGACGTCCGTGTCGGGAACGATCACCGTCAACGGTGCGCCGCCGACGAGAGACGGCGTGTACTGCTCGGCCAGCGGCAACTTGAACGACTCCGTGGGCGAGCTGCAGTTCTTCGAGCGCCAGCGGGGCTACACGACGGGCTACACCTTCCGCTGCAGCACGACCGCCTCGGGCTTCAACTGGACCGTCCTGCTCGCACCCGGCACCTGGGAGGTCCGCCTCGCGCGGGGCCAATACTCGACCGCGGCCAACGTGAACCTCGTCGGCGTCAATTACCTCTTCACGACCTCCCTGGTCGTTCCCTGAGCGAGCGCGGAGTCACGAACCTGGCCCAGTTGGCCCTCTGGTCTCGACGCGCGTTCGGCGAACAAGAGAGAGTCAGAGCGTCCTTCACCTCGGGACACAGAGAGTCCCTGCCGCGGCCGGAGCGGCGCAGGGCTGACGGGAGCGCGCGATGAGACGGACCTCGTGGCTGTGGATTCTGGTGCTCCAGGCGTGCTTCATGCCGGTCGATGCCCTCGACGCGGGGGCCGGTGGTGGCTCCGCAGCAGGTGGCTCCGCAGCAGGTGGCTCCGCAGCAGGTGGCTCCGCGGCAGGTGGCTCGGCAGCAGGTGGCTCCGCGGCAGGTGGCTCCGCGGCAGGCGGCTCCGCAGCAGGTGGCTCCGCAGCAGGTGGCTCAGCAGCAGGTGGCTCAGCAGCAGGTGGCTCAGCAGCAGGTGGCTCAGCAGCAGGTGGTTCAACAGGCGGAGGTCAGGGCGGTGGGAATCCCCAGCGAACCTGTGCGGACGTTGAGTCTGCGTACGCGCAGGCCCTGAATGTTGCGCGACGGTGCGCTCCGCTCCTCCCCGTCATCCAGTGCACGCACCGGCGCCCCGAGCTTCTCGGCTGTCCAGGCTGCACGACCGCGGTGCAGTTGGTGGCGACGCTCGACCAGCACGCCGCCGAGTTCCGCGCGCTCAACTGCCCGATGACCTCCTGTCCCTTCGTCTGCAACATGGGAACGGGCGGCGCCTGCATGCCCGACTCGGGTGGCACCATGGGGACCTGTCAGAACCAGCCCTGATCACCGCGGCGGCAGGCGAATGGCCAGCGCTCGCCACTCGGCCGTCTTCGGCGTCAGCGTGTCGCCGCGGAGCTCGATGTACCGGGTCACCGGCGGCTGACCACGTCGCAGCGCCGCGGCCGCGAGCACGAGCTCGAGCGACATCGGCAGCGCTTCGTGGCTCTCGGCGTACATCTGGTAGCGCACGTCCAGCGGCGGCACCCGCACGAGGGAGAGCCAGCGCGACTCGAAGCCCCGCTGCGCGGTGAGGATGCTGCGCGTACGGCTGGGCTCGGACAGGTCTGCGGCGGCGATGACGGCGAGGAACGCGCGGTCACAGGCCGACCACCAGTTCGCCAGGCCCACGCGCTCCTGTCGCCCTCGAGCGAGCGACGCCGACGTCGCCACCATCGTGCGGGCGCCCGGCGGGAGCCGCGCGGTCTGCTCCGTCGTGAAGAACATGCCGAACATGCGCAGCTCCTGAGCGACCCGCTCGACCCGCATGACGTGCGAGTACGGCGGCGCCTCGCGCATGAGCTGCTCGAGCTGGCCGACGAAGCGCGCCCTGGCCTCGTCGTCGGGAGCGCGCCACACCGCCTCCGCACAGGGAGTCGCGAGGCCGGTGGACTGTCCCAGCGAGCCAAGAGCCGCCTCGGGCCCCTCGAGCCAGAGGAGGTCACTCACCAGCGCGAGCCCGTCGGCGCACACGTCGAGCGCCTCCTGGTGCTGGCCGTGCTGGAGCAGCGCGCGCACCCGCAACGGCGCGAGTGAGGCGGTCGCTTCCTGAAGCCGGGGCAGGGCCTGTCGGCGGGGGTGCAGCGGCTCGGCGAGCGGCCCCAGCCCGGGCACCGGGGCGAGCGTGGTGAGGTGCGTGCACGCGAGCGTCTCGCGCAGCCACGGGTCGTGCTTCGCCAGGGCCTCCAGCGCCGCCGCCGGCAGCGCCTCGAGCGGCGCTCGTCCCGCGCGCACCTCGTTCACGGGCACCGACATCCACGGCGCGTCACGGCTCACGTCCGGCGCGGTGTCGAGCGCGCGGGCGAGACAGTCGGCGACGGGGCCCGGGCTCGCCTCGCGGTGTGGCGGGCGGTCGCGTGAGAAGCGGGAGAGGGCCGCGGCGTCGACGAGGAGCTGCTCCGCCAGCCGCCGCGCGCGCAGCTCGGACGCGACGACGAGGCCAGCCACGAGACCGACCGGCAGCAGCGCCAGGCCGGCGACGACCAGCCGTGGTCCCCAGCGGGGTGGGTTGTCTGACGCCACGCGGAGACCTTGGCGCGCCACGCGGGTGAGGTGAAGGCCGATGGCGCCGGTCGAGCGGGGCTTGACGCTGGAGGCCCCTCTGCCGCGAGAGCCGGTGAGGCTCCGCGTGGTGCTCCTGCTTCGCGAGCGGGTTCAGGTCGCAGGCGTCGGCGACTGAAGCCGTCCTGCACCGCGTGTCCGGGAGACGCCCCGTCGGTCGGGGCTGCCCAGTGGCGTCGTCGAAGCCCACGTTGCCCGAGCCACCCGCCGCGCAGGCCGTCAACGTGGCGACCCAACCGCCTCCTGCGGGCAGCGTCGCCGAAAAGACGCTCACCATCGCGCAGCAGGAACTCGGCGCCGTCGATCCGCGAAAGGCCGGCGCGGTGGCGACGCCCGGGTGGCGTCTGGACTGGCTGTCGATGGCTTGTGTGCGCTGCCCCCGCAGGGCTACACGACGCGCACGATGCCTCGGAAATACGTCTTCCTCGCAGGGGTCGCGCTGGCGGTGCTGGCGCTCGACCAGGTCACCAAGTTCTACGTCCTCGACGCGCTCTCAGGCGCCTACGACGGCGCGGACGGCAGGCTCGGCGTCTTCTTCGGCGCCGCACCCGAGGCCGGCTTCGACAGCTACCACTACCGCCCGAAGGCGCCCGTCGTGCTCTCGGAGTCCTTCTTCCGCCTGCGCTACGCCGAGAACCCGGGGGCTGCGTTCGGCTTGTTCCGAACGCTGCCTGACAACCTGCGGGGCCCGCTCTTCCACCTCGTGGTGCTCGGCGCGGTGGTGCTCATCAGCTACTACTACTCGCAGCTCACCGGGCAGAAGGTCGAGCGCTTCGCGAAGTGGGGCCTGCCGCTCGTCCTCGGCGGAGCGATCGGCAACTACGTGGACCGGCTCTCGCGCGGCTTCGTCATCGACTTCCTCGAGGCGCACTGGTTCGAGAAGGCCTTCTGGCCTGCCTTCAACGTCGCCGACACCGCCGTGGTGGTGGGCGTCGGCCTGCTGCTCATCGACTCCTTCGTGCGCAAGGAGCCGAAGAAGGTCGTCAGCGCCGCGCCCGCGCGAAGCTGAGCCCGACGCTCGTCACGGGCAGGCCATGCCGCGCTGCACCGTGTCGTTCTTCTGCGCCTGCAGGAAGGCGAAGAGGTCGGCGACCTGCTGGTCGGTCAGGTTCGGGTACGGCGTCATGGTCGTGCAGAACTTCATGCCGTCCTTCCCGATGGACTCGCGCAGCGCCTTCGTGAACTCCGCGAGCGTCCACGTGCCGATGCCAGCGGTCGTCGAGCCGGTGACGTTCGGCCCGGTCGAGTTGCCCTCGCCCGAGGCGCCGTGGCAGCCGTTGCACGAGCGCGCGACGTACAGCGTCATGCCGTTGGCGGCGTTGCCGGTGGGCCCGGCGTCAGGGGTGGTGTTCATCTGCCCGCAGGCAGCGAGCAGAAGGAAGGCAGCGAGGAGAGAGAGGCGCATGGCGTGTCGAGTGGCTCCGGACCGGCTCCCGGGCCGACCGTCGTGATAGCGCCGACAGGCCGGAGAGTGCCACTCCGTTTTCCTCCGCGCCCTCCTGCTCGCCGTCCGTCGCGTGCCGCAACTCCCTGGATCAACCGGGGCTCTGGCGCCTCGCTCCGGGTGTGAGGAATTCCTGCACACAGCAGTGGGCGGTCGGGTTTCACCGACGTCTCCGGGGGGGCCACTCCGGAACAACCACCAACCAACCTGCCGCCACGCGCGGCATCACCTGGAGTGACCAGATGGGCGTTCTCTTGCTTCTCGTCGGACTTGCAGTCCTCGGCTTCGGCCTCTTCCAGCACCTGAAGGGCAAGCGCATTCTCGCCGCGCCCTTCAAGACGACCGGCGAGCTGAAGGCCAACCCCACCTCGAGCGACCCGAAGGGCGCCATGTCGTCGGAGGGCAAGGTCGTCGCCCCCGCGCAGCAGCTGCTCTCGCCCTGCACGAAGCAGCCGTGCCTCGCCTACGAGGTGAAGGTCGAGCGCCTGTGGGAGAAGGTCGAGACCACCCAGGACGGCACCAAGACGGTGAAGGGCTCGGACACGCTCGACACCCTGAAGGGCGGCGCGGTGTTCGGCCTCGACGACGGCTCGGGCGCCATCAACGTCGACGTCACCAAGGGCGCC
>JAEUJQ010000015.1 GCA_016793095.1 Myxococcaceae bacterium | reverse complement strand
CGCGTGGGGTGAGACGGGTGGCTACTTCGCGACGGCGGAAGACAAGGCCGCGTTCCACGCCGAGCTGACGCACCTCCTCCTGCGTCAGAAGGTCGCCTTCAATTCGCCCGTCTGGTTCAACGTCGGCGTCGAGGAGCACCCCCAGTGCTCGGCGTGCTTCATCAACTCGGTCGAAGACTCGATGGAGTCGATCCTCGGGCTCGCGAAGACCGAGGGCATGCTCTTCAAGTACGGCTCGGGCACCGGCTCGAACCTGTCGCCGATCCGCTCGTCGAAGGAGACGCTGAAGGGCGGCGGCACCGCGTCCGGCCCGGTCAGCTTCATGAAGGGCTTCGACGCCTTCGCCGGCGTCATCAAGTCGGGCGGCAAGACGCGCCGCGCCGCCAAGATGGTCATCCTCAACGTCGATCACCCCGACGTGCTCGAGTTCATCCGCTGCAAGGTGAACGAAGAGAAGAAGGCGTGGACGCTCATCGATGGCGGCTACGACAGCTCGTTCAACGGCGAGGCGTACTCGTCGATCTTCTTCCAGAACTCGAACAACTCGGTGCGCGTCACCGACGACTTCATGAAGGCCGTGGTCGATGATCGCGCCTTCCAGACCCGCGCCGTGCGCGACGGCGCTCCGATGGACACGTACCGCGCCCGCGATCTCTTCCGCGAGATCTCCGAGGCGGCGTGGCACTGCGGTGACCCGGGCCTGCAGTTCGACACCACCATCAACGCCTGGCACACCTCGGCGAACACGGCGCGCATCAACGCGTCCAACCCCTGCTCCGAGTACATGTTCCTCGACGACACCGCCTGCAACCTGGCGTCGTTGAACCTCATGCACTTCCGCTCCATCGACGGCGACTTCGACGTCGAGGCCTTCGAGCACGCGGTGGACGTGACGCTGCTCGGTCAGGAGATCGTCGTCGGCTTCTCGAAGTACCCCACCGAGAAGATCACGAAGAACTCGTACGACTTCCGGCCCCTCGGCCTCGGCTACGCCAACCTGGGCGCGCTGCTGATGGCCGGTGGGCTGCCCTACGACTCCGACGAGGGCCGGGCCTACGCGGGCGCCATCACCTCGCTCATGGCCGGCCGCGCCTACCTGCAGTCGGCGAAGATCGCCGAGCACCTCGGCACCTTCGCGGGCTACGCCGTCAACCGCGAGCCGATGCTGGGCGTCATCCGCAAGCACCGCAAGGCTGCGTACCAGCTGCCCGTGCAGAGGACCGACTCGAAGCTGCACGTCGCGCAGAAGAAGGCCTGGGACGAGGCGCTCGCCCTCGGCGAGACGGCCGGCTACCGCAACTCGCAGGTCACCGTGCTCGCCCCGACCGGCACCATCGGCTTCATGATGGACTGCGACACCACCGGCATCGAGCCCGACATCGCGCTCATCAAGTACAAGAAGCTGGTCGGCGGCGGCATGCTGAAGATCGTCAACACGACGGTGCCGCTCGCGCTGCAGCGGCTCGGCTACAGCACCACCGAGGTCGAGCACCTCATCAGCTACCTCGACAAGCACGAGACGATCGAGGGCGCGCCGAACCTCAAGGCCGAGCACCTGCCGGTCTTCGACTGCGCCTTCAAGCCGGCGAAGGGCAGCCGCTCGATCCACTACATGGGCCACATCAAGATGATGGCCGCCGCGCAGCCGTTCCTCTCGGGCGCGATCTCGAAGACGGTCAACCTGCCGAACGAGGCCACCGTCGAAGACATCGAGATGGCCTACCTGGAGTCGTGGCGGGCGGGCCTCAAGGCCGTCGCCGTCTACCGCGACGGGTGCAAGCGCAGCCAGCCGCTGAACACCTCGAAGAAGAAGGAAGAGGCTCCGGTGCCCGCGCCGCAGGTGCAGCGCGACGCCCGCCGCCGCCTGCCCGATGAGCGCCGCGCCATCACCCACAAGTTCTCCATCGCTGGCCACGAGGGCTACCTCACCGTCGGCATGTACGAAGATGGGCAGCCGGGTGAGCTCTTCATCACCATGGCGAAGGAAGGCAGCACGGTGTCGGGCCTGATGGACTCGTTCGCGACGGCCATCTCGCTCGCGCTCCAGTACGGCGTGCCCCTGCAGGTGCTGGCCGACAAGTTCAGCCACACCCGCTTCGAGCCGGCTGGCTTCACCAACAACCCGGACCTGCCGATCGCGAAGTCGATCACCGACTACATCTTCCGGTGGCTGTCGCTGAAGTTCCTGCCGCAGGAGGGCGCGAGCGAGAGCCTGATGGAGGCCGAGGTGAAGAAGATCGCCGCCGCGGGCGTGAAGGCGCCGCCCCCGACGCCGCCTGCGGTGATCGAGGCGAAGAGCTCGGGCACGTCGTTCCTGAACCAGGCTGACGCTCCGCCCTGCCCTGTCTGCGGCACCATCACCGTGCGCAACGGCGCCTGCTACAAGTGCCACAACTGCGGCGCCACCACCGGCTGCAGCTGACGACGGCTACGCGTCGCGGGCTCCCCACGCCGGGGCCCGCCTCGCACGACGACTCGACGGGGCTGCACAGGGGCTCAACGCCCGACGGGGGATGCGGAAGCGATCCCTGTCGCCTGGCAGCGCTCGTGGGAGGGGAAGAAGTCGATTGGGAGGGCGGCCTCGGGAAACCGGGGCCGTTTTCTTTTCGGGGTCAGAATCCTCGCCCCCGCCGCCGCGCTCCAGCAGAGGCATGGACGTGGCCCTCCCAGCGCTGGCCGGTCGGTATGGCCTCGAGTGGCTCGTGAAGGAAGGCGAGGTCGTCTCCCGGGGCCAGGTGCTCGCCTGGCTGGCCGTCGTCGATCACTGCGCGCTGCTCCCGTTGAACGCTCCCGTGGCGGGGCGCATCACCGCGCGGTGGACCGAGCTGCTCACGGCCGGCGCCGCAGGAGCCATCGTCGCGGAGATCGATGGCGCTTCCGACAGGTGCCTCGCCGCTGAACGGGTCGCCTTGCGCGCCGAGCGTGCGCACCGGCTCGACCGGCTCGCCGCCCTCGACGCGCGTCGCACGACGCCGATGGCCGCCGCGCTGGTGGGCCCCGAAGTGAGAGAGCTCGAGTCGTGGCTTGCCGCCGCTGAGGCGCGCCTCGCGTCAGCTCCTGCCCCTCGGCCGTGAATCGGAGCGCCGCGGCTCGGCACACGAGGGCGCCGTCGGGAGCGGCCAGCTGTCGAGTCACCGCGTCGCTCGTTCGGCTCCAGCCCCGCCTCGTCGGCCGCGCTCGAGGTGCTGCACCTCGCCCGCCTGCCGCAGCGGGTCGGCGACCCGTCGAGGGCCCTCGAGACGCTCGTCATGACGCGCGGCCGGCCGACCGGTTCCTCCGAGCTGTCGCGGCTTCGACACCCAATGTCGCGACGCCTGGTCGGACCCGTGCGTGCCCGCCGCGACGGGGATCCCCTTCGCGACGTCGCTCTTGATGCGGTTGAAGAGCCGGTCGGCCGAGCACCTCGCTCATCACCCGGCCCGCGCTGCCGGGACTTCCCCGCGGCACTCAGAGCCCGGTCAGCGGCGTCACGAGGTAGCGGCGCCCGTTGGCCCGGGCGGCCGGCAGGTGCCCGGCGTTGATGTTCACCTGCACCGACGGGTACAGCAGCCGAGGCGGCGACAGGGTGCGATCGCGGGCGCTGCGCTTCTCGACGAAGGCGCTCTTCGACATCGACGCCGTCAGCTGTGCGTTGGCCTTCTTCGCGCTGCCCACCGTCGTCATGGCGCGCCAGGTGCGGCCGCTGGGTGGGTAGTCGTGCCCCACGAAGAGGCGCGTCGCGTCGGGAAGCGAGAACAACCTCGTCGTCACCGAGTCGTACAGCGTGTCGGCCGAGCCTCTCGGGAAGTCGCACCGGCCTACGCCCACGTCGTCGAGGAACAGCGCGTCGCCGCAGAACACGGCGTCGTCGAACTGGAAGCTCATGCACGCCGGGGTGTGACCCGGCGTCGCGAGCGTCTTGAACGACAACGCCCCCGCGCTCACCGTCTCTCCGTCCTTCAGCAGCACATCGAACTGCCGCCCGTCCACCGCCAGCTCGTCGAGCGCGAAGACGTCCTTGAAGACGGCCTGCACCTCGGTGATCCGCTCGCTCACCGCGACCTTCGCGCCGTAGCGCTTCTTGAGCCACTGGCTCCCCGACAGGTGATCGGCGTGGGCGTGGGTCTCGAGCACCAGGTGCGGCTTGAGGCCTTCACGATCGACGAACGCAGCGACCCGCTCGAGCGACTCCGTCCACAGCTTGCCGCCCGAGGGCTCGTAGTCGAGCACCGGGTCGATGATCACCGCGTCCTTCGAGACCTCGTCGAAGACGACATACGTGAGCGTGAAAGTCCGTTCGTCGAAGAGCGGTTCGATGCGCATGAGTGGCTCCATATCGGGTGTTGCGATGCCGACCCAGAGCCTGAGCGCCGGGCGAACGGTTCAGCGGCCCGCCCGTCAGAGGAGCCCGGCCGCCTTCGCGCCCATTCCCGCCGCGACGATCAGCGCGAGCACCGCGAACCCCACCCTGAGGGGGCGTTCAGGCAGCCGGCCAGCGAGCGGAGCTCCCAGCATCGCACCGCCGACCGCCCCCGCCCCCATGGGCACCACGAGCGAGGCGGGCACGTGCCCTGCCCACAGGTGCACCAGCGCCCCTGACAGACTGCTCATCGCGATCACCGCCATCGAGGTCCCGATCGCCGCGTGCAGCTCGAGGCCCGCCCACAACGTCAGGGCCGGGACGATCAAGAAGCCGCCTCCGACGCCGAGGAACCCGGTCAGGACGCCCGTCGCCGCGCCAGCGAACACCAGGGCCGGCAGCGACACGGGCGCCCGCCTCGCCTCGGAGCGCCTGCGGAACATCGACACCACCGCGACAGCCAACACGATCGAGAACAGGGCCACGGTCACCCGCTCCGGCACGAGCGCGTGCAGCTTCGCGCCGAGCGCCGCCCCTGCGATCGACGGCAACCCGAAGACGAGCGCCACGCGGCCGTTCACGCGCCCCGCCCGCCCGTGCGCGAGGGCCCCAGACACCGCCGCGGCCCACACGACCGCCAGGCCCGCGCCCGTCGCCTCGGCCATCGACACCGAGAAGATCGCCAGCAGCGCCGGCACCGCGAGAATGCCGCCCCCCGCGCCGAGGAGCGCGAAGACGATCCCCAACACGGCACCGACGACGAAGGCGAGCATGACGTTGTCCCTGAGCCCGAAGGCCTCCTGCACGGTTCCGCAGAACCCTGACGCGTCGCGCCTGGCTCTGTTGACCCGGTCGCGATGTCCGCGACCCACCCCCGGACACTCACCATGATCGACACCATTCACCACCGCAAGCTGGTCGCCGATGGCGCCCTGCTCCTCGACGTCCGCACCCACGCCGAGTTCCACGAGGGCCATGTACCGCACGCGCTCAACGTCCCCGTGCAGGATCTGCCAGCGCGGCTCCGCGAGCTCGGCCCCACCACTCGCCCGATCGTCGTCTACTGCCGCAGCGGCGGGCGGAGCGCACAGGCCAGCAGCATGCTCCGGCAGGCGGGCTACCAGGTGAAGGACATCGGCCCGATGACCGCCTGGTGAACGTGCCCGGCCACCCCACTGCGGTAGAGTCGCGGGGTGACGCCGAAGGGGCCCATCCTCATCGTCGACGACGATCCCAACCTCCGGGAGGTCGTCCGCGTCGCGCTCGAGCTGCAGCAGTTTTCCGTCGTGGAGGCAGCCGACGGGCTGGCTGGCGTGAAGGCCTTCGAGCAGCACCAGCCGATCGCCGTCGTGCTCGATCTGATGATGCCCGAGCTGGATGGGTTCGAGGTGTGCCGGCGGCTTCGCGCCACCAGCCGCACCCCCATCGTCTTCCTCTCGTCGCGAGACGATGAGCTCGATCGCGTCCTTGGCCTCGAGCTGGGCGGCGACGACTACGTCACCAAGCCGTTCTCGCCACGTGAGCTGGTGGCCCGGGTGAAGGCGGTGCTGCGCCGCGCGAGCCCCGACGCCAGCCCCCCGGCCGCGCCGCCGCCGAAAGACTCCCAGCTCTCGCGCGGACCGCTCACGCTCGACTTCGAGGCCTGGCGCGCCTTCTGGAACGGCGCCGAGGTGACCCTCACGGTGATGGAGTTCCAGCTGCTCGCGGCGCTGCTGCGTGCGCCGACCAAGGCCTTCTCGCGCGACGAGCTGATCGACCGGGCCTACGACGGCGTCGTCGTCAGCGATCGCACCGTGGACAGCCACATTCGCCGCGTCCGTCAGAAGTTCGCGGCTGTCGGCGGGAACGTCGTCGAGACCGTGCACGGCGTCGGCTATCGCCTGGGCCTTCCGTGACCATGAAGTGGCTGCCGCGGCTGTGGATGGTGCTCGCCGCCGTCGCCGTCGTCGCCGTCGCCGGCGCCATCGGCGGCCTCTCGCTCGTGCGCTTCTACGACGATCAGCTGATCCGCCAGACCGAGGGAGAGCTGCTCGCGCAGGGCGCGGTGCTCGCCGAGGTGTTCGCGCTGCAGATCGCGCAGCGGCTCGACGACGAGAGGTCCTTCGGGTTGCCGGCGAAGGTGGCCCGGCCCCGCGCGGCCGACCCCACGCTCACGCCGCTGGTGCCGATGCTCCGCGCCAACGATCCCGTCTTGCCGTCTCCCCCGCCTGCTCCGCCAGCCTCGGTCGCGCCCGAGCCCGCCGCGAAGGACGCCGCGCTCGCGATGGCGAAGCTGGTGGACGAGGTGAGCCGCACGACCCTGGCGGGCCTGCGCCTGGTCGACGTGAACGGCGTCGTGGTCGCCTCGAGCCAGGAGGACGTCGTCGGCCACACGGTCGAGAGCCGCGTCGAGTTCCAACGCGCGCTGACCGGAGAGGCGGTGAGCCTGTTGCGCGAACGCACCCCCGACCCGAAGGACTCGGCCCTCGAGGGGCTGTCGCGGTCGAACGCGATCCGCGTGGTGGTCGCCCTGCCCGTCGTCCGGCACGAACGCGTGTGGGGCGTGGTGCTGCTGCTCCGCACCCCGATGACGCTCGCGAAGGCGGTCTACGGAGATCGGAAGAACCTGGGAGCGACGACGGCGGTGCTCGTCGCGGTGATCGCGCTGGTGGTGCTGGGCTTGTCGATCGTCGTGGTGCGGCCAGTGCGGGCGCTCGTGAGGCAGACCCGCGCGATCGCCGCGGGAGACGTGCAGGGCTCGCGGGCCATTCCCCGGCCGCGGGTCGCCGAGCTGGCCGAGCTGTCATCGAGCCTCGAGGCCATGGCGGCCCTGCTCGCTCAGCGCGCCCAGTACATCCAGGGCTTCACCTCGAGCGTGTCGCATGAGTTCAAGACGCCGCTCGCCGCCATGCAGGGGGCGATCGAGCTGCTCACCGACGATCACGACGCGCTGAGCCCCGAGCAGCGCCGGCGCTTCCTTTCGAATATTCGCGCCGACGTCGAGCGCCTGACGAGGCTGGTCGAGCGGCTGCTCCTGCTCGCACGCGCCGACGTGGCCGCCGCGAAGGCCGAGATCGCCGACGTCTCGGCGTTGGTGAAAGCCCTCGGCCAGTCGCGGGTCGAGGTCGACGTCGCCGACGGGCTGCGCGCGCCGATCCCCGCCGATGCGCTGGCCGCCGCGCTCGGCCACCTCGTCGAGAACGGCCTCAAACACGCGGGCCCGACCGCCACCGTCCGGCTGCGGGCGGCGCGCGAGGGCGAACGCATCGTCATCGACGTCACCGACGACGGCCCCGGCATCTCGGAGGCGAACGCGGCGCGCATCTTCGATCCGTTCTTCACCACCGCGCGGAACTCCGGCGGCACCGGGCTGGGCCTGTCGATCGCGTCGTCGCTGCTCAAGGCCTTCTCGGGCAGCGTCGGCCTCGTGCCCTCGACGAAGGGCGCCCACTTTCGCGTCGAGCTGCGGGCTGCATGACAGCGCGTCGTCACTGCGCGAGACTCCGTGCTTGTTCATGCGATCCGCCGCGCTGATCGGAACACTCTTCGGGCTTGGCTGCGTTCAACCGCCGGCCGGAGTGTTGTTCGTCTGTGAAGCCGACGGCGGGTGCCCGCAGGGCTTCGAGTGCCGCTCGGTCGAGGGAGGCCGCTACTGCGTCCCGGCAGGAGGAACGGGCGGCGGAGTGGCGGGCGGCGCGACGGCTGGCGGTGCGACGGCTGGCGGTGCGACGGCTGGCGGTGCGACGGCTGGCGGTGCGATGGCTGGCGGTGCGACGGCTGGCGGTGCGACGGCGGGCGGTGCGACGGCTGGCGGTGCGACGGGCGGCGGAGTTGCCGGCGGTGCGACGGCTGGCGGTGCGACGGCTGGCGGTGCCACGGGCGGCGGAGTTGCCGGCGGTGCGACAGCTGGCGGTGGAGTTGCTGGCGGTGCGACAGCTGGCGGGGCGCCGGGCGGTGGAGTTGCTGGCGGTGGGACGAGTGGTGGCGCGGCTGGCGGTGGCGCGGCTGGCGGTGGCGCGGCTGGCGGTGGCGCGGCTGGCGGGGCGCCGGGCGGTGGGACGAGTGGTGGCGCGGCTGGCGGGGCGCCGGGCGGTGGCACGGCAGGCGGTGCGGGTGGCGGTGGTGGAGCGGCAGGCGGTGCGACTGCCGGCGGAGCGGCTGGCGGCGGCCCGCTCATCACCGACGGCGGCCTCCTCTTCCCCCAGAGCCGCTTCGTTGCAGTCGCGACCTTTGAGATCCCCGCGACCAGCGCCGTTCCGTCCTTCGCGACCGTGCGCGAGCCGCTCGATGGTGGCGTCAGCGTGCTCGAGGCATGGACCCCGGACCTGTCCCGCTCCGGCTCACGTTCGCTGGCCTGGGCCGCGGAGTTGCGCGCCGAGCAGCTGGCGAGCAACCAGAGTGGTACCACGGCGATCGCCGGCCCGGGCCCGACCCACTTCCGCGCGTGGATCGTCTCGCCAACTGCCAACTTCCAGACGCCGAGGCCCGCCGACCAGTTCACCCTCGAGTCAGTCGCGCCGGGCACCCGCCTCGTACGAATGCGCGTTCTCATGGGCACCGCCGAGGTGACCGACCCTCTCATCACCCTCTTCGATGGACCCCAGCCGTACGAAGCGCGCCTCCAGCGGGTGGCGATGAGCCCGGGTTCACCGCTCCTGATGTCCTCGCCGATGACGGGCGTCTCGCTTGGTGACGATCTCGCCGAATACCCGAACAACAGCGTCGGCATCTCGGGGCGCTGCGAGAGCAGCTGCACGTTTGGCGGGCTGTCCTCGAGCCCCGGGCTCGTCGGGCCGTCGCTCCGTCACGGCATGGCGGGCTTCTCGGTGTTGCTGCCCAATCTCGGCCCGGTCAGCAGCTTCATGGCGGTCTACGAGACAGGGCCCGTGGCAGTGTTCAGCGCTACCCGGCCGACTCGCATCGCCGCCACCGCCACCACTTTCTTCCTGGCAGGCCAGGGCTCGGGCGACTCGTTGCGCGTCGAGCGTCGTCAGCTCGTCGGCGTCGCACGGGACGGGCTGTGGACCTCGTCGAACCCCCTCCGGGTCGTCGACGTGCTGCAGACCGTGCCCGACACGGTGCTGATCCTCGGCTGGCACCAGTCCAGCAACCAGATCAACGGCCCCAACGGCGGGGTTAACGTTGCCTACACCGGCGCGACCCTGCGCAACGTCGTGCTCATCAAGCTCACCACGAGCGGCATGGCGCCGGTCGTCACGACGTGGGACGTTCCTGGCGACCAGGAGCCCGTCGCGATGGCCCTCACCAGGGTCGGCGCGACCGAGGTCCTCATCATCGTTGGCAACCAGGGTCCCGACGCCTTCTTGTGGCGCGTGCCGCACCCCTGACTTCACGGCATGCCGACGGTGAGCTCAGTCACCACCGCCAGCACGCCAACCGTCAGCGCCGCCGAGACGACGATGCGCACGACGTCCACGTGCTGGGCGAGCCCGGCCATCGGCACCCGCAAGCCGATCAGCAGCAGCAGGCCAACGAACATCACCACCGCGCCGATGATCGACACCCAGCGGATCGCGCGCGGCCACCAGTGCCGCCCCACCGCGAGCAGGAAGGCCCAGGCGCCCCAGATCACGCCCGCGAGCACTGACGGCCAGGCCTCCATGGCTCGGAGCATCGACGCCCACTGCGGCCGCCCGCAAGTCAGGGCCCTCAGCGGAAGTAGCTGCCGCGCAGATCGACGGAGTAGCCAAGGGAGATCACCGGGCCGCTCGCGCTGATGAGGTGCTGGGTGAAGAACAGCGCCTTGCCGGGCACCTCGCCGCGCGCCTCGGCCTCGACGCCCAGCTGCTCCATCGACCCGCCGCGCCGCTCCCAGGTGAAGACCTTCGGCAGCACGGCCTCGGTCGTCCACCGCGACACCGGCCACGAGATCCGCGGCGACCCCAGCTCGAGCCCGCCCGAGAGGTGGAAGACGCCGAAGTCCTGCGCGACGGCGAGCTCGACGGTCGCCTCCGCGGCGCCCAGCGATGCCGGAGCTAGGTCGATCGTCAGGGTGCGCGTGCCC
Organism: Myxococcaceae bacterium; assembly: GCA_016793095.1. GTDB lineage: Bacteria > Myxococcota > Myxococcia > Myxococcales > Myxococcaceae > Xiheimicrobium. Next base: position 8,982 of record JAEUJQ010000015.1, on the reverse strand, counting down.
TCCTCCACCGCCAGGGGCACTCCGTTCGCGCGAGCGCGCAGCACCCGCTGGCCCTCGGGCGCCTCGATCTTCATCACCCCGGGCCGATCGAGCTGCAGCGTCAGCTTCACCTCGTGCGTCGCGCGGCCCTCGAGCGTCATCACCCAACGGCTCATCGCGTCCTTCACGAGAGGATCGACGGGCGCGCGCTGCGCAAGGGCCGGCTTCTGCTGCTGCTCCTGCTTCGACGCCCAGGCGACCTGGTAGACGTGGCGCACCGGGAAGACGACGTAACCGCCCCACTCACTCACGATCGTCGCACCCGGGAGCTCGAAGAGCGTGTCGTCCGCGTCCAGCTTCAGCGGGGTCGGCGGCGTGAGCGACGACGTCTCGAAGCGCACGCTCGATCGCCGGCCGTCGCGGGTGGCCCGCACGAGGAGCTTGAACGCCAGCCTGTGAGCGCCGGCCGCATGACAGGTGGCGATCACCGCGCCGTCCTTCAGCGTGACGACCGCGTCCGCGGTGTCGGGCAGCGACTCCACCACGGTCTCGGGGCTCACCTCGAGCAGCCGCACCGACACTGCGCTCCCCGACAGCACCCGCACGGTCGCCTCGACGTCGAGCCAGAGGCCCGCCTCCCCCGGCCGCCCCGCCAGCGTGAGTGACGTCACCCCGGCGACCGGCGCCGCCTCCCCCACCTTCGGCTGCACCAGCTCCATCAGCTCGCCGAGCGGCACCGTCGCCGTGCCCGAGGGAGCGGCCGCCAGCAGCACCGCCAGCAGGGCGCTCATGACGTCACCCCCGCCGAGCGGACCGCGGAGTCATCGAGCCACCCGCGCACCGACTTGCGCGTCGAGAGCACCAGCGCGCCGACGAGGCCTGCCAGCAGCTCCACTGTGTAGATGAGCCCCGTGTACCCCTGCGCGACGACCGCGAGCGTGGGCACCACCATGGCGGCTGCCCACAGGCCGACGAACGTCTTCGAGGGCTCGTCCGGCATCAGCCGCTTGAGCCAGGTGACGAAGATCGCCCCCAGGCCCAGCACCGACAGCGGCCAGGCGATCTCGAACATGAGAAACGCCGAGAGGTACGCGATCAGCACGAACGTCATGCCGAACAGCGAGGCCACCAGCGGCGTCTCGTAGAACGCGAGCGGGCGCCGGTGCTTCACCCCGAGCCCCATCAACAACGCGACCAGCGCGAGGAACGGGAACCAGGCCCGCCGCGCCATGGTGGCGATGATCGTGTCCCACGTCTTGAGCGACGGCAGGCGAACCCCGAGCGTCACCCCGGACTCCAGCGTGGAGAACGCCCAGTCGAGGCCGATGCCGTCCTTCGACTGGCTCACCGTCGACGCCGACAACGCGCCTGCCGGGTAGTCGAAGTTGTCGCCCCCGACGACGGCGACGTGCAGCTTCACGTCCTTCGCAGGCAGCGACGGGTCGAGCCGGTACTGGAACGAGTCGAGCCCGCGGGCGCGGTAGCGGATCGTGAACTGCCGCGCCTCCCCCTTCGCGATGCGGCCCGTCCACACCAGCCGGTTGCGCTCGTCGCCCAGCTCCAGCGGGGCCGGCTGCCCGTCCACCAGGAACTGGAGATCGCTCATCAGCACCTGCGCCTTGTTCACCTCGATGGGGAAGACGAAGGCGACGTCGATGTCGTGCGGCTTCGGGTTCGCCACCGCGTACTGACCGGTGAAGTCGAAGTCGAACCCCGAGAAGTACCTCAGCCCCCGCTTGCGGTAGTTCATCGAGGCGTCGACCGTGACGTGCTGGCGCGACAGCGGCAACGCCTCGAGCGACGTGAAGACCGTGCCACTCGGCGCCGCGCGCACGGACGGCGCCGGCTGATCGACCGGAGCGCCCCAGCGCTCCTCCACCCCGGTCGCCAGCTCCGAGTTCGCGAAGTCATCGCGCGACTCGACCTGCTCGGAGATCACCACCGTGAGCGTCAGCACGATGAAGAGCCCGCCGACGACCGGGAGCACCCGCGTCCGCCGGCGTGGCGGCTTGAGGACGGGGGCGACGACGGGGGACTCGAGCGGCGTCTTCGTGGGCGACGGAGCGGGTTCGTTCATGCCGCCATCAACGCGCGAGCTGGTCGCACCCGGTCGCAGGGGCGGCGGAGAGTCGGCGGAGTCTTCGTGCAGATTCCGTGCAGCCTTCTCCGCGCGGGAGGCTGCGCTCACCCTCGCGCGAGCGTGCGGAAAGGCGTGATGAAGCGCCGCTCCGGGCTCCCGTCCAGCACCGCGAACGTGACGTGCGAGAAGGCGCCCCGCCACCGCTCGAGCGCCTCGCCGAACAGCCGCGCCACCATCGCGGGCTCGTTGCCGAACGCCCCGCAGCCCCACGCGCCGAGCACGAGCGCCTCGTCGCCGTGGTGCGCCGCGACCCGGAAGACGCGCTCGACGCGCTCGGCGAACACCCGCTCGAGCTCTGCTTGCCGGGAAGGATCACGCTCGAGCGCCACCTTCGCGTTCGGCGCGGGTGACGTCAGCACGTCGACGCACCACGGCGCTTCCAGCAGCGCGTCGTCCGGCCCCCGGAAGACGGGCACCGCAGGCGTGTGGATCACCCACGACGAGTAGAGGGGATCGCGGTGGGCGCCGTGATGCGCGTACATGCCGTCGCCCTCGATGCAGACGTACAGGCCCGACGCTCGACAGATCGCCTCTTCCTGCGCCCGCGCGCCCTTGAGGAACCCGCCCCCCGGATTCCGGGCAGACGCGAAGTTGAGCACTGCGGTGCTGCGGCCGGCCTCGACGAACCGGCGCGCCACCGACAGGCAGTCGTCGTTCTCGACGGCGACGGTGGTTCGTTCGAAGCGCCGCTCCGGGCTCGGGGGCACCGCCATCGAAGGCGCCCACGAGCGGGTACCCGCCATCGACCGTTCGAGCGCTGCTGCAACCTCGACGCGCGCGCCCGACGGCGCCACGTAGGCCCCCTGCTGCGAGATCAGCAGCGCCTCCTGACCCAGGCGCGCGGCTTCGGTTCGGGACGGAATTCGAGTCATAATGACTCTTACGCTCCAGCGGCCTGGGCCTGACGACTCACCGGCCGGCATCCCACGGCGCGCCGCCGTCAGCGATGTCGAGCAGCCGCGCGCGCAGGGCCTTCGCCTCGGGGTTGGCGGGATCGACCTTGAGGGCGTCATCGACGAAGCGCACGGCCTCTCCCGCCGCGCCCTGCATGGCCCACGCTTCGGCCCGCTTCAGGGGCCCCACGACGAACCGGTCGATCACCTTCCTGGTCAGCTTGCCCGGCTCCTTCGGCGAGATGCGCTTGTCGAGCTCCACCACCTGCCTCGCCTCGTCGAGCGTCAGCTCCTCGGACTTCCCCAGGAGAAAGGCGTACTCCGCGAGGCTCTTGAGGGCGGGCCTGCAGACCTTCGCCTCCTTCTTCTGCCCTCGCTGCAGCCACTCCCGGGCGGTCACGAGATCGCCGGCGATGAAGTAGAGGCGGGCCGTCTCGATGGCCGTCGGCGCGAGCGCACCGGGCCCCCCAGCCGTTGGAGGCGGGGCCTGCGTCACCAGCAGTCCGAGCAGGGCGGCGAGCATCAGTACGCGTTCTTCGAGAGGAACCCGCCGAACGCGGTGCGCAGCAGGATCTTGAGGTCGAAGAGCAGCGACCAGTTCTCGATGTAGTAGAGGTCGTAGTCGATCCGCTCCTTGATCGACGTGTTGCCGCGCAGGCCGTTGATCTGCGCCCACCCCGTGACGCCAGACTTCACCATGTGCCGCAGGTGGTAGCGGGGGATCTGCTTCTTGAACTCCTCGATGAAGACCGGCCGCTCGGGCCGCGGGCCAACCAGGCTCATGTCGCCCACGAGGACGTTGAAGAACTGGGGCAATTCATCGAGCGAGAACTTGCGGAGAAAAGCGCCGATCGGCGTCCGGCGTGGGTCACCGGCCGTCGCGAACTGCGCGCCCTCGAGCTCGGCGTCCGTGCGCATGGTGCGGAACTTGAGCATCGCGAACAGGTGCCCATCCATGCCCATGCGCTCCTGCCGGTAGAAGATCGGTCCCCGGCTCGTCAGCTTCACGAGGATCGCGAGCACGAGCATCACCGGCCCCGTGAGCAGGATCAGCAGCGCAGAGAACAGGACGTCGAAGACGCGCTTGGCGATGAGGTTCCAGCCCTCGAGCGGCGCTCCCTGCAGGCTGATGATGGGCAGCCCACCGAACTCCTCGAGCCCGCCGCGCAGCGTGACGTAGTTGAAGAGATCGGGCACCAGCTTCACGTCCACCGTCCGGAGCGCGAGCTGCTCCATCAGGTCCTTCAGCAGCGGCTGATCCTCCAGTGGCAGCGCCAGGATCACCTGATCCACCTGCTCGCGATCGAGCACCGCGCCCAGGTCGGTGATGGTCGCCAGCACCGGGCGCCCCTTGACCGTCGTGCCCACCTTCTCGGGCCGGCGCGTCAGCAGCCCCATCACCGTGAAGCCGAGCTCCTTGTGATCCTGGATCGTCTCGACGACACGCTGGCCCAGCTCTCCGGCCCCGACGACCAGGATCCGCTTCTCGTTGAACCCGCGGCGGCGCAGCGCATTGAAGAACGCGCGAAACCCGAGGCGCACGGCGCTCACCAGCACGAACGCGTTGATGGTGAAGAGCAGGATGGTGGCGCGCGAGTAGCGCTCGTAGAAGAAGAACGTCAGCGCGACGAGCAGGGTGGTGGCGAGGATCGTCGACTTGAAGACCTCGAAGACCTCGCCGACGTGGCTGCGCGCGCGGTTCGTCGTGTAGAGGTTCGCCTGGCGGAAGGTGAGGGGAAACACCACCAGCGCCACCAGCAGGATCACCAGCGTGTCTTCGATGGGCGGCGTGGACTCGAACTCCATCAGCCCCGAGAAGCGCGTCAGGTACGCGAGGCCAAACGCCAGCGCGAGCGCCACCTCGTCGGCGAGGAGCTTGATCGAGTTGTAGAACCGCTGAAACCGGGTGAACACGGCGCTCTGGCCTTAGCACAGGCCCGACCGCGCGCTTCAATCCCCCCCGGGTCACCCTGGCCGATCCCGCAGCAGCGCCGCCACCTCGTCTCGAATGCCCGCCTGGAACGCCGTCTTCGTGAAGCGCTCGGCCTGGGCGCGCGCGGCCCGGGGGTGAAAGCCGGCCTCGAAGCGATCGAACGACTCCAGCGCGGCGATCAACGCCTCCACCGTCTGGTCGGCGAAGAAGAGCCCCGTGTCGGAGGTGACCGTCTCGAGCGCTCCCCCGCCTGCGAAGGCGATCACCGGCCGGCCGCTCGCCTGCGCCTCCAACGGCGTGATGCCGAAGTCCTCGAGACCCGGGAACACCAGGGCGCGCGCGTCGCGGTAGAGCGCCGGCAGCTCGGCGTCGGGCACCTGCCCCAGCACCTTCACGTTCGGAGGAAGCGACTCGAGCCAGGCCTTCGACTGACCCGATCCTCCGATCCACAGCGGCCACCCGAGCCGGCGGAAGGCTTCGATCGCCAGATCGAGGCGCTTGTACGGCGCGAGGGCGCCGACGCAGAGGAAGTAGCCGCCCCTGCCCGTCCCGTCGAGCGACCCACTCGCGAACCGCTCGAGCTCCACCGGCGGGTGCAGCACCCGCGCGAAGCGTTGATAGCGCTCGGCGATCTGCGCCGCGACGTGCGCGCTGTTGGCGACGAACCGATCGACCCCCGAGGCCGTCGCGACGTCCCACGCGCGCAGCCCTGGTCGCAGCGCGCGCGCTGCCAGCCGCACCGGCCGCGACGCCTTGCCTGGGCCGAAGTAGTCGTCGAACCGGTCCCACATGTAGCGCAGCGGCGCGTGCACGTAGCTCAGGTGCCGGGCGCCCTCGGGCACCCGGACTCCTTTGGCCACGCAGTGGCTCGACGAGATCACCACGTCGACGTCTCGCAGCTCGAGCGATCGGATCGCTGCCGGCATCAGGGGGAGGAAGTGGCGGTGCCGGCTCCGCGCGCCCGGGAGCCGGTCGAGGAACGACGAGGTGATCGCCCGCGTCTCGAGCTCGGGCGGCATCGCGGTTCGATCGTGGAACAGCGTGTAGATCGGCGCCCGCGGGTACAGCTCGGCCAGCGCGGCGAGCACCTTCTCCCCGCCCCGCCAGGTGATCAGCCAGTCGTGAACCAGCGCGACCCGCACGGAGCGGCGATAGCTCACCGACGGCGGTCAAGCGACCGTGAAGGTGAGCTTCGACTGACTTCCACCGGCGCTGGAGTAGTGTCGCGCCGTGGTCAAAGTCGTCATCGACCTGCGCATGGTGCGGGGTCCGCTGCATGGAATCGCCCGCTACGCGCTCGAGCTCGCGCGTCGCATCCCGCCGCTGGAGCCGGGCTGGCAGTTCGTCGGCCTCACTGGCCCTGACGGCGTGCCCGACGATCTCGGCGACCTCGCCCCCCGCATTCCCCTCATCCGCTGCAGCGCCGAGTTCCTCTCACCGTTGGAGCAGCCCGCGCTCGCCGGGTGCCTCCTCACGCAGCGCCCCGATCTCTTCCACGCGACGTCGTTCTCGCTGCCGGCGCTCTGGCCCGGCCCCCTCGTCGCCACCATTCACGACGCCAACCACCTCGCCCTCGCCGAGAGCCGGTCGCGAACGCGCACGGCCTACTACCGCCTCGTGGTGCGGCCGCGCGCGAAGCGGGCCCGGGCGCTCATCACGGTGTCGGAGTTCTCTCGCGGTGAGCTCTCGAAGCACCTCGACCTCGCCCCTGAGCGGCTGCAGGTGATCGCCAACGGCGTCGACACCTCGTTCCGGGTCCCACCGGCGTCGGAGCTGGACGACTTCCGCGCACGCCGCGGCCTGCCGGCCCGCTACTTCGCCGCCATCGGCAGCACCAAGCCTCACAAGAACCTCGCGGTGCTGCGCTCGATCGCCACGTCGCTCCCAGCGCCGCTCGTCCTGCTCGCCGGGCGAGGCGCGCGCCGCTCGCTCGGCTTCGACGAGTCCATCGCCGAGCTCTCCCCTCTGCCCGACGCCGATCTGGTGCGCTTCTACGCCGCAGCGGTCGCGGTGCTGGTGCCGTCCTTCTACGAGGGCTTCGGGCTGCCTGCCCTCGAGGCGATGGCCTGTGGCGGGCCGGTGATCGCGGCCGACGCGGGCGCGCACCGCGAGATCGTCGGCTCCGCCGGGCTGCTCGTCTCTCCACACGATCCGGCTGCCTGGAAGGAGGCCTGTCAGCGCCTCTTCCGTGATCCCGAGCTGGTGACGAACCTGACGCACGCGGGCATCGCGCGGGCTGCGCGCTTCTCGTGGGACGACTGTGCCCAGCGCACGCTGCAGGTCTACCGCCGCGCGCTCGGTCTGAGCTGACCTTCGGCCCAGCCCCACAGCCCGAACCCGAGCACCACCAGGCCGACGATCGGCGTCCAGGCCGCCGCCGCCGGAGAGATGCGCTCGCCCAGCACCAACGCCTTCGCCATCAGCATGAAGGTGAAGAGCGCCAGCGAGACGAGCAGCCCCTCGATCAGCGCGAGGGTCAGGTGCCCACGACGCGCGGGCCGCAGCGCCAGCGACATCGCCAGCAGCGCCGCCGCGACGCCCAGCAATGGGTAGGCGAAGCGGTTGTGCATCGCGAGCGAGAAGCGCTCCACCGGCAGGCCGACGCGCGCCCGGATGACCTGCTGGGCCTGCAGATCGGCCAGCGGCATCTGCTCAGGCCGCCCCTGGCGGATGCGGAACGTGCGCGCGTCAGAGCCAGGCATCGTGAAGGCGTACTCGGGCGAGAGCGACAGCGCCGAGCTGCCGTCCGCTTCGAAGCGCCGCACCCGAGCCCCGAACAGCACCCAGGCCTCGCCACCGCGCGACTCGAGCGCGTCGGCGTCGATCCGCGCGTCGAGCTGAAACCCATTCCGGAGCCGGTAGAGCGTGACGTCACGCAGGCGACCCGAGTCCTCGGTGGCGCCGCGCACGTGCACGATGTGATCGCCCACGCGGAACCACTGCTTCGGGAAATAGAAGAACCCGTAGTCACCCCAGCGGCCGAACCGGTGCACCATCAGCACGTCCACCTTCTCGCCGGCCCTCGTCACCACCAGCTCGTCGAAGACGATGAGGCAGCCGGCCACCGCCAGCGCCGTCACCAGCACCGGCGTCACCACCGTCCAACGCGAGCCACCCAGCGCCTGAATCGCCGTCCACTCCGCGCGTTTGCGGAGCACCGACACCGTCGCGCCCGCCGCCAGCAGCATGGCCGCCGGCGCGAGCTGGTGCGTCGTCATCAGCGCCTTGTACCAGTACAGCTCGGCGACGTGCGCCACCGGGTGGTTGAGGAAGACGTTGAGGCGATCGCCGAAGTCGGCCACGAGGTAGATGAGCACCACGCCGACGAGGGCGAGCGCGAAGACGCCGAGGTACATGCGGGCGATCAGCCGGAAGAGCGTCGCGCTCACGCGGCCCCCCGGCGTTCGACGCGCACCATGAGCAGGAGCCCCACCACCACGAAGAGCAGGTTGGGCACCTGTCCTGCGATCACCGGGGCCAGCTCCCCCTTCTCGGCGAACTGCACGGCGGCGCGCGCGAGCAGGTAGTACCCGACGTAGCTCGTCAGCGAGAACAACACGCTGAACGCCCGCCCACCGCCGCGCCGAGCGAGGGCCAGCGGGGTCCCGAGGAACGCGAAGGCGAGCGGCATGAACATCTGCCCGATGCGCCAGTGCAGCGTCACCTCGAGCGGCAGCGTCGGCTCGCCCTTCTCGAACGCCGCCCGGCGCGCCTCCACCAGATCGAGGGGCGAGTACTCCTCGCGCACCGAGCGGAAGTTGTTCTTCGCGAAGAAGGTGTAGCCGACGTCGGCCTTGAACTCGGCCCGCGAGAACTCCACCGTCGAGTAGTCCTCGCTGAACCCCTGCGCGCGGTGCACGCTGCCGCGCTCGAGGGCGAACACCACGTTCGCGAGCTGCTCGTCGAGCTGCACCGAGCCCTTCGCGCCCAGGGCCAGCAGCGGCGTCTGCGGGTCCCGCCCGTCGAAGAGCAGCACGTTCGTCCACCGGTTCCCGGGCTCGACCTGCTCGGCGTAGAGGGTGAACTCGGGCACCTCC
>JAEUJQ010000023.1 GCA_016793095.1 Myxococcaceae bacterium | reverse complement strand
CTCGGGCTCCGACGCCATGAGGTTGAGGAACTTCGTCATCGTCGCTTCGGAGTCGATGAGGCCTTCGTCGACGTTCACGTCGATGACGTTGGCGCCGCTCTCGACCTGCTGCCGCGCGATGGCGATGCACGTGTTCCAGTCACCCTCTTTGAGCGCCTTCGCAAACTTCGGAGACCCGGTGATGTTGGTGCGCTCACCGATGACGATGAACTGGCTGGCTGAGGTGGTCATTGGAGTGGGTTCGATTCAGCGAATGGTGAGGGGCTCGAGGCCCGAGAGACGCTGCACCGTGTGGGGCGCGCCGACGACGTGGGGCTTCTGGGGCTTCACCGCCTGCGCGATGGCCGCGATGTGCGCCGGGGTGGAGCCGCAGCAGCCACCGACGAGGTTGAGCCAGCCCTGCTTCGCGAAGTCTCCGAGCACGTTGGCCATGTCGGCCGGCGTCTCGTCGTAGCCGCCGAAGGCGTTGGGCAGGCCCGCGTTCGGGTAGCAGCTCACGTGGCACTCGGCGACCTGCGCGAGCTCCTCGACGTAGGGCCGCATGTCCTTGCCGCCGAGCGCGCAGTTGATGCCCACCGAGAACGGCTTCGCGTGGCGCACCGAGTTGTAGAAGGCGGTGATGGTCTGCCCCGACAGCGTGCGACCCGAGCGGTCGGTGATGGTGACCGACACCATGACCGGCACCCGGAAGCCCACCTCGTCGAAGACGGCCTCGATGGCGAAGAGGGCCGCCTTCGCGTTGAGCGTGTCGAAGATGGTCTCGACGAGCAGCGCGTCCACGCCGCCCTCGAGCAACGCCCGAACCTGCTCGGTGTAGCTCTCGACGACCTGCGCCCAGGTGACCGCGCGGAAGTCGGGGCGGTTGACGTCGGGCGACAGCGACAGCGTGCGGTTCAAGGGGCCGACGGCGCCCGCGATGAAGCACTGGCGGCCCGGGGACTTCGCCTCGGCCTTCGCCACCGCCCGCTTCGCGCAGGCGACCGCCGCGAGGTTCAGCTCCTTCACGTACGGCTCGAGCTTGAAGTCCGCCTGCGCGATGGCCGTGGCGCTGAAGGTGTTCGTCTCGATGACGTCGGCGCCGGCCTCGAGGTACTGCAGGTGAATCGACTCGATGATGTCGGGCCGCGTGAGGCACAGCAGGTCCGAGTTGTTCTTCACGTCGTGCGGGTGCGCCTTGAAGCGCTCGCCGCGGTAGTCGGCCTCGGTCGGCTTGAACGTCTGCACCATCGAGCCCATCGCCCCGTCGAGGATGACGATGCGCTGCGAGAAGAGCTGCTCGAGGGCTTTGCTGCGGGGCGGAGTCGTCATCGGTGTCCTCATCTGTAGGCGCGGCGCTCGGCGGGCGGGCGGCTCGCGCGGCGGGCTCTGGGCGGTCGGGTGGCGGTCAGCAGGAACGCGCGGAACGGCGAGCTGCCGTCGCGAGGGGTGGCGGTGAGGGTGACCTCGGTGAAGCCAGCGGCGTGCAGCGCGTCCTCGAGCAGCTCCGGCGCGAAGCCGAGGTGCTGGTGGCCCAGCCGCGCCTTCACCCAGGCCTCGCCGTGGGGCATCAGCTCCATCACCACGACGCGTCCGCCGGGGCCCAGCAGCCGCGCGGCCTGGGCCAGCACCGCCGCCGGCTCGTTCACGTGGTGGAGGCTCTGCGAGATGACGACGAGGTCGTGCTTCGGCAGCCCGGCGGGCAGGGCGTGCAGGTCGGCCTCGACGAAGGAGACGTTCTGGTGCTTCTCGCGCGCGAGGCGGGCCTTCGCCTGCTCCAGCGCTTGCGGCGAGCGGTCGATGGCGGTGACGTGGCGGGCCCAGCGCGAGAGCTCGACGGTGAGCAGCCCCGTGCCACAGCCGAAGTCGGCGACGTCGAGCTTCGGCAGCAGCGATGAGAGCGCCGACGCCCACAGCAGCCACGACTGGCCAGGCTCGAGCAGCTTCTCGTTGAGCGACGTGCGGTCCTCTCGGCGGCGCAACAGCTCGGTGAGCCGCGCCAGGTCGCCGTGGGTGTCCTCCGCGTCTTTCGCGAGGCGAATGAGGGGCCACCGCGGGTCCGACGCGTCGACCGCGAGCGAGTAGTAGGTGAAGCCGCCGAGCCGCTCCTCGCGGATGAGCTCGAGGCCCTTCAGCTTCGCGAGGTGGTGCGAGACCGACGACTGGGCCACCCCGATGAGCGACACCACCTCGCTCACGTTGAGCCGCGCCGCCGCCACCAGCCGCAAGATGCGCAGCCGCGTCGGCTCGCCCAGGGCGTGGAAGGTCTCGGAGAGCTCCATATCGGTATATCGATGTACGTCGATATGGCCTCGCGCGCAAGCCATTGATCAGCCGCGCCCGCGCCGACCCGCCGTGGTAGGCCTCGCGGCGAAAGGAGCGCGCATGCCAGTCGATCCGCTCCCGCCTGCCTCGCTGTTCCGCCCGACGGACCCCTCGAAGCTGCCCTTCACCACCACGGCCGAGCTCCCGCCGCCGCGGGAGCCGCCTGGCCAGAAGCGCGCGATGGACGCGCTGCGCTTCGGCGCCACCATCAGACAGCAGGGCTACAACGTCTTCGCGCTCGGCCCCTCGGGGCTCGGCAAGCGGCACTCCATTCGCGCGGTGCTCGAGCAGCGCGCGGCGTCGGAGCCGCCCGGTGACGACTGGTGCTACGTGCACCACTTCGCCGACGAGAACCGGCCGAAGTGCCTGCGCCTGCCCTGCGGCCGCGGGCGCGCGCTCGCGAGAGACGTCGAGGCCTTCATCGACGCGGTCAGCACCCGCCTGCCCGCCGCCTTCCAGAGCGACGACTACCGCCGTCGCGCGAAGGAGCTCGAGAAGGCCCACGAGGACCGCTGCGAGGTCGAGCTCGCGAAGGCGCGCGAGCAGATTCAGAAGCTGGGGCTCGCCCTCGTCACCTCGCCGAACGGCTTCGTCATCGCGCCGACGAAGGACGGCGCGGTGATTCCGCCCGACACCTTCGCTGGGCTGCCCGAGCCGGAGCGCAAGGCGTACCAGGACCTCATCGAGAAGGCGCACGGCGAGCTCGAGGTCTTCGCGGGCAAGCTGCCGGCCTTCGAGCACGAGCACCACGACAAGCTGCGCGAGCTGAACAGGGCGCTCGCGTCCTCGACGGTGAGCCGGCTCGCGGCGGCGCTGCGCGAAGCCTGGGAGGGCCTGCCCGACGTGCTCGCCTACCTGAAGGCCGTCGAGCAGGACGTGGTGGACAACGCCGGCGCCTTCCTCGACGGGGACGACGAGGACGGAGACGAGAAGACGCCCACGCTGCCGCGTCGGCTGCGCGACGAGCCACGCCGGCTGCCGCGCTACCAGGTGAACGTGTTGGTGAGCCGCGAGCCGGGCAAGGGCGCTCCCGTCGTCCACGAGGAGCGTGGTGGGCTGCGGCACCTCGTGGGCCGGGTCGATCACCGGCAGCTGTTCGGCGCCCTCACGACCGACCTCACGCTCATCAAGAAGGGCGCGCTGCACGAGGCGAACGGCGGCTACCTGCTGCTCGACGCGCTCGACGTGCTGCAGCACCCCTACGTCTGGGACGAGCTCAAGCGCGCGCTGAGGCTGGGGCTCGTGCACATCGAGTCGGTCGGCGAGCTGATGGGGCTGTCAGCGGCCGCGTCCATCGAGCCCGAGCCGATTCCCCTCGACGTGAAGGTGGTGTTGATGGGCGACCGGCGCATCTACGCCGTGTTGTCGGCGCTCGACCCCGACTTCCCCGAGCTCTTCAAGGTGGCGGCCGACTTCGCCGACGAGCAGCCGCGCACGAGCGAGGCCGACGTCGAGCTCGCGCGCCTGCTGGGGCAGATGGCGCGCACCGACAAGCTGAAGGCGCTCGACGCCTCAGCGGTGGCGCGGGTCATCGAGTTCGCGGCGCGCTTCGCTGGCGACGCCGAGAAGGTGACGGGGCACACGCGCGCGCTGGCCGACGTGCTGCGCGAGGCCGACGCCTGGGCGACGGTGGCAGGGCACGACCTGGTGCTGGCGGAAGACGTCGAGCGCGCCCTCGCCGAGCAGGAGCGCCGCGCCGGCCGCGTGCGTGAGCAGGTGCACGAGAGCATTCACCGGGGGCTGGTGCTCGTCTCGACGAAGGGGGCGGTCGTCGGGCAGGTGAACGGGCTCGCGGTCGTGCGCTCCGGCTCGCTCGACTTCGGCTTCCCCGTGCGCATCACCGCGCGCACGCGCCTGGGCAAGGGCGAGGTGGTGGACATCGAGCGCGAGGCGACGCTGGGCGGGCCGCTGCACTCGAAGGGCGTGCTCATCATCTCGGGGCTGCTGGGGGCCCGCTACACGCGTGACGCGCCGTTCTCGCTCTCGGCGAGCGTGGTGTTCGAGCAGAGCTATGGACCCGTCGAGGGCGACAGCGCGTCAGCGGCCGAGTTGTTCGCGCTGCTGTCGTCGCTCGCCGACGCGCCGCTGTCGCAGGCCATCGCGGTGACCGGCTCCGTGGACCAGTACGGGCGGGTTCAGCCCATCGGTGGCGTGAACGAGAAGGTCGAGGGCTTCTTCGACGTGTGCCGGCAGGCGGGCCTCACGGGCGAGCAGGGCGTCATCGTGCCAGCGTCGAACGTGAAGCACCTGATGCTGAAGCGGGACGTGGTGCAGGCGGTGAAGGACGGCCGCTTCAGGCTCTGGGCCATCGAGCACATCGACGAGGGGCTCGAGCTGCTGACGGGACAGCCGGCCGGCGGGGTGGGCGCGGACGGGGCGTTTCCTGCCGGCAGCGTCAACGGGAAGGTCGCGGCCCGCCTCGCGGCGTTGTCCGAGCAGGCGCGCAGCTTCGCGAAGGACAAACCCCCGGAGAGACCAGGAACACCCTGACACGTAGAGGGCGTGCGTCACAGCGGTGCGGTCACGCCGAGGAGACGCACCGACAGCACCGCGACCAGGTTTTACTGGAGGGCATCGAAGCCAGGAAGCGGTCCAGAGAGCTCAGCCGCCAGTGCGTGGCAGACCCGGTCGCGGGCTTGCCGGCTTGACGTCGCCGAAGGTCTCATCAGGCGAGTTCGCTGCCTGAGGGGCGACGTCGTCCATGTTCCTCACGATCAACGCGCCGTGTACCCGGTCGTCTTCCGAGCTCGACTCTGACCGCCTCGCCAGGACAGGTGGCCTCGAGAACAAGGTGCTGACGAATCCTGTCGTCGTCGGGAGCGAGGACCTTCGGAGGGGTGTCGCTGACGAGCGCCGCGCTCGCGACCAGCTTGTCCACACCCCTTCGTGCAGACCGCGTGAAACCGGGCGCGAAGGGCCCACCGAGCGGGGAACCGTGGCCGTCGAGCTCGCGTCGAAGCAGCGTGCTCTCCCTCGCGGTGCTCTCGGTGTTGTCGGCGTCGCCAGTCGAGGGCCTCCCCGTCGTCGGTCACCTGGACGCGCCCGGTGGGACGAGGGTGACGATTCGGGGCGCGCTGTCGAAGGCGCGGGCGAGGCAGCTCGTCACGCTCGCCGCCGAGGTCCAGGGTGACGTCACCAGGCGGTTCCTCACCGCCACTGACAAGTCCGTGCTCCCGCCGGTCGAGCTCTGTCTGTTCGAGCGCAGCGCCGACTACGACGCCTTCGTCGCGCAGCTGCTCGAGGGCGCGCGCTCGCTGTCACCGCTGGGCTTCTTCGACCCCGCGCGGCGGGTGGTGGTGGCGAACGTCGGCCTCAGCGTGGGCAACCTGCGCCACGAGCTGGCCCACGCGCTGCTGCACGACGACTGGCCTGACATTCCGGCATGGCTGACCGAGGGCGTGGGGGCGTTGTACGGGACGGCGGCGCTCGAGCGCGGCGGCTTCCGCTTCCTGCCGAACTACCGGTTGCGGCACCTGCGCGCGGCGCGGAAGGCCGGCACGCTGCCGACGCTCTCGCAGCTCGCGCGCTCGACGGCCGATGAGGTCTACGGAGCGCGGGTGCTGGAGTTCTATGCGCTCGCGCGCGCCTCGCTGCTCTACCTCGACGCCCACGGCACGCTGCGCGCGACCTTCGACGCCCTCCGCGGCGCCACGACGGCCGACGCCCGGGAGCGGGTCCTGCTCGGGGCCGTGCAGGCCGACGCCTTCTTCACCTGGACCGACGGGCTCGTCCTTCGCTGAAGGCGCACCTCCTCGAACAAGGGAACGCGGGGACCTCGGGGCGTGTCGAGGGCGCATGAACACAGTCTGGCTCCTCGCTGCCCTGGTCAGCCCGGTCGAAGCCTCCGCGCCGGCCCTGGAGGCGAAGAGCGTCGAGGCGGTCATCCGGAGCGGGATGCGGTTCGAAGGTACGCCCTATCGGTTCGGCGCAGACGTCGAGTCCAGCGACGCGGTGGACTGTTCGTCCCTCGTCCTCAAGGCGTTCAAGTCCGTCGGGCTCGTGCTCCCGCGGATCGCGTGGCGTCAGGCGCTCGTGGGGCAGCTCATCGGCGCCGACCAGCTCCGTCGCGGCGACCGGCTGTATTTCAAGCTGACCGACCGACCCGTGCCCATCGACCACACCGCGCTCTACCTCGGAGACGGGCTCATGCTGCACGCGTGGCCCGCCACCGGCGTCGCGGTGGTGCCCTTCGCAGACTTCCGCGACTGGTTCCGGTACGCCCGCCGGTAGACGCTCGTGGCCTGTTCGAGGCAGCGAGCCTTTCCGTTCGGCTCAGGGGCTGCAGACGAGCAGGCAGTCCAGGCAGTTGGCGCACGAGGCCGCGCAGGTGCACGAGCCTGAGCCGCAGACTCCGGCGTCAGCGCTGCACGGCCTCGCGCAGCGCGACGTCGTTCCCTGGAACGCGCAGACCTGCCCGTCGCCGCACTTGCAGCTCGCGGTGCTGCCGCACCCAGCCACACCGAGCGCCAGGAGCGTCATGAGGAGCAGTCGCACGGGTCGGTCCTCGAAGGCGCACGTCAGGGCATGCAGGCGACGACGTAGTCGACGCCCACCGTCTGGCCCGGCGCCGGCAGCGAGTTCGGGCTGAAGATGACCGCGTTGCGGACCGCGTCGTAGCCCCAGTTGCGGCCGTTGCCTCCCAGCTCGGGGATCGTCACGCCGTTGATGGTGACGGTGAGGCTGCTCGCCTGCGCGGGCGACGGCCGACCGGTGAGGAACCACGTCGCGCGCGCGCCGAAGACCGCCTGGCCGACGCGGCCCGCCTCGGCGCGCCAGGCCTGCGTGGGCCCGACGTTGCAGATCTCGGACGAGAAGCCGCCGGTGCTGGCGATCATCTCGATCTGCCGCGGGTCGGGCGCGTTGCCGTCGTACTGGCAGTTCGAGGGGCGAGAACCTGCTGGCAGGGTGGGGCCGACGAAGCTGAACGAGAACTGGTTGCGGCGGCGGTGGCCCTTCACGTCGAGCAGTCGCTGGATGTAGGCCGACGTCGGCCCGGCCGACTGCTCCTCAGCGTCGGTGAAGGCGAGCACCGAGAGCGCGGCCTCGCTGCGCAAGAAGCCCGTGTTCGTCGTCGTCAGCAGAGCCGGCGAGACGGCTTGAACGGCCGGCTCGCCCATCATCTCGATAGGAGAGCCATTGATGCCCTGGTTCACCCGCATGTTGAACGTCTGCAGCAGGTTCGGGGTCGAGCTGCGCAGCACCGTGGGCGTGCCCTGGAAGCGGCCCGACTGGAGCGGGTTGTCCATGTCGGTGGTGGTGACGCCGAGGTTGAAGTCGACGTTGGCGCTGAAGGCGTACGCGAGGAACGCGTTGGCGTTGTTGCCGAGCGCCATCTGGTACGTCGACATCGAGCAGGAGTTGTCGACGATGAGCAGCACGTCGGTCTTCGTGGGGATCGCGAACCGGTCCTGGTTGAGGCCCGTCGCCGCGCCCACCCCCGTCACCGACGTCTGGTACGCGAAGGTGCCGCTCGAGTGCGTCGCGCCGACGACGAGGATGCCATCGACCCGGCCTGCGGCGGTCGGGGCGAAGGTCACCGTGAACGACTGCAGGCTGTTGGGCGCCAGGGTCGCGGGCAGCGAGAGCATCGAGTTGCTGAACCCCGCGCCAGACACGCCGAGCGCCGAGAGCGTCACGTTGAAGGCGCAGACGTTGCGGATGATGAAGGTGCGCACCTCAGACCGGCAGCCCGTCTGCACGGTGCCGAAGTCCACGTCCGACGGAGAGATGGTGATGCACGCCGGGTTCTGTTGCGGCACGCACACACCCGCCGAGCACGTCTGGCCCGGACCACACGCCGAACAGACGTTGCCGCTGTGGCCACAGGTCGTCGCCGAGGTCATCGTCGGCGCCACGCACGTGGTGCCGTTGCAGCAGCCGGTGCAGTTGGTGGGATTGCAGGTCGCTCCACCCGTGCACACGCCCGTTGTGCAGCTCTGGCTCGGGCCGCACGCCACGCAGGTCGCGCCGTTCACGCCGCACGACATCGGCGACTGCATCGAGGTCGGCTGGCAGGTGCCGTTGGAGCAGCAGCCCGCGCAGCTGAAGAAGTCACAGGCAGCCGCCGGCGTGCACGCACCCATTCTGCAGGAGTTGTTCATCGGGCAGGTCGAACAGGCGTTGCCTCCCGTCCCGCACTGCGAGGCGTTCTGGGCGCCGAAGGGGACGCACAGGTTGCCCTGGCAGCAACCGTTCGGGCACGTGGTGGGGTTGCACGTCGAGACGACGGAGCACTGGCCGGCGTTGCACGTTGAGCCGCTGCCGCAGGGCGCACACGAGGCGCCCAGAACGCCGCAGGCGCTGTTGTTCTGCGAGGCGGGGTCGAGACAGAGCGGCCCCACGCAGCAGCCGTTGCACGGCGTCGGGGAACCGCCCGGGCAGGCCTGCGCCGCGCTCCCACCCGCTGCGGACCCGCCGGCTGCAGAGCCACCGGCCGTCGAGCCACCGGCGGTCGAGCCACCGGCCGTCGAGCCACCGGCCGTCGAGCCACCGGCCGCCGAGCCACCAGCCGCTGCGCCACCAGCCGCCGCGCCGCCCGCCGCTGCGCCGCCAGCCGCCGCGCCACCAGCCGCCGCGCCACCAGCCGCCGCGCCACCAGCCGCTGCGCCGCCAGCCGCTGCGCCACCAGCCGAGCCGCCGGCCGCCGAGCCACCAGCCGCTGCGCCACCAGCCGAGCCACCAGCCGAGCCACCAGCCGCTGCGCCACCAGCCGAGCCACCAGCCGCTGCGCCACCAGCCGCTGCGCCACCAGCCGCTGCGCCACCAGCCGAGCCGCCGGCCGCTGCGCCACCAGCATCGCCGCCCGCTGCCGACCCACCAGCCGTCGATCCACCCGCATCCCCACCAGCCGCTGATCCACCTGCAGCGGAGCCACCGGCCGCTGATCCACCTGCAGCCGAGCCGCCCGCCGCGGAGCCACCTGCTGCTGCTCCTCCGGCCGCACTGCCTGGCAGACACGCACCAATCGAGCACACGAACCCGGGGTCGCACCGCTGGCACAGACCACCCGTGCGTCCGCATGACGCCTCCGACACGCCCGCCTGGCAGGTGTCATTGGTGTCACAGCACCCCGTGCAGTTGCTGGGCCCGCACGCGGTCGGCTGGACCGGTGGGCTGCAGCCCGTGACCGACAGCAGGGCGGCGAGGAAGACGACAGACGAGGCGTGGCGGATCATCGGGGCTCCAGAGAGGACGGAAGGCGCGACTCTGGCCCAGAAACCCGCCAGACGCTCGCCGGGCGCAAAGAAAATGAGCCGTGCTATGGCTCAGCTCCATGGGACGCATCTTCGAGACGCGCAAGGCCTCCATGTTCGCCCGCTGGAACAAGATGGCGAAGGCCTTCACGCGCGTGAGCAAAGAGATCACCATCGCGGTGAAGACGAGCGGTCCGAACCCCGAGAGCAACCCGGCGCTGCGGCGCGCGATGCAGAACGCGCGCGCGGTGAACATGCCCAAGGACAAGGTCGAAGCCGCCATCAAGCGCGCCTCGGGTGCCGACGCGGCCACCTACGAGACCGTCATCTACGAGGGCTATGCGCCCCACGGCGTGCCGCTGCTGATCGAGACTGCCACCGACAACATCGTGCGCACCGTCGGCAACGTGCGCGCGTACTTCAACAAGTTCAACGGCAACCTCGCCTCCAACGGCTCGGTGAACTTCATGTTCACGCGCATGGGCGTGTTCCGGCTGGCGCCCGAGGGCCTCCCGCCGCTCGACGAGCTGGAGCTCGAGCTCATCGACCACGGCCTACAGGAGCTCGGCGAGGGCACTGGCGAGAAGGGTGAGAAGCAGATCGTGCTGCGGTGCAACTTCGGCGACTTCGGGCAGCTGCAGACGGCGCTCGAGGCGAAGGGGCTTCACCCCGTCTCGAGCGAGTCCGAGTACATCCCCACCACCACCGTCTCGCTCGACGAAGAGAAGGCCAAAGAGGTGCTCGAGCTGGTGGACCGCTTCGAGCAGGACGACGACGTGCAGCGGGTCTTCCACAACCTCGTCTGAGTCATGCGCCCCGTCGCCTGCCTGCTGCTCCTCCTGCCGGGCGTGGCCACGGCCTACCCGTGGATGGTGAAGACGGGCATCACGAGCTGCGCCGCGTGTCACGTGGACCCGTCAGGCGCCGGGCAGCTCACCTCGTTCGGCCGCACCGAGTCCGAGGTGCTCGTGCGCTGGAAGCCTGGCGCTGCGTCCCCCACGCCGCGCAACGCGAACTTCCTCTGGTTCGCCGAGCTACCGGCGTGGCTGAACCTGTCGGGCAACATCCGCTTCGGAGCCCTCGTCCAGCCCGGAGCCGTCAGACCGGTGGTGCCGCTCGAGATGGCGACGGACCTGTCGGCGACCGTCTCGTATGCCGACCGCGTGATGCTGCACGGGACGGTGGGCTTCGGGCGCCGTGACGTCGTCGCGCCGGCCATCGTCGCGCCCGCGTGTGAGCCGTCTGCGCCCGGAGAGTGTGGCCCGTCGCTGCTGGCACGCACCTGGTGGGCCGGCGTGCGGCCCGGGGACGGCGCGGTGTTGGTGCGCGGCGGTCGGCTCGCGCTGCCGTTCGGCCTGCGGAACAACGAGCACACGGCGTGGGTGCGCAGCCTCACCCTCACCGACACGAACGTGCACCAGAAGCTGGGCGCCGCCATCTCGGTGCTCGCCGGCCAGCTGCGGCTCGAGGTGATGGGCATCGCCGGGGCGACGCTGCCGTCGGCCAACGAGGCCGGCTACTCGGCCCTCGCGGAGTGGCGCCTCGCTCCCACCACCACCCTCGGCCTCTCGAGCCTCTTCGCCTCGCGCCCCCTCGACGCCGGGCTGACGAGCGGACGCCACGCGCACGGCGCCTTCCTGCGAACGACCCTGCTGCCGTCGTTGGTGCTGCTGGCCGAGGCCGACGTCCTCGCCGTCGCCGGAGCTGCTGAGCGTTTGGGCTACGCCGCCTTCGTGCAGGGAGACTTCGAGCCAGTGCAGGGCCTGCACTTCATGCTCACTGCCGAGAGCGCGCACCGCGGCGCAGGTCAGCAGCGCGGGCCCTCGTTCGGCGGTTGGGCGTCGGTGGCGTGGTACTTCTTCTCGCACTTCGAGCTGCGCGTGGATGCGCTCGTACGGCGCCTCGACGCGCTCACGCCGGTCACGTTCTCACTCGTCGCGCAGCTGCACCTGTTCCTCTGAGCAACCCGAGGTCGTCCGGGTCGGCAGTCATTCGTCCGGTGCTCGCCAGGGCGTCGCCGACCGCTGGTTGAGCTCGTCGAGCGACATCGGCGCGGCGCTCATCGTGCCTCCTCGGCCGCGGTGCCTTCGGGAGCGGTGCTCCTCACCGTCAGTCAGTGCGCCGCTGACCGCTGGTTGAACTCGTCGAGGGACATCGGCGCGGCGCTCGCAGGGGCCGCCTCGGCGGCAACGCCCCTGGGCCGCAGCTTCTGCCCGTACGCGTCCTGGAAGGTCTTCTGGTGCTTCTTCCACTCGGTGTCGTTCACCGGGGCGTTGAGCTCGCCCGTCGTCAGCGTGCGGCCTTGCGCCGCGGCTTCGCGCACGCGCTCCTCGCGAATCTGCGCCACCACCTCGAGCACCGCCTCGTCGATGGCGAAGAGGCCACCCGCGGGTGAGTAGTCGGCGCCGCACGAGCTCGCGCCACCCATCGTCGACAGCCCACGAGAGCCGCGCACCTGGAACAGCCCGTGTCCCGGCGTGAGGCCCTTCACCTGGCCCGCGCCCAGCTTGCCCGAGAAGACGAGGGCGCCCGACGTCGTGTCCTTCACCGTCACCTCGTTGCCGTCGTAGTAGCTGAACACCCACAGCTCGCCCGACGTGGTGACGAGGAACTCGTTGTCGATCTGCGTGCCCTCGAGGCCGGCGGCGAAGTGGTGCTCGGCGTACCCGGTCTTCTCGTGCTCGAGCGCGGCCACCACGACGTTCACCGACACGTCGGACTCCACGCTGACGAACTTGTCGGCCAGCGTGAGCGTCTTCGCGCCGCCGCCCTTCACCACGCCCTTGAAGAGCACCTTCTTCGCCACGAGGTCGGTGACGGTCACCTTCGCGTCGAGCCGCGGCGCGAGCACGTTCAGGTCGTTCACGCCGTTGGTGATGGTGCCCACGTAGGTGTGGAACGACCGGCCTCCCGCGGTGCCGTTGTCGGCCGGCACGGTGAAGCCCTCGTCCCAGTACGCCTGCGCGGTGAAGGTGCCCTTCGAGGCGACGAGCTCGAGGGTGGCGCCGATGGCCTCGTTGAGCTCGCTCGTGAGCGCGACGAACTCGCCCTTCTTGAGCGTCGCCTTCTTGAGCAGCTTCTCCTTGCGGGGCGCGCGCACCTCGAGGTCGAGGTCCTCCATGGCCCACACCACCACCTTCTCCTTGCCCGTCGAGGCCGCGGGCGGCGTCTGCAGGAACATGTGGTTCGAGCGGAACGAGCCCGTCTCGTCCTTGCCGAAGTACCCGACGCAGGTGCACGACTGCGGGGTGCCGACGAGGATGGAGGCCTTCTTGTCGGACAAGAACCCGAAGGCGCCCATGCCCGTCTTCACGACGGTCGCGTCGCCGCGGTGCACGGTGCCTTCCCAGAGCGTGCCCTTCTTGCCGTTCAGGCTGATGATGCGCACGTGGGTGTCGGCCTCGTAGCCCTGCACGATGGCCTCGCCCGCCGTGTAGAAGTACGTCGTGTAGAGCTTCGGCTTCGGCTGGGTGGGCGCCGGGCCCGCGACGGCAGGAGCGACGGCCAGGGCGACTGCGAGCGCGACGAGCGAGGTCGAGGGCATGGTGCTCCTCGAACGACCGGGGCCGCGCGGCGATCTATCGAGGCTCGAGCGGGGCGGGGACCGCAGCAGAATCAAGCGTGTGGCGCGCTCACATGAGGTCGTCGCAGGGGGTGCCCAGGCGCTCGCCCATGTAGGGACCCAGCTCGACGTAGACCATGCGCGCGTTGCGGAAAGAGTCGAGGCCAACCTCGGTCAGCTTGAGCTCCGTCTTCCCCTTCACCCACTTCTTCTCGCCGGTGCCGGTGACGAGGCGCAGGGAGCCGTCCTTGGTGGCGAAGATCTGCCCCTGTTCGTCGTCCACCACGTCCTTCAGCGGGGCGAGCTTCATCTTGCCGCGCGGCCCCACGAACACACGCCAGTCGCGGCGGTCCATGCTGTCGTCCGTGCGCAGGCGATCGACGAGGTAATACGTGCCGCTGTCGTCGCGGAAGAGGTTGGTGGGCAGGCGGGTCCACCGGTGGCCCCGGAAGTCCCCGTCGCTCACGAGCTTCGCGAGCTCGTCCTTCGGCACCTTCGTCAGCTTCGTCGTCAGGTCGCCGCAGGTCACCTCGAAGACGCGGCTCTCGTCCTTCATGTTGAAGTACGCGTAGGTGTTCGTCTCGCGGTACACGCGCGGGTCCCACAGGGTGAGGCCGAACGACTCGGTGCCACTGGCGCCTCCGCCGATGGTGCGCACGAGGTGAAACGTCTTGCCGTCGCCGTAGAAGGTGGGCCCTGAGAGGGGCTCCTTCGCGTTGAAGAGGAGGTAGTGGCCCTTGCCGTCGGTGACGGCAGCGAGCTGGTCCTTCTTGTCGCCCAGGTCGACCTTCTTGTCGGGGCCGGTCTGCGCGAGGAGGGCGAGGGCGAGGGTCAGGGCGTGCATGGGCAGATTTCTAGCGCGGCAGGAAGCCGGATGGAGACGGAAAGGGTGGTCGATGACGTCGATGCACCATGACGGCGAGCCGTGCACGAGCTTCACACCCACCTGCGCGTCGGTTCAGCGACGCGTCACGAGCTCGCCGTCGGCTCCGCCCGCGAGCTGTCGCATGGCCTCGGCGAGCTCGACGCCATGGAACTTCTGAACGTCGTGGCCCCCGTCGCTGAAGCGGAGCGTCGCCCAGTCCGGGCGCTGCCGCGCGAGCCCCTCGTGAAACCGGCGCGGCACCAGCTCGTCGTCGTCGGCCCACGACTGCAGCACCGGTACGCAGACCTCAGCGATGTTCTTCCGGTGCCGGTCGAACGACGTGTGCGCCGCGTCGATGACGGTGCGCAGCGCGCCCTCGTCGTGCATGTCGCGCACGGAGAAGCCCAGGCGCTTGAAAGCGAGGCGTGAGAGCGAGGCCAACGGCCGCTGGAGGGGCGCGAGCTCGAACAGGCCGGCGACGAGCCGCCACGCGTTCTCGGGGTAGTGGGCGGTGAACCCCGGACAGGCCACGAGCGTCACGCTGCGCACGAGCCCCGCGTGGTGAACGGCGGTCTCGAGGGCATGCATGCCACCCATGGAGTGGCCGACGAGGTGCACACGGCTCAGCTTCAGCGCCTCGAGTACACGGGCGATGAGCTCTCCCCTGGCGCGCAGGGACAGCGGCTTCACCGCCCCCTGCATGCGCGAGTCTCCGAACCCCGGCAGCTCGAGGCGCACGAAGCGCGCCCACTCGAAGAGCGGCGTGCCGAGCCAGCGCCAGTGGTGGTGCGCGCCGGGCAGGCCGGAGAGCCCGACGACGACCGGCCCCGTTCCTTCGTCGGTGTACGAGAGCGTCACGCCCGGGAGCTCCAGCGTCTGGCGGGGCGGGTCTCGCGGCGTCGCGGGCTGCATGCGCCGGCTTTCGCTCACTCGGCACCGCAGGTCGAGGACAATGCCGGTGCTTGTTGCCGCGCCCGCAGCGCGAAGCCCTATGCTTCGGCGCGCCGTGACGTCCTCGAGGTCGCAACACCAGACGGTGAGCCGCGGGCTGATTCGTCAGCGCGGCTTCTTCCGTCCGGGCCGTGGGCTGCAGGCGCGGGTGCGCCGCGTCGCCTCGCTGACCGCCACCGAGGTCGAGGCGATGTGGGCGCTGTTCGCTGGCTCCTACGACGGCGCGACGCGCAGCGACTTCGATCGCGACCTCGCAGAGAAGCACCACGTCATCGTGTTGAAGGACACGGAGCGGCGCGTGAGGGGCTTCTCGACGCTGCTCGCCCTCGAAGAGCCTGGCCGTTGGTGCGCCGTCTTCTCTGGTGACACCATCGTCGCGCCGGGCTTCTGGGGCCAGACGGCGCTGCAGCGCGCGTTCATCTGGTACCTCATGGCGCAGCGCCTCAAGCGTGGGCTGCCGGTGTACTGGTTCCTCATCACGAAGGGCTACCGCACCTACCTGCTGCTGACGCGCTACTTCCCGACGCACTGGCCACGTCACGACGCGCCGACGCCCGCGGTGGAGGCCGACCTGCTCGACACGTTGTGCCGGCGGAAGTTCGGAGACGCGTGGGACCCGGCCTCGGGTCTGCTGCGCTTCACGGGCGACGTGTGCCGGCTCGCCGACGACCTCGCCGACGTGCCCGCGCGGCTGCTGAAGGACCCTGACGTGGCGTTCTTCCTCGAGAAGAACCCGCGGTGGCGTGAGGGCGACGAGCTGTGCTGTCTCGCCGCCGCCGATGACCTGTTCGTGCAGAAGACGACCCGCACCTTCCTCTGAGCGGCTCCGTGGCCACGGCCACGCTGGAGGAGCCGCTCCGCGAGGTCGCCGACGTCTCTTCGGCGTCCACGCGTTCCTGGTGCACCGGAGCGCCGCTCCATCTCCCGCTGCCCAGGAGTCCGCGGCGCCGACGCGCACGCACTCGACGAGGTGCGGCGGGCGGTCTCGACCGGGCACCCTCACCGCATGGTCGTTCCACGTGGCCAGAGCGCGGGTCCTCGCTGAGTCGAGGACGGTGCGTCTGACGAGCTCCTCCGCTCGGCATCGCTCGCGTTGCCCGCGCCACACAGGTAGAGGGCGCGGTGGAGGCGACGAAGAGTGATGAGCTCCACGACCGAACTCGAGCTGCTCCGCCCGGACGACTGGCACGTGCACCTGCGCGATGGTGCGTTGCTCGGGGCGGTCGTGAACCACACCGCGCGTCAGTTCGCGCGGGCCATCGTGATGCCCAACCTGAAGCCGCCGGTGACGACCGTGGCTGCGGCGCGCGCCTACCGGGACCGGATCCTCGCGGCCGTGGACCCAGCGCTCGGCTTCACGCCGTTGATGACCGCCTACCTCACCGATGACACCGACCCGAACGAGCTCGCGCTGGGGCGCCGCGAGGGCGTCTTCACCGCCGCCAAGCTCTACCCGGCGAACGCGACCACCAACTCGGCCGCCGGCGTGACGGACGTGCGCCGGCTCGACCGCGCCCTCGAGCGGATGCAGGAGCTCGGCCTGCCGCTGCTCGTGCACGGCGAGGTGGTGGACGCGGGCGTCGACGTGTTCGACCGCGAGGCGGTGTTCCTCGAGCGCGTGCTCGCGCCGACGGTCGCGCGGTTCCCCGGGCTGCGGGTCGTCGTCGAGCACATCACCACGCGGCAGGCGGTCGACTTCGTGACCGCGGCTGGACCGAACGTCGGGGCCACCATCACGCCGCACCACCTGGAGATCAACCGCAACGCGATGTTCGAGGGTGGCCTGCGGCCGCACTTCTACTGCCTCCCCGTCGCCAAGCGGGAGGAACACCGGCTCGCACTGCGGCGCGCCGCGACGTCGGGCGACCCGAAGTTCTTCCTCGGCACCGACTCGGCGCCTCACCGGGTGCCCGACAAGGAGAGCGCGTGCGGGTGCGCGGGCATCTGGAACGCTCCGGTCGCCCTCGAGAGCTACGCGAAGACGTTCGAGGAAGAGAACGCGCTCGATCGCCTCGAGGCCTTCGCCTCGGTGCATGGGCCGCGCTTCTATGGGCTGCCCGTCAACGGCGCGCGCGTGCGGCTGGTGCGCGAGCCGAGCCGGGTGCCGGAGCGCGTCGCCACGCCGGCTGGCGAGCTCGTCCCGTTCCACGCGGGGCGTGAGCTCGGGTGGCGCTTCAGCGGCCCGGTGCCCTGAGCGCCGACGGCGCCGCCGCTCGAGGCGCGCCAGGCGACGTGGAGTCCCCAACCCTGACACGCTCGTTCAGCGCAGGCGGCTGTCGAGGACGACACCTGTGCCGGGCTCGATGACGGCCACGACCCGCCGCCCAAGCACGACGAGCCGGTCGTCAGTGGGCCAGACGACCGTGTCGGCGCCTTCGACGGTGCCGAGCTTTCGTCGTTTGCCGGCGGTGACCTCGTTCACCTCTCCGGAGGGGCTGACGGTGGCCACGCGCGAGCCGTCGGTGGACACGGCGACTGCGCGCCCATCGTTGAACGAGAGCCAGTCGCGCCTCGCCAGCGGCCCCGGCACGGCTTCAGGCCGCCCGTTGCGCACGATGACTGCGTCGGTTCCGCTGCGGAGGATGACCACCACCACGTCGCCCCGGCGGCTCACCGAGAGAGCGCCGCACTTCATGGGGAGCCGGTGACGAATGCCGAAGGTCGCGCGATCGACGACGAGGAGCTCTCCGGGTTCGGTGCCCACCGCGACGGCGGTGTTCGAGACGGCAACTGACACGCCGCGCGCGCCGTTCTGGGTGTCGAGCGGGAAGCGGGTCGCCCCGCGAGAGAGCATGCCGTCGCCGACCAGGGTCACGCCCTTCGCATCGAAGGCGATGGGCCAGTGGTTGGGCGCCTTGAGCGGCTGCTCGGGGCCTTTCACCGGCGCGAGGGAGAGCTTGCCTCCGGCCAGCACGACGACGGCGTCGGGCTGCGTCGGGTCTGCCGACCAGCACCACGAGCACGGTCCGTCGTCGTTCGAGAGATTCAGTTCCTTCAGCACCCGCCCTGTTGCGGCGTCGAGCAGCGCCAGCGCGTTGGTGTGGAAGTTGGCACCCACCAGCCGCCCGTCAGGAGAGAAGGCAACGCCGTGCGCGAGCTGGTCGTTGAGGCCGACGCCGCCGTCGAGTGCAGTCGTCCACTTCAGGGTGAGTGTCTTCAGGTCCCAACAGCTGATGCCCTCGAGCGGGTCGTCTGCGTGCATGGGCGTGCACTCGGCGCCGGTGGCCAGCAGCCTGCCATCGGGGCTGGTGTCGAACGAAACCAGTGGCTGGCCGTGGGGGAAGGGGATCACCCGCAGATTGGCCACGCCGGCGTCAGGCGCGCTGGCTGGAGTGCGCGGCGAGGCGAGCACCTGCCGCGCAAGAAGAGCGAAACAGCTCAGGACATCGCGGCGCCTCATGAGCGCAAGACCCTGCAGGCAGGAGCAACGTGCAAGTCACTCCGCGTTGCCTGCCGCCAGGCGGGTCTTCTCGAAGGGCCTCGAGCGGGAGCGCATGCGGGCCGAGGCGCGTGCCCTGCACAGCCCCGGCTGTGTTCCGGGTGGCTCAGGCGCGGTTCCGGCGTCGGAGCCCGAGCGCGGCGAGCACCCACAGCAGGCCGAGCTGACCCACGCCAGCCGCCGTGCACCCGCCACCCGCGAAGCGGCCCTCGAGCGGCGCGGCGATGGTCCACTCCCGCCGCGTCGTCGCGGTGTTGCCGGCAGGGTCGGTCGCGCGCACCACGAGTGAATGGGTGCCGGGGCCGAGGTCGGTCTCGGTCGGCGACGTACACGCCATGAACGGGCCGTCGTCGATGCTGCACTCGAAGGTGGTGCCGGGCTCGTTCGAGGTGAACGTGAACGTGCCCTTCGGGTCGGTCGTCCGCCCCTCGGGGCCAGAGGTGATGGTGACGGTCGGTGGCGTCTTGTCCACCGTGACGGTGGTCGGCGTCGATGGCGGCGTGTCCATGCCGTTGATGACGGCGATGGCCGTCACGGTGTGCGGGCCCTCAGTGAACGGCGTCGACGGTGTGCAGCGCCATGCCCCCATCGCGTCAGCCATGGCCGAGCAGATGACCGTGCTGCCTTCCCGCACCGTCACGGTGGAGCTGGGCGGCGCGGTGCCCGTGAACGTCGGCGTGTCGTTCTTCGTCTTCGTCCCGTCGGCCGGCGAGGTGATGGTCGGAGCGCCGCTCGGGGTGGTGATGGTGAAGACGTTGGTGTTCGACGGCATCGAGGCGTTCCCCGCCGCGTCCGTCGCGACGGCCCGGGCCGACCGCATGCCCACCATGAGGGGAGCCGTCGGCGTGCAGCTGAACGCGCCCTGCGCGTCGGTGGTGGCGCGACACACCTCGTTGCCGTCGACGGACACCGCGACCGTGGAGCCAGGCTCGGCGGTGCCGCTGAGGGTGGGGCGCGTGTTGGTGGTGGTGCTGCCATTCGCGGGCGTCGTCAGCACGGGCGCGTTGGGCGCCATCGTGTCGACGGTGAAGCGGTTGGGCGTCGACGGCGCCGAGGTGTTGCCTGCGGAGTCGGTCGCGGTGGCCGTCACCGTGTGCATGCCCATGGTGAGCGGCATCGCAGGCGAGCACGACCAGTTGCCGCGCGCGTCGGCCAGCGTCACGCAGACGGGGTTGCCGTCGATGGACACGGTGACCCGCGAGCCCGGCTCGGCGGTGCCGCTGAGGCGCGGCGTGGGCGGCTGGAAGCTGCCGTCGCCGGGCGACGTCACCACCGGAGCGGCGGGCGCGACGGTGTCGACGGTGAAGGCGTTCGTGTTGCTCGTCGTCATCGTGCCCATGATGGTGGCGGTCGCGACGTGGCGCCCGTCGGCGATGGCCATCGAGGGCACGCAGCTCCACGCGCCGGAAGCGTCGGCCGTCGTGGTGCACACGACCATGCCATCGACCCTCGCTTCCACCATCGCGTTCGGCGTGGCGGTGCCCGAGAGGCCCGGCCGGGCGGTGTTGGTGATGGCGCCGTCGACCGGCGTCTGGAGCGCGATGGACGGAGCCGACGTCGAGACCGTGAAGGTGTTCGTGTTCGATACCGGCGACTGATTGCCCGCGCGGTCGGTCGCCCTCGCCGACACCGTGTGCATGCCCGCCGCGAGCGCGGTCGTGGGCGTGAGGCTCCAGACGCCGCTCGCGTCGGCCACGGCCGTGCCCAGTTGGTTGCCGTCGAGCGTGACGGTGACGGTCGAGAACGGCTCGGCGGTGCCGCTGAGGACGAGCCTCGTGTTGGCGGTGGTGGAGCCGTCGGCCGGCGTCACCACGACCGGCGCCGAAGGCGCCATCGTGTCGATGGTGAAGGTGTTGGTGTTGGACGTGCGCACGCCGCCAGCGCCGTCTGGCGTGGTCGCGGTGACGGTGTGCCGGCCCTCCGCGAGCGCCGTCGTCGGAGCGCAGCTGAAGGCCCCCATCGCGTTCGCCGTCGCCGTGCAGGCCGTCATGCCGTCCACGCGAACCGTCACCACCTCGTTGGCGCCCGCGGTGCCGCCCAGCATCGGCGTCGTGGTGTTCACCACCGAGTTGTCGGCGGGCGACGTCACGACGGGCGCTCCGGCGGCGACGACGGAGAAGGTGTTGGTGTTGGACGGCAGCGACTGGTTGCCCGCGGCGTCGGCGGCGATGGCGCTGACGGTGTGGCTGCCGAGCGCGAGCGCGGTGGGCACGTCGAAGGTCCAGGTGCCGTCCGGCCGCACGGTGGTGGTTCCAGCGCTCATCCCGTCCACCCGGACCGTCACGGTGCTGCCCGGCTCACCCGTGCCGGTGACGGTGGGGGTGGTGTCGGAGGTGACGCTGCCGTTGGCAGGCCCGACGACGGCTGGCGTGAGCGGCGGGGTGGCGTCAACGGTGAACCTCGTCGGCGCGCTCGAAGGCGACGTCTGGGCGCCCACGACGGCGGTCGCGGTGACGACGTGGGGGCCGTCGGTCAGCGCCGTCGCCGGCGTGCAGCTGAACGCTCCCGTCGCGCTCGCGGTCGCGGTGCACGCCGGGGCGCCGTCGATGCGCACCGTCACCGTCGAGTTCGGCGGCGCCGTGCCCGAGACGGGCGGACGTGTGCTGGTGGTGGTGCTGCCGTTGGCGGGCGCGGTGATGACTGGCGCCGTCGGGCCTGCGCTGGGGTCCACCGTGAAGGTGTTGGTGTTGGAGACCGGCGAGACGTTGCCGGCCGCGTCGGTGGCGGTGGCGTTCACCGTGTGCGAGCCGTTCGACAGCGCCGCGCCGGGGGTGAACGAGAAGGCGCCCGTCGCGTCGGCGGTAGTGGTGCCGGCGACCATGCCGTCGAGGCGGATGGTGACGGTGCTGTTGGGCTCAGCCGTGCCGCTCACGACGGGCCGCGTCTGGGCCGTGGTGCTGCCGTCTGCGGGGGAGGAGACGACGGGCGCCGTCGGCGCGCTCGTGTCGATGGTGAACGTGTTGGTGTTCGACGCCGGAGAGGCGTTGCCCGCGGCGTCGGTGGCGGTGGCGCTCACCGTGTGGCTGCCGGCGCTCAAGGCGTTCATCGGCGTCAGGGTCCACGCGCCCATCGCGTTGGCCGTCGTCGTGCCGATGACCATGCCGTCCACGCGTACGGTGATGGTCGCGTTCGCCTCGGCCGTGCCGCTGATGGCTGGCCGCGGGTCGTTCGTCGAGCTGCCGTTGGCGGGCGCCGTCACCACCGGCGCGGCCGGGGCCATGGTGTCCACCGTGAAGGTGTTGGTGTTCGACGGGCCCGACGTCATCCCGCTCACCGTCGCCGTCGCGTTGACCGTGTGGCTACCCTGCGAGAGCGCCGTCGTGGGCGTCAACGTCCAGGCGCCCATGCCGTCGGCGGTGGTGGTGCCGATGACGCTGCCATCGACGCTGACCGTGACAGTGGCGTTGGCGGGCGCGGTGCCGCTGATGGCCGGGCGTACGTTGTTGGTGCTGCTGCCGTCGGCCGGCGTCGTGACGACGGGGACGCCCGCGGCGGCGGCCACCGTGAAGGTGTTCGTGTTCGAGGCCGGCGAGGTGTTGCCCGCGGCGTCGGCGGCGGTGGCGTTGACGGTGTGGCTCCCGTTCGAGAGCGCGCTGGCGGGGGTGAACGTCCACGCGCCCATGGCGTTGGCGGTGGTGGTGCCGACGACGTTCCCATCGACGCGCACGGTGACGGTGCTGTTCGCCTCGGCCGTGCCGGAGATGGTCGGCCGCGGGTTGGCCGTCGTGCTGCCGTCGGCCGGCGCGGTGACGACCGGAGCGGCCGGCGCCACCGAGTCGATGGTGAAGGTGTTGGTGTTCGACGCTGGCGAGACGTTGCCCGCCGCGTCGGTGGCGGTGACGTTCACCGTGTGGCTGCCCTGCGGGAGGTCCGCCGGAGGCGTGAAGGTGAAGGCGCCCATGGCGTTGGCGGTGGTGGTGCCGACGACGTTCCCGTCGATGCGCACGGTGACGGTGCTGTTCGCCTCGGCGGTGCCGGTGACGGGCGGCCGGGCGGTGGCCACGGTGCTGCCGTTGGCGGGCGTCGTCACGACGGGGGCCGCGGGGGCCGTCAGGTCCACCGTGAAGGTGTTGGTGTTGGAGGCGGGCGAGACGTTGCCGCCCGCGTCGCGCGCAGTGGCGGAGACGGTGTGGGGACCCGCGCCCAGGTCGGCCGTCGGCGTGAAGGAGAAGCTGCCGCCGGCGGTCGCGGTGGTGGTGCCAGCCACCATGCCGTCGATGGTGATGGTGACGGTGCTGTTCGCCTCGGCGGTGCCCGTGATGGGCGGACGCTGGCTGTTGGTGGAGCTGTTGTTGGCGGGCGCCGTCACCACCGGCGCCGCTGGCGCCACGTTGTCCACGGTGAAGGTGTTGGTGTTCGAGGGCACGGAGGTGTTGCCGGCCGCGTCCGTTGACGTCACCTGCACCGTGTGCCCGCCCTGCGCCAGGTCCGCCGTCGGGGTGAAGCTGAAGGTGCCGCCAGCGGTCGCGGTGGTGGTGCCGGCGACCAGGCCGTCGATGCGGATGGTGACGGTGCTCCCGGCCTCCGCGGTGCCGGTGATGGCCGGGCGAAGGTTGCTGGTCGTGCTGCCGTTGGCGGGCGTCGAGACGACGGGCGCGGTCGGCGCCGTCACGTCGATGGTGAAGGTGTTGGTGTTGGAGTCGGGCGAGACGTTGCCCGCCGCGTCGGTGGCGGTGACGCGGACGGTGTGCGGACCCGCCGCCAGGTTCGCGGGAGGCGTGAAGGAGAACGCTCCAGCAGCGCTGGCGGTCGTTGTGCCCACCGAGACGCCGTCGATGAAGACGGTGACGGTGCTGTTCGCCTCGGCGGTACCCGTGACCGGCGGGCGCTGGTTATTCGTGAAGCTGCCGTTCGCGGGCGTCGTCACCGTCGGCGCGGTCGGCGCCGTCAGGTCCACCGTGAAGGTGTTGGTGTTGGAGTCGGGCGAGACGTTGCCCGCGGCGTCAGTGGCGGTGACGCGGACGGTGTGCGGACCCGCCGCCAGGTTCGCGGGAGGCGTGAAGGAGAATGCTCCAGCAGCGCTCGCGGTCGTCGTGCCCACCGAGACGCCGTCGATGAAGACGGTGACGGTGCTGTTCGCCTCGGCGGTGCCCGTCACTGGCGGGCGCTGGTTGTTGGTGAAGCTGCCGTCGGCGGGCGTCGTCACCGTCGGCGCGGCTGGGGCGGTGACGTCGATGGTGAACGTGTTGGTGTTCGACGGCAGCGCTGGGCTGCCCGCGGTGACCGACACCGCCCGGGCGCCCGGCGCGAGGTCTGACGTGGGCGTGAAGCTGAACGTGCCCATGGCCGTCGCGGTCGTCGTCCCGATGGAGACACCGTCGATGAGGACGGTGACGGTCGAGCTGGCTTCGGCGGTGCCCGTGATGACAGGGCGCCGGTTGTTCGTCACCGAGCCGTTCGCGGGCGCGTTCACGACCGGGGCGGCGCGACAGACGTTGGCCGAGTCGCAGATGGGCGTAGGCGCGCTGCACTGCGCGTTGGTGACGCACTGCACGCAGGTGTTGGTCGGGGGGCCGCTGCAGACGAGGGCGCCGGCGCAGGCTCCGGGCTGGCCGGCGGTGACGGGCGCGTTCGAGCAGGTGCCGGCGTTGCACGTGTCGGTGGTGCACGCGTTGCCGTCGTCACAGTGCGCGGCGATGGTGCACTGCACGGGGCAGGGCGGCGTGCCGAGAGGAGGGATGTTCACCTGCTGGAACCCGCCCGAGCCCACGCCACCGTTCTGCGTGGGGCTGGTGCCCCCGAGCCCACCAGCGACGTTGACGGTCACCGTCGCCATGCCGGTGGGCGTGGCGACGAGGACGAAGCCACCCCCGCCTCCACCGCCGCCGCCGTCCTGGGTCGTCTGGGTGGTGCCACCGTTGCCACCACGGGAGTTGAGCGCGATGCCGGCGAAGCTGGTGGAGTTGGTGAAGACGAAGACGCCGCCACCACCACCGCCGCCACCACCGCCCTCCTGCGACTGGGTCGCGACGGAGTCACCGTCCGCCTGGATGACCCCCGTGGCGCCGCTGAGGTTGGTGGCGCGGACGAGCACGATGCCGCCTCCGGCCGCGCCGCTCACCGCGTTGACGGGAGTCGGGTCATCGAGGGAACCCGACCCGCCGCCGCCACCCATCAGCAACCGGGTGAGCAGGGCGTAGCCCTCTCCCGGTCGGGGAATGTTGGGGTCCACGTTGCTGGCTGGCCCGAGCGAGCCGATGCCGCCCTGGCGACCGCCGCCTCCGCCACCACCGCCCGAGTCGATGTCGGTGGACGGGCAGCCGCCCGCGTTCCCCGGCGCGCCGCGCTCGGACTGTGAGCCGAACATGCCGCTCGCGCCGGTGACGACCCCCGCGAGGCGCGAGTAGAGCCGCGTCGGGCGCCCGGCGATGCCCTCGCCCTTCACGCAGGCCTGAGGGTTGTCGTTCGCCGTCGGGATGATGGGCGAGCCCCCTCTGAAGCCCATGCCCGTCACGTCGATGCGGCCGTTCACCACCATGTCCCGCGCGGCGTCGACGGCGACGAGGCCGCCGCTCGCGCCGTCCCACGGCAGCGACGTCAGCGTGGCGCCGACCGGAATCGTGAGATCCCGCACCTCGACGATCCTCACGACCTGGTAGCGGTGCACCGCGCTCCCGTCGTCCGCGCCGCCGCCGGTGATGGCGTCGGTGCTGAGGTACGCGTTGGCGAGCCCGCTCATCAAGGGCAGCGAGCCAGCGGTCACCGGCCCCGCCGCGCGCGCGTACTCGTAGAGCCCGGCCCTGAAGCCCGCGCCGGCGAGCACCCCGCGGCGGTCGGCCCCGCCAGCGCCATCACCGTAGGTGCCGTTGGTGGTGCCTTCCTGGCGCCGGTTGATGGCCGCGCCCTGCATCTGAATGACGACGACGAGATCGCCCGTCGCGATGGCTGCGCCGCCGCCCGCCCGCGCGGCCGCGACCGGAATCGAGTTCGCTCCTGCGAGGACGGTGGTGGTGACGCCCGGCGGCGCCGGGTGGAAGGTGTTGAGCACCTGGCTCCCGGCCACGGTGACGTCGCTGAGGCCACGCCCACAGACCTGCGCGCGGGCGGTGAACGACGTCAGCAGCGCCAGCGCGACGGCGACGACGGAGGAGGTCTTCATCACGGTACCTCGATGGCTTTGAGCTGCGTCTTCTCTTCAGTGACGATCACGAACTCGACGCGGCGGTTGAGCTCGCGGCCCTTGTCAGTCTTGTTGTCCGCGACCGGCCGATCGGGCCCATAGCCTTTCGCGTCGAGGCGGCTGCCGGCAACCCCCTGCTTCACGAGGTAGGCCTTCACGGACTCCGCGCGGTCTTGCGAGAGCTTGCGGTTGTACTCGGCGGGGCCGCGGCTGTCGGTGTGGCCCTCGACGACGACGCCCTGCACCTCGGTGTGCTCCTTGAGGATGGTGGCGACCTGGTTGAGGAGCGGGAAGCTGCGCGCCTGAATCGTCGCCTTCGCCGTGTCGAAGTACACGCGGTCTTTGATGACCAGCTTGTCCTTCGTGATGATCACCAACTGCTTCTTCGCGACGGGGCAGCCCTGGTTCTCCTTCGGCCCCGGCTCGGTGCGGCAGTTGTCTTCAGCGTCCTCGACGCCGTCCTTGTCCTGATCCGTCGGCGGGCAGCCCTTGTACCGCAGGTCGCCCTTCTCGTTCGGGCACGCGTCCACGTCGTCCATCAGCCCGTCGCCGTCGGAGTCCTTGAGCGGACAGCCCTTGCGCTCGGCGGGCCCCGGCTCGGTGGGACACGCATCGACCTCGTCGAGCACGCCGTCAGCGTCGGAGTCCTTCGGCGGGCAGCCCTTGCGCTCCTTCGGCCCGGGGACGGTGGGGCACTCATCGACCTCGTCGAGCAGCCCGTCCTTGTCGGTGTCCTTCGGCGGGCAGCCCTTGCGCTCCTTCGGACCCGGCACGTCGGGGCACTGATCCGTCTCGTCCACGACGCCGTCGGCGTCACGATCGGGACAGCCGGCCGTCTCGACCCGGCCCTTGACGGTGGGGCACGAGTCCGCCGCGTTCTTCACGCCATCGCCGTCGAGGTCGAGGTCCGGGCAGTCCTGGAGCGTGTACGGCTTGCCCTCGACGCACTTGCTGGCGGGCCACGCCCACGAGGCGCCGAGCAGCACGCGGAAGAGCGGTGTTCCGGGGATCCGCCCGATGCCCGGCCCCGCGAGCGCATGCAGCTCGATGGGGCCCACGGGGTAGCGGGCGCCAGCCATGATCTCTGCCGAGACTGGCTGCTGGGTCACGGGGAAGACCGTGCGAACGCTCAGCTCACCTCGCAGCTTCTCGCCGAGCGTCGTGGCCCCGACCCCGAGGTCGAGCTGAGACCCGAGCCGCTCGCCGGCAGTCGAGAGCTGCTGCGACGGGCGGACCCACCCGCCGAGCTCGGCGCTCACCCGCAGCCAGTCGCCGAAGACGCGTCCGGCGCCGATGCGCGGGATGAAGGTGACGGTGTCATCGCGGGTGAGCCCCGCAGCGCTGCCGAAGGGAAACCCAACCATCGCCGTGAGGCCGAGGTCGAGGGGCGCCCCACGCTCCTGAGCGAGGAAGCGGACCCGCGCCTGGAGGTACGGCGTGCCGAGCACCGTCGTGGGCGCCGTGGTGAGCCCGAGCTGCTCGAGGTTCCGCGCGCCGCCCTGCCAGAGCACCACCGGCACCTGCAGCCCCACCTCGAGCCACTTCGTGATGCCGTACCCGCCCGTGAGGTGCGCGGTGACGCGGCTGCCCACGACCGTGCTCAGCCGCTCGCCCGTCGAGCTCACGAAGACGAGTGGATCGTGCTCGTAGTGTCCCAGCAGCCCGATGCGCAGCTGCCGCTCGTCGAGCAGGTCGGCGCCGCCGACGAGCATGCCGCCCTTCGCCGAGGGGTTCAGCAGCAGCCGTTCGAGCTCGAAGCCGGGCAGGGTGGCCTGCGCGAGCACCGAGCTCGAGCAGAGGAGGAGGAAGCCAGAGATGAGGGCGCGCATGCGGGTCCGGGAGGAGTTCAGCGGAACGCGAATACTACCGCCGGGCGCGACCGCCGGAAGTTCCACTCACGGACAGGTGTCGAGCGGCGGGATCACCCTGTAGCAGCCGCCCTCCACGCGGGTTGTCAGCGAAGGCGCTCTCAGTTGCCGATGGCCACCGTGTAGCTGGAGAACGAGCTCGATCGAATGGTGACCCACGCCGTGCCTGGTGCGGGCACCACGAAGGCCAGGGTGCCGGGGCCTGATCCGCTCGCGATGACGGCGCCGCTCGAGCCGACGACCTGCACCGACACCGGCTGACCAGTCGTGACCACGCGCAGCGCCAGCACGGAGGTGGCCTCGAACGAGAACACGTCGACGTCTCCGCTGAACTGAATGGCGCCGTTCATCGCCGCACCGCCGATCGCCAGTGGCGTCGCCGTGGGACCGCGCAGGTCCTCGTGGTCGTCGAGCCCGAGGTCGGTCACCCGCAGCGTCCACGACGCGAGAGAGCTCGAGCTCCAGGCGCTGGTACAGAAGAAGAGCGTCTCGCTCGTCGCCGCCTTGAACTGCCAGCTCTCCGAGTCCGTACGCGCGAGCGCCGTTCCGGTCGCCGTGAGGACGTTCAGGTACACGTCCGTCGCGCTCACCTCTTCGAAGGCGTAGATGCGGGCCGCGACGACGGGCACCGCGAGACAATCGACGTCGCCGAAGAAGTCGAAGCGGCCGGTGACGCTCGTGCCCGGCGCTGCCGCAGGGACGAGCGGGCTCGCTCCAACGCGCCCGTCGGCGTGATCGTCTGGACCCAGGTCGGTGACCCGCAGCGTCCAGCTCGCCAGCGACGACGACGAGTACGCCTCGGTGCACAGCGTGAGCGTCTCGGCGGTGGACGTCTTGAAGCGAAGCAGCTCCGAGTCCGTGCGCGAGACGAAGGTGCCGGTCGCGGTGAGCACCGAGAGGTACACGTCGGTGCCCGAGGCTTCCTCGAAGACGTACACGCGGTCGGCCTGCACCGGCACCGCGAGGCAGTCGAGGTCGAACGGGTAGTCGAACTGCCCAACCAGGCTCGCTCCGGGCGGAGGCGAGGGCGTCAGCGTCGTCGCGCCCGCGCGCCCATCGGCGTGGTCATCGGCCCCGATCTCGGTGACGCGCAGCGTCCAGCTCGCGAGCGACGAGCTGCTGTAAGCCTCGGTGCAGAAGAAGAGGGTCTGCGACGTGCTGGCCTCGAAGCGCAGCGCTTCCGAGTCCGTGCGCGAGAAGAACGTGCCGGTCGAGGTGAGGACCGAGAGGTACACGTCGGTCGGCGTCGTCTCTTCGAAGGCGTACACGAGGCCCGCCTGAACCGGCACCGCGAGGCAGTCGACGTCGAACGGGTAGTCGAACCGGCCAGTGAGGCTCGTGCCTGGCGCGGTCGAGGGCACCAGCGCGCTCGCGCCAGCTCGTCCGTCGGCGTGGTCATCGGCGCCGTGGTCCGTCACCCGCAGCGTCCAGCTCGCGAGCGAGCTGCTCGAGTAGGCCCGGGTGCAGAAGTGCAGCGTCTGCGCGGTGCTGGTCTCGAACCGCAGCGCCTCGGAGTCCGTCTGGGAGATGAAGGTGCCCGTGTCCGTGAGCACCCAGAGGTAGACGTCGGTCGCGGTCGTCTCCTCGAAGGTGAAGACCCGATTGGCGAGCACGGGCACCGAGACGCAGTCGGCGTCGAAGGCGTACTCGAACCGGCCGCTCACGCTCGCGCCTGGCGGCGGCGCGGGGGGCAGCGTGACGGCGCCCGGGGCCGTGTTGGGGTGATCGTCTGCGCCTTCGTCGGTGGCGCGCAGCGTCCAGCTGGCCAGCGACGAGGTGACGGCCGCGCGTGCGCAGAAGAACAGCGTCTCGGTGGTGGTCGAACGGAAGCGGAGCAGCTCGGCGTCGGTGGACGGGAGGTACGTGCCGGTCGCGGTCAACACCTGCAGGTACACGTCGGTGCCCGTCGTCTCCTCGAGCGCGTAGATGCGGTTCGCCGTCACCGGCACGGCGAGGCAGTCGAGGTCGCCGGGGAAGTCGAACCGCCCGGTGAGAGAGGTGCCGGGGCTGGCCGCGGGCATCAGCGGCGCGGCGCCAGCCCGGTCGTCGGCGTGGTCATCGAGGCTCAGCGTCAGCAGGAACGTCGTCGCCCCTGTCGTCGTCGGCGTCGGCGCGCGCACCTGGACGAAGTACGCGCCCGCGCGCGGCACCTTGCGCATCAGCAGGTCCGTCTGGTTCGACAGCAGCGGCGTCACGCCATCGGAGTCGAGCAGGGTGAGCGACGACGCGATGGGACCGCTCTCGTCGAAGCGCACCACCGCGCCTGCGTCGGCCGTGAAGGTCACGAAGTCCACGTCGCCGGCGGGAGCGAACGTGTGCGCCTGTGGAACGCCCGGCACGATGGGCTTCGCCAGCGCCGGACACTCGTCGGGCTCGAAGGAGTCTCCGCTGGTGTGCTGGTTGGCGCAGGTCGGCGGCAGCGGCAGCTCGCAGCCGTTGGCCGCAGGCTGGTAGCCCGGGTTGCAGCTGCAGGTGACGCCCGCGTCGGCGCCCGCCATGCAGACCCCCTCATTCGGACGCGAGCAGGGGTTCGGCTGGCAGGGGTCATCGGGCACACACGCGCCTGCCACGTCGTGGAAGCCAGGACGGCAGCTACAGATGGCGGTGCTCCCCACCGGGGTGCACACGTCGCGATTCGGGAGCAGGCAGGGGTTCGGCACGCACGCGTCGTTCGGCACGCACTGGCCGAGGGCGTCGGGCCGGTAGCCTTGAACGCAGCCACACGTCGCGGCGCCGCCCTGGTTGGTGCACACCGTCTTGTTGGGCGCGGAGCAGGGGTTCGGCATGCAGGGGTCGATCGCCACGCACTGCCCCAGCCCGTCGAGCTGGTAGCCCTGGTCGCAGCCGCAGGTCGCCGTGCCACCCACGGCCAGGCACACGCTCCTGTTCGGCGCGGTGCACGGGTTCGGCACGCAGGGGTCGATGGCGACGCACTGGCCGATGGCATCCATCCGGTAGCCCGGGTCGCACGCGCAGCTCACGACGTTCTGGGCGACGGAGCACCGGGTGCGGTTGGGCAGCGTGCAGGGGTTCGGCGTGCAGCTCTGCGCGGCGACGCACCTCCCGCTCCCGTCTTCGACGAAGCCGGCGTCACAGCGGCAGACCGCCGCAAGCCCCTGGGCGACGCACACCGTGCGGTTGGCCTCGGTGCACGGGTTGGTGGCGCAGGGGTTGGTGCTGACGCAGCCGCCGGCCCCGTCGTCCCGCAGGCCTGCTTCGCAGCTGCACGTCACGGCGCCCGTGCCCTCGGTGCAGACGGTGCGGCCGGGCCGGGTGCAGGGGTTGGGCGTGCACGACGTCACCGCGACGCACTGCCCGGCGCCGTCGTCGCGGAAGCCTGCGTTGCACTGACAGATGGCCGTCGCGCCCGACGCCACGCAGACGCCGCGGTTCGGCAGCGTGCAGGGGTTGGCCGCGCACGGTCCCCGCGCGACGCAGAGGCCAGCCACCTCGTCGAAGCCTTCGCGGCACGAACACCTCGCGAGGCCATCCACCACCGTGCAGGCCGTGCGGTCGCCTTCGGTGCAGGGGTTGGGCGTGCACGAGGGGCGCGTTGGAGCTGGGGGAGGACAGGCGAGCGCCAGGAGCGTCGCGAGGACGAGGAGCAGGCTCTTCATGTTCGTGTCCGGGGAGGGTGGCTCAGTAGCCGGGGCTCTGCGCCGACATCGTCTCGACGTACTCCTCTGCCGAGATGGAGTTGGTGAACTTCGTCGAGTGCGAGAGCGCGTGCTGCGGGTTCACCACGTTCGGCGCCAGCGTCTTCGCGACGTCGAGCTGGGTGATGCCATGATCGGCGAAGACGTCGAGGACGAGCCCGAGCTGCGCGGCGGTGAGCATGGCGCGGGCGAACATCTTCGTGGCCATCTCCTCGCGCACGATGGTGTTGCGCTGGGCCCGCAGCGACTTGAGCGCGCCGTGCAGGGCGACGCCGTCCATCGGGTACATGCCGTTCTTGCTCATCATGCAGCCGGGGTCGCCGGGGCCGGTGCCGCAGTCGCGCGCCACGACGGGCTGCTGCACCACGACGGGCTGGTGCACCACGACGGGCTGCTGCTGCACGACCACGCGCTCCCGCACGACGACGGGCGCCGGGGTTTGCACGACGACGCCCGGCTGCACCGCGACCCCGACCCCGACGCCGGGCACCGCGACGCCGACGCCGACGCCGACGCCCAGGTTGACCCCCATGCCGACGGTGGCGGTGGTCGTGCGCGTCGCTCCGGCCTGCAGCTGCACCGCCGCCCCGGGCACCACCATCGTCGTCGAGCCGGTCTGCTGAACGTGCACGGCCGCGCCCGGGACCATCACCTCGACGTTGCCGTCGTCATCCTCCACGACGACCTGCGCGAGGGCGGCCGACGACAGACACGACACCAGCAGTGCGAACACGCGCTTCATGACGACTCTCCAGTTGTGGGTTGGGTTGAGGCGAAGAGACCTACTGACAGAACCCCGGTGCAAAGGCGGTGAACCGGAAGCAGTTGTTGCTCAGACAATCCGACGGCTGAACGCACGGCGCTCCGACGCCGCGGTTGCCACAGACGCCGAGCACGTCGTTCGTGTTCACCTTCACGCAGAGCCAGTTCGCCGGGCAGTTCGCCACGGTTCGGCAGTAGCTGGTGAGGCAGATGAGCCCCTTGTTCGGAAGGAGCGCGTCGTTGCAGACCGCGCCCATCACGCCGGGAGGGCAGGTGCGGTCGGCGGCGCAGGCCGGGAACGAGTAGCACTTCGGGTCCTGCGTCATCGACTCGATGGGGTCGTGGCAGAGCGCGTTCGCCGCGCAGCCGTCGTTGCCCGAGAACACCATCGTCGGGTCGCACGCCGCCCCCGTTGGCGCCACGCTGCAGAAGCCCGAGATGCACACCTGATTGCCCGCGCAGCCGCTCGCGCACGTCTGCACCTGCCGTGGGTGACAGAGCCGGCTGCCCTGGGCGTCGCAGTACTGGTCGGCCGGGCATGACGCGTCGCTCTGGCAGGTCGCCGCGCACAGCCCGTTGAAGCACTGCCCGACCGCGCACGGCTGGCTCGCGGTGCACGGGACCATCGGCGTGCCGCCTGCGCTGCCTCCCGCCGTCCCACCGCCTGACGTGCCCCCGCCCGCCGTTCCGCCGCCCGCCGTTCCGCCGCCCGCCCCAGCTGCGAAGCCGCCCGCCGTCACGAAGCCGCCCGCCGTCACGAAGCCGCCGCCCGTCGCGCTGCCTCCAGCCCGCCCGCCGTCCGCGAACTCCACCCGCACGTCGCACGCCGTGAGCGTCACGAGGAGAACCAGCAAGGACTGGCGAAACATGGTGCACTCCCCTGTCTTGGCGGTCCGGCCCACGGATTATGAAGAATATTGTCCGGGCGTCTCTGGTAGTTCGCGACGCCGATGCTGGGGCCCCTGATCACGCTGCTCTTGACGGCAGGTCCGACGGCCCGGCTGGACTACCGCGTCGCTCCGGGCCTCGAGGGCTGCCCCGATGAGCAGTGGGTGCGCTTCGCCGTGAGCGCCCGCCTGGGCCGCGATCCCTTCGACGCGGCGGGCGAGAACGCGGTGTCGGTCCAGCTCGCGCGGGCGACGGGCACGGCCCTGGTGGCGACGGTCGAGGTCGTGCGGCCGGGCGGACGTGTGGGGCGACGGACCCTCGATTCTCCCACGGGTGATTGCCTCGAGCTGGCGTCCGCCGTCGAGCTCGCCATCTCGCTCGCGCTCGATCCCTCGGCCCGGAAGCCGACTCCTCCACTCGATGCAGGCGAACCGGTTGACGCCGGCGCGCCAGTTGACGGAGGCGTGCTGGTTGCGGAGCCCGTCGTCCAACCGCGCGTCACCGAACCGGCGGCGGAGCCACCCGCGCCGCCACCCTCGTCCGTCAGGACGTTCATCGTCGCCTCGGCGCTCGTGACTGCTGGCGCGCTCCCGGGCGTGTCCGGCGGCCTCGTCGTCGGAGGTGGCATGAAGGTCGCGAGCTTCCGCCTCTCGCTCGAGGGCCGACTTCACCTGCCGACGCGCGTGTTGGCGGGGCGCTCGACGACCTCCACCTTCCTCGCCCTGGGCAGCGTGGTGCCGTGCCTCGACGTGGGTCGCGTCTCCGGCTGTCTGGCGGCGTCGGTGGGCCCGTTCCAGTTCGACGATGGCTTCGAGCGCGCGACGACGGTGATGGCGCACGTCGGGCCCAGGGTGGGGGTGCGCTTCGAGCCCTCGAAGCTCATCGCGCTGGTGCCCTGGGTCGAGGCGGGCGTCGTGCTGACGAGGACGACCCTCTTGCGCAGCGGCGTGGCCCTGTGGGTCAGCTGGCCGCTGTCGGTTTCCGGTGGAATTTCGCTCGAGTTGAATCCTTCATGATCTTCGCGGGCTCGCGCCAAGACAGGAGACGTCGGTGAGCACAGCCCGGTCGGCTCTCGACGCGGTGTACCGGGCGGAGGTGAAGTCCATCTACGCCTTCTTGTGGAGACTGGGGGCCAGCGAGTCCGAGATGGAAGATCTCGTGCACGACGTCTTCGTCACCGCCGCGAAGCGGTGGACGTCGTATGACCCGACGCGTCCCGTGCGGCCCTGGCTGCTGGGCATCGCGTTCCGCACGTTCTCGGACGTGAAGAAGAAGGAGCGCCCACGCGGCGAGCTGCCCGAGCTCGAGGACAGCCGGCCGGGCCCGGATGAGTCGGTCGCCCAGGTCCAGGCGCGCCAGGTGCTGCAGAAGGCGCTGGCGACTCTGCCAGAGGAGCGCCGCACGGCCTTCGTGATGCACGAGCTGGAGGGCCTCTCGGTGAACGAGGTGTCGGAGCTCATGGGCGCGCCCGCGCCGACGACCTACTCCCGCCTCAAGCTCGCGCGGGACGAGGTGCTGCGGGCGGTCGAGCGGTTCCGTCGGGACGAAGCGGCGAGAGGAGGTGCGCGATGACGGACGAGGACGTGAAGCTGCCGCCGTTGCCGCCCGAGCTCGCCGCCCTGCGCGACGTGGGCGCGCCCCTGCCTCCGTCGGGCTTCGAGGAGCGTGTCGGCTCGCGCCTCGCGGAGTCGCTCGCGAGCCTGGGGGCCGGCGCCGCGTCGGCGACCGCGGGAGCCACCGCCGCAGCGAGCGGAGCCGTCGTGGCGACGGGGAAGCTCGTCGTCGGAGCGGTGCTGGTGCTGACGACGGGGGTCGGCCTCGGCGTCGCGGTTGATCGGGTCGTCCTGCGCCCCGAGGTGCAGCCGCCCGCACCAGGCGTGGGGGCGCCTCCAGCGCCGGTAGCAGCGCCACCCGCGGAGCCTCCCGTGGCCGCTCCTCCCGCGGTGGACGTGACGCCCGCGCTCGTCGGCCCAGACCGCCCCGCCGTGAAGCCGGACCCCCGACCGGACCCGAAGCCGGACCTCGCCCGGCCGAGCGGCGGTCGGGACGTGTCGCTCGCCGCCGAGCGCGCGCTGCTCGAGGTCGCCCGGGCTGCGCTGGCGAAGGGCGACACCGTGCACGCGCTCGAGGCGCTGGAGCGGCACCAGCGTGAGCACGCCCAGGGGCGGCTCCGGGAGGAGCGCGAGGCGTTGTTCATCGAGGGGCTCCGCGCTGCGGGTCGCGACCAGGAGGCCGAGGCGCGGCGAGAGAAGTTCCTCCGGGAGTTTCCCGAGAGCCTGCTGGCGCCCTGAGCGGCGGGCCTATCGGTTGGCGTCGGCGAACGCCTGCAACGCCGCGCCAGCCTCGATGCCTCCGCTGTGCGCCGGGGCGAGCCACTTCACCTCGCGGCCCTCGGACCTCAGCCGGTCAGCCAGCGCCACCATCGAGCGCACGTTGAGGTCCGGGTCGGCGGAGCGATCCCTCGGCACCGGTCCGAGCGAGCCCTTCGCGGTGATGAGCGCGTTGTCGCCGAGGAGGAGAACGCCGCCGATGAAGAACGCTGCGCTCCCCGCGGTGTGGCCAGGCACGGCGTAGACCCGCACCT
Organism: Myxococcaceae bacterium; assembly: GCA_016793095.1. Taxonomy (GTDB): domain Bacteria; phylum Myxococcota; class Myxococcia; order Myxococcales; family Myxococcaceae; genus Xiheimicrobium. The sequence continues at coordinate 50,685 of JAEUJQ010000023.1, read as the reverse complement.
CCGTCGAGCCGAAGCGCAGCGTCTGGCCGTCTGACAAGACGTCGTCGATGGCCGGGTCGGTCTTCACGTGCTTCGTCAGCACGTCCTGCTCTTCGGCGAGGGCCGCGATGCGCGCGTTCGGCAGAATCGACAGGCCGGCGACTTGATCCTGGTGGCCATGGGTAAAGAGCACGGTGCCGACGTCCTCGGGCTTCACGCCGTTCTCTGCGAGGCGCACCCGCAGCTCTTCGGGCCGCCAGCACGCGTCGACGAGGATCGGGCCCACCTCGGTCTTCACCAGGTAGCAGGAGGTGAAGAGGTCGATCATCGCGATCGCCGGGCCGAACGACTTCTTGTTCTCGATGCCCGTGACGTCCGCACACCCCGTCCACACGAGCAGCAACCCGATGAGCGTCCGCACCGGCTGGGCGTAACGGTGCCGGCGTCGTCGCGCCAGGCTCTTCGCCGCGAGGCCACGAAGTCGTGTCAGGCCGGTCGCGGTGACGGAGATCGAATCACGCGGGCGGTGAGATAAGGTGCGCGCGCTTTGCGACGACTGCGACGACGACTCCGCGCTGAAGCAGGCCCGCTGGCGCTCACCGCGACCCTGGTGCTGCTGACGTGGATTCTCACGTACCGGATGTTCAGCCTCGCCGCCCTCACGCACCCCATCGAGTACTACGGTGACGGCAACCTGCAGCTCGGGTTCGTGAAGGCCTCGAGCGACCGCGGCTGGGGCTCGCTGACCGGCGCCGAGGACCCGTGGATCGGCGCTCCCGGCGCCGCCAGGTGGACGGACTTCCCCTTGAGCGAAGACGGCGTCTACCTCGGCCTCGGCTTCCTCAGCCGCCTCACCGGCGTGACGGCCGCGTTGAACCTCGGCTTCGTGTGCGCGGGCATGCTGTCGGCGGTGGTGATGTACCTGGTGGCGCGGCGCCTGCGCATCAGCCCACCGCTGGCCTCACTCGCGGGCGCGCTCTTCGGCGCCGCCCCGTATTTCTTCTATCGGAACATTCCGCACTTCAACCTGATCATCTACTGGCACCTGCCGCTGTGTCTCCTCGCCATCACGTGGGCCTTCTCCCGGCGAGGCCTGCGGGTCGGCGAGCGGCGCTTCTGGCTGGCGTGCGCGTTCGCGGCGGTGTGCGGAGTGCACTGCAACTACTACACGAACTACGTGATGCAGGTGCTGCTGCTCGCGGTGGTGCTCCAGGCGCTGCGACGGAACTGGGCCGCCGCGCGGGCGACCGTCGTCATCATGGTCGCCGGCATGTTCACCCTCGTGCTCGCGAACCTCGACACCGCGATGGTGATCGCCCGGTTCGGCCCCAACCCGGGCGCCGTCGCGCGCTCGGCGGGTGACACCCTCATCTACGCGCTGCGGCCACTCGAGCTGCTGGTCCCCAGCTACCTGCATCGGCTCGCGCCGCTCGCTCACCTTGGAGCCCGCTACCAGGCCTCGGCCCCCGTGCACGGCGAGTTCCCTTCGAACTTCCTCGGCGTCGTACCGGCGATCGGCTTCATCGCCATGCTGCTCGCCGGCTTCCGGGCCGCGCTCGGCACTGCGCCACGGGGCGCCGCGAGCCGGTTCCTCGTCGTCGCGCTCTGGCTCATGTTCGTCTCCATCGGCGGTGGGCTGATGCAGCTCGCGCAGATGGTCTTGAGCGTCGTGGCCTTCCGCTCGAACAACCGCGTGTCCATCCTCCTGCTGGGGCTTGGCGTGTTGTTCCTCGGGCGCGCGCTCAGTCCCGCCCTGCGGCGCCTGCCGGCGAGCGTGGGCTGGGGCCTGACGTTGCCCGTCATCATCTTCGGGCTGTGGGAACAGTCGCCCGACCTCTCGAAGAAGCTCGTCTACGGCAACGGGCTCAACCACTGGCAGATGCGCGAGCGCTGGGCGAAGGCGCAGGACGCCGACGAGCGCTTCGTCGCCGAGCTCGAGCGGGAGCTGCCCGTCGGCGCCGCGGTGCTGCAGCTGCCCCCCTTCGCCTTCCCCGAGAACGGCCCGGTCGGCCCCATCTACGACTACGAGCACTTCCGCCTCTACGCCTTCTCGAACCAGAAGCTCCGGTGGAGCTACGGCGCGATGAAGGGCCGGCCAGGCGGCTCGTTCCAGCACGAGGTCAGCCAGCTGCCGCCCCAGCAGATGGCGGCGCGCCTTCGCGAGTCGGGGTTCGGCGCCGTGGTGTTCTCGAACCAGGTCTACGCGCCGGGCACAGCCGAGAGCTTCGCGCAGCAGCTCGCTGGCGGCGCCCGGGTGCTGCGCGCCGAGAACGGCGACTGGAGCGCGGTGCTGCTCCCGGCGCCCTGAAGGCCTCGCGTTCACGCACCGTTCATGGCAAATGCCGCGGCCGATGGTCGCCACCTCTGCCACACCCTCGGCGGCGGAAACGCTCGCCACCTTCAAGGGCCGGCGCGTGCTCGTGACCGGGCACACGGGCTTCAAGGGCGCGTGGCTGGTCACCTGGCTCGAGCGGCTGGGCGCGCAGGTGGCGGGGCTCTCGCTCGCGCCTGACGCCGGCGGCCTCTTCGACCGCTGTGGCGTCGCGCCACGACTCCAGCACCACGTGGGTGACATCCGCGACCTCGCGGTCGTGCGCGGCGTGGTGGACGCGTTTCAACCCGAGCTGGTGTTTCACCTCGCGGCGCAGGCGTTGGTGCGGCGCAGCTTCGCTGATCCGCTCGAGACGGTGACGACGAACGTCGTCGGCACCGCGCACGTGCTCGAGGCCGTGCGCCTCCGCGGAGCGCCCTGCGCGGTCGTCGTCGTCACCAGCGACAAGTGCTACGAGCCGGCCGTCGGAGCGCACGCCCACGTCGAGACCGAGCCGATGGGTGGGCATGACCCGTACTCGATGAGCAAAGGCGCGGCCGAGCTGCTCGTCGCGAGCTGGCGCCACAGCTTCTTCGCCGCCGAGGGCAAGGTGCTGCTCGCCACCGGCCGCGCGGGCAACTGCATCGGCGGCGGTGACGTGAGCGCCGACCGCCTGGTGGTGGACGCCGTGCGCGCCTTCGCCGCCGGGCGCGCCGTGGAGCTGCGCAACCCCGGCCATGTGCGTCCCTGGCAGCACGTGCTCGACCCGCTGCACGGCTACCTCGTGCTCGGCGCGGCGCTGCTCGCTCGAGGCCCCCGCGCGGCGTCGCTCTGCGAGGCGTTCAACTTCGGGCCCCGGCAGGAAGACGCGGCCACCGTGCGGCAGGTCATCGAGCTGCTCATCGAGCGGTGGGGCGCTGGCCGGTGGGAAGACGTCTCGGCGCGGAAGAACCCGCCCGAGAACCCGTTGCTGATGCTCGACACGGGGAAGGCCCGCGCCCGGCTTGGGTGGCGGCCGCTGTTGCCCCTCGGCGACGCGGTGGCGTGGACGGTGGAGTGGTACCGCGCGGCGGCCGACGGGGCCGATCACCGGCAGCTGCTCGAGCTGACCCAGGCGCAGATCGGCCGCTTCATGGAGCGGGTGACGGCGTGAGCGAGCCCCAGACGGAAGCAGACCGGCTGACCGCGGAGATCCTCGAGCGCGTGCGCGAGCTCGCGCGGCTGAAGGCGAAGGCCGAGCCCCCCTTCACCCCCGGCCAGAGCCGGGTGCCCTACGCCGGCCGCGTGTACGGCGAGGAGGAGGTCGTCAACCTCGTCGACTCGGCGCTCGAGTTCTGGCTCACCGCGGGCCGCTGGCACACCCGCCTCGAGAAGGACCTCGCGCGCTGGTACGGCACCCGGAAGGCGCTGCTGGTGAACAGCGGCTCGAGCGCGAACCTGGTCGCCGTCACCACGCTCACCAGCCACCTGCTGGGCGAGCGGCGCCTCAAGCCTGGCGACGAGGTCATCACCGTCGCCGCCGGGTTCCCCACCACCGTCGCGCCGCTCCTTCAGAACGGCCTGGTGCCGGTCTTCGTGGACATCGCGCCGCGCACCTACAACTGCGACGTCGCGCAGCTCGAGCAGGCGCGCAGCGAGCGCACCCGCGCGGTGGTGATGGCGCACACGCTGGGGAACCCCTTCGACCTCGGCGCCGTGAAGGCGTTCTGCGATCGCCACCAGCTGTGGCTCATCGAAGACAACTGCGACGCCGCGGGCTCGCTCTACCAGGGCCGGAAGACCGGCACCTTCGGCGCGTTGTCCACCCTGTCGTTCTACCCGCCCCACCACATGACGACCGGCGAGGGCGGCGCGGTGCTCACCGACGACCCGCTGCTCGCGCGCATCGCCGAGTCCATTCGCGACTGGGGCCGCGATTGCTGGTGCCCCTCGGGCGTGGACAACACCTGCGGCAAGCGCTTCGAGTGGGAGCTGGGCACGCTGCCGAAGGGCTACGACCACAAGTACACGTACCGTCACCTCGGCTACAACCTGAAGATGACCGACCTCACCGCGTCGGTCGGGGTCGCGCAGCTCGCGCGGCTCGATGGCTTCGGCGCGGCGCGACGCGAGAACTGGCGGTTCCTGCGCGAGGCCCTGATGCCCGTGTCCGACGTGCTCGAGCTGCCCGAGGCCACGCCCGGGTCGGATCCGAGCTGGTTCGGCTTCATCGTGCAGGTGAAGAGCGGAGCGCCGTTCACGCGCGACGACCTGGTGAAGCGCCTCGAGGCCAACAAGATCCAGACGCGCATGCTCTTCGGCGGGAACCTGGTGCGGCAGCCCGCGCTCACCGACCTGCTCGAGGACTCGCGCCAGCGCGGCGGCCCGGCGCCGTTCCGCGTCAGCGGCGCCCTCACCAACACCGACGCCGTGATGAGCCGTGGTTTCTGGCTCGGCGTGTACCCGGGGCTCACCCCCGCGATGCTGCGCTACATGGCGGACACGATGCTCTCGTTCGTGAAGGGCGCCCGGACCGCACCGCCGTGAGCGCCACCTTCGAGGCCATCGTCGCGGAGGACGTCGAGCGGATCCTCGCTCACCGGGCGCCGTGGGCCGACCTCGACGGCGCGACGGTGTGGGTGAGCGGCGCTGCTGGCTTCGTCCCTGCGTACCTCATCGAGACGCTGCTCCGCCGGAACGAGCGGCTGCCGCCCGGAGCGCGCTGCACCGTGCTGGGCCTCGTGCGCTCGATGGAGACCGCCCAGCGCCGCTTTGAGCGCTACGCGGGCCGCGACGACCTGATGCTGGCGCACTGGGACGCTGCCCTGCCGCTTCCCGCCTCGGCGCACGAGTGGCCGGCTCCCACCTTCGTCATCCACGCCGCGAGCCAGGCGAGCCCCCGCTACTTCGGCAAGGACCCGGTGGGCACGTTCCTTCCCAACGTCATGGGCACCCATCACCTGCTCGAGGTCGCGCGGCGTGCGGCCGCCCGGGGCGTGCTGTTCTTCAGCAGCAGCGAGGTCTACGGGCAGGTGCCGCCAGAGCAGATCCCCACCGCTGAAGGGCAGGGCGGCTTCGTGGACCCCGCGACGGTGCGCGCCTGCTACGCCGAGAGCAAACGCGCTGGCGAGACGCTGTGCGTCGCCTACGCCTCGCAGTTCGGTGTGCGCACCACCATGGCGCGGCTCTTCCACACCTACGGCCCCGGCTTGCGGCTCGACGACGGCCGCGTCTTCGCCGACTTCATCCGCGACGCGCTCGACGGCCGCGACATCACCCTCCTGAGCGACGGCAGCGCGCGCCGCCCGTACTGCTACCTCACCGACGCCGCGCGAGGCCTCTTCACCATCCTCCTCACGGGGGTGGCCGCCACGCCGTACAACGTCGGCAATGACACCGCCGAGGTCAGCGTGCTCGAGCTGGCGCGCCTCATCGCGGCGCTGTCCCCGAAACGGCCGTCCGTCACCGCCCAGCCCCGCGTCGAGGGCGCGGGCTATCTCGCGAGCACGGTGGCGCGGAACTGCCCCGACACCAGCCGCCTGCGGGCGCTGGGGTGGAGCCCCGACATCGACGTGCAGACGGGCTTCGACCGGACCCTGCGGAGCTTTCAGTGAGACTCAGCGACCTGAAGCGACAGTACCTCGAGGGCGCGCTGCCCAAGCCCGACTACATCGCGAAGGCCTTCGAGCGGCATGAGGCGCTCTTCGAGTACGCGGGCCTGCTCGGCGCGACCGACGTGGAGCGGCTCGAGATCTCCGCCGGCAAGGTGGTCGCGACGCTCAAGCCCTGGGGCATTCGCATGCGGGTGCCGGCAGGAGACATCCGCTCCATTCCCATCGACGCGCTCAACTTCGGCGCCTTCGAGGCGGCCGAGCGGGACCTGATGCTCGAGGTGTTGCGGCTGCTCGGCGCGCGAACGTTGTTCGACGTCGGCGCGAACCATGGCTACTACGCGCTGCAGTTCGTCCGCGCGCTGCCGACGCTGCACGTGCACGCCTTCGAGCCGGTGCCGCAGACCCGGGCCACCCTCGACGAGAACCTGGCCATGAACGCGGCGACCGAGCGGGTGACGGTGCACCAGCTCGGGCTCGGCGACGCCGCCGGGGTGCTGCGCTTCTACGTGCCGCGCGAGATGTCGGTGAACGCGTCGGCCGCGAACGTCGGCGACCGCCCGGACGCCCTCGTCGTCGAGTGCGAGGTGACGACGGTGGACGCGTTCGTCGCGAAGACAGGCACCCGGCCGGACTTCATCAAGTGCGACGTCGAGGGCTTCGAGCTGCAGGTCTTCCAGGGCGCGAAGGCCACGCTCGCGTCGGCGCGCCCGGCGGTCTTCGCCGAGATGCTGCGCAAGTGGTCGGCCCGCTTCCACTACCACCCCAACGACATCATCTCGCTCTTCGACGGGCTGGGGTACGCCTGCTTCGCCCTCGGCCGAAGGGGTGTGCGGCCCTTCACGCGCATGACCGACGAGACCGAAGAGACGAACTTCTTCTTCCTGCACCCCGACGCGCACGCCCGCTGCATCGCGGCCCTCACCGGTGGCGCATGACGACCTTCGAGCTGGCCCAGGCCATTCGTCGCGACGCGCTGAAGATGGTCGCGCGCGCCAACGCGTCGCACATCGGCTCGGCGCTGTCGGTCACCGACGTGCTCGCGGTGCTGTACGGCGGCGTGCTGCGCGTGGACCCCGCCGCTCCGCTGTCCCCCGATCGCGACCGGCTCGTCTTCAGCAAGGGCCACGCGTGCACGGCGCTCTACGCGGCGCTCGCGAACCGGGGCTTCTTCCCGATGGCGTGGCTCGAGACCTTCAGCGCCGACGGCTCCAGGCTGCTCGCGCACGTGTCGAGCGAGGTGCCGGGCGTCGAGCTGTCCACCGGGTCGCTCGGGCATGGGCTGTCGGTCGCCTGTGGGCTGGCGCTCTCGCTGCGCGCCCGCCGCGCCCCGTCGCGGGTGTACGCGGTGCTGTCCGACGGCGAGTGTGACGAGGGCTCGACGTGGGAGGCCGCGCTGTTCGCCGGTCACCACCGCCTCGAGAACCTCACCGTCATCGTCGACGCCAACGGCATTCAGAGCTTCGGCAAGGTGAGCGAGGTGCTCGAGCTCGAGCCCTTCCTCGACAAGTGGCGCGCCTTCGGGTTCGACGCCCTCGAGGTGGACGGCCACGACCACGGCGCGCTCGGCCGCGCCCTCGCCAGCGACCCTGGACGGACGAAGCCGCGGGCGGTCATCGCGCGCACGGTGAAGGGCAAGGGCGTCGACTACATGGAAGGGCGGCTCGAGTGGCACTACCGCTCGCCGAACCCGACCCTGCTCGAGCAGGCCCTCGCGCAGGTCGCCGCCGCGAAGGAGCCGACATGAGGAAGGCCTTCATCGAGGCGTTGGTGCGGCACGCCGAGGCCGACGAGAAGGTCTGGCTGGTGACGGGCGACCTCGGCTTCTCGGTGCTCGAGGTCTTCCGCGACAAGTTCCCGGGCCGCTACCTGAACGCCGGCGTGGCCGAGCAGAACATGATGGGCGTGGCCGCCGGGCTCGCGCTCGATGGCAAGACGGTGTTCGTCTACTCCATCGCGAACTTCCCGCTGCTGCGGCCGTACGAGCAGCTGCGCAACGACGTCTGCTACCACCAGCTCAACGTGAAGGTCGTCGCGGTGGGCGGCGGGCTGGCCTACGGCAGCGCCGGGTACTCGCACCACGGCGTCGAGGACCTGGCGGTGGCGCGGGTGCTGCCGAACCTGCGCGTCTTCGCGCCTGGCGACCCGGTGGAGACCCGCCTGTGCGTGGCCGAGCTGGTGCGCACTCCGGGCCCCGCGTACCTGCGGCTCGGCAAGGGCGGCGAGCCGGTCGTGCACCAGACCGAGCCCACGCTGACGGTCGGGCAGCCGCTGCGGCTCCGGGCTGGGACGAGCGTGACGATCTGCTCGACGGGCGCGGTGCTCGGCCTGTGCGTCGCGGCGGCCGACGAGCTGGCGCGCCAGGGCATCTCGGCCGAGGTGCTCAGCGTCCCCTCGCTCGTGCCGCTCGACCCCGAGCCGGTGTTGGCGGCCGTGCGCGCGACGGGCCGGCTCATCTGCGTCGAGGAGCACGGCGACGGCGGGCTCACCTCGGTGCTGGCCGAGCTCATCGCTGGCGCAGGCGTCGCGACGCGGTTCGCCTCGCTGCGGCTGCCGAAGCAGCCCTTCAAGACGGCCGGCACTCAGGACGCGCTGCGGTCTTCGGTCGGGCTCACCAGCGCCGGCGTCGTCGAGCTCGCCCGCCGGCTCGTCACGACCTGACCAGGCTCGCGGCTACTCCCACACCCGCCAGGGCGCGTGCCCGCCGTTCCACAGCGACTCGAGCGTGCGCTTGTCGCGCAGCGTGTCCATCGGCTGCCAGAAGCCGCGGTGCTCGAACGTCATCAGCTCGCCGGCCGCGACCAGCCTCGTCATCGGGTCCAGCTCGAACGGCGTCGCGTCGCCGTCGATGAAGTCGAGCACCCTGGGCTCGAGCACGAAGAAGCCGCCGTTGATCCACCCCGACTCGGTCTGCGGCTTCTCGCGGAACTCGAGCACCTGGCCGTCCTTGACCTTCATCTCACCGAAGCGCGCGGCGGGGCGCACGGCGGTGACGGTCGCGAGCTTGCCGTGGCTCTTGTGGAAGGCGACCAGCGCCGAGATGTCGACGTTCGCCACGCCGTCGCCGTAGGTCAGCATGAACGTCTCGTTGCCGATCCACTCCTTGAGGCGCTTCGCCCGGCCACCGGTCTGCGTGGTGAGGCCCGTGTCCACCAGGTGGATCTTCCAGGGTGGCACGCGGTTCTGACGCACCGAGATCTGATCGGTCTCGAGGTCGAGCGAGATGTCGGAGCTCAGCGTGCGGAAGTTCAGGAAGTACTGCTTGATGACCTCCTGCTTGTAGCCGAGCGCGAGCACGAACTCGCGGAACCCGTGGGCGCCGTAGATGTTCATGATGTGCCAGAGAATCGGCCGCCCGCCGATCTCCACCATGGGCTTGGGCGTGACGTCCGTCTCTTCCGACAACCGGGTGCCCATGCCGCCTGCCAGGATCACGACCTTCACGGTTTGCCTCGCGTGCTCTCGAAGTTGATGCGCTCGGCCTCGACCAGCGGCGGTCGGTACCGCACCTGCGCGTGGATGGCCCCGATGTACTCGCCCAGCAGGCCGAGGATGAAGAGCTGCACTCCGGAGAAGAAGAACAACCCGACGATGATGGTCATCGTGCCGGCCGGGGCCAGCTGCCGGTAGAAGAAGAGGCCGGCCACGAGGCTCACCAGCCCGAAGAGCAGCGCCGCGAACGACATCAGCAGCCCGCCGACGACGAAGAGGCGCAGCGGGAAGCGGTTGACGCTCACCAGGCCGTTGAGCGCGATGTCCACCAGGTTCGCCCAGTTGGTCTTCGACTTGCCGTGGCGCCGCTTCTTCCAGACGAAGGGGATCTCGGTCGACTTGAAGCCGACGTAGGGGATCATGCCGCGGATGTAGGGGTTCGCGTCATCGAACAGCCGGAGCGCCTCGATCACCTTCCGATCGAGCAGCGAGAACTCACACGCTCCCACGGGGATGCGGTACTCCGAGTGCCAGCTGCTCAGCCGGTAGTAGAGCGCGCGACCGGTGCGGAGCAGCACGCTCTCTTCCCGTTGCGTGCGGATGCCGTAGACGACCTTGTAGCCTTCGCGCCACTTCGCGACGAACTGGGGAAGCAGGTCGGGCGGATCCTGCAGGTCGCACATCACCACGATGGTGGCGTCGCCGGTGGTGGCGAGCATGCCGTTGAAGATCGACGCGATGGCCCCGAAGTTCCGCGCGTTGACGATGACGCGCACGTGCGGATCCTTCGCGGCCAGCTCGCGGAGCTTCGCCAGCGTTCCGTCCGTCGAGGCGTTGTCGCAGAACAGGTGCTCGTAGTCGCAGTCCGGCAGGTCCTTCGCGAAGACGTTGCGCACTGTCTCCCAGACGAGCTCGACGTTGAGCTCCTCGTTGAAGCAGGGCGTGACGACGCTGATGACGGGCCTCCTCGCCGCGAGCCCCTCGGGTGCGGTGGAAGCTGCAACGGCGGCTTCGGCGTTCATGCGGGCGGCTCTGTAGCAGGATTGGGCGCGGTGACCACAGAGGCGATGGCCCCGGCACAGCAGCGGCGTACTCGAGAGTCAGGTGTTACAGGACCTCGCGCATGAGCCTCGTCCTGCGCTGGTTCCTCTTGCTCGTCGTGCCGCTCGCGGTGGCGTGCGCGCCTGATCATCTGGTGCAGGGCCGCGCCTACGAGGTGCGGGTGCCCGGGCAGTTCGACGGCGCCACGCCGCTGCCGATGGTCATCCTGCTGCACGGCTTCGGCGTCACCGGCCGGGTCCAGGACCTGGTCTTTCCAGTCTCAGGCCAGCTCGACGAGCGGCAGTTCCTCTACGTGCTGCCCAACGGCACCGCCGACCGCAACGGGAAGCGCTTCTGGAACGCCACTGAGGCGTGCTGCGCGGGCTCGCTCGAGGTCGATGACGTCAGCTTCTTGCGGGCGCTGGTGGACGACGTGAAGGCGCGCTACCCGGTGGCGCCGGGGAAGGTGTTTCTCGTCGGGCACTCGAACGGCGCCTTCATGTCGCTGCGGCTCGCGTGCGACGCCAGCGACGTGTTCACCGGCGTGGTGGCGGTCTCCGGGTCCACCTTCGAGGACGCCACGCGGTGCGGAGCGGGCCAGCCCGTGCCGATCCTGCTCGCCCACGGAGATCGCGACTCGTCCGTGCCGATCGACGGCTCGCCGGGCCGCTACCCCGGCGCACGGGAGACGGGGCTGCGCTTCGCCCGCCGCAACGGCTGCACGGGGACCTGGCAGGAGGGTGAGCGGCTCGACCTCCTCGGCGGCGCGGACGCGGAGACGCAGCAGACCCTCATCGGTGGCTGCACGAAGCAGGGCTCGGTCGAGCTGTGGACCCACGAGGGGACTGGGCACCTTCCGCTCTACGACGAGCGGTGGACGGCGAGGATCCTCGACTGGCTGCTGGAGCGCGCGCGATGAGGGCGGCGCTCGTGCTCGTCATGCTCACCGGCTGCGCGACGGTGGTGCCTCTGCAGACGGCGTCGGTGGTGGACAGGGGCCAGCTGCGGGTGGGCGGGCAGCTCTCGGCGGCAGGCTTCTGCGGAGAGCTTCGCGGTGGGGTGCTCGGCCTCACGCGCTGCACCGAGTATCCAGACGGCATCCCCCTGCCCGAGGTGCGCGCGAACGGTCGCCTCGGGTTGGGAGCTGGCTTCGACGTCGGGGTGTCGGCCCAAGCACAGGGCCAGCTCTTCGCGCCGGAGCGGGTCTTCCAGTTCGGACTGACGACGGACCTCAAGGGCGAGCTGCTGCGGGTGGAGACGAGCGGTCCGACGCACATCGTGTCGACGGGGCTGCTCGGTGGCGGTGCGCTGGCCGGTCGCTTCGGGCTGCCGCTGTGGGCTCAGCTCGAGTGGGGCGTGCCGCTCTTCTATGGCCTGCAGTTCACGCGGTGGGAGCTCGTCATCAGCGCCTCGCTCAGCCAGCGCGTGCTGTTCCCGAAGCTGGGCGCGGCGTCTGCGCTCCCGCCGACGGACTCGGTGCGCGCGGGCTTCTCGTTCGGCGTCTTCCGGAGGCCGGCGTCGTGGGCGCTCCAGCTCTCGTACCTGGTCGACCCCGCTCGGCTGACGGCTGGCGCGCTTCAGCTTCAGTTCGGGTGGTTCTTCGACCTCGCGCCCTTCGGCAGCCCGCCCGGCTGAGCGCCGCGGAGCAGGCCCCATGCCGCGCCGCCGGGAGCCTTCGTCCTCAGCGCGAGGGCTGTCCGGCGAGCCAGTCACCGAGCACGTGGAAGAACCGGGCTCGGGCGTGCTGCTCCCGCCACGGCAGGTGCCCACAGCGCTCGAGCTCGACGTACTCGAGCTGCGGCAGGTACGGACGCAGGGTGTCACGCGTCGCGGCGCCGGGGTGAGGGTCGGCATCACCGTGGATCATCAACACCGGCGCGCGCACGCTCGCGAAGGCCGCGGGCTCGAGGTGCGACGCCTGGCGCCGGAGCACGTCGTCCCACGTCTCCTGGGAGCCACGGGCGTCGGGCTCGAGCGCGTCGGTGTCGGCTTCGTCGAGCAGCTCGACCGACTGTGCCTGTGTCGCCAGCGCCCCTTGCTCGCCGAGCAGCCGGTCTCGTGTCGGCCCGTCGGTCTCCACCTGGAGCGCCTGTCGCAGCGCCTCCAGCCGTCGAAGGCCGGCCTCGCCCAGCCGGGCGTTCATGCGCCGGCGGTACTCGAGCCGGTCGGCCTCGGAGAACGTGCCGCAGCCGACCAGCACCACGGCGCTCACCCGCTGGGGATGCGCCGAGGCGTACGACAGGGCCAGCATCGCGCCCCACGACCAGCCGACGAGCGCTGCGGGTGACGGCGCCACTTCGGTGAGATCCGCCACGTGCTGCGCGACGGTGAGCGGCACTTCACCGGCGCGTCGTTGGAGCGGCTCGAGCACCTTGAAGCGCGTCGCGAGGCCGCGCGCGAGGCCCGCGGCAGACCCCGGCGCGCCCGGGCCGCCGTGCAGCACCACCACGGTCGCGCCGCCGGCTCCGTACGTTCTGACGGCGATCGGGTTCACCGTCGGAGATCTGCCAGATCGCGACGACGAGGGCTGGCCTTTCGGGCGCGCTCTGCGTGCTGGCCGCTCGCGGGGCGAGGCGCGTGCTGCGAAGGTCGGCCGCCTCGCTCTTCTTCGACGCCAGGAAGGCCGGCGTGCTCGACGCCGCGCTGTGGGAGCTGCGCCGCGCCGCGAACGATCCCGCCGCCGACGCCTGGGCCGCGAAGCACCAGAAGGAAGCCGACGCGTTCGACGCCTTCATCCGCCCGCATCGTGAGCAGGCCCGCGCCGCCAGCCCGCCGTGAGCCACTTGACGCCCGCCGCGCTGCGGCTCGCCGGCGACGACAGGGCACGACCGCGTTGCCGACTACCGCCTGGCGGTACGACGCCGCCAACAGCGCCGTTTGCCGTCCTCGCTGCCCGCCATCGGCTCCGCGCTCGAGATCGCGTTACCGCTCGTCCGCTGGTTGCCCCGTCGTCAGGCGAGCTCGAAGCGCGCGTGGACTCCAGACTCCTTCTCGGGCGGGGCGCGCGTCTGCGGTGCGCCCCTGCTCTCGCCGAACCAGACCGTAGACAGGCGCACTACGACCAGCCGAGTCAGGACGCTCATCGGCCCGCGGGCGAGGGGTTGCGTCGCTCCCGGAGTCGCACCAGCAGCTTGCGGGCCTCCTCCGTCCACAGGACCGTGCTCGCGACGACGCCGAGCAGCACGAACTCGCGGAGCCCGAACGGCGTGGTGTGCAGCACGTCGCCCAGGGGCCGCCAGAAGACGACGACCACCTGCAGCAGGTTGCCGACGAGGAGGCCTCCGAGCAGCCAGCGGTTCTTGAGGAGGCTCGAGCTGAACGCCGACCGGCGCTCCGACCGGCAGTTGAGCGCGTTGAACCACTCGCACAGCGCGAGGAGGGTGAAGGTCTCGGTCTGGACCTGCGCGGTCGGCACGCCCGCCGCCGTGCGCACGATGAACCAGCCCAGGGTGACGGCGATGATGGAAGGGATCATCACCGCCATGCGCGTGAGCAGGGTGCGCGTGATGAGCGGCTCGTCCGGCGCGATGGGGCGAGCCTTCATCTCGTCGCCTTCCGGTGGCTCCATCACCAGGTTCACCGTCACCACGCCCTCGGTGACGAGGTTGTTCCAGAGGATCTGAACCGCCGCGAACAACGGTGGGTAGCCGAGCAGCATGGCGATGAGCAGCACGGCGACCTCGGCCGCCGACGTCGAGAAGAGCAGCAGCACCGCCTTCTTGATGTTCGCGTAGACGACGCGCCCTTCCTCGACCGCGGAGACGATGGTGGCGAAGTTGTCGTCGGCGATGACGATCTTGGCCGCGTCCTTCGCGACCTCGGTGCCGGTGATGCCCATCGCGACGCCGACGTCGGCGCGCACCAACGCGGGCGCGTCGTTCACGCCGTCCCCGGTCATCGCCACCACGTGGTGACGGGCCTGAAACGCCTCGACGATGCGCAGCTTCTGGGCGGGGTGTACCCGCGCGAAGACCGAGATGGTGTCGAGGCGTGCGTCGAGCTGCTGGGCGCTCAATGCGTCGAGCTCGACGCCGTCCACCGCGCTGTCTCCCTCGCGCACGATGCCGAGCCGGCGCGCCACCGCGACGGCGGTCGCCTTGTGGTCGCCGGTCACCACCACCGGACGAACGCCCGCCTCGCGGCACGCCCGGACGGCGAGGGCCACCTCTTCGCGTGGTGGGTCGAACTGGCCGAGCAACCCGAGGAAGGTGGCGCGCCCCCGGAGCGGAGCGAAGCCCTGCCGGGGTTCGAGCGCGGTCTTCCAGGCGATGGCGACGGCGAGCACCCGCAGCGCGCCCGAGGCCATCTCGTTCGCTCGGGCCTGGAGCGCCGCGCGCGCGCCGTCGTCGAGCGCCACCGTCTGCTCGCCGTGCTGAGCCGTGGCGCAGAGCTCGAGCACCGCCTCAGGCGCGCCTTTGACGACGACGAACGGGCCCTCGCTCGAGGCGTACTGGGTGGCCGTCGAGTCGTACTGCGCGGCCATCATCTTGTTGGCCGGGTCGAACGGCAGCTCAGCCTGTCGTGGAAAGCGCGCGCGCAGCTCGGCGGGAACGACGCCACCCTTGGCCGCGACCGTGAGCAGGGCGAGCTCGGTGGGGTCTCCCACCGGCGTCCAGCCCGCGTCGGTGCGGGTGAGCTGAGCGTCGTTGCAGAGCACACAGGCCTCGAGCACCTGACGGAGCACCACGTCGCGCCCGGGCTCTGCCGCGCTCCCGTCGAGGGTGAGCGTGCCGGTGGGCGCGTACCCGACGCCCGTGACGGACACGTGCCGCCCGTCGGCCAGGTGAAGCTCGGTCACCGTCATCTCGTTGCGGGTGAGGGTGCCCGTCTTGTCGCTGCAGATGACGGTGGTCGAGCCGAGGGTCTCCACGGCCGAGAGGCGCCGCACGACGGCGCGCCGGCGGGCCATTCGCTGCACCCCGATCGCCAGCGCGATGGTCATCGCGACGGGCAGCCCTTCGGGCACCATGCCCACGAGCGAGCTCACGCCGATCATGAAGATCTCGCTGAAGGGAATGCCGCGCACCAGGCCGATGCCGATGATGGACGCGAAGACGACGACCGCGCCGACGATGACGGACCTGCCGAACCGGTCGATGCGTCGCTCGAGCGGCGTCTTCGGCTGAACCGCGGCCTCGGTCATCGCCGCGATGCGACCCACCTCGGTCTCGACCCCCGTGCCGATGACGACGGCGCGGCCACGGCCCGCGGTGATGTACGTGCCCGCGTAGACCATGTTCCGCCGGTCGGCGAGCGGCGTCGCTGCGTCGAGCGGGTCCCGGCTCTTCCCTACGGGCACCGACTCGCCCGTGAGCGCCGCCTCGGCCGCCTCGAGCGCCACGAGCTCGACGAGCCTGGCGTCGGCGGCCACCGCGTCACCGGCGCCGAGGACCAGCACGTCGCCCCGCACCACCGCGCGCGCCTCGATGACCTCTTCCCGACCGCCCCGCAGCACGGTCGCCTTGTGCTCCGCGAGCCGGCGCAGCGCCGCGACCGCGCGCTCGGCCCGGCCTTCCTGGAGCGCGCCGATGACGGCGTTCAGCACCACCACCACCAGCACCACGACGGCGTCGGTGCGTTCGCCCAGCAGCGCGGCGATGACGGCGGCGACGAGCAGCAGGTAGATGAGCGGGCTCTTGAACTGCGAGAAGAAGAGCAGCGCGACCGACCGGCGCTGGGCCTCGGGCAGCGCGTTGGGTCCGAAGCGGGCGAGCCTGCGCGCCGCCTCCTCCGGCTCGAGGCCGCGCGCCTGATTGGCCTCGACCGCGGCCGTCGCCGCCTCGAACTCCAGCGCGTGCCAGGGCTCACTCGGAACCGGCGCTGCTCCCATGCAGGCCGGATAGCACCGCGGCGTCCCTCGCTCCATCCGAAGGGTGAGGGGCTGTTGATGCTCGGAAACCCGGTCGCCAGGGGGTTCCTGCACGAGGCCGTCGTGTTCCTGGTGGCCCCGGTCGCGGTGTCACTCTGCAAGCGGACCGGGCTCGGCAGCGTGCCGGGCTCGCGGCCGGCGCGCCTCTGGCAGAGGCGCGGACAGTGTTCGGCCTGGGCAGCGCGCAGGTCGGCCTTTGCTTCGAGGCGACGCGCAGGGCCAGCCGAGTCGCCGCGAACGCGGTGCAGGCCGTGAGGCGGTGGGGTATCTGCGTGCGCCATGAATGACGCTCGAACCGTCAAGGGGTTCCTCGTCGGCGCGCTGGTGGCAGGCGCCATCGCGGCCGCGTTCATCACGTCGAAGGAGCCCGCGCCGTCGGCCGCTCCAGTCGCCCCGATGGCCGCTCCGGCGATGCCGCCGATGGCCTCGCCGCCCTTCGCTCCGCCGATGCCGAGCCAGCCCGCGAGCCCACGCGAGGCCGCCGACGAGCTCTTCAACGCGGCGATGATGGCCGCCGAGCGGAACGACCAGGCGACGCTCGCGCGGGTGCTGCCTGGGGCGATGGCGGCGTACCGGGCGCTCTCGCCGCTCGATGGCGATGGCTCGTTCCACCTCGCGGCCCTCGAGCTGACGGGCGGCAGGTTCTCCGAGGCCCGCGCCACCTGCGCGGCGGTGCTGACGACGAACCCGAAGCACCTGCTGGCGCTGGGAGTCTCCCTGCGTGCGGCCGAGCGTGCAGGTGACACCGCGGCCGCGCGCGGCTTCGCCCAGCGTCTGCTCGAGGCGTACGACGGTGAGGCGTCGCGCCCGCTGCCCGAGTACCAGGATCACCAGCGCATGCTGCCGGCCTATCGCGCCGAGGCGATGGCGGCGCTGAAATAGCCGGGCGGGCTTCCTTTGGACTCCCGAGAGCCTTCCCGGAACGGAGCTGATCTCGAATGGCCGACGGCTCGACTGCGCGGGTCGTTCACGGGCGATCGGCGCCCCGGTCGAAGAGCCGCTCGAGTGCTTGCGGAGCGCGTCTCGGGCACATGAGGCGTCAAGAGGACGAGAGCTCGATGGAGCGTTGGGTGGCGCGTGAAGGGGCGCAGCAGCGTGAACGCGCGGCGTTTCTGGTGACTCGGTTCGGCGTCTTCGAAGGCGTCACCAGCGAGGTCGCGCAGAAGGAGCTGCTTGCGATGGGGAAGCCGGCGGTCCCTGCCCTCCTCGGCGCGCTGAGGGACAAGACCCACGGATGGACGGCGGCGAGGGTGCTCGGGCAGCTCGGCCTCTCGACGCCCGAGGTCATCGCGGCGCTCAGAAAGCGTGGTGACGAGCTCTGGTTCTCGATGGCGCTCGGGATGCTGGGCGACCATGACTGGCTCGCGAAGCAGGCACCGCTCACGGCGGTTCGCGGGCTCACAGCGAGGCTCAAGGCCATCACCCGGGGAGGCCCGCCGAGACCACTCGACTATCGACCGTTGGAGGGCTGGCTCGAGACGAATCCGAAGGAGCGAAAGCGGGTCGAAGACGAGCTCGCGCCAGGGCGCAGCTATGTGAGGATTGAGAAGTCCGATGTCGACGAGGCCCTCCGCGCACTCGGCAGTCCGTTTGCGGTGGTCCGGTGGCACGCGGCCTCTGTGCTCGGCGATCGCAGGCTGAGGAGCGCCAGGGTGATTCTCCCCCGCCTCGTGGCGCTCTTCGACGACCGGAGCGCGCTCGTGCGACGACTCGCGGTGTTATCGGTCACGAGATGGAAGGCCGCGGCGAAGGGGCACCTCCCTGCGATTCGTGCGCTGAAGCACGACACGGACCCCGTCGTGCGGTCGATCGCCGAGGAGCGCTGAAGCCCACCCGCGAACGCCGCTGACCTCGACGGCGCCGCTCAGTGCAGCGACACGGGCGCGGCCGCGGGAGCTGCGCCGGCCTGGGCGTCAACCGACGCCTCCTCGGCCTTGAAGCCTTCCTTCTGCACGCGCACCTTGTACTTGCCCGAGTCGAGGCCCTTGAAGCGGTACTGGCCGGCGGCGTTGCTCCGCACGCTCTGCACGACGCGGCCTTCCTCGTCGACGAGGTCCACCTTCGCGTTGGCCGCGCCGGAGCCGTCACGCGAGAGGTCCAGCTTGCCCTCGACCTCGGCGTACCGCGCGCGCTGCGCCTCGGGCGTGTCGTGCACGAAGACGAGCGTCTCGGTCTGCTTCGCCTGGCCGTCCTCGCCGAGGAACGCCACCTTCGCCTCGTAGCGGCCGGTCGCGAAGGCCTTGCCGTCCTTCCCCTTGCCGCCGAACACGAAGGCCATCGCTCCGTGCGCGCTCTGCTGCGTGGACGTGTAGACGACGTCGGTGGCGGCCTTCGCCTCGGCCGAGCGCACCTCGAGCTTCACCTGCCCCTTCATGCCCTCGGGCGCGATGTTGCGCAGCGTCACCTGGCTGCCCTCGTTGGTGAAGCGCGCGCCGAGCTCGAGCAGGTAGAGGTCGCCCGCGTACACCTCGAAGCGGCGGCGGCTCTGCTGGCCCTTCGCGTTCGTCGCCACCACGTCCACCGTGTGCTTGCCCGTCTTGAGGTCCTTCGTCGCCCAGGTGAAGCCCAGCTCGCCGCCGCTCGACTTCTTCGTCGAGAGGTCGTCCACCAGCACCTCGACGGACTTCACCTCGGCGCCCGAGTTGTCGGTGGCCTTCACGGCGAGCTCCATCACCGGCGTCACGTGCTCGCCGTCGGAAAGGCCCTTCACCGCGATGGACACCACGTCGACCGAGACCAGGCCCATCACGCCCCACATCGCCTCGGCGCGCCCGGAGCCGCCGTGCCCCCAGCCGCCGTCCTTCTCCTGGTGCTCGACGAGCCACCCGAGGCCGCGCCGCACCGACGTGTCCGCCTCGGTGCGCCCCGCCAGCTTGAGCGCGTAGATGGTCTGCCCTGTCGCGAACGCGTCGGAGGTGCCGGACGAGAGGCTCCAGCCGCCGTCCTTCAGTTGCCGCGACTCGAGGTGCTTGAGCAGGCGCGCGAGGTGCGGCTCCGTCGGCGAGGCGCCAGCCGCCAGCAGGCCCATCGTCACGTAGTTCAGGTCCTGCAGGTAGACGCCCTCGGGCTTCTCGCTCCACGAGCGCGCCTGCGCGTTCATGTACTTCTCGGCTTGTCGCAGCGGGGCGAGCCACATGTCATCGGCCGTGCGCGCGTAGGCCTGCCGCCACGTCTGCGCCGCCTGGTAGGTGGCCTGCATCGGCCCCGTCGTCACCGGGTACGACTGATGGTCGCCTGACACCATGCCGCTCTTGTCCTGAAAGGCGAGCAGGTCTTTCGAGAGCTTCAGCAGGTCGTCGGTGAGCTTCCCGTTGACGAGCGCGTCGTAGCGGGCGAACGCGCTGGCGCCGAACGTCTTCGCGGTGCGGGGGTAGCCGTCGTGCGTGAGCCCGCCCGGCGTGCGCGAGCCTCCCGGCGTGTGCATGATGCCGCGCAGCACCTCGTCCATCATCGGCTTCGGCACGCGATACTGGTTGTGCATGCCGACCGAGAGCCCCTCGAGCGACACCGCCTGGACGTGGCAGCCGTAGCAATTGTTCGACTTCTGCCAGCGCGCCGTGTCGCCTCCGAGGAAGTCGAGCGCCTTCTGCGCCGCGGAACGAAAGCCCTCCTGCGGCGCGGCGAAGGCGAGGGTGGGCAGGGCGACGACGGCGACAGCGACGCGACGGACGGCGCGGAAGACGGGCATGAGGGCTCCTCGAGGGTGAGTGCGCCCTTCAACGGCCCACCGCCCCGTTCGATCTATCGCACCCCAACCCCGCGGACTTCCCGTTGGAAGGGCGGCGCTGCGCGAGCTCAGCGGGAGCGGAGTGGCCGGCTCGGTTTCTTCGGTGCGGCCTTCTTCGCGGCCCGCGGCGTTCCCGACACCGCGACGCGGCTGCCGCCTGCGCGTTTGGCCTCGTACATGGCGATGTCGGCCGCCGCGATGAGGGCGTCGGTGGTGGTGCCGTGCTGAGGGAAGACGGCCACGCCGATGCTGGCCCCGACGTGCACCTGAATGCCCTCGAGCCGGTACGGCGCGGCGACAGCCTTCACGCACGACTCGGCCACGCGCAGCGCGACGGCGTCGTCGGTGAGCCCGCGCAGCAGAATGGTGAACTCGTCTCCGCCGAAGCGCGCCACGAGGTCCGTGCGGCGCACGCAGTTCTCGAGGCGCCGCGCCGTGGTGGCCAGCAGGACGTCGCCGACGCCGTGGCCGTGCTGGTCGTTGACGGGCTTGAAGCCATCGAGGTCGACGAAGAGCACCGCGACCCGCTCCTGGAGGCGCATGCCGTCGGCGAGCGCGCGCGTCAGGGCGGCGAGGAACGACGTGCGGTTCGCGAGCTGGGTCACCGCGTCGTGGTTGGCCTGGAACCGGATGGTCGCCTCGGCGGCGCGGCGCTCGGTCATGTCGCTGACCAGCGCGACGAAGCCGGTGACGACGCGCTGCTCGTCCTGCACCTGCGACAGCGTCATCCACACGGGGAAGGTCTCACCCGAGCGGTGGCGGCAGGTGCCTTCGCCGCTCCAGCGGGGGGCGCCGGTGAGCAGGTCCCACAGCCGCGCGCGGGTGCTCTCCGTGGCTGAGAGCATGCTGGGTTGCCTGCCGAGCAGCGCCGACTCCGGGTAGCCCGACATGGTGGCCCAGGCCGGGTTCACCGCGGTGATGTTGCCGCTCGCGTCGGCGACGATGATGCCCTCGGCCGAGGCCTGCACCGCCGCGTCGGCGAGCCGCAGGCGCCGCTCGGCATGAAAGCGCTCGGTCACGTCGCGATCGATGCCGCGAAAGCCGAGGAAGGACCCGTCGTCGCCGAAGATGGGCACGCCGCTCGTCTCGAGCACCACCTCGTGGCCGTCCTTGTGCAGGTTGACGTTGACCAGCTCGTGGAACTCGCGGCGCTCGGCGGCGATGGCCCCGAACAGCTCGCCGACCCGCCGCGCCTCGGGCGGGTGCATGAAGTCGAACGGCGTCTTGCCGATGACCTCGTGGGGCTCGTAGCCGAGCAGCTCCTTCACCTTCGGGTTGGAGTAGGAATAGCGGCCCTGCGCGTCGATCTCCCAGAGCCAGTCGGACGTCACCTCGACGAGCGCACGGAAGTGCCCGTCCTCGCGAGCGAGCGCTTCGTGCCTCGAGCCGTTGGCCGCCTCAGACCCGGTTCCCACATCTCCCCCATAACCAGCCTGACACCTGACGCTCGTGACGTCTCTTGAGTGGGATCAGGGCAGGGACTTCGGAGCCAAGCGTAGCGCTTTCGTGCTGAAAGCAGGGCTTCTTCGGGTGGCTCAGGGCGACGGCTTCTTCACGAAGCCCTTCGCCTCGATGCCGAGCGTGGGGATGGAGGTGACGAGGTACTCCTCGAAGGGAAGGGGGAGCGTGGCCGCCTTCGCCATCACGGCGGTCGTGCCTGCGAGGCCGGCTGACACGATGGGCGAGGCCATGTCCCAGCACGCCTCGCCGCGCTTCCACATGACGTAGCGGCCCTGGAAGCGATTCTTCTTCGCGGCGCGCACGCCCTCGACGCCCGGAACGCCGCCCTCCATCGGCTCGGCCTGCTGGAAGACGAGGTCGTCGGTGAGGCTGTCCTTCGTGTAGCGCAGGTGGAGGCGCGTCAGCGTCGTCTCGTTCGCCCACTTCGCGACGCCGGAGTCGCCCTTCACGCCGGGGATGACGTCGGCGCCGAGCAGCCGGGTGAGCGGGTCGTCCATCGGGTGTGGTGGCGGGCACGGGTCGCAGGTGACGCCGTAGATGCCCTGGTCCACCATCACCTGCGGAGGCGGCATGGCGCCCTGCCACGCGAACTCCGTCACTGCCGCGCCGCCGTTCTTGTCGAACGTGCGCTTCACGAGCTCGGAGTAGAAGGCCCCGAAGCGCGGCTCGACGGCCACCTTCACGTCGAGGTTCGACGGCACGAAGACGTTCTTCCGGTTGGCGACCTCGTAGCGGTGCTTCGCGATGACGTGAACGATGAGGTCCTGCTCGCCGGAGCTGTTGACGAGGCCCAGCCGGACCGGCAGCTCGAACTTCTCGCTGTCGTAGTGGAAGCGCAGCGGCGAGAGCACCGCCTGGCCGTTGACGAACTTCACCTTCTTCGCGTTCACCTTCGCGACGAAGAACTTCGAGTTGTTCTGCACGTACGGGCGCAGCAGCGGCTCGGCGTTGGGTGGAATCTGGTACTTGTTCTCACGCAGCCAGATGTCGAGGCCGAGCGCGTCCTTCGCCGAGAGGATGACGACCTCGTACTCGTTCACCTCGAACTTCGCCTCGACCTTCACGCCGAGGTCGCGCGGCAGGGCCTCGTCCCTCGTGCGCGAGGCGCTCTTCGCCATGCCGGCGCCGGCCCGAGCGAGGGGCTGCTCCTCGTCCACGCACAGCTGCACCAGGCGGGGTGAGGCGAGGGCGTCGAGGCGCTCGAAGGCGGCCTTCGGCAGCGTACGCACGTTCTCCTTCTGGAGCACCACGGGCACGGGCACCACCATCGCGAAGTCGCTCGGCGGCCCGCGGTAGTTGTTCTGCATCGACAGCACGGTGCGGGTGCCGTCGCGCATGAGGGCCACCATGGTGGCGTCGTTGAAGAGCTGGCCGCCAGCAGACGAGACGTAGAAGCCACAGAACGCGTGCGCGGCGGAGGCCGCGAAGAGCGTGAGGCCCGCGAGGACGGTGGCGAGGTGGCGCATGGGAGGCTCCAGGAAGGTGCGGCTGTGACAGCGGCGCCGCGACGGGAGTTCCTCATGGAATGCGCAGCCGGCGAAGCGAGATCGTGCTCGACTGCGCCCTCACATGTCCGTCTTCCTCGCGATCGACCTCGACGACGCGGCCCGGACGCTGGCCGCGCAGGTCATCGAGCAGCACCGGCCGCTGGTGCCGGCGAAGTGGGTGCGCGCGGACAAGCTGCACCTGACGCTGGTGTTCCTCGGCAACGCGGACCCCGGGCACGTCGAGGGCTTCAAGCCCGTCATCGACGCGCTGGCCCGCCGGCACCAACCGTTCTCGCTCGAGCTGGCCAGCGCGGGCACCTTCGGCACCGCGCGGGCGCCGTCGGTGTTGTGGCTGGGCGTCGCCGGAGCGGTGGAGCCCCTGCGCGCGCTCCAGGCCGACGCGCAGCGCGCGCTCCTCACCCAGCAGTTGCCGGGGTTGTCGCCGAAGGAGCACGAGCGCGCCTTCACCCCGCACGTGACGCTCGCGCGGTCGAAGCACAACGCTGCCTTCGCGGAGGCGGCGACGGCCCTCTCGACGCTCCGCTCGCGCCCCTTCACGGTCGCGCAGTTGACGCTCTACGAGAGCCGCGCCGACCGCTACCAGGCGCTGCACCGCGCGCCGCTGGGGTGACCGGGTGGCGAACGCAGCGCAGCCTCAGACGCGCCGCTCGCTGTCGAGGTTGCCCATGTGCTCGGGCGCGTAGCGGGTCCCCGCGATGGTGGCGCACGCCGCCTCGAGCTGGGTGAGCTCGGCTGGGCTCAGCTCGAGGGTGAGGGCGCCGAGCGCGTCGGTGAGCTGTGCACGGGTACGGGCGCCGATGAGCGGCAGGAGGTCGTCTCCGCGAGAGAGGGCCCAGGCGATGGCGAGCTGCGAGGCGCTCACCTTGCGCGCGGCGGCGAGGTCGGCCAGGGCCTGCTGCGCGTGAGCGTTCCTCGTGGCGTTCTCCCCGGTGAAGCGGGGGAGCCAGGCGCGTAAGTCGGTCGGGCCCTTTGGCTTCGAGCCCACCAGCAGTCCACGCGAGAGCACGCCGTAGGCGGTGACGCCCACGCCCATCGCGCGCAGGGCCGGCAGCTGCGCCTCGAGGCCGCGGCTGGCGAGCGAGTACTCGAGCTGCACGTCGACGATGGGATGAACGGCCTGGGCGCGCCGAACCGTCTCCGGGTTCACCTCGGACAGGCCGATGTGGCGCACGTAGCCTGCCTTCACCAGGTCGGCGATGGCGCCCACCGTGTCCTCGATGGGCACGTTCGGGTCGAGCCGAGCGGGCCGGTAGACGTCCACGTAGTCCGTGCCCAGGCGGTCGAGTGAGTAGGCGAGGAAGTTCTTCACCGCGGCGGGCCGGCCATCGACGCCCGTCCACCCGCCACCCGGAGCGCGCAGGGCGCCGAACTTCACGCTCAGCTGCACGTCCTTGCGACGGGCGCCGAGCGCGCGGGCCAGCAGGCGCTCGTTGTGGCCGGTGCCGTAGAAGTCGGCCGTGTCGAACAGCGTGATGCCAGCGTCGAGCGCGGCGTGGATGGTGGCGACGCTCTCGGCGTCGTCCGACGGGCCGTACATCGCGGACATGCCCATGGTGCCGAGGCCGAGAGGGAAGACGGTGGGGCCGGTGCGGCCGAGACGACGTTGACGGGTCTGCATGACGTGCTCCTCGTTGGGGTGGTGCAACGTCGAGAGGTGTATTGTGCCAGGCATTCCGAATAAATAGCGCGCTGACGACAACACCTTTTGGAGTTCGTGAACAATGGACCTGCACCGCGCCATGGAGAGCTTCGCTCGCGTCGCCCGCCTCGGCGGCTTCACGCCAGCCGCCCGCGCCCTCGGCGTCTCGAACGCCACCGTGACGACCCTGGTGCAGCAGCTCGAGGCGCACCTCGGCGTGACGCTGCTCCATCGCACCACGAGGCGGGTGACGCTCACCACCGATGGCGCCGCGGCGCTCGAGCGCGTGGAGCGGCTGCTCGCTGACACCGCCGAGCTGCGCGACTCGATTCACGGCGCGACGAAGGCCGTGCGCGGTCGGCTGCGCGTGGACGTGCCCGCGGCCTTCGGCCGACACATCCTCGCGCCCGCGCTGCCGGTGTTCTTTCAGCGCTACCCCGAGCTGCAGCTCGAGCTCGGCAGCAGCGACCGGCCGGTGGACCTGCTCCGGGAGGGCGTCGATTGCGTCGTGCGGGGTGGCGCGGCGCTCGACGAGTCGCTGGTCGTGCGGAAGCTCAAGACGCTGCCGGTCATCACCTGCGCGGCCCCCTCGTACCTGCGCAGACACGGCACGCCACGCAGCCCGGCCGACCTGTCCAGGCACCGCGCAGTGAACTTCTTCTCGCCCAGGACCGGAGAGGTCTACGCGCTCGACTTCGAGAGGGACGGCGAGGCGCTCGAGGTGCCGGTCACGCACGCGGTCGCGTGCAACGACGCCGACACCTTCCTCGCGTGCGGCGTCGCGGGCCTCGGGCTGTTGCAGACGCCCCGCTCCGGGTACGTGGACAGGCTCCTGCGCGAGAGGAAGCTGGTCCGGGTGCTCGCCGACTGGGACTCGGGGAACCTGCCCCTCGTCGTCCTGTACCCGAGGACGCGGCACCTGAGCGCGCGCGTGCGCGCGTTCGTCGATTGGCTCGTGAGTCGGGCGTGACGGTGGCTCCGCGCGAGCGCGAGGGCGGCTCTCTTCGCAGCGGTCTCTCCCCACCACGCTGGCACTCGACCCGTCGCCCCGAATCCTTCATTGTTGTTCTCTCAGGTCGCTTCCGGTGCTGCACGACGCGGGCGTCACGACTTCATCCATGGCCTCAACCACCGGTCGGACGGCGCCTTCAACGACCGTGATGGCAGCGGCGCGACGGTCCGCTCGGAGAACCTCCGTGGCAGCTTCCGACACCAGCTCCTCATCGACGAGCCGCTGGCGAGCACCTCGCTCACCCTCCCGCCTCAGTGACGCGAGGCGCGAGCGGCGCCAGTCCGTCACCGCGAACTCGTTCCTCCAGCCAACGTGACGCGCTCTGCAACGCGGCTCCTGCTTCTCCCCGGGATGGACGGGACCGGCGAGCTCTTCGCGCCGTTCGCGGCCGAGGTGTCGTCGTGGGCGACCGTGCAGATCGCGCGCTACCCGCTCCGTTCGCCGTGCTCGATGGACGCACTCGTCGCAGCGCTCGAGCTCGACGCGCCAGTCACGCTCGTCGCGGAGTCGTTCTCGACGGCCGTGGGCATCCGCTTCGCCACGCAGCGGCCCGAGCTCGTCGAGCGGCTGGTGCTGGTGGGCTCGTTCGTCACCCCGCCGCTCGGCGCCACGCTGCTGCGCGCGTTCGGGCGCGTGCCCTTTCTCATCGCTCCGCCGAGATGGGCGGTGCGCACCTTCCTCACCGGCACCGGCTCGAGCGACGCGCTCATCGACACCGTGCGCCAGGCCCTCTCGCGCGTCGCGCCCGAGGTGCTCGCCGACCGCCTGGCGCAGCTCTCACGCCTCGACGAGCGCGAGCGGCTGCGTGCCCTCCAGATGCCCATCATGACGGTGAGCGCGCGGCAGGACCGGCTCGTCTCCGCCTCGGTCACCGCCGAGCTCCGCGCCGCGCGCCCGGACGCTCGGCACGTCGACCTCGACGCGCCGCACCTGATCCTCCAGGCCCGCCCGGGGCCGGCCGCCGCGCTCGTGCGCACGTTCGTCGGGGCGTGACCTGCGTTCGCGCAGGTGTCTCAGCTCTCCCACGCCGTCGACGCCGTCTGCGGTGCTACCGAGACGCCTCCGGCCACTCCCCCGACGCGCTCGGGCGCTGCCGAGGCGGCCACGTCGGAGATCGAGCTCACCGCGCATCGACCGCAGCGAGACGAACGAACGAGGGCACCGCCACGCTCAAGGCTCGTCGTCGGCGTGCACCTCGTCGCGTGTCAACACGCGGTCGTGGTTCGCGTCGAGGGTGTCGAGCACCAGCGACACCGTGGTCTCTGACGGCGGCGCGCCCTGCTCGGTGAGCGCCCGCGTCAGCTCGGCGCGGGTCAGGCGGCCGTCCTGGTCCTGGTCGAGCGCCTCGAAGCTGCCAGCGTTCGCCAGCCGCGCCCGGACGAGCGCCTCGAGCAGGATGAGGCGGGGGGAACGACCGCTCCCCGCAGCGGGCACGGCGTCTGGCTGCTCACGGGCGAAGCGCTCGAAGGGCTCGATGCGGTCGAGGCCCAGCAGGTGGCCGCGGGGCACGGCGACACGGTAGCCGCGGTCGTCGTCGAGCGGCGCCCCGGCGAAGTGCGTCAGCGTGTGGCCGTCGTCCCCGACGCGCGCGCGGTCATCGACCTGCAGGAAGCCACCGTGGCCCGTGCCCGGCGCGTGGCGGCGCGAGTACGCGACGGCCTCCCGCACCAGCCGGCCGGGCATCACCGCCACCACCACCTCGTTGTCGAAGGGCAGCTCGTTCTGCAGGTCGCCCAGCGTCAGCACGTCGGTGTGCGCCTCGGAGCCCCGCAGACCACCGCCGTTGAAGAGGGCGCCGTCGACGCCCAGCGCGTCCCGCAGCGTCGAGGTGACGAAGGTGCCCATCGTCGTCTGGCGCACCCGCGAGCCCTGCGACGAGAGCGGGCCGGGCAGCCGCGACACCAGCACCCCGCCGGCGAGCCGCTCGATGAAGGCGTCGGCCTCGTCAACGAGCTGCTGCAGCCGCGGGTCGAGCGGGTACGACGCGGTGGACTCGTGCTCGACGTGCACCGAGGGCGGCTCCGTGAGCGTCAGCGTGACGATGGCCGCGTGCGTCGCGTCCATTCCGGACTTGGTGATGACGGCGCCGGCGACGTGCTCGAGGTGCGGGTCGTGCTCGTGGCCGCCGATGATGAGCGGCACCACGCCCGTCTGCGCGAGAGCCCGGTCGTCCTTCACCCACTGGTGCGTGAGCGCGATGACGGTGTCGCAGCCCGACGCGGAGCGCAGCCGCGCCGCCTCACGCACCACCACCTCATTCGGGTCCTCGAGGCGCACGCCGCCGAAGGGCGCGCGGTGGTAGACGTTCGGGTCGTTCATCACCACGCCGACGAGGCCGACGCGCTTTCCGCCGACCTCGACGACGTCGTGGCGGGAGAGGGGCGGCGCGAAGCCGTGCACGTTGGTGCCGAGCCAGCAGCCCTGGAACTCGCGCACGCGCGCTTGCAGCTCCGACACGGGCACGTCGTCTTCGTGGTTTCCGAGGATGACGTGAGTGACGCCCAGGGCGTTGAGGCAGCCCACCATGCGATGGCCGCCGTCGAGGCTCGACAGCACGCTCGGCGCCACGAAGTCGCCCGCCAGCACGACGAGCCAGCGGTCGGCGCGGGTCCGGGCACGGTGGTGCGCGACGAGGCTCGCGACGCGGGGCAGGTGCGTCAGCGCGTACACGTCGTTGATGGCGATGATGCCCAACGTCGGAGCCGTCACCGGCGCCCTCATAACGCCCACCCCGAAGCCGGGCGAGCGACTCAGTTTTCTGCGGCGCCCATGACGGGAATCAGGCCGATCACCGCTTCGCCCCTCCCCAAACGACCTGAAATCGCTGAAGCTGCCGGTTGGCACGGGCCCTGCGAAGCTCCCGCGACCTTCCCTGCTCGAGGCCGGGCATTCCCCCGAGGAACTCCATGATCAAGTCCATCGCCAGCATTCTGCTGACCGCATCGGTCGCCGTCGCGACCTGGGCGGGCCGCGCCGAAGCCTGTGGCTGTTTCGCGCCGCCCGACCCGACCGTGCCCGTCGTGCAGGCTGGAGAGCGGATCCTCTTCGCGACCGCCAATGGCCAGGTGACGGCGCACATCCAGATTCAGTACGCGGGTGACGCGAAGGACTTCGGGTGGCTCCTGCCCGTGCCGAGCATCCCGACGCTGAAGGTGGGCACCGAGGAGCTCTTCACCCAGCTCATCGCCACCACGCAGCCGCGCTACTTCGTGCAGGTGCGCGCGACGGGCAACTGCTCGGGCCTCTTCCCCGGCGGCTTCGCGAACGCGGCGCCCTCAGCCAGGGGCGCTGAAGACGCCGAGTTCGGCGGAGGCGGCTCGCCGCTCGTCATCCAGTCGTCCATCGGCCCCTACGACTACGCGGTGCTGAAGGCCGACGACAAGACGGCGATGCTGAAGTGGCTCGCCGACAACCGCTACTTCATCCCCGTGGGCACCGAAGACGTCGTGGGCCCCTACATCCGCCAGGGCGCCTTCTTCCTCGCGCTCAAGCTGCAGTCAGGCAAGTCGGCGGGCGACATTCAGCCGGTGGTGCTGCAGTACCCGAGCGACCTGCCGATGATCCCCATCATCCTCACCAGCGTCGCCGCGCAGCCCAACATGGGCATTCAGGTGTGGATGCTCGGCAACGGCCGCGCCATTCCGCGCAACTACCGGCACGTCGTCATCAACGACTCGCAGCTCGACTGGTTCAACAGCGCGCAGAACTACAACGACGTCGTCATCAAGGCGGTGTCCGAGGCGCCCGAGAAGCACGCCTTCGTCACCGAGTACGCCGGCACCTCGGACGTGATGAAGGACGTCCTCGACGGCCCGACGCGCTTCGGCTCCCAGGCGGCGCTCGCGGCGCTCACCGACCCCGCCGCCTTCGTCGAGTACCTCTTCGAGAACGGCTACGCGCCGGTGCCGCCCAACCAGGGTGGCCGCTTCGCGCCCTCGCAGCAGGTGCTGCCGCCGAACCTCAAGGCGCTCGTGCTCGGCGCCATTCCGTTCCCCTCCGGCCTCAAGGGCGTCACCACCGAGGACCAGTTCCTCTCGCAGCTGCGCTTCTACCTGGGCGACTACCGCACCCGGAACCCCGGGCTCTTCGTCGGCTACCAGACGAACTTCGTCGCCGCGTCGCTGGCCGGAGAGATCTTCGAGAAGGTGGTGAAGCCGGCCCGCGAGGCAGGCGCGCTCTTCAAGCAGTACCCGACGCTGACGCGCCTCTACACGACGCTCTCGCCGCAGGACATGACCCGTGACCCGGTGTTCTCGTACAACCCCTCGCTGCCCGAGGTGTCGCGCGACCACAACGCGACCTACGAGGTGAACTGCGGCATCGCCGGCAGCCAGTTCACGTCGCCGGGGCGGCTCATCACCGAGCAGGGCTGGAGCATCAAGTACCCGAACGGCCGGAGCAGCGATCCTGAGCGTGCGCTGGCCCAGGGCCCCTCCGCGCTGCGGGTCGAGACGCTCGCCGAAGAGGGCGCGCCCATCGTCGACCTCGACAACACCGCGCCCATCCGCCAGGTCCAGGGCTGTGGCGGCTGCTCGGCGGTCGATCCGCTCGGCCTCGGGCTTCTCGCCCTGGCGGCCTTCCTGCGCCGTCGCCGCGCGAGCTGACGTGCGCCGCGCGGCTGTGCTCCTCGCCGTCGTCTTCGCGGCGTGCGGTCCTCCCGGTCCCACGCCAGACGGCGGCGTCGATGCCGGCCCGGAGCAGGAGCTGACCCTCGGCACCACCGGGCCTGATGGCGGCTTCGTGGCGCTGGGTGGGCTCGAGGTGGACGCCATTCCAGGCTCGCAGGGCGGCTTCCACGTCAACCTGCTCTACACGTTGCCGGCTGGTGGCGTCGGCACGTTGACCTTCGACCACCGCGTGGTGCGCACGAGCGACCAGAAGCTGGTGAGCCTCGGGACCCGCACGTATGACCTCCCCGCGTCGGGCGTCGCCTGGACGACCTCGACGCCCGTCACCGTCTTCATGTGTCCGACGCCGGTGGGGGTGGACATCATCGGCAAAGAGCTCCTCTTCTCGGTCAAAGCGAAGGACGCCGCCGGGAACCCGGTCGGCGCAGGCTCGGCGCGCGCGACCTTCCGCTGTGGCTCCGCCGGCGGGACGTTCTGCGAGAGCATCTGCAAAGGGTGAACATCATGTTCCGTCACGCTGTCGTCGCCTCGCTCGCCGTGGTGCTGCTCGGGTGTCCGTCGTCGACGCCGCTCGAGTGGCAGCGCATCGCGTCGGACCTCGACGAGGCGCTGATGGGCGTGGGCGGCACGTCATCGACCGACGTCTGGGCGGTCGGCGCAGACTCTGGCGGCGGTCCCCTCGTCCTCCACTTCGACGGGCAGTCGCTCACGCGTCACCCGGTGGCGGGCCTCACGGGGCCGCTGTGGTGGGTGCACGCCTTCGCCCCCGGCCACGCCTTCATGGGCGGCGCCTCGAGCGTGGTGCTCGAGTACCGGGACGGCGCCTTCACCCGGCACGACACGCCGGGGCTGGCGCGCCAGACGGTGTTCGGCCTGTGGGGCCGCGCGCCCGACGATGTCTACGCGGTGGGCGCCAACACCTCGGGTCGCAGCGGCTTCATCTGGCACTACGACGGAGCCTCATGGACGGCGGTGCAGCTCCCGGCCGACCTCCCGCGCCGCGCCGGAGAGGTGCCGGGCCTCTTCAAGGTGTGGGGCGCGCCGTCGGGCGAGGTGTACTTCGTCGGCTCCGACGGGCTCGCGCTGGTGCGCTCCACCGACGGCGCGCTGCGGCGCCTGGAGACGGGCTCGAGCGAGACGCTCTTCACCGTCGCCGGAAACGCGAAGGAGGTCTTCGCGGTGGGCGGTGGCCGTTCAGGCGCGCTGCTCGAGAAGTCAGGTGACGGCTTCGCCGCCGCGACCGTCGAGAGCGTGCCGGCGCTGCTCCAGGGTGTGGCGAGCAACGGCACCGTCACCGTCGCGAGCGGCGAAGGCGGCGCCCTCTTCGAGCGGAAGGGCGGCCGGTGGGAGAAGGTGCAGACCGCGGCGTCGCAGCGCATCGAGTCGCTGCACGCGGTGTGGGTGGATCCGCAGGGTGGCGTCTGGGCCGTCGGCGGCAACGTCATCTCGGACCTGAAGAAGGGCGCCATCGTGCGCCTCGCGCCGCCCAACGCCACGACGTACGCGCAGCCCGAAAAGCCGCAGCCGCCCGCGGTGGCGTGCCCCGAGCAGGACCTCGACCCGCGGCCGACCGCGTCGGTGGCCCGGAGGTGGAACGAGCAGATGCTGGCGTCGATTCGCCGCGACCTGCCGCGCCCCACCGTGCACGCCCGCAACCTCTTCCACGTCAGCGCCGCCATGTGGGACGCGTGGGCCGCGTACAGCCCCACCGCGCAGCCCGTCTTCACCGCCGAGCGCCACACCGCTGCCAACGCGGCCGCCGCCCGCGACGAGGCCATCAGCTACGCCGCGTTCCGGGTGCTCGAGCACCGCTACAAGGCAGCCATCGGCGGCGCCGTCTCGGTCGCCTGCTACCGCGCGCTCTTGACGAAGCAGGGCTTCGACCCGAACGACACCACGACGACGGGCGACTCGCCGCGCGCGGTGGGCAACCGCATCGGCAAGGCCATCATCGACGCGCACGTCAACGACGGCGCGAACGAGGCGAACGACTACGCCGACACCACCAACTTCCGCGCGGCCAGCCCGGCGCTCTCGGTGGAGTCCGCGACGCGCACGCCGGTGATGGACATCGACCAGTGGCAGCCGCTCGACCTCGCCATCGCCACCACGCAGAACGGCATTCCGCTCGCGGCGGGCGTGCAGGGGTACATCGGCGCGCAGTGGCGTGACGTGAAGCCCTTCGCGCTCTCGAGGGCCACGCCGACCTCGCTCTACGCCGACGTGGGCACGGCCCCGCGCATCACGCCCGCCACCATGGCGTGGGCGGTCGACGTCATCCGCATGTCCTCGAAGCTGACGGTGAACCCGGCCGAGTCCATCGACATCTCTCCGGGCGCGTACGGGAACAACCCGCTCGCGAGCAACGCGGGCGCCGGGCACCCGATGAACCCCGTCACCGGCCAGCCCTACGTGCGGCAGGTGGTGCCGCTGGGCGACTTCGTGCGCGTGCTGGCCGAGTTCTGGGCCGACGGGCCGAAGTCCGAGACGCCGCCCGGCCACTGGAACGTGCTGGCGAACCAGGCCTCGGACCACCCTCGCGCTTCGCGGAAGTGGAAGGGGCAGGGCGCCGAGCTCGACGCGCTCGAGTGGGACGTGCGCGTCTACCTCGCGCTCAACGGAGCGGTGCACGACGCGGCCATCGCGGCCTGGGAGACGAAGCGGGCGTTCACGTGCAGCCGGCCCATCACCATCATCCGCTCCGCCGCGGCGAAGGGGCAGTCGTCGAGCCCGTCGCTGCCGGCGTACCACCGCGACGGGCTGCCGCTCGAGCCGGGCCTCATCGAGCTCATCACCGCCGAGTCGTCGGCGCCCGGCCAACGGCATGCGCACCTCGCGGGCTTCGTTGGAGAGCTCGCCCTGCGCGTCTGGCGGGGCGAGCCCGGGGACTTCAAGCGCCAGCTCTCGGGCGTGGGCTGGGTGCGCGCCGCCGAGTGGGTGCCGTACCAGAAGCGCAGCTTCGTGACGCCCGCGTTCCCCGGTTTCATCTCGGGCCACAGCACCTTCAGCCGCGCCGCCGCGGAGGTGCTGACGCTGGCGACCGGTTCGGCGTTCGTCCCCGGGGGACTCGGCGAGGCCGTCATCGCGAAGGACGTCTCGCTCACCTTCGAGAAGGGGCCGAGCGTGCCCCTGAAGCTCCAGTGGGCCACCTGGTACGACGCGGCTGATCAGGCCGGCCAGTCGCGCCTGTGGGGCGGCATTCACATCGAGCCTGACGACTTCGTGGGCCGTCGCGTCGGCGCCGACGTCGGGAAGAAGGCGTTCGACAAGGCTGAAACCTTCTTCCGCTGACGGACCTGCGAGCGAGCGCGGGATGCTCCCTCTCCGCGGCTGGCGGTTGGGCTACGGTGCTGCGCCATGTCCGGCTCCTCGACGAAGCAGTCTCTCGTGGTGGTCCTCGTTGGTGCGGCGCTCGTCGCGTGCGGTCCGCCCGGGACGAGCGGCCCGGGCCCGAAGCCCATCACGCTGTCGGCGTTGACTGAGAAGGCAGCCGTCACACCCGTGGGCACGGCGGTGGACGACGCGACGACGGCCGTCATCGGCGCTGCGGGCGGCAGCCTCACCACCACCGACGGCATGCTGACCCTCACCGTCGAGCCGGGCACGGTGCCCGACGGCACGATGTTCTCGGCGCAGCCCATCACCAACAACGCGCCCGGCGGCTTCGGCACCGGCTTCCGGTTGAGCAAGCCCGACGCGGTGCAGTTCGCGAAGCCGGTGACGCTGAGCTTCCGGTTCCTGCCGAGCGATCTGGTCGGCACGGCGCCGTCGGCGTTCCGCATCGCGAAGCAGCGGGCTGGCGGCACCTGGCAGGTCTTCAAGCCCGCGGTGGACATGGCGAAGCAGACGCTGACGGTGACGACGACGACGTTCAGCGACTGGGCGCCCCTGTTCGGCTACCAGTTGCTGCCGCGCGAGTCCCAGGTGCGCACGAAGAAGGCACTGCAGCTCTACCTCAAGTGGTGTCGCGTGAAGGAGTACCCCGACCCGGTGACCGGCGGCACGCTCAGCGGCATC
Source organism: Myxococcaceae bacterium (assembly GCA_016793095.1). Taxonomy (GTDB): domain Bacteria; phylum Myxococcota; class Myxococcia; order Myxococcales; family Myxococcaceae; genus Xiheimicrobium. Next base: position 16,471 of record JAEUJQ010000023.1, on the reverse strand, counting down.
GGCATCGGCGAGTGCAACAAGATGGTCGACATCCTCACCGAGAACTGGTCGGTGAACGGCGTGACGGGTGGCAACTCCACGCTCGGCACCATCACCGGCAAGGGCTCGACAGGGCTCTTCACCGCGCCCGACAAGGCGCCCTCGCCCGACACCGTCACGGTGAGCGTCGAGGTGCCCGCGCTCGACGACTTCTCGAAGGAGGTGGTGCTCACCAACATCCGCATCGTCGACTTCGACGGCTACGTGGGCAACCTGCGCGTGCGCGCGAAGGGCACCAGCAGCGGCGACACCATCGTGATGACAGCGGCCGCGAAGCTGCGCTTCCTCAAGGAGTACTCGGACCCGGGCTCGGCGAACTTCACGCTGCTGGCGGACGAGAGCCCGGTGACGGTGAGCGAGTGGCGCCTCGAGAACTCGAGCCGCGTCTGCACGAAGGCCGGCACGCCCATCGTGTTCCCGACGCCGGCCGAGGGGCTCACGGGCGGCCTCGACCTGCTGAACGACCCGCCGTCGTACGGGCTCTCCGGCATGGTCTCGTTGCGCGTGCCGGCGAGCTGCAGGTCGAAGAGCACCGGTTCGGTGACGTCGGAGAACATGGATGGGCTCGCCTTCGTGTTCGGCACGGGCGTCACCAGCACCGCGTCACGGCCGATGCCGGACCGCGAGTTCCTCGAGGAAGAGGACCTGGGGCTCAACGCCACCTTCGGGACCCGCAACGGTGTCGTCGTCACCCAGAGCTGGGAGCTGCTCCGCTCCTTCGGCGAGTAGTCGTCACGGAGGGCACCGGCGACCTCGTCCTGGGGCTTCGACGGCAGCACCGTGCAAGCGGTCTCCGCGGGCAGCGAACCCCCGGCGCTCTTCGTGGCCTCCGCCGCGCACGCTTCTACGTCTCGTCCGCTGGCGGCCAGCTCTTCAACGACGCCACCCCGGTGGCCCTCATGCGCGACGGCACCCGCACCGGCGCCCACCACCTCGCATTCCTTCGTCCCAACACGGTTGGGCCTTCAGGGTTCGTCGATGAAGACCCGCAGCGGGGTCGCCGGGTCGATGAAGACGGTGAGCGCCTGGCCGGGCCTGAGGGTGCCATGGAGCTGGTCGACCGCGAGGGCGGTCGTCTCGTAGGGCGCACCTCCCTCGACTTGAACGGCGAGTCGCACCCGCGAGGTCGAGACGACGACGGGTCCGTAGCGGCCGCGTGCGACGGTGCCGCCGTCCCTGACGGAGATGACGATGGCGCGAGCGCGGGTGCCCGTGTTCGAGAGGTCCCAGTGCACGCGAAAGCCACGGGAAGACCACCCCAGGAAGGCTCCGAAACCGACGAACACCGCCGCAGTGATGGCGAGTGGCAGGAGCGCCTGTCGGGGGCCGTCGACGAGTCCGAGCGCGATGGCCGTGGCCCACGCCCCCGCGACGAGCCCCACGGCCGTCAGGACCGTCCCAATGCCCAGCTGAACGAGAAGGGACGAGCGAACGTTCGCGCGCACCAGGGCCCGCCGCGCGGCCTCCCGCTCCTGTGGCCGGGGATCAGCACCCGCTTCTTCTCGACGGCGTCTGGCGAAGTCTTCGAGGGAATCAGCCATGGGGCCACAACGCTACGAGGTCATGCCGACCCGGTCGATGGCGGATAGCCGTCGTCTCGTGGCTGCGCACCTCGCAGACGGGCGCGTCGGGCTCGTGCTGCGAGCCGTTGAGGAAAGCCGATTGGTGGCGATGCTCCTCGATCAGGGTGGAGCTGGGCCGGCCCGCCCCGGAGTGACCTTCGGCCACGGACCGCTCAACCTCATGAATTCAGGCGAATCCCGTCTGATTGTATAGAGGGGCTACAGGTCTTCGCACGGAATGAGTCGGCGGCCGGGCGAGAATGCCGCATGTCCGTCAAGAAGAGCTCGACGAGCGACCTCGCACGCGCAGCGCAAGAAGCAGCCCGAAGAGCAGCGGAGGCCGCGCGAAAGGCCGCTGAGCTTCAACGCAAAGCGGCCGAGCTGAGGCAGCAGGCCCAGACCAGACAGGCTGAGCTCGCGCGCAAGGCGGGCACGAAACCAACCGCGTTGGCCGTGCGCCAGACCCTCGGTGGCAACGAGTACTCCTCCGGCGCCACACGGTCGCTGAAGGCGCGGCTCGGGCTCGGCACGCCTCCGGCCTCCAGCCTGCGAACCGAGGTGCTGGGCGATGGCCTGGCGAACTGCCTCGAGAACGCGGTCAAGCTCGCGAAGCCTGGCGACCAGGTGGTGTTGCTCGCCGACCGTCGCGACGGAGTCGGCCATGCGGTGGTCGAGCGCCCCGACGGCTCCATCATCGACCCCAACCGGCCAAAGGAGCCGTACGCCAACCTCGACGCGTACCTCAAAGAACAGGACCGCTACCACTCGCCGGCGCGCGTCTCGGACGTGATGGCGGAGCGCATTCTCAAGACCCCTCCGGGACCCAGGCGCGACGCGATGATCTCACTCGCCGGCCTCGACAAGGTCGCGTCCCGGTTCGTCGCCGACCCTGCTCACATCACCGCCCAGTACACGCAGCAGGCGCGCCAGGCGGCGACTGACGCCCAGGCGGCGTGGGACCGCACCATCGCCAATGGAGGGTCCGAGCTCGAAGCAGCGCGAGCCGCGGCGCAGGTGCTCGAAGACGCAGCTTCGTCGAAGAACGACCCCGAGTTCCGCAAGCACGTCGCCCGTGCCGCGGTCGATCTGGCCGACGACATCGGGCGCGCGGTGGGCTCCGCCAGCGACGGCCGCTCCGGAAGCGAGGCCCTGCTCACGACGCTCGAGCTCGCCTCCAGGTTCGCCGAGGCCGGCAGCGACGAGTTCACTCAGGCGCTCTCGACCTCGATGGCTGAGGCCATGCCGGACCGAGAGGCCGTGGCGCCGTTCCGCGGCCGAGCACAAGACGCGCTCCATCAGGTCCAGTCGTTCCTCAATCGGCAGGCCTCCGACGGGAACACGGCGCTCGCAGCAGGGCTGGCCAGCGAGCTCGGCCGGCTCGAAAAGACCACGACGCTTCGAGGCCTCGCGCCCGCGCTGACTGACGCGCTCTCTGAGGTCCAGGGCACGTTCGACGAGGCCCAGCAGCGCTACCTGCAGGCCGAGGCTCAGCTCGGAGTCGAGCTGCAGCGCTTCGGCCCCGCGATGAGCGACGAGGAGAAGAAGGCGTACGTCGAGGCCTTCTGGGCCGAGTCCGAGAACGCCGGCATCAAGCGTGATCTGCAGACGGCCGAGGCCGAGCTCGCAGAGACCTTCGAAGCGACGGCGCCCGCGCTCGAGGCAGCGGCGATCGCTGGTGACCGCGGCGCTGCCGAGCAGCTGATGCGCTCGGTGAAGGGGCTCGCTTCGAGTCAGACGCACGCGTCGATGGCGCTCGACTTCGTCGACCACATCGGCCGCACCGAGAACAAGGCCCTCTTCGACGCCCTCAACCACGACGGCAAGCTCGAAGACACCATCGAGAACGACGTGATGGCGCCCGCCTTGGGCAACGCGCAGGCCGCCGCCCTCGCTGGTGGCCAGGGCGATCTCGATGCGCTCATCGACAAGCTCAAGCTGATCAAGACGAACGCGACGAACTTCAAGCGGCTCGCTGGCGCCATCGGCACCGTCACTCGCCAATACGACACGGTGAAGCAGCTGCTCGCGGCGGGCAAGACGAGCGAAGAGATCAGCCAGGCGCTTCGGCTCGAGGACCTCACCGCGGGGTGGGAAGGCAAGTCGAAGTTCGGCAAGGCGCTCGCCGTCTTCGGGTTGGTGAGCGCGATGGGCGCGGCGGTGTCGGCCGATGGCAACCTCGACCGGCTCCAGGCGTCGCTCTCGGTGGTCAAGGGCGGGCTCGAGCTGACGGCCGGTGTCCTGAGCGCGCTCGGTGGCGCAGGCAAGCTCGCAAGTGGGACCGCCGCCGCGACCTTCTTGAGCAAGCTCGCGCCTGGCGTCGGCCTCGTCATCGACTCGATTCAGCTCTACGAAGACATTCAGAAGATCCGCGATGGCGGGAACGTCGGCGACTACATCTCGGCGTTCGGCACCGTGGTGAACCTCGCCGGTGATATCGCCGGCTTCGTTCCCGTGGTGGGGCAGCTCATCGATGGTCCGCTCACGGCCCTCGGCAGCGTCATCCAGGGCGTCGGCGGCCTGGTGAGCATGACCATCAACGGCAACGAAGAAGCACGAGAGAACCGGGAAGAGATCGACGCGCGGTTGAAGGCGGCAGGGCTCAGCGAAGCTGAGCGCGAGATCCTGCTGACCGAGCGCTCCATCGACGCCACGTCAATCGCCGCGCTTGGGCTGACCGGCGAGTCGTATCTCGCCGCGCTCGAGGCCACCGCGCCCATCGGCTCGGACGATGCCTACGCCATCGATGCGTCCCAGCGGGCCTGGCACATCGCCGCGGCCTACGGACTGCAAGGCGACGACGCGCTTCACTTCGTCCAGGACTTCACCGAGCGCTACAACAACGTGGAAGGGTTTCAGACGCTCCAGCTCCTGTACCCGGCGATCGAACGCTTCACGATGTCGGCGGCGGTGCTCGCGCGCGAGGGTCATACGTCCCAGGAGATCGCGGCCGAGCTCGGCGAGGAGTTCGGCGAGATGAACGACCAACTTCGAGAGATCCTCGGTCCCATCTATGACGAGCACCTCGGCGGCAGCGCCAGGCCAGTGCCCGGGTTCTACCTGCCGCAGTTCCTCAACCTGCCGGACTGAGCGAGCAGCGGCCTCGGTGGACTGGGGTGTCCGCCCCCGTCTCTCCCGGTTTCTTCTTCGCGGTGGACATGGCGAAGCAGGCGCTCGCGATGATGAGGACGTTCAGCGACTGGGCGTCCCTGGTCTCAGTGTGAGTGGGCTTCCCCGGTCAACGCCTTCGGCGATGGGATGTGAGGACCAGGAGTGCCTTCGGGCATGAAATACAGGTTCATGCCGTCCACCCGCAGGTATTTGCCGACCAGCACGTAGTGATGCTCCTGCATGTAGTTGAGGACCTGCTGCCGCACGTACTGGTGGGCCTCGACGCACACCAGCGCCGGCTTCCACCGCTCGATGTCAAAGCCAGCCAGGGCTTTGGGCTCGGCGAGTTCGATGTCGAGATTGAGGAGGTCAACGCGGTCGACTTTCTGCTTCTCGAGCAACTGGTCGAGGGTGATCGTCGGGACCTCGCGCGGCTTGCCGGGGGCTTCGTGCATCTTCGTGAACTCCTCGTTCGAGCTCGCCACGAGCAGGAACTTCTCGGGTACGAAGATGGTCTCCGTGGCGTCTGGAACGTCCGAAACGAAGGCCACGAAGAACTCGGAGCGGGGCCGGTTCTTCACCCACCCCGCGGCGAACTCCGAGAGCGCATCGACCGCGAGCCCTGACCAGCCGCGCTCCTTCTCGAGGAAGTATGTGTTGCTGTCATCGCGCCAGTGGTTTGCCCCGATGTCGACGAAGTAGCCGTCACGCTTGTCCTTGAAGAAGTCGCGAATGATGGGCTCCTCCAGTCCTCGCGAGTAGTGGATCTCGCCGAACTCGAGATCGTCGCGATCGTTCATCGCCACGTTCGCGTACCACTGCGCGGCTTCGTCTCGGGAGAGCGGTGGCGCCGGCTTCATCACTCGAGTCGTCGCGACCGCTGACACCACGACGAGGAAGATCGAGCCCAGCGCGACGGCTGCTGCGTCACGCGCACGGCTGCTGGCTGCTGGCTGCTGGCTGCTGGCCATTTCCCCTCCAGGATGCAATCGCAAGCATGCCCCGGCGCGGCTTCGCGGTCGATAGCTCAGCGCAAGCCAGCCAGTGCTTCCGCGGTCGCGGAGCGCCTTCTCGTCCCGGCGCTCGTCGCCGCGGCTCTCGCGACGAGCCCTCAGGAAGCTCATCGACACCGCACGTGACGGAGAGCCGCGCACCTGGGGCATGGGCTACGTGGACGGCGACGGAGAAGCTGGTGGTGCGCGACCTCGCGGCCCAGGACGTCGGACGGCTCGTCTCATGGAAGCTGGCGCTCTTTGGCCGGTGAAGCTGGGTCGTCAGGGCACGCGCGTACAGCGGCCTGCAGGAGCTCCAGCGCTTCGTGCGAAAGCACGCCGTGAACGACAAAGCCGACGAACGACCCGATGAACCCGACGGCGAAGAGGGCGACGCTGGTGATGACGGCGAGCGGCTCGGGGAGCCCGTTGACCGGCGTCACGCCCCGAGTGAAGACGAAGAGGGACACGCCCAGCCCGGCGAGCCCGAGTCCACCAGCAAGGCGACCTCGCTCCGCCACGGTGACAGCACGCTTCCAGGCCGCATGCGCGTCGGGCGCCCTGGCGAAGAGGCGCTCGGCGTCGGGGAGCAGCAGTTGCTCGGCCAGCACGGCACGGCCACACCAGGCCACTTGCGCAGGCGCGTTCGGAGGGCTTCGCCATTCACGTGGACACGCGGCAGCCTGCGCGAGCAGCTGCACCACGACGATCGACCCCACCATGACCGCGATCATACTATGGCCCGACCCGAACGCAGCGACTGGCCGCGAGGCTCGCAGCAGGGCACTCCGCAGTGCGCCTTGTCGAACAGGGCTCCCCTGGACTGCCGTGCCATCGTCAGGCCAGCGGGTCCACCTCGAGCGAGAGCGCGAGCAGCCGCGGGTTGACGTTCACCTGCTCGAGGCGCGCACCCCAGGCTGCCGTCAGCACGCCCAGCTCCTCATCGGTGGGCGGCGGGCTCGCGCGCGACAGCGGGGTCGGGTGCAGCGGCTCGAGGACCACCTTCTCGATGCCCGGCACCGCGGCCAGGCCGACGAGCCCCACGTCTTCCCCGCCATGCTTGCCGCGGTCGAGCTGGAGCGTCGCGAACTCCGAGTGCAGCACCCAGCCGGCGCCGTGACGCTCCAGCGACTGGTGCCGGTTGAGCCGAACGAGCTCGAGGCCCTGCTTCGCCGTCCACACCGGGAGCGCCGCCTTGACGAGTGGCGCGGGGTAGCTCGACGACAAGCTGAGCTTCCGTACGCGCTCCACCGCGCTGCACGCCCTGGCCACCGTGTCGCCCCGTGAGTTCCCGAGGTCGAGCACGTCGACCGACACGCCCTCGAGCCGGTCGGCCGCCTCGGGCAGATGTGCCCCGAGGGTCTTCAGCCGCAGCCGCGCGAGCAGGCCGGGCGCGAGCGACTGGAGGGGCACGCCGGTGAGCCTCAGGTGCGTCAGCTTCGGCAGCGTGAGCAGCCAGTCGAGGTCCTTGAACGCCCAGGGCAGCGCGAGGTTCAAGGCCTCGACCTTCGTGAAGCGCGACAGGGCCGTCGCGGTGACCGGGCCCGCCGTGCGCAGGGTGAGCGCCGTCACGTCGGGGAACTGGTCGGCCAGCCCCTCGGGCACCGCCTCGTCGTAGCGGAAGTCCATGGCCACCTCGCGCCAGCGACGCACCGCCTCGCCCAGCAGGCCCCGGTTGTCGGCGGTCAGGTTCGTCACCCGCACGAGCCGCGCCATCTCCGGGTGGTCGACGAGCGCCCGCAGCGTCTTCCCCGAGACTCCGTTGGGGAGCGCGAGGCTGCGTACGGTGGCCCACGCGGGTACCCCGACGACCGCCTTCGTGTTGCGCGCGGTCAGCATCACCCCGGAGGGGAAGCCACGGCGGAAGGTGCAGTCGCCGGCGGACGACAGCGGCAGGCTCCAGGCGGCGCGCCGCTTCGAGTCCGAGTGCAGCTCCTGCTCCCGCGCCAGCGCCTCGAGCGTTCCCTGGCCCGCCGCGCGGCGGACCTGCAGGGTGATGAACTCGCCGCGCACGTCTCCCCGCTCGCTCAGCGTGTCTGCGAAGACGAGCCGCGGCCCGTCGTCGTCGGGGTTCGCGTAGATGGCGCTCAGCAGGTCGTCGTCGCTCTGCTTCGCGCGGCTGGCCTCCCGCGTCGTCGCCTCCGAGGAGCGCCGCTCGACCTCGAAGTTTCGCTCGAGCTCACCGAGGCGCCGCTCGTCGTCGGCCGAGAGCTCCGGCTCCGTCACCGCGGCGAGCTTCGCGGCGGCCCGCGCGCAGTGGCCGGCGATGACCTCTCCGATGCTCGAGTCGACGATGGACTTGTAGCGGCTCGCGAGGCTCTCGAGCCCTACGCGGGCGCGCACGTCCTTCGAGGCCACCAGCGCGTCGAGGCAGGCGCGGAAGAAGGGCAGGGCGGTGCCGGCGCGGAAGGGGGGGGCCTCGAGCAGCGCGAGGAGCCCGCTGACGACGCGCGGGTCCTTCCTGAGCGCGAGCCGCTTCACGCGCGCCGCCGCGACGGGAGAGCGCACGCCCCCGTGGAACGCCGCGAACAGCCGCGGCACGTCCAGCGGGTCAGCCTCCCCCTCGACGGAGAGCCAGCGCACGGCGGCAGCCTGCTTCGCGCTCCCGTCGAGCGCGTCGCGGGGCTCAGACTTCTCGAGCCGGGCCGAGGCCCAATCGGCGAGCCGGGCCCACCGCGGGTGCTTCGTCGCGCCGTGCTTCGTCATCGCTTCGCGCAGGCTCTCGAGGTCGGACATGCCGCGACGCTACTGCGGAGCAACGTCGAAGGGCGGCTCGAGCACGGTGCGCGGCGCTTCGCGGCCCGCGCAGGCGCCCGGTCAAACGTCGAGGCGCAGGTCGAACTCGAGGCGCGACAGACAGCCGACCTCGTTCTCGTCCCAGAGGACCGACTCGTTCGTCGGTGAGGGCGCGACTCCGCCGATGGCGTTCAGGCCCTCCATGATGGCGGCGTGTCGCGCCCGACCCTGTGGCTGCGCGCGCAGCAGCGTCTTGAGGCACTGCAGCCAGACCGTGAACTCGAGCCGGCCGGGCCTGGTCGTCGTCAGCCGGTTGACGAAGGCGAGCGCCTGCGCGTGGCTGATGACGTCGAAGCCCGCCTCGGCGCGAAGCTTCACCATGAGGTGCTCGACGAACGAGAGGATCAACACCCGCTCCTGCGGCTGGACGACACCATCGGACCAGGCGAGCTCGATGAGCGGAACGGCATCGAGCAGGTAGACCTCCGGCCCACGAATGCCGTGGGCGCTCAAGGTGTCGAGGAGCTGCTGGCGGCTGATCAGTGCGGAGCCCATGCCGCCTGAATAGCGACTGGCGCCGGTGTCGCTCGGGAAAAAGCGGAACGCTCCCTTCGGCCGACTCGATGAGGCGGCAGGCAACCCATGAGCGCCCAGCGGAGCGGTACGCTCAGGGGGTGGACGCCCAGACACGCGCAGCACTCGAAGCAGGGAAGGTGCAGTTCAACGCGGGCCAGCACTTCGAAGCGCACGAGGTGTGGGAGGTGGGGTGGCGGCGGGAGGCCGGTGATGACCGGCTGCTCCTGCAGGGCCTCATCATGGTCGCCGCCGCGTGTGTGAAGGCGTCGAGGAGCGAGCCCCGCGGCAGCGTGAAGCTGCTCACCGCTGCGCTCGAGGTGTTGCCGGCGACGCACGCTGACGCCCCTGTCGACCTCGAGCGGCTCCGGGCCGACGTGACGACCGCGCTCGCCCTCGCCCGCGCCTGGCTCGAGGGGGGACCCGCCTGGCTGCCCGCCCTCACGCTCTCTCGGCGATGATGGCGGGCAGGGTCGTCCACTGCCTCACGCGCATCTCGAGGTGACGGCGCCGCTCACGGGCCTCCGTCCACTCCGCCGTCCGCTCTGCTGCCGCACGCCACGCAGACCGCGTCACCGCCTGTCGAGGTGCAGCTCCACCGTCCCACCCCGCCATCAGCGCACGTGCACGGCTCGTTGCCCGGTGCATTGCCCGTGTACGAGACGAAGCCGCCGCCGTCTGGCACGAGGCACTGGGCCGGCTGTTTGTTGTGCACCAGCACGCCCTCGGCCACGAAGGTGTGCCACGCATGCTCGACGGTCAGGTCGAACACCTCATCGACGCGCGAGAACACCTCCACGCCGTCTACAGTGATGACCTCCAACCCGGCTTCGGTGAGCTCAGCGAGGTGGGTGCGCGCGCCCAGGAGCCAGTCGCCGGCCGGGAAGAAGCCCTTCGCGACCGGGTCATAGAGTGGGTGGTCCGAGGTGACGCACAGCCGCCGGGCGCCGAAGGACAGGGTGCCGCACTCGCGGGTGCTGCCGATGACGGCCATCAAGCGTGACACCGCCGTCGCGCCCGTGGCGGGGTCGACCGCGACAACCTCGTCACCCGCCCTCAGGTCTTCGATGGCCCGCTCGCCGCCCGGCGTCCGGACCCGCGAGCCGCGCGCGACGCAGTACACGGGCCCGCACGCGCTCAGTGACGCCGACAGCCCGACCCCCAGCAAGCGCTTCTTCATCCAATGCCTCCGTGAACGGGTGGAGTCGTGCGCTCCTGCGAGCGCCGTGCCTGCTGCGGTCGCAGCCGTCACTTCCGGGCTGCGGAGCGCCTGGGTGGCGCGGCCTTCTTCACCCGCGGGCTTCGAGGGCCTGCGCGCGCCCATGCCCTGTGCTGTGTGCAGGCGGAAGCCCGTCGCTCACGGGCTCTGCGGCGGCGGACTGAATCGGCCACCCGGACCGCCGGGCCCGAAGCCAGGCCCCATGCCTGGCCCCGGCATCTCGGCCTGCAGCTTGTCCCATGTGTCGGGACCGAGCAGCTTGCGCACCTTGAGCATCAGCCCGAGGCGGTTCTTCCGCACGGCGAGCTCGGCCTTCGAGATGAGCTCGAGCTTCTGCATCACCTTCGACTCGTCGGGCTTCGCTTCGCCCAGCGCCCGCTCCAGCTCGAGCTGCGCGCGCTTCAGGTCAGCCTCGAGGGTGATGAGCGCCTCGTTCGCGTCGAGTGACGCGTCGCGGACCTGCTTCGTCAGCTCGGGTGAGAGACCCAGCTTCGCGGCGACGTGCGGGGGAATGCCCATGGGCCCGTGCATGCCGGGGCCGTGTCCCATGCCCGGGCCTCGTCCCGGGCCCATGCCGGGCGGCGGACCCATGCCGGGCGGTGGACCCATGCCGGGCGGCGGACCCATGCCGGGCGGTGGACCCATGCCGGGCGGTGGACCCATGCCCGGGCCGTGCGGGCCACCGGGTCCCGGTCCCGGCTGGGCAAAGGCGAGCGAGGCGGCGAGGAGCGACGAGGTGATGAGGGGGCGGTTCATGTCAGTTCTCCAGTGCGGTGAGGGTGGACTGCGGAGCGACCCACCGTGGGAGGGCTCCGAAGGCGGCGTAGGTGGCGTCATTCGTGGTGACGTCGCGGTAGAGGGTGTCGTCGAGCGTCTGGGTGAAGGCGACGAGGGCGGCCCAGTCCCGCTCGTCGTCTGGCGCTGGCGAGGCTGCGCGCGCGGTCTCGGGGAGCGCGGGCACGAGCGCCTCGGGCGCCGTGGCCGTCGAGGTCGGCGCGCGGCTCGACCACAGCCCGGCGCTCAGCAGCGCGATGAGCAAGACCGCCACCAGCGACGCGCGCCGCACCACCGCGGTCCGGGCATGGCGCGCGCGGAGCCTGGGCTCGAGGTGCCGCACGCCTCCAGCCGCGCGGTGGGCCGCTGCGAAGCGCCGGCAGCCTGCGCAGCCGGCGAGGTGCGCCCCGAGCGCGTCGCCTCCGTCGCCGGAGATGATGGCCCGCTCGAAGTCCTCACAGGTCCTCATGCGTCCTCCCGGTCGGGCAGCACGCCCTCTGCGCGCAGCGCCTTCACCGAGCGCTGCAGGTGCACGCGGACGGTGCCGCGGTCGATGGCCATCGCGTCGGCCACCTCGTCGATGGAGAGCCCCTCGAGGTACCGCAGCGAGAAGGCCGTCGATTGCTTCGGCGAGAGGCGCTCGAGGGCCTCGGCGAGGCGCGCCCGGTGCTCGGCCGACTCGACGTCGTCGTCAGCCGCGGGCATCACCTCGGGTTCGACGAGGAGCAGCCGGGCGAAGGTGTTCCACACGCGACGTCGGCGCAGGTGGCTCATCGCGCGGTGCACCACGATGCGTCGCAGCCACGCGGGCGCCGACCCGGCGTCCTTCAGGGCCGCCCGCTGAGTCCACGCCTGGGCCATCGCTGCCTGCACCACGTCCTTCGCCTCCTCCGCGTCCCACACGAGCCGGCGGGCGAGCGCCTCGAGACCGCGCCGCTGCGCGCGAACCAGGCCCTCGAAGTCGATGCCCTCGTGCATCACCCGCATCATGGAAGACGCGCTGTCCACTCACCCGGGAAAGACGCGCGAGGGCGGGGCCCGGCATACACGTGAGCCGCACCTGCCCCGTCGGCCGGGGTTCGAATGAGCCCATCAGAGCGTCGCCGAGGGGGCGCTACTTCGCGCGGTGCCGTGTCTGGCGGGCGCTGAAGTCGACGCGGACCGCCTCCGCGAGCGCCGCATCAGGCAGACTCGCGAGCCAGCTCGGCCGGTCGGTCTTCCCCGCGCGGCGATAGTCCTCGAACAACGACTCCGCCGCGAGCGTGCGCTCCCAGCCGAGCGCCTCGGTGAGGAAGCCGAACAGCAACTGGAACCTGCGGGTCAACGCGACGCCGCTGCTGCCGACGTCTCGAGCGCGCAGGTGCTCGCTGAGTCGCTGCACCACGCCGAACGCCGATGGCGCCTCGTCGAGCACGCGCCGCATCGTCAGCACGAAGTGGCCGCTGTTTCCCCACGCGTCCCAGGTGCGCGCGAACCGCCGGAGCTGATTCAGCTCGTCGAAGCTGAGCGCCGCGGTGCGGAGGATCTCGAACGGCGGCAATGGACTGTAGACGAGCCCATGCGACGCCTCGCGTCGTGCGATGGGCGTTCCCTTGAGGCGCTTCAGCAGTCCGACCTGAAGCTCCTGCGGGCGGAGCTTCACCAGCGCGTCGAACCCGCGCGCGAAGCTGGCCAGGTCTTCTCCGGGCAACCCGACGATGAGGTCGACGTGGACGTGGGCGCTCGTGTGCTGAGCCAGAAAGCGCAGGTTGTCCTCGAGCTTCGCGTGGTCCTGGCGCCGGCTGACGAGCGCTTCGGTCTCGGGGTTCAGCGTCTGCACGCCCACCTCGAGCTGCAGCACGCCTGGTGGGAAGCGCCTGATGACCTCGCGCAGGGGGCCGGGCAAGCGGTCGGGAACGAGCTCGAAGTGAAGGAACAACCCTGGCGTCAGCCGCGACTGGAAGAACTCGAGGATGCGCAGGCTCTGCTTCACGTCGAGGTTGAACGTGCGGTCGACGAACTTGAAGTGCCGCGCCCCGCGTCGAAGCAGCGTCTCCATCGCGGCGAAGAACGGCCCCTCGGGGAACACGCGCACCTCGTCGTCGAGCGACGAGAGGCAGAACTCGCATCGGTAGGGGCAGCCCCGCGAGGCCTCGACGTAGAGCACGCGGTTCGCGAGGTCGTCGTCCGAGTATTCGCTCCACGGGAGCTCGATGCGGCTCAGGTCGGGCGGCGCCGGCGTGAGGACCTTCGCCGGGACCTCTCCTGCCAGTCGCTGGCGGCACAGGGCTGCGAAGGCGAGGTCGGCCTCTCCGCAGATGACGTGGTCGGCGAGCTCGACGATGGGCTGGCCGCGCGTCTCGTGGCTCACCTCGGGGCCGCCGAGGACGATGACGACCTCAGGCCGCAGGACCCTGAGCACCCGCACCACGGCGAGCGTCTCCTCGACGTTCCAGAGGTAGACGCCCAGGCCGATGAGGCGGCCCACCGGCCAGCAGCGCCTCGACGATCTCGAGCGTGGGCTGGTTGACGTCGAACTCGCGGAGCGCCGTGCGGGCCTTCAGCTCGCCCATGTTCGCGAACAGGCACCGCAGCCCCAGCGAGGCATGAAGGTACTTCGCGTTGAGCGTGCAGAGGACGACGTCAGCCATGGCTCGAACCAGCCGCCCTCCTGCTCAGGGCAGGCACGCCACCGGGTAGCTCACGGACACCGTCCTTCCCGGCTCCGGTGCGTAGAGCGGCACGAAGGTGACGGTGTTGGTGACGGGCGAGAAGCTCCACACCGCGTTGCCGGAGGACATGGCGGGGACCTCGACGCCGTCGACGAAGACGCGCACGGGACCGCCGCCGGGGTCGACCGGCGCCCGGAGCGTGAAGCTCGTTCGGAACCCGAAGACGCTGGCGCCGACGTCCGCCAACACCGACGCCCAGTTGCTGGTGCAGATCTCCCGCGCCACTCCGCCGAGCTGAGCGACCCCGGCCTGCGTGCGGGTGCCCGGCGCGAGGTCGTACACGCAGCCCATCGGCTGAGTCGCGGCCAGCGGCGTGAGCGCGCTGAAGGTGAACAGGTTCGGGGGCTTCAAGCTGGCGAGCAGCATCGCGTAGGTGGACACGGGCAGGGGTGACTGGTCGTCGGCGTCCGACACGCCCAGCACGCCGAGCGAGGCGTCGTCTCGAACGAAGCCCACGTGGGTGGTCGTGCTCAGCGGGGGAGAGAGCGCTGCCACGGCGGGGGCGAACGTCTGCTCGGTGCCCGACCCGGCGATGCCAACGCCCACGATGCGCTGCGAGAGGGTCGTGACGAGGTTCATCAGGCCGGCCGAGGACGTCAGGAACGGCGGCGAGCCGCTGAGGACGCCGGTCTGCGCGACGACGTCGGCGTCGGTGGTGGTCACGCCAATCTGGAAGTTCACGCTCGACGAGTTCGCGTACGAGAAGAACGAGCTGAGGTTCGAGGACATCGCGAGGTGCTTGTCGCCCATCGAGCAGCTGTCATCGATGACGAGGAGCACGTCTGCTTTCGGCAGGGCGGGGATCGGGAACGCATCGAGCGGCGCTCCCGCCGTACCCTGCAACAGCATCACGGACGTCACGGGCTGGCCCGACTGCGTGCTGGTCACGCGCAGGGCGCCCACCTCGGTGCCCGTCCGCGTGGTGCGCCAGGTCAGCGAGATCGGCACCGGCGCCGAGCTCGAGAGCAGCGTGCCGGTGGGGACGGTGTTGACGAGGCTGAAGCCCGAACCGGTGACGCTCACCCCGGTGAGCTGAACGGAGGTGGGGCACTGGTTGACGACCTGCACCGTCCGGGGCGCGCCCAGGCAGCTCACGGCGTTGTTCCCGAAGTCGAGCTCGCGCGTCGAGAAGACGAGGCAGTCGGGGCCAGGGGTCGTCACGAGGGGCACCAGCAGCTCGGGTGTGGTCGGAGAGGAGACGAAGGCGCGCAGCAGGCCGTTGAGCGGGGAGCTTGCGCTCGTCGGGCGCACCTGGACGAGCACCGTCCGGCGTTCGCCGGGCATCAGCTCGAGCTCGGCAATCGGACCTCCCGCAACCGTGTACTCGGGTGCGGTCGTGCGGAGGTCGGACAGCAGGCACAGCGCGGTGCCGCCATTCACCAGCGTGACCCCACGACGCTTCGACGTGAGTGGAGGCACGCGCCCGAACTCGATCGGCGTCGGCTCGAGCACCGAGAGCCCGGTACAGGGAGCCAGGGACACCACGTTGGCTCGCAGCTGCAACACGAAGACCGGGGTGAGCGGGTCGTTCGAGAAGATCCTCAGCGCCGCGGTCTTCATCCCGAGTGAGCTGGGCGTCAGCGTCACGACGATGGCGCCAGGTGTCCTGGGGTCGAGGCCGGTCGGGGGCACGTTGACCACCACCGAGAACTCGCCTGGCAGGGTGTTCATCCCGGGGATCAGCTCGAAGAGCGGCAGCTGACCCGGGACGTCCTGAAAGACGGTGCCGAGGATGAGGTTCGCGGCCGGGTCGGGGGGAACGGGGGCCGTCCCGATGTTCCTGATGGGCAGCGTCCGCGTCTGCGCGGAGGGTGGCGTCGCCCCGGTGAAGAGCGCCACGCGCCCGAAGTCCAGCGTGGTGGGCGCGTCGATGCGAGGGCCTCCGCCGACGCCCCGGAGTGAGATGAAGGAGGGCCCCGCTGGCGCGGTGAAGGAGAACGTGGCCGTGCGCGGGCCGAGCACTGCGGTCCGGAACGTCAGGAACTCGGTGGTCGTGTCGCTGTATGCCGGGACGACGATGGTCGCCGAAGGCGTCGCGCGGGTGAAGACGACGCTCGGCGTGCTCCCTTCGCGGACCTGCAGGTTCGTCAGGGTGACGTCCTGCGAGGAGCCGTTGCGGAAGAGCACCGTGCGCGTCACCGGATGCCCTGGCGGCGCGTAGCCGAAGTCGACCTGCGTCGGGGTCCACTCGAAGCTGGAGCCGAGACCACGGCCCACCACGAGGGCGGCTCGCTCGGGACACGAGGGCGCGCGCCGGGCCCGGAGGGATGCGAGCACCTGTCCGGCCGCGGTGGGGGCGAACGTGACGTTGACCGTCATGCGCTGGCCCGCGCCGACCGAGAGGGTGCCGGTCGCGCCCGTCACCGAGTAGCCCGCCGTCAGCGGGGGGGTGATGGTGATGTCGAGGGGCTGTGAGGTCGGGTTGTCGATGCTCCAGGCGAGCGTTCGAGAGGTGCCCACCGTCACTGCGCCGAACCGCAGCTCGGGCTGGTCCAGCTCGCAGAACGACGGGCCTCCGTCGGGCAGCACGAGACCACCTGCGCTGCCGCCGCCTGCGCTGCCGCCGCCTGCGCTGCCGCCGCCTGTGCTGCCGCCGCCTGTGCTGCCGCCGCCTGCGCTGCCGCCGCCTGCGCTGCCGCCGCCTGTGCTGCCGCCGCCAGCGCTGCCGCCGCCTGCGCTGCCGCCGCCTGCGCTGCCGCCGCCTGCGCTGCCGCCGCCTGCGCTGCCGCCGCCTGCGCTGCCGCCGCCTGCGCTGCC
>JAEUJQ010000028.1 GCA_016793095.1 Myxococcaceae bacterium | reverse complement strand
AAGCTCGAGGGCGCGTCGCTCGTGAAGCCGTCGTGGCGCTCGCTGATGATCAGCTCGAAGGGCCGCGAGGGCCTGCTGGGCAGCATCCAGAAGAAGAAGAAGTTCTCGTTCATCGGCGGCGGCGTCGCGGCGGTGCTGTCGATCCCCGCGATGATCTTCGGCCCCACCATCGACACCTCGGGCCCGTCGATGTTCTGCGAGTCGGCCCTCACCGACACCCGCGTGAAGTGCAGCGACAACGTCTCGAGCGAGTCCGGTGAGACGTACACCTGGAACGTGACGAAGGGCGGCGAGTACCAGCTCACCGTCTTCGCGCCGGCCAAGAAGGTGGCCTTCGACCCCGAGCTCATCATCGAGGACGCGAAGGGCGAGGTGCTGGCCGACACCGAGGGTGGCGTCGGTGGCAACGCGGTGGCGAAGCTGAAGGTGGAGCCGGGCACCTACAAGCTCACCGTCAAGCCGGGCGACGGCTACATGGTGAAGGGCGGCTTCTCGTACGACCTGGAGATCTCTGGCGGCCCTGCGGCGGCTCCGGCTGGCGAGCCGGTCGCGAAGGCCGGCGCGGCGCCCGTCGTCGGTGGCGACCACGCCGAGCAGCTCTCGATGCTGAACGAGCTCTGCGGCGACACCTGGTGCGAGGGTGAGTACAACTACAACTTCAAGAAGCTCGACTGCCCCGAGGCGACGAAGTGCGTGCTCTCGTTCGACGCGAAGGACAGCAAGGGCAAGTCGTTCGCCGCGCAGGTCCCGGTGGTGGGCTTCAAGGCGCTCGATGACGAGGAGGCCACCTTCGTCGGCGCCGTCAGCGACTCGCTGCTCAAGTGGGAGTCGCTGCCGACCAACCTGAAGACGGTCGCGATGGCGAACCCGGCGAAGGCGCCTGCCAGGGCCCCGGCGAAGCCTGCGAAGAAGAAGTAATTCCCTGGGAGGGGGAGGTTGTTCCAGACGCCGGGGCTCCTCAGGGGCTCCGGCGTCGTTGTGTCTTGTGACAGTCGGCGTGGGCTGCGTCAGGCGAAGCGAGCCAGCTTCTGTCTCTGGAGGCCGAGCGCTGCAACCTGTCGCAAGTGGCACCCGCACTGGAGGCGGTGCTCGCTCCCGGTGCTCAACGCCGCCGGCGTCGCCTGGGTGGCTTCTTCTTCGTCGGCTTCTTCTTGACGCCCGCGTCGGCCGTGGCGCCCGCGTCCTCCACCTCATCGACGCCGCCGTCCTCGTCTTCGACCCCGCCGTCCGCGTCGTCCAGGTCTTCTCCGCCGTCGAGCTCTTCGCCGCCGTCGAGGTCGTCCGCGAGCGGCTCCCCGGCGTCGCGCCCGGCTGCGGCCGGCGCCTCCTCCGTCCCCGCGTCGTCGTCAACCAGGAGGACGGGCGTCACCCGGGCGATCCTCCGCTCGGGGTTCGCGGCCAGCTTCCACACGATGGCGCCGAAGACGCCGGCCACCACCACGAGGAGCGCCGCGATGAGCTTGCGCGAGCCCGACGCGGCCGGCTTGAGGTCGGTGATGCTGGGCGCTGGCTCGACGTCGTCCTCGTCGCCGCCGACCTGCTGCAACACCGGCGCGGTGCCCTGGTTCACCAGCTTCGGGAGCGGTCGCACCGCCGTCGACTCATCCTCCTCGTCGTCACCGAGCTCCGCGGCGTCGGTCGCCGGGACTCCGAGCGGCGGCGTCGAAACGCGGGCCTGGCCCTGCGCCCACTCGAGCTTCGCGTGGGACACCGAGCTCGACGAGGCCGCCATCGGCACGGGCCGCGGCCCCGTTGGCACTTCGTTCTCCGTGGTGTCCGCCGTCTTCGTCAGCACGGGCGCCACCAGCCGCGGTTGGGTGTCCATCGGCACCGGTGGCGGAGGCTTCGAGGGTGGAGCCGACGCGCGGGGCGGCACTGACGCGCGCGGGACGGTCTCCGGGGGCGGCGGCTTGCTCATCAACGCCGGGTTCGGCGCTCCCGGCTGGGTGGACAGGGGAATGCTGGCCATCGGACCGGTCTCGTCCGGGCCCGGGCCCACCTTCGAGAACGCGTCAGCGGGAGGCGTGCCCGGCTGGGTGCCGCTGGGGATCTTCGCGATGGGCGGCAGGTCGGTCAGCGTCTCCTTGTGCGCGAGCACCGGGTGCTGCCCCGTCGGCACCTCGTCGAGGCCGGGAGCCGGGCCCGGGTCGGCGTCGGGAACGGGGGGCCCCGGTCGTACGGGGCGCGCGAGGAAGCCCGCGACCTGCTGCCGCTGGGCGAGCTGGTCACCGAGCACCGCCTCGAGCTCGTCCGCGAACAGCTCGAGGTCCGGTTGCCGCTGATCGGCCGTGCGCGCGATGGCCCGCTGCACCACGTCGTCGAGCGCCGGCGTGCACTCGTCGTGCAGCTGGGAGGGGGGAGGCAGCGGCAGCCCCTCGGCGATGGCGTCGACGTAGGTCCCTCCGAAGCCCGTGAGCGTGGCGTGCAGCACCGCGCCGAGCGCGAACACGTCGTTGACGAAGCTGGGAGGCCCTGCCGCCGTGAAGCGGCCTGGCCGCGGGCAGCCGAAGTCCATCACCAGCACCTGGCCCTGCGGCGTCAGGAGCAGGGTGCCGTCCGACAGGCCCCCATGCGGCTTGTTGGGCGTGATCGCCACCAGCGTCCGCGCGGCGTCGATGATGATGCGCGCCAGCACGCCCAGCGGCAGCGCGCCGCCGGTCTCGTGCACGCGCTCGACGAGGTCCTGCAGCGACTCCGACGGCACCAGGTCCCACACGCCGTAGCGTCGCCCGTCGATGAAGACGACCTCACGCAGCGGCACCACGCCCGGGATGACGGAGCTGTTCAACGACGGCGTGACGCCCTCGGGCACCTCGCGGAGCAGCGCCTCGCGTCCGTCGTCTTCCCGCCCACGCCAGGTCCGCGAGGACAAGACGCCGACGGGCAACATGCTGACGCGATGCCAGGCCACGAGAGGATGACCTTAAGGGCTGGGCTCTGGCGCCCCAAGCGTCTCGTCAGTCGAGAGGCGTCAGAAGCTCACCTCGAGCTCGAAGTCCCCACGCGAGGCGAGCTCGCCGTCGACGACGATGAAGGCGCTCTGCCCGCCGGGGAGCGTGAACGAGACCTCCTCGGGCTCTCCCGTGCCGTTCAGCACCGTTCCAGCCAGGCAGGCGCCAGCGCCGCACGCGGACTGGACGTACAGCATCGGGTCGAACCGGATGACGCCTCCGTCAGCCAGCACGCGGTCGATGGGCGTGACGCGCACACGAAAGGTGCGGGTCACCGGAGGCGCCAGCAGGTAGGCGACGTCGCGGCCTGAAGCTGCTCCTCCCGACGGACAGCCAGTCCCCGAGACGCTGTAGTCGTCGGTCGCTGCGAACGTGCTGCCGAGGAACCGTCCGCCTGCCGTCACGTCGGGCGCGCTGCCGTCGCATCGGTCGGCGCCGTTCAGCATCACCACACCAGCGTCCGGCGCGCCGCCCCCGGTCGCCCCGCCCGCGGAGCCGCCGCCCGTCGCCCCGCCCGCGGAGCCGCCGCCCATCGCCCCACCCGCGGAGCCGCCGCCCGTCGCCCCACCCGCGGAGCCGCCGCCCGTCGCCCCGCCCGCGGAGCCGCCGCCGCGAACGCCCCCGTCTGACACCGCAATGGTCGAGCTACCGCAGGAGGCGAGCGCCAGCTCGAGGACGACGACGAGTGCACACGTGCGCATGAACGGGGAGATGCCAAAGCAGGGTCGTCCTGTCACGGCTTCGCGAGCGTCCGACGGCCGGCACTGCTGGAGCCGCGCTGGTGGCCGCGCTTGATCCGCCGGCCATGGAGTTCGTCGACACGCAACGGACTCGTTGCGCCGGGCGCGAAAGACAACGGGCCGGGAAGTTGCCTTCCCGGCCCGCCTCCTTCGTCGTGTGTGTCGTCAGCTCAGAGGGTGCCGGGCTTCACCAGCGCCACCGACGCCTCATCGAGGTACAACGCGCCGAAGCCGGGAGCCATCATGTTGGTGTTCTCGACCTCGCAGATGAAGCGCACCGTAGTGCCCGCCTGCGCGCTGAGGTTCCCCGTCGCGAGCGAGTAGGAGCTCTGGTTGGCGGTCGAGCTGAAGAGACCCACCAGGGGCATGTCCATCGCGTCGCCGATGAAGCAGCGGATGGTGTAGGTGGCGCCTGGGGTCGCGTTGTTGATCACGTTGACCGTCCGGTACCTCACGGCCGCCTGCAGCGAGAAGCCAGGTGGATTGAGAGACGGCAGGGTGACGCTCTGGAGGATGCGCGAGCGACCAACTCCCGGCGTGCCACCAGGCACTGAGCCGAGCACCGCCGCGCACGCGCTGGTGTTGCCCGAGATGGCGCCGTTGTTGTTGATGACGGTTGGCGTCGGCCCATTGCTCGCGGTGCTCGCGGTCCAGGAGCCGAGCGCGCACATGGACCCCATCTGGAAGTCAGTCGTCTGGAGCAGCTCCCTGCGACCACCCAGCGAGCCGACGAGGTCTCCCGCCTGCTGCAGGGTGTTGCCCGCGACGTCACGACCACCCCGGATCACAAAGGTGCCAGTGGAGTCGTTGCCCGCGCCGACGGTCAGCGTCAGCACGCCCGAGGACGTGTTGGCAGGGTCCCACCGCCACGCCGCCATCGGCGCGTTCATCGCGTTCGAGGTGTAGGTGACCATCGACATCGGGTCCATGGGCTCCGTGTAGGTGATTCGCAGGAGGATGTCCTGCGCCGTGCTCGTGTCGTTGATGGCGTCAGCCGTGCCGCCGCCGACGAGGACCGGCTGCGCCGTGATGCGCGGCGGAACGGTGTCTTGCGCCGTCGTCGAAGGGCTGGACATCAGGGGCGCGCGAGAGCCGTAGGCGTCGACGCCCACGACCGTGAAGGTGACGCGGTTTCCGTTGGAGAGCGGGGTGCCGCCAAGCTGCTGATTGAAGGTCGTGGGCAGCGTCACGACGCGCTCATACCGGGGACGTCCGTCCGCGGTGACCGTGCCCGTGGTGATCCGCACGTAGTTCGGGTTGTTTGCGGTGTCGCGCGCGTAGACCTCGTAGCGCACTGCGCCCGCTGCGGGCAGCCAGGAGAGCACGAACGAGGTCGAGTTGTAGTCGAAAGCCGTGTCTGGGAACGGCGTCCCGACTGGGGCCCCATTCACCAGCGTGAGGCCCGACACCTGCGTAGTGAACGGGTTCACGGTCGCTGCGCGCACCTGGAAGGCGATGGTCGCCGTGTAAGGGCTGTTCGTGCTGCCGGCGCCGTTGGCGTTCGCGTACCGCAGAGTGAGGTCCAGGCTGTAAAGCTCGCCTTCGCGCAGGGAATTGAGGGACGGTCGCACGCGGAGCACCGTGGGGCTCATGAAGGTCCCCTCGACCGGAACCTCGGGGCTGCCAGGCGCCGAGGTGTGGGTCAGGACGAACGCGCGTGACGACTGCTGATTGTAGCTCGTCACCATCGGCAACGCGAAGGTGAACTGCAGGTCCTCGCCGGCCGGCACCTCACCGTCGACGACGTTCGAGGCGACGATGCGCTGCCCAATGCTGTTGGTGGCATACGTGAGGAACACCCGCGCCGGTTGGCCAGCCAGGACCCGGATCTGCTGGTTCACGGTACCGTAGTCAGCCTGCGTGTCGGCGTTCTCGTCGAACCACTGAGCGAACACCGTGTGGAACACGCCCGTGGGAGCCGTGGCGAGGCCGCTCAGCGTGAACGCGCCGTCCATGCCCGTCTGGGTCGTCACCACCGACTCGCCGTTCATGGCGCTTCGCTGGTCGATGTACACCGTCGCCCCGCGAGCCGGCTGGCCGTTGGGCAGGAAGACGTGGCCCGTCACCGAGCCGTTCGCCGGGTACATCTCCATGGTGAACGACGTGATGGCGCCCTCGAGCGGCGAGTTGCCGGCCGAGCCCGAGATGCTCGAGGTCGTGCGCATGCGCACGTAGCCCGCCTTCTCGAACACGAAGGCGTAGGTGCTGTTCACGACGACGTTGTCCAGGCGGAACGTGCCATCGGCGGCGGTGGACAGCATCGCGTCGGAGCCGATCACCTTCACCGAGACGCCGTCGAGCGGGGCCTGGGTGCTGATGTCCAGGACACGACCGAAGATGCTGCCCTTCGGAGACACGTTCTTCTGGGTCTGCTCGTACGCCTGCGGACCCGTCTGTTGAGTGTTGTTCTGGCCACAGGCGGCGAGCCACGAGGCTGCCGCGAGGGCGATGAGCGCACGCTTCATGTCGGTTTCCCCTTTTCGAGCTTTCTGTCGGGCTGACGGAAAAGCGGGCGCGACTGTACCCGCCGGCCTGCAACTTTCCACTGAGAAAGGTCGGATCAGTTCCCGGCGCTGACACCTGACGATGTCCGGCCGATGGCCTGGTCGAAGCCCAGCCAGCTGACCCCGATCATGACCTCTCCGCGCCCGACGAAGCTGCGGCCCGGGATGACGTCGGCGCCCGTCCTCGCCATGAGGGCGATGGTGAACTCACCGACGCGCACGTGCAGGCCGAGCGCGGCCCGCTGGGGAAGACGGAGCAGCGCCGGCGCGCGCAGGAACAGCTCGGCGCCGGTCTGGAGTGAGAGGTCCACGGAGAAGAGGCGGCCGCCGAGGCTGAGGGACAGGGCGCCGTGAGGACCGAGGCCGCCGTCAGGGCCCGTTCGATCGGGCACGAGGAACGCTGCTCCGCCCACGGCGATGGACGCGGTCGCGAAGCCGGCCGAGCCGAGCTGCCACACCCGCGCGCCCCGTACCTCGAGGTCGCGGTCCAGAAAGCCCACCACCGCCTCGAACGAGACGCCGGCCCGCGCGTTCGCGTCGTCAGTACGGACGACACCCACGCCGAAGGAGCGAGTCCCGGCGAAGGCTTCGATGCGCGTCTCGGGGAGCAGCCGCCCGCGCGCGGTCAGCCAACCGGCTTCGGCCCGGGCGAGCGACGCAGCGCTGCAGATGGCGATCAACACCAGCTTGCGTGCAGCGCTCATCGGACCACCACCTCCGCGCCGGCGAGGGTGGAGAGGCCAGCGCCGACCGCGCCGGTGGAGAGCGACGCGGAGAGGAACGTGTCGAGCGCCGCGGTGATGCGCGCGTGTGCCGTCTCGAGGCTGGTGTCGGGCGGGCAGCTTCGCTTGAAGTCTTCGGCGTCGGAGTCGGAGAACTGGAAGTGCGTGACGCCCTCGAGCACGACCAGCGCGGTCGGCGAGGGCATCTTGTCCCAACCCTCGCGCACCTGCGCCTCCTTCGCCTGGCAGTCCTGCTTCGCGGCGAGGAACAGGGACGGCACGGTGAAAGACTTCAGCTTCGAGTCGTCCGCCGGGTCGGAGAAGCTGGCCTCGACGACGACCGCCTGAAACCCTCCTCCCAGCGCGAGCTTCATCGCGACCACGCCGCCGAGGCTGTGGCCACCGACACCGACGCGCTGCGGATCCACGAGCCCCTCGAGGAACGAGCCGGGTTCCGGTGCGAGCAGCGCGCGCCGGGTGGCTGCTCCGTGGTCGATGCCGAAGAAGGCCAGGTCGAGCGGGTGCCGCGGGAGCGCCACCACGTATCCCCGCGCGACCAGCCGGCTCAGCCGACCTTCGTAGCGCGACGGCGTCACCGCGCCGCCCTGGACATAGACCAGCACGGGCAGGCCGCGGGCCGTCGGGCGGCCATCGCCGTCAGCAGGGAAGAGGACCGTCACCGGCACCAGGTCGGTCCCGTTCGCCCGCACCTCGAGGCCCGCCCGCGCGACGCCGTCGGCCACCACCTGGCCGCGATCAGCCGGCGGCCGGCCACAACCGACCGCCAGCACGAGGAGCAAGGAGCCTGAGAGACCAGTCAGGAGTCGACGCATGCGCACAAGCGCGCATAATGCGGTCAGCCGGCCACTGCGATTGAATCGAAGTGCCCGGAGTCCGTCTGATCCGACCAGAAGTCACCGAAACGAGGACACACCATGCGCCGCTTGATGACAGGACTTCCACTGCTGGGTCTCGGGCTCTTCGGGAGCTCCTGCGTGGTGCGGACGTACGAGTACCGCACGCCGCCGCCGCGGACAGTCGTCGCGACGTGCGACCCCCGGATGCCGTGCGCGAACACGTACTACTGGGACGAGTACCGTGAGGTGTACGTCTTCTACGACGGCTACCGGTACTACGACGCGCTGGGCACGCCCGGCACCTACCCGCTGCCGCCGCCGAACGTCGTCATCACCTATCCGCCGCCGGGCTACGTCCCGCCGTCCGCCTACTACCCGCCTCGCGGCAGCTTCCGTCGCCCACCGGGCTACGTCTCGCCGCCGGCCGGGTGGCACGCGGCCACGCCTGTCGGTCCTCCGCCCGCGGTCGTGAACCAGCCTCCGCCGCCGTCTGGTGGTGGTTTCTGGGGACAGCCGCCGCCTCCTCCGCCGGCCCGCCCCGGGGTCGTGGTTGGCGCGACGCCTCCGCCTCCGGGTGGCTTCGCTCAGCCGCCGCCGCCTCCGTCGTCGGGCGGGTTCTACGGCAACGCCCCGCCGCCTCCACCGCCTGGCGGCTTCAGTCAGCCCCCGCCGCCGTCCGGAGGCTTCTTCGGAAACCAGCCGCCCCCGCCTCCTCCCTCGGGAGTGGTGTCGCCTCCGGGCAGCTTCGGCGGGCGTCCTCCCCCCGGCAACTTCGGCGCGCCGCCACCTCCGGGGAACTTCGGCTCGGGCAACGTGGGTGGTCCGCCGCCGCCTCCGGGGAACTTCGGCTCGGGCAACGTGGGTGGTCCGCCGCCGCCTCCGGGGAACTTCGGCTCGGGCAACATGGGCGGTCCGCCGCCGCCTCCGGGGAACTTCGGCTCGGGCAACATGGGCGGTCCGCCCCCTCCTCCGGGGAACTTCGGCACGCCGCCGCCGCTGGGCACCCCACCGCCCCCTGGCAACTTCGGCGCGCCGCCTCCGCCTCCCGGTGGCGTGGTGCAGCCGCCTGGCGCTGGCAGCCCCGCGTACATCGGGCCCGTCGGTCGTCCGGGCATGACCGCCACCACTCCGCCGCCGCCCGCGTACGTGGGGCCGTCAGGTGGCTTCAACTCGGGCACCGCTGCGCCGCCGCCGCCGCCCGCATACATCGGCCCGTCGGGAGGCATGCGGCCGGGCTCCGGCACCACCGCCCCACCCCCGGCCTTCATCGGACCCTCGGGTCGCCCAGGCATGCAGTCGGGCACCGCCGTACCGCCGCCTCCTCCGGGCGCCAACGTCGGTGACTTCCAGCGGCCGCCGCGGGGAAGCATGGTTCGCCCCGACGTCCCCTACACGGTGCCGCTGCCGCCTGCGCCCAGCAACATGCCGACGCCTCCCGCTCCGATTCCGCAGAAGCGGCAGCCGTTCCCGCCTCCTCCGGGCGGCGTCCAGCCGAGCGGCCCGCTGCCGCCCCCGCCCCCCGGCATTCGCTGAAGCGAGCCTGACGCATCCACGCGAGGCCGGATTCCCAGCTCGGGAGTCCGGCCTTCGTCGTTCTCACCCCTCGAGAACAGCGCGTGTTTCACGTGCTTGCGCACCTCCGCCGACGTTCTCCGCACACGTGGGAAGGGAATTCGGGCTTCGGGGAATTGAAGGCTGAAACCCACTCACCGGAGTTCGCCGATGAAACGTGCATTCGTGCCGTCCGCAGTCGTCGTGTGTCTCGTCGCCACCAGCGCGTTCGCGCAGCTGGGCAATGGCTCCAACCCGGAGTGCCTCGACCCGTCGTGCGGCAAGCCCAAGGAGCAGGGCGGCAACACGGCCACCTGCGTGGACGGCGTGTGCACCGGCGGCGGCTGTGGCTGCTCCGTGTGGGTGGCGTACACGGACGACGGCAAGACGCTCTCGTACACCGACGACGCGGACGGTGACGGCAAGGCCGACGTCGCCGACAACTGCCCCTTCTCGTCGAACCGCGACCAGATGGACGTGGACGGCGACGGCGTCGGCAACACCTGCGACAACTGCGCGGGCCTGTCGAACTTCTCGAAGCTCGACATCGACGGGGACGGGCTGGGCGACAGCTGCGACGCAGACCTCGACGGCGACCTCGTCGAGAACCTCGTCGACAACTGCGCGTCGATTCCGAACCGGCTCGTCAACGGCGTGCAGGCCAACGTCGATGGTGACGCCTTCGGCGACGTCTGCGACCTCGACCTCGACGGCGACGGCTTCGACAACGTGGCGGACCTGTGCCCGCTCGTGGCCTCCGCACAGAACGTGGACCTCCCCGGCCAGACGTGCCGCCGGGACTCGGACAGCGACGGCATCTGGGACCACCTCGACAACTGCCCCCTCGCCGCCAACACGAACAACGCGGACCTCGACCGCGACGGCATCGGTGACGTCTGCGACCTCGACGTGGACGCGGACGGCCTCAACGACAAGCTGCCCGACCTCACCGTCTCGGGTCGCGACAACTGCCCGGCCGTGCGCAACCGCAGCCAGGCCGACGCGGACTTCGACGGCGACGGTGACGCGTGCGACGCGAAGTTCTGCCTCGTCATCGACCCCTCCAACAAGGCTGACTGCCTCGACCCGAACGGGCCCTTCAAGGTGCACGGCGGCGGCCTGGTGACGCTGAAGCGCGGTGAGAAGTTCCGCCTGCCGCTGTTCGCCAACCGCAACGGCGCGGCCATCGAGTACGTGTGGACGGTGGTGTCGCGTCCAGCCGGCAGCGTGGCCGCCGTCGAGAACCCGACCGGCGCGGTGACGATGTCGAACCACTTCCAGTACGCGTACACCGACGCGAACGTGCCGTCCTTCACCACCGACGTCGATGGCGAGTACGACATCCAACTGCAGGCGAAGCTCGCGTTCCCCGACCGCGCGTACCCCGAGAAGCGTGAGAGCGTCTCGTCGCTCAAGATGACCGCCACGCCCGACGGTGGCTCGCCCGCGAAGGGCAACAGCTGCGCCGCGGTGGGGCTGGACGCATCGGTCGCCGGCTTCGCGCTCGCCGCCCTCGCGCTGCTCCGCCGCCGCAAGGTGTGACGCGGACACGACGAGGCGCGCCCCGTCACCCGCTGCCGGACGAGACGGAGTCGAACCAGGTCCTTCGTCGCTGCAGGCTTGCTCCCGGTCACGACCAGTGGCCGGGAGTCGTCGTTTTCGCGGCCCTGCGGAACGCACGAGGTACAATGCGGGCGGTGAGCGCGGCCCCGGCGGAGCGGTTGGTCTTCGAGCAGACCTTCGAGGGGTTGTTCGTCACCGGGCTGCGCTCGCGGTTGTCGCCCGGGTTGCGAGAGGCGTTGAAGGCCGAGGGGCTCGACCTGAACCAGAAGCTGCGGCCCGCCTACCCGCTCGAGGTGTGGACGCGGTGTTGTCTCACGGCCGCGAAGACGCTCCACCCGTCGGCGCCCATGGAAGAGGGCATGCGGCTCCTCGGCGAGGCGGTGGTCGAGGGCTTCGCCAGCGGGTTCCTCGGGCGCGCGGTGCTCGGCATGGTGCGGGTGCTGGGGCCGGCGCGGGCGCTCGCGCGAACGCGCCAGAACTTCCGCGCGGGCAACAACTACTCGGAGGCGACCGTGACGCCGGTCTCGGACACCCGCTACGAGGTGTGGATGAACGAGGCGGGCCCGACACGCTACGTCTGCCAGGGCATCATCCTCGCGGGCCTGCGCGAGGCGAAGACACCGGACGTGAAGGTGGCGGTCGCGCGGCACGACGACCAGGCGGTGTGGTTCGACGTGTCGTGGAAGGCGTGAAGGCCAGACGGAGCGCTTCCCAACTCCCCGCGTCCGTAGGACAACCGGCGCGTGAACGTGCTCCTGACGCTGGTGATGGCCGCCGCTCCCGGTGACGTGCCGCGGCTGCTGGTGCTGCCGGACCCGTCGGGCGGTGTGCTCGCGGCGACGGGAGAGGGCACACCGCAGAGCCTGCTCGACGCGCGCAAGCTGGCCGAGGCGCTGCGCTACGAGGAGGCCGTCGTCGAGTACCAACGCTACCTGTCGACGGCTGAGCGGCCGGTGAAGGAGCGCTCCGCGGCGCTGTTCGAGCTGGGCTTCATCCACCTGGTGCTCGGTGACGAAGCGACGGCGCAGGCGAGGGCCATCGAGGCGCTCGAGCTGGACCCGAGGCTGTCGCTCACCGCGGGCGCCCCGCAGAAGCAGCTCGACTTCTTGAACCGCACCCGCAAGGCGTGGCTCGCGCGTGCGCGGCTCGAGGTGAAGGACCGCGAGGCGGGCGACGCGGCCTCGCTGGTGCGCGTGTCCTTGTCCGACCCGGAGCAGAAGGTGGCGCGGGTGCTGCTGCGCTTCTCGGCGAAGTCGGTGGGCCCGTTCGCCTCGGTGGAGATGAGCTGCGAGGGTGGCCAGTGCACGACGACCCTGCCATCACCGACGGGTGAGCCGAGCTTCACCGCGTACTACTTCGTCGAGGCGCTCGACGGGGTGCAGGCCACCATCGCGCGGGCGGCCGGTGCAGACGCGCCCAACCAGCTCGTCGTGGTGGAGTCACGGCCCTGGTACCAGTCGCCGTGGGTGTGGGCCATCGCGGGGACCGTCATCGTCGGAGGCGCCGCGGTGGGCTACGCGCTCGCGCCCGGCCCGCGCTGACCAGGCCAGTCGATGCCGCACCTCGAAACCGTGCTTCCCCGCGTCGGAGGTCCCGTCGTCGCAGTCCGCCGGCGTTGGAGATCCCCATCGCGTCTGTTCGGCGGCGAGGGCTCCTCCGCAGTTCCAGTGTGGCTGCAGTCGCTACTGATTGAGCTTCGCTCAGCGTGCCTGTGCACGTAGCCTCCCACTCCCCCGCATTCCTCCGGAAGTCACTGCGCACACGTGGACCGTCGTCCGCACGAGGGGGTCGTGCGTGCGAAGGGAGTCGCAATGTCAGGTCGTGGTCTCGCCATTCACTTCTTGATCAGCCTCGCCCCGCTGACCGCGATCGCGCAGGCGAACGCAGGCGTCTCGGACGAGCGGGTGTCGCTGCCGCAGGCGCCCGGCTCGGTCTCGGGCGTGGGTGAGAACGCGTCGGTCGAAGGCAACCACGGCGGCTTCCAGTTCCAGGTGCCGGTCGAGGTGCCGCCCGGCTTCCCATCGGTCACGCCCGACGTCTCGTTGTCGTACTCGTCGATGGGGGGCGCGTCGGTGGTGGGGCTGGGGTGGACGATGGCGACGCCCTCCATCGAGCGCCACACCGCGCGCGGCCTGCCGAAGTACGACACCACCGACCGCTTCGCCGTCGACGGCGCCTCGGAGCTGGTGCAGGTGGCCAGCTCCACGCAGGGCCCCGTCTTTCGCGCGCGCTTCGAGGGCGGCTTCGTGCGCTACACGTGGCTGGGCTCGGGCACCGGCGAAGGCGGCTCGTGGAAGGCGGAGTACCCCAACGGCAACGTCGGCTACTTCGGCGCCGACAAGCAGGGCGCTGCCGTTCCCGCCGCTCAGATCACCGGGGGCGGCGCGCGCGTCTTCCAGTGGAACCTGGTGCTGCTCGAGGACGTGTACGGCCACCAGCAGCGGCTGACGTGGACGAAGGACGCGAGCGGCACGCCGCTGCTCGAGCGCATCGAGTACCTCTTCGAGGGCAACGCTCCGCGCCACTCGGTGCGCTTCACGTACGAGGACCGCAGCGACGTCTCGAGCGACGCCCAGCCCGGCGTCGAGGTGCGGCTGACGAAGCGGCTGAAGGAGATCGGCATCTACTCGGGCGTCGCGGCCCCCGAGCAGGTGCGCCGGTACGCCCTCGAGTTCGAGCCGGACGCGACCTCGGGCTTCTCGACGCGGCTGCGCTCGGTGACGCGCTTCGGCCGCTCAGGAAGCGCGTACCCGGTGAAGTACACCTTCAGCTACACGAAGACGCTCGGCGGCCTCTGCGACGCGACCTGCGACAAGCCCTTCGTGCACAGCATGGGCATGGTGGCGGGCGTGGACTTCGCGAGCGGCCGCGCCTCGATGGTGGACATCAACGGCGACGCCATCCCCGACATCGTGGTGTCGGACGCGCAGGGGCAGCACCGGTTCATCTACGGCAAGCTCGACGCCGAGGGCCGCGCGAGCTTCATGTCGGCGCCCGTCACCAGCGCGCGCACCATGGGGAGCAGCCCGTTCGTCCTCGGCGACCCGCGCGTGCAGCTCATGGACGTCAACGGCGACGGCTTCGTGGACATCACCCAGGCCATGGTGCCGACGCTGTTGTGCAACGACGGCTCGGGTGACTGGGTCGAGGCCACCCGCTGCAGGGGCACCGCGCCGGGCCTTCCCCCGACGTTCACGCCCGAGGACGACGTGGCCGAGGCGGCGCAGCACGACCCGAAGTACGTCCGCTTCTTCGACTACGACAACGACAAGCGCACCGACTGGCTGCGCACGCCGACGGGAGGCACGCAGACCGAGGTGCTGGCCAACGAAGCGGCCGGCTTCCGCGCGGTGCCGGTCGACCTGCTGGGCGCGGTGTTCGACGAGGACGACCTGCAGCTCGCGGACATGAACGGCGACGGCCTGCAGGACCCGGTGCGGCTCCGTGGGAAGGGCACGGCCACCCTGTCGGTGGACTTCAAGCTGAACCTCGGCTTCGGGCGGTGGGCGCCGGCGGCGCCGAACTGGCGCACCCTCTCGCTCAGCGGCCTCAACCCCACCGCGACGGCGCAGGCCGACCTCGAAGACCTCAACGGCGACGGCCTCGCGGACATCGTGATGGTGGCGGGCAACGAGGTCTCCATCCTCCTCAACCGCAACGGCGACACCTTCTCGGCGCCGCTCGTCATCACCACCGCCAGCCTCGGCAGTGGCACGCTCCCGGGCCGGGTGGCCGGCACCACCGTCACGTACGCGGACATGAACGGGAACGGCTCGGCCGACATCGTCTGGTTTCAGCCGACAGGCAGCGTGCAGTACCTCGAGCTCTTCCCGGTGCGCCCCAACCTCATCAGCCGCATCGAGAACGGCCTCGGGTCGGTGCAGCTGATCAGCTTCGGCACCTCCATCTCGGAGCAGGCGCGCGACGCGGCCGCCGGGCGGGCCTGGCCGACGCGGGTGCCGAACGCGTCCATCCTCGTCACGAAGGTGGACTCCTGGGTCACCCTCACCGGCACGGAGACCGGCGGCCTCCACGAGCGCATGGTGTACCGGTACCACGACGGCTTCTATGACGGCGTCGAGAAGCAGTTCCGCGGCTACGAGACGGTCGAGCGGGAGCTGCTCTCGGACGCCACGCGCGACGCGCAGGAGCCGGGCGTGGTGGTGGAGGTCTTCGAGGTCGGGCGCACGGACCCGTCCCTCGCCGGACTGCTCAAGACGCGCACCACCTCCGCGCTGTCGGGAATGACGGTCACGCCGCTGCGGGAGGAGCGGCTCCTCTACCAGCTCTGTCCCGTCGCCGAGGTAGGGATGGCCAGCGTGAAGTGGCAGTGCCAGCGCGCCACCACCACGGTGCTGTACGAGCGCCAGCCAAGCGCGGCCCTCACCCTGCGGAGCGAGCAGGAGTACGACGGCTACGGCAACGTCATCCGCTCCACCAGGCTCGGCGTGGTGAACCTGGGTACGCCCGAGATGCCGCGCGGCTGTCAGGCGTGCGTGGCGTCGGGCGCCTTCGGCAAGGCCTGCGGCGACATGTGCCTGGGCGACGAGGACTACGCCGAGACGACGTACATCGCTCCCGGCGCCGACACCTCGGGCCGCTGGATGCTCTCCCGCGCCTCGCGCACCCGCTCTGGCGCGCAGGCGGGCATGCTGAACGTCGAGACGCAGACGTTCTACGACGGCCCTGCGTTCACCGGCCTCGCGTCGGGGCAGCTCGCGCTCGGCGCGGTCACCCGCGTCTCTCAGCGCACCGGCATGGGCGCCACCGACTTCATCGACACCCTGCGCGTGCGGCGCGACGTGCATGGCAACGTGGCGGAGCAGCTCGAGCCGCACGGCACGCTCGCGGCCATGTCGCACCGGCGCCTCTCCACGTACGAGGCCGCTGGGCTGCACGCGACGCAGGTGGAGGTGAAGCTGTCCGCCACCCGCTCGCTGCGCCGTGACACCACCTGGGACTACGCGTTCGAGAAGGTGGGGCAGTCGTCGAACTGGTACGCCGTCGAGGGCGGCGTGAACCTCGCGGCGCCGCAGCAGACGCGCTACCGCTACGACGAGCATGGCCGCCTCGACCGCACCCTCGAGCCCGGCGACGCCGACGCCACGGCCTCCACCGAGTATCAGTACCAGCTGGCGGACCCGGCCTCGCGCATCCTCACCTTGAAGCGCTCCTCCGCGACGAGCGGGCAGGACCTCGTCTCGGCGCAGTGCCTCGACGGACGCGGCCGGGTGTTCCAGACGCGGCAGCGCATCACCGACACCTCGTGGCAGGTGTCGGGCTTCACCGAGTTCGACTCGAAGGGCGCCGCGGCGCGGGTGTTCCAGCCGTACCTGTCGATGACGGGGGCGTGCGAGCTGGCGCCTCCCTCAGGCGTGCCGTTCCTCCGAACTACGTACGACGTGCTGAGGCGACCGCTGGTGCAGACCGAGCCCGACATGTCGACCCGCCGCACCGAGTACGAGCCGCTCGTCACCCGCACCTTCGACGAAGACGACACCGACATGACGAGCCCCGCCTTCAACACGCCCACCCTCGAGGAGTCCGACGGCCTCGGGCGGCTGGTGCGCATCGAGCGGCAGCAGCCGAGCGCGGTGACGCAGCTGAGCTACGACGTGAACGGGCGGCTGGCGACGGTGAAGGACGCGGCCGGGAACGCGCTGGCGCAGCAGTACGACCTCGCCGGGCGCCTGGTGCAGGTGACGAACCCCAACTCGGGCGTCACGCGCTTCGAGTACGACGCCGCGGGCAACGTGCTGCGCCGGGTGGACGCACGGAACGTCGCGGTGCGCACCGACTACGACGCGCTGAGCCGGCCGGTCGCGCAGTGGGACGAGGCGAAGGAGGCCGCCACGAAGGTGCGGTGGAGCTACGACGCGCTGATGGGCTGCGCCGACTGCACGAACGCGGGAGGACAGACCGTTCAGACCGAGTGGCCGATGCCCGGCGGGACGGGGCGTGACCGCTTCGGCTTCGACGTGCGCGGCGACTCCGTCTTCTTCGAGCGCACCGTCGACGGGAAGCCGCTGGTGGTGCGAGCGCGGTTCGACCAGGCGCACCGACAGACGGCCGTCGTCTACCCGGCGGGGCTCACCGTCGAGAGCGCGTACGACGGCGCCTCGCGGCTCGCCTCGATGCCGAACCTCGTGCGCAGCGTCGAGTACAACCCTCGCGGGCTCGTCTCGGGCGCCACGTTCACCAACAACGTGAGCCACCGCTTCGAGTACGACACGCGGCTGCGGCTCTCGCGGCAGGCGGCCTCGACCGCCGACGGGAACGCCCTCTTCGACCTCTCGTTCACGCGAACGCGCGGTGGGAACCTCACCACCATCGTCGACGCGGCCACGCGGGCCGACCGGGCGAGGCACGCGGTGCGCTTCACCTCCGACGGGTGGGACCGGGTGACGTCGGCGGTGATGGAGCGCGCCACCGGCGACGCCGAGACGCTCTCGTTCGCCTACGACACCATCGACAACGTCACCAGCCAGTCGTCGAGCCTGGGCGACGCGTCCGCCGCGAACGTGGGCGCGTACAGCTACGACGCCTCGAAGCCGAACGCGGTGAAGAAGGCGGGCGCGCTCGACTACCAGTACGACGCCGCGGGCTTCATGACGGCGCGTGGCACCTCTGGCTACGAGTTCGACCACCTCGGGCGGCTGGTCCGCGCGACCCGGGACGGTGCGGAGACGGGGAGCTTCGTCTTCGGCGCTGGGCCCCTGCGCGTACTCGAGCGCGAGGGCGACGTCTCCACGACCGTGGTGACGCGCGACTTCGAGGTGCGTGACGGCATCGCGGTCGTCTACGCCCGGCTCGGTGGCACGCGCGTGGCGCGGATGGAGAGCGACGCGCTGGCGGCGACGCTGCTGAGCGACCTGGCGCCGCTGACCGGCAGCACTCCGACGGGAGACGGCACCATCGACATCGGCGATGCGTGGGTGGCTCAGAGCGCCGCGACGGGCGGGGTGTCTCTCACCGGAGGGCCCACGCCGTCGAAGGTGCAGGCGCTGCTCGCTTCGGCCGCGCGGCGGCTGCTGCTCAAGGACGTGACGTGGCTGCACGCCGACCACCAGGGGTCGGTGGTGGCTGCGACCAACGGGCAGGGCGCGCTGGTGGCCGAGCAGTCGTTCTACCCGTGGGGTGAGGTGCGGAGCTCCACCGGCTTCGTCGACTCGCACGGCTTCACCGGCCAGGAGCGCGACTCGTCGACCGGCCTCATTCACTTCCAGTTCCGCGAGCTGGACCCGAAGACGGGCCGCTGGGCCAGCGTCGACCCCGCGTTCGCCCAGCTCTCGGCCGGCACCGCCCGCAATGGTGAGTCGCTGACGGCCTATGCGTACGTGGGCAACGACTTCGCGGACAAGATCGACCCGACCGGCCTCGCAGGGCGTGGCGGGAAGGTGAAGGCCGCGCTCAGGAAGCTGGCTGGCAAGGCTTCGTCGCCGCGGGCAGACCGAAACCGTCGCGGGACGGAGTACATCAGCACCGACCAGGCCGTCGCAGGCGCGCGAAACCGCCGCGGGACGGAGTACATCAGCACCGACCAGGCCGTCGCAGGCGCACGAGACCGTCGCGGGACGGAGTACATCGGCACCGACCAGGCTGTTGATAATGCGCGCGCTCGCCTCGGTGACGGCAGCAATTATCAGATGGCGCCGTCCAGAGGTGTGCCGCACATCTACGAGAATGCCGTCCCACACATTTACCAGAATGCCGTCCCGCACATTTACCAGAATGAGGTGGGCGCTCTGAACGTCAACGACAATGCCAGGCCGGCCGTTCCGCACGTCTACGTGAACGAGGCGGACGTGCCGAACCTCAACGAAAATGTCAGGACAGGCGCGCCGCACATTTATCAGAACACCGACTACGTCGCCCCCGGCAACGCCTACCAGTATCTGGGCGGTGAGCGCTACGAAACCGGGCAATCCGCGGCGCGAAAGGGGTTCGACGTTGGCGGGTCGTCTCCCTATGGAACTCCCTACAAGGTCCAGCCGAGGGAACAGTGAGACCGATGAATATCATTCGAGGCGGAGTCGTGGCTGTCGTTCTCGCGGTCTGTGGCTGTGTTTGCAATGCGCCGTGTCCGCCGGGGCAGGCTGCCTGCGCGTGCCTCGCTGGCAATCAATGCAATGACGGCCTCGCCTGTGGTGCCGATGGCAAGTGCGCCGCGCCGACGCTCGCCGGCGTGGTGGTGAGCGACCCGGCCGCGCGCGGCTGTGAGGTGCTGCTGACCGAGGCTCCCGGCACCGTCATCACCTCCGGCCAGTTCTCGGGCGGCGTGGTGGGCACCTCGATTCGCGAGGCGCCCAAGGTGGCGCTCACCTTCGTGGCGCCCGGTGACGCGCCGTTCCCCGCGGGAGGCGTTCAGCTCGCGCTCGCCCAGGGCGCCACCTCGGGCGTGACGGTGACGAAGGCGAGCTGCGTGGACGTGAAGGGCGCCAGGCTGGCGGGCGCGACGGTGACGATTCGCTGAACCCCCGCGGCGTGTCGCTCGCGTCGCCTTGAAAGGCTGGAGGTCGTTCGATGTTCGCTCCTCTTCGAGCAGGACGAGCGCTGGCGCTCGGCTCGCTGCTGTTCGTCTCCGCGTGCGGCGGGGGCATGAGTCCGATGGACGCGGGCGGGATGGGTGGGGGCACCGCCGAGGTCGACGCCGCCGTTCCGTGCGCGCCCGGCACCGAGGGCTGTGAGTGCGCCTCCAACCGCTGCGGACGAAACACCCGCGGCGAGCAGCTCCTCTGCCAGGGCGGCACCTGCGCGGCGATGACGTGTCCCGCGGGTGATCCAGGCTGCGTGTGCCGCTCGGGCTCGACGTGCAACGACGCCAGCAGCACCTGCACCGGCGGCTTCTGCGTCGCGAACGGCTGCGTGCCCGGCGACCGCAACTGCACCTGCCTCGCGGGCGGCTGCACGACCGGCTCCGTCTGCCTCGAAGGCAGCGTGTGCGTGGACTCGACGGGGTACGAGGGCGGCCAGTGCCTCGCCAACGGCCGCTGCCTGCGCGGCAGCCGCTGCGACACCAGCACCGGGCGCTGCGTCTTCTGCACGCCGGGGAGCGCGGGCTGCGCCTGCAACACCAACGACGCGTGTGGCGCCGGGCTCGTCTGCACCGCGGGCCTCTGCCTCGGCACCGCGCAGCTCCCGCCGGCCACCCCGAAGTGCTTCACCGCGTGCAGCGCCGACACCCGCTCCCCTGATGGTGGACGCCTCGCGTGCGGCCCGGACCGGTTGCTCGAGGGCTGCCTCGACGGGCTCGTCTGCAACCGCGGCACCTGCGGCATGCCGGGTGGCGCTCCTCGCGCGTGCACCCAGGACCTCGACTGCCCCGGACACCAGGTGTGCCTCACCGGCGCCTGCTACTCGAACTGCGACGTCAACGCGGACTGCGGCTCGGGGCTCGGCTGCTACCGCCACGCCTGCCGTCCGCCGTGCACTGTGGGGCGTGTCCCCTGCGGCGCCGGGATGGCCTGCACCGCCGACGACGGACAGCAGGGCTTCTGCACGCCCGTCGGCGCCACCGCCACCAGCCTCGCCGCGCCCGTGCCCGGAGGGTTCTCGCTCCCGACCGACGCCCTCGAGCTCTCCAACGTGCAGCCGCAGGGGACGTTCGTCATCTCGTCGAAGAGCGCGGTGCCGGAGACGCTCACCATCCGCAAGCTCTGGCACTCGGCGACCAGCGCGAGCGGCGTGGTTGAGCGCGTGGAGGCGCCGCGCGCGGCCGACGGCGGCACCGGGTATCGAACCTGCGACCCGCTCCGCAACGAGTGCCCGCTTCCGTGGCTCAGCCTTCAGGCGCCCGGCGTGGCGTCGACCCAGGCCGCCACCATCACCGTGAACCTGAACCCGCGCTGCATCGACCCGGCCGTCCGCCCCGACGCCGGCGGAGTCCCGTGCCCCACGGTGTCGGTCGGCAACGCCGGCGGGACCAACTTCGTGCGCTGGGAGGGCGAGCTCGAGATCACCGCGCGCGACTCCACCGAGCGCGTGTTCCTCCGCTACCTGCAGCGACCCGACGGCCAGTGGACGGGCTCGATGTACTACTTCGGAACGTTCAACAACCAGGGCCTCGACGGGTGGATCAACGCCCCCAACAAGGGCGTGGCGAGCGCTGCCACCAACGTCGCGAACGCCTTCATCCGCAAGTGGACCGGGCTGCGGACGGCGAGCGGCGTCAACGACGGGTGGGACGAGTTCCTCGCCGTGCTGACCTCGACCCGCGAGGAGTCGTGGAGGTTCGACGCGGTGAAGCAGGCCTGCCTGCGCGCCGGGCAACCCCCGGGCGCCGCGTGCTTCCCGTACACGAAGGGGCTGCGCGCCTACGAGCAGAACATCGTCACCAACCCCATCCCCTCCGGCATCAGCGAGCTGCCCATCGCGATGAACCTCAAGGTGAACGCGATGGACCCGACCCTGTTCGAGGGCCGGGTGGTGTCGTCGCTTGCCATGCACTACCCGGGGAACCCGGGCGTCGCGCTGCAGCTCGCGTCGGATCCGACGCGCGCCACCTCGTGCGCGAGCGCCGACTGCCTGCTGTACCTGAAGGACCTCAACACCGTGGCGCCGAACGTGAACCGCCTCGTGAGCACCGTCGGCGGGCGCTACCTCTCCACCGACGGCACGTGCCGGCAGGGCTTCGTCCCCGTCGAGGTGCCGTGGCTGGTGCCGGGCTTCACCGAGGGCACGCGCTCCACCACCGGCGGCCTCACGCGGGTCGAGTGCCGCGACAACGAGCTGCCGTACGCTCCTGCCACCGTGCCGGGCGCGCCGGGCCTCAACGTCAGCCTGGCCGGCGGCAACCCGGTGCCTGACGGCAACCCGCGGCGCAGGACGATGCGCTTCCTCGACGGCGCGCTGGTGAACCAGAGCGAGCTCTTCCTCATCTTCGAGGAGAGCTTCGACAGCTTCATCCCCGACGCTGGCACCACCGGCCGCGCCACGGCCTACGGCTTCATGCGGCTGCGCCGGTCGCCCGCCGCGCTCACCCCGAACGACTTCACCGGTCTCGTCGAGGCGACCTCCACCCGGCCGCAGCCCACGCCGCCGGGAGCGACCTGCGACGCCCAGCTCCAGAGCGACCTCGGCATCGGGCCCGCGACCTCGGCGTCCGTCAGGCTCAACACCCTGCTCGGGAGCACGGCGGGCTTCACGCAGGTGACCAACACGGCGGCCGTTCACTACTTCTGCGAAGACACCGGGCTCTTCAACGGGGGCGCGGGCGACAACGGTTCGGCCACCGCCACCAGGGTGGCCTGCCCGCCTGGGAGCAAGGTGACCTTCTTCAACGTCTGCGCGACCGACACCGGCCCGTGCACGCGCACGGTCGCCAGCATCGCCAACGAGCCGTGCCAGACCCAGCTCGTCCCCGACCCGGCGAACGTGACCTGCAGGGACAACTCCGAGTGCCGGTCCGGGAAGTGCGGCACGGGCGGGGTCTGCCAGCGCGCCTCGTGCGGGGACACCCTGCGCGCCTGGAAGGCCAACAACGCGGTCGTTCAGGAGGGCGGAGCCGATGAGCAGCCCCTGCTCTTCACGTGCAACAGCGGCACCGCGCCCTGTGACAACAACCGGCTCGACCTGCGCGCAGACAAGACCTTCTTCCGCCGGCAGGCCAGCACCCAGCGCGTGTCCCTGCCGCTGCCGGCGCTCATCGACGCCGCGTTCCGGTACAAGACGCGCTTCCGCAGCTCGCTCTCGGGCTCGACGGTCGGCTTCGCGCCGGTGCAGTGCCGCCGCGGGTCCAACGCGGTGCCGTACTGCTACGACCCGCCGCAGATCGACGAGGCCCGCAAGCGCGTCGACTGCCTGGTCAACCTCTACGACGACGCCGCGGCCTATGGCGCGCTGCAGCCCGCTGAGCGCACGCTCCTCATCAACACTCTGAAGGAGGCGTTCTCGGAAGGGGCTGGCGGGCGCGACGGCTTCGAGCGGCTGAACGCAGAGCTCCTCATCATGCTGGGGGACGAGTCGCTCACGGCGGCCTACGCCTCGCGCTTCGACCTCGCCGCCGCGGGGGGCGCCACCTTCCGGGGCTCCCTCTTCGAGCCGTCCGGCATCGACCTCTCGGGGGTCGCGGGCGCTGAGATGGCGAACCTCTACCAGGCGGTGCAGTACTACCAGCTCGCGCTCGACCGCATGTACCGGCTGGGCCCCGACCTGCAGGTCTCGCTGGCACGCGAAACGTCGAGCGCGGGCACCGGCTTCCTCACCTCGCAGAGCGTGACGACGTGGCTCGAGCGGCTGGTGCGCGCGGCCTCGCAGAAGTCACGGGCGTGGGGAGAGGTGGCGCGCCGCTACCAGACCTTCAACCGCCCCGACCTCGCCCGCCGCGTCATCGAGCGGGCCTACGTCAGCACCTGGCTCGAGAGCGCGCTGCTCAACCGGCTGCTGCTCGACATCATGGCGCGGTCCACGCCGGCGCAGCTGCCGCAGCTGCAGACGACGCTCACCCGCACGCAGCGGAACTTCCGCCTCGCGCTCATCGACATGCGCGACGTGTATTCGCAGATCTCGTCCGACGTGAACTTCTTCGGGTACGCGCCCGACTACGTGCCCTTCCCCGCGGTGGACACCGGGTCGACGTCGGCCTTCACCGCGTACGACATCCTCAGCGCCCTCGCCAGGCAGCGCCTCGACCTCGCGAAGACGCGCGAGCAGACGGCCCTCACGTTCGGCAAGCAGGGCAAGGTGGACGCGGCGCAGTTCCAGTCCGAGCTCACCACCATCCGGAACACCTACGAGAACCAGCTCGCCGACGTCTGCGGCACGTTCACCACACCCGATGGGCGCGTCTGGCCGGCGATCCGCAAGTACGCGGGCCTGAGCGACCAGACCACCCTCGTCGGAGACCCGTGCGGCCTGCTCGGGAACGGGGCCATCCACAACGTGGTCATCAACCTGCGCGACGCGCGGCAGAAGTTCCAGGGCGCCCAGGTGTCGTTCTCCAACCTCAACAGCGAGATCGAGATCGAGCGCGGGCGGGCCGCGACCCAGTGCGGCCTCGCCACGAGCCTGGCCGAGTTCCAGTACGACACCGCCATCGGCGTGGCGAACGTGCAGCAGAAGATCGAGATCGCGCGCGCGGCGATGGCCGCCACCGCCGGCGTCGTGAACGCCTTCACGCAGTCGCTCAACACCCTCTCGAGCGCGTCGGCCGAGACGCTCCCCATCGCAGGGCCGGCGGCCGTCACCACCCAGCTCGCGCTCAGCGGCGTCGCCATCGCCCAGGAGGTGGTGGACCTCGAGATCGCGAACCTGAACCGGGAGATCGCCGAGACGCAGGCCGGCACCTTCACGGCCATCGGGGCCAACCAGTGCGCGGCCATCGACGCGGACTCCGGCGCCACGGTCGAGAAGCTCTTCTTGAGCATGCGGCTGGCGAGGCTCGAGTCCCTGCGCGCGATGAACGACATCGCCATCGCCGCGGGCGACCTGCAGAAGCTGCGCAACAACGCCCAGCGCCTCCAGGTGCAGCAGGAAGAGGCGGAGCAGCTCGCCATCGACGTCGTCGCGGCCCAGAACGACCCGAACGTGCGCATCTACCAGAACGACGCCATCATCAACGCCGACGTCTCGTTCAACGCCGCGATGGCCGCCGCGTACCGGCTCACCCGCGTCTTCGAGTACTACACGAGCCAGAGCTACGCGAAGAAGGAGCAGCTCTTCGTCATCCGCATGGTGACGGCAGGCCAGTACAACCTCGAGAACTACCTGCTCGAGCTCGACAACGCCTTCAACGACTTCGAGGAGCAGTACGGCAACCCGGACCTGCGGGTGCTGTCGCTCTCGCTCAAGGAAGACATCTTCAGGATCCCCCTGCTCGGGTCCACGCCGGCGTCACTCAGCGAGGCGGACCGCAACAAGCTCTTCACCGAGCGGCTGCTCGACGTGAGCCTGCGCGACGCCAACGGGTACCTCGTCATCCCGTTCTCGACCGAGCTCTCGCAGCTGTCGCCGCTCACGCTCAACCACAAGGTGCGGCACGTCGAGGTGGACCTGCAGGGCGTGCTGCTCGGCGACCCGACGGCGCGCGTCTACGTGCGGATGAGCGGGACCGGCTCGGTGCGCAACGTGGGCGACGACGTCGACTTCTACCTGTTCGACCCACGGCTCGGCGTGGTGAACGCGTCGCTCAACGGCGTGAAGCCCTACGACCCCGAGGTGTACCGGAACTACCGCTTCCGCGACCGCCCGCTCGTCAACAGCCAGTGGGAGCTCATCCTCAACACGCGCGACGAGCCCGCCAACCGCGACGTGCAGCTCCAGACGCTCACCGACGTGCGGCTGCTTTTCTACTACTCTGACTTCACCGCGTACTGAGGAGCACCCCCGTGACCCACTCCCACCTCGTCAGGGGGCTCGCCCTGGCGCTCGCCGTCGTCGCGCTGACCGGCTGCCCACGGCCGCCCGACGCGATGGACAGCGGCCTGATGACCGAGACGGACGGCGGCGGCACCTGCGAGGGACAGATCGGCTGCGCCTGCCAGACAGGCGGAGTGTGCGTCACCGGCGAGTGCCTCGGGACGACGTGCGTCGACTGCCGCCGCGGAGAGGCGTCGTGTGTCTGCCGCTCCAACGGCACCTGCAACGCGGGCCTGCGCTGCGCGAACGCGCGCTGTGAGACGTGCCCCGAGCAGTCCCAGGGCTGCGCGTGCGGGGCGGGAGGCACCTGCGGCTCCGGGCTCACCTGCACCAACGACACCTGTACGCCGACGATGTGCACCGCTGGCACCGTGTCGTGTCCCTGCCGCGCGAGCGACCCCCGATGCGACACCTCGCTCACCTGCGACGGCATGGGCGTCTGTCAGACGTGCATGCCTGACGTGGCGGGCTGTCCGTGCGGCGCCGGGAACATGTGCGGCGGAGGCCTCACCTGCGACGTCGGAACGATGCGCTGCCGCGCGCCCGTCACCTGCGTGTCCCTGGTGATGAACGGCACCTGCAAGCTCCACCAGCTCTGCACCGAGGCACCGGGCATGGACGCGGTGTGCATCGCCAACACCTGCGAGGCCAACTGGAAGTGGGACGCGCGCACCTCGGACTGCGTGGCGTGTCTGTCTCCGAACTGCGCCGACGAGCCGACCTGCACGAGCGACGGCGGCATCGGGGCCATGTGCGCGTCGCAGTTCCGGGAGTGCGTCTCGACGGGGACGCCGCCCATCACCTTCTGCGACGCGTGTCTGCCCGGCTACGCGCTCAACTCCACCACCATGATGTGCCAGGCGGTGCCCGCGTGCGGCTCCGTCACGTGCATGGCCAACGAGTACTGCGACCCGACCGGTGGAACGCCCACCTGCCGCACGTCTCCCTGCGCCCTCGGCAGCGCGCTCGACAACGGGACCTGCCAGCCATGCGCGCTCTCGTGCGCGGGCGTCGTGGGCAGCACCGGGTACCTCTGGCCCTTCAAGACCCTGGGCCAGTGCCTCTGCGCGACGCTGCCGGGCTACTTCCTCAAGAGCGGCGGCCTCGGCGACCCCATCGCGTGCGACAGCGACGGCGACGGCTGGGTGAAGGAAGACGCCGACAGCTCGATGGACCCTCAGCTGCGGGCCAACTCCCGCTGCGCCATTCGCCGCGCCGAGACGGTGGTGCTGCGCGACGAGCTCGGCGTCGACCTGCGGCTGCGGTCCTGCGTCACCGGGCTCGTGCCCGAAGCGAGCGCCCCGGCCTGCGCCACCCTGCCGCTGCGGCTGCTCGAGACGGAGCGCAACGACGTGCCGGGGCGGGCCACCGCGCTCACGAACGCGCCGGAGTACGGGAACGCCGACGCGGGTGCCCCGGGCCGGCTGCTCGAGGCGCGCGAGCTGAACTCCCTCACCAAGGCGTGCGTCACCGAGCTCGGCGACTACAACGACAACCGCGTCAACGACATCGCCGAGGCGCCGGCCAACCTGCCGAACCTGATGCCGCCGCGCGCGCCCGACCGCGACCGCCTCGAGGAGTTCGCCTACTTCGTGGAGCTGCACACCTCGTCCTTCACGGGGAACGACGGCGGCGTCCTCGTCATTCAGGAGCGCTCGCGGTGCACCTCGACGGGCTTCCCGATCCAGTACCCGTACCCTGACGGTGGCTTCGTGCGGCTGGGCGGCAGCAACGGCGACGACTACGACGCGCGGAACGCGCACTCGTACTGGCGGAGCTGCGCTCGCCGGCGCGACCCTTCGCTCGACCTCTCCAGGCCCGGCTTCGACCTCGCCCGCTTCAACTGCGAGCCGGACGGCGGCGTGTCGTGCGGCTTCGTGCCGCCTCCCCATCGAATGCTGACGCTCCCCACGGACCCGGGCCTCGAGCTGCCCCGGAACCATGGCGTCTGCGAGGTGCGGCCCAACGCGCCGGCCGACGGGCGCTGGAGAGGCATGAACCACCACAGCCAGTTCAAGTGCGTGAAGGCGGTGCCCGCGGGCCAGGTGACGACGAACGGGTACGACGTCGACGAGGCGCGCTTCCAGCCCGCGGGAGACCTGGCGATGAACGTGTGCCGCGCAGCGACAGGCTCACCGGTGCGGGTGCAGTGCATCGCGCCGCCAGGGCTCCCCGCCCGCCTGGGCTTCGCGGCGGTGAAGTACCGGCCCTACGGCCCGCTCGCGAGCGGCTACGGCTTCAATCAGAGCTACCGCGGCGGCTGCGTGAACGAGGACGTCGAGACGGCCGTGCTGCCCCCGGTGCTGCCGACGTACGGCACGTACCTGTGCCCGTGGCCCGAGTTCGACAACATCTACCAGAGCGACGGCGGCATGAAGCTGCGCTCGGACCGGGCCTTCGGCCGGTACAGCTGCTTCGGCGACCTGCCCAACTTCCTCTGGGCGCCGGCGGTGGGCGGGTTGCCGGATGGCGGGTTCGAGCGGGCGACCCTCCGGTGGGCCGACGACGCAGGCTCGCTGATGTTCGGCGTGCTCCGCTGACGAGGACTTCACGAATTCCAGACACGAGAGGCAATGACACCCATGAACAACAATGAACTCGAGAAGCAGTTGGCGCAGGTGCAGGAGCGGCTCGCTCAGCTCGAGCGCGGGGAGCGGCCTCGCCGGGAAAGTCG
This sequence comes from Myxococcaceae bacterium, assembly GCA_016793095.1. Classification (GTDB taxonomy): domain Bacteria; phylum Myxococcota; class Myxococcia; order Myxococcales; family Myxococcaceae; genus Xiheimicrobium. Next base: position 24,275 of record JAEUJQ010000028.1, on the reverse strand, counting down.
GGCGGCCATGGCGCTCGTCGTGGGGCTCGTCGCGGGCACGGCGATGGCGGCCGTGTGGCCGGCGAACTTCCAGGCAGGCACGCCCGCGAAGGCGGCCGACCTGAACGACTACCTGAACGAGCTCAACGTGCGCACCCTCGACGGTGGCCTCGCGGCGCGCGGCGTGCCGACCGGCGCCGTCATGTTCTTCAATCTGCCGTCGTGCCCTGTGGGGTGGACGGTCTTCGCCGCTGGCAACGGACGCACGCTCGTGGGGTTCAGCGCAGGAGGTGACGCGGGGGTCGGCGCAGGCGTCGGAGCGCCGCTGCCGTCCGGACAGTTCCCCGCCCACGCACACCGCTGGTCGAGCCTGGCAACGAACGGCATCTGGAGGACGTTCGACTCGAGCGGCGGCGAGATTCAGGCGATCAACTGGAACAACGGCCTCAACGAGGGTGGCGGCACGGGCTACTACCCCTTCACGGTGGATCCCCTGGTCGGCGTGAACACGTCCTACTACACGTCCGTGGAAGCGGCGGGCATGCCGTACGTGCCGCTGACCGTCTGCGTGAAGCAGTAGGCCGGCCGTGCGTGCGCTCCTGCGTGCGTTGACGCTCGTCTCGTTCGCCAGCTTCGTCGGGGGCGCGATGGTGGCGTTCTCGCAAAGCGTTCGACCGCCGAGGCCGGACGCGGGCGTCGACGCGGGGGCGCAGCTCTCCCACGCGGAGGGCGCCTCTCTGCCGGGACAGCCGTCGATCGCTGCCGTCTTCGGAGAGTCTCGTGTGAACTACCTGGCCGGGTCGAAGTCCTTCGGTGCACCCGTCATGCCCAATAACGGACTGGGAGGACTCGGCCTGCGCGGGCTCGTCGGCGAGCGGCCTGACGCGGGCGCGCGAGACGCCGGTGCCCCTGACGCGAGCGTGCGCTGAGCACCGGGCACGCCATGGAGCGGCGAGGTGCACGAGCTCGACGGCACGCGGACCGGCGCTGGCCCTCGCGACGCTGGCGTGGCTGACGCGAGCGTGCGTTGACGGGTCGTGCCATGGAGTCGCCCGGGTGGTTGTGCCAGAAGGCACCTCCCATGCGCCTCGCCCTTGTCGTCGCACTCGCGCTGTCGGTCCTGTCGCTGGCCTGTGGCGGCACCACGCCACGTTGCTCCTCGTCCACGTGCCCGGTCGGCTGCTGTGACGCCGACGGCCTCTGTCAGAGCGGCAACAGCCTCAGCGCCTGCGGCATCGGCGGGAACACCTGCAAGCGCTGCACGGTCACGGAGACGTGCATGCAGGGCCTCTGCACCACCGGCGGCACGGGCTTCAGCGGTGGCTCGTCGGGCATGGGCGGCGGCAACGCTGGAGGTGGCTCGGTGGCGGGGGGGTCGGCCGGAGGCGGCTCGACTGCGGGCGGCTCGACTGCGGGCGGCGCGACGGGAGGCGGCGCGACGGGAGGCGGCTCGACGGGAGGCGGCTCGGCCGGGCCGTCGCTCGAGGTGGTGCCTCCGTCGGCGACGGTCCCCGAGCAGAACGTCCTCGACTTGAGCGGCCGCGTGGTGAACGGCGTCGACAACGGCGTCGATTTCTCGCTCATGACCGGCACCGGCTCGCTCACGCAGACGGGCCCTTCGGCGGCCACGTACTTCGCCGCCTCGGCCGACGCGACGGTGCGCATCCTGGCGGCGTCAGCGCTGAACCCGTCGCTCAACCGCGTCATCGACATCACCGTCGCGGCAGGCCAGCAGGCGTTCTTCGTCGAGCCAGACCCGTACTCGTTCAACGGCGGCCTCGCGCCCGGCTCCCGGCAGACCTTCAGCGCCGTGCGGTCCATCGCCGTGGGCGTCAGCCCCTGGTCGTCCCTCGTCGGCGTGCGCGGGGTGCAGTGGCAGGTCTGGCCCACCGGCACCATCGACTCGACGGGCACCCTGACGGCCGAGACGGTGAACCAGCGCGTCTACGCACGAGAGGTCTCGACGAACCTCTGGGCCAGCACCGCGGTCTGGGTGCAGCCGACCTCGCTCCCGTCCATCGCCATCATGCCCGCGTTCACGACGGTGAGCGCCGGCGCCGTCGTGCAGTTCACCGCGACCGTCTCGACCGGCGCCACTGCAGCGTGGAGCGTCCTCAGCGCCAACGGTGGCACGGTGAACCAGAGCGGCACGTACACGGCGCCCTTCGCCGCGGGCGTCTATCTCGTGCAGGCCACCGTCGGCTCGCGGCTCGCCCTGGCCACCGTCGTCGTGCAGTGACGTGACGCGCGCCCACGGCTTCCTCGCGGCGGCCGTCCTTACCTTCCTGCCGTTCGCGCGCGACGCCTTCGAGCTGCCGCACCTCGTCGTGCTGCTGGCAGGAGCGCTCGTCGTGAGCGGGCGCCTCACCCGCGTGACGCTGGCCGTCTTCAGTCTGGGCTCCGGCGCAGCCCTGCTCAGCCTCGCCACCTCGAGCGCGCCGGCGCTCGGTGTACCCGGCTTCGTCACGCTCGTCGGAGTGATGTTGTTCGCGTCGTCGGCCGCGCAGCTCGACTGGCGTCCCGTCGTCTGGGCCTCGGTGCCGGTGGCAGGCTGGGCGCTGGTCCAGGCCGCGGGGCTCGACGTCTTCGAGTGGGAGGACGTCGCGCGCTGGTGTGGTGGCCTGCGGCCCTTCGCGACGCTGGGGCACCCCACCCAGCTGGGCGTGTGGATGGGGGCGCTGACGGTGCTGGCGCTGGATGTCGCGCGTCGGCGGCGCGCCGTAGGCCTCCTCGTCGTCGCGGCGCTCACCGCCCTCGTATGCCTCTCCACCCTCTCTCGCGCAGGCTGGCTCACCCTCGTCGTGGGAGGCGGTACGTGGCTCGCGCTGCTGGGGCGCTCCTCGCGGTTGACGCGGGCCCAGGTCCTCCGCTTCGCAGGCGTCGCTGCGGGCGTGGGGCTGCTCGCGGCCGTGCTCGTCGGCGGGGCGGCGCTGGTGGAGCGGGTGGTGAACCTCTTCGTCGCGCCCACGCGCCTCGCGTTGTGGAGGACCGCGCTCGCGGGCTTCTCGCAGCACCCCTGGCTCGGCTGGGGCTTCGACACCTTCGTGCTCGTCGATCAGCAGCTCCGCCAACCCGAGGCGTGGAAGTACGAGTGGGGCGGCACGGCGTTGCACGCGCACGCGCTCCCGGCTCAGGTGCTGGCGACCCAGGGCCTCGTCGGCGCTGCGCTGCTCATCGTCGCGAGCGCGCTGGTGCTGCGCGCCTGGTGGAAGGGGCGCGCGGTGACGGAGACTCCGGCCGAGCTCGCCGTCGTCGTCGCCCTGGCCGTGGCGTCGCTGGTGACGTTCCACGGGGTCCTCGTGCTGGCGCTGTTCTTCTCGGCCCTCGCGCGAACGCTGGACGAGCCCACCGCCCCCGCCCGCGCCGGGTGGGTCCGATGGCTCGCGGCGCCTGTCCTGGTGGTGGCCCTCGTCATGCTGGCGGCCTCGGTGAGTGGCCGGCGCGGGGTCTCGGCAGAGGGGTATGCGCACGCGGCGCAGCTCGAGCCGTGGAGTCCCACCTGGAGCGCGCTGCAGGGGGAGGTGCACGAGCTCGACGGCCGCCTCCCGGAGGCGCGCGCAGCCTATGACGAGGGCCTTCGCCGCGCGCCGCTGCTCGCGGTCTCGCACGCCAACGTGGGGCGGGTCGCCAGCAAGCAGGGCGACGCGGCGACGAGTCATGCCGCGTTCGAGCGCGCCCGCCGCCTGGCACCCCTCGACGCGCGCATCGCCCTCGACGCCGCCGACGCCAGCGTGCGCCTCGCGGACCTCGACCTCGCCGGCAAGACGCTGGAGCTGCTCGTGCGCACATACCCGTCCGATGGGCCGGCGTGGCTCGCGCTCGGGCGCGTGCGGCTGCTCGAAGGGAAGAAGCTCGAGGCGCGCGCGATGCTGCAGACGTCGCTCGCGGTGGACTGGCGCGACTGGCCCGAGGGGATGGGGCTGGCGAGGCAGCTCCTGTCCGCCGTGCTGCTCGACGCCGGCGAAGTCGATGCCGCGCTGCTGGTGGCGGGCGGACCGGCCTCCGCGTCGCTCGCGAAGGACGTCTGCGGCGCGCCCGCGAAGCTGCGGTAGTCCCTTTCTTCGAAATAAGAGAGGAACTCCGTCCCCGCGGTCAGCGACAATGCGGCCATGCCTCGCATCCCCAACACGCCCTCAGTTCGTACCTTCGTCGAGACGTGGACCTCGGAGCTCAAGGAGGCCGCGAAGAAGGCCGCCGGGAAGGACGGCCGCCTGACGGTCTCGGAGGCCAGGAAGCTCGCGGCGAGCTCAGGCCCCGAGCGCTTCTTCGCCGATAACGCGCTCGACTACTTCAAGGCGACTGGCAAGAAGTCGGTCAGCGTCGAGGTGTTCGCGAAGGAGATGACGGCCTACGCGCAGCGCGCCGCCGAGCTCGCCGCGGGCGGTGACAAGAGGCTGTCTCTCGCCGACGGGGCGAAGCTGCCTCAGAACCTCGTCGAAGACTTCTTCATGCTGCGGGGCAAACCGGCTCCGGGCTCGACTCCGGTGACGCCCGGCGCCAGCGCGTTGCCCCAGGTGCAGGCGGCCCTCGAGGTGGCGGTCACCGGCCTGCTGATGCCGAGCGAGACCGACGCCAGCTTCAAGTTCGTCAAGGGCACCGCGCTCAACGGCGCGCCCATCACCGAGGCCGTCGTGCGCCAGATGCTCGGCGCGCAGCACGACGCGCTGTTGCCGCAGGTGATGTACGTCGACCCCTCACGCGTACCGCTGGCCGGGAGGAGCCCCGTCGAGCAGCGCGACGCCAACGCCTTCCTCGACCGCATCATCGCGAACGTCGACCCGAATGACCCGGGCATGGTCGCCCTGGGCAACCAGTTCTCGGCGCTCAAGGCTGCCCTCAACGCCAACCTCACCGACGTCACCGTCTTCCGGTTCGGGACCATCGACATCTCGACGTTCATCGTCGGGCGCACGCGGACGGGCGAGCTCGCCGGCCTCCTCACCGGGCAGGTCGAGACCTGAGCCTGGCTGCCGCGACCCTCAGAAGGGCGGGCGCACGTCGATGATCTCGGTGCCTGCCGGCTGCCGGTCGGTGACGAGCACCAGGGCGCCAGCGTCGGCTGCGTCCAGGAGCCTCGCCGAGAGCTGGTCGTAGCAGGCCCTGCTGCGGAGGACCTCGTGGAACGCCGCAGAGGTGGCGAGGACGACCGAGAGCCCGGCGTCCGATGTCTGCAGGCGCAGCACCGGGCTCGGGTCGAAGGGCGCATGAACGGCGACGATGCGGTTCGTCGTGCAGTCCACCTCAACCGCGGCCGGTCGAGCGAAGCTGCGAAGGTTCTCCATCATCATTCGTCGCGCGTCGCCCAGCGCGGTCGTCACGTCGAGGACGTACGAGACACCGCCATCGAGCCGGACCGTGACCAGCCCGTTCACCTGCGGTGAGAGGCTCGCCACCCGATCGACCGCGACCACTGGGACGACTGCGCAGGGATCCGTCGAGGCCGGACACACGCGCGGGGGGCCGAAGTCACATTGGCAGCACGCTGTCATGCAGCCACCGGCGTCGAGGCCTGCGTCGACCCCAGCATCCCGCCCCGCGTCCAACGTCACCGACGCGTCGCGGATCGATGCATCGGGCTCATCGACCGGCTGGAAACACACGCAGGACGAGAAGGGAATCAGCCACAGCCACCCGCAGCGTCGCATCGCCACTTCCTCCGGCCCGTGGGCGACTGTACAGGACAAGGGCGCGGAACCATCCAGAATCCCTGGAGAAAGTCGGTGACGCCGAAGTCTGCATCGGTTGGCCGCACCGGGTGTCATGCCGACATGCGTCGTCATCTGGGCTCGCTCTTCCTGCTCTTCGCCGCCTGCCGCGGCGGGCAGCTCGCCACCGTCTCGGAAGAGGTCGTGTTCCCCACCGTCGTCGATTGTGGCGAGGGCTTCATCGGCTACCCGACGCCGTGCGTGCTGCCGGTCGAGAACCGGACGAAGGTGTCAACCTCCCTGGCGCTCACCGTCTCGGCGCCGTTCGAGTCCGACGACAGCGAGGTGACGCTCGCGGCCGGCGAACGCGTGGACGTGCCGCTGCGCTTCAGGCCATCGCGCGTGGGCGAGGCCTCGTCACTCCTCGAGCTCACCGTTCTGGGGAAGCGCTCATCCATCGAGGCCCGCGGCGTCGGCCTGGCCGTGCCGGACTGTACGGTCACCACCGACTGCCGGGAGCGCGCCTTCGACCCCGCGGCCGGTGGCTGCATCGAACGCGTCGCCGCCGACGGCGTGGGCTGCGGCGGGCTCGACCGCTGCCTCGTGAACGGCGTCTGCCGGGCGGGCGTGTGCACGGGCACCGCGCGCTCCTGCGACGACGGAGACGCCTGCACCAGCGACGCCTGCGACGTCGATCGCGGCTGTGTGCACGAGGCCGTCGCCTGCGCCGCGTCCACCAACCCCTGCGAAGTGGCGCTGTGCGACCCGCGCGCAGGCTGCCGGCTCGAGCCCGTCATCGACGGCGCGGGCTGCGGCCCCAACGATTGCCAGACAGCGCACGTGTGCGTCGCGGGCCGCTGCGTGCAGCGTCAGGCCCCGGAGGGCTCCATCTGCGCGCCGGCGACGGCCTGCCGCGCCGCCGGTCACTGCACGGCTCAACGCACCTGCGACGTGCCCCCGCCGGGTGCGCCGCAGGAGGCGTGGCAGTTCACGCTGCCGCAGGGTCGCTGGATTCAGCGCGTCGCCGTCGCGCCCTCTGGCGACGTGTTCCTCACGCACGGCGTCGAGCCCGGGGTGATGGCGCCGGCCGGAGTCGTGCTCATCTCGTTCGACCGGCACGGCCAGCGGCGCTTCGAGCTCGACCTCACCGTCGAGGACCCGGGCGTGCAGTACGGCGTCCAGTTGATGGTGGACGAGCCACGCCGGCGGCTCTACCTCGTCACCCGCACGTACTCGCCGACGTCGGCGGGCCAGCACGTCACGGTGCTCACCGCGCGCGACACGACGAACGGCGCGCTGCTGTGGAAGCGCGACCTGCGGACCCTCAACGTCCCCATCCGCAACCCGACGGAGGGCGGCGGCCTCGCGCTCGACGTCGCGGGCCTCGCCTCCATCGGCCAGGGCGACCTGCTGGCCGTCCTGAGCGAAGGGGCGTCGATTCACCACCTTCACCTCGTCGCGTTCGAGGGCGGGACGGGCACCGAGCGCTGGCGTACCGAGCGCTCCGGGCATGGCGCCTTCGCTGTGAGCGGAGCGGGCGATGTGTGGCTGGGCTGGGCAGCTTGTTGGAGCTTCGACCACCGGCTCGTCCGCTTCGACGGCGCTGGGCAGACCGCCGCCGAGGTTCAGCTCCAGTCCGCGCCGCTCGCCATGAGCCACGACGCCGCCCTCATCAACTTCGACGGCGGCCTCGCCGTGCTCGAGCGCGACCTGACGACGGTCCGCGTGCTGCCGCTGCCGCCTGGGCGCCCCGACTCCTGGTCGGGCATCGCCTGGAGTGATGGCGAGGTGACGACGTTGACCGACGGCGCGAGGCCTTCGCTCGCGCGCATCGACGTCGATGGTGGGGTGCTGCGCTGGACGGCCCCGGTGGATCCCTCAGCCTCGTGGAAGTCGCTGCGCCTCATCGCCGATGCAGGCGTCGCGTTGAACCTCACCTTCCGCGACGGCGGCTCGTCGCTCGAGCTGTATTCGGGTGACGGCGCCCGCATCGAGCAGTGCGATCTCCAGGGCGCCTCCATGTCGGGCCTCGCCGCGGAGCGGCTGTTCTCGGCCGGTCGCACCACCTTCACGGCGTTCGAGCTGCCCTCGGTCTTCGCCGCGCCAGGAGGCTGGACGGGACACGGCGGACTCGACGGCACGCTGCGGCCGCGGTGACCGCCTCTCCCCCTGAGCGGCGTCGAACTGGCGAGGCCGCGAGGGCTTCGGTACACCTGCGTGGCACGAGGGCTTCGTTCACCTCGTGCGCCGCTCGCCAGGAGACCTCCGTGTCACGCTCCGCTCCCCGTCGTCGTCGTCGCTCCGCAGCTCGCGCGGTCTCGGAGGGCGACACCGCCCCCGACCTCTCCACGCCCGAGGCGCTCGAGGACTTCGCCAGCGAGCAGGCGAGCGCGGCCGCCGACGAGGTGAAGTCTCAGGCCATTCGCGACCTGCTCGAGGGCACGGCGCCCGGGGACGCCTTGCGCATCCTCCGGGGCGTGATGGGCCAGCAGGAAGGCCTGCACAAGCTCGAGCGCCGCAAGGCCGACAAGGAGCTCGCCGATGACTGGCAGCGCGGCGGCTACCCCTACAAGAACCTGCTCGCGCGGAAGACGTACGAGCGGCAGAAGTACCGCGTGCAGGTCGAGCTGCTCAAGCTGCAGGCCTGGGTGAAAGAGACCGGCCAGCGCGTGGTGGTGCTCTTCGAGGGGCGCGACGCAGCGGGCAAGGGCGGCGCCATCAAGCGCTTCACCGAGCACCTCAACCCCCGCGGCGCGCGCGTCGTCGCCCTCGCCAAGCCCAGCGAAGAGGAGCGGGGCCAGTGGTACTTCCAGCGCTACGTCGAGCACCTGCCGACGGCGGGTGAGGTCGTGCTGTTCGACCGCTCCTGGTACAACCGCGCTGGCGTCGAGCGGGTGATGGGCTTCTGCAGCGAGGCCGAGTACCTCGAGTTCATGCGCCAGGCCCCCGAGTTCGAGCGCATGCTGGTGCGGCAGGGCATTCACCTCTTCAAGTTCTGGTTCTCGGTGAGCCGCCGCGAGCAGCGCCGCCGCTTCAAGGAGCGCGAGGTGCACCCGCTCAAGCAGTGGAAGCTGTCACCCATCGACCTCGCGTCGCTCGACAAGTGGGACGACTACACGAAGGCGAAGGAGGCCATGTTCTTCCACACCGACACCACCGACGCCCCGTGGATCGTCATCAAGAGCGACTGCAAGAAGAGAGCGCGCCTGAACGCGATGCGGTACCTGCTGCACTCGCTGCCGTACGCGAAGAAAGACTCCGAGCAGATCGGCCCGGTCGATCCCCTGCTCGTCGGGCGCGCGGGCATCGTCTTCGAGCGGGGCGAGCAGGTGCTGCCAGTGCCGACCCGATGAACGCCCTGACGAACGACCTCGAGCGCGCAGCCGAGGCCATCATCGAGGCGAGCGCCTTCGTCTTCGCCGCGGGCGCGGGAATGGGCGTGGACAGCGGCCTGCCCGACTTTCGCGGCGACGAGGGCTTCTGGAAGGCGTACCCGCCGTACGCGAAGCTGGGGCTGAGCTTCGTCGCGCTCGCGAACCCGCGCTGGTTCGAAGAGGACCCATCGCTGGCGTGGGGCTTCTACGGACACCGGCGCAACCTCTACCGGGCGACGACGCCGCACGCGGGCTTCACGGTGCTCCGGCGCCTGGCCGAGCGCGCGAAGAACGGAGCCTTCGTCTTCACCTCGAACGTCGATGCCCAGTTCCAGCGAGCGGGCTTCGCCGAGGAGCGCGTCTTCGAGTGCCACGGCTCGCTCGAGCACCTGCAGTGCACGGCGAGCTGCCGGGAGGTCTGGGCGGCCGATGCATCGTCCATCGCCGTCGATGAGGCGACGTTCCGCGCGCGCGAGCCGCTGCCACGGTGCCGCTGCGGTGCGCTGGCGAGGCCCAACGTGCTCATGTTCGGCGATGGTGACTGGCTGGCCGAGCGCGCGGAGGAGCAGGAGGGGCGGCTCGGGGCCTTCCTCGAACAGGTGACAGGGCCGCTCGTGGTGGTGGAGTGCGGCGCGGGCACTGCCGTGCCCAGCGTGCGGCGGTTCAGCGAGACGATGTGCAGCGAAGGCGCGACCCTCATCCGCGTCAACGTGCGCGAGCCCGCGGTGCCGCGCGGTCAGGTGGGACTCCCGCTCGGCGCGAAGGACGCCCTCCAGCGGCTCGAGGCGCTGGTCGACGCGCGAAGGTGACCGTCAGCTCAACGGCCGGGACAGCTCGTCGAGGCGCTCGAGCTCGGGCTTCGAGAGCGTGAGCCGCATGGCGCCCACGTTCTCCTCGACGTGCTTCGTCTTCGTCGCCCCGGGGATGGCGACGACGGTGTCGCCGTGAAACTGAACGAGCCAGCTCAGCGCGACCTGCGACGAGGTGGCGCCGTGCGCCTGGGCGATCTTCGCGAGCTCGTCGATGAGCGGCCGGCTCTTCGCGAGGCCCGACGCGCGGAACCGCGGCGTCCACTTGCGGAAGCCCGAGCCCGCGACGAGCGACGGGTCGTGGTGGAACTTGCCAGAGAGGAGGCCCTGCTCGAGCGGCGAGTAGGCGATGACGGTGACGCCGAGCTCCTTCGCCGCCGCGAGCACGCCGTTCTTCTCGATGCGGCGGTCGAGCAGGCTGTACTTCACCTGGTTCGACGCGAGCGCCAGGCCGCGCTGCTGGAGCGCAACCTGCGCCCGGCGCATCTTCGCCTCGTTGAAGTTGCTCACCCCCACGAAGCGGATCTTCTTCGCCGCGACGAGGTCGGCGAAGGCGCTCATCTCGGCCTCCACCGACGAGAGGCCGAACGGCTGGTGCACCTGGTGCAGGTCGATGGGCCAGGGCGCCAGCTTCGCGAGGCGGGTGTCGATGGTGCGCGTGGCGGACGCAGCGGTGCGGGCGGCGGGCATCCACTTCGTGGCGACGAACACCTCACCCGGCTTCTTCCCGGCGGCGTCGAGCGCACGAGCCAGCGCCTGCTCCGAGCGCCCGTCGCCGTAGGCTTCGGCGGTGTCGAACCAGGTGATGCCGCCCGCGAGCGACTTCGCGACGATCTCGTCGACGAGCGGCTGTGGCAGCGCCGGCCAGAACCCACCCACGAGGCCGAAGCCCTCGGAGAACTGCCAGCAGCCGAGGCCGATGGAGGAGAGCTCAGCGTCGGTCCGCCCCAGGCGTCGCGTCGTCATGGAGCGCGTCCTACCAGAACCGCCACCAGGGGCGGGGCGGTTGTGCCACGCGAGGTGGCGTCGGCGGTGGGGCTGGGCGCGCGGCTGGCTCCGTCTCGACCACCAGCTTCGCGACGTCTGCCGTGAGCGCCGCGAGCGCCTCGTCGGTGAGCACGGGGGTGCAGGCGAGCTCGAGCTCGAGCGAAGGCAGGCCCGACGACGTGCCGCGCTGGGCGCGGTGCCGGAACGCCGGGTCCGACGGCACGACGAACGCGTGGCCCTCGCTCTCGAGCGCGTCGAAGCGCACCTCGATGGCCGGCGTCGCGCGGTCGATGCGCTGGCGGAATTCGTCCTCCTCGCGCTGGTGGTGCCGCATGCCGTGGTCGTACGAGCCGTCCGGGTCGGGCGCCCACGAGATGCTGATGCCGGCGTCGAGCGTCACCACGCAGCGGCTCAGGGTGCGGCCTGCTCTCGAGCTCCCGCTCACCCCCACAGCATACGTCCGAGGGAGCCAGCCCTGCTGCAGTGGTTCGCGGTCGGACTCGCGGGCTGCGTCGGGTCTTCGTTCGGGTGAACGGCAAGCGGCCCCGGCTCCTGACGCGAGGCGGACCACGTTGTTGTGGTCCCCGCGGCGGTCCGGGTTCGGGCGCCTTTGAGTGTGAGGGATCCCCGCTGCCACCCGCTCGAGCGCCCTCCCTGTGCCGGGCGGCTGGCCGAGGTGAGCGCTCTCGGGCGTCGGGTGAACGGCAAGCGGCCCCGGCTCCTGGCGCGAGGCGGACCACGTTGTGGTGGTCCCCGCGGCGGTCCGGGTTCGGGCGCCTCTCGCGTGCACCCGGCCTGAGGGATCCCCGCTGCCACATACCCGAGCGCCCGCCCTGTGCCGGGCGGCTGACCGAGGTGAGCGCTCTCGCGCTTCGGGTGAACGGCAAGCGGCCCCGGCTCCTGGAGCGACGGACCACGTTGTTGTGGTCCCCGCGGCGGTCCGGGTTCGGGCGCCTCTGAGGGATCCCCGCTGCCACCCGCTCGAGCGCCCTCCCTGTGCCGGGCGGCTGGCCGAGGTGAGCGCTCCTGTGCTGCGACGGGATAGCGCGCTGCGCGACGACGTGGCTGCACCGCGTGACGGCGCGTGCAGACGTGCGATGGTCCGCGCCCATGAAGCCCGACTCGTCCCGTGTCATCGCCGACCTGAAGGAACTGCGTGCCCTCACCTCCGACGAGCAGGGCGGCGCGCAGCGCGTCGCCTGGGGCCCCGTGTGGCGCAAGACGCGCGACTGGTTCCAGCAGAAGCTGAAGACCGAGCTCGGCCTCGGCACCGAGCGCGACGGCGCGGGCAACCTGTGGGCCACCATTCCCGGCGCGAAGAAGGACAGCCTGGTCATCGGCTCTCACCTGGACTCGGTGCCCAGCGGCGGCTGGCTCGACGGCTGCCTCGGCGTCATCGCGGGCCTCGAGGTGCTGCGCCGGGTGAAGGCGCGGGGCACGCCGCCGGTGACGGTGCGCCTCGTGGACTGGGCCGACGAAGAGGGCGCGCGCTTCGGCCGCAGCCTCGCCGGCTCCGCCGCGTCTGCCGGCACGCTCGACGCGAAGAAGGAGCTCGCCCACCTCGTCGACCGCGCCGGCGTCAGGCTGCCCGACGCGATGGCCGAGAACGGCGTGCCGCTCGAGGGCATGGCCACCGCCGCCGCGTACTTCAAGCGGCTCTCGCCGAAGGCCTACCTCGAGCTGCACATCGAGCAGGGCCCGGTGCTCGAGTCGATGAAGAAGCCCACCGCCGTCGTCCTCGGCACCATGGGCGTCGAGCGGCACAGCCTCAGGTTCCTCGGCCAGGCCGCGCACTCGGGCGCCGCGCCGATTCACCTGCGCAAGGACGCCTTCCTCGCGGCCGCGGAGTTCGCGCTCGCCTGCCGCGCCATCAGCGTGAAGTACTCGGGCACGTCGCCGCGCACGCGCGTGGTGGCCACCTGCGGCGTGGTGAAGGTCGAGCCCAACTTCGTCACCGCCGTGCCCGGGTCGACCGAGATCTCCATCGACCTGCGCGCGCTCGACGGCAGGGTGCTGAAGAAGATGCTCGCTGACGCGAAGAATGCGTCGGTGCGGGCGGCGAAGAAGCACCTCGTGAAGGTCGAGTGGAGCCCGCTGCTGCACATCACGCCGCGGCCCTTCGACGAGACGCTGATGGGCTTCGTGCGCGAGAGCATCAAGGCCGTGCGCAAGGGCCCGGTGCCAGAGATTCCGTCCGGGCCGCTGCACGACGCGTCCGAGATGGCGGGCGTGGTGCCCACGGCCATGGTGTTCGCCATGTCGAGCCCCGGCATCTCGCACACCCGCATCGAAGACACGCCGCTGCCGGCGCTCGACGTGTCCATTCGCGCGTTCCTGCTCGCCGTCGACCGCACCTTCGAGCACCTCGCCTGAGTCGGGCTCGGAGCGCCTTGCGAGGCGGCTACGGCAGGCGCGTCACCTTCACGCGCTGCCCGTCCATCGTCTGCGGCGTCACGACGCTGGGAACCGCCAGGCGAGGCGGAGTCAGGTCGAAGGTGACGCTCCGGCTCCTGCGAAGCCCTGCCCGAGAGCCCGTGACACTCACCGCGAGCGTCGAGGTTCCGGCTCCCGGAACATAGTCGACGGCGAACGTGCGCTTCTCGCCAGCACGGGCCGAGCCGAGCAGCGCCGGAGTCGTCGGGCTCGTCACCCGGAGCTCATCGACCCCCCAGACGACGACCTCGACGTCGGTCATGTCGGCCTCGAAGGTCACCTCGAGCTGCGCCGAGCGCATGCCCAGGACGGCAGAGACGCCGACGAGGGCCATCGGCTTCCCCTCGGCAGGGAGCGGAGCTTCGACGCGGCGCTCCGCATGAGAGCAGGCAGACAGCGCGGCGAAGACGGTGACGAGCGTTGCGGTGGTGCGGATCATGGTGAGGCTCCTGAGCGTGCTGCGGGTTATCGGATTGAAACCGAGACGTCGTAGTCGCCGGTGCCCTCGCCAAACCCCGTGAGGACGACCACGTACCAGCGACCGGCCTGGGTCATGACGGAGAGGGTCTCGGTGCCGCTCTGGGTGTTGTCGGCCCAGCCGAGGCGCTGACCACCCGAGGAGGCCACCAGCACGACGTCCTTCGGTGCGGTGGCGGAGACCGTCACGGCCCCACCCGTGCCCTCGAAGAGGTAGTACTGGTTCTGTTGCCAGGAGTTGCTCGGGTGTCCGGCCCCCAGCGCCACCGAGCCCGACCAGGGCAGGCTCACCGCATAGGTGAACATGTTGCGAAGCTGGGCATCGCCGTCACCCCACTGGTTGGTGATGGGGCCGATTGACGAGTGGGCCAGCACTGCATCGATGGCGACTGCCTGGCTCGTGCCACGCTTCAGCTTCTCGACGAAGCTCGCGAGCGTGATGAGGCCGGCGGTCGTCTTGTCGGCGACCATCGCGTCGTGAATCGGCCCGAGGCCCAGGGCGGTGCGGTCGAACGCGCCGTCGGCGTTGGAGTCGTAGAAGTCGTAGAGCGTTCGCATCACGCTCGCTTCGCTGAAGGCGCTCGGGTTCGGGTCGTCGGTCGGCGTCGGAGCTGACTCGAGGTCGAAGCCGAATGAGCGAAGGCCGGAGCTCGACCAGCTGGTGTCCACATAGCTCGTCGTCGGCAGCACCATGGCCGCGAGCGCGTTGCCCCAGCCCTCGCCGAACGCCACCCGCGGGTCGAGGACGTCGCCGGGCCCATGTCGCCCGCCAGGGCTGTCAGATCGGGAGATGTTCGACTGGTAGAAGTGGCCCCACTCGTGCGCGATGACGTGCGTGTCGAACTCGTCGGTGTCCACCCCATCCTTGCCGAGGATGTAGAGCTGGTTGTCGGAGGGGGCGAAGTGAGAGGTCCCGATGAAGCCGCGCGCCTTGTCGCCGGACTGAGGGACGTTCTTCGGGCTCCAGTTCACCTTGAGCATCGGGAACACCACCGGGCGCACCGACGTGAAGGCGCGAGCGGCCGAGCTCATCGTGTCGAGAATGGCGAACGGCGCTGCCAGGCGGCGGTTCGCGGTGAAGGACGTGCCGGTCCACCCGCTCGGGATCGAGAGCGAGGCGCCGCCAGAAACGGCTGGCACGTCACGCATGACGCCATAGACCGAGTCGCCATCGGTGTTGTCCTCGACCTGAATCGGCGGGTCGAGCGTCTTCGCGTAGGCGACCACCGAGACGGTGCTCGAGCTCGTCGTGAAGGTGGTCGTGAAGTCGCCGCTCTGCGAGGTGACCGTTCGCGCCAGCACCTCGCCGCGTGCGTCTTGAATCGTCACGACGATGCCGCGCGCCGGCTGGTTCTGAGGGGGCGCCGCGCCCAGTCCACGAAGGTCGACGCCGACACGCTCGAACGTCACGCTGCCCGTCAGCGTCACCGCTCTGGGAGTACCTGAAGCGCCGCCTGCCGCTCCTCCGGCGATTGGCGCTGAAGGAGCTCCGCCCGCAATGCCGCCACCGGTCGCGTTGATGGTCGAGCTCGGTGCTTCCCCGCCAGGGGCGCCATTGAGGCCAGGCGAACAGACGCCAGCGAAGCACCGGAGCCCGGCGGCGCACTGACCGTCGGCCACGCACGAGGAGGAGGACGGGGCAGAAGGAGGCCCACAGTTGGACCCCAGAAGAGCGAGGAGCACGAGGGAGAGGGAGCGCATGAGCTGACGACGTGCAGCCATTCCGCCGCGCCAAGTGCCCGGTCTTGCTCATGGGAGTCCTGCAGCCTGGATTCGGCGGGGTGCGGCAGCCGCTCGGCGGTCGCGAACTTGCGGCGGTCGCGTTCGTCGGTTCTCCTCGGCCCGGGTGTTGCGCCTCCTCTGCCTGGCGAGCGCGTTCCTCACCGCCTTCTTCGGCGTGGTGGTGCTCGCGCTCGCGATGGAGGTGGGAGGACTTCAGGTGTCGCCGGGGTGGCTCTGCGCCGGCGCGCCCCTGCTCGTCGCGGGCGTGGTCCTCGTCGAGACGTGGCTCGTCGAGCCGTTGCTGGGACAGCGGCCCGGCCAGCGGGTGTCGCGGGTGGTGATCAGCCTCGTGAGCGCCGCGGGGGTCTCGGCCGGCGTCATTCCCGCGGGCTTCGCCGACGCGCTGCCCTGGCGGTTGCCCCGCATCGCGCGTGGGTCGCCCGTGCGTGCTGCGGAGCCTGCCTGGCTCTACGAAGACGCCGACGGGCTCGTGCGGCTCGCGAAGGACCTCGACCACGTGCCCCCGCGCTACCGTGCCTCGGCGCACCCGCTGGACCGCCGGTGACGTGGGCTCGGCCTGGCATCGTGCGCTGGTCCACGAGAAGCACCGCGGCCGCAAGCGTCGCCGCGAGCCGTGTGTTCGGCTCGTGAAGGGCGAGAGCTCCCTCTTGTCTTGCGACCGGCGCCACGGACAAGAGACTGCGGGGGCCATCGGGACGACGCCTCGCAGTCGAGGCGCAGGGGAACCCCGGACCAGGTGCTTCGTCACGGAGCGCAAGCCGAGACAGATGCTCCTCGAGACGTGCTGCGAGAACATGGCGCCGCCATGACGCACCGTCGCCGCGTAGTCGGCACCTTCGACGAGCTGCTGGAGCCGTTCTCGGAGCACGTCAACGCGCGGTGCTTCGCGCGCACGCTCGTCGCGGACTTCGAGGGCCTCGCCCGGGTGCTGGCCCCGCGGGCCGAGGCAGCGGGTGGCCTCCTGGAGCTCTCGGCGTCGCTGCTGCGCGGCCTGCAGGGCGTCGACTCGGGGGCGGTGACGACGCTGCTCGCTGACGTGGAGCGGCTGGAGGCGCTGGGGCGCAACCCGCAGCTGAACGCGCTGACGCGGTACCGCCGCGATACGCGTGGGCTCGCCTTCCCGGTCGATGTGTACTCGTTCCACGTGGACCGGGCGCCGGTGGAGGCCGACACGTTCCTCTGCACCTACGCTGGCGCTCCTTCCGAGGGCCTCGACTCCGAAGACGCGGAGCGGTTGATCGACGACCCTGCGATTCGCGCGGCCCTGCGCTGCCACCACGGCCGCGACGAGGACTTCGATGCGTTCCTCACCGACGGGAACTTCGACCTCCACTTCCGCGCGAAGGCGGGCGCGCAGCCCTTCAGCTTCGGGCTCGGCCACCTCTGGCGCATCGCCGTCGCCGCGCCGGACGCGAAGGCTCCCGCCTGTATCCATCGTGCGCCGCCTGAGCAGGGCAGGCCGCGCCTGATGCTCATCTCGTAGGCGAAGCAGCTTCTCCAGCGACTCGGCTCGACGCCTGGCTGCCCGCGACACGCCGACGGCCTCGTGCGCCTGCCGAAGGGGAAGGACCTCACTGTCGGTCGCTCGAGCGGTCAGCGGTGTGCGGCGACGCGCTGATCGACGATCTGCAGCTGGGTCTGCATGCCGCCCGGCGCGACGAGCTTCGCGGTGAGCGCGAAGTCGTGTCCGACGTTGAGCTCGAGGCTCGGCACGACGTTCGGCGTGGTGCGCCACTCCTCCGAGACGTGCACGGTGCCGATGACCTCTCGGTCCACCGACGTCTGGTCGAGGGACTCGAAGAGCATGAGCGGCACCGGCGCGCTCCACGGCGGCAGGTTGTCGAGCACCACCGCCCGCTGGCACGGCACCGGCGTGTTGGGCGCGATGACCTCGACCGTACGGCCGCCCGGCAGCATCACGCTGATGGGCATCGCCACCACGTCCGACAGCCCCGAGGCGTTCGTGCGTGACAGGTTGCGGCCCAGAATCGCCGCGCCCACCGCGACGCCCAGCTCGGGGTGCACGTCCTTCTCGGAGGACAGCCGGGGGAAGTGTGCGAGCCGCCGGCGGATCATCGGCATGCGCGTCTGCCCGCCCACCAGCACCAGCTCGTCGATGTCGGCGGGCGACAGCTTCGCGCGGCCCAGCACGTCGTCGCAGGCGCCCACGCAGCGCTCGACCAGCGGCGTGACGAGGTGCTCGAGCTCTTCGCGGGTGAGGCGCTTCTGCAGGTCGATGAAGCCGCCGTCGGGCCGCTGCGCCACCACCGGCACCCGCACGTCGACCACCTCGAGGCGCGACAACTGCAACTTCGCGTACTCGGCCGCCAGCGCGAGCCGCTGCATCACCGTTCGGCTCTGGCGCACCGAGACGCCCGTCGTCTGCTCGAGGTGCGTGGCGAAGCGGTCGGCGACGCGCTCGTCGAAGTCCGAGCCGCCCAGGAAGGCGTCGCCGCCGGTGGCCAGCACCTTCACGACCCGGTTCTCGACGCGCAGCAGCGTCGCGTCGAAGGTGCCTCCGCCGAGGTCGAAGATGAGCACCGTCTGCTTCGGGCTGCGCAGGTTCGCGTAGAAGAGCGCCGCCGCGGTGGGCTCGTTGACGATGGCGCGCACCGTGAGGCCCGCGCTCTCGGCCGCCTTCCGCACCGCCTCGCGTTGCCGCACGCTCGCGTGGGCCGGCACCGTCATCACGCACAGGGAGAACGGGTGCCCGGCCGCCCGTGTCGCTCGCGCCACGATGTCCTTCACCACCACGCTCGCCACGTCGACGAGGGGGATCATCTGGCCGTAGATGAGCGCCGAGGTGTAGCCGTCGGCGCCCTCGACGAGGTCGAACGCGAACCGGTCTTTGTGCTGCGAGACGTACTCGGAGTGGTAGCGCCGCCCGAGGAAGCGCTTGGTGCCGAAGAGCGTGTGCTTCGGGTCGTCCACGAGCTGGGTCTTCGCCGCCTGGCCGACGAGGCACTTCGACGCGTCAGCCGAGGGGAACCACACGACCGACGGCAACACCGCCGTCTTGTCGGTCGCTGGCGCGACCTTCAGCTTGCCCGCCTTGTCGAACCAGGCCGCCGACGTGTTGGTGGTGCCGAAGTCGATTCCGAGGACCGGCTGCATCTCACCTCGCTGTTCCCACCCAGACCGGGGAACAGGCTAGCCCGGAGGGCACGGGGCACAGCCGCAAAAGTCTGGCGACGGGGTGGGCGGGTGTAGACGCGAGGCGTCTGGCTGATTTCGGCTTGCGGAGCCCGGGCCGGCGCGCTTTCTCGTGCGCGCATGAAGCTCGAGACCGCGCTGTCGAAGAGGCTGGGCCTGCGCTACCCGCTGGTGGCGGCGCCGATGTTCCTCATCTCGAACAAGGAGATGCTCGTCGCCTGCGCCGAGGCCGGCATCCTCGGGTGCATGCCGTCGCTGAACGCGCGCACGCCCGAGCAGTTCCGCGCCGACCTCGCGTGGGTCCGCGCGCGCACCGACAAGCCCATCGGCATCAACCTGACGCTTGGCCTCACGCCGAAGGAGCGCGTCGACGCCGACCTCACCGCCTGCCTCGAGCACGACGTGCCCGTCATCCTCACCAGCTACGGCAACCCGACGGACATCGTGAAGCGCGCGCACGAGAAGGGCCGCCTCGTCTTCCACGACGTCATCACGCTGCAGCACGGCAGGAAGGCCGTGGGCGCGGGGGTCGACGCCATCATCGCGGTGGGCGCGGGCGCGGGCGGGCACGCGGGCCGCATCTCGCCCTTCGTCCTCATTCCCTGGCTCGCCGAGGAGCTGAAGGTGCCCATCATCGCGGCCGGCTGCATCTCGGACGGGCGGCAGGTGGTGGCGTCGCTGAGCCTGGGCGCGCAGCTCTGCTACCTGGGCACGCGCTTCATCGCGTCCGAGGAGTGCGGCGCGTCACCCGAGTACAAGCAGCTGGTCGTCGCGTCGGGGCCGGAGGACGTCGTGTACACCGACGCCGTCTCGGGCATTCACGCCAACTTTCTCAAGGCGACGGTGCCCGAGAACTTCTCGGCCGACCGCTCGCCCGAGGGCGCGAAGCGGTGGAAGGACATCTGGAGCGCGGGCCAGGGTGTCGGGCTCGTCCACGCGGTGAAGTCCATCAGCGTCATCGTCGAGGACCTCGCGCGAGAGGCGCACGACACGCTCGCCGCGCTGGCCTGAGCTTCCGCAATCGGCCACGGGCTGTGGCGCGGCCGGCGAACGACCTCGACGTCATCGCGCGCGCGCCACCTCCATCCGTCGCATCGGGGCGGAGCCGGACGTCAAGGAGTCGCGCCCGCGGCGCTCAGGGAGGCGTTTGTCCCCCGGTGCGACTGGGGTGTGGCCGCTGGAAGTCGTCGCGCACCTGCGGGCTCAGCTTCGCGCGCACCTTGAGCGCCTCCCATCGTGCCTGGAGCGCCCGCTCGCGCTCCTCGAACGTCATCATCGCGCCCACCCGCTCGAGCTCGGCGTCGAGGGGGTCGGCGCCAGCGGGGTGGCTCCGGGCTGTCGCGCCGAGACGCGCCTCGAGCAGGGTCATCGCTTCGTCGGTCCACCAGGGCGCGGGGTTCGCCCGCATCACCGACTCGAGGATGTCCACCGTGAGCTGCGTGATGGCGGGCGCGGGCCGCGAGGCCAGCACGTTCAGCATCATCGGCACCGTCGCGTCGAAAGACGGCTGTTCGAGGAAGGCCGACTCCACCGCAGCGAGCGTGATGGGCGAGAGCGGCTCGGAGGGCGCGCGCCGCCCGTAATGAGAGTGCAGCTCGTCGCTCTCGTGTTGGAGCGCGAACAGCCCGTCCCACCGCGTCGATGGGTGCGCGATGGCGAGCAGCAGCCACCCCATCGGCGGCTCGGAGGTGCCCCTGAGGAGTCGCGCCGCCAGCTCGATGACGTGCTTCGTCTGCGCGAGGCTCCTGGCGTCGCCGGGGTAGCGGGTGCCGTACGACAGCGCGACGGTGTCCCACGTGTCCTTGTCCCTGCTGAGGAACGCGACCACCGTCTCGCCCTCCCGGTAGTCCGGCGGCGCGGGGCACAGCATGTTGCCGTGGAAGGGCACCTCGACGACGCCCTTCACTGCGCCCTTGAGCGCTTCATTCACGCTGAGGGTCGCGAGGTGCGAAGGGCCCCAGGTGTCCTTGTCCGCGCGCGGCAGAGCCTTCACGGCGTCGACGTGCGCGACGACGATGGCCTCGGCGTCGCGGGTGAGCTCCCACAGCGTCTGCGGCGGAATCGGGAACGCGAAGGCCGGGGGAGCGACGAGGAAGACGGCGGCGAGGGCGAAGCGCATGGACGACCTCCAGGCGCCTCAGACGACACCACCAATGCCCGGGTTCCCGCCAGTGGGCTCAGGCCGCCGAGCGCTCGCGCGGGTCGTAGCCGAGGTTGGGCCCGAGCCACTTCTCGGCCACCTCGACGGCGAGGCCCTTGCGCCGCGCGTAGTCCTCGACCTGGTCGCGCCCCAGCTTGCCGACGCCGAAGTACCGCGCGTCGGCGTGGTTGAAGTACCAGCCCGACACGCTGCTCGCCGGCAGCATGGCCATCGACTCGGTGAGCGACACGCCGATGGCCTTCGTGGCCTCGAGCAGCGCGAACAGGGCCGGCTTCTCGGTGTGGTCCGGACACGCGGGGTAGCCCGGCGCGGGACGAATGCCGCGGTACTGCTCGCGGATGAGCTGGTCGTTCGACAGCTTCTCCACCTTCCCGAAGCCGCACCACTCGCGCTCGCGCTTGTGCATCAGCTCGGCGAGCCCCTCGGCGAGGCGGTCTCCCAGCGCCTGCACCATGATGGCCGAGTAGTCGTCGAGCTTCGCGCGGAACCCGGCCGCGAAGGCCTCGACGCCGGGGCCCGCCGTCACCACGAAGCCGCCCATCACGTCCACGCGGCCCGAGTCCTTCGGCGCGACGAAGTCGGCGAGGCACAGGTTCTGCTCCTGCTGCGTCTTCTCCGACTGTTGCCGCAGCATCGAGAAGCGGCTCAGCACCTTCGCGCGCGTCGCGTCGGCGTACACCTCGAGGTCGTCGCCCACCGAGTTGCAGTGCCAGAAGCCCACGATGGCGCGCGGCGTGAAACGCTTCTCCTGCGCGATGCGGGCGAGCAGCTTCTTCGCGTCGGCGAACAGCTTGCGGGCCTCGGCGCCCACCACCTCGTCCTCGAGGATGCGCGGGAACGGCCCGTGCAACTCCCACGCGTTGAAGAACGGGCCCCAGTCGATGAAGGGCACGATGTCTTCCACCGGCACGTCGAACACCTTCGTCCCCATGAACTCGGGCTGCGCGAGGTCGGCCTTCGCCCAGTCGCAGGTGAAGCGGCGCTTGCGCGCGTCCTCCAGCGGCACCAGGCGGCGCGACGTCTGCCGCTCGGCGAAGTCGATCCGGAGGGCCTCCTGCTTTGCCTTCGTCTCGGCCAGGAACTTCGGCTTCTGCTCGGGTGACAGGAGCGCGCTCACCACGTTCACCACCCGCGACGCGTCCAGCACGTGCGCCACGCCGTGCGCGTACTCGGGCGCCACCTTCACCGCCGTGTGCGCGGGGGACGTCGTCGCGCCGCCGATGAGCAGCGGCACCGTGAAGTCCTGCCGCGCCATCTCCTTCGCGACGTGCACCATCTCGTCGAGCGAGGGGGTGATGAGGCCCGACAGGCCGATGACGTCGGCGCCCAGCTCCTTCGCCGTCGCGAGGATCTTCTCGGCCGGCACCATCACCCCGAGGTCCGTCACCTCGTAGTTGTTACAGGCCAGCACCACGCCGACGATGTTCTTGCCGATGTCGTGCACGTCGCCCTTCACGGTGGCGAGCAGTACCTTGCCCTGCGCCCGCGCCGCGCCGCCCTTCGCCACCGCCTGCCGCTTCTCCTCCTCCATGAAGGGCGTCAGCCACGCCACCGCCCGCTTCATCACGCGCGCCGACTTCACCACCTGCGGCAGGAACATCTTCCCCGCGCCGAAGAGGTCGCCCACCACCCGCATGCCGTCCATCAGCGGGCCCTCGATGACGTCGAGCGGCCGCGTGAAGGCCTTGCGCGCCTCCTCAGTGTCCTGGTCGATGAAGGCGTCGATGCCCTTCACCAGCGCGTGCTTGAGGCGCTCGGCCACGCCCTGGTTCCGCCACGAGAGGTCCTCCTTCACCTCGCCCTTCGCCGCGCCGCCGGTCTCGGCCTTGATGGCCTCGGCCTTCTGAATCAGCCGCTCGGTGGCGTCGGGCCGGCGGTTGAGCAGCACGTCTTCGATGCGCTCGAGCAGGTCCTTCGGGATCTCCTCGTACACGCCCAGCATGCCGGCGTTCACGATGGCCATGTCCATGCCGGCCTTCACCGCGTGGAACAGAAACGCCGTGTGCATCGCCTCGCGCACCGGGTTGTTGCCGCGGAAGCTGAACGACACGTTCGACACGCCGCCCGACACCTTCGCGTGCGGCAGCGTGCGCTTGATGATGCGCGTGGCCTCGAAGAAGTCGACGGCGTAGTTGTTGTGCTCCTCGATGCCGGTCGCGACGGTGAGGATGTTCGGGTCGAAGATGATGTCTTCCGGGGGGAAGCCGGCCTGCTCGACGAGCAGGTGGTAGGCGCGGGTGCAGATGCGCACCTTGTCGTCGCACGAGGCGGCCTGGCCCTGCTCGTCGAAGGCCATCACCACCGCCGCGGCCCCGTAGCGCCGCAGCAGCCTCGCCCGCCTCAAGAACTCGGCCTCGCCGTCCTTCAGCGAGATGGAGTTGACGATGCCCTTGCCCTGCAGGCACTTGAGCCCCGCCTCGAGCACCGTCCACTTCGACGAGTCGAGCATCACCGGCACGCGTGAAATCTCAGGCTCGGCCGCGATGAGGTTGAGGAACTTCGTCATCGTGGCCTCGGAGTCGATGAGGCCCTCGTCCACGTTGATGTCGACGACGTTGGCGCCGGCCTCGACCTGCTGCCGCGCGATGGCGACGCACGCGTTCCAGTCGCCCTCCTTGATGGCCCTGGCGAACTTCGGCGAGCCGGTGATGTTGGTCCGCTCGCCGATGACGATGAACTGCGACGCTGAGGTGGTCATGGTGGTGGCCGTGGTGGGTCAGCGAATGGTGAGGGGCTCGAGGCCCGAGAGGCGTTGGGCGACGGGGAGCGCGGCGCTGGTGTGCGGGCGCTGGCCCTTCACCGCCTGGGCGATGGCCGCGATGTGCGCCGGCGTCGAGCCGCAGCAGCCGCCGACGAGGTTGAGCCAGCCCTGCTTCGCGAAGTCGCCGAGCACGTTCGCCATGTCTGCCGGCGTCTCGTCGTAGCCGCCGAAGGCGTTGGGCAGGCCCGCGTTCGGGTAGCAGCTGACGTAGCACTCGGCCACCTGTGCGAGCTCTTCGACGTAGGGCCGCATGTCCTTCCCGCCGAGCGCGCAGTTGATGCCCACCGAGAACGGCTTCGCGTGGCGAATCGAGTTGTAGAAGGCAGTGATGGTCTGGCCCGAGAGCGTGCGGCCCGAGCGGTCGGTGATGGTGACCGACACCATCACCGGTACGCGGTAGCCGACCTCGTCGAACACGCCCTCGATGGCGAAGAGGGCAGCCTTCGAGTTGAGCGTGTCGAAGATGGTCTCGACCAACAGCGCATCGACGCCGCCTTCGAGGAGCGCGCGAATCTGCTCGGTGTACGCGTCGACGACCTGGTTCCACGTGACGGCGCGGTACTCGGGGCGGTTCACGTCGGGCGAGAGCGAGAGGGTGCGGTTGAGCGGCCCGATGGCGCCGGCGATGAAGCACGTGCGGCCCGGCGTCTTCGCCTCGGCCTTCTCGACGGCGCGGCGCGCACACGCGATGGCGGCCAGGTTCATCGCTTTGACGTGCGGCTCGAGCTTGAAGTCGGCCTGCGCGATGGAGGT
>JAEUJQ010000027.1 GCA_016793095.1 Myxococcaceae bacterium | reverse complement strand
CGCAGAGGCGCGTCCGACTCCGCCGAGCGTCCTCCTGCTCTGACGCAGAGGCGCGTCCGACTCCGGCGGGCGTCATCCTGCTCTGACGCAGAGGCGCGTCCGACTCCGCCGAGCGTCATCCTGCTCTGACGCAGAGGCGTGTCCGACTCTGCCGAGCGTTGTCCTGCTCTGACGCAGAGGCGTGTCCGACTCCGCCGGGCGTCATCCTGCTCTGACGCGCAGAGGCGCGTCCGACTCCGCCGAGCGTCCTCCTGCTCTGACGCAGAGGCGTGTCCGACTTCGCCGAGCGTCAGCCTGCTCTGACGCAGAGGCGTGTCCGACTCCGCCGAGCGTCATTCTGCTCTGACGCAGAGGCACGTCCGGCTCCGCCGAGCGTCATCCTGCTCTGACGCATGCGTCAGTCGTCCACCACGATGCGCACCGGCGCGCTCACCTCGCGCCCGCCTGCCAGGACCGCGCGGATGACGTGGACCCCCGGCGCGATGGGCCAGCGCGCCTCGTGCGGATAGCCCACGCGTGCGACCGGTGCGCCGTCGACGAGCCACACCACCTCCTCCGTCGCCGGTTGCACGGCCGCGGCCAGCCGCACCGTCGACAGCTCGCGCGGCGTGTCGGGGTCGAACAGGTAGCGGCTCGCGGGCGCGGGCTCACGAATGCGCACGGTGCGCACCGCCGGATCGCTCGTCGGGCAGAGGGGCGACTCGGCGGTGGGCGCGATGGACAGCCGCTGCTTGCGGGCCCACGGGGCGTACACCTCAGGCAGCGCGAGCATGGGGCGGGTGGTGACGTGCTCCTTCGGGCAGGACGGGCCAGCGCGCAGGCCGGTGCGGGTGTCGAGCGCCACCTCGGCGTGGAAGGGGCACGGCTGCTGTGGCTCGGTGCCCCGCACGAAGTGTTCGGTCTTCAGGTGCGCGCAGGTCGGTCCCGGCAGGCGTCCTGACAGGGCGCAGACGTCCACGCGCACGGCGCCCGCGGGCAGCGGGAACGTCATCGCCGTCGGTAGCCACGGGCGCACCTCGGGCGTCACGCGCTCGACGATCTCGTGCACGGCGGGAGCGGCTGCCGTCGCACCCGACACCAGGTTCATGCGCCGCCAGTCGTGGTTGCCCACCCAGCTCATCACCAACAGACGATCGGAGAAGGCGGTTGCCCACGCGTCACGGTAGCCCTGGCTGGTGCCCGTCTTGATGGCGACCGCGGTGTCGAAGTCGAGCGGGCCTCCCGGCGGGAAGGCCGGCCGCCGCGCCTCGGGGTCTGCCAGCATGTGCGCGGTCAGCATGGCCGCGTCTTCGTTGAACAGCCTGAGGCCTGCCCCCGCCGGTCGGTCGATGAAGCGCCGCAGCGGCACCATCACCCCGCGGTTGGCGAGGGCGGTGTAGAGCTGCGCGAGCTCGAGCGGCGTCACGTGCAGCGAGCCCATGGCGAGCGTGAGCCCGTAGGCGTCGGGGTCGTAGTTCACCTGCTTCACGCCGCCCCGCTCGAGCCGCTGCACCACCCGTCCGACCCCGACCTCGGCGAGCACCCGCAGCGCCGGGATGTTGCGCGAGTTGCCCAACGCCTGCCGCAAGAGCATGGGCCCGAGGAACGTGTGGGTGATGTTCTCGGGCACGTAGAGGCCGCCGTTGGCGGTCGCGAACTCCACCGGCGTGTCGGGCAGCTCGGTGGCCGTCGTGTGCCCGCCCTGCTCGAGGGCCATCGCGTAGATGAAGGGCTTGAGCGAGGAGCCGGGCGAGCGTCGCGTCGTGAGGTAGTCGATGCCGCCGCGGTGCTCGGCGTCGAAGTAGTCCGCGCTGCCGACGTACGCGAGGATCTCGCCCGTGGGCAGATCGACGACGAGCCCGGCGGTGTTCCCTGCGCCCGACGCGCGCAGCCGCTCCAGGTTGTCGACGAGCGCCCGGTGCGTCACCCGCTGCACGTCCAGGTCCAGCGTCGTCTGGTGCACGACCGCGTCGGCCGGCAGCTGGCGCGCGAAGGCCAGCACCGCGTGCATCGCCTCCTTCGGCCGGCTCGGGTGGCGCGCCAACGCGAGCTGCGACGTGAACGCGACGTGGAGATCGTCGTCGGTGATGAGCCCGCGCCCGTGCAGCTGGGTGAGGATGCGGCGGGCCCTGGCCATCGCCCTCGCGTGACCCTCGCTCGTCCACGGCGACATGCGGCTCGGCTGCTGGGGCAACGCGGCGAGGTAGGCCGCCTGCAGCCACGAGAGGTCCTCGATGGGCTTGTCGAAGTACAGCCTGGCCGCGCGCACGACGCCGTGGGTCCGCGCGCCGTACGGCGCGAGGGTGAGGTAGTGGCGCAGCACGGCGTCATGGCCGTGCCGGCGGATGAGCAGCATGCCTTCGGCGGCCTCATGGAGCTTGGCGGCGGGGGTGCGCGCGCGCGGGTGTTGCAGCCGCGCCACCTGCATGGCGATGGTGCTCGCGCCGGAGATCACGCGGAGGTTCCGCAGGTTCTGCCAGGCGGCGCGGGCCACGGAGCCCCACGCGATGCCATCGTGCTCGTAGAAGCCGCGGTCCTCGGTCTCGAGCGTCGTCACCACCACCTTCTCTGGCAACGTCGTGGGCAGCGGCCAGAAGCCGTACGCCTCGTGTGTGCCGGGCAGCTCGCCGAGGAAGCGACTCCGGCGGTCGAGCAGCACCTTCGACGGTTTGCGCGGCTGCAGCGTCGGGTCGAGGGAGCGGAAGAAGTCCACCAGCGCCGCGACGGTGAGCGCGAGGCCCAGCGCTACGGCGACGCGACGTGTCCTCCGGCTCCTCAGCCAGCCGGCCAGCCTCGAGCGCAGCGAGGGCGACGTCATCGGCGCTCCTCCGCGTCGTCATGAACGCGGCAACCAGTCAGCCTCGAGCGCGGTGAGGCCGACGTCATCGTCGCTCCTCCGCGGGGTCATGAACGCGGCAACCGGCCAGCCTCGAGCGCGGCGAGGGCGACGTCATCGGCTCCTCCGCGGCGTCACGGCGGTCCCAACCGGCCAGCGGTCGCGAGGGCGACGTCATCAGCGCTCCTCCGCGCCGCCGCGCCGGTCCGGTCACGAGGAGGATGCCATCAGCGCTCCTCCGCGCCGCCGCGCCGGTCGCGAGGCTCTTCGTCGCGAGTCCTGCAAGATGTTGGTTGGACCAACGAACTGCAGGACTCGCGAGCCGGGGGCGCGCACGTCGAGCGTGACGTGTACCCGCTGAGCCCGTCTGCTCCGTGCCGTCGCCCCGGTCCGGCCGCGAGGACGACGCCAACGCCATCAGCGCTCCACCACGCTGTCGCTCCGGTCCGGTCGCGGGAGCGAGGTCATCAGCGCTCGACCTCTCCGTCGCGAGTCCTGCAAGACGTTGGGTGGACCACCGAACTGCAGGACTCGCGAGCGGGGGTCGCCCACGTCGAGCGTGACGTGAACCCGCTGAGGCACGGTGACCCCGGCGCCAACCAGCCAGGCTCGGGAACGCGGTGCGTGACGCCTCCCGACACGGCGTGCCGCTGACGCCTCGTCCGTCGGCGACGAGGCACGCCCATCTGGTTGCCGTCGGGCGGGGCCTCATGCGTGCCTCACTGCTGCCGGGTGCCCGTCACCACGATGCGCTGGCCCACGCCGCGGCCGCGCACCTCCTCGCGGTACATCAGCTCGGCGAACGGCGGCGGGTGCACGAAGCTGCCCTCGCTCGACGCGCGCACGCGGAAGTGGAAGGTATGCGTGCCGCGCGGCAGCTCGGTGAAGGCGTAACGCACCTCGCCGTCGAGGCGCTGCACGTACGTCGGCGCCACCGAGTCGGCCTGCGAGGGCTTCGCGTCGCTCCCTGACGTCTCGAGGTTCGGGTTCATCGGCTCGAGGCCCGCGGCGAAGGGCACCACGAGCGCGACATGCTGGCGCGGTTCGTCGGTGACGAGCTGCACGTGCACCTCGAGCACCTCACCCTGCGGGACCTTCAGCACCTGGCCGGGCTTGTCATCGACGTTCACCGGTGCGCTGCCGTCGGCCGGGTAGCGCGTGAGGCTGCGGCTGACGATGAGGCCGTCCTTCTTCGCCTCGGCCTTGTCGCCCGACGTGAGCGGCAGGTACTTCACCTGCAGCCGCGCGCCGACCGGACCGCCCGTCACCGTCACCTGCGGGACCTGCTCCGAGTCGATGAGCCGCCGCGCCGCCTTCCTGGCGTCGTCGAGCACCGCGTCGGGCACGCCGCTCACCGTGACCGTCACCTTGCCCTGGCCCGGCTGCCCCTTCTCGAGCCACAGCGCGAGCGCCTGCACGGCGCGCCGGTTGTCGTAGGTGCTGCCGAAGCCCTGGTTCGCGGTCGCCTTCGCCAGCATCGCGTCGCGGATGAGGGGGTGCCGGGGGTTCGAGGGATCGACGCGCAGCAGGGCCTCCCACACCGCCGACACTGCGCTCGAGGAGCTGCCGAGGTACAGGCCGGACCACGCCGAGCGATCGCGGCGCAGCCGATCGAACACCTGGTTGCCCTTCACCAGCTTGAAGACGAGCTCGTCCCACAGGTCGCCCTTGAGCGTGTTCAGGTTCGAGCCGAACACGTTGGGCCGCTGCGACATCGCCGAGGTGAGATCGGCCAGCGCGGTCGAGTCCATGCTCGCGCGGCCGTGGAACAGCTCGATGGCGTAGTTGTCGTCGAGCTCGCCGATGGTGGCGAGCGCGCGCAGGGCCGCCGACTGCTGGTTCCAGCGGTAGTCCGTCCACAGTCCGTTGAAGTCCTTCCGCAGCACGCGCTTCAGCCCGTCGATGGCGCGGGTTCGCACCTTCTCGTCCACCGCGACGCCGGCCTTCTTCGCGGCGTTCATGAACTCGACGCCCGCGGCGGTGAGCTGCACGTTGCCCTGGCTGCCCGGCCAGTAGCCGAGGAAGCCCGAGGGGTCCTGGTGCTGGGCGAGCTCGTCGAGCAGCTTCTTCGTGTTCGACTGCACCTGGGGCGTGAAGCGCGTCTCGAGCTCGAGCTTCTTGAGGAGGCCGCCGAGCACGAGGTCCGGGTAGACCTGGCTCATGCGCTGCTCGAGGCAGCCGTGCGGGTACGCCGAGAGGTAGTCGAGGCTCGAGGCGAGCTCGAGCACGCCCGGTTGGTTGGTGAAGACGTACGACTGGCTGGCCGTGCCGGCGCGGGCCGGCTCGGGGAACGGCTTCACGGCGTTGCCGCCCGGCTGGAGCGTCGTCACCTGGGCCGCGCGCTCGACGTTGCGATCGGGCAACAGCGGCAGCTTCACTTCGAAGGCGTCGCCGGCCTTGTCCGACAGGCGCGTCACGTCGACCCGCACCGTCAGTGACGCCTCCTTCCCCGTCGGCACCGACTTCACCGTCACCGGGGTGAGCACCGACTGGGCCCTGGTGGACTTGAGCTCGATGCGCTCCGTCGCCTTCGCCTTGCCCTCGATGGCGCCCGAGATCGAGACGTCCACCGTGGCGGGGCCGTCGGGGCCCTCCACCACCCGCGCCACGGCGCCAGGCCAGAAGCTGTCGCCCATGCGCACGAGCCGCGGCAGCTGCGGCTGGACCAGCACGGGCAGTCGCACCCGCAGCGTCGACTGCTTCACGCCGAAGCGCGTCGCCCCGGAGACCGCCACCGCCCGCACGCGGAAGTTCGTCAGATCGTCCGAGAGCTGAATCGGCACCACCAGCTTGCCGCTCGCCGGGACGAGGAGCGTCGCCGCGTAGTACGGCACGGTCTTGAACTCCTTGCGGACGAGCCGCTTGCCGCCCTGGGTCTCGTCATCGCCGCCGTCGCCGCCCGGATCTTCCTCGAGCTCGGTGACGCGCCCCACCACGAGGTTGCGCGAGTCGCGAATGCTGACGGTGCGTGCGTTGCGGCGGATCAGCTCTGACAGAGGGTCGAGCGACCCCTCCTTCGCGAGCGACAGCACGGCCTCGTCCACCAGCCAGAGCGTCACCTCGCCGCCGACGGGGCGCTTCAGGTCGTCGGTCAGCGTGACGGTGAAGTCGTGCCTGGTGCCGGGCCGGGCGACCTCGGGGTGCTGCACGTTGACGACGACCTGGTTCTTCGCGGGCTGCACCTCGAGCTCGAGGCTGCTGGCCGCGGTGGCCGGCTTGTAGCGGGAGTCGTCGGTCTTCCCCTCGCCGATGCGCCCACGCATCAACACCACGTGCACCGGCAGGTTGGGCACGTTGCGGTCGGAGATCGGCACGTCGATGACGACCCGCGAGCCGGTCACGTCCTTCCACAGGTAGCGGTTGCCGGTGGGCTCCTCGATGACGGCGAGCGCGCGGGCGCTGGCGTAGGGGCTCTGGACGAGGAGGTGAGCCACCTCGCCCGGCAGGTACGCCTTCTTGTCGGGCTTCACCTCGAAGACGCCGTCACGCGACTTCTGCCACGACTGGGGCGTCGAGCCGCCGATGTAGAGATCAGCCGAGAGCGTCTGCACCCGCCCCAGCTTGTCGCGCGCGAACAGCTCGACGACGTAGACCCCCGAGTCCGTGATGGGGAACACCTGCGCCAGCGGCGTCGCCACCGACTTGAGCGTCTTCTCGGCGACCTGCAGGTCCTCCTGCTCGGTCTGGTACTTCGCCTGGCCGGTCGCGAAGCTCGTCTCGCGCAGCGTCGAGTGCCACACGCGCCGGAGCAGCCGCACGCGCACCTCTTGATCGAGCAGCGGCTTGTCGTCGATGCCCACGGCCACCAGCTCGGTCTTCAGCTCGGTCGCGCGCTCGAGGTACCGGGGCACCTTGAGGCCCAGCACGAAGGGCGGCAGCGCCTTCACCTCGGTCGCGCTCGTCACCGGCTGCTCGTCGGGGCCCGTCACCGTCGCCTCGAAGCGGTACACCCGGCCGGAGCCGTCGAGGTCGAGCTGCGGGTTCATGGTGAGGTCGGCCGCGCCGTTGTCGTCGAGCTCGCCCTGCTGCGACGTCACGCCCGGCGTGCGCTGGGACTGTGGCCGAGCGAACTGGGCCGACGAGGCGAACAGGAAGCCGTCGAGGCCCTTCGGCGTCCAGGTGTACGGGCGCTGGGTGACGCTCCAGGCGATCGGCTGGTTCGCGACGTTGCCGCCCGCGTAGTAGCGCGCGACCGCCTTCACCTTGAAGGGCGCGTCGTTGCGCACGCGCGGGCCGCCCGAGAGCTGCACCTCGAACGTCGGCACCCGGTAGGCCTCGATGCGGAAGTCGCGCGTGGCGATGATGGTGGGGCTGCCCCGCGGCGGCGCGTGCACCAATTCGGCGCGGAACTCACCGGTGGGCAGGTTCTCTTCCTTGAAGGTCGCCGCGAGCCCGCCCAGCGCCGAGGTCGTGGCGACCGTCGGGTACTCGGTGCCGTCCGGGCCGCGCACGCGCAGCTTGTAGTCGGTGAGCGGGAGGAGCTGCAGACCGCCGCTCTCTTTGCGGCGCACGTAGCCTTTGAGGAACACCGGCTCGCCTGGCTTGTAGATGGGCCGCTCGCTGAAGACGAAGCCGAGCGTCGTGTCGTTGGGCGGCGGAGGGATGGACTGCGTCAACAGCCAGCTCAGCCAGCCGCCGTAGCTCGACCAGTGGTTGTTGGCGAACGAGGGCAGCGGCTCGCGTGGGTCGAGCACCAGCACGTCGTCGCCAGCGCGCACCGAGACGCGGGTGATCTGCGACCAGCCCGTGCGCGGGGAGAACACGACGCGCCCGTCGCCGTCCGTCGTCTTCTCTTCGAAGGCGAGCTGGTCCCCATCGGTTGGCCACCCTTCGAGGCGCACGGTGGCGCCGCGCACGGCCTCGCCGCTGTCCAGCGTGCGCACGTAGAGGATCGCCTTGTCGGTCTCGTCGACGCTGGTGACGGTGAGGTTGGTGATCTGCACCCGCACCCACGCCCGCTCGGGTCGTCCCGTGAGGCGCCGCAGGCCCACCAGGTAGGTGCCTGGCCGCTCGTCCACCAGGCCCTTCAGGTCGAGGCCGAAGCTCGTGGTGTTCGCCTTGTCGGCGAGCGGCAGGTCGACGAGCCGCGACACCAGCGGGCTGCCGAGCAGGCGCAGGTGCTGCTGAAGAGCGCGCGCGTCGATGGTGCCCGGCAGCTGGGGCGTCGCGGGCTCCTCACCGGGAAACGGCGGCGCGCTCTGCTCGTCGATGACGATGGGCGACGAGGGGAACGGCCAGAGGCCCGCGTGGAGCGGGTCGACGCGATGCACGCGCACGTCGGCCTTCGGTTCCCCGTAGCCCTGGAGGGGCAGCATGCGCGGGCCGCGCGCCTCGACGATGGCGGTCGATTGGGTGAAGCGCAGGAACGACGTCTTCCAGCCGAGGTGGAAGTACACGTCGGCCGGCTTCACCTCGCGCAGCGCGCGGCCCGCGTCGTCACGGATCGGCGAGGGGCCCAGCGTCAGCTTGTACAGCGTGTCGGGCACGAAGCGGCCAGCGAGCTGCACGCGCTCTCCGTACGGCGTGAAGCGCAGATCGGGCACCGACGGCTCGAGGTGCACGAGCTTGCGCAGGTTGGTGAGCGTGAGGTCGGCGACGGGGGCCGAGAAGACGAGCTGCGGCAGGTCGCCCCGGTTCCCGCAGCCCAGGGCCAGATCTCTCGGCGTCGACGCGCCGCCCACCAGCGGGAACTCGGCGTTGCCGCAGCGCACGCTCTGCAAGGCGAAGGGCGTGCGCGTCGAGAGGCGGCCGGTCCACAGGGTGGTGGCCTCGTTCCCCAGCGCGAGGCTGACGGACACCACCAGCTGCTTCCCTTCGGGCACGTCCTCCTCGAGGGTGATGGCCCAGCTCGCCGGGTCGCGCTGGTTCGCCCGGGGGAGCGGCGCCAGCGTGAAGCGCTGCACCCTCTTGCGCGGGCTGTCAGCGAGCCCCGGCAGATCCCGGATCTCGAGCGTCAGCATCTTCTTCAGCGAGGCTGGCGGCAGCGCCTGGGGGAAGGTGAGGGTGACGACGCGGAACGGACGGAGGCCCTCGCTGCCTGCCCCCGGCGCCATGGCCGACGGCGGAGACATCATCGTCGTCAGCACCCGCTTCGTGCCCCGCGCGTCGATCGCGAACCGCGCGAGCGCCGGCCAGGGCTCGGCCGGCCGGAACTGGAGCGTGCGCCGATCGACCCACGTGTACGCGCCGGGCCACGCGGGCGCGAACGAGAGGTACTTCGGCCCGTCGTCGGCGGGGCCCTTCGAGCCCACCTGATCGCCGTCGAAGTACACCGTCACCGGGTCGAACCCGCGCAGGAACGTGTCTGGCAGCACGCGGGTGCCGGCGCCGGCGGGGCGTTGGCCGTCGTCGCCTGCGACGTACTGCGCGTGCGCGAGCGGGGCGGCGAGGAGCAGCAGGACGACGGCACAGCGGAGCGTTCGCGACGTCATGGAGGTCTTCCGGAGCGGAGAGAGCAGGGTGGGGCGCGTCATGGCGTCACCCCCGCGCGGCCGAAGAAGTCACGCAGGTACTCGGGCGGCACCTCGTTCGAGTCGCCCGACAGGCCGAGCAGCACGGGCTTCACCGCGATGGGCGTGGCGCCCGGCCGGTTCGGGTTTCGCACCGTCAGCAGGAAGCGGCCCTTGTCGAGGGAGAGGTACTGGTGACAGCCCTCGCCGATGGCCTGGTAGCCGTCGTTGAAGACGGCGCACTCGAGGTTCTCGCTCTTCGCCTGCACGCCGAAGCCGACGCGGCCCTTCCCCCTGGTGTCGAAGGTGAAGAGGCGCACCTCGCCGGGAGCCAGCCAGACCTCGGCGCCGGTGCCCTCCGCGAGCGTCGAGACCGGCTCGGCGAGCCACCGCAGGCTGCCTGGCGCGGGCCGGTTTGCGAACGGCCGCACCAGCAGCCGGTAGGTGCCGGGGTTGAGGACGCGCACCAGCTCACAGCCGGTGTCGTCGCCGTGCACCGCGAGCAGATCGTTGGCACGGAAGAGGCCGCAGACGCCGCTCTCGGCAGCCACGCGCACCACCGCGCTCTGCGCCAGCACCAGGGTGCGATCGATGCGCCCCTGCTGCAGCGGCACCGCCACCGCCGGCTGGAGCGCAGGCCCGGCCACCACCGGCAGCTCGATGCCAAGGCGGGCCCACTTCTCCCTGCCTGGCGTGTGCACCAGCGCTCGCAGCGCCGTCACCTCGTGCTCGACGATCAGCTCGGCGCCCGTCTTCGCCGGCACCTTCACGCGACAGTCTGCGAGCCGCTCACCGGTGGCCAGCACCAGCGTGCAGCGGAGCGCTCCTTCCACCAGCAGGGCGCGTTCCTGATCGGCGGGCGGCACCGTCAGCCGCACCGTGCCCGGCGCGCGAGGCGTGTCCTCGTACAGCCCGGTGAAGGCGACCACGGCCGGCGCGGTCTCGAGCAGCACCGTCGTGAGCTCGGCCTGCCCTGAGCCTCCGACGAGCACGAAGCGGCCACCTTGCCCCGTCACCACACAGCGCCGCAGGTCGTCCGCGGGCGCGCAGAGCTCGAGCGCATTCCCCGCGTCGTCCACCAGCACGCCCCACGTCTGCGAGGGCAGGGTCGCCTCGACGCGCGCCCGCCCCGACGGCAGCGAGAAGGCGCCGACGCCCGAGAACGTCACCTTGCGCCGGCCGGGAGTGAGCTGCTCCGGCGCCGCGGGGAGCGCGACCCCACGCCGCACCACCGTCGCCGGCACGAGCGAATCAGCGGGAGCCCACACGCGCGCAATCGCCTCGACGCCGAGGCGGCTGACGGCGAAGCAGGCCTGATCGCGCCGCTCGCGGACCGCGCCTGCCCCATCGAAGCCACACGATGGCGGCGCGGCCTCGCCCCACCCGCTCGTCGCCGAGAGCAGAAAGAGCGACGGCTGCGGCGCCGTGACCGTCTGCAGGTGCACGGTCCGCGAGAGCTCCATGGGCGAAGGCGTGGCCGACGCCTCGAAGCGCACCTCATCGAGCGGCACGGGCACGCTCGCGGTCCCGAACCCCGCGAAGAGGGCCGGCCCCGCCTCCAGCGACACCTCGGGCCCACAGCGCTCGAAGACGCCGGTCGCGCGGCCGCGCAGGCAGAACGCCTGGGGCGACGTGCGGTACCGGCCGGGCTTCGAGACGGTCGCCGACAGGGCCTGCGTCGCCGAGAGCTCCACGGCGGACGTCACCGGCGCGCGCGACTTGAAGGTCGTCGTCACGTTCGCCGAGCCGTCCGTCGTCCACAGGCGCAGCTTCCAGGGCTCCTGCTTCGGCAGCACGAGCATCGAGCAGTCGGTCACCCGCGAGCGCCGCGCGGCCACCCCTTCGGGTCCCACGACGGCGCAGGAGAAGGGGGTCTTCGCGGCGGCGCGCACGGAGAGCTCCTGCACCGTGTCGCCCGGAGGCACCGTGAGCTGCAGCACCGCGTTCCCCAGGCTCAGCCTCTGCCCGTCGGCGAACGCGCCCTGGTCCTCGACGGGCGGGAGCTGTACCGACAGCTTCGTCTGGCCTCCGAGCTGCGTCTCACTCTCGAGCACCAGCGTGTAGCGGCCCTTCGCGACGGGCTCGGCGAGCGCGCAGTTCCAGTCGGCGCCGTTCTCGCTGCCCTCGAGCACGAGGCGCCGCCTCTCGTCGAAGAGCCGGCAGCGCACGTCGGCTTCTCCCTCGGTGCGCAGGCGCAGCGTGCCGTCACGCGGAATGACGAGGGGCAGGGTGGTGGGGACCGGCAGGGAGCGCGCCATGCCCGGCAGCAGCACCGCCGAGCCGAAGTGCAGGCGGTAGGTGATGCCCACGTCGCCTTTGCTGTGCTCGGTGACGAGCTTGTAGCTGCCGGCGGGGAGCGTGACCTTCGCGCCGGCCGGTGGGGGCGGGGCAGCGCGCAGGGCCGGCCCGCTCGGCGCCGAGGCCACCACGGGCTCCTCGCTCCCCTCACCCTCCGCGCTGTACTCGCCGTCGCCGCTGTACTCGGGCTCGCCGCCGTGATCCCCTTCGCCCGCCTCGCCTTCCCCGCCGTACTCGCCTTCGCCTTCACCACCTGTGTCCCAGGCCGTGACCTGAGGCGGAATGACCTCGACGGCCTTCGGCGGCTGGCCCTTCTCGAGCACGAAGACGCGCCCCTGCATGCCCTGCGTCAGCACCACGTCGAGCGTCGTCTCGCCCTCGAGCGTGAAGGTGAACTCGTCCTTCCCGTCGCTGCCGAGCTCGGCGTCGTACCAGGTGAACGCCTGCACCGGGTGCGGCTTGCTCCCGCGCAGCACCAGCGCCTCGCGCACGCGCTCGAGGCTCGTCCGTCGCATCGACTCGACGGTGAGGGGCAGCTGCGTCCACAGCCAGGCGCCTGCCGAGAGGGTCCGGGTGCCGACGCACGCAGAGGGAACCGGCTCGATGGGCCAGCCCTGCTGGTCGTCCAGGCGGCACATGAGCGAGGCGCCCTGCGCGGTCGTGCCCAGCCGGTAGTCGGCGGACTTCGAGACGACGAGCTTCTGCTGCACGAGCTCGTTGGCGTCGACCCGGAAGAAGCTCTCGCCTTCGCCGGACACGCCGGGGAGCTCGCGCGCCGGCTTGCGCAAGAGGAACAAGGCGCCGCGGCCCTTGCTGAGGCTCTGGGTGGTGGCGCTCAGCAGATAGCGGCCCTTCTGCAGGTACGTCTGGATGAGGCAGTTGCGCCCGCGGCCGCCCCCCGCGTTCTGCGCGACGAGATCGACGACCGGCGTGCGCAGCCGGCACGACGTCGCGAGCAGCCCGAGCGTGGTGACGTTGTAGAGCCCCGGCGTCTCGACCTCGAACATCGCCGAGTTCGTCTGGTTGCGCTCGAAGTCGAACCACGCGGGCTGCTCGGCCGCGAGCTTCGGCAGCGGCCTGAGGACCGGCGCATAGGACGAGAGCCCCGCCGCGAGGGGCGGCGCGACCGGGCGCAGCAGCGTCACCTGGACCGGCAGCTCTCCCGGGTTCGTCAGCGTGAGACCGTCACCAGCGCTCGCGGCCGGGACTGCGCAGCTCGTCACCACCGTGGGCGTGGACGCACCCTGAACCCGGCAGCCGAAGCGTGCGCCGCCCGAGGATCTCACCTCGAAGGGGCCGCCGCGCCCGAGGGGCAGCTCGAGCGTCTGGCGTGGCTCGAGCGCCAGGTGCACTGGACGCGTCACGTCCACCGGCACCTCGGTGAAGCTCACCCCACGCGCGCTCAGCGCTCCCACCCGGGTCAGCGTGAGGCGGTGGCTGCCCCGGGCGAGGTCGAGCGGCGGCAGCTGGCAGGTGCTGCGCGCGACCGCCTTCTTCAGCTCACGCTTCGAGTCCTCGCGCACCGTCAGCTTCTCGATGCCCGGGTTCCCGCCGAACAGCTGCAGCTGGTACTCGCCTTTGCCCAGAGAGAGCAGCAGGTCGCAGCCTGCGCTGTCGTCGTTCTTCGTCTGGCTCAGGCGCTCGAGCGTGCCGTCGGGTTTGAAGCGGTACAGCTCGCAGCGGTTCTTCCGGCCGCCGTCGGTGCGGATGCGGTACCGGTTGGCCGAGGCGAGCTCGAACCAGATGATGGCGCCGCTCTCGTAGTTGAAGTCCTTCTCCAGCGCTTCGCCGTCCTCGAGCTTCGTCATGGCGCGGGCGAGGATGCGCCCCGTGCGCTTCGTGCCGTCGTACTCCTCGAGCTGGCAGCCCAGCGGCGCCGCGTCGGTGTCGATGGGCAGATCGTGGGTCGCCACCATCACGCGCCCCGTCACCCCGGCCGAGAACGAGAAGCTCGTCGCGGGGGCCCCGTAGTAGCCGCCCCGCCACGAGTTCAACCAGCCGAGGTCGCTGTTCACCGCGTTGGCCCACTCGAGGGTGCCCTTCGTTCCCCGTGGCCCGCGCACCACCACGACGCGGCGCTCGGGCGTCGCCCAGGAGCGCGCCGCGCACTCGGGCACCAGCGCGCCTTTGGGGACGGTGCAGGTCGCGTTGAAAGCCAGCGCCGCCAGCGCGCCGAGATCCGCCACCTGCACCTGCACGGCTCCGTCAGGAGACGAGTCCAGCGACGCGAAGGCCACGGTCGGGCTCGTGGGCAGCTCGAGCGCGAGCGCACCCGACGGCGGCAACGTGAAGGACACCGAGCGCTCCTGCGGGCCGGGTCGGAAGCCGCGCTCGACGGTGAGGGAGTCGTCCACCGTGGAGCCGGTCACCGTCACCGTGTCGCGGCCGTAGATGACGAGCTTGTAGTCGCCTGCCTCGAGCACCTGGTCGATCCACCACTCGTGCATCGGGTAGCCGGGCGTGTTGGTCGTGACGGTGCGGCGCAGGGTGAGCGGCTCGAGCCATTCGCCGTTGCGCCACAGCCGCACGTCGCCGGCGTGGCGGCCCGCGATGCGCACGTACGGCACGCCGCGCGTGGGCATCGGCAGCCAGAACGAGAGCTGTTGTCCGGGCTTCAACGTCGCCTCGTGCACCGCGCCGGTCGCGAGCTGCGAAGGAGCCGGGTTGAGCTCGGTGAAGACGGCCGCGCTCAGGGCGACCTGGCCTTTGCCCTTGAGCGGCGACTCCACGCGCACCTTGTACTGGCCGGCGTCGAGCAGCAGGTCGAGCTCGCAGTTCGTCCGCCCCACCACGCCGGCCCTCGCGAATGGCCCGCGGACCCGGTCGATCACCTCGCACGCGGTCCCGCTCCCGCTCCGGGCGGACAGGTGCACGGCCGCGGGCGCGTCGAGGGTGAGAATCGTCTCGTGACGGCCGGTCGCCGGAACCTGACTCTGGCTCAGCGACGCGGCCTGCACGACCAACCACGGCAGAAGGGTAGTGGGGCTCATGCGGGCGTTGGACGCTACAGCAAGGCCCACGCCAGCCAGCGGACAAAGGAAACGGCGCCTGCGAGCCACGACCGCGCGGGTGACGTGTGACGGTGGCCGCGCGGCTGCGGACGAGCGGCCTCAGTGCTGCACGTCGTCGGTGGTGCGAAGGTGGCGCAAGAGCCGCGGCACGCCTGCGCCCAGCGCGACCAGCCCCTGCAGACCGAAGAACGCCGCGCCCAGCCCCGAGTGGCTCCACAGCAGGAAGACGTCGATGAGCGCGCAGGCTCCCGCGACACTGGCGAACAGGCCGATGCGCAGATCGACCGGCTTCTGAAGGTTGGTGAGGACGACCCAGGCCACGGCGGTCGGCAGCAGGACGGCGATGTTGGTGGCGAAGACGCGGTACATCGGGTCGGCGAACAGGTCGTTCAGCGGCATGGAAAGCTCCGGGGTGAGAGGCCCGCCAGCCGTGCAGCGGACCGGCCAGCGCAAGTCGTTGAACCACCAGCGCCCCGGTTCCCGGGTGGGGACCGCAGCGTCCACCGGTATGGCCGCCACTCGGCGCTTCTCTTCGGTGGCCGGCGCGCCATAGTTCCAGTCCGTGCTCCGCTGCGCCGTCGTCGTCGCCGTGTCCTGCTCTGCCGTCGCCTTCGCGTCCGACCCGCCCACCGCGCGGCAGCCGGCCACCGCCACCTCCGAGCCCACCCGCCTGGGTGCCGAGTACTTCATTCAGAAGGCCGGCGCGGCGTGGACGTACCAGCTGCACGCCGGCGGCAAGGGGCGCGTGTCGATCAACTCCTTCGTCGACTGGAAGGCGGCCTACTCGTACTCGCTGGGCAAGCGCTCGGGCTCGGGCACCTGGCGCGTGAAGGAGGGCAACTGGCTCGAGCGGAATGGGGCGCGCGCAGACGGCGAGGTCATCCTACTGCCGGCGGTCATGACCCGCGGCTCGCGCTGGCAGGCGCCTGCGTCCGTCGAGAAGGGCACCCGCGAGCCAGCGCAGTATGAGGTGCTGGCGCTCGATGCCCAGGTCGAGCTTCCCAACGGCATCGTCGTCGATCACTGTCTCGCGGTGCTCGAGACCGCCCTCGACGGAGCCGGCCCCTTCACGCACTACTACGCTCCCAACATCGGCAAGGTGGCGGTGCGCGGCCCCGAGGACTGGGTGCTGCGGCTCCTCGAGTTCCGCTCGGGCAGCCGGGGCCATCAGGAGTGACGAGGCGCGTCATTCGCAAACCAGCGCTTGTCTGGTGAGCCGAAGTCGTTAGGAAGCGACCGGGTTTTCTCAACGGCGCTGGGCGCCAATTCCGGGAGCGAACGAATGAAGCAGTTGATGACGGTCATGGCCGTGCTGGTGGGGCTCGCGGTCTCGGGCTGCGCGACGCAGCACGCCGCGAAGTGGGACGAGAAGGTGACCGCGACGGGCGCGGTGGACACGGCGGCCGCTGGTGATGCGGACGCGCTGTGGGCTGAGCGCAAGGATCCGGCGAAGCACATGGCGGCCATCGCGAAGTGGGAAGCCATCGCCGCCGCCTCGGCGGACGCCGAGGTCTTCGCGAAGCTCGCGCGCGCCTGGTACTTCGCGGGGGAGCGCGCCGCCTTCGAAGACAAGAACGAGAAGCGCGATGAGGCCTACCAGAAGGGCCTCGACTGGGCGACGAAGTCGCTCAAGCTCTCGGCGCCTGACTTCGCGAAGTCGATGGCCGAGGGGAAGACCCACGCCGAGTCGATCACGAAGGCGCCGAAGGAGTCGATCCCCGCGATGTACTGGTACGCCTCGAACCTCGGGAAGTGGGCCGCCTCGAAGGGCTTCGCCACGCGCCTGCGCTACAAGGACGACATCAAGGCCACCATCGACCACATCAAGTCCATGGACGAGAAGTACTTCTTCGCCGCGCCCTGGCGCTACCTCGGCGGCTACGAGGCCCAGACCGCTGGCCTCGCCGGCGGGTCCCTCGAGAAGAGCGAGGAGAACTTCAAGAAGGCCGTCGAGCTCGCGCCCACCTACCTCGGCACCAAGGTGCTCTGGGCCGACTACCTCTGCGTGAAGCGCCAGGACAAGGCGACCTTCGAGAAGCTGCTGAAGGACGTGGTCGCCGCGAGCGCGACGGCCGAGCCCGAGATCGAAGCCGAGAACATGCTCGAGCAGGAGAAGGCGAAGAAGCTGCTCTCCCAGATCGACGAGAAGTTCTGAGTCCCGAGAGCGCGGTGAAGCTCTGGCCGCGCCTTTCGTCCGCCTGACGTCACCCTTCGTGAGGGCCCCCGCGGCCTTCGCGTCACTGGAGGTCTCGTGAAGCGTCTGTCCCTGCTGGTCGTGTGTTCGCTGGTGCTCGCGGTCCCCGCCTTCGCGCAGGACGCGAAGGTCGTGCTCAAGGTCGGCTCGGTGGCCCCCGAAGGCACGCCCTGGTCGGAGTGGCTCGATGGCGTGAAGGCCCGCCTCGAGAAAGACTCCGGCAACCGCATCAAGCTGAAGCTCTTCCTCGGCGGCAAGCTGGGCGGTGAGAAGGAGATGGCCGAAGAGACCCGCAACGGCAACCTGGCCATGTTCGGCGGCTCCGCCGGTGCGCTCGCGACGTACGTCCCCGAGCTGGCCGGCATCGAGCTGCCGTACCTCTACTCGAGCGACGCCGAGGCCGACTTCGTGCTCGACAAGATCCGCCCCCAGGTGGCGAAGCTGCTCGAGGCCAAGGGCTTCACGATGGTGATGTGGGGCGAGAACGGCTGGCACGGGTACGGCATCAAGGGGAAGTGCGTCGAGAAGCCAGACGACATGAAGGGCCTCAAGATGCGCTCGCAGGAGTCGTTCGTGCACATGGAGACCTACAAGGCCTTCGGGGCGGCGCCAGTGGAGATGTCGGTGCCCGAGGTGCTCGGTGCGCTGCAGACCGGCACCGTGGACGGCTACTCGAACAGCCCGCTCCTGTCGCAGGCGACCAGCTGGTACAAGGGCGTCACCCACTACACGTACACGAAGCACATCTACCAGCCGGCGCTCATCGTCATCTCGAAGAAGGTGTTCGACGCCCAGCCGGACGATCTGAAGACGATCCTCCTGAACCGCAGCGACGAGCGCTCGGGCATCACCGGCGTGCGCGCGCTCACCGAGCCCCTGCTCGATAACTTCACGGCTGCGAAGAAGACGGTGTGCAAGCTGACGCCCGAGCAGGCGAAGGCGTTCGAGGCGAAGGCGCGGCCCGTGTGGGACGTGTTCGCGAAGAAGAGCGCGAGCAACAAGGCGCTGCTCGACGCGATGCTCGCGGCCAAGAAGGAGTTCGCGGCCGGGAAGAAGTGACCGACGCGGTGACAGGCCGGGGCCACCCGGCCGGGGGAGGCACGGTGGACTCGCTTCGGAAGAGCGTCGATCGCATCGACGACGTGGTGCTCGCGATCGAGCGGGCACTGCTGGTGGCCACCCTGTCGCTGATGACGGTGCTCGTCACGCTCGACGTCATCCAGCGCACGTTCTCGAGGCCGGTCTCGAAGACGGCGTCCCTGATGCTCGGGCTGCTGTCGAACCCCTCGGCCGAGACGCAGAAGCTCGTCATCGAGACGATCGGCCCGTGGACGTTCACGCTCGGCTCGCTCGTCCTCATCATCCTCGCGACGCACTCGGCGCGGGCCATCAAGGCCGAGAAGCAGGGCAAGCCCTTGCCGGCAGGCCTTCCGTCGCTGGGGATCGGCGTGGCCGTCTGGCTGGGCCTCGCCGGCTTCATCCAGGGGCTGTTGTACGTGTTCCCCTCGAGCGTGCCGGGGGCCCAGAAGTTCTCGCTGGGGCTGATGTTGTGGAGCGGCATGCTGGGTGCGTCGATCGCCTCGCGGCAGCGTCGCCACATCGTGCTCGACACGGTGAAGAAGAAGCTCGACGAGAAGATGGGGCGGGTCTTCTCGTTGATCGGTGGCCTGGTCGTCTTCGGCTTCTGTGCGCTGCTGACGGTCCTGGCGATGATGCAGCTGCACGACGAGTACGTGCTGTGGCGTGACGGCGACGGGGTCGGGGTCTTCGACGCGCTCCCGATCCCGAAGTGGCTCGTGACGCTGGCGCTGCCGGTCACCTTCGGCACCATGGCGCTGCGGTTCCTGGGCGCGGGCGTTCGCGACCTCGTCTGGGGGCCTCCCACCGGCGGCGTCGATGCGCACGGCGTCGACATGGAGCAGCTCGCGAAGGACGCCGAGCAGGTCGCCGCTCCGAAGGCGGGGAGCTGAGCCTTGGACTTCTCGCTCGCGAAGATCCTGGCCTTTCTCGCGCTCGCCACGCTGGCGGGCCTCGCCTACCGGCAGCGGAAGCCGGGCCTCGTCATCTGGCTGACCCTGCTCACCGGCCTGTTCCTCTTCACGGGGAAGGTGGGCTTCCTCGTCTTCGCCATCATCCTCGCCTCGCTGCTGCTGGGCCTGCCGCTCTTCGTGCTGATGGGCGGCATCGGCGTCATGTGCATCGGGCTGCTCACCAGCGACGACCTGCCCGTCGCGGTGCGCAAGGTGCTCGAGCTCGCCGGCAAGGAGGTCTTGCTCGCGATTCCCTTCTTCGTGGTGGCGGGCGAGCTGATGACGCAGGGCACGCTCGCGCGGCGGCTCATCGACTTCATGCGCGCGGCGTTCGGGTGGATCCCCGGCGGGCTGGCGGTGTCGGCGGTGGCCGGTTGCGTCTTCTTCGCCGCCATCTCGGGCTCGTCGCCCGTCACCGTGGTGGCCATCGGCAGCATCATGGTGCCCGCCCTGCTCAAGGCGAGCTACCCGAAGGACTTCTCGGTCGGTCTGCTCACCACCGCCGGCTCCCTCGGCATCCTCATTCCGCCGTCGATCCCCATGATCATCTACTCGATCATGGTGTCGGGCTCGACGCCGGTGGATCCCACCGAGCTCTTCATCGCAGGCATCGGGCCGGGCCTCTTCATCGGCGCGCTGCTCGCCGGCTACGCCGTCACGCAGGGGTTGCGGTTCAAGATTCCGCGCGAGCCGTTCTCGAAGGCCCGGCTGTGGGACGCGACGCGCGAGGGCTTCTGGTCGCTCATGCTGCCGGTCATCATCCTCGGCGGCATCTACACCGGCGTCTTCACGGCCACCGAAGCGTCGGCGGTGTCCGTCGTCTACGCGCTCGCCGTCGAGGTCTTCATCCACGGCGAGATGGACCGGAAGAAGCTGCTCTCGGTCGCGGAGAACTCGATGACGGTGATGGGCTCGCTGCTCGTCATCATCGCGCTGGCGCTCACGCTCAACTACGTGCTCGTCGATCAGGAGATCCCCGAGCGGATGGTGCAGCTCCTCAAGGAGCAGAACCTGTCGCGCGTGGGCTTCCTCGTGTTCGTGAACATCCTGCTGCTCATCGTCGGCATGTTCATGGACATCATGAGCGCGATCCTCATCATCGCGCCCATGCTCGCGCCCATGGCGGCGGCGGTCGGCATCGACCCGATCCACATGGGCATCATCTTCATCGTGAACCTCGAGATCGGCTACCTGACGCCGCCGGTCGGCCTGAACCTGTTCGTCAGCTCGACGCTCTTCAAAGAGAGCATCGGGTTCGTGATTCGCGCGGTGGTGCCGACGCTCGTCATCATGCTCGTCGCGCTCGGCGTCGTCTCGTATGTGCCAGAGCTGGCCACGGGCCTCGTCGTGGCGCTGCGGAACGAGCCGAAGGTGGAGGCGCCCGCGACGCCCGCCTTGAAGGTCGATGCGCCGCCGGAGCCCGGCGAGAGGTCGCTGCAGGACCTGATGCGCCAGAAGAAGGCCGCCGAGGACGCGGGTGAAGCGGGCG
This sequence comes from Myxococcaceae bacterium, assembly GCA_016793095.1. GTDB lineage: Bacteria > Myxococcota > Myxococcia > Myxococcales > Myxococcaceae > Xiheimicrobium. The sequence goes on along the minus strand of JAEUJQ010000027.1, from coordinate 202,933 downwards.
CCGAGAAGTCGCTGCAGGAGCTCATGCGCGAGGCGAAGGAGAAGGGGACCGGCGACGACGCGCCCCCTGCCCAGGAGAAGTCGCTGCAGGATCTGATGCGCGAGGCGAAGGAGAAGGGGAGCGATCCCACGCCCCCCGCGCAGGAGAAGTCACTGCAGGATCTCATGCGCGAGGCGAAGGAGAAGGCCCCGAAAGACGCCGACGCGCCACCGGCCGGCGACGGAGGCTGACGTCAGCCCTTCTCGAGCTCCCAGGCCGACACCTTGAAGCCGGCCTGCTTGAAGAGCTCTCCTTCGGCGCCTTCGTCGCTGGGCAGGGTGAAGGCGACGACCTTGCAGCCGCGAGAGCGCAGGTAGGCCTCGGCTTCCTTCAGCAGCCGCTCGCCGATTCCCTGGGTGCGCCAGCCCGGCGCCACCGACAACATGAGGACGCGCCCCAGCTTCTGGCCCGTGAGCGGGTGGTCTCCCGCCAGCCGCGCCACGGCCACGCCGATCGCCCTCCCGTCGTAGTCGGCCACCAGCAGCCCCTCGGGCTCTTCCGAGAGCGCCGTCTCGAGCATCGTGCGGAACGTGTCGATCCACCGCGTGCGCGAGGGGAACCGCTTCACCGTCTCGCGCTCCAGGGTCTCGAGCACGGGCAGGTCGGTGACCTTCACCCGACGGACGACCAACGGCATGGCGACGTCACTCCTCGGCGGTCAGCTTCTTGAAGGTGTCCAACACCGCCTGTGACGCGCGCGACAGGTACTTCCCCTTGCGCACCAGGATCCCGATGGGGCGCGTGAACGAGCCTTCGGCGAACGGCTTGGCGACCAGCGAGCCCTGCGTGACCTCCTGGTACACGGTCGGCTGTGGCAGCACCGAGACGCCCAGCCCCAGCTCGACCGCCCGCTTGATGGTCTCGACGTTGTCCAGCTCCATCGCGACGTTCAGCTCGAGCGCCTTGTCGCGGAAGAGCTTGTCGATGCCCTTGCGCGACGGCGCGTCGCGATCGAACGCGATGAAGGGCAAGCCCACCACCGCGCTGAGCGACACCTTGGCCTTCGAGGCCAGCGGGTGATTCGGCGGCAGCACCATGGCCAGCTTGTCTTCGCGGAAGGGGATGATGTCGACGCCCGCGCGCGCCTGCGGGTAGGCGACGAGGCCGAGGTCCGCCGCACCGAGGATCACGTCGTCGTAGACCTGGTCCGACCGACGGTAGTTGAGCCGCAGGTTCACCTTGGGGTGCGCGCGGAGCAGCTCGCGCTGCACGTTCGACAGCTCGTGCAGCCCGACGGAGTAGATCGCCGACACGTTGCAGGCGCCCGAGATGTCGGTGGCCTGCTCGCGAATCTCACCCTCGACCTCGGCGAACCGCGCGAGGATCTCCTTGCAGCCGCGGAAGAGCCGCTCCCCTGCGGGCGTCGGCGTCACCTGCCGTGCGCTCCGAGAGAGCAACCGCTGCTCGTACCGCGTCTCGAGCGCGCGGATCTGCTGACTCACCGCGCTCTGCGTCACGTGATTGAGCTGCGCGGCTCGCGAGAACGAGCCTGTCTCCACCACGTCCACGAACATCTTGAGCGACTCCAGCTGCATGCCGTCCTCCGGGGGTGGAGGCGAACTAATCGGTGGCGCGCATTAGCGCAACTCACACGTGTCGTGATCGACGGGAGTGAACGAGCTCACATCACCCACTGCAGTGCCACTGAACCGCCCAGGAACTGATCGGCAGCCGAGGGGGCCACGAAGCGGGCGCCCTCTTCGGGGCGCAGCGAGAGGAAGTAGCGCGTCCAGTCGAAGGCGGCGCGGAGCTGGAGGTTGTCGATGAGCTGCACCGCCACGCCCGCGCTCGCGTCGACGCCGAAGCCCCCTGCGCGCCGGAAGTACGCCTCGGTGCCCAGCTCGCCGGTGCTGGTGAGGATGACGATGCCACCCATCGCGTCGACCTCGATGGGGCCGAGCTTCGCGAGGCGAACTCCCACGCCGGCCCGCGGACCGACGTAGGCGACGCTGGGGATGTTGGGGCGCGGGGTGCCATCGTTCGCGGCGACCGGGTCGATGGAGTAGCGCTGAAGCGAGACGCCCGCGACGGCCTCGAGCGAGAACACCGAGCCGAACGGCTGGCGGAACGCGCCGCTGATGCGGAAGCGATCTGCGCGCGTACCCCACCGCGACGTGTCCTGGCTCGACGAGATGCCGATGCCGATGTCGCCCATGAACGCCAGCCCGAGGTTCGACGCGATGCCCGAGGTGAAGTGGGCGCCCGGGTACCAGGTGGCGTGAATCGCGACGGCCGGCGCGAACCGCAACGCGTACCGGGCGAGCGCCTGCTCCGGGTCTCCTGCCCACGTCAGCGAGCGCCCGAAGCCGCGGAAGCCCAGCCCCATGCGCAGCGCCGGAAGGGTGGAGGGCGTCGCAGAAGGCTCGCTCGACGATGAGACCGTCGTCCGCTCCGGCTCTGGCGCCGGCTCGCTCTTCGCGGGCTCGACCTTCTTCGGCTCCGCCTTCTTCACCTCGGCCTTCGGTTCGGCCCTGGGTTCGGCCTTCGTCACCTCAGTCCTCGCGGGCTCGGTCGTGGCGGGCGCGGCGGAGTCGGGCTTCTCGGCCGAGGGCGCCTGCCCGGTTGCGCACGCAAGGGCGATCGCGCCGGCGACGCTCTTCGGCAGCTCCTTGAGCGGCTTCCTCGCGGCAGCGCGGAAGACCTGGTTCTCGAGCGGCGTGCCGTCGGCGCCGTTGAGCACCGTGAGGGACCAGCTGTCGCCGGCCGAGCGCGCCATCACCACCGCGATCGCCTTCACGGGGGCGGTGACAGTGCGCACCTCTTTCGCCAGCGGTTGATCGGACAACGCGTCGCGGTTCACCGTCACCGAGAAGCGCGCGCCGAGGGTGGACTGCAGGAGCTTCGCCATCGCCGGCGGGGCATCGACGACGATGGCCTGCTTCGAGGAGGCGGCCGGACGCGCGACGGGCTTCGGCTTCTTCTTCGGCGCAGAAAAGGAGACCGTGGCCACCAGCACGAGGGCCACACACACGGGGGTTCTCATGCGCGGATTGTCGCCTGAGTCGCGTGCGCCGTCGCGTCCTCCTCGCGCAAGAGGTGTGCCTGGCTGCCACCTCCAGTGGGCACTCCTCGGGTGAACACTTGCATCACGCGCGTCGCTCGTTCTCGCCGCGGTGGCACATCCCCGGTCCGCCAGCGGGAGCGGACTCTGCAGCCGCAATCAGCTGCAGCGACCCGAGGGACGCGTCGACAGCTCGAGGAGCGATCCACCGCGCCGCCATCAAGCCGATTACTCGACTGCTCTTCAGTCCTTCATCGCGTCGAGCGTCGCGGTGACGATCAGCTCGAACAACCGCTGGCCCTCGTCCGCGGTAGCGCGGCTGGGAGCACCGAAGTAGGCCTCGGGGCCGCCTGCCTCGAGGAAGTTGGTCGCGCCCTGCTTGATCGCTCCGGGCAGATCGACGTCCAGGGACGGGAGCGTGCGGCGGACCTCCTCGTTCACCAGGTGAGGCGCCGCCGCCAGCATGAGCGACGTCTCGTAACAGCCGGCGTGGCTGCCCCCGTGCATGAACTCGTCGCCCAGCGCGGGGCCAGTGGGCTTCCGGCGGTGATCGGGCACCACGACGCGCAGCGAGGTGCCTGCCTGGGCCTCACTGGCGGCGGCATGGACCAGCTTGAAGTGCGCCGGCTCGAGGTGGTGGTTGACGACGCAGACGCGCCGGAAGCCGGCCTGGCCGATGCCGCGCAGCACGCCGATCAGCGCCGCCCTCGCCGTGTCCGCCGACAGACTCACGGTGCCCGCGAACGGCGCAGCGAACTCGGTGAGCGAGTAGGTGATGGCGGGGAACTCGACGGTCTCGAGCCGCGTGCCCACCCGACGGCAGACCTCCTGCGCGATGACGACGTCGACGTTGAGCGGCAGGTGTGGCCCGTGGGCCTCGGTAGAGCCGACGGGGAGCAGGGCCCACGCGTCAGCGACGGCGAGCACCTTCACCTTCGGCCACGACAACTGCGCTGCGAGGTGATTCATGCGTCCGGATCTCCTTCGTCGCTGCGCTTCACGGCCGGGCGGCCGCCGCTGCTCTTCACCGCCGGGCGGCCGGGCGAGCTCTTCACCGCGGGCCGGCCGGGAGAACTCTTCGAGGCCGCGCGTCCCGGACTGCTGGACGAGGCGGTCGAGCGTTCGCCGGGCGAGACGGCTGGCCGCCCCGGGCTGTTGGACGAGGCCCGCGCTCTGCCCGAGCTGCTGGTGCGGGGCTTTGGCAGCGGTGGCTCGGCGAGCGTCGCGTCGCCTTCGTCGTCTTCCTGAGCGGCGTCGTACTTGCGTGGCGCCGTGCCCAGCCCCTCTCGCCACGCGCCCAGCTTCTCGACTGCGGCCTCTTCCTTCCGCAGGTTCGCCTCGTGCTCCCGCTCGCGCGCCCGCTTCGAGCCGAACTGGCCGTACGCCCACACCGCGATGATGAGCACGACGCCGGGTGACGACCACCAGACGACGCGCTCCGGTGCGGCGAGGAGCTGATCCGGCGCCCAGCCCCGGTCGCGGGAGCCGACGGCCAGCCACGGCGAGCGCTCCTCTTCCACCCGCTGCGCCGCCTTCGACACCAGCTCGGCCTTGCGCACGAAGTCGGGGCTCAGCTTGAAGCCCCGCTCGTCGAAGCGCCACCGCAGCCGCTCGGTGTGGGTGGCGAGGTGCTTGTTCTCGGGGATGAGGCGGGCCGCCTCGAGCACGTGGCCGAACGCCGCCACGAGGTCCGCCTCGGAGCACTTGCGCCCGTCGTCCACGCCCAGCAACGAGAGGGCCGTCGCGTAGTGCTCCGCCGCCTGGTACTCGGGCGACTCCCAGTACGTCTTCCAGATGTAGCCGACGACGGCGCAAGCGTAGATGGCGAGCACGACGAAGAGGCCCCACGGCACCGGGAACCTCTGACGGGCCGGCTTCTTCGGGGCAGCGGGGCGGTACTCGTGAACGGCCATGGGGCGCGTTTGGAGTGTACAACCACGGCATGGCGTTCTCTTCCATGCCGCTCATCGCTCCTGGCGGGCGGCTCTCCATCGTCGCCGCGTCCGGGCCTTTCGACCGCGAGAAGTTCGACCAGGGGCTCGAGCTGCTGCGGGGCCGCTATGACGTCGTCGTCGCTCCCGAGGCGTTCGACACGTTCCGCTACCTCGCGGGGCGTGACGAGCGTCGGCGTGCCTCGCTCCAGCGCAGCCTCGATGACCGCGAGCTGCCTGTGGTGATGGCGGCCCGCGGTGGCTACGGCGCCATGCGCCTCTTGACCGACCTGCGGCTCGATCGACCTGCGACGCTGGTGGGCTTCTCCGACGTGACGGCGCTCCACCTGGCCTTTCAAGCGCGTGGCTGGCGCTCGGTGCACGGGCCCGTCGTCACCCAGCTCGGAACCCAGCCCTCGGCGGTGCTGACGCGGTTGTTCGATCTTCTGGAAGGCAAGCCCGTGGGGCCGCTGCTCGGAGCCGACACGCTGCATCCGGGCCTCGTCGAAGGGCCGCTGATCGGCGGCAACCTGGCGCTGGTGGCGAGCCTGGTTGGGACGCGCTTCATGCCCCCGCTCGATGGCGCGGTGCTGCTGCTCGAGGACATCGGCGAGCGGCCATACCGGCTCGATCGCCTGTGGACCCAGCTCGTGCTCTCGGGTGCGCTCGAGCGCGTCGCGGGCGTGGTGCTCGGCGAGTTCACCGACTGCGAGGAGAAGGACGCGACCTTCACGAGCGCCGAGGTGCTCAGAGACCTGGTGGGGGGGCTGGGCGTGCCTGCGCTCGCCGGCCTCCACATCGGACACGGCGCGGTCAACCAGCCGGTGACGCTGGGCGCCCGGGTGCGCCTCGACGCGACGGCGAAGCGGCTCGAGTTCCTCGAGGGCCTGGCGTGAAAGCGCTCGACGCCCTGCTCGAGCAGGGGCTGTCCGAGACCGTCTACAGCCACGCCCGCGCGGTGGTGCGCTTCGGTGGACAGGTCGTCTACGAGGGCGGGAACGCACCCGCCAACGCGCGCTTCGATCTCGCGTCCGTCACGAAGGTGATGTCGACGACGGCGCTGCTCTGCCGACTCGCAGCTGCGGGGCGGGTCGACGTTCAGGCGCCTCTGCGTACGGTGCTCCCCGACGCCGTGGTCGCGGCGTCACTGGCTGACCTCGCCTTCCACCGCTCGGGCCTGCCGGCGTTCGTGCCGTACTTCGCCGAGGTCGCACGAAAACACCCGGAGTTGTTCGACGATCCACCGGGAGGAGATCGCGCGGCCGTGCGGGCAGGCGTCGTGCGCCGGATCCTCGCCACTCCCGCCGAGCGCCCCGTCGGTGCGTCCGCGGTGTACAGCGACGTGGGGTTCCTCCTGCTCGGCGAAGCCATCGCGAAGGTCGCAGGCCGCCCGCTCGACCAGGTCTTCACCGAGGAGGTCGCACGTCCGCTCGGCCTCGAGGCGCGCTTCCGTCGGTTGTCGGAGCGCCCGCCAGGCGACGACGTGATCTCAACCGGTGCGCTGCGCCCGCGCCCGCCTGCACCCGGTCAGGAGGGCCAGTGGGAGTGTCCGCAGTGGCGGGGCTGCGACGGCGAGGTGGACGATGACAACGCGTGGGTGCTCGATGGAGTGGCCGGGCACGCCGGCCTCTTCGCCACCGCCGCCGACGTCGGGCGCTTCGGGCAGGCCGTGCTCGACGGCTGGCTCGTCAGCCCCGAGGGCTGGGCGCGCGACCGGGTGACGCCGGCCAGCACCCGCACGTTCGGCTTCGACACACCCTCGGACGACGCGCCGTCGTGCGGGCCCCGGTTTGGACGCAAGGGCCCTCGGGCGGCCATTGGCCACCTGGGCTTCACCGGCACGAGCCTGTGGATCGACCTCGACCGCGCGCTCGTCGTGGCGCTGCTCACCAACCGCGTCATCTTCGGGCGGGAGAACGTGCAGATCCGCCAGTTCCGGCCGCGCTTCCACGAGGCCGTGCTCGACGCGCTCGGCGTCTGAACGACGCTCTCCGGCTGATTCGCGAGCGATGGCTTCGCGGAGCGCGAGGCGTGACGACTCCACACCAGGCGCGGGATGGCGGTGCCGCTCCATGAGCCTCGACTCCACCGGGCGCACGATGGCGGTGCGGGCGCGAAGCAGCGGGGCTCTCTGAGTCGCGACTCCACACCGGGCGCACCATGGCGGTGACGGCGCCCTGCGAGTCTCGACTCACGCGGGGCGCGACGTGGCGGTGCCAGCGAGACGGAACAAGGCGCTCCATGAGCCTCGACTCACACCGGGTGACGGCAGGGCGCGGTTCTGGTGCTCCGTCGCCGCTCGTGCTGGAACGTCGCTGATGAGCGACTCCGACAACGGCAACGTGCTGGCCACCGTCGATCCGTCGAGCGTGAAGCGCGTTCACCTCGTCGGCGTTGGCGGCACCGGCATGGGCAGCTTCGCCGGCATGCTGAAGGCTGCTGGCTACGAGGTGACGGGGAGCGACGAGAACGTCTACCCGCCGATGAGTGACATGCTGAGGGCGTGGGGCATTCCCGCGCTGACGCCGTACCGCCCGGAGAACCTCGACGCCGCGCGGCCTGACCTCGTCATCATCGGCAACGTCATTCGACGGGTGAACGCCGAGGCGACGGCGGCGCGCGAGCGCGGACTGCCGCAGATGAGCTTCCCGGCGGCGCTGGGCTCGCTCTTCCTCGCGAAGCGGCACGCGGTGGTGGTGGCGGGCACGCACGGAAAGACGACCACCAGCTCGCTCATGGGCCACGTGCTCGCCGCGGCCGGGCGCGATCCGACGTTCCTCGTGGGCGGCGTGACGAAGAACTACCAGGGCAACTATCGGCTGGGGCAGGGCCCGCACTTCGTCGTCGAGGGTGACGAGTACGACACCGCCTACTTCGACAAGGGCCCCAAGTTCCTTCACTACCAGCCGAGGAGCGTCATCCTCACGAGCATCGAGCTCGATCACGCCGACATCTACCGGGACCTCGCCCACTACGAGGCCAGCTTCGAGAAGCTGATGACGCTGGTCCCTGCCGACGGGCACGTCGCGGTGAGCGCCGCCTGGCCGAACGCAGTGACGCTCGCGCGGCGTGCACGGGCGAAGGTGACGACCTACTGCGGGTACGAAGGAGTCGAGGCCGATGTCGTCGCGCGGAGCGTGCAGCTCGGCCCGGAAGGCGCGCGCTTCGACGTCTTCGAGCGCGGGGAGTCGCGCGGCGTGTTCGTGCTGCCCCTCGCCGGGCGTCACAACCTGGAGAACGCGCTGGGGGTGTTTGCGTGCGCGCGTGGGCTGGGGCTCTCGCCGGACGAGGTGCGCGCGGGGTTCGCGTCGTTCGAGGGCGTCAAGCGCCGCCAGGAGGTGCGTGGGGAGCCGGCTGGCGTGCTCGTCATCGACGACTTCGCCCATCACCCGACGGCGGTGCGCGAGACGATCTCGGCGGTGCGCTCCCGCTGGCCGGACCGCCCGCTCTGGGCGGTCTTCGAGCCCCGAAGCAACACCAGCCGACGCAGCCTGCACCAGGCGGAGTACGCGCGGAGCTTCACCGGCGCCGCGCGGGCCTCCATCAAGATCCCCGAGCGCCACGACAAGATCCCCCCGGGCGAAGAGCTCGACGTGCCCAGGCTCGCGCGGGAGCTGACCGCAGCGGGGATTCCCTCGGTCGCCGCAGGGTCGGTCGCCGAGCTGGTCGAGGAGGTCGGGGGCGCCGCGTCGCGCGGTGGGCTCGTGCTGGTGATGAGCAACGGTGGGTTCGGCGGCTTCATCGAGCTGCTGCTCGCGCGACTCTCGAACCGGAAGGACTGACGATGACGCGACTGCTCCTCTTGAGCGCTCTCCTGTGTTCCGCGTGCGTGGTCCGCCCGGCGCCACCGAAGCTCGTTGAAGACGACGCCAGGCGAGGTCTGCTCCCGCGCGCAGAGGCGAAGGGCCTCGACTTCACCGTCGCCCGTCACCCCGGCAAGGAGCGCTACCGGTTGTCCGACGATCGCGGCTCGGTGGTGCTCCTCGATGTGTGGGCGACGTGGTGCGAGCCGTGCCGCGACTCGCTGCCGTTCTACGACGACGTGGCCCGGCAGTTCGCGTCGCGCGGGCTGAAGGTCTACGCCTTGAGCGTCGACGCCGACGCGTCCGTGATCAGCCCCTTCGTTTCGGAGCTGAAGCTGGGCCTCCCGGTGTTGCACGACCCGGAGGCCGTGGTCGCGGGCTCGACCCTGCGCGTCTCGCAGATGCCCACGAGCCTGCTCTTCGATCGGCGGGGCGTCGTTCGTCGAGTCCACGAGGGGCTCAGTGACGACTACTTCCAGCAGACGCTCAGCGACGTCGAGGCGCTGCTCTCGGAGCCCTCGCAGTGACGACGCAGACTCCGGCGCAGCTCGCGGGACTTCGGAGCGCATCGGCCCGCGGCTGGCGGTGGCGGGCTCGTGCTCGAGCAAGAAGAGCGTGCCCTCTTCGTGGGCGCGCCCGTGCGTCGTGCGGCGCGGGCCTGCTGAGAGCGCGGCGCCATCGACCGAGGGTCCTGGCGCGACGGCTGGCCGGGCGCGAACCCGTCTCGGAGGTGCACGAGAGGGGTCGGCACAGGCGAGCCGGAGCCGGGGCGATGGCCCGGGCCTCCTCGCGCGAGCAGCGCCTGGCTCCGGAGGTCGCGCCGTGAGCCTCGAGGCGCTTCGGGAGACTGCCGAGCAGCTGACCCGGCTCGCGGGCGGGGTGTTGCGCAGTCGCTTCAGCCAGACGCGGACGATCGAGTTCAAGGGCGCGAGCCCGACCAACCTCGTCACTGACGCCGACCACGCCGCCGAGCAGGTGGTGCTCGCCGCGCTCCGCGACCGCTTCCCGGAGCACGGCGTGCTGGCCGAGGAGTCGGGAGCGAAGGGCGGCGCGGGCTACCGGTGGATCCTCGACCCGCTCGACGGCACCACCAACTACGCCCACGCGGTGCCGTACTTCTGCGTCTCGCTCGCGGTCGAAGGTCCGTGGGCTGGTGAGACGAGGGTCCTGGCGGGGGCTGTGTTCGACCCGATGCGCGACGAGCTGTTCTCGGCGGCGAGAGGGCAGGGCAGCTCGCTCAACGGCGCCCCGATCGCGGTCTCGAGCGCGCCCAGCCTCTCGCGGGCGCTGCTGTGCACCGGCTTCCCCTACGACGTGCAGGTCGATCCCGAAGCGCCGCTGGGCCTCTTCAACCGGTTGGTGCGTCAGGCCCAGGGCATGCGACGCATGGGCAGCGCGGCGCTCGACCTTGCCTGGCTCGCGTGCGGGCGGTTCGATGGGTTCTTCGAGTTCGGTCTCAAGCCGTGGGATGTCGCCGCCGGCGCGCTGCTCGTCGAGGAGGCGGGCGGCTCCATCGCCTGCGTCGATGGCTCAACCTGGGCCTCGGACCTCGGCGACATCGTCGCAGCGGGTGCGGGCGTGTTCCCGTCGCTCAGCCGGGAGTGCCGCGAGTTCGTCGCTAGGCTCGGCTACCAACCCCGGCGCTTCGGCGCTTGAGGTCGCGAGCAAGGCCCGCCGCACTTCGAGCTTGCCGAGTGACCCTCGCCTCGCCTGACGAGCGATCTCAGGCCGCAGGCCCCGCTGTCACCCGGTGCGATCCGTATCCCCAGGTGCGGCCCGAGACGAACAGGATGGCGGGGGTTCCTCATGCCAGTCAGGCCTGGAGGGCCAGGAGAGACGGGCGCAGTCGCCGCGACGGTTAGAGGAAGCCCTCGGGTACGAAGACGATGTCGCCCGGCTGCAGCGTGAAGTTCTTCTCGCTCCCGTTGATGATGTCCTCGACGCGCACGGGGACTCGCGTCTCCCTTCCATCGATGAGGCGGGTGATGTTCACGCCGTTTCGGGCCGCGGTGCGATTGAAGCCGCCGGCCGCGCTGACCGCGGCGACGATCGTCATGCCCTCTTCGTAGGGGAAGGAGCCGGGCTTCGACACGTCGCCGAAGACGAAGATCCGCTTCGAGTTGAACTCCTTCACCATCACCGTCACCTGCGGACGGCGGACGAAGCCCTGCTTCAGGCAGTTGGTGATCGCGTCGGCTGCGAGGCTCGGGGTGAGGTTGGCGACCGTCACCTTGCCGCAGAGCGGGTAGTCGATGACGCCCTCGGGCGAGACCCGGTAGATGCCCGAGAGATCCGCCTCCTGGTAGACGCGGACCTCGAGGAAGTCGCCGGTGCCGAGCGTGTTGGCCCGAATGCCTCCGTCGGGTGTGCTCAGCTCGTCCGGGCGGAGCTGGCCGCCGAGGGGCTTCGGGGTGCGGCAGGCTCCCAGCGCGATCAGGAACAGGGCGAGAACGATGAGGACGTGACGCATCGGCCTTCAGTACCGGAAGGTCAGCCGCAGGTTCGCCTCGTGCCGCACGAAGTTGATGCCCGTCTGGGTCGTCTGCGTCGACGAGCGGAAACCGAGGCCGTAGCTGGCCCCGATGACGAACCAGGACACCACCACGAACGAGGGGCCGGCGTTGAGGCCGATGAGCAGATCGTTGCGGCCGCTCACTCCGCCCATCTGGGCGAAGAAGGTGAAGTAGTCCACCGACGCGGTGCCGTTGAGGGTGAGGCGGTCGCCGAAGAAGCCCAGGCGCGCGTTCAAGTAGCCGCGGTCGTTCGACATGGTGCCGAACGCAGGGACCGGGAGCAGGTCGCGGATGTAGCCGAGCGAGACCGACGTGCTCTCGCCGACGAGGTAGGTCAGCTCGCCCTGCGCGATGGGGGCAAGGCGCTGGGTCGCGCCGAAGTCGTACGCAGCGCCGCCCAGCAGCGTCACGGAGAACCGCGGGGTGATGAGGCCCGCCAGGCCGGCGCGGCCGCGGAAGATGTTGGCAGGCAGATTGGCCGTCGTCGCGATCCAGTAGGTCCGGTAGTCGAAGTTGAGGTCCAGCACCGCCGCGGTCTTCGGGAGGAACTTGAAGCGCCCGCCGAGGCCGAAGTTCAGGTTGCTGTAGTTCATGTTCGACACCAGCGCGGGGTCGCACGTGATGTCGCCGGCAGGGCAGCTCGTCAGGCCGGTGAGCAGGGGCTCGAAGAACTCAACGGACCAGGCGACGCGGGGAGTGATCTCCAACGCGCGACCGCCGGGACGAATGGGCACACCCAGGTGAAGGGTGTTGAAGAGCGAGACGACGCCGATGCCAGTCGATGGGTTCTGCGTTCGATCAGAGCGGGTGAAGGTGTCGCCGATGTCCACCTGAACCACGCCGTCGCGGTTGAACGAGGTGTCGAGGCTGGCTAGCGCCTGCAGTCGCGACAGCTGACGCGAGGCGGGGGAGAGCAGGCCCGAGAAGATGAGGTACTCGGCGTTGCCTCCGAACTTGACGAGCGTGGAAGGGCTCTCGAGCGAGTAGCTGACGCCAGCGCGTGGAACGAAGATGAGTTCTGGGCTGGGAACACCCAGGCCCGCGAAGTAGCCGACCAGCGAGTCGAAGCGGCTGTCGACTTCTCCCAGCAGGTGCAGGCGGCCGTCACCCACCTTGAAACCCACCGGAGCGCCGGCCTGAGCGAACGCCGCAGATGCGTGCAGCGCAAGCATCGCCGCGAACGTCGCCGCCCACCTCACGCCTGGTCCCCTCCGAGTCATCGGTTCAGCGGTCCGTAGCACACCCGGCCGAGTGTCCAAGTAGTTTCAAGGTCACGCCGCCCTTCACATCGTCGGGCTCGCGGGCGGTGGCCGCGAGTCGATGGTGCGAGGGATGTTCTGGGTGACCGACGGGTCACCCTTGGGCAGGTAGTCGGGCGTCTCGACCTCGATGGTGGCGTTCTCGTCGGCGCGAAACGCGAGCTGACCCATGCACTGCTCGGCCTCGGCGCGGAGCTGATCGACCTTCGAGCGCGCGATCGTCACCTTGGTGAACTCGTGATCGGCAGTCTGCGACTCGCGGCGCGCGATCGCTTCCTGGAGGGCGACGTCAGACTGCTCCGAGATGCGAAGGAGGCCCTTGATCTGCGTGAGCTTCTCGTTGACGCAGGTGAGCTTCACCACGTCCTTCGTATTCCGAGCCTCTTCCAGCTTCTGCAGCACGTCCTTGAGGGCTGCGCGCATCACCGACACCGAGTCGGCGCTGACCTTGAGCTTCTCGTTGTCGGGCACCTTCGCCGCCTCGATGGGCTGGTTGGCCGCCGGCGCGGGAGGCGTGTTCTGAGCGAGCGCGAAGCCTCCGATGGCCACGACGACGACACTGATCCACCAGCGAACCGACACGGGCACACCCCCACGGGGCACAAAGGAAAAGAGACGCGAAAACTTAGGGTTCTACGGCCTGCGAGTCAATGGAGCTTCGGTGCATCGGGTGCGTTCCCCGATCAGCCGACCTCATTCACGGGCGTTCGTCAGCGGACTCGTCGCGAGGCGCTGATTGGCTTCTCGGAGACGGGCCGAGAGCATGCGGGCAATGTTGATGACGATGAAGGTGAAGCCATCACGATGCTGTCGTCGGAAGGTGGTGAGGTGATCACTCGAGAGGCGAAGCAGCTCACAGTCCGTTCGCGCGCGGATGGTGGCTGAGCGGTGTTCCTTGTCGATCAGGCTCATCTCACCAAAGAACTGCTGAGGGCCGAGGGTCGCCAGGGTCCGGAGCGCCCCGACTGCGTCACGGCCCAGCACCTCCACTTCGCCCTGGGACAACACATAGAGGGCGTCGCCGAGCTGGCCTTCCTCGAAGAGCACCTGGCCCTTCGCGGCCTGGACCTCATTCGCGAGGGCAGCGATCGCCTTCAGCTCCTCGTCCGAGAGCATGTCGAAGAGCGACGAGCCGGCGAGGACGGAGACGCGATCCATCCTCACGAGTCTGCCAGCATTCCGGTGGTTGGCGCGAGCGTGACGTCAGGAGGCAGGCGAGAACACGAACGGGTACGCCACCGAGACGTCGCTGTCGGGCTTGAAGGGGAACACCCAGCCTCGAATCACCGTCTTGATGCAGCTCGAGACCGCGTCGTTGCCGAGGGTGTCCTGCTCGATCTCGATCTCGGCCGCGCGGCCGCCGGTGGTGATCGAGAAGCGCACGACGACCTTGCCCTTGAGGCTCGGGTTGCGCTTCAGCTCTTTCTCGTAGCAGCCCTGAATGGCGCGAATGCGGCCTCGGAGGAACGCGTTGAGCTTGTTCCGATCGATGTCGGCGCTCTCGACCTCGGGCGCGGCGTCAGCGACCTTGCCACGGATGGCCGCGGGGCCCTTCTCGGCGAGGTTCACGGTGCCCGTGCCGGAGGTCCCGAGCGAGCCGATGTCCGCCGCTGAGCCCGTGCCGCTTCCCTTGGGACCGCCCGCTGCGAGCGCATCAGCCGTCGCCATGTTCACACCACTCGCGCCGGAGAGGGCGCTGGCGACGTCGCCGACTCCAGTCGAGCTGCCCAGCACGTCCGCGAACGCGCCATCACCCGAGCCGGCGGCGCCGATGATCTTCAGCAGACCGGCGCGCGCCACCTTGGCCTGCAGCTCGGCCTTCTTCGCGTTGCTCGTCGCCGCCTTCTCCTTGTGGTCGCCCTCGGCCACCTTCTCTTCCTTCTTCTCTTCCTTCTTCGGCTCGTCGCCCTTCGCGACCTCCTTCTTGGGCTCGGGCTTCTTGACCTCGACCGGCATCATCGCCTTGACGAACCGATCGGGCAGCTCCTCGAGCGAGAGCTCCTTCTCGACGGGCAGCGGCTGGCACGCGATGTACGAGGCGCCGGAGAAGTGGACGAACACGGACGCCGCCAGGACCAGGAAGAAGAACTGGTCGATCTGGCTGAAGAAGCTGCCCTTGACCTGCGGCGGGAGCTCCTCGCGCTTCGGCTCGGGCGGGGGGGTGACGAACTGGAAGAGGACCGACACCTCGCCCAGCGCGACCCGGCCCTTCGACGCATCGGTCAACGGGAGCACCAGCACGTCACCGCGGGCCTTCGCGAGGCCCTTCTCGCGCGCCTGCTGGAGCGTCAGCTCGCTCCCGCTGACGTTGACCTTCCCCTCCATGCCCGCCTTGAAGACGAGCGAGTACTGGTTGTTGACGACCTCGAAGAGGGTGAAGGACGAGGGGAGGTTCGAGACCGGAACGACGAGAGTGTTCTTCGCGTCCTGGCCGACGGTCACCGAGCCGCGACGCTTGAAGGTGCGGTCTTCGGTGATCTTGGCGCCCTGGATGAGCGCGATACGCAGGTTCTTTCCGGCAAGCGGCGCGGTCGCCATAGTGCCCTCTTCGACAACTCGTTGCGGGGGAAGTTCCGCCGCTCGA
Source organism: Myxococcaceae bacterium (assembly GCA_016793095.1). Taxonomy (GTDB): domain Bacteria; phylum Myxococcota; class Myxococcia; order Myxococcales; family Myxococcaceae; genus Xiheimicrobium. The sequence continues at coordinate 187,803 of JAEUJQ010000027.1, read as the reverse complement.
AACCTTTGATTTCCTACAAGAACGGTCTCAGCGTTCTAGACCCGAACGGCAGGCGCGACAAGGATCAGAACGCACCCTTGTCGACGCTCTTCTCGACCTTCGGGATGAAGGTCTCGGCGCGGTTGAGCTCGTCGAAGTTCAGCGTGGAGCGCTGCAGAATGTAGAAGGCCTGAGGCTTCTGAATGCGGCCTTCGACGGTGATGGCGTCGAGGCGAATGACCTTCTTCTTCTTCGCGCCGCCGGCGGGCGCCTGGGCGAGGGCCGCCGACGCCAGCAGCACCACCATCGTCATCACCGCGCGCATGGAGGACCTCATTTCTCGTCATCCCCGAGCTTAGCGCCACCGCCGGCTGGTTTGGGAGCGGGGGCGGGCTCGTCGTCGTCGCTGAGCTTGCCACCGCTGGAGCCCTTCTTCTTCGCGTCGGCTTCAGCCTTCTTCTTCGCCTCGGCCTCGGCTTTCGCAGCCGCCTTCGCGTCGGCCTCGGCTTTCTTCTTCGCCTCGGCTTCCGCCTTCGCGGCGGCCTTCGCGTCGGCGGCGGCCTGCTTCTTCGCCTCAGCCTCGGCTTTCGCCGCGGCCTTCGCGTCTGCTTCGGCTTTCTTCTTCGCCTCCGCGTCCGCCTTCGCGGCGGCCTTCGCGTCGGCTTCGGCCTGCTTCTTCGCGTCGGCTTCCGCCTTCGCAGCGGCCCTGGCGTCTTCGGCGGCCTTCTTCTTTGCGTCCGCCTCGGCCTTCTTCGCGTCGGCTTCAGCCTTCTTCTTCGCCTCAGCCTCAGCCTTCGCGGCGGCCTCTGCGTCGGCCTTCGCCTTCGCCTCTGCGTCGGCCTTCGCCTTCGCTTCGGCCTCGGCCTTCTCGCGGGCCTCGTCCTCCGCCTTCTTCTTCTCCTGCTCGATCTTCCGCAGCGCGTCCTTCTTCTCGCGCTCCTTGCGGCGCTCTTCCTTCTCGATGCCCTTGTTCGCGTCCTTGATGTACTGCTCGACGCGATCGTCCTTCCCGCCCTTCGCGCGGTACTGGTTGAAGTAGTCGATGGCGGTGCGGAAGCGCTGGGTGCTGTCGAGGCCCGGCACCTCGGAGTCGAGGTAGGTGATGCCGAGGTTGAAGTAGATGTCGGTGTAGTCAGGTCGAGCCTTCAGCACCTTCTGGTACGTCTCGATGGCCTTCGGCAGCAGCTGCTGGCCTCGGTACGCCGAGGCGAGGTTCAGCCAGGCGAGGGTGAACTCGGGGGCGGCGGCGACGGCGGCTTCGAGCTCGCGGGTGGCCCCCTCGTAATCCTGGTTCTCGATGAGGACGGCGCCGAACGCGTTGCGCGCCTCGGCGAAGTCAGGCTGCAGCTGCGCCGCCAGCCGGAACGACTCCACCGCCTGCGGGCGTTGCTTGAGCTTCAGGAAGGTGAGGCCGAGGTAGTACTGGGTGGTGGCGTCTTCGCGGTCGATGTCACGCGCGGTCTCGAGCACCAGGCGGGCGAGCTCGAACTTGCCCTCCTTGAGGAAGACCTGGCCGAGCAGCTGCATCGCGCGCACGTTGCGCTCGTCGGCCTTGAGGACCTTCTTCGCTTCGCCGGCGGCGGGCTCGAGCTTGTTCTGCTGCAGCTGCGCGTAGACCAGGGCGATGCGTGGGCCGAGCGCGGCGGGGTTCTGCGCGATGGTGCTGCGCAGCTCGGCGTCGATCTGCGGACAGCGACGGGTGCGGCAGGCGAGGCGCGCCAGCCGATCCCACGCGGCGTCCTGGGTCGCGTTGATGCCGAGGGCGCGCCGGTAGGCCTTCTCGGCGGCGTCGAGATCTCCCCGGCGCTCGGCGATGAGGCCCAGGTTGGTCCAGGCGTGATCGACCTGGGCGTTCCTGTCGAGGACCTCGCGAAACGCCCGCTCGGCGCTCTCGAGGTTGCCCTGCTTGAGGGCGTCAGCTCCCTCCTTGAAGCGGGTGGTGGAGGCCGCGTCGAACTTCGGCCTCGGCGGCGGCTCGGGCTCGGCGGCCGCGGCGGGCGCGCCTCCCGCCGCTGGTTGCTCGGCTCTGGGCTGCTCGCTCGCTGGAGCGGGCTCGGCAGGAACCGGCTTCTTCGGCTCGTACGGGACCTCTGGGGTCTCTGCAGGCGCGTTCGTGAGGTCAGGCTCGGGCTTCTTCTCGGGCGTGGTCGCGCAGGCCGTCGCGAGGGCCAGCGCGGCGCACGTCAGCAGGCGGAGCGGGAGGCCGTTCACTTCTCGTCCTCCGACTGGAGCTTCTGCGGGGCCGCGCGCTCCTTCACCCCGTCGATGGTGCCCACCGCGCCATCCGAGAACGTGCCGTCGCCCTCGATGACCGTCTTGGGCTCCTTCAGCACCGGGTACTCCTTGGGGCGGAAGCGGTTGAGCGACTCGAGCGTCTTCCTGGTCCACTCGTTCGAGATGCGCGCCTTGCGGGCCTCGGCGATGGTGCCGGCGTAGTTCTCGACGGCCTTGTCTTCGAGCGCGACCGTCTGCGCGGCCAGCGAGTCCTGGTAGATGACGACGGCTTCGTCGCCGAGCCGCTTGACCTCTGGAGGGACCGGCGTCTCGAGCACGGCCTGGGCGAACCGCTCGAGCGCGTGGCCCTTGCGGTAGAAGGCCGCCAGCGTCCACTCGACGCGCTTGTACTTGACGATCTGGTCGTAGGCGGCGTTGACCTTCTTCACCGCCTCCTTCTTGTTCTTGAGCGAGTTCTCGAGCGCCTTGCCGGTGCCGCCGATCTTCATCTTGTCGAACTCGGCGAACACCACCTCGGCGAGCTGGAAGCGGGCGTAGGCGGCCGCCTCGGCGGCGATGGGGTTGGTCTCGGGCTTGAGGCCCCGGCGGTCGAAGTCGTCGGCGGCCGACTCCCAGGCCTTGCGGGCCTCCTTGTCCTTGTTCAACTTCTCGTACGCGTCGCCGATGCGCTTGCGGGCGTCGACGACGAGCTCGGTCTGCTTCGGGTCCTTCGAGAACTTCTGCACGAACTCGTTGAGGGCGCCGATCTCCTTGTTCCAGTCGCTCTGCTTCTCGTAGATGAGGGCGGCGCGGAACTGGTTCTTCGGCGCCTCCTCGCTCTTCGGGTACGTGTCGGCGAAGCGCAGGTACGCGGCAGCGGCCTCGTTGTAGCGCTGCAGCGCCTCGAGCAGGCGGGCGGTGTTGAAGAGCGCGTTCTCGCGATCCTTCGCCTGCGGGTACTCCTTCACCAGCTTCTGGTACTTTTCGATCGCCTTGTCGTAGTCGTACGACTTCTCGGCGTTGACGGCGACGCGGAAGAGGGCGGAGTCGGCCAGCTTCGACTGCGGGTACTCGTTGAAGATGCGCTCGTAGAGCCGCAGCGCCGAGTCGAAGCGCTGCACGTTCTCGTAGCAGACGGCGGCGTTGTTCAGCGCCTTGTCAGCGAACTCGTGCTTCGGCTCGGCCTGCACCAGCTCGATGTACTTGCGCGCGGCCGCGTCGTAGTCGCCCTTCGCCATCAGCTCCTCGGCGCGCTTGAACTTGGCGCCGAGGTTGAACTTCACGAGCTCGCCTCCCAGCTTCGACTTCGGGTCGATGACGTCCTTGTTGGCGAGGAACTTCTGCGAGAAGTCTTCGACGGCGGTGAAGTTCTTCTCGATGAGGAACGACTCGATGGTGAGGTTGACCGCGTACTGGGCGATCTCGGTCTTCGGGAAGTTCGAGATGATGGCCTCGAAGCGCTTGCGGGCCTCCTCGAACTGGTTGTGCGTGTAGAAGATCTCGGCCGCGCGGTAGGCGATGCCCGGCGCCTTCTCGTCGCCAGCCTTCACCCGCACCAGGAACTTGTCGGAGTTGTCCACGTACGCCTGCTCGGTGGGCGTGAGGGCCACCGGCTTCGGCAGCGCCTGGCCCTCGGCGTAGTCCTTCGAGGTGAGCACCTTCGTCGCCGGTGTCTGGCCGGTCTTGATCTCGAGGTCGAGCTGCTTCTGCCACGAGAGCACGGCGGAGTAGGCCGCGTCGTTCAGGTACTTCACGTCCTGGCTCGAGTCGCGCACGGCGGCGTAGTGCTTCGCGGCCTCGGCGAACTGGAACGAGTTGTAGAGACACTCGGCCCAGTAGAACTCCATCTCGTAGGCGTTCTTCGAGCGTGGGAAGCGGCCCAGGTACGACTGGTACGCCTTGGCGGCGGTCTCGAAGGCGGCCTTGGCCTGCTCGAACTTCTGCTCCTGCTTGTAAACGAGCGCCTGCTGGTGGTGGTAGATGGCCGTCGAGTACAGGCTCTTCTCGGCGAGCTCGCCAGCGGCCAGCACCACGTCGGGGTCGCGCTTCCACTTCTCGTGCCACGGCGTGCCGGGCACGAACATGTTGGCGAGCTTCGAGGACTCGGCGAAGGCCTCCTCGAGCTTGCGGTCGCGCTCGTAGGCCTGGACGATGCGCTGCTGGATCTGCGGCGCATCTTTGTTGAGCGGGTCCTTCTGCAGCACGAGGCGGTAGGCCTCGATGGCCTCGGGGTGCTTGGTCTGATCGAAGTAGACGTCGGCCATGCGCCGATAGATCTCGGCCTCGTACGGGCGGCCGCCGATCTTCGCGAACAGCTCCTGGGCCTTGGCGAGCGAGCCCCACTTCTCATCGACGAAGCTGATGGCGGTGTACTGGAGCGCTTCGGCGCGCAGATCGCCGCCGACCTCGTCTTCGCCCTTCCGCCTGGCCTCGGCCTGGTAGAAGTCCGCGAGCGCGAAGAAGCGGCTCACCGCCTCATCGAACTTGTCCATGCGGTAGTAGGTCCACCCGAGCTTGTAGAGCGCCTTGTCATAGAGCGGGTGGTTGGTGTCGGCGATGGCGTGCTCGTAGGCGTCGGCCGCCTTCTCGAGCGCGTCGGGCACGTCGTAGGCGTCGAAGTAGTACTCGCCGAGGCGCACCCAGGCCTCGATGGTGAACTTCGACTTCGGGTACGCGGCGATGAGCTTCTCGTACGACACCTTCGCCTTCTCGAAGTTCTCCTGCTTCTCCTCGCAGTAGCCGAGCAGGTAGTACGAGGCGTCGTTCAGCTTGTACGAGGGGAAGTCGTTGATGAGCCGCTGGTAGAGCGCGATGGACTTCGAGAAGTCGATCTTCGGCTCGGGCGGCGGCGTCGGGTTCTTCTCGGGGTCGAGCTTCTTGAGCGCCTCTTCGTAGTCGCGCATCGCGACCGTGTGATCGTCGCTGGAGCGCTCGTAATAGAGCTCGGCCAGCCGGAACATCACGTCCGGCGTGTAGCGTGGGTCGTTGGGGTACCGGGTGAGGAACTCCTCGAAGGCCGAGATGGCGTCGAGGCGCTCCTTTCGCTCGAGCACCTCGAGGTCGCGAATGGCCTTCTCGTAGGAGTTGGCGAGGGTGTTCCGCTTCTCCTCGTACTTCTTCTCGATGAGCAGCTGCACCTCGCGGCGGAACTCCTTCGACTCCTCTTCGTAGGCCGCGAGCGCCTGGCTCACCTCTTCGAGCAGGCGCTTCTCCTGGTCCGTGCGCCCCATGCCTTCGTAGTAGCGGGTCTTCGGCTTGACGTTCTCCGGGGGCTTGTCGTCCTTCGTCTCGGACGCGCCGCCAGACGGAGACACCACCGGCATCTGGGGGCCGACCACACCCGCATCGATCGCCACGCCCGCGTCAGCCTTCTTGTCGGCCTTCTTCGGTTGGGCGAACGCCACGCTCGCGGCGAGCAGCGCGCTCAGCGACACCATCGCGAAAGAAGGCGTCTTCACGGTCAATCCACGTCCTTGAGGACTTCTTTGAACTCGTCATCGAGCTGCTTCAGTTCCCGGTCCTTGGCGGCGGACTTCTTCTGGATCTCGGCGGTCTTGTCCTGCTTGCGCTGGAACGAGACGTCCACCACGCCGACGTCGGCCTTCAGCACCAGGTCGTAGAAGCTCTTCTGCACGCGGCGGAAGCTGTCGAAGGCGATGCGGCCAACGAGGTTGCGGGTCTCGCCGGTGATGGCGTCGGTGTCTTTCGTGAAGCCCTCGAGCAGGGTGGCCTCGGCCAGCACCTGCTCGCGCAGCTTCTGGGCGCGCCGCTGCACGCGCTCGCGGATCGTCCCCTTGGCCCGGGCGACGCGGTCCTTCAGGGCGTCGGCGTCGGCGCGGATGACGTCGATGCGGCCGAGCAGGCGTCGTGACTCTTCAGGCAGGCCAGCGCGCAGCTGGTTGTAGATGCCGCGCTCCTGGTCGAGCACCGAGGCGTACTTCCGGCGCAGCGCGTCTTCGCCGCTGACCGCCTTGTCGGCGTTGTTCCGCTCGGCCGCGAGCCGCTTGCGGAGATCGTCGATCTCGGCCAGCGAGGCGTCGATGCCGTTCTGCTCGTTGGTGACGCGTTCGAGGAAGGCCTTCTCGTCTTCGGCGGCGGTCTTGTTGCCTTTGCGTTGAGGCCGCGTGTCGTCCACGTACTTGCGCACCGCCACCAGCTGCGCGGCCTGCGACTGCAGCTCGACGCTGAGCTGGAAGGCCTGCTTCTCGAGCGCGTCGATGGCGCCCTGGATGCGGGCCTTGCGCTCGTTGACCTGCTCGCTCGTGGTGGGCAGGGTGTCGATGCGGGCCTTGAGGGCTTTCTCTTCGGCGCGGGCGGCGTCGAGCTGCGCCTGCTGCTCGGCGGACAGCTTGCTGCCCACGAGCTCCCCTTCGATCTGGGTGAGCTGCTCCTCGGCGCGGGTGACCGCCGTCTCGACCGCGGCGGCGCGGCTGTACCCCTCCTGGAGCAGCGGGAACGAGTCGAGGCCGCGGTCGTCGAGCGACTGGAGAATGCGGTTGGCGATGTCCTTCGACTCGGCGAGCCCCTTGCGGGACTGATCGAGCGCGTCGGTGATCGCCACCGCGTCGGCGACGTCCTCGCGGGTGCTGGCCCACTTGAGCGCGGTCGGCGGGAGCAGCTTCGTCACGTCGAGGCTCTTCTCGTTCCGCGCGAGCAGCTCGTCGAAGTACGTCACCGGATCCTTGTTGACGGTGAGCAGCGCGTCGATCTCGTCACGCACTGGCGCGTACTCGTTGATGACCCCGTTGTAGGTGTCGAGCGCGTCTTCGTACTTCTGCAGCTTCTGCAGCAGGGTGCCCTGGAGGATCTTCGCCTCGGGCGCCAGCACGGAGTTCTCGGCGACCAGCAGCAGCACCTCGGTCGCGTCCTTCGCCTTGCGCAGCTCGCCCTTGCGCACGTAGCACCAGGCGATCTCGTAGAGAGAGTCGGGGAAGTTGTCGGACTGCTGCTGGACGCGGGAGTAGTGATCGACCGCCTCGTCATACTTGCCGGTCTCGAAGTACACGCGGCCAAGCGAGAGCTCGGCGAGCTCCTGCACCTGTCGGTCACGGGCATCGCGAGCGGTCATCTTCGTCACCTGCGTGAACGACTCGATCGCCTTGTCCCACGCCCGGAGGCGCACATGGCCGACGCCCATGAAGTAGATGCTCTGCAGCCGCAGCGGCCCGCCGGCTTCTCTCGCGAGCCCGTCGAAGACCTGGAGGGCGCGAGGCACCCGCTCCTCGACCGACAGATCCTCGCGGCGGAAGAGCCACTTGCCGTAGACGTACGAGAGCTCGGGTGGGAGCGCTCCGCCCGACAGCCCGCGCGCCTGCGTGATGTAGTCATCGACGCCGACGAAGAAGTTCAGCCGGCCGGCGATCTCGAGGTACCGGGCGAGCGCCTCCTTGTAGTACTTGCCGCGCAGGTCGAGCAGCTGCCGCAGGTACAGGCGCGCCCCGAGGTAGTTCTTCATCTCGTAGAGCGAGTCCGCGAGGTAGTAGAGCGCGTCGACGAAGCGGGGCGACTTCTGAAAGTCCTTGTTGGCGACCAGGTCGTAGAAGAGGACCGAGGCGGTCGCGTAGTCGCCCAGCAGCTTGCGGATCTCGGCGTCGGAGAAGCGCTGCAGCAGCGCCGCCTCGTCGGTCGGCTCCTGCACGAGGGTGTACTGGCGCTCCACCAGCTCGACGTCGTTCGCGGCCGTCTTCACCAGGCCCGCGGCCGTCTCGGTGCGCCCGGTGAGCTCGGTGATCGTCTCGGCGGCCATCGCCGGAGATGCGAGCGCGAGGCAGAGCCCCGTCCACCGCCACACCGCGGTTCCGCCGACGCTGCCCCTGTGCGCCCCACGCAGCAACACGAATCCCTCGAGCGCTACTGCGGGTTGGTTGCCGCACCGGGCTGCGACTGATCACCCGCGCCCTCTCTGGGGGCGCCTTCCTTCGTGGTGGTGATGTCGTAGCGAATGGCCGGCTTGTCCTTCATCTCGGCGGTGATGCCGCCCTTCTCGTAACCCACCACCTTCACGATCGTGATCTTGCCGCCCTCGGCCGTGAACGTCTGGTTCGACTGGAGCTTGAACTTGTAGCCCTCGGTGTAGCTGAAGACGCCACCTGCGCCGCGGTACACCATGCGGACGGCGATCTGATGGTTGCCGGGCACGATGCGGCCGTTGAAGATCTCGAACTCTTCCCGCTTGTTGAGATCGTCGTTGGTGTCCACCTTGGTGAAGATGGGGGCGCCGTCGAGCGCGTAGGCGACGGACTCGAGCACGAACTGCGAGCTCATCTCCTTGCGGTGGTAGATGACGGCCCTCGCGCCCTGGCTGATGTCGCCGCCGAGCACGGTCTCCTGAAGCAGCAGCAGGCGCGCCTTGGTGCGGAAGATCTTCTCCTTGAGATCGACGACCTGCTCCTCCAACTGCTTGACGCGCGTTTGAAACGCCTCGTCGGCGGTCTGGGGAGCGGGAGCACTGGGCGCACCGGGCCCGGGCGCCGCCGCGGCGGGAGCAGACGCAGCCGGGCTGCCCCCTGCGGGCGTCTGCGCGAAGGTCGGGGCGAGCGCCAGCAGCGCCACACCCAGCCCGACGAGACGAACGTTCATTGTCCACCCTTCTTCAACTCGGTGAGGACGAGCTTCGCGACGCCCTTCAGCGTGTCGAAGACGCCGACGCCGGTCGGTGCCACGGCCTGATGGTCCTGCACGTTGCGCGGGTTGAGCACCTTGCGCAGCTCCTCGACGGAGACGGCGTTGGGCAGGTCGCGCTTGTTGTACTGGATGACGAAGGGGATCTTGTTGAGGTCGTAGCCCTGCTCGGCGAGGTTGACGCGCAGGTTCTCCATCGACTCGATGTTCGCCTCCATGCGCTCGACCTGCGAGTCGGCCACGAAGACGACGCCATCGACGCCCTTCAAGATCAGCTTTCGGGAGGCGTCGTAGAAGACCTGCCCGGGCACCGTGTAGAGGTGGAAGCGCGTCTTGAAGCCGCGGATCTCACCGAGCGACAGCGGGAGGAAGTCGAAGAAGAGGGTGCGGTCGGTCTCGGTGGACAGCGAGATGAGCTTGCCCTTCGTCTCGGGGTTGGTCTTGTTGTAGATGTACTGAAGGTTCGTCGTCTTCCCGCACAGACCCGGGCCGTAGTAGACGATCTTGCAGTTGATCTCGCGGCTTGAGTAGTTGATGAAGGACATTTGGCGGGCCCGCTTACTCGCTGAACAGGTTGTCGATGTCGGCGTCGGAGATCTCCGCGAACGGAGACCCCGCGCCAGGCGCAGCCGACCGTGCCGCCAGCGCCGCGAAGATCTTCTCGAGCTCGTCGCTGGCCTTCTTGATGCGCAGGCGGACGAGGCCCAGGGACGTGCGGTTGTCGAAGATGACGACCAGCACCACACGCCCGCCCACCAGGGTCATGTAGAGCGAGTCCTTCGCGCCCTCATGGAACTGGTTGGGGAACTCGTTCTCGCCGATGAGCTTGGCGAGGCCCCCCATCGCCGCGACGTTGCCGGCGGTGAGCGACGCGAGCGAGGTCGTGTCGATGTTGTTCGTCTGGCCGGCCGCCGAGATGAGCTGGCCGTTCTTGTCGACGAGGAAGACCACCTTCGCGTTGGCGTCCTTGGTCAAGCGATCGCACACCGCATTGATCCGGTGGAATTCCTCTTCGTACATCACGAGCTGCGAGGCCATGAGGTCGAAGCTCTCCTTCAAGGAGAAAAAGACTGACGAGGTGTAGCAGACGGCGAAAGGTGTTTCACGCTTTATCCCCGCGAAAGGGCTTGGGGTCCACTCCTCAGTTGGTGACGATCAGTCAACGGTCTCGATGCCCACGAAGGTGAGCCGGCATCGGGTGCGACCGCTGGCGGGGCTCGAGCGGTCCTCCAGCCGGACTTCGGGATCAGCCGAGGCGGCGCGGAACAGGGTGCGGGCCTCGTCCACTCCGGTCGGGAACTCGGCGTCGCCGATGAAGACGCGGAACTCGGTGCCGAAGGGCACGTTGCCGAGCGGGTGCACCCGTTCCCGCCAGCGGCGTCGTCGGGGCGCGTCCTTCACCTCGCAGACGCCCCTCGTCACCACCGAGTAGTGAACGCCGGGTTGCAGCCCCCTCGCCTGCAGGGTGACGCGCTTGCCGCCCGACACGTTGGTGCTGCTCGACCAGACCAGGGTGGGCGCCGCGACGATGAGGGAGGTGAGCGCCGCGAGCATTGCCTCAGCGTCCTACAGCTCGCGGCGGGCCGACAGCGCGCGCGCGAGCGTCGCCTGATCGGCGTACTCGAGGTCGCCGCCCATGGGGATGCCCTGCGCCAGCCGCGACACCTTGAGCCCCATCGGCTTGAGCAGGCGGGTCAGGTAGAGCGCCGTCGCCTCGCCTTCGACGTCGGGGTTGGTGGCGACGATGATCTCTTCGACGGGCGCCTCCTGCAGGCGGGTGAGCAGCTCCTTGATGCGCAGCTGCTCGGGCCCGATGCCCTCGAGCGGCGACAGCACGCCGTGGAGCACGTGGTAGCGCCCGCGGAACTCCTTCGTACGCTCGATGGCGAGCTCGTCGCTGATGCCCTCGACGACGCACAGCACCCGGTCCTCCCGGCGCGCGTCGGTGCAGAAGCCGCAGCGGCTCTCGAGCGGCCCGTCGTGCAGGCTGAAGCAACGCGGGCAGAGCTTCACGCGATCGACGACCTCGACGAGCGCGTTCGACAGGCCCCGCGCGAGGTCGGGGGTGCGCAGCAGGTGAAACGAGAGCCGCTGGGCGGTCTTCTCGCCGATGCCGGGCAGCCGCGCGAGCTGGGCCACCAGGCGGTTGATCGCGTCGGGGGTCATCGGTGCTTCTCAGGTGATGCCGGGAATCTTGATGCCCTTCGAGATCTTCCCCAGCTCGGCGGCCTGGTGCTCCTTCGACTTCGTGAGCGCGGCGTTGACGGCGGCCGTGATGAGGTCCTCGAGCATCGCGAGATCGCCCACGGCCTTCGGGTCGATCTTGATGCTCTTCACCTCCTGGTTGCCGGTGGCGACGACAGTGACCAGGCCGTCGGCGGCCTTGCCCTCGACGGTCTCGGTGGCGAGCTCGGTCTTCCGCTTCTCGATCTGCTCGGTCAGCTTGTTGGCCTGACGGATGAAGTAGTTGAGATCGACTCCGGGCATGGCGGCTCCTGCGGCGAGGTGAGAGCGGCTGCGTAGCGGATTCGGGCGCGTGTGAACAGCCGTCGCGTCACTCGTCTTCTGGCGGCGCGTTGGCCGGCGCGACGAGCGAGGGCGCCTCGCGCACGGGCTCGAGGTACTGCACGTGCTCGACGGTGCCGCCCAGGATGCGCAGCACGTTCCTGATGGCCGGGTGCTGGGCGACCCGCGCGTCGATGGCCTGGTGGCGGGCGGCGGTCTCCTTCGCCTCTTCCTCGGCGATGCTGGGCGCGGCGGCCTTGAGCGCCTGGGCCGTGGTGTCCTCCGCCACCTTCGTGGGGCGGCCGAAGTGCTTCGTCAGCACCTCCTCGATGAGCTGCCGCGACATGCCGAAGACGGTCGAGCGGTGAAAGGCGGCGTCGTTGGGGAAGGCGAGGCGCACCGTGCCGGGCTCGAGCGAGATGAAGCGCCCGTGGCTCAGCGACTTGCCGTGGCGTGGCGAGGCGGCGCGCACGGCCTCGACGGCGAGCCGCCAGGTCTCAGTGTTGCTCGTCGGCGCCGCGGGCTTCGTCGTCGTTGCCGTCGGGGCGTCGGGCAAGCAGTCGCCAGACGCGCACCCTTCGGCGCTGCCCTCGGGGGCGAACAGACGCTCGTCGGGGTCCTCTGGCGGAACACCGGCCTCGACCTGTGGGGCCCGCGGGAGCGTTCGGTTGACGAGCACGACGTCGGGCTGCGTGGGCTGGGGTGCCCCGGCGCCGCCGCGTGGAGCAGCCGAGGGTGGTGCTGGCGTGCCGGAGCGCCGCGCAGGCTCGGTGGCGGCGGCGGCGGATTGGGCGGGTGGAGCTGGCGTGCCTGCGCGAGGCGCGGCGACCGGCTGCGTCGGAGGCGCTGATTGCGGGGGTGGGGCTGCCGTGCCTGCGTGAGGCGCGGGCTGCGCGCGCTCGGTGGTGGCGGCGGCGGATGGCGCGGGTGGGGCTGGCGTCCCTGCGCGAGGCGCGGCGGCCGGGTGGGTCGGAGGCGCTGATTGCGCGGGTGGGGCTGGCGTGCCTGCGCGAGCCGAGGCGGCGGGCTGTGTCAGCGCCTCGGCGGCGCGAGGCGCGGGGGCGGGCGTCGCGGTCGGGGGTGCGGCCGACGGTGGGTGCGACGACCTCGTGCCAGCCTCTGGCGCTCGTGGCGGCTCAGGCGCGAAAGGGCGCCGAGGTGGAGCGACCTCCCGGCGCTCCGGCGGCAACGGGCTGGCCACTGGCGAGCCGCTCCACGCGGGCGACCAGCTCGGGGATCGACGCGGCGGGCGCGAGGTGCAGCGCTTTCAGCAGCGTCATCTCGAAGGCGAGGCGGGGCTGCGGCGCGCGCGCGATCTCCCACACGCCCGTGTGCACCACGTCGAAGAGCCGGGCGAGCTGGGCCGCGTCTGCGTCGCGGGCGAGCGCCACCACGGCCTCGCGATCGGTGTCCGCCAGCTCGTCAGGCGCAGCCCCGGTCGCGCGGGCGACGAAGAGGTGCCGCAGCCACCACGCGAGCTCCTCGGCGAGGCGGCGCAGATCGACGCCCCGGTTCCACAGCTCCTCGGTGTGCTTGAGCACGATGGCCGCGTCGCGGGTGACGAGGGCCTTCGCGATGCCGTGCACGACGGTGCGGTCGATGGTGCCCAGCGTCTCGGCGACGTCTTCGTCCTTCGGTTCGTTGCCGCACGCGCTCAGGATCTGATCGAGCAGCGAGAGCGCGTCGCGCATGCCGCCTTCGGACTGGCGCACGATGAGCGAGAGCGCCGACTCCGAGACCTTCACCTGCTCGGCCTGCGCGATCTCCTTGAGGCGCTTGAGCATCGACGCCTGCGAGATGCGCCGGAAGTTGTGCCGCTGGCACCGCGAGAGGATGGTGTCGGGCAGCTTGTGCGCCTCGGTGGTGGCGAAGATGAACTTCACGTGCCCCGGCGGCTCCTCGAGCGTCTTGAGCAGCGCGTTGAACGCCGCGCCCGAGAGCATGTGCACCTCGTCGATGATGTAGATCTTGTAGCGGTCGCGCTGCGGCTGGTACTTCGCGTTCTCGCGGATCTCGCGCACGTTCTCGACGCCGTTGTTCGAGGCGCCGTCGATCTCCTGCACGTCGGTGCTGATGCCGTCGCGGATCTCGGTGCACGCGCGGCAGGCGCCGCAGGGGTTGGCGGTGGGGCCCTTCTCGCAGTTGAGCGCGCGCGCGAGCAGCCGGGCAGCGGTCGTCTTGCCCACGCCTCTCGGCCCCGCGAACAGGTACGCGTGCGCCACGCGGTCGAGCTTGATGGCGTTCTCGACCGTGCGGACCACGTGCTCCTGGCCCGTCATCTCTTCGAAGGCCTGGGGCCGGTACTTGCGTGCGAGGACCGTGTAGCTCATGGCGCGCGGGTCTACTCCGAAGTCGCGCGCGTGTGCATCGGATGATCAGAGCGTCGCGTAGACGTACGCGAAGCACATCTCGTCGTTGGTGCCTTCGCCCCAGCGCACCGTGCGGGTGGTCGGGTTGTCCCACGTGCATGACATGGTGAGCGAGCCGCTGGGCGGAATGCTGAAGGGCGTCATGCGGAAGTACTGCTGCTGCCAGTGGAAGTCCCAGCGGGGGATGTCCACGAGGCAGGCGTCAGCGGGGCCCTTGATGGTGATGCGCTTCCCGAGCGTGTGCATGTGCGGCATCAGGCCCCAGACCCGGATGGTGAGGGCGCGCGTCGGGTTGGGGAACGTCTCGCTGTAGCTGTAGTTGGTCGCGTTGGGAGGGATCGCGAAGCCGTCGGCGACGAGCGGCAGCAGGTACGCGGCGGTCGGCGAGGCCCCTGGCGCCGAGTACATGATCCGGATCGCCGTCTGGTCGGGCTGCCGCACGCCGTTGTTGGTGTTGTAGTGAATCTGCATCGCGAGCACCTGGTTCGCGGTCAGCTGAATGCCGGTGTTCGACGGGAAGATGACCGCGCCGGTGCCGGGAGCCCACGCGCCGATGGGGCCGGGTGACTGAAGGCCCGAGTCGCCGAAGCACGTCCAGCCCGGGCCGGCCTCGTTCATGTCCTTCGTTCGCGCGGCGTTGCGGTCGACGATGTAGACGATGACGTGATGCACCTCGGCGGCGACGCCCGGCTGGATGTCGTAGCCGGTGACGAACCGGTTGCCCGAGAGCGCGGGGTCGATGAGGAAGCAGCGGTAGTCATCGTTGAGCGTCGCCGACGGCGTGTACGCCTCGGTCATGGTGAGCGTCGCGTCGACGCGGGGGAGCTGTCCCACGGGGCCCGGAGGCGCCGGCGCGTCGGCCGGGTTGCCCTCGGGCGCGCCCTCGTCGGCCCACTTCGCGAGGGTGTCGATCTGCGCCTGCGACAGCGTGCGGTCGTCGACGAAGGGGCCGCCGCACGAGTTGTCGGGCATCCACGGCGGCATGCGCTTCGCCACCACCGCGTCCTTCATCGCCGCGGCCATCGGCTTCGCCTGGGCGTACGTCTCGAGGGGGAAGGGGCCGATGCCGCCCATGCGGTGACAGCCGGCGCAGCGCACCTGGGTGATGGGCAGCACGTCGCGGTAGAACGACGTGGTCGCCTGCGCCGTGCCGCCGCCGGCGCTGGAGCCTCCAGCCGTCGCCCCACCGCCCGCGGCACCGCCGCCCGTGGCCGAGCCTCCGCCCGTGCCGCCGTTCGCCGCGCAGGCGCCCGCGCTGCACTGCTGGCCCGCGCTGCAGGCGGAGCAGGTGGCGCCGTTCGCGCCGCACTGCTCGGCGGTGTTGCCGACCTCACAGCGCCCCGACGAGGCGTTGCAGCAGCCGGTGGGACAGGACTTCGCGTCGCAGGTGAAGCGCGTGCCACAGGCGGACGCGAGCGCGAGGGTCGCGAGGAAGAGGACGAGGCGAATCGGTGACATCGGGGCTCCGGTGCTGCCGGCCAGGCGGGGGAGCCGCACCAAAGCGGACTCCGGGGGTTGCTGACAACCACCGTTTGAGCCGATCACCCGGCGCGCCTCTCGTCGCGACCTGCGGGCGCTCAGGGAGCGCGGGTGGGCTTCAGCGCGACCCGCCGGTTCTTCGACCAGCAGGCCTCGTCATGCTCCGTGCAGAGCGGGCGCTCATACCCGTAGCTGACGCTGGCGAGCTGCGAGCGGGAAACCCCGAGGGTGTCGAGGTACCGCTCGACGCCGTACGCCCGCTGGTTGCCCAGCACGAGGTTGTACTCCTCGGTGCCCCGCTCGTCGGCGTGGCCCTCGATGGTGACGCGCAGCTTGACGTCGGCCCTCAGGCACCGCGCCATTCGCTGCAGCACGACCTCGTCATCCGGCCGGACGAGGGCCTCGTTGAAGTCGAAGTGCACGCGCACCGTCGCGCACTCGGCCAGCTCGGGGGTGATGGCCACGCACAGGCTCCGGACGCAGAGGAAGCCGTTGCGGCACTCCGAGTCTGCCGCGCAGCTCGCCTGCGTCACCACGGCGGGCGTCGGTGGGGTGACGACCTCCACCTTCGGCGGCGGCGCAGCGGTGACGGGCTCCACCTTCGGCGTGTGGACGCAGGCTGCAGCGGCGACGGCGAGGACGACGATGACGAGGGCTCTCATAGGATCTTTCCTTTCAGGACTGCGGAGGACTCTGGGGCGGGTCAGGCCTCCAGGGCAGACAGGCTGGCTCTCCAGAGCGCGCGGTCGAGCGCGTCGCCGTCACGGCGCAGGCCCGAGGCCCCCGACCGTTCGAGCAGACGCACGAGCAGCGGCTCGAGCTGGCGCCCGTAGTGCTCCATGCACTCCCGCGGGTGGATCCCCGGCCAGGAGTAGCAGCTCACCACCGTGCGCCGGGCCGCGTGGTTGACCCCCGCCGGAATGGTGTCGGCCCAGTGAGGGTCGTCTGGCGTGAAGACCCACTTGTCGAGCGTGCCCATGGGAATGCCCTCGATGCCTCGCACCGTCGGCGGCGAGCCCGTCGGCACGTAGGGGTCGACGTTGAGGTCACACACGACCGCGTGCTCGGGCAGCCACCGGAGGCTGGAGTTGCTGAGCAGGGGGATGTCCGACCGGTCGCGCTGCGTGGCGTCCACCAGCACGTCGGTCTGCGCGAGCCGCTCCTTGAGCCACACCATGTCGCTGGTGACGCGGCGGCCGACGAGGACCGCGACCGCGGGCGGAGTCCCCCGCTTCGACCACGCGTCCCAGCGGGACCGGTTGCCGTACTTGATGGCGGCCTCGGCGGCGTGCTTCCCCACCTGCCCCGCGCCCATCACGGTGACCTCGAGCACCTTCTGGCCGGGCTCGAGGCGCCAGGGGTTCGTGGTCTCGAGCGCTCCGAAGGCGGCCTCCAGCCCGTTCCACCCCACCGCCTTCGTGTTCTCGACCAGCCGCGCCCCGTCGTCGCCGACGAGCCCGTCGAGGCTCACGGCGTAGGCCTCGAGGGCCTGCAGCTTCTTGACCCGCCGCGGCCGCGTGCGAAGGTGGAGCATCGCCATCACCGTGCTGCCACGCTTCACGAGCGCGTCGAACTCCTCGACCTCGGGGCTTCGGAGCACGAGCACCACGTCTTGCGCCCAGGCCTCCTGCCGGCTGGCGACGACCTTCAGCCCGGGCACCGCCGCCAGGTAGTCTGCTTCGCTCAGCCCCAGCCCGCTGCCGACGCCGCGCTCCATCACGACGGACACGCCCAACCGCGCGGCGGCCGCCAGGAGCGGGGGCAGGAAGTCTCGCCGCTCACCCGGTTCCTTGTGCATGCGCGGAATGCCCAGGGTCAGCCTCATCGCGAACCTGCCTTGCTCGTGATCTCCGCGCGAAGGAGCGCGCCCCCGGCCGCCTCGATCAGGTCGCGACCACCCATCACCCAACGCCGGTGGCACCCCCGACCGGTCGCGCGCTCGGCCCAGGTCCCGCCCTGCGCAGGCAGGTCGGTGCCGCGCTCGATCAAGGCACGCAGCACCGGCTCGAGCTGCTTGCCATAGACGGTCATGCAGTCGACCGGGCGGATACCTGGCCACGAGTAGCAGCTGGCCACCGTGCGGCGCGCCGCGTGCGGCACCCGCGCATCGAGCAGGTCCCAGGCGGGGTCGTCGGGCGCGAAGACGTACTGGTCCAGCGTCCCCTCGGGGATGCCCTCGAGCCCTCGAACTGCCGGTGGGTTCCGGTCGAAGTCGTAGGGGTCCACCGACAGGTCGACGATCACCGCGTGGGCCGGCAGGTGCGCCAGCTGATCGTTCCGCACGACGGGCCGCGAGACGTCGCGGCGCTGCGTCGCGTCGACCAGCAGGTCGGTGGTCCGGAGCACGTCGTCGAGGAGAGGGCCGTTCTGTGTGAGTTCGACGTCGAGCACCGTCACCCGAACCCCGGCGACGCCGGCCGCTCCCAGCCGCGCTCGCACCTGATCGTCGCCGTACCGCACGGCAGCGCGCACCGCGTGGGCCCCGACCGCCCCTCCACCGAGCACGGTCGCGTGGAGCGGAGGCCGCTCGGGGCTGTCGAACCCGGGCCACGTCGAGGCCAGGGCCTCCATGCCGACCCGCACGCCGTTGAAGCCGACGGCCTCGAGGTTCTCGATCAGCCGCCGGCCCAGATCGTCGACGATCTGGTCCATGGCCACGCCGGTGACGCGCAGCGCTTCCATCAAGGCCGCCCGTTCGGGCCTCGTCGGGAAGTGCAGCATCGCGACCAGCACGGCGCCCGGGCGAAGGCGGCGCAGGTCGGGCATGGAAGGGCAGCGCAACATCACCACGAGCTCCTGTGACAGGGCCTGCTCGCGCGTTCCCCGCTGTAGGCCGGGCAGCGCGGCGTCGTAGCTCGCGGCGGGAATCGCCATGCGCTGGCCGTAGCCCTCCTCGATCACGACGCGGTCGAGCCCGAACTGCTGCAGGAAGCCGAAGAGCGGCGGGAGGAACTCCCGCACCTCCGCCGACTCGTGGCGCGCGCACGGGAACCCGATGGAGCGTGGCTTCATGGGAAACCTGTACGCTCCGCACGTCTGCCGACTCTTTGATGGCCATCATGGTCGTGTCGTCTCGCTCCAGACGATCGTCCGACGCATGCGGCGCCTCCTTGGTCTCCTCTGCCTGCTGGGCTGCACCCCGGTCAGGCCGACCATCAGGTCCGAGCCGTTCGACTTCGGCGGCGTGCGGGCGACGGTGCGCGCGTTCCCCGGTGGGGCCATCTGCGACGCCGAGCCACGGTTCCTGATCGACGAAGTCGCCTCGGTCAACGGCCTGCTGAGCCGCTTCGTGAGCACCACGCCGTCGAGCGCCGACGCCGAGTGGAGCGACGCCTCGATGGCGCTCGTGGAGGACGCCCTCGAGCGGCTTCCGACCCTCGTGCAGCTGCACCAGCGCAACCTCGACGCGCTCACGCGGTGCGACTTCGCCAGGGAGGGTGCGTGGCCGCCGCTGATCGCCCGCGGGAAGGCGCTGCTCGAGGGCACCAGGGCGCTGCTCGCCGCCGCCCCCGAGCACCTCCAGGCCGTGCGCGAGGCCCGCGCGCTGGCAGAGTGGCGCCGGGAGCGCCTCGTGCAGCAGCAGTCGGCCAGGCGGGCCTGCCCCCTGCGGCCAGGCAGCCCCATCATCTTCTTCGCGTGGCGCGACGCGGGGCGGACGACGTGGAGCTTCTGCGATGGCGCGGAGGTCGTCCGTGAGGGAGACGGCGCGCCGCGCCTGGGCAGCCCCGCCCTCGAGGTGAACCGGCGCCGCCCTCCACCCGAGGCGGCGTACTTCAAGGCGGTGGGCCGCTACCCCGCAGACGCGATCGCAGCGCCCCCTGGCGACGAACGCGCGCAGTCAGCGCGGTGACAGTGGCCGACCCTTCCCGAACTGGGCGCGGGCGCTGGCCAGCACCAGCGCGACGGCCTCGTCCTTCACCTTCCGCTCGACGCTGATCGCGTAGTAGCTCTCGACCACGCCGTCGATGGGGCCGATGGGCACCGCCTGGCGCAGATCGTCCACCTCGGCGCGGAGCGCGTCGCGCACCGGGAAGACGCCGACGCCCCGCGCTCCCAACACCCGCACCATCGAGGTGTCATCGGCGGTCGCCGCCACGCGCGCCCGAATGCCGCGCTCGACCAGCCAGCGATCGAGCACGCTCCGGATCGGCAGGTGCTGCGCCGGGAGCACGAAGGGGCGTCGTTCAGGCAGCCGGGGAACCCTCGCCGGAAGCGGTGCGCGAGCTCGGCGGCGCCGTACCAGTGGAGCCCGGAGCTCCCCAGGAGGTGGGAATGCACGCCCGCCTCGACGACCGGCTCGTCGCTGAGCGCGACGTGGGCCCGGCCGGCGGTGAGATCGCCGAGCAGCCTCGGGCCCGGCCGCTCCCTCACGTCGACCGGGCCGCACCGCGGGTCGGCGAGCACCGAGGCGAGCAGCTGGAAGACGATCGTCTTGGGGAGGGTCGGCGTGACGACGACGCGAAACGGGCGGCGCTCCTCGGGCGCGCTGACGCCCGCGGAGAAGTCGAGCAGCTCGGCCCCGAGCCGGTGAATCGCCTCGGCGTAGGTGAGCACCTGCTCGCCGAACGGGGTCAGGACGAGGCGGCGGCCTTCCCGGTCGAACAAGGGCCGGCCCAGCACGTCCTCGAGCTGCTTGAGCTGGGTCGAGAGCGTCGAGTGGGTGATCGACAGCTTCCGCCCCGCCGCGCTGATGCCGCCCTCCTGGGCGATCACGCGGAAGTACTGCAGGTGGTGGTGGTTGAGCCAGGCAGCCATTCCGTCGTTCTAGACGAACTGTGGCGTCATCGTTTCGCCTCGTCTGACGAGCCCTTCGGACGCCCCTCGGAGCGCCAAGTCGTCTGTTTTTGGGACCGAGTCTGTCAGTCTTTCGGTATTCAGAACAAGTGCGGTCGCGTGCGAGGTTGAGGCCGAGGAGGAGTCACATGAACACGCCCGCCATCGCCGTCATCCAGTCCGTGCCCCCGCGAAGCCCACCCGTCGTGCTGCTCAAGCGGCGCGGTGACCGACCCGCGGCGCGCGAGTGGGCCGAGACGCTCTCGAGCGCGCTGGACGCCGAGCTCGTCCAGCTCGAGTTCACGGGCCTGCCTGAGGGCGCCGGAAGCCCGGGTGGCGCGTGGGGCGGGCGGACCTCGGCGCTCGCCCGAAGGCTCCGCCGGTTCGGGCCCCGGGTGGTGGTGATGGCTGCTGGCTGCGGGTGGCCGGCTGAGAGCGCTGGCTGGCTGGCCTCGGCTGCCCGCGCGCCGTGTCTCGTCGCCCGTGCGTCACGCGGGCGGAGGCCAGTGCTGGCGGCGACGAGCCTCGAGGACCCCTGCCACCCGGTGGTGCTGGAGGCCTGCAGCCTGGCCACGGCGCTCGACCGGCCGCTCACCATCGTGCACAACGACCTCGCACAGATCGCGGGGGCGGATCGCGGCGTTCACCTCGAGGCCGAGCGCCGCCTCGCGAGGCTCGCCGACGAGCTGGGCGCCGACGCGGTGCTCACGCGCTCGGTCGATGTCGCGTCCGGCATCCTCACCGAGGCGCGCAGGGAGGACGCCGACCTGATCGTCGTCGGCGCCTCAGGCTCGCCCCCTGACAGCGGCCCCGCCGGCGCGGTGATCACCCAGATGGCGCGCCGCAGCGTGCTGGTCGTTCCCCCCTCGGCTTGAGCCGCGGGGCCCAACCCCTGACCCGATCGGAGCACTCCATGATGAACGACACCGTCACCCGCAACCGCGCCGCCGTGCCTCGGCGCCTCCTCCTCGCTCTCCGGGGCGCGGACCTGCCCACGCAGAGCCTCGAGCGCGCGCTAGCGATCTCGAGGCTCCTCGACGCGGAGCTGTACGTGCTGCGCGTGGAGTCCACTCGCACCTCGTCGTTTCCGCTCTTTCCCCAGCTCAACAGCCTGGCGGCGCTGCAGGTGGTCGCCCATGGAATCGAGGTGCTGGAGGCGACCCGGCGCTGGCTGGCCGCGGTCGGGGGGGCGTCGCAGGTGACCGCGCTCGAGACCCGCGAAGGCGACTTCGTCGTCGAGGTCGCAGCGCGGGCGCTGGAGCTCGGCATCGAGCTCATCGTCGTGCCGCCGCAGGAGGGCCACTTCGGCGCGAGCGTGACCGAGCTCGCCCGCACCGCGCGCGCCCCCGTGCTGGTGGCGCGCCCACCGGGAGCGGGAGAGGGCGACGCGCTCAGCCATGAGCTGTCGTGGGCGCTCGCCATGGAGACGGCCGAGGCGCTCTCTGCCGGGCGCCTCGAGCAGCTCGCGGCGTCGAGCGGGCGCGCGAAGGCCGGCGAGGGCGTGAGGCTCGAGCTCTCGAGGCGGCGCGCCGCGGACCTCGTGGTGGTCGGCACGCGCGAGCCGTCGCCCCTCGCCAGCCTCTTCCGCGGCGAGCTCGCCGCCGACATCGTCGAGCGCTCAGGGCGCTCGGTGCTGGTGCTGCCTCTCGCCGAGGCCCTGCACGCGGCGGCGTGAAGTGGGGGCGCCGCGCCTCACTCCCCGTCGAGATCGGCCAGGCGTCGCAGTCGTTGGAGGTCGGTCATCAGGAAGCCGACGGGCTGGGGCACGAGCACGCCGTCGCGCTTCCACACGCTGATCTGCCGGCTCACCGACTCGAGGGTGGTGGCGGCCAGCGCCGCGAGGTCCTCCCGCCGCAGCCGGACGGGCATCAGCGTGCCGCCGGGGAAGGGTGTGCCGAAACGCTCAGTGAGTCCGAGGAGCACGCGCGCCAGCCGCCGGCTCACCGTGCCGGCCGAGAGGGACTCGAGGCGTCGCGTCAGCCGCAGGACCTCCTGGGCCAGCTCGAAGGCCAGGGCCACGGCCACGGCGGGCTGAGCGCGCAGAGCCGTCTGCAGCAGCCGGGCGGGCACCAGGGCCACGCGTGACCTCCGGAGGCAGCGCACGTCGAACTGGTAGGCCGCGCCCAGTGAGAAGGCGACCTCTCCCACGAGCTCGTTGGGGCCGGCGACGTCGACCATCACCTTCCGGTGTCGGCTCCGCTCCACTGCGACGCGGCCGTGGAGCACCAGGCCCAGATTGGTGGCCCGGTCTCCCTCTCTCCAGAGGACGTCGTGAGCGCGCAGCTGCACGACGCGCGTGTGCCGTGCGAGCCCTTCGTGCATCGAGCGCGGGAGCGCCGAGAAGACCGGCGCGGCCTGGAAGCCAGCGAGCACCTCGGAGGCGGCAGCTCTGACCATTGACGCGAGCTTGCCATGGGCGCGGTGCCAGCTCTGCGCCCGTCTTCGCGGGTGTGGTCCGGCTCGTGGAGGGTCCCCTGGCGGGGCGGTGGCCGAAAAGTTGTGCGACAGGCCTGTCGTGTCACCGTTCGGGCATGACGACGAACGCGAACCGCCGTGACGTGCGCAGCCCCGTTCGCCTGCCGGTCTCGATCGGCGGGCGCCAGGCCGCGTTGAGCGCCGACGTGAGCCCGGGAGGCTTCCAGCTCGAGACGACGCAACTGCTCCCGCAGGGCGCGCCCGTCGAGGGCTACGTGCTGCACGGGAACAAGGAGCTGCGGTGGACCGGCGTCGTCGCCTGGGCCCGCGCGGGCAACCCGATGACGAGCACCTGGCATGTGCTGGGGGTGCGCTTCACGCACCTCTCGGCCGGGCTGCGGGCGCTGATCTCCCTGCGCTCGCGCCGGTGACCGAGCTCATCGCCCGAACACGTTCATCAGCCACGTCACCAGCACCGAGTTGGCGAAGTCGATGAGGAAGGCGCCGACGAGCGGCACGATGAACCAGGCGCGCGGCGCGGGCCCGTACTTGCCGGTGAGCTCGTTCATGCAGGCCACTGCGTTCGCCGTCGTGCCGAGCATGAAGCCGACGTAGCCGCTCGCGGTGACCGCCGCCTCGTGGTCGCGCCCCATCACGCGAAACACCAGCGCGCTCAGGGCGGCGACGAGCACCACCTGCGCGGCGAGCATCGCGACGGCCGGCAGCGCCAGATTCACCAGCGCCCACAGCTGCAAGGTGAGCAGCGCCATCACGATGAAGAGCTGGAGCGCCGCCTCGCCGAGCACCTCGAGGTGCGCCTCGGAGATGAGGGGGCGCCGCCGCGCGTCGTCGACATTCCGCACGACCGCCGCCACCAGCATCGCGCCGACGTAGGCCGGCAGCACCACGCCCGCGCCCGCGAGCGCCGTGGACACGAGGCTGCCGAGGCCCATCGTCACCGCCAGCAGCGCGACCATCGGCAGGACGCGGCCGGGCTCGAGCGCTGGGCTCTCCGGCGCCTCCGACGCAGGTCGCTCCAGAAGCGCAGCCTTCGGGGCACGCGCGACGAAGCGCCCGCCGAGGAAGCCGCCGAGCAGCCCTCCAGAGACGATGCCGAACATCGCGCTCGCCAGCCCGAACCCGCTCGCGCCGGCGACGCCCAGCTTCTCGAACTCGGCGCCGAAGGCGAGCGCGGTCGCCGGACCACCGGTGAGCGCCACCGAGCCCGACGCGACGCCGAGCAGGGGGTGCAGGCCGAACGCCCTGGCGAGCCCGACGCCCAGCGCGTTCTGCGCCAGCGCCCCGACGACCGCCAGGCCGAAGAAGAGGAGCACTGGAACGCCGCCGCGCCGCAAGAGCGACAGCCGCGCGCCGAAGCCCACCGTCGTGAAGAAGGCGATCATCAGCAGATCGCGCAGCCACGTCTCGACCCGGAAGTTCAGCACCCGGTCGCGCAGGACGAACTGCACGAGCGCGAGCACGAAGCCGCCCAGGATGGCCGTCGGCAGGTTGAGGCGTTCGAGCAGGGGGAAGAGGCGCTTGAGGCCGGCGCCGATGCCGAGCCCCGCCGCGGCGAGCGCGAGCACCTGCACCGCGTCGAGCGAAACCGTCGGCGTCACACGCGCCCTCTACCCTCGCGCCGCCTCGGTTTGAACCCTCTGCGTCGTGAAACCGTGGCGGCTGCGAGTGAACGAAGGCCTCCCAAACGTTGCTTCGAGGTGCACCACCGAGCCGGCACCCGCATGGTCCCGCTTGCCGAACGCTCAGCGCTGCGCCATGTCGCGCGGCCGTGATCGTCATGACCCTCCTCGCCGCGACCGTCTCCGACCCGCAGTTCCTCCGCGAGTACGCCGAGACGCGCCGCTACCTCGCGGGCCGGCCCGAGCGGCCGAAGTTCTCGCCCGACGGCAAGAGCGTCTTCTTCCTCCGGTCGGCTCCGAAGGACTCGCGCCAGCTGCTCTACGAGCTCGACGTCGCCACCGGCAAGACGAGCGAGCTGCTCACACCAGACTCGCTGCTCCAGGGCGCCTCGGAGACGCTCACCGCCGCCGAGAAGGCCCGCCTCGAGCGCCAGCGCGTGTCGGCCCGCGGCTTCACGAGCTACCAGCTCTCGCCGGACGGCTCGAAGCTGCTCGTGGTGCTCTCGGGCAAGCTCTACCTCGTCGAGCGCGCCACGAAGAAGGTCACCCAGCTCAAGACCGGCGAAGGCGCCTGCATGGATCCGAAGTTCTCTCCCGCGGGCACGCACGTGGGCTACGTGCGCAACCACGACGTGCACGTCGTCGACCTCGCGAAGAACACCGAGGCGCGCGTCACGACCGGCGGCTCCGAGCTCAAGCCCAACGGCCTCGCCGAGTTCGTCGCCCAGGAGGAGATGAGCCGCTTCTCGGGCTTCTGGTTCTCGCCCGACGGCAAGCACGTCATCTTCCAGAAGACCGATCACACCGGCCTCGAGCGCTTCGGCATCGCCGACCCGATGCACCCCGAGGCCGAAGCCGACCGCTTCTTCTACCCGCGCCCGGGCAAGAAGAACGCCGACGTCGCGCTCGCCATCATGCCCCTCGCCGGCGGCAAGCCGATCGAGGTCTCGTGGGACCGCGCCGCGTTTCCCTACGTCACCACCGTCAAGTGGCCGAAGGCCGGCGCGCTGTCCGTCGTGGTGCAGAGCCGCGAGCAGACGAAGGCGCAGCTGCTCGCGATCGACCCGAAGACGGGCAGGTCCACCGTGCTGGTGACCGAGGAGGACCCGGCCTGGCTCAACATCAACCAGGACGTGCCGCACTGGCTGCCCGACGGCTCCGGCTTCTTCTGGGACACCGAGAGGAACGGCGGGCACGAGCTCGAGCTGCGCAAGGCCGACGGCTCCTCGCCCGTCACGTGGGTGCCGCGCGCCGCCGGCTACAAAGGCGAGCTGGGTCTCGTCGGCTTCGAGCCGAAGTCGCGCACGCTCTACTTCCTCGGCGGCGACGACCCGACGCAGTCGCTGCTCTTCAAGACCGTGAACGGCGGCGCGCCCGAGCGCGTGAAGACGCCGTCCGAAGGGCGCGCGACCGAGGGCGCGGTGATGAGCGACGACGGCTCGGCCTTCGTCGTCTCCACCACCTCGACGCGGGCGATGCCGAAGCACGTGGTGCTGAAGGACGGCGCGAAGGTGGCCGAGCTGCCGAGCGTCGCCATCGAGCCCGGCCTCGCGCTGTCCATCGAGACGTTCACCCTGAGCGGGCCCCAGCAGATGCGCGCTGCGGTCATCCGCCCGAAGGACTTCAAGAAGGGCACGAAGTACCCGGTGGTGCTCAACGTCTACGGCGGCCCGGGGCACCTCGAGGTGCTCGAGGTGATGCGCGAGAACCTCGTGCTGCAGTGGCTCGCGAACCAGGGCTTCCTCGTGGTGAAGCTCGACGGGCGCGGCACGCCGAGGCGTGGCAGGGACTACGAGCGCGCCATCAAGGGCGACTTCGCCACCACCACCGCGAACGACCAGATCGTCGGCCTCACCCAGCTCGCCCAGAAAGTGCCTGAGCTCGATCTCACGCGCGTCGGCGTCTACGGCTGGAGCTTCGGCGGCTACATGGCCGCGCTGCTCGCGATGACGAAGGGCGACGTCATCAAGAGCGCGGTGGCCGGCGCTCCCGTCGTCGACTGGCGCGACTACGACACGCACTACACCGAGCGCTACCTCGGCCTGCCCGACGCCCAGCCGAAGGCCTACGAGGTCAGCTCGCTGCTGTCGTACGTGAAGGACGCGAAGCGGCCGATCCTGCTCATCCACGGCACCGCCGACGACAACGTGTACTTCCTGCACTCGCTCAAGCTGTCCGACGCGCTCTTCAAGGCCGGCAAGCCCCACTCGGTGCTGCCGCTGTCGAACTTCACGCACATGGTGCCCGACCCGCTGGTCACCGAGCGGCTCTGGGAGCGCATCGCCGTGACCTTCAAGGAGACCCTCTGACATGCCGCTCGAACAAGCCTTCGTCGATGACTGCCCGTACTCGCCCGAGGGGCTGCTGATCGACGAGATCCTCTCCATCGACAAGGAGAAGGGCGAGGTCGTCTGCCAGATGCCCGTGCACGAGGAGCTGCCGCTCACGCGCGCGCAGCGCGTGCACCCGGTCCGTCACCCCCGCCACCTGAGCGGCGGTCTGATGGTGCACATGACCGGCATGATCGGCTTCGTGCACGCGTACTACGTGCTCGGCCTGCGCCACGCAGAGGGGTGGATCGGCTACGGCGCGAAGATCCACGAGGCGCGCTTCCTCGCGCTCGCGCGGCCCGGCGCTCCCGTCATCTTGAAGGGCTGGACGACGCGCAGCCGGCGCATGGCCGACAACATCATGGTGCGCTACCAGTTCGAGTTCCGGCAGGGCGAGACCGTCATCTACACGGGCGACCAGACGGCCATGTGGGCGCGCGTGAAGGAAGGCGACGCGCCGCTGCCCGGCGAGCTCTGAGCGCAACGCGTGCGGACGCGCCCTGCTGAGATCGGCAGAATCAGGCGCGCTGCCCACGGCACGGCCGATGCTCGTCGTCTGGGGCATGAGAGCCGTCCTGCTCCTCGGTGCGGTCCTGCTCGGCTGCGGCGGCGCGAGCACGACGGGAGCGTGTGAGCAGACGGCGACGACCGGCACGCGCTTCTGTCACGACTTCCGCGACACCCGGTTCGAGAAGGGCGCCGACGTGTGCTCGCGACTGCGCGGCACCTGGAGTGGTGGCGCGAGCTGCACGAGCCTCGGCTACACGAAGGAGTGCCGCGATGGCTCGTTCGTGAAGCCAGGCGTCGCCTGCGCGAGCTGAGCGATGCGCGGCTCAGCCGAAGAGCCCGAGCTTCACCGGCGCGAAGTCGGGGAAGACGTCGCGCGTGCGGATGCCCACCGAGTCGAGGCACTCGCTCATCACCGCGCGCAGGTCGGTCGTCGGCTCGAGATCGCGGCCGTCCCGGAGCGCGCTCGCCGCGAGTCCCGGCCAGCGCGTCAGCACCCGACCGCCAGCGACTCCGCCCCCGAGCACGAGCGACGCCGACGCGGTGCCGTGATCCGTCCCGCGCGTGCCGTTCTCCTTCGCGGTGCGGCCGAACTCGGTCATCGTCAGCAGCGTGACGTCGGCGAGCCGCGGGCCGAGATCCTGCGCGAAGGCCGCGAGCGCGTCGGCGACCTCCTTCAGCCGGTTCGCGAGCTGCCCCGTCTCGGCGCCCTGGCCCAGGTGCGTGTCGAAGCCCCCTGCCTCGGTGGCGGCGATCGACAGCCCCACGTCGGCGTGGATGAGGCGGGTGATGTCCTGAAGGCGGCGGGCCAGCGCCGTCTTCGGCCACTGCGCGCCGTGCTGCGCGGGGCGATCGGCCAGGCCCTCGTGCTTCGCGCGCTCGAGGAAGTCGAAGGCCTCGTGGCCCGACGTGCGCAGGGCCTCGTCGACGGCGCTCTCGTACAGCGCCTCGAAGGTGGTGGCCGCCGCGTCTCCGCCGAGCACGCGGAAGTCGCGCAGGGACGGGAAGGCGAGGGCGCTCGAGTCGCCCGCCAGCGACACCGGCAGGGTGTTCTGCACCGCCACCATCGAGAACGCGCTCTTCGGCAGGTCGCGGCCGGCGCGGTTGAGCCAGCCCTCGGCGGCGCGGCGGCCCGGCGTGCCCGACTCGAGGAAGTCCTGCGCCTCGAAGTGGCTGCGGGGCGACACGGGCAGGCCGGTCGCGTGCACCACGGCGAGCTGCTTCGACGCGTAGAGGGGCAGGAGCGCGGCCATGGCCGGGTGGAGGCCGAAGGTGTCGTCGAGGCGCAGGCCCTTCACCCGCGTCGTGGTCCGCAGCGCCGCGTAGTCGCGATCGCCCATGGGCGGCGCCATCGCCAGGCCGTCGACGCCGCCACGCAGGAACACCACCACGAGCGTCTTCTTGGCGCGCGGCGGTTCGGCGAACACGGGCGCGGCGCCGAACACCGCGAGCGACTGGAGCAGGCGTCGTCTCGAGATCATTGTTTCTGGAACTCCGGGGAGCCGAGCAGCAGCCCCACCACCTTCGCGACCTGCGGCCCGCGCCGCTCGTCCACGTCGTCGTCCTGCCGCAGCGCGCGCTCCACCGTCGCGATCGTCGACGCCGAGGCCGGCCGGCCCAGCACGTCTCGCGCGAGCACGTCGACCGGCGTGTCCTTCGGCGGCAGCGCCACCTCGACGCCGGGGATCCGGCCGGTCGCGAGGCGCAGGCCGAAGTTGATGCGGGACACGAGCGCGCCGGCCGAGATCCAGTGCGCGCCGTGCTCCGGGTAGCCGGTCGGCGGCGGGCAGCGGTAGAGCGGCTGGCCCAGCTGGTCGAGGACCGCCGCGAGCGGCCGCTGCACCTCATCGAGCGTGCCCACGGTCCGCACGGCGCCCACCACGAACTCGAGCGGGGTGCGGGTGAGGGTGCCGACGTTCGCCGGGCTCCAGAACTCGGGGCTCTCGATGACGGCGAGGTACGTCGCCGTGAGATCGCCGTCGGTGCGCAGGAACGTCGCGGCGACGCGGTCCACCAGCGCCGGCGGGGGCTGCTCGCTCACCAGCCGCTGGCACAGCTTCGTGGCGAGGTGCCGCGCGGTGGCCGGGTGGCGCGCGAGGTGGTCGAGCAGGCGCTCGCCGTCGTCCTGGCCCAGGCCGGCCGGCAGCTCGAGGCCGAAGACGCGCTTGGGGCCGTCGTCGTGCGCGAGGCGGTGGAACTCGAAGCGCGCGAAGTCCCGCTGGCGCTGGCGGAGCTCGAGGCCCCAGCCTGTGAGGGCCCTCGCGGCCTCGCGCACGTCGGCCTGGGTGTAGCCGGCGTTCACGCCCACGGTGTGCAGCTCGAGCAGCTCGCGCGCGTAGTTCTCGTTGAGCCCCAGCGCCCGCGGCGGGCCCGCGTCGTCCCCCAGGCTCTTGCGGAACGCCGGCGGCAGCTCGAAGCCGTCGCGCACCGACATCCAGTTGTCGAGGTACCAGAGCATGGCCGGGTGCTTCGCCGTCGCGCCCAGCAGCTCGCGGAAGCGCCCGAACACGTGCGGGCGAATGGCCTCGCGCTCGTAGGCGTTCACCATCCACCGGACGCGGTTCTTCTCGGCCGAGACGTTGAAGTGGTTGAACCAGAAGTCGACCAGCACCTCCTCGAGCTGCCGCTTCGAGGTGGCGGCGCGCAGCAGCTTCGCCTGGGTCAGCTCGATGAGGAGCTGCCGGGGCAGCTCTTCGGGCGACTCCTTCACCAGGCGCCGTGCCGCCTCCTGTCCTGCTGGCGAGCCCGGGTCGACGCCCATCGCCTTCAGCCGCTGGTCGGGCCGCGGGAACTCTCGAAGCGCCTCGGCCACCGAGAGATCGAGCGTCTTGAAGCCCGACAGGCGCTCGTCCATCGCGGGATCGACGCCGGGCGTGAGCTGCTCCGAGAGCCACGCCTCGAGGCCCATCGCGGCGATGCGCTGACGGTCGCCACCTGAGGGGCCGAACGCCAACCGGTTCAGCGCGTGGGTGGTGCGCTCCGCCTCCGACAGCCCGGTCGCCGGCAGCGACACCTGAACGGACAGCGGGGTCGGCCGGACGGGCACCGGTACGGCGGGCGCGGACGCACAGCTCGCGAAAGCCACCAGCCAGAGCCGGATCATGCCCCTTCGAACACGTGGGCCGAGCCGAAGTTGGACGACACCTGGAGCCCACGGCTGGAGTGCCTGGCGCGCGAGTGACGTCGGTCAGCCGAGGCCCGACGAAATGAACCAGGTAAAACAATCACTTAACGCGTCGCGTTGGATGGGTCTGTTGCCCGGCACCGCTTGGGCTATTGGGCGCAGTGCCATGAGTGACACCCCCCAGGCCCCGCCTGCCGCTCAGCCACCTCCGGCTGGGGTCGAGGGCGGTCCAAAGCCCGAGGCCCCGAGACCGCCGGCTCCGGCACCTGCGCCGAGTGCGGCTCCTGCGCCGACTCCGGGCGGCGGCGAACACGGCCACGAGCACAAGAAGCTGCTGCCCCTCGCCATCGGCGCCCTCGGCGTCGTCTACGGAGACATCGGAACCAGCCCGCTCTACGCGATGCAGGAGTGCTTCGCGAAGAAGGAGATCAACGGCCAGCTGGTGACGTCCCCCCATGCCATGGACGTGTCGCACGACGCCGTGCTCGGGGTGCTGTCGCTGTTCTTCTGGTCGCTGACGATGGTCGTCACCTTCAAGTACCTGCTCTTCATCACCCGGGCGGACAACAAGGGCGAGGGCGGCATGTTCGCGCTGCTCGCGCTGGTGCCGGGGCGTGAGTCGGGGAAGCGGACGACGGTGGCGGTGGTGCTGGCGGGCCTGCTGGGCGCCTCGATGCTGTTCGGCGAGGGCGTCATCACGCCGGCCATCTCGGTGTTGTCGGCCGTGGAGGGGCTTGGCGTGGCGACCCACGCGCTCGACCAGGCCGTAGTGCCCATCACCTTCGCGATCCTCGTGGCGCTCTTCATGGTGCAGAAGCGCGGCACGGGCGGCATCGGTCGGGTGTTCGGGCCCATCATGGTCGTCTGGTTCATCACCCTGACGATCCTCGGCGTGCGCGCGATCCTGCTGAACCCTGCGGTGCTCGAGGCGGCAAACCCCGTGTGGGCGCTGCGCCTGTTCAGCCACGATCCCTGGCATGGCTTCGTGATTCTCGGCGCGGTCGTGCTGTGCATCACCGGCGGTGAGGCGCTCTACGCGGACCTCGGCCACTTTGGCGCGCGGCCCATTCGCATCGCGTGGCTCGTCATGGTGTTCCCCGCGCTGCTCATCAACTACTTCGGGCAGGGGGCGTACCTGTTGGAGAACGGGTGGGTGGCCAAGCCGTTCTGGGCGCTGGTGCCTGGCGCTCTGGTCTACCCGATGGTGGGCCTCGCGACCGCGGCGACGGTGATCGCCTCGCAGGCGCTGATCTCGGGTTCGTTCTCGCTGGCCCGGCAGGCAGTGCAGCTCGGCTACCTGCCGCGCGTGACCATCGTGCACACCTCGGAGCGCAACGAAGGGCAGATCTTCGTGCCCGAGGTGAACCAGGCGCTGATGGTGGCGTGCCTCACGCTCGTGGTGGCGTTCAGGAGCTCGACCGCCCTGGCGGCCGCCTACGGCATCGCGGTGACGGGCACGATGACGATCACCTCGATCGTCTTCAGCTACATGGCGCTGCGGAACTGGAAGTGGCCCCTGTGGCGGGTGCTGCCCCTGGGCCTGCTCTTCCTCTCGTTCGACGTCCCGTTCTTCTCGGCGAACCTGCTCAAGTTCTTCGACGGCGGCTGGTTCCCGGTGGCGCTGGGCATCACCATGTTCACGCTGATGACGACGTGGAAGCGCGGGCGTCGCGAGCTGGGCGAGCGCTTCAACCAGTCCCTGATGCCGATCACCGCCCTGCTCGAGGACATCGAGGCCACCAAGCCGTACCGCGTGCGCGGCACCGCCGTCTTCATGTCCGGCAACCCCGACGGTACGCCGCCGGTCCTGCTGCACCACCTCAAGCACAACCAGGTGCTGCACCGGCAGGTGGTGCTGCTGTCGATCCTGCCGATGGAGGTCCCCTACGTGCCGAAGGACGAGCGGCTCGAGGTGAAGGACCTCGGGAACGGGTTCTACCGGGTGCTGTGGCGCACCGGCTTCATGGAGACCCCCAACGTCCCCGCGATCCTCGTGGCTGCGCGGGAAGAGGGGCTCGTCGCCGAGCCCTCGACGACCAGCTACTTCCTGGGCCGCGAGACGCTGCTCACCCACGGCAAGTCCACCATGATGCGGTGGCGCAAGACGGTCTTCTCGTTCGTGTCCCGCAACGCGCTGTCGGCGACCAGCTACTTCGGGATTCCGCCCGGCCGCGTGGTCGAGCTCGGCATGCAGGTCGATCTCTGACGAGCCGACATGAGCGAGCTCGTCGCCCTGGTCACCGCAGCGGCGCAGCAGCCAGATGACGACGCCCCGCGGCTCGTGCTGCAGGACGCGCTCCTCGAGCGCAGAGACCCTCGCGGCGAGTTCATCGCGCTGCAGTTCAAGGCGCTGCGGCTCGAAGACACTGCCGACGATCGAGTCCGCCTCGCCCAGCTCGAGAAGGCTCACCGGACGCGTTGGCTGGGGCGCCTCGCCCCCTTCGTGGACGAAGCCTCGGTGCGGTTCGACCGCGGGTTCCTGGCGCGGGTGGCCTTGAAGCCCCAGGCCTTCTCGTCGGAGGGGCGGGCTCGATGGCGCGACGAGCCAACGCTGCCGCTGCTTCGCGAGCTCCGGGTGCCAGCCGGAGTCCCGGCGACCGCGTTGGCAGAGGCGCTGCGAGAGCCAGCGCTGGCGCAGCTGGCGGTCGTCACCTGCGAGGACCGCCGTCTCCTCGAGGCCCTCGCCCGAACCGCGGCGCCGTGGACCTTTCGGGGCGTTGGCGTGGTGGGCACCGTGAGACAGGTGATGGAGCTGCTCGACCGGGTCCTGCCGGCGCCGGCCTTCACTCAGCTCGATGGGCTCGTCCTCGAGCTCGAGCGCTTCGGTCGCAGCGCCGCGCTCGAGCTCTCGAAGCGTCTGGCGCGGTCGCCCTTTCGACCCCGCTGCGCTCGCCTCGACGTTCGCGTCGACGTGGACGGCGAGGTGCTCGGCTACGCCTCTTCCGTCGTGGCGGCCGCCTGGCCCGGAGCGACGCTCACCCTCGAGTCGCAGAGCCTGACGCTTCGGGCCCGGCGCACCGAGGGCAATCGGCTCGACGTGGACCTGGTGGGGTCGCACGCTCCCGAGCCGATGATGAAGGCCATCGGGGCGATGTTCGGAGCGCTGGGGGTCCTGCGGGTTCATCAGCGGGGGCGGAGCGAGCCCGCGACGCTCGAGCTCGATTGGCTTCGCTCGCACCTCCGCCGCCTGAGGGCTGCGCGGGTCTCCCTGCCCGCAGCCTGGGGGATGCCCGACGACGATTGACCCGCCCCGGACTGTCGGATCAGCGGGTTGCGCTGGCTTGAAACCAGAGGGCCTCAGGTCGCATTCTCTTCCCGCCGTGCTTCGCCTGCTGCGCCGCCCCGAGCCCATCACTCCCCAGACGCCCGATGAGGCGCTGGTGGCGCGCGCGCAGCGGGGTGAGAGCGAGGCCTTCCGGGCCCTCTTCGAGCGCCACGTGCTCGCGGTGCGCCGCTTCCTGCGTGATCTCATTCGCCAGCCGGACTCGGCTGACGACGCGACCCAGGAGACCTTCGCGCGCGCGCACGTTCAGCTCCCGAGGCTCGGAGAGCGCGACCGCTTCAAGCCATGGGTGTTCGGCATCGCGCGCAACGTCGCCTTCGAGGTGAAGCGGGTGCGCCAGCACCAGCCGCTCGAGAGTGACGAGGACGAGGGGCTGCCGGCGGCGGTCCTGCCCGCCCCGGATCCCGAGCGCACCCTCCTCGATCGTGAGCTCGAAGGGCAGCTCTCGGCCGCCCTCGCGGACTTGTCCGAGCCCCGCCGCGCGGCGCTGCTGCTGCGCCTCGATCACGGGCTGTCGTACGACGAGATCGCCGCCGCCATGGGGTGGACGTTGCCCATGGTGAAGAACGAGATCCACCGGGCCCGCCTTGCGCTGCGGGCCGCGTTGCTCCCTCACCTGGGAGGGCCGACATGAGCCGCTGCGGGAAGACCCACCTCCTCGACGCCGCCGTGCAGGGCGAGCTCCCGGACGAGGCGCTGCGCGAGCACGCTGCGCACTGCCCGCGCTGTCGTCATGAGCTGCAGTGGCTCGAGACCGAGCGCCGGCTCTTCCGCGAGCGGGCGGCCCGCGACGAGGTCCAGCACTTGTGGAAGGGGGTCGTGCCGCGGGTCGAGCCCGGCCCTCGCGGTCGGCTCAACCGGGCGCTGGTCGGGGTCGCCGCGACGCTGCTCCTCCTCCTGGGCGGAGGGCGACTGCTGCTCGGCGCGCCTGTGTCCTCGGCCGGGCTCGATGCGTCGATCGTCGCCGAGGCGGGTCCCGTGACCGAGGGGGCCTTCTCACCCGAACGCGGGGAGCTGTGCTCGCGGCCCGTCGAGGGGGTCGGCTTTCACTGCGGCTACCTCACGCTCGCGTCGCGCTGAGGCGGGCCGAGCTCGTCAGCTCTTCGCTTCCGACTTCTCCTCACCGCGCACGAGCTGGGTGCCGAGGAGCTTGTCCATCCACATGTGGCTGATGCCGAAGTTCTGATCGGGGTCGGCGAAGTGGTGGGCCATGTGGTGCGCCCGCAGCCGCTTGCCACGCTCGGTGGTGGGCGTGCGGTAGTGCGTGGACCAGTGCATGAAGTCGTACCAGAGGTAGCCGAGCACCAGCCCCACCCAGAACGGAATGGTGAGATCGGGCCGCCCCACCAACCACAGCAGGCCGCCGATGATCGACGCGAGGCCGATGGAGACCGGCAGCGGCATGACGAGGCGCGCCGGATCGTCAGGGTACTTGTGGTGGAAGCCATGGCCCGTCCAGCCCGGCCAGGTGTGGAACACGTTCTTGTGAACGAAGTACTCCATGAACTGCCAGCCCAGGAAGCCGAGCGGGATGGCCACCACCGTGATCTGCCAGGTGGTGGTGCCGTTGAGCAGCGTCGAGCCCAGCACCCAGGACACCACGGGGAGCCAGAACAGGAACGGCATCGACGGGTGCACCTTCGAGAAGAACTCGAAGAAGTCGCTCTGGTACATCCGCCCCTGGGTGTGCCGCACGTAGTCGCGCATCGGATCGGAGGTGCTCATGGCCGCGCCACATACCGAGGGCGCGCCGTGGTGGCAACCCCAGTGGATTCGCGTACCTGATGAGCCTCAAAGCCCAAGACGCTGCCTGAGGAACGAGGCGAGGCCCCGAAGCACCGCCAGCGGGATCTCGTGACCCCCTCCAAACGCGTGGAAGTCGACCTGCAGGCCGGCTTCTCGCAGCAGGGTCTCGAGCCAGCGCGCCCCTTCGAACGGCAGCACCTCGTCGAAGCGGCCGTGCGACTGGAAGACGGGAAGACCCGCGCGCGCGGTGGCCTTCGTCCGCCACAGCTCTTCGAGCAGCAGGGTGCCTGAGAGCACGACGAGCCCGGCAGGTGCTTCCTCGAGGCGCAGGGCGACGTCGGTGGAGATCATCGCTCCCTGCGAGAACCCGCCCAGCACCAGCTTCGAGAACGGCACCCCGGCGCTGTTCATCACCTCGTTCACCAGGGCGTGCACCGCGCGACGCGCGGCCGGCATGCCGTCGGGCTCGACGCGGCGGAACTCACGCAACGCTTCGGGGCCGGCGGTGCGCAGCGCGGCGATCGTCTCGAGGTCGATCATCCACCAGGCGCGGGAGTCCCCGAAGCCGAGGTCGCCCAGCGACAGCGGTGCCGCCGGGAAGTGGAAGCGCACTTTGGCCAGCGCGGGTTCGAGCGTGACCAGCGCTTCCGCCAGGCCGACGAGATCGGTGCCGGGCGCGCCGAACCCATGACACAGCACCACCACGCCATCGGGCGGCGTCTGCTGACGTGCCTGCACCGTGACGACCTCGAGTCCACCGAGCTGGGATCGCATGGCCGTGGCAAGCCACGAACCGGGCGCTTCGACAAGGCTTGACCTCATCGCGCGAGCCGGGTTCGCTCCGGCCGTGGCCTTCCAACTCAGGGTCTCGACTGGCGCTGCGGCGGGCGAAGAGTACTCGTTCACCGACGAGGCACGTCTCGGGCGGACCGCCGACAACGACGTCGTCGTCAAGGACGGCGCCGCATCGCGGAGCCACGCGCGCGTCTTCCAGAAGGCGGGGAAGTACTACGTGGAGGATCTGGGCAGCGCCAACGGCACCCGCCTCAACAACGCGCCCGTGAAGGCGCCGCGAGAGCTCAAGAGCGGCGACGCGATCATGATCGGTGACACCGTCTTCGAGGTCGAGCTCGCGCTCGATGAGACGATGGCGCCCGCACCCTCGGGGACGATGGACGAGTCCGCGGACGATCCGGCCGAGGACCCCAACATGACGCGGCCGCCGACGAAGAACCCCCCGCCGCGGAGGTCGACGGCGGCGATGCCAGCCGAACGCCGCTCCAACCCCGCGGCCGCCCGGCCCGACGCGACGAACGCCGATGAAGATGCGGCAGGGTCCACCGGCGATGAGGGAGGCTCGACGGGGGATGACGGCGGCTCGACGGGGGACGACGGCGGCTCGACGGGTGACGACGGCGCCGAGCAGCCCGAGGACGACGACGCCACCGGGTTCGTGGACGTGCCGAAGCCGAAGGCGCTGACGACACGTGGGAGCGGCGCCCGGCCTGCGCCCGCTCCGCCGGCGCGACCGTCGCGGGGCGGTGGTCTCGAGCGCCCGCCGCGGCGGTCCCTGGCGCGTGAGGAGCCAGCGGGAGGCGAGGTCGAGCTCTCAGCCGCCGAGCGGGCCCGGCTCCGCCGACAGCTGCAGCAGTCCGCGGGGGGCCGCGTTCAGTTGATGTGGCAGGATCTGCCGAAGGGCGCGCGGGCGCTGCTCGCCGTGTTCGGCACCATCCTCCTGGTCGGTACGGTTGCGCTCGCAGGGTACGTGGCGTGGCCGCGACAGCGCATCAACCGCGTCGAACCGAAGAGCTTCCCGCTCGACGGCGCGCTCATCGAAGACAGCTTCGGTGAGGGCAGGGTGACGTTCCGAACGCCCGACCAGAAGGCCTTCACCTTCAACGCCACCTCTCCCACCCGCATCGTCGGAGTGCTGCACTACCAGGCAGCCAACATCTCGACCGACGAGGTGACGGTGAACCTCAACGGGCAGGATCTCGGCACCGTGCCGCCGGACAACATCGACGTCGAGTCACGGGAGATCGAGCTGATCCTGCCCGCCGCCGTACTCAAGCCGCGCGACGAGAACCTGATCATCTTCGACAACGTGAAGAACCCTCCTGGCGAGGACGAGTGGAAGATCTGGAACCTCTGGGTCGAGATCATCCCCGTCCCCGAGATGTCGGCTGACGAGGCCCGTCGTCGCGCCGGTGCGGAGATCGAACGGGCGAGCAAGGCCTGGGAGATGCGCGAGGTGGGCGCCGCCAACCTCTTCCGTGCGTGGAAGACCTATCGAGAGGCGTGGCTGTTGCTCGAGGCGACCCCCGACGCACCGGCCGAGCTGCTCACGCTCTCCCGCACGCGCATGAAGGAGATCCGCCCCGAGCTCGACCGCAAGTGCAACTCGATGATCATCAAGTTCCAGAGCATCGTGAACACGCGGCCCGATGCGTTCGCTGAAGGCCGGCAGGTGCTCGAGAACATCCCCGAGCATTTCCCGACGCGGGAACACCCCTGCTACAACTTCTCGAGGGCGCTGCTCCGCAAGCTCGACGGGTTCGAGGACTTCGAGGCGGCTGGCGCTCCTCCAGTCGAGTGACGCAACTTGCTGGAATGAGGCTGCTTTTTTCAGCGTCCACCTGACGGATGGCCAGGTTGGAGGGCCCTGCCGACAATCACGGCATGGGAGCACACCCCACACCCATCGGTCACCTGGCCGCGGTCCTCGCCAGGCCTCGACGAAGCGGAGACAATCTCACCATGCGACGCGCGCGACGTGTTCGAGGGCAGGTGGTGGTGGAGACGGCCATCATCATGCCCGTCTTCGTGTTCCTGATTCTCGGGCTCCTGCAGCTGGGGCTCATGCACCACGCACGGGTGATGGCGAAGTATGCCGCGTACAAGGCGGTGCGTGCGGGCTCGGTGAACCGCGGCGAGGTCGAGGTCATGAAGAAGGCGGCGCTCGCGGTGCTCCTGCCCGTGCTCGGCCGCGACAGCACCGTGGGCGCGCCGCACAAGACGGACAGTGCGGGCGCCTACAACACCGCCTGGAACAACATGAAGAACAACACCCAGAGCGGGGTGCCCTTCGTCGAGGTCGTCGTCTGCAACCCGCAGCGCAGCCAGGTCAGCCAGAACGCGAACTTCGACGATCCGCGCGATGCGCTGGGGCAGGGCAAGGGCGGCTCCGAGCCGGCAGCCCCCGACGACAACGACCCGAGCGGCGGCGGCGGAGGCGGTCTGCCCGGCCTCCCGGCGATCCCCGGCGTCGGTGCTGGCGGCGCGACCTCGGGCCCGCAGGACTTCAGCTGGCAGCAGTTCAACGCCACCAAGATGCAGATCCAGGTGACGGCTTTCTACCGAATGTACATTCCCTTCGCGAACTGGATGGTGTTCCGCCTGGCGGTTGGTGAAGAGACGGGCAGCCCCAAGAAGATGCGCTGGCTGGGCTGGAAGAAGGACCCCAACAACCCGGAAGCGAAGACCTTGAAGGATCGCCTCCTCGGGTTGGCCAACTCGCGCAAGTACATCATGCCGATTCGCACCTCGTACGCGATGCGCATGCAGTCGAACTTCAGCCGCAACGCGCAGTCCAACCTGCCCAACGGCAATCGGGCGACCAACACCGGCAAGCAGGACGACAAGTGCCGGATTCCCTGGGAGATGCGGTGATGGGAGAGCGCACGATGATCACGGCTTCGAGGGCTCGCCGCGGCCAGACGATGGTGTTGTCGGTCGTCACCATGCTGGTGTTGGCGTTGATGATGGTGATCGGCTTCAACGTCGCGCACACGGCGCACGAGAAGATCCGCATTCAGCAGGCCGCCGATGCGCAGGCCTACAGCGTCGCGGTGCTGCAGGCGCGGGCGATGAACGTCAACGCCGTGCTCAACCGCGCCATCGCCGCCCTCACCGTCGCGCAGATGTCTCTGCACGCGTGGAACACCATCGCCACGCACGAGGTGAACATGCTGCAGGGCGGCGCCATAGCCTTCGGCCTGGTGGCCCTCCAGGAGACCTCGAAGTGCTGCACGAAGGGGCCCTGCGTGATTCATTGCCTGGATGCCATCCAGGCCGGCATCATCGCCGCGCAGTACTACGGCGAGAAGGGCGACTACGAAGACAAGCTCGAGGGCAAGGAGCAGCAGTTCAACGACGCGGTGAAGGAGCTCTACGAAGCGAAGAAATCGCTCTACGACCAGGAGCTGCAGCTGGTGAACAAGATCAAGGGCGAGATCAACGGCGGGCAGATCCTCCGCAACATGCTCGCGAAGACCGCCCCTCAGGCGCGCTACAAGAACGCCCTCGACTCCATCAACGTCAGCAACTTCATGTGCACGCTCGACGGCCCTGATGGCGACCTCGACGCGTGCAGTGGATCGGCGCCACTCGTGTTCGCGCGGTCCCGGCCCCCGCCGACCGAGCGCTCCAAGTCGATGCAGAACGCGGCGAACGCAGCGCGGGGCCTCTTCAATCACGCGGTGAGCGGCGGTGCGCTGCTTGACCACCAGGACTTCCGCGGCTCCTCCATGTTCATGGTCAGCAACCCGCCGAAGATGATGGATATCCAGAGCGAGGGCAGCTACCGCGCGACCTACTTTCCGGGTGCGTTCGCCTCACGGGTTGGCGACACCGAGTTCAACAAGGCATCGGACAACGGCGAGACGGCCGCCAACGTCGGGTCGGCCACGGGGTTTGGCTTCGTCAACGTCAGCTGGCGGCATGGCCGGGGCTTCTCAATCCTCGGCTCGAGTGTCTTCTCGTCGCAAGGTGGTGGCGAGCACAACGGCGCCGTTGGCGACAACCACCCCGAGTTCAAGACCATCGCGCTGGTGTCGGGTGAGGCGACGTTGATCAGCTTCAACGCCCACACCAGCCCGAACGAGGACAACGACTGGGGCCAGCCCAACGCCTACGGCGCGGTGGGACAGGATCTGCGGCTGCTCCAGAAGGGCGGACGTGGGGCGTTTGAGGTGAACTCGAGCGGCACCATCAACCTGCGCATCGGCAATGAGCAGAAGAAGGTCACGCTGGTGCCGAAGACCGAGGGCATCGCGGTGGGCAAGGCGAAGGCCTACTTCCACCAGCTCGGCGCGGACTGGAAGCTCCCACCCAACGGCTTCGACCCGTTCTGGCGTGCCAAGCTGCACCCGTTCAAGCGTGACGAACTCAGGCAGGTGCTCAACATGGCCGGTGACTCGAACGCGAACGTTCAGGCGCCCGTCGAAGGAGTGGAGTGATCATGAACGCCCTCTCTCGTCGTCGTCGTGGCGCTGCGGCCGTCGAGCTGGCGGTCTCGATGATCTTCCTGGTGCCGCTCATCATGTACATGCACTTCCTCCAGGAAATGCTGATCATGAAGCTCAACGGCCAGGAGGCCGCCGTGCAGGCCTCGTGGGACTTCACCATCCTCGACTATGGCAGTCAGGTGCGGGACCACGCGGACAGCAAGTACGCGCGCTTCAGCCGGCTCACGTACTGCGATCACTCCGCTGCGTATGACTCGTACAATCGTGACTACGACTGCGACGACGTGAAACACCACAAGCCGATGACGGCCCACGAGTGCTGGATCGGGAAGAACGCGGCCCAGTACGGCGGTCAGGTGCGCTGCTACATCTCAGAGCCGCTGAGCCCCTCTGGCGCGGCCGCGTCGGCGGTGGCCGGTTTTGGTCAAGGTGGCGTGGTCACGTGCAGCTCGCGGCTCGGCATCATGAACTACTACCTGCCGAACAGCTTCCTGAACAACTTCCGGGGCGGGAAGGGCTTCGAGGTCAACGTGGACGCGAGCGGCGTGAAGAAGGACCGCATGAAGTCTCGCTGGGCCACCGGCAATGGCGCGGCGACCGATCTGACCGGCGGCTCTCCGCCCGCCTCGCAGGATCAAGCCCACAACGATCGCATGAACGCGAAGGAGCACGGAGAGACGTCGCTGGGCTCCAACTACTGGCGCCTCGCGAAGACCGAGCATGCGATGCTCGTCGACCCATGGGCGCTGGGGCTTCAGGGCGGTAGCAACGACATCTCGGGCATCAACCCCAACGCCCCATCGGGCCCGTACATGAACCACCCGCTCTATGCGCGAATTCGTGCCGCCTACAACACGGCGAGCAGCGCGACGACCGCGGCTGAGGACTGGAACAAGGCTATCGAGCAGGCGGGGATGATCCGCGGGACCTCACGGCAGGACGCGGTCGGCGACAACCTCAGCACCGCGGCCGCGGCGTTCGAGCCCAACAGCGCGCAGCAGGAGTTCAGAGATCACTGGGCCGCCCAGTGGGGCGACACGCGGGTCCAGTCGACCTACAACAACCGGCAGAACGGGTACTTCGGACTCGCGCAGTGAGCCAGAGCAGTGGCTCCGGGGTGAATGGAGCCCAGAGGGCACGTCGGTCGGTCAGCGTCGGAGCGCTGCTGCTGCTGGCCGCGGTCGTGGGGGTCGGTTTCGGGGCGGTGCTCGGGAGCAGGCCGGGCAGTGAAGAGGACGAGGCCGAGGCGATGTTCGCGCACGCTGACGAGACTGCTGACCGACTGCTGCCGCTCGGCGCGCCAGTCAGCTCGACCGCCACTGGAGGCGCCGACGCCCGCTCGCTGCGCGGCATTCCGCCCTACCCGAACGCCGAGCCGCGGCGTCTCTCTGATGTCTCCAGCGTGATGGGCATGCCGATGGTGGCCTCGTGGTTCGCCACGCGCGATCAACCTGAGCAGATCATCTCGTTCTACGAGTTCACCTACCTCGACGCGGGCTTCCCCATCGTCAGCCACATGTTCAACCGCGACATGGGGTACGTGGCCTGGCTCGAGGAGGAGAAGAGCGACGGTGGCATCGCCGAGGGCATCGTGCACATGGTCTCGGTGCTGAAGAACACCCCGCAGTCCACCGAGACGATGGTGTTTCTGTCGGCCACCCGGCCCCAGCGCATGCTCGACGGGAACCGCCATGTTCCGCCCGGCCTGGTGTTGCCGGCCGAGAGCCAGACTCCGCAGGTGGTGCAGATGGCCCTCGAGGGGAAGACGCGCAGCATCGTCACCACCCGCCGCCGCGGAGAGGTGAAGGGCACGGTCGACGAGATCGTCGCGCTGATGAAGAAGGACGGGTGGATGGTGGAAGAGGTGATGTCCGCCGACAATGGTCGCTCGATCGTCGCACGGAAGCCTGGCGTCTCTCAGTCGGTCTCTGCCATCGCGGGCGGGGCAGGCGAGGTCAGCCTGATGTACAGTCTGGAGCAGGAAAGGAAGTCTCCATGAAGCGGCTCGCTCCGGCGTTGGCGGTGTTGTTGGTGGGTGCGGCGGCCCCCGCGAACGGTCGGCCCGATTGCGCCCGCAACTGCGCCACGGTTCAGAAGACCTTCGAGAAGCAGTGTAAGGAGGCGGCCACGAAAGACCCGCAGGCCAAGGCGGGTTGTGACGTGGTCCTCAAGCAGTTCGAGCAGGCGTGCAGGCAGTCCTGTGCGAGCGGCACCAAGCCGAAGAAACCCACCAACACGAGCAACTTCTGACGAGGACACGGCCATGAGAACCCTCCCCACGCCGAGCAGGAAGACCCGGGCTCTTCGCCGAGCGCTCCGCCGCCGCCTCACCCGCGGCCAGTCGATGGTGGAGTACAGCATCGTCAGCCACGCCCTGTTGCTCCTCGGCGGCGGGGCCGTCATGGGCATCTCGCAGTACCTGAAGCTCTTCGAAGGGCTCGATATCTACCTGCGCAGCCTCTACACGGTGCTGGCGATGGGAGCGGTGTAGCCTCCACGGTTGCACTGCGGGCGCGTTCGGCTAAGCGAGGCGCATGGAACAGGCTGGCCCGAAGCAGCGCTCCCCCTGGTTGTACGTCCTGCTGGGCTGCGGGGGCTTCGCGGCCCTCACGTGCCTCGGCTTCGCCATCTTCTTCGGCTTCGTCGCCAAGAAGACGAGCGACATGGTCGCGGGCGTCACCGACCCGAAGGCCAGGGAAGAGAACGCGAAGAAGATGCTGGGCGAGCTTCCGCCGGGCTACCACCCGGCCATGTCGATGAGCGTCTTCGGCATCGTCGACACCGCGCTGCTCACCGATCGTCCGGTGCTGCCCGACGGCGGCATCGAGATCGGCGATCGGCTCTTCATGTATGTGCGCCTGATGGCGAACGACGAGAACCAGCGCACCCGCAGCTTCTTCATCTCGGGCGAGGGCGACGTCGGCAACCTGCGAAGCAACGGCGTCAACATCGATCCGAGGGACGTCATCAAGCGCGGCAACATCACGGTGGACGGGCGCCGCATCTACTACGTCGCCGCGCGAGGGCAGTTCGGCGGCATGGGCAACCAGGCCGTCGAGGACGGCCTCAACGCGTCGGTGCTGTTCGACTGTCCCGGGGAGCAGCTGCGCGTGGGCATCTGGTCCATGCGCGATCCGGCGCCCGGAAAGCCTGCGAGCGAGCTCGATCTCACCGGCACCGTCTGCGACGAGGCCGAGCTCGCGAAGTTCCTGAAGCCGATCGATCCGTGCGGCCGCTGACGGTCGCTTCGGGCGAAGCTTCGACGTGCCACGGGGGAGCTCATGCTGCTGACGGTCTTGCTGGTGACGGCTCTGGCGCAAGCCGAGGACGGCGGAGCGCCCGACGCATCCACCGTCGTCCAAGCGCCGACGACGCCTGCTGACGCGCCGCTCGCGCCGCCACCGCTGACGGCCGCCGAGACGACCGCGCCGACGGCGGGCTTCGTGAAGGGCGAGCTCTCGGTCTACCTGGGCAGCGACCGCCTGGTGGTGAAGAACAACCGCATCGGCGTGTCGGCGGGCCTCGATCGGTTCGAGACCGCCTTCTACCTGCTCGTCGAGCCGATGGTGGACCTGCGCTTCCTCGAGGGGAAGCTGGGGCTGGGGTTCGGCGTGCCCCTGCGCCTCGAGCTGGTGAACTTCGCGCCCGACCCCGAGACCGGGTCTCCGTTGCTGACGAAGCGGGCCGGTCGGCTGCGCACGGAAGACTGGGACAGCGTTCACGACTTCGGGCGCCTGCTGAAGTACGTGACGTACGGACGAAAAGAAGACCGCCTCTACATCTCGGCCGGTCAACGGTACTCCTCGTCCATCGGACATGGCGCGCTGGTGCGGCGCTACGCCCCCAACATCGACATCGACTACCCGCGCGCGTCGGCGCAGGTGGACGCGTACAACGACTTCGGCGGCTTCGAGCTCTTCACGAACGATCTGCTCGAGTGGAACACCCTGGCCGGGCTCGGCTTCATCAAGCCGCTGTCCTTCCTCAAGAGCGAGAACCTGCTCGCGAAGACCCTGTCCATCGGCGTCACCGGCGCGACGGACTGGAGGGCCCCGTACGTGCTCACCACCGACGCGGCGACGGGGCTCCGCCAGGTGGACTCACAGGGGCGCCTCTTGTCTCAGGCGCGGCCGGTCGGGCTCGTGGGCATCGACGCCGAGGTGAAGGTGGTGAAGACGGCGAACATCGACATCAAGCCCTACGTCGATTACTCGATGATGATCGGCGGCGACGGCGGCTTCACCGCGGGCGTG
Source organism: Myxococcaceae bacterium (assembly GCA_016793095.1). Taxonomy (GTDB): domain Bacteria; phylum Myxococcota; class Myxococcia; order Myxococcales; family Myxococcaceae; genus Xiheimicrobium. Next base: position 143,319 of record JAEUJQ010000027.1, on the reverse strand, counting down.
CTCGGCCGCTTCAACGTCGGCCGCGACATCATCAACGCCTTTCGCGTGGTGGGTGAGTTCCGCGTGCTGGGGAACCGCTACCTGCCGAGCTACTTCGACACCTTCTACGAGATCGAGCGCTTCATCTTCGCGAGTGAAGAGGTGCCAGGGCAGGCCGCGCGGCGGGCCATCACCCGCCAGCAGTACGTCCTGGAGCGGGGCCTCGGCCAACGCCTCGGCTACTACTTCGAGGCGAGCTGGGGCATCCCCGGCAAGGTGGGCCTCACCCTGGCCGCCGAGGGCGTGTCGAACGCGCCCAACACCAACCTCATCGCGCACCTCGAGGTGCCGGTGCTCGACTTCGTCCAGGTGTTCGGCAGCTACTACAAGCGGGGCATCACCTCACCGGCGGCCATCTTCCGCATCGACCCGCTGGTGCCCGACACCGTCTTCTACGCGGGCGCGCGGCTCAAGATCCTGCCGTTCCTCTTCGTGAACGGGCGCGCGTACCAGACGTTCCGGCTGAACCCCGAGGTGCGGCGGTACGACAGCCAGCTCGGCTTCGTCATCGACGTGGAGATCGGCTACGAGTTCAAGGGCAAGAAGAGCGAGACGGTCGCGACGCAGCCCGTGGAGCCCCCGCCCACCAGCGAGACGCCCGCGACCGATCCGAACCAGCCGCCGCCGCCGCCCCCGCCCGAGCCAACGCCAACCCCCGCGCCGTCGCCCTGATGGTCGGCGGCACACGCCTCACACGCCTCGCTCACCGCTCCAGCGCCGTCCACGTCCCCGCCCCCAGCACGAGCCCCAGCCCGAGCACGGTCGAGCCGGTGGCGGGCTCGCCGAGCAGGAGGATGCCGATGACCGCCGCGACGAGCGGCTCGAGGTAGGTGAGCACACCCGTCAACTGCGCCCCGATGCGTGGAAGGCCGAAGTTGAAGAGGAACGCGCCGAGGAGCCCGTTGACGGTCGCGCCGGCGAGCAGCAGGCCCAGGCCCGCGTCGAAGCGCGTAGGCACGACGCGCTCCCGGAAGACGACCAGCAGCAACAGCGCCGAGACGACGGCGTGGAACGACGTCACCGCGAGCGGCGGGAACGACACCGCGGCTCTGCGGCTGGCCAGCACGAGCGCCGCGTAGAAGACGGCCGAGCCCCCGCCGAAGAGCCCCGCCTGCCACGCCGAGCCGGAGGCGCCCGACGGCAGCACGAGGAAGAGGCCGAGGAGCATCAGCGGCAGGGCGGCGAGCGCGCGGCGCGAACGGGGCTCCTTCAAGAGGAGCGGCGCGGTGAGGGCCACCAGCAGCGGGGCCAGGTAGTGCGTCAACACCGCCACCACCACCGGCCCGGCCTCGAGCGCCGAGAAGTACAGCGCGACGTTGGCTGCGTCCGACACGCCGATCACGACGAGGGCGACGAGCGCGCCCCGGTCGCGCAGGTGGAAGGCCCGCGCGAGGACGAGCGACGGCAGCGCCATCACGGCCATGGTGAGGAAGCCGACGACGAGCCCTGACTGGCCTCCGTGCCGTACGAAGAGCGGCCAGGTGCCCCAGCACGTCGCGGCCGCGGCCACCACGGCGAGGCCGACGGTCCGGGAGCGCGGCGAGCCGTTCACCCGGCGCCCTGTACTGCTGTCACGGACCGAGCACCACGACGTCACCAGAGGCCTGGCAGGGCACCTGGCAGCCCGTCTGCCCGCTGAGCGGCGCCTCGCCATACGTGAGCGTCAGCGTCGCGCCGGCTGACGCAGCGCCCCGGAGCGCTTGCGCGGAGGTCCATCGGCAGCCGTCGCTCCAGTCGAACTCGGAGCCGTAGCAGACGTCGACGACGCGGTCCGTCACCCACCCGGTGAAGCGCGCCCTGGCGAACTGCACCTCGGCGCGGCCCGACGGCTGCCCGCAGTCCCACTCGAGCACGCCCTCCTCGCCGGGGCTCATGCGCACGTCGACGAAGCACGAGGCCGTCGAGCGCGTGAGCCGCGTGAAGCGCAGGCGCAGGCGGCAGCGCTGCATGCTGACGGGGCCGGGCTGGCTCGCGCACGAGGTGGGCACGCCACCGTCCGCGCGGCCCGCGTGGGCGCCGCCGTCGAGTCCCGCGTCGGGTCGCCCTGCGTCACGACTCCCCGCGTCGACGGCGCGCAGCGGCTCGAGCGCGAGCGGCGGTTCGACGGGCTCGGAGCGACCGCAGGCGCTGAGCGCGACGACGGCGAGAGCGATGCGCCAGGGCACGCGGGCACGAAACCCCATCGACGCGGGGCTGACAACGAGGCGCTTCCACGGAGCGCGTGGCACGATGCCGCCGATGCCATCGGGCCCGCCGTCGCCGTCGCTCCTCGCCGCGCTGGGCATCACCCGCCTCGCCCGTGTCACCGGCATGGACCGCGCCGGCGTCGAGGTGATGGCCGCCGTGCGGCCCCGGGGGCACGTGCTCCAGGTGACGCAGGGGAAGGGCCTGACGCTGGCCGAGGCTGCCTGGAGCGCCGTCGGCGAAGCGGCCGAGCTGGACGCGGCCGAGCGGATCGACGGGGCGCCGCTGCGCTTCTGCCGCGGCGAGGAGCTCGAGGGCCTCGTGCTCGACGACGACGGGCTCGCGCGCGCCTGGCTCCCGGGTGAACGTCTGTTGGACGGCGAGGCGGTGTGGGTCGCCGCCGAGCGCGTGTACTGCCCACCCGCGGGCGCACGCTGGCTCGGGCCCTCGACGACGTCGTGGACGAGCAACGGCTACGGAGCCCACGTCGTGCGCGCGGCCGCCGTCGAGCACGCGGTGCTCGAGCTCTGGGAACGACACGCCCTCGCCGCGGCCCTGCCGCGCGGGTGGTCGCCGCCCGTCGTCGCCGCCGCCCGCATCGTCTGGCGCACGCCGCTGGTCACGCGCCTCGAGGCACACGGCTTCGGGGTGGTGCCCTGCGTGCTTGCCGAGCGGCCCGTCCCGCTCGCCGGCGTGCTGCTCTTCGATTCCGAGGATCCGGCTGTGCCCCTCACCGCGGGCTATGCGTGCCGGCGCACGGCGGGAGCCGCGCTCGAGGCGGCGCTGCTCGAGGCGGCCCAGTCGCGACTCACGGAGATTCATGGAGCTCGCGAAGACATCGCGACCGGGAAGCGGCCCGCCGGAGAGGCGCTGCTCGCGGCGGCGAGGAGCGGGGCAGGGCGGCCGCTCGCGCGGTCGGGGGCCGTACGGGGCTGGCCGCGCGCCCTCGCCGCGCGCGTCGTCGTGGTGCCCGTCACCGCGTCGCCCCTCCACGTGGTGAAGGCGATCGGCGTCGGCCTCGAGGAGTCGGAGCTCTTGCGATGAGTGACGTGGTGGTGTTCCTCGGGCCCACGCTGCCGCTCGCCGAGGCGAAGAGGCTCGTCCGTGCGACCTTCCTGCCTCCGGCGCGGCAGGGCGACGTGTTCCGCGCCCTCTCCTCGCGCCCGGGCGTCATCGTGCTCATCGACGGCGTCTTCGAGGCGGTGCCCTCGGTGTGGCACCACGAGCTGCGGGCCGCGCTGGCGTCGGGCGTGCACCTGGTGGGCGCCTCGAGCATGGGCGCGCTGCGGGCCGCCGAGCTGTACAGCGAGGGTATGTTGCCGGTGGGACGCATCGCGGGGGACTACGTCGCCGGGCGGCGGAGCGACGACGCCGACGTGGTGCTGCTGCACGGCGACGCCGAGAGCGGCTACCGGCCCCTCACCGTGCCGCTGGTGAACGTCGAGGCCTCCGTGGCGGCCGCGAAGGCGAGGCGCGTGGTGAGCGCCGGGGAGGCCCGGACCCTGTTGGCCGAGGCCCGATCGACCTTCTTCAAGCGGCGCACCTGGCGTGCCCTCGTCGGCCGCCTCCCCGCGCCCCGCCGCGCCGGCCTGCTGGCGTGGCTCAAGGCCAACGCCGTCGATCAGAAGGCCCTCGACGCCAGGCAGGCCCTGCGCGTCGCAGCCCGGCTGTCGAAGCGCAAGCCGCGCCCGGTCCGCGCGATCCCGCTGAGCTCCTTCGTCAGGCGCACGCGGCTCGAGGACGCGCACGGGAACACCCTGGCCTGGCTGAAGACGCTGCCCGACGCCGACGCACTGGCGAAGCAGGGCCTGCGCCGGCTGCTGCTGGCCTCGTTCGCGAGAGCCGCGGGCCTCACGGTGCCCCGCGCAGCGCTCGAGGTGCGGGTGCACGGCGCGGTGGACGAAGCGGTCGCCGACGCCGAGGTCGAGGCCCTCGAGGCGCTGGTGCTGTCGGCCCCCGAGCGCTTCGTCGGCGACGGGCCGTCCTGGGAGGAGGGGCTGGTCCTCGAGGCTCGCCTGTCCGGCCGCTGGCCACGGCGTTGAGCGCCGCCGCCCCGGGCCGGCCGAGCGGGGGAGGCTGATCGACCCGGCTGAACGTGGAATAGACTGCCGCGAGCGATGCGACTCGTCAGCTACAACGTCCGCTACTTCGGCCACGCGCTCAAGGGCCTGGCCTCGACGGCGACCTCGAAGCAGGGCATCGCCGACGCCATCGCCAGCCTCACGCCCCTCGCCGACGTCATCGCGCTGCAGGAGGTGGAGACGAAGTCGATCCGCTCCACCGCCGCGCACCGGGGCGCCCCGCCCGCCGAGACCCAGCTCGACGCCTTCATGCGGCACCTCGAGGCCACGATGCAGCGCCGCGGTGTGCCGATGCCCTACAGCGCCTTCTACTTTCCGGCGCACGTCTACGGCGTCGGGCCCTTGAAGGTGTACACGACGGGCCTCGCCATCCTCGTCAACCAGCAGACGGTGAACGTGCTCAAGGGCAACTCCGATCAGCCCTTCGACATCACCCACCGCACCGAGCGCACCATCCGCCGCATCAAGCAGACGCGCATCGCCGCCCACCTGCACCTCGAGGACACGAAGGGCCACGCCTTCCACCTCTTCAACACGCACCTGTCGCTGCCCACGCCCTGGGCCAAGGAGTTCTGGAGCCAGAAGGTGAAGATGGGCCACGGGAAGAACCAGCTCACCGAGGCGAGGGCCGTGTCGGACTACGCGAAGCACGTCGCCCATCGGGAGCCGTACCTCATCGTCGGCGACTTCAACTCGGCGCCCGCGACGCCCGTGTACGAGCTGCTCACCCGCGAGGCGAAGCTGCAGGGCGCCCAGGAGGTGCTCAAGCAGATCGACGCGGGCCGGCCCGACTCCTTCTCGACCGCCGGCTTCATGCAGCTGCGCATGCACCTCGATCACATCTTCGGCCGCGGCGTCGAGTTCGCCGACCTGCGCGACACGCACGCGTTCGGTGACGAGGTGAGCCGGTTCCACGGCTTGTCAGATCACGTCCCGCTCATCACCTGCTTCGAGCCGGCCCGCGTCTCTTGACGGGCGGGAGAGCACCGCGCGCGCTGCTTCGAGCGCTCGCGCACGTCGCGGCGCTCGAGCTGCACGACCGCCGACGGCGTGTTCTCGCTCTGCCGTCGTGGCAGGGCCTTGAAGGCCCGGCGCGCCTCGTCGGAGGTCCACACGTGGCCGGGGCTCACGGGCGGGAGAGCGGCGCGCGCGCGTCGAGGTCGAACAGCTCGTACTGCTCGGGCGGGGCGTGCGACATGCCCGCATCGGTGAAGAAGAGCCGCGCGTCGGCTCGGCAGCCCACCTCATAGGTGACGGCCGCGCCGGTGACGGTGAGCGACCTCAGCGGGCCGTCGATCGGCGCTCCGGGCGGGCTCCAGGCGGGCATCAGCTCCCGGCACTTGTTGTCGCGGATGTGACCGATGGCCTGGGGGAACGCGGCCGGCAGCCGCCGCGGATCGAAGCGCCGGCGCGGAGGCCCCACGAGGCGATTGGCCGGCTGCGTCGAGGGATCGCACGGGCGGTGGTACAGCACGCCGCGGCCTTCGCCGGTGCTGGGGCTGCCCACCTGGTGGAGCGGCGCCAGCGCGAGCGGGCCCCCGGTCCACTCGCTGAGGCGAACGTCGAGCCAGGCGTTGAGGCCGTCGCTGGCCGCCGCCGCGTCGCTCGCCCGGATGTTCGCGAGGGACAGATCGTCTTCGGTGACCCCCGCGTGCACGAGCAGCACGCCACGGTGGTGCGCCGCCAGCTGCAGTCGCCTCGAGCGCAAGAGATCCGTCACCAGCGCGCGCTGGGCCGTCGAGAAGCACGAGTAGTCGCGCGCCAGGCACTCGGCGTCGGGCACCGTCGGGTACTTCGCGAGGAACGCCTCGGCTGGAGCCTCCGCCGCGTAGAGCTCGCGCGCCTCCCGGTGCGCCGCGAGGAACGTCGCGTCGTCGAAGGGGAACAGCTCGCAGACCCGCGCCACGTCGTGGTTCCCGATGAGGATCGTGACGCGCTCGGGCGGGTGCGACGCGAGCCAGGAGAGGATCGCCTCGCCGTCGGCGGTGGCGCGGTCGCGCTGCTCGGGCGTGCCGTAGTCGAAGTGATCGCCCATCGACACGAGGTGCACGTCGTCTTCGAGGCGGCCGTCATCGCCCAGCAGCCCGTGTCCGTCGAGGATGCGCAGGAACGTGTCGAGCGGGGCCTGCGGATCTCCGATGGCGACGTGACGCATGTGGGCATTCTGCTGCATCAAGGAGACGCCGTGGTACGCCTTCGGCCGTGTTCACCTGGGTGCTGCTGACTGGCGCGGCGTTCCTGGCAGGCGGCATCAACGCCATCGCCGGCGGGGGCACGTTCTTCACCTTCCCGGCCCTGGTCTTCACCGGCACGCCTCCGCTGGCTGCCAACGCCACCAGCACCGTCGCCCTCTGGCCCGGCTCGGTCGCGAGCGCGTGGGGGTACCGCTCGGTGATGCGCGAAGACCCGGGCGCGCTGGTGCCCCTCATCGCGGTGTCCCTCGCCGGCGGGCTCGTGGGTGCGCTGGCGGCGCTCGCGACCCCCGGTGACACCTTCGCGAAGCTGGTGCCCTTCCTCGTCGCGTTCGGCGCGCTGCTCTTCACGTTCGGAGACCGGCTGCGCGCGCGCCTCGAGCGGTTCGGCCAGCCGTCGCGGTGGATCGTCGTGCTCGCGCAGGTCCCCATCGCGCTCTACGGCGGCTACCTCGGTGGCGGCATCGGTCTGCTGATGCTCGCAGCGCTCACCCTGCTCGGGGGGCGCGACCTGCACCGGCTCAACGGGCTGAAGTCGGTGCTGGGGCTCGCCATCAACCTCACCGCCACGGCCGCGTTCATCGTCGCCGGCATCGTGGAGTGGCCGCGCGCGCTGGTGATGGCCGTCGCCGCGTCGGCCGGCGGCTACCTGACAGCCCGCTTCGCGCTGCGCCTCGAGGTGCGCCTGGTGAAGCGGATGGTGATCGTCATCGGGTGGGCGATGACGGCGGCCTTCTTCGTGAAGACGTTCGGCTGAGACGCGATGGGCGCTGCCAGCGTCACAGCCGGGCCAGGAGCGCCTCGAGCCTCGCCGGTGGCATCGTCTCGCGCAGCGCCCCCACGACCGCCTCGAAGGCGCCGACCGGCGCGCCCGCCTTGAGAGACGTGAGCAGCGGCACGTTCTCCGTGTCGGGCTGGGCGGGCACTGCGTACTTGAGGAACAGCAGGATGATGCGGAAGTCCACGGCCTGCATCGTCTGCTCCCGCTGGGCGCGCAGCTCGTCGTCCGAGTACACCGCGGTGAGCGCAGGCTGTGTCACGCGCTCTTCGTGCAGGATGTGGGCGAGGTAGCGGGCGTGGAAGTCGGAGAACGCCAGGTAGAGCTGGTAGCCCTCTTCCTCGCCCTGCGTGCCGTCGAGGCGTGAGAGCCGGGCCTCGAGCTCGTGCAGGGTCGCCTCGAGGTCGACGTGCTCTGCGCGGTCGTGCTGGCTCGCGCCGGGTGCGCGGACGTCGAGCGCCACGAGGAGGTGCTCGTTCTCGCTCCTCGCGTGGCTGTACAGCAGCTCGAACAGCTCACCGCCGAGGCGCTTGAGGCGGGCGACCTCGTCGGGCTGGCCGTAGTCGGTCGCCCCCGCGGCAGCCTGGAAGAGGCCGAGGACGTGGCGGAGGGCCTTGTGTGGAGCCGCCCATGGACGTTCGCGCATGCGCGCATCATCGCCGAGGCTGCCCGGCGACGGCGAGGAAGATGAACTGGAGCACCGGGCCTCTCGTCAGCCCGGGCGCTCGGCTCGGGCAACCCAGCGCGGCGAGGACCACGCCGCGGCCTGTCACCTCTCGACCATACCCGCGAAGCCCCAGACCGACCGGCTCAGTCCTGCGGGGAGGCGCCTGACTTGGGCACGAAGTCCCGCGGGTACATCACGCAGAGCTTCGGCGGGCAGCTCGTCCCGGTGGTGCCGGCGAAGATCGCCATGCGCGGCTGCACCACGGTGACGACGCCAGGCGTCGAATAGGCGGTGACCGACCAGGTGCAGCCGTCAGCGGAGACGTTCTCCTCGCTCGCGCCGCAGATCGCCTTGAAGGCGTTCGCGTAGGTGCCCACGCACTGCAGCTGCTTCTGGCCGCCGGCCGAGGCGAAGCGCGGCCCCACGGTGTACTCGCGCCCACCAGCGAACCGCTTGAAGATGGCGTCGGGGCAGTCGCCTTCGGTCACCCAGCTGTCGATGGTCCACGTCTGCTCCGTGTACTTCGACGACGGGAAGGGGAGGCCGCACAGCCAGGAGCCCGAGTTCGCGAGCACCTTGTCGGAGCAGTCGTGCAGGGTGGTGCTGAAGCGGCCCTCGAGCTTGTGGTTCTCGGCGGTGGTGCCGGTGAAGGTGCCCTCCATGCGGAAAGGGAAGGCGCCGTCGTTCTGCCAGCGCACCCGCTCGATGGAGACGTCGTACGTGACGGACTTCGCGCGGGCGACCGTGTCCTCGCCGAGGTGCAGCCGACCGCTGGTGCCGTACCGGCCGGGCTGCAGCGCGCCGAGCTGCAGCGACACGCCGAGGGGCACGTCCTTGCCCCACTCCGCGATGTCAGGGAACGAGACGGTGGCGCGAGTGGAGCCGTCGAAGAGGAAGCCTCCGCTGGGTCCGAGCGACCTCGACTGCACGGAGCCGTTGGGAAGGGTCAGCGTGACGTCAGCCGTTCGGGCGCCGCCGCCGCACGCCAACAGCACAGGGACGAGAAGAGCGAGGAGTTGGACGACGCGCATCGGCGGCAGCATGCCAGACCTCGCGGCCGCGCGGTGGGTGAGGCCGTGAGCGAGGGCCAGCGCGTTGGCATAGGCTGTCACGCGGTAATGGACCGCCTGCTCCTCCTCACCCTGCTGCTCGGAGGCACCGTGGCGAACGCCCAGGAGCTGCACCGCGCGCCCGCGACGTACTTCGTGCGCGGCCCCGACCTCGCCGATCGCACCGAGCTCGAGCGCTGGCTCGCCGGGCAGCCGAAGGTGCCTGCCTTCAAGCTGCTCTTCACCCTCTGGCGCAAGCCACGCGTTGGCGTGCTCGGCGCGGCGGTGGTGCCACCCACCGCTGGCGACGGGGTGCGGTTCGACGACGCTGCCCTCGGCGTCTCGTTGAACGACCGGCTCGATGCCCTCTGTGGTCCCGCCACGTCCTGTGCCGTGTGGCTCTCGGGTCGCTTCGGCGACGCCGACGGAGGCCAGCGCGTCTTCCGCGTCTTCGCCGTGCACGAGAAGCTGGCTGCGCCAGGGCCGTTCTTCGCGTGGGCCGCGCGGTCGCCAGACTGCCTCGCCATCGTCACTCAGAAGAGCCTGCACTGCGCCCGGGGGCCCGCGCGCTGCAAACAGTGCAGGGAGGCGGACGCGAGGCCGGCGAAGCCGAAGCTGCTCGACCTCTGTCCCTGGCCACCAGAGGCCGCGCGCCCCGTCGTCGAGCTCACGCGCGGCGGCGACACGCTGCACCTCGTGTACGACGTGCTCGAGACGTTCGACGACGACGCGAAGGCGACCGCCTTCGCCGCGCAGTACGGGCTCGCGCCTCCAACGCGCTGAGCGAGCCGCTCAGACCTCTGCGAGGTTGCCCGTGTAGAAGGCCTCGAGCACGTCCTTGTACTTCGTCTCGACCGCCTTGCGCTTCACCTTGAGGCTCGGCGTGAGGTCGCCCGCGTCGAGGGTGAGATCCTTCGGCAGGATCGCGAAGTTCTTGATCGACTCGTAGCTCGCGAGGCTCTTGTTCAGCTCCTGCACGAACGGCTTGATGAGCGCGTGCGTGCGGGGATCCTTCACGATCTCTTCGTAGCCGCCGGTGACGCCGTTCGTCTTCGCCCACTCCCCGATGGCCTCGGGATCGAGCGCGACGAGCAGCACGCAGAAGTTCCGGTTGTTGCCGTGCACCAGCGCGTTCGAGACGTAGGGGCAGCTCATCTTGAACTTGCCCTCGATGTTCTGCGGCGCCACGTACTTGCCGCCCGAGGTCTTGATCAGATCCTTCTTGCGGTCGGTGATCTTCAGCCGGCCCGCCGGGTCCACCTCGCCGATGTCGCCGGTCAACAGCCAGCCGTCCTTCAGGGTGGCGGCGGTCTCCTCGGGCTTGTTGTGGTACCCGCGCATGATGCCGCGGCCCTTGATGAGGATCTCGCCGTCCTCGGCGATCTTGAGCTGCGTGCCGGGGAGCGGCGGGCCGACGGTGCCGAAGGCGAAGCCGGTCGGCCGGTTGACGAACGACGCGGCGCTCGACTCGGTGAGGCCGTAGCCCTCGAGGATCAGCACGCCCGCCGAGTGGAAGAACTCGGCCATCTCCCGCGAGAGCGGCGCCGAGCCAGAGACGAAGTACCGCAGCCTCCCGCCGAACCGCTCCTGCAGCTTCGAGAACACCAGCTTCGTGGCGACGTTGTTCTTCATCGCGAGCAGGCCCGACGGCTCCTGGCCCTGCTGGCGCAGCTTCGAGACCTCTTTCCCGGTCTCGAAGGCCCACTTGAAGATGGAGTACTTCAGCCCGCCGCCCTTCTTCGCCCCCTCGACGACCTTGTTGTAGACCTTCTCGAAGATGCGGGGCACCGCGGCCACGAAGGTGGGCTTCACCTGGCCCAGGTTCTCGACGATCTTGTCGACGCGCCCGTCCACCGCGGTGTGGAAGCCGATGGCGAGCTGCGCCACCTCGAGCACCTTGCCGAACGAGTGCGCGAGCGGCAGCCAGAGGAACTGCACGTCTTCCGGCACCAGCAGCTTCATCTCGTTGATCGCCTCGCCCTCGTAGACCCAGCAGTCGTGGGTGAGGATCACGCCCTTGGGCTTCCCGGTGGTGCCCGAGGTGTAGATGAGCGTCGCGATGCCGTCGTTCTTCGCCTGCTTCGTGACGGCCTCGTACTCGGCCTGGGTGGCGGCCTTGCCGAGGTCCTGGAGCTCCTGCAGCGTGATGACGAAGCCGTCGCCGCTCGCCTTGCCCTCGATGACGATGACCTTCTTCAGCTCGGGCATCTGGGCCTTCACCGACATCAGCTTCTTCACCTGCTCTTCGTTCTCGGCGAACGCCATCACCGTGCCCGAGTCCGCGACGATGTAGGCGCAGTCGTCGGCGAGGCTCGACGGGTAGATGGTGGTGGTGGCGCCGGCCGCGCAGAGAATGCCCATGTCGGCGGCGATCCACTCGTAGCGGGTTCCCGACAGAATGGCGACGCGCTGCTCTGGCGTCAGGCCGAGGGACTTCAGCCCCATGGCGATCTGCTTCACCTGCTCGCCGAACTCCTTCCACGACACCGTCTTCCAGCCGCTGCCGACGGGGAACGAATAGGCGGTGTTGTTGGGGGTCGCGCTCACCCGGTGCAGCAGAACCTCAGGAACCGTCTGGAAGCCCATGGTCGTCCTTTCGAGAGACTCGACGGGCGGCAATGTACGAACGCACCCGGCTGCCGCAAGCGCAATCTCGCGCGGCGACGTCGAGCCGGTCGGGGAAACACGAACGGCCGGCCACCCCGAGGTGACCGGCCGCCGGGCGCTGCGCGAGGGGAGCGGGCTTACTTCCGGGCCGCCTGCTCCGCCGCCAGCTTCTCCCTGTGCTTCTTCATCATCTCTTCCTGCTCGTTCCGGGGCACGATGCCGTAGCGGGCGAACTCCATCGTGAAGTTGCCCTTGCCCTGGGTGGCCGAGCGCAGGTCGGTCGAGTAGCCGAACATGGTGTTGAGCGGCACCTCGGCGATGACGGTGACGTTGCCGTCGGCCGACGACGTCGTCTGAATCACGCCGCGGCGCTGGTTGATCTGGCCGACGACCGAGCCCTGGAAGTCGATGGGCGCCTCGACCTCGACCTTCATGATCGGCTCGAGCACCACCGGCTTGGCGCGCTCGTAGCCCTCACGGAAGCCCATGATCGCGGCCGTCTTGAACGCCTGCTCGCTCGAGTCGACGTCGTGGTACTGGCCGTCGTTGACGACGCAGCGGATGCCGACGACGGGGAAGCCGATGAGCGACCCCTTCTTCACCGCCTCCTGGAAGCCCTTGTCGCAGGCGGGGATGAACTCGCGCGGGATCGAGCCGCCGACGATCTCGTTCACGAACTCGTACTGCTCGACGGCGTCGTTGGGCAGCGGCTCGAGGAAGCCGCACACCCGCGCGAACTGACCAGAGCCACCGGTCTGCTTCTTGTGCGTGTACGCGTACTCGCCGCGCTGGGTGATCGTCTCGCGGTAGGCGACCTGCGGCTTGCCGGCGACGACCTCGCAGTTGTACTCGCGCTTCATGCGCTCCATGTAGATCTCGAGGTGGAGCTCGCCCATGCCCGAGATGATCGTCTGGCCAGACTCCTCGTCCTGGTGGACGCGGAAGGTCGGGTCTTCCTTCGTGAAGCGGTTGAGCGCCTTCGAGAAGTTCGTCTCGCTGCCGCGGTCCTTCGGGGTGACCGAGAGGCTGATCACCGCGGCGGGCACGAACATCGACGTGAGCGTCACGTTCATCTTGCCGTCGGTGAACGTCTCACCGGACGAGCACTCGAGGCCGTAGAAGGCCACGATGTCGCCGGCCTCGGCCTCGGTGAGCTCCTCGCGCTCGTCGGAGTGCATGCGGAACATGCGCGGCACGCGGGCCTTGCGGAGCTGGTTCGAGGTGTTCACCAGCGTGTCGCCGTTCGCGATCTTCCCCTGGTAGATGCGCACGTACGTGAGCTGACCGAACTTGTCCTGGGTGAGCTTGAACGCGAGCCCGACGAACGGCTTGTTCGGCACCGACTCGAGCACCAGCTTCTCCTCGCCCTTCGACTGGTCGAACGCCACGTTTTCGACCTCGGCCGGGTTCGGCAGGTACATGCAGACCGCGTCGAGGAGCAGCTGCACGCCCTTGTTGCGGAAGGCCGAGCCACACATCACGGGGGTCATCTTGAGCGCCAGCGTGGCGCGGCGGATCGCGGCGCGCAGCTCGTCGTCCGAGACCGGCTCCTCGGCGAGGAACTTCTCGGCGAGGGCCTCGTCCACGTCCGCGACGCGCTCGATGATCTCCTGCCGCGCGGCCTTCACCTGCTCGACCATGTCGGCCGGCACCGCCTCGACGCGGATGTTCTCGCCGTTGTCGCCGTCGAAGAAGTAGGCCTTGCCCGTGATGGCGTCGATGATGCCCGCGAACTTGTCCTCAGCGCCGATCGGCACCTGCAGCTTCACCGGGTGGTGCGCGAGCTTCTCCTTCAGCATCTCGGCGACGCGCTCGTAGTTCGCGCCCGGGTTGTCCATCTTGTTCACGTACGCGATGCGGGGCACGCGGTAGCGCTTCATCTGCCGATCGACGGTGATCGACTGCGACTGCACGCCCTTGCCCGAGTCGAGCACCAGGATCGCGCCGTCCAGCACGCGGAGGGCGCGCTCGACCTCGATGGTGAAGTCGACGTGCCCGGGCGTGTCGATGATGTTGATGTTGTGCTCGGGCAGCTGCTCCTGCGAGCCCTGCCACACGCAGTAGGTCGCGGCCGACTGAATCGTGATGCCCTTCTCACGCTCGAGATCCATCGAGTCCATCTTCGCGCCGACGCCGTCCTTGCCGCGGACCTCGTGGATCGCGTGGATGCGCCCCGTGTAATAGAGGATGCGCTCGGTGAGGGTGGTCTTGCCCGAGTCGATGTGGGCCGAGATGCCGATGTTGCGGATTCGTTCGAGAGGGATCTTCGCCATAGCGGCGCGGCCCCTACTGAAAGGCGTCCCGAAACACAAGCGCCGTTCCGGGTCGGCAGGTGACATCGCGATGGCGCGCGAGGGCGTGGCGGGCGGCGCGCACCTTGAGTAGGCGGCAGCCGGTGAGCGGCGAGGCCGATCAGCCACCAGCAGCGACGCCGGGGTCAGCCCCGGAGCAGCCGTCCACCGGGCCCACCTCTGCGGCGCCGGGCGAAGCGGCTCAGGCTCCGACGCCGGCTCTGCAGGGCGCCGCGCCGGTCGCCGAAGCGCCGCCGGTGCCCACCTTCGAGCCCCACGAGAAGGTCTGCGGCAACTGCAAGCTCTGGCGCGCGCACTCCCTCGACCCGGTGAGGGGCTGGGTGGGCGACTGCCGGCTCCAGCCGCAGCGCTCCCTCTTCCCTCCCACCGCGCCGCTGTGCAACGCGTTCGCGCCGCGCGGCGAGGCCGCGAAGGTGGCGCACGAGGCGCAGAGCTCTCGCGCGAAGGCGCTCAAGAGCATCGCGCCCGTGGTTCGCTCGGCGTCCGGGAGCAGCCGCCCCACCGCCGTCGGACCGACCCTCGTCCACCGCGTCGACCCGAACACCGAGATCGACTTCGAAGGAGATCGCATGACCCGCCAGGAGCTGATGGAGCTGTTCCTCGAGGCGTCGGGCCTCGCCGAGGTGCCGCTGGCGCAGAAGTGGGAAGGCGGGACGGTGAAGCTGGTGCCCGGCAACCCGCAGCTCCAGTCGAAGGACCTGCCCATCGACGCGCTCTTCCACAAGGTGGTGATGGTGCGCGACCGCCTGCGCACGCTCGAGCAGCGCATCAACGCCCACCCGAAGCTGTCCGACGCCGAGAAGGTCGAGATGCAGCAGTACGTGACGCGCTGCTACGGCTCGCTCACCACCTTCAACGTGCTCTTCAAGGAGAAGGGCGACCAGTTCATCGGCCAGAAGGGTGAGGAGTAGAGCTCCTCAGTCGTCGTCGGCAGCCGCCCACTCGAGCGCCTCGGGCTCCTTCGCCGCCATCACCTTCGCCAGTCGCGTGCGGCCGCGGTTGAGGGCGCTCTTCACCGTGCCCTCCGGCAGGCCCAGCATGCGGGCGATGTCGGGGTACGAGTAGCCGCGCACGTCGCGCAGCGTGACGACCAGCCGGTGCTGCTCCGACAGGTGCTGCAGCGCCTCGAGCAGCAGCGCGTGCCGCTCGTTGCCCACCGCCTTCGCCTCCGGGTCCTCCACGAAGGTGAGGGGCGTCTCCAGCTTCCCGCGGCGCTTCTTCGCGCGGAGGCAGTTGATCGACGAGTTCACCAGGATGCGGTGCAGCCACGTCGTGCAGGCGGCCTTGCCGTCGAAGTGCACCGTCTTCGAGTACAGGCGCACGAAGACCTCCTGCACCACGTCTTCGGCCTCGTCGGCGTCCTTCACGATGCGGCGAACCACCGCGAGCGCTCGCTGCCGGTGCAGGCGGTACAGCTCGTCGAGGGGCGGGAGCGCGGTCATGGCTCGTTCAACGCCCCTCCCGCACGGCCGATCTATCGACCCTCGCGGTCCCGAAAATCCAACGGGTTGGCGGGTGTCGCGGCAGCGCGGCGGACAACCCACGGCGCGAGGCCCGAGCGCCACGCCGCGCGCAGACGGGCGCGGCTGCGTCGACACGCTGGGTGGGGCTGACGGCGGCCACGACCCGGGTTCAGCAGCGCCCGTGCCAGCGGCGGTGGAGCGGCAGGCGGTGGAGCGGCAGGCGGTGGAGCGGCAGGCGGTGGAGCCGGCTCGGCGGGTCCGACCTGTGGGGAAGGCTCGGCGCTCCGGAGCGGACCCGGGCTGGGCCTGTGCGTCCGGCAGGAGCTCCGCCGGTTCGCCGCGCGGTCGCTGAGTGACGCCGCAAGCGACGAGAGCTCCCCCGGCGCGTCGGCGGGCGTGACGGCCCGGGCGATGCCGCTGGGCTGGGCGCGGAAGCCCGTCGAGCCGCCTCTCCATCGCGTTCGCGTACTCGGGCTGGAACGCGGCCGTGTACGCGGCGGACGACTTCAGGGAGCCGCAGTCGACGGTGCCCTGCGCGATGCTGGTGGGGTACGCGCGCCGTCACGGGCGAGCGCGTCGCGCCACCCCGCACGCGCTGCTCAGTCGTCGCTGGTGGTGAGGCCCCAGTCCTTGAGGCGCTTGAAGATCGTCGAGCGCCCGATGCCCAGCTCGCGCCCGGCCTTCTCCTTCGAGTTGCCGTGGAACTTGAGGGCCTGCAGCACGATCTCCTTCTCGAGCACCTGCAGGTGCTCCTCCAGCGTCCGGCCGGGCTGGTAGATCTGCCCCTCGATCGGCGAAGGACCCATGGGCGTCGGGACCGCCGAGGGCGCGGGGATCGGCCCGCTCGCGCTGCCCTGGAACGTGAGATCGCCCGCCTCGATCGCGTGGCCGCGGCGCATCAGCAGGGCGCGGTGCAGCACGTTTCGCAGCTCGCGCACGTTGCCCGGCCAGCCGTGGTTCGCCAGCTTTGCCAGCGCGTCCTGCGACAAGGAGACGGCCTGCCCCTTCGGCGTGAAGAGCTTGAGGAAGTGCTGCGCGAGCAGGGGAATGTCGGCCTTGCGGCTGCGCAGCGGCGGCAGGGTGAGCGGGACCACGCACAGGCGGTAGTACAGATCTTCCCGGAAGCGGCCCCGGCGCGCCTCCTCCATGAGATCGCGGTTGGTGGCGGCGACGATGCGCACGTCCACGTTCATCGGCCGCGCGGCGCCCACGCGCTTGATCTCGCCCGACTCGAGCGCGCGGAGCAGCTTCGCCTGCAGCTCGAGCGGCAGCTCGCCGATCTCGTCGAGGAACAGGGTGCCCCCGTCGGCCTCCTCGAACGCGCCCCGGTGGGTCTTCTCGGCGCCGGTGAAGGCCCCCTTCTCGTGCCCGAACAGCTCGCTCTCGATCAGCTCCTTCGAGATGGCCGCGCAGTTGACGGGGATGAAGGCCTTCTCGGCGCGGGTCGAGCGGTTGTGCACCGCGCGGGCGACCAGCTCCTTGCCGGTGCCAGACTCGCCGAAGATAGCCACCGCGGCGCTCGAGGGCGCCACGCGATCGATGATCTCGGCCAGGGCCCGCATGTTCGCGTCGCCACCCACCAGCCCCTCGTACGCGGTGCCGCCCTTGCCGCCAGCCGACAGCGCCGCCGTCGAGGTGGGCTCGAAGACGATCTCGGTGTCGCCCAGCTTGACCGTCGAGAAGAGCGGGATCTCACACTCGAAGACCCGCACGGGGCCCAGCCAGGTGCCGTTGGTGGACTGCTGATCGATCAGGTGGAACCGGTTCTCGCGCCGAGTCACCTTCAGATGCCGGCTCGAGATGTAGCGCTCGTTCACCACCAGATCGTTCGACGAGTCCTTCCCGATGGTGAAGCCGTCGGCCTGGAGCTTGTGCACCGTCTCCCGGCCACCGCGCACGCGCAGCTGGGCGGTGATGCGCGGCCCATCGGACCCGACCTGCGCGACCTCGGTCTGCTGGCCGATCTCGGTCGCTGCGTCCTCATCACTCGATGACGTGCGTGAACGGAAGATCGCCCGCCACTGACCGAGGGCGATGTCGGCGCCGTCCTGGAGCGGGGTCGACGTCACCTTCTTCCCGGCGACGACGATGCCCTTGCCCGACAGATCCTCGGCGATGACCTGGTCGCCCGTGAAAGACAGGGCCACCTGCTGTCGCGAGACCTCCGGATCAGGCACGGCGACGTCGCACTTCTCGCCTCGACCGAGAACGACTCGAGGCTTGTCGATCGTGAACCGCAGGACTTCTTCACCGCGACGCAGGAAGACCAGCTCGGCCATATCGGCCGCCTAGCACGGGACGTTTCGGTCAGAAACGTGGGCCTTTGCGTTTCCGGGGTGCGGGGGCACCCATGTGGGGGAATGGGCGCAACATCTGTTGCATGGCACCGCGGGGCGAGCGCTGAGACATTTTCGAGTGCATGGCCTTCACGCGGATCCTGGTCGTCGATGATGAGCCGCTGGTGCGGACGACGATTCGCCGAATCCTCGAGCGCACCGGGGCGACGGTGATCGAGGTCGCGACCGTGGCTGAAGCGCTGACGATCCTCCACAGCGGCGTCGATCTCGTCATCACCGACGTGAAGCTGGGCGAGGAGAGCGGAGTGGACGTCGCGCGCGCCGCGGCGAGCCAACACCCCGCGCCGCCCGTCATCGCGGTGAGCGGGTTCGCCGAGGCGTCTGACGGGCTCGCCCTGGGCAAGGCCGGGGTTGCGGCGTTCGTCGCCAAGCCGTTCTCGGCCGAGGATCTGCTCGAGGTCGTCGAGGGCCTCCAGGCTCCCCGGCACTTCGAGCTCGACGCCGTGGTGCGCCGCGTCGTCGGCGACTGGGCGATGCCTGACGTGCTCGACGCCGTGCGCCGGGCCATGGTGTTCGAGGCCCTCGCGCGCACCCACGGCAACAAGGCGCAGGCCGCGCAGCTGCTCGGCATCAGCCGGCAGAACCTGCAGAACATCCTCTCGCGCGGGCAGGTCTGAGGGCTGGCTCAGCGGAAGTTGGGGCGGCCGAGGTACCCGGTGAGGCGGCCCATGCGCCACGACGGGTCCTTCGGGTCCGGCCCCACCATCGACAGCGCGCTGCCGATGAGGCCGAGGCGCTTCTGGAACTCGGGGTCGGGCTTGAAGCGCACCTCGATGCCCGGCTCGGCGTACTCGAGGCGCCTGGCGAGCTTCAGGGTGCCCGACGCCTGCAGCTCGAGATCGGCAGACTTCGCCTCGAACCGCTCGATGGTGCCAGCGCCCTTCTCGAACTTGAGCTTCCCCGACAGATCGCCCACGACGATCTTCGGTAGATCGAGCGGCGTGGGCTCGGGGCCGAACTGGGGGATCACCATCTCCATCGAGCCGCCGTTCACCGCGAGCCCCTTCGCCTCGAGCGTGACCGTGCCGCTCGCCTGCGAGAGGTCGGGCTCTGCCGGGCCCTGGCCGACGGGCACGCGGGGCAGGGTGAGATCGACGTGCGCCTCGATGGTGCCGGCGAAGTCGATGCCCGAGAACTCCTTCAGGGTGGGGCTGGCGAGGTTGAGGTCCTCGGCGTCCACCCGCACCCTGAGGTTCGACAACCCGGACACGCGCGTGGTGACGGTGCCGCCGAACAGCCTGATGACGACGCTCGCGCCCGGCGGCAGCAGCGAAGGCCCCGCGGACACCGCCTCGATCTTCAGCGGCGCCGGCGGCGGGTCGGCGTCGGACTTCTTGCTGAGCTGCAGCTCCTTCGCGCGCAGCGAGAAGAAGCCGGGGCCGATGGAGCCGATGCGCAGGAAGAAGCCGGCCTTGTCCGCCTCGAGGCGCGCCCGGTCCTTCAGGGCGTCGTAGGGGAACGTGAGGAAGAACGCCGTCACCACGGCCAGGAAGAAGAAGGCGCCGTAGCCGAAGACGCGCCGCACGACT
This sequence comes from Myxococcaceae bacterium, assembly GCA_016793095.1. Lineage (GTDB taxonomy): Bacteria > Myxococcota > Myxococcia > Myxococcales > Myxococcaceae > Xiheimicrobium. The sequence goes on along the minus strand of JAEUJQ010000027.1, from coordinate 124,061 downwards.
TTCAGCTTCGAGGTGGCCATGGCTTCAGTTCTTGAGGTGGTAGGTGGCGATCTGCAGCCACGCGGTGATGTTCTCGTTGGCGACGCGTGGCTCGAGGCGCATGTACTTCACCTTCACCACGCCTGGCGCGCTCTCGACCGCCTGCAGGAACTCGAGCAGCCGGTTGAGCTTCACGTCGGTCAACGTCACCTCGACCGAGCTCTCGACGATCTTCGTGCCCTCGAGCGGGACGTCGGCCTTGGGGTTGATGGTGGGCAGCTCGACGCCCTTCTGCTTCGCGATGTCTTCGAGGAAGGACGAGAGGCGGATGTTCGAGGCCGCCAGCTGCCGCTCGGCCAGCTCCCGCTGCGCGCGCGACTGGTTGTAGACGCCCGCCAGATCCTGCACCCGCGAGAGCTTGTCGATCTTCTGCGTGGTGCGGTTCCTGATCGCCGTCGCCTTGTTCGAGAAGCTGAACGTCACCATGAAGACCACGAAGACGAGCACCGCGAAGCCGGCCGCCATCACCATGCGCCGCTCGCGCGCCGACAGCGTGGCGATCGAGCTCTGAATCGTCGTCATCACGTCAGCCATGGCTCACCCCTGCCCCGCGCTGGAGTCGTCCGGGCACTCGACCTTCACGTCGAGGCGGAACTGCACCTTCGTCCCGTCCTTCGACTTCTCGACCTTCCCCTCGCTGATCTCCTTGAAGCACTTGTACGTCTTGAGCGCGGTGATCACGTCCTCCATCTGCTTCATGCTCGGGGCCTGGCAGACGAGCTCGACGCGATCGAGATCGACCGTCACCCGCTCGAGCGTCACTGGCGAGTCCGCGGGGATGCGCTGCGACACCTCGGCCAGCAGCGTGACGGCGGACCGCTTGGGCACGCTCGCCGACGGGCTCTCTTTCCCCTCGAGCAGGTTGAGCGCGATGTCGAAGTTCTTCTCGCACTTGCCGAGGATGCGCTGGGTGACGTCGCAGAGGAGCTGATCGACGGCCTTCTCGCGGCGCTCGAGAATGGTGTTCCGCGCGACGCCCGAGGCGACGAGCAGGATCAGCAGCACCACCGCGAAGGCGGCGATCTGCCCGAGCTTGTCGCGCGCGAAGTCGAAGTCGCTCTTGAAGGCGAACTCACCGCGGCGGAGGTTGAAGCGTGGCGCCTTCGCGCCGGTCGCCTGGCCCCGGAGCGCGAGCGCCCAGGCCTGCACGGCCTCGGGTCCCGCGTTGAGGCCGAGGGCCCCCTGCGCCTCGGGAGGGAGCGAGACGAGCGAGCAGGGCAGGCCCAGATCCTTCTCGAGCTGCCCGGGCAGGCCCAGCAGCTTCGCCGTGCCTCCGCACAGCAGCACCCGCGTCACCGGTCGCTTGAAGCGGGCCGAGTAGGCCTTGAGGCTCGAGCGCAGCTCACGAACGACCGGCTGGAGGGCGCGCAGGAAAGCGCCCGCCGCGCGCTCGGCGTCTGGGCCCACCACCTCGGCGCCCACCGCGCCGTGGGTCTCCTTCCAGCTCTGCGCCTCGGCCAGGGGAATCTTGAACTCCGTGGCCAGCGCCTTCGACAGCGCGAGGCCGCCGCCAGTGAAGGTGCGCGCGAAGTCGACCGGGCCGCCGGCGCGCCCGATGGCGAGGCTGGTGCGCTCGTGCCCCAGCTCGATGACCGCGACGGCTTGATCGTCGGCGCTGGGCAGCGTCGCCAGCACGTTCTGCAGCGCGAGCCCCGGGTGGGTGACGATGCGCGGGTCGAGCTTCTGCTTCTTGAGGGACTCGAGCAGCGCCGCCAGCTCTTCCTTGCGCACCACGCCGACCAGCACCTGCGCGCCCTTCACGTCACCGGTCTTCGTCTCGTTCGCCTGGTAGTCGTAGACGGCGTCGTCGAGATCGAAGGGCAGCTGATCGGCCACCTCGCCCGCGAGCGCGGCCTCGACCTTCCTGGCGTCCGAGAAGGGCAGGGCGAGCGAGTGGGTCGCCACCGAGACGCCGGGAACCGAGATCACCACCGTGTCAGCGGCCATCGGCTCGGCCGCGAGCACCTGCTGCAGGGCGGCCTCGAGGCGTGGCAGGCGCTCTCCCTCGGTGGGCACGGGCGCGGTCGCCCAGCCCTTCACCTGGAAGCCACGCAGGGTGGTCTCGAGCAGCACGGCCTTCACCGTGTGGGACCCGAGGTCGAGGCCGAGGACGCGGGCCATGGCTACTCCTCTCTCCAGTAGACGAGCCGGCCGAGGCCGTCGTCGAGGCGGACGACCGCGGTGATGGTGCGGGTGACGTCACCGGCCGAGCCCGTGACCGACAGGCGGTAGGTGTTGCTCTTGTCGCCGATGAAGCGCTGGTTCTGCGGGTTGTTGAGGATCGTCGGGTTCACCGCGAGCCCCGTCGAGGCCACGATGTTGGCGAAGTCCACCACGCTCATGCCGAACATGGCGAACAGGCGCGCCGCGCGAATGCGCTTGATGACGGTGTCGATGAAGATCGGGTCTGCCAGCCGCGGATCCACGGGGATCGGGTTCACGATGGAGCGGATGGCGATCTCGAGCATCACCGGATCGTCGGTGTTGATGTTCAGCCGCGCGTTCATGTCCGGGTAGACGGTGAACTTGTCCTTGAAGGCGGCCATCACGCGATCGTTCACGCCGTGCACGAGGTACACCTCGTCGAGGCTGTCGAAGCGGGCGTTCTTCGCGCGGTAGCGCGTCTCGTAGTTCGAGTACCCGCTGTTCTCGTCGGAGAAGCCGCGCACGAACGGCTCGCCCTGGCCGGTGAGGTTGAGGCTCGAGCCTGACTCGTCTTCGTCGCTCCAGTCCTTCAGGTTGACGATGATCTCGTTGGCCGGCACCTTGAGGCGGTTGGCGTCTTCCTTCTCGAAGAGGAACTCGTAGCGTTTGTCGTTGAGCGTCGAGACGAGCTGGTTCACCACCACCACCGCGACCAGCATGGTGCCGTCGAGCTTGCTCAGGTTGATGCGCTCTTCCTCGTCGCTGATGACGGTGTCGAAGCAGCCGGTGAACGAGCCGAACTTCTTCGCCTGCTGCTCCTTGCCGAGCTCGGGGTTCTCGTCGTCGAACTCGAACTTCTTGTTCGAGCTCTTCATCGGGGCGAGGCCGCCCTTCTCGGTGACCTCGGGCACCATGCCCTCGAGCATGTGGCAGTCGATCTTTGCCATGCGCCAGAGCTGGATCGAGGCCGTGCTCATGCCGGGCATCCCGCCGGCGCCGGGCATGCCGGGAATGCCCCCGGCCCCTGGCAGCCCGCCCGGAGCCCCCGCGCCGCCGAGCGCCCCCGCCAGCGCGCCCAGGCCGCCCGCGCCGCCCGCGCCACCCAGCAGGCTGGCGAGCCCCGGGTTCGAGCCGAGAATGCCCTGCAGCATTCCCGAGAAGTTGGGGATCGGCATCTGATCGATCTGCTTCTGGTAGCGCAGCATCAGCCGCGACATCGCGATGCCCGAGCGCGCGAGGTAGAGCGCGCGAACCTCGTCGCGCTGGTTGGTCGCCAGCCGCAGCTCGACCATCGAGTTGTAGCGGACCTCGTTGGCCACCAGCGACAGCACGGCGATGCCCACCAGCACCAGCAACAGCGCCACGCCACGCTCGGTCCCCCGCCGGCCAGCCACGGGAGCGCGCCTCGCCGTCGGCCTGTGGCGGCTGCCGGCTCTCACTGGAACCTCGGGAACTCGGTGTTGAGCATGACGCGCGTCTGCGTCACGTACTTCACGTCCTTGCCGTTCTCGTCCACCGCGATGATGGTGATCTTCACCCGCGTCGGCAGAATGGTGCGCCGCTCGCTCCGGCGGGTGTCCCACTCGTCTTCCCACTGCTTGCGCTCGCTGTTCCAGTATTGGAACTCGAGCTTCTTGATGCCCTCGAAGAGGATGTCTTCCGTGCCGCCGCGCTCCATGCGCTCTTCGAGGATCACCTTCTCGCGACGAATGAGGTCCTGCCGGTCGCGCGCCTTCTGGTCGGGGGAGCGCTTCACCGAGTACTCCACCACCATCTGATCGCTCTCCTTCGCGTCCGCGTAGAGGCGCTGGTGGGCGAGGCTCGTGAACAGCAGCTTCTCGCGGGTGCCGACGAAGTTGGTCGGGCGATCGAAGGCGTCGCGGTAGCGCCTGGAGTCGAAGCGATCGCTCACGAACGCGGCGCCGATCTCGCGCGCCATGCGGCTCATCGCGGCGCGCAGCATGCGGTAGCGCTCGGCCTGGCCTTCGATGACGTCCTTGTTCGCGATCGTCGTGCTGAAGGTGACGCCAATCACCACGCCGATGAAGGCGGTGATGCCGATGGCGGTGACGACCTCGATGAGGGTGAAGCCGCGGCGGGCGCTCACTGGAAGCCCCCTCCGCGAATGACGTTCCCGATGCCCTGCGGCACCATGGCCGGTGCGATGGGCCGCATGCCGGGGATCGGACTCTGCAGAATGCCCGGGGCGCCGATCGCACCTGCCGCGCCGCCGCGTTGCTGAGCGAACTGGGCGGCGGTGATGACCGGCTGGTTGGTAGCCGGGTTGATCATCTGCCCGCTGGGCCCCGGCTGGGCGTTGGGCACCGGCTGGCCGGTGGTGGCGTCGACGTAGACGTCTGCGGCCGCGCCTGCGGGCGCCCCGGCCACTGCTGCCGCGCCGCCGTTCCGATCGGACCCCGGCCCCAGCGAGACGACGTGGGTGACGAGGTCGAAGCTCTCGGTGACCTTGCCCTCCTTCCACGTCACGGTGAGGTGCACCTCGCGCACCGACTTCTGCAGCGTGTCCACCATCTGCTGGAACTGGGCCGTGAGCGGGTTCGCTCCCCCCAACGCCCCCATGAGGCCCCCCATGCCGCCGGGAGCCCCGCCCGGAGCGCCGCCGAGGGCCGCCGCCGCAGCCGCTCCTGCCGCACCACCGGGCGCGCCGCCGCCGCCGAAGAGCGCCGCCAGCGGGCTGCCCTTGCCGTCTTTGGAGTCCCCACCGCCGAGCGGCAGGTTGAAGAGCGCCGTGAACAGCTGCTCGGGGCTGAGCCCGTTGGTGCGGGGCGCGATGATCTTCGCGCGCCACTTGTACGACGGCCAGCCTTCTTGGCTGAAGTCGCCCGCGTCTTCGTCGTCGTCCACCGGCAGCGGCTCGTCGTAGAGCTTCTGCTCGATGTCGGTCATCTTCGAGCGGGCGAGCAGCGTGGCGACCGTCAGCTTCCGCGCGAAGATGTGCGCCGACACCGCCGTCGAGTTGATGTCGAGGATGGCCATCAGCGACACCGCCAGGATCGACATGGCGACGACGGTCTCGAGCAGGGTGAAGGCGCGCGTCGTCATGACCTCGGCAGCTCCAGCGCCTCGGCGTGAATGACGGTCTTCCCGGTCAGCGGCGAGACAGTGATCGTCCACACGTTCTTGCCCTGCTTCACGTAGATCTGTGCGCGCTCGGTGAAGCCCTGGGGGAAGAAGTAGAGGTACGCGACGCCCGACTTCGCGGCGGTCTTGAGCTTCGAGGTCCACACCTCGACCGCGACGCCGCTCGGCAGCGTGCGCTCCACGACGTCTTCGTTCGAGAAGGTCGAGAACTTGGCCGCCTCTTCGACGCGGTTCTTCTCGCGCGCCATCAGCTCCTGCAGGCTCGGGCCGGTGTCGCTCCCGGAGAGCGAGCGGAACCGCGTGTCGTCCTCGTCGCTGCGCCGCTTGTCCTTCTTCTTGTCGGCCGAGCGCTGCTCGTCTTCACGGTTGGCGCCCGCGGTGACGCCCCCCTTCGCGCACTCGGCGTGGTACTTCACCTCGTCGTCCTCCGCGCCCTTGCCGGGCAGCTCGAAGACGAGCCGGCAGGTCTTCCCCGAGAGCGCCGCCGAGTCGTACAGCGCGCGAATGGTGCCCGCGAGCTCGGCCGAGGCCTCCTTCGCCCTCGCGCCGGTCAGCGCCCCCACCCCGTAGACGACGGCCGCGAACAGCACCACGACGATGCCGAGCGCGACGACGAGCTCGATGAGCGTGATGCCGCGCCGGGCCCTCGCGCTGGAGCGGTGACGACTCGCGGCGGCGCTCACAAGAACCTCCGCAGCGCGTCGAGCGCGAGCCACACCAGCGCCGAGCCCCCCAGCCCCACGGCGATCGCCAGGGGAGAGAGCCCGTTCGTCGTCTCGCGCTTGCGCGGGTCGGAGCTCATCGTTCGCTCACTGCTTCTTCGCGCCGATGTCCTTCGACGAGATGTCGGCGTCGGTGTCGGTGCCGCCCGGCGCCTTGTCCTTGCCGTACGAGATGATGACCGGGTTCGACCCTTCCTTCATGTAGACGTACTCGGTGTCCCACGGGTCCATCGGCACGCGCTCGAGGATCTGGGCGTCCACCAGCGCCTTCAGGCCCACGCCGGTGTCAGGGTAGTTGCCCTTCTTCGCGTAGAACGTCTTCAGCGCGTTCTGGATGTTCTGAATGTCCATCTTCGCGCGGTCCACCTTGGCCTGCTCGAGCTGGGGGATGACGGCCACGCCGACGGCGGCCATCAGCAGCGAGAGGATGGTGATCACGACGATGATCTCGATCAGCGTCATGCCGCGGGCGCGGCGGCGGCGGGTCAACGAGCGGAGCTTCGAGCGGGTCATGCGGTGGTTCCTTTCACACATAGAGTTTGAGGCCGACGGCCACGAGGCCGGCGGCGAGCCCGAGCAGGCCAGCGGTCATCAGCCGCCAGAGCCAGCGCTCGGAGGCGGGGCGGGGGTCGGCAGAGAGGGTCGTCTTCACGTTCACCGGTCTCCTCACCGCACCATCGAGTTCATCTGCAGAATCGGCATCAGGATCGAGAACGCCACGAAGGCGATCACCGCGCCCATGCTCACGATCATCATCGGCTCGAGCAGCGACGTCAGCGCGCCGATGCGCACGTTCACCTGCGACTCGTAGCTGTCGGCGACGTTGAGCAGCATGTCCTCGAGCTGGCCCGAGCGCTCGCCGATCGACACCATGTGGTACACCAGCGGCGGGAACTCACCCGAGCGCTTGAGCGGGTTGGCGATGCTCTCACCCTCGCGGATCGAGTCGCGCGCCTTGTCCACCACGTCGCTCATCACCGTGTTGGTGACGACGTTCTTCACGATGTCCATCGCGGTGAGCAGCGGCACGCCCGACTTCAGCAGGGTCGCCAACGTGCGCGAGAACCGCGCCACCGACAGCATGCGCACCAGCGGGCCGAACACCGGCACCTTCAGCACTGCCTTGTCCCAGACGGGCTTGCCCTTCGCGCTGCGCGTCCACTGGAAGAAGAAGAGGGCGCCGGCGATGAACATGGGCACCAGCACGAACCACCACTCCTGCAGGAAGGTGGACGACCAGATGAGCAGCCGCGTCGTCCACGGCAGCGTCACCTTCATGTCGTCGAAGATCTTGGTCACCTTCGGCACGACGACCGTCATCAGCATCACGAGCACGCCGCCGCCGACCACCATCATGATGAGCGGGTAGATCATCGTGCCGACGATCTTCTGCCGCAGGCGCGCCTGGCCCTCGGTGAACTCGGCCAGCCGCAGCAGCACCGAGTCGAGCGCGCCCGACGACTCGCCCGCGCGGATCATGTTGATGAACAGGCTGCCGAAGACCTTGTTGTGCGCGTCGAGCGCGTCGGCCAGCGAGTTGCCCTCGTTCACCTTCTGCTTCACGTCCGAGAGAATGCGCTTGAGCTGCTCCTTCTCGACCTGATCGACCATCGCGCTGAGCGCCTCGACGAGCGTCACGCCTGCGCCCAGCAGGGTCGCCAGCTGTCGCGTCATGATCGCGACATCGTCGGTGTTGATGCGGCCGCGCGCGAGCCGACGCAGGTTGATGTCCGCCGAGAGCGCCTGCGTCGCCGCGGCCTTCGCGCTCTTCCCGCCCGCCTTGAGCCCCGCCTCTGCCTGCCCGACGACCTCGGTGAGGAACACGCCCTCTTTGCGCAGCGCTGCCCGCAGCGCCTTGGGCGAGTCGGCCTCCTTCAAGGCCGTCACCGTCTTGCCGTTGGCCGCGAGGCCTCTGTACTCGAAGACGGGCATGGGGCCGTTACAGGTCTTCCTGGGTGACGGTGAGCACTTCGGCGATCGTCGTCTGGCCCTGCGCCACCTTGAGCGCAGCGTCGTCGAGCAGCGTGAGCATGCCCTTCTCCATCGCCTTCTTCTTGATGGTGCCCGAGTCGACGTTCTTCAAGACGAGCTGGCGCACGTCCTCGTCCACCGGCAGCAGCTCATAGACGCCCATGCGGCCGCGGTACCCGTTCTTGTTGCAGGCCGGGCAGCCCTTCGCCCGGTACGCGATCTCGGACCCGCCCATGGCCACGAAGCGGTCGCGGCTCATGCCCAGCTTCGAGATCTCCTCGTCGGTCGGCCTGTAGGCTTCCCGACACTCCTGGCAGACGCGGCGCACCAGGCGCTGGGCCAGCACGGCCGTGAGCGACGACGCCACGAGGAAGGGCTCGATGCCCATCTCGACGAGGCGGGTGACCGCGCCGGCGGAGTCGTTGGTGTGCACCGTCGAGAGCACGAGGTGACCGGTGAGCGAGGCCTGAATCGCGATCTCGGCGGTCTCCTTGTCGCGGATCTCGCCGACCATGATGATGTCCGGGTCCTGGCGGAGGAAGGAGCGCAACCCCGAGGCGAACGTCAGCCCGATCTTCGGCTGGATCGCCATCTGGTTGATGCCCTTGAGCTGGTACTCGACCGGGTCCTCGACGGTGAGGATCTTCACCTCGGGGGTGTTGATGCGCGAGAGCGCCCCGTAGAGCGTGGTCGTCTTGCCAGAGCCCGTGGGCCCGGTGACGAGGAAGATGCCGTGGCTTCGCGCGATGACGTCGTAGACGCCCTTCAGCACGTCGGGCGCCATGCCGACCTGGTCGAGGTCGAGCAGCGTGCCGCTCTTGTCGAGCAGGCGCATGACGATGCTCTCGCCGTGCACGGTGGGCACGGTCGAGACGCGAATGTCGATGTCGCGGCCGGCCAGCTTGATCTTGATGCGGCCGTCCTGCGGCAGGCGCGACTCGGCGATGTTGAGCTGCGCCATGATCTTCACGCGGCTGATGATGGCCTTCTGCGAGCGCTTCGGCGGGCGGATGACGGGCTGCAGCACCCCGTCGACGCGGAAGCGCACCACCAGCTCGCGCTCCATGGGCTCGATGTGAATGTCGCTGGCGCGCTCCTTCGCGGCGCGGAAGAGCAGCGAGTTCACCAGGCGGATGATCGGCGCCTCATCGCCGGAGTCGAGCAGGTCCTGGGCCTCTTCGAGCACCTTCTCGGCGGCGTCGATGTCCTGCGCCTCCATCTCGCCGACGACCTGCTCCGCCTCGTTGATGTTGCGGTCGTACACCGCGTTGATGGCGTCGATGATGGTGGTGGCCTGCGCCATCACCGGCTCGATCTCGACGCCGAACATCATGCGCGCGTGATCGAGCATCGCGGTGTCGAGCGGGTCCGCGACGGCGACCTGCACCACCTCGCCCACCTGCTTCAGCGGCAGCATGCGCATCGCCTTCGCGAAGCCGATCGCGACCTTCTGCACGAGGTCGGGCTGCACGTCGTCGGTGGCGATGAAGCCGAGGTACTCGAGGTCGAGCTGCGCGGCGAGCGCGCGCGTCACCTGCTCCTCGGTGGCGGCCTTCATGCCCACCAGCACCTCGCCGATGCGACCACCCTTCTCGAGCTGGGCGGCGAGCGCCTCGTCGAGCTTCTCGCGGGGCAGCTGGAACTGGCTCACCAGGATCTCGCCCAGCGGCCGGCCGAAGAGGTACGCGGGCCCGTGCGTCACCATCTGGGTGCGCTCGGTGCGGACCTCCTCCTGAACCTCGCTCTCGGCCATGGCTACTGGATCTCCGGCTGCACCTTGAGCTGCTCCGGGCTCGGCTCCTTCACCGGCACCGGCGGCGTGCCCGACGAGGGCGCCAGCACCGGCTCGGCCTTCTTCTCCGGCGCGGTCTTGTCGTCCGACGGCTGAATGACGCGCTCACCGGGGTTGCCGGCGCCGCCGTTCTCGACGCGGTTGAGCTCCTTGTTCAGCAGCTGGGTCATGCGGGCGATGGGCCCCGGCTTGCGGTTGAAGTCGATGGCCACGTCGTAGGCCGTGGTGGCGCCGTAGAACTGCTCGACGAACTGCTGCCGCTCCTTCAGCTTGCGCTCGAAGATGCGCCGGAAGTCGCCCGCGTCGCGAATGATGTACGGCGTGAGGAAGAGCAGCAGGTTCGTCTTCACCTTGCGGCGGGTCTGCTGGCGGAAGAGGTTGCCGACGAGCGGAATGTCGCCGAGCAGCGGCGTCTTCGAGACCGACTCCACCAGGCGATCCTGCATGATGCCGCCGATGACGATCGTCTCCTGGTCCTTCGCCACCACCGTCGTCTTCGCGCTGCGCTTCGACGTCGTCGGCCCGAGAATCGGGTCGCTCGAGGCGATCTCTTCGATCTGCTCGTTGATGACGAGGCGCACGTAGTCCGACTCGTTGATCTGCGGCTTGATGGAGAGCTTGAGGTCGACGTTCTGGCGTTGGATCTGCCCGAACGGCAGACCACCGCCCAGGCCACCGAGCGCGCCGAGGCCGCCCGCGAGCCCGCCGAGCCCACCGAGGCCACCCGCCGCCCCACCCAGCCCGCCGGCGAGCCCCCCCAGACCGCCCAGCCCGAAGCCGCCGGCCGCGAAGCCCGACTGGAACGGCACGTTCTGCCCGACCGTGATCTCGGCTTCCTCGTTGTCGGTGGTGAGGATGTGCGGCGTCGACAGCACGTTCACGTCGCTCGAGGTCTGCAGGGCGTTGATGACGAGGCCGAAGTTGGGAATGTTGAGGCCGGCGATGTTGATGGTCTTCGTGCTCGAGATGCCACCCAGAAAGCCAGACAACGAGATCAGGTTGGCCAGGTTGAGGCTGGGGGGCAGGCCCTGTCGCGAGTACTTGGTGCCGAAGAAGACCGGCGTGACCTCTTGCGAGGGCAGCGGCACGCCGCCGTGGAAGTTGATGCCGAGCTCGGAGTTGCGGTCGAGGTTCACCTCCATGATGACGGCCTCGACGAAGACCTGCCGGCGCTGAATGTCGAGCTTCTCGATGACCCGCACCAGCGAGCGGTAGTCGTTCTGGCTGGCGATGATGACGAGCGCGTTCGTCGACTTGTCGGCCGACACCTTCACCTCGCCAGAGAACAGCTCGGCGGCGGTCGTGGGGCGGGCGGCGCCGGGCGGCGGCGGCGGCGCTGGCGTCTTGGGCCGGTTGGCCGTGCCCTGCGCGAGCGTCTGCAGCGTCGAGGCCACGTCTTCGGCGTTGGCGTTCTCGAGGTAGTAGACGTTGATGCGGCCTTCCCCCGAGATGGGGATGTCGATCTCCCGGATGAGCGCGTCGATGCGCGACATCGCGTTCGGGCTGGCGATGACGATCAGCTTGTTCGTGCGCTCGTCGGGGATGAGCTGGGTCAGGGTCGCCGGGCCCGTTGGTTCGGCTCCGGTGGGCGCGCTCGCGCCGGGCGGGGGCGGCGGCACGAAGCCTCCCGGCCGCTGGCCCGGCCGGTTCACCTTCGCCTCGAAGAGCTTGGTGATCTTGTCCGAGATCTCCTGCGCGGTCGCAAACTGCACCTGGATGACGCGCATCTCGTCGGACGACGATCGCGAGTCGAGCTGCTCCACCAGCCGCTCGAGGCGGTGCATGTTCGACGCGAGGTCGTTGATGATGATGGTGTCGGGCTGAAACGGAATGGTGTCACCCGACGGCGTCACCAATTGCTGCAACACGCCGCGCAGCTGCTCGATCTCGACGTGCTTGATCTTGAACATGCGCGTGACCATCTGCTCGTTCATCGTGTACTGCTCTGACGGATCGAGGATGGTCTGAATCGGGAACTGCTTGGCGCGCTGCTTGTCCACGATCTTCATGAACTTGCCGTTCGCGTAGACAGACAGGCTGTTGGCGTCGAGCGCCGCGAGGAACGCCGCGTAGAACTGATCGGCGTCGACCTCGACCTTGCCGTTCTCGGGGCCGATGATGCTGATCTTGCCGCGAATGTTCTCGGGCAGGATGAACGTCTTGCAGGTGACGTCCGAGACCGTCTGCACCAGCTTCTCGATCTCGACCTTGTCGAAGTAGATGTTGTAGCGGCCCTTGCGGCGGGTCTCTTCGCAGCTGGGCTTGCGGGGGGCGATGGTGGCGCCAGGTGCAGCGGCGGCAGCGCCGGGTGGAGGCGGCGGCTTGGGGGGCTGCTGCCCCAGCGCGACGAGCGGTGAGAGCGCGCAGAAGAGAGCAAAGGCGAGGCGGGTGTTCATGTCAGGTCGTGTCAGCGAACGTTGTAGGTCTTGCGGACGTTGGCGCCGTTGCGTTCGACCTCGATGTCGATGCGCGACGCCTCCTTGAGCTTGGAATAGACCTCGAGGGCCTTCTCGGGGCTGTTGAGGTCGTAACCGTTGATGCGCTTGATGACGTCGCCGTTCTGGACGCCGATCTTCGAGTAGATGGAGTCGGGGCGGATCGAGAAGAGCTTGAAGCCCTGGGCCACGCCGTCCTTGAAGGCGGGCACGATGCGCGCCTGCATCGCGACGTCGTTGAGGTTCGAGAGCGTCTTGTCGATCTCGGCGCGCGGCACCTCGTACTCGTTCTCGCTCAGCTGCTTGATGGTGGAGCCGAGGCCCACGGCAGGAGGCGGCGCGTCGTTGTACTTCACCGGGGCCGCGGCGATCGTCTGGACCGGCGGTGGCGGAGGCGCCATCGAGCCGTCGCCCGGGTTCTCGTCGATGTACTCGCGCCGGTTGTTGTGTTTGATGATGACGCGCTTGCGCTCGATCTCGAGCACCTCGGCGCCCTGAATCGTGTCACCGACCATGTACGTGTTGGTCTTCAACGTGACGACGTCTTGAATGGAGGCGACCGACCACTCGGGGTTGCCCGCGATGAGCGTCCCCAGCAGCTTGAGGCGCAGCGACGAGTGGACCGGCGGCGACTCCATGTCCACCCGCGGCGCCTCGGGCTCCTTCACCTCGGGCTCGGGCTTCGGCACGGGCAAGCCGGTGAGCTTCGCGATGCGGTCGAGCACGAGCTGGGGCACCGGCTCGACGACCTGGGGCTTGAGCACCTGCCGTGTCTCACCCGTCGGCAGGGGCAGGAGCTGGGCCTCGAGGAACGCGTTCCCGGTCTTCGCGATGAAGAACGAGACCCCGAAGAGGAAGGCGAGGTGGACCAGCCAGAAATGGCGCTTGAAGAGGAACTCCACGGCAAGGGGTGGCGTGAGCAAGCCCGATGCCACCAACCGCCTTGAAATCACTCGGGAAACGGGAGGTTTCCGAGCGGTCTTCTGCCAATTTGTCAATGCGAGTGCGGTCGTCATGACGGAACGGCAGGCTCCCGGTCAATCGAGCTGGTACCGGTGGGTGAGCGGCTGGCCGCTGCGCTCGAGCTCGATGCGGACCTCTCCCGCGCGCTCGAGTGACGCGGCGAGCGCCAGCACCTGCTGCACTGACTGCATCGGCTGTCCGTTCACGGCGCGGATCACGTCTCCGCTCTGCAGCCCGAGCTGGGCGACGGGAGAGTCGGCCGCGATGCCGGCGAAGCGGAACCCGATCGGCAGCCCGTCGCGGAACGCGGGCACGATGCGCACCTCGCGCGACAACGCGTAGAGGTCGGACATGCGACGCAGCACTTCCGTGCGTGAGACCCGGTAGTCATGTGCAGACACCGCCTGGATGGCAGGAATTGGTGTGACAGGCCCCGTCGGTCGCAGCGCCACGCGCTCGAGTGAGCCATTGCGGAGCAGCACGACGGCGCCCCGCTCGATGCTGACGACCTCGGCGTCGGCCACCTGATCGCCTTCCCAGACCGTGTCGGTCTCCCCGGTCGGCAGTACGAACGAGGCCATCGACTCTTCACGTGCGCGCGCAGACAACGTGCCCAGCAAGCGCCCCGCGAACGGGACACGGCTCGCCAGCACGATCGGCCCAGGCCTCGGCGTCGTGGAGAGCCCAAGCAGTGCGTGGAGCCGGGGCGCGTCGAGTGGTGGGGCCACCTCGCGCCCCGCTCCGCTCAGCGCCGGCGCGCTTGTGATGATCGGTGGGGCGAGCTCCGCTTCCAGCCAGGTGGTGAACGGCAGCGTGACGAGGACCGCGACGATCGCCAGGAGCGCCAGGGGGCCGACGTGCAGGAGAAGCGAGGTGCGCAGGCGCATGTCGGGCGTCGGAGCAATGCTGGTGCCACGCGGGGGGCGGAGGGCTTCCGTCGGGTTGCGCCACGGGAGCCCGCGCGCGAGGTGACAACGTGTCTCGCGTTGGTCCTCGACCAACGGACGGAATGTCGCGCTGCTTGCACCGCCGCCTCGTCGCGGCCACAACGCGGCCATGCTCTTCCGCCTCGCCTCCCTCGCCGTGCTGCTACCCGCGGTGACGCAAGCGCAGACGACCTTCACGGTGTCGGCCGGCGGCATGTCGTTTCAGGTCGATCGGTACCTCCCGGCCGGCTCCGGGCCGTTCCCCGTCGTCGCGCTGGGGCACGGCTTCTCGAACACGAAGGACAACGTCCGCGGACTGGCTCAGGCGCTCCAGGCCGACGGCATGCTCGTGGTCGCGCCGCAGTTGACCGGCGGCCTCATGGTCGATCACTCCCTCAACGCCGACGCGTTGATCGCCGCGGTCGAGGCGGTCGTCACCTCGGGGCAGGGCGATGCGACGCGCATCGGCTTCGGCGGCCACAGCGCTGGCGGGCTCGCGGCGTGGCTCGCGGCCTCCCGACGGTCGAGCCAGACGAAGGCCGTCGTGTTGCTCGATCCGGTGGACAGCTCAGGGCTCGGCGCGGCTCAGACCTCGATGGTCGCAGCGCCGACGCTCTTCGAGTTCGCGCCCCCGCAGACGTGCAACAGCCAGAACAACGCCGTGACCTGGTTCACCGGGAAGCCGGGCCTCAAGGGGCGGTTCAACGTGCCCATGGCGAACCACTGCGATCCACAGGAGCCGTCGAGCCTCGTGTGCACCGGAGCCTGCGGGTTCGCGACCTGGAACATGGCGCGCTCGGCCGTCTTCAAGCGCTACGCGCGAGCGTTCCTGGGGCAGTTCCTGACCGGAAGCACCAGCTCCTGCGTCGAGGCGATGGCGGTCGCCGACGCCTCCAACGGGACGATCAACCAGGTGACGATGGCGTTGGGAAACCTGTGCGGCATCGACGGCGGAATGGGGGGTGGCGCTGGCGGCGGGACGGCGACGGCGGGCGGCACCGCGACCGCCGGAGGGACCGCGATCGCCGGAGGGACCGCGACCGCCGGAGGGACCGCGATCGCCGGAGGGACCGCGACCGCCGGAGGGACCGCAGCCGCCGGAGGGACCGCGACGGCCGGAGGGACCGCGTCCACCGGCGGTGGTTCAGCCACGTGCAACGCCTCGACCTGCACCGGTTGCTGCAACGGCGCGCAGTGCGTCGCACCTTCGGCGCAGACGTGTGGGCTCAACGGCGGTGCGTGCGCGATCTGCATGGCAGATCAGGTCTGCGAGGCGGGCCGATGCGCGACGACGGCGCCCGCTGGGTGCGGCTGTGTCTCGGGCCCCGGCGTGACGGTGCTCCTTGGGGTGCTCGCGTTGCGCCGTCGCCGAGGTTCAGCGCGGACGCTTCATGACGGCGGCGTGCGCCGCGGTGCTGGCAAGGACGTGGGGTAAGGTCAGCACCTCATGGCTTCGCCTCAGCCGTTCAATCGGACCCACTTCCTGCTCATCGCGGTCACCGAGGGCGCCGCGCTCGGAGTCGCCGCCCTGCGTCTGGTGCTCTCTGAGGGGCAGATCACGCTCTCCCAGACGGCCCACCTCGCGTGGTTCCTCACGACCGTGGGCGTCGCCGCGCTCGGCCTGGTCGTCTTCGTTCTGCGCTCGTCGATGCTGAAGCAGAAGGAGCGCCAGGGCGAAGCGACCGAGGACGCGCGCAAGAGCGTGCTGGCGACGTCGCTCGCCGTCGAGGCCGGAGCCATCGTCATCGGCGCCATCGGTCCCGCGCCGTTCGTCAGCCTGCTCGGCGGTTGACCCTCACGGCGCTGGGCCTGCGTCGAGCTCGGCGAAGTACCGGTCGAAGTCGAGCTGGCGCAGGTACTCCTCTTCGGTCAGCGGCTTGACGGGCCCGGGCGGAAGCCCGGGCGGGGGCGGCAGGTCGAGGTCGAGGGCGCCGCCATCTGGCGACACCCCCAGCAGCTCGAGCTCGGCCTGGAGCTCGCGCTCGAACTCCGCGTGCGTCGGCGGACGCCCGTCGAGGGCCGGGGAAGGCTCGAGCAGATCGACGAGCTCGTCGATGAGGTCGGGACCCGCGAGGAGGCCGAACATGGCCAGCGTGAGCACCAGCCCGGCCAGCAGAACCCGAGGCAGCGTGACGAGCCTCTTCGCGGCGCCTCCCGCGGGCACGGCGGGCGTGAGCGCCTTCGCATCGGGTGGGAGCGGGGTCGCCACCTGCGCAGGGGCGACCGGCGCCGGCGTCGCGAGGCTCTTCCCACCATTCGGCGGCGCCGCCCGAACTGGCGTCGCGGCAGCGAAGGGCGCGACCGACATCCACAGCTCGCGGGCGCTCGAGCACCGCTGCTCGATCGACGCAGCCATCGCGCGCATCACGGTGGCGGCGAGGGCGGGCGGCACGTCGGGACGCACCGCGGCGAGCGGCTGGGCGTTCCCGCTGAGGACCTGGTGGGCGAGGTCGGCGAACGTCGCGCCATCGTAGGGGGGCCGGCCGGCGAGGCACTCGTAGAGGATGACGCCGAGCGCGTACACGTCGGCGCGCGCGTCCACCTCCTTCGCCGAGCGGAGCTGCTCGGGCGCCATGTAGCGGGGCGTGCCCATCATCACGCCGGTCGAGGTGAGCTCCAGCGCGCCCGTGCGCTCCGGGTCGAACCGCGAGATGCCGAAGTCCACCACCTTCACGAACGGCGCCCCGTCGGCGCCTCGGGTGATGAACAGGTTGTCGGGCTTGAGATCGCGATGGACGATGCCGACGCGGTGCGCGGCCTCCACCGCCTCGCAGACCTGGCACAGCAGCGCGCACGCGAGCGGGACCGGCAGCGGGCGCTGGCGTTCGAGCAGCGCCGAGAGCGGCTCGCCCTCGAGCAGCTCCATCACCAGGTACGGAGCGCCGTCTGGCGCGAGGCCCGCGTCGTACGTCTCGACGATGTGCGGGTTGCCGATTCGTCCCGCGGCGGAAGACTCCCGCAAGAAGCGCTCTACCAGCGCGCGGTCAGCCGCGAGTCGCGGGTGCAACAGCTTCAGCGCCCGTCGGTGCCGGGTGTACTCGTGCTCCACCTCGTACACCGCGCCCATTCCTCCGACGCCGAGCACGCGCACGACGCGCAGGCGCTCGAAGACGAGGGTGCCGGGGGCGAGCGCGGCGCTGGTCATGGAGCCCTCACACCAGCACTTCGAGGCGCCCCAGCAGCCAGTCTCGCGCCACGGTGATCGTGTGGACCTCGTCCGGGCCGTCGGCGAAGCGGGCTGCGCGCGCGGCGCGGTACCAGCGGCCGAAGGGCACGTCATCAGAGTAGCCGAGCCCGCCGTGCATCTGCATGGCGTCGTCGAGCACGTCGCACAGCAGCTTCGCGACGTGGTTCTTCGCCATCGACGAGTAGGGCTTCGCTTCCTTGTGCTTGCCCTGCTCGAGCATCCACGCCGCGTGCAGCGTCATCAGGTTGCCCGCGTGCATGGCGCTCACGTTGCGGGCGATCATCTGCTGCACGAGCTGGTGGCGCGCGAGCTCGCGTCCGAAGCTCTGACGCTCGGTGATGTACGGGCGGCACAGCTCGAGCGTGCGCTCGGCGAGGCCCAACCAGCGCATGCAGTGGGTCAGCCGCGCCGGCACCAGCCGCACCTGAGCGAGCTTGAAGCCCTCGCCGAGCTGGCCGAGCACGTCGTCGGGCGTCACCTTCACCGCGTCGAAGGTGAGCTCGCCCTCGACATGATCGAGCGGCGAGTCGCCGAACGTGGGGATGTCACGCACGTAGGTGACGCCCTTCGCGTGGCGATCGACGAGGAACATCGTCGCGCCCGTCTTTGGATCGTCGCTCGTGCGCGCCATCACGACGAGGAACGACGCGTTGCGGGCCCCGGTCGAGTACCACTTGCGGCCGGTGATCTCCCAGCCGCCGGTCACGGGCTTCGCTGCGGTGCGCAGGTTAGTGGGGTCCGCCCCGGCGCCGGGCGCGGGCTCCGTCATGCAGAAGGCGCTGGTGATCTCGGCGCGCACCAGCGGCGCGAGGTACCGATCCTGGTGGGCCTGCTTCGCCGCCATCAGGAGCAGGTCCATGTTCCCCTGATCGGGCGCGTCGCAGTTGAACACCTTGGCGCCGACCGGGCTGCGGCCCATCTCGCGGAACAGCGCGCACATGCCCATGGGGCCCAGCCCGAGCCCCCCGAGCGACGGCGGCAGGTGCGGGACCCACAGGCCCTCGGCGCGCGCCCTCGCCTGCAGCGCCTTCAGCGTGTCGCGCTTGCCGGCGCGATCCTCGGCGAACACCTGATTCTCGGCGGGGATGATGTGCGCGTCGACGAACTCGCGAACGCGCTGGCGGGTCGCCGACAGCGTCTCGTTGAGCAGGAAGTCCATGTCAGGCCTCGTGGGAGAGATCGAACCGCGGGTTGGTGACCTCGAGCGTCTCCTTCGCGGTGGCGAAGAGCGCCTCCTGCACCTCGGCGAGCTGTTCGGGCGAGAGCGAGCGCGCCCGGAGCTTCGTCGTCAGCGCCCGGTTGAGCTGCTCGAGCGCCTCGAGGCGGGCCGCCCGGTCGGGCGTGTCGAGTCGCAGGGCCGACGCTTCGGCGGGCAGCAGCCGCTTCAGGCGCGACGCCTCGGCCTCGAAGCGCGCGGTCTCGGTGCGCAGCTCGGCGGCGACGACGGTGGCGAGGTTGGCGGCGATCAGCACGCGGAACTGCAGCGCCTTGTCGGCCTCGAGCTTCGGGCTCACCTCGCCGAGCAGGAACTGGGCGACGGCGTCGAGCAGGGTGGGGTGATCGGGTCGGTTCTGCATGTCAGTCGAGCCTCCCGCGACGAATGAGCCTCAGCGCCTCGAACTCCATCTCGACGTTCCGCCGGGCGATGGCGATCAGCTCGAGGTCGGTCTGTTCGCCGGACAGATAGCGCTCGCCCTGGTGCACGCTGCCGAGCGCCCAGCGCAGGTTGCCGACGATCTCCCACCACAGCACGGCGTCGAGGTCGACGCGGCGGCCGCTCGCGCGCTCGTAGGCCTCGTAGAAGGGCGCGCGCTTCGCGAAGCCGCCCACGGGCAGCTCGAGGCGGTTGAAGCGCCAGTCGCGCACGGAGACCCACGACAGGTCCTCGTACGGCGAGCCCCAGCGGGCGAACTCCCAGTCGAGCACCGCCGACAGGCCCTCGGGGGTCACCATGAAGTTCCCCGTGCGGAAGTCGCCATGCAGCAGCACCACCTCACGCTCGACAGGGATGCGCGCGGCGAGCCACTGCAACCCGAACTCGACCGCTGGGTAGACGACGGGCATCGAGTCCATCATCACGTTGAGCGAGTCGAGGGCGCTCTGCGCAGGAGACGTCTTCGGCACCTCGAGCGGCAGCGCCGCCGTCGCCGGGGTGATGCTGTGGAGCCGGGCGAGGGTGACCGCGAGCTGGCCTGGCAGCTTCGCTCGGGCCTCGGCGAGCTCGGGGTTGCGCACCACCCGACGACCGATGGCCTCGCCGCTCGCCCAGTCGAGGAAGTACGCGTCGGCGCCCTCGCGCAGCAGGCCAGGGGACAACCACCGGGCGGTGGGCGTCTGCACGCCGGCCTGCACCGCGGCGCCGATCACCGCGTACTCGGCGCGTCGGCGAAGGCTGCCCGGCAGCGACGTCTTCGCGTCACTTCGCAGCGCGAGCGTGAGGGGCTTTCCGTCGAGGGTGAGCTCGATCTTGAAGTTCTCCTGGCAGGCGCCGCCGTGCAGCGGCTTCACCGACGTCAGCGTCGCGCCGTGGGCTGCGAGGGCGCTGCGAATGCGCTCGTCCATGCGGCGCGTTCTATCGGGGCTGCTGCGCAAGTCGACGACCACGTGCTCAGCCCGAGGCCATGAAGCCTGCTACGTTCACGCGTCTCGCCGGAGGAACCATGCTGAAGCGCTTGTACGCACACAACTTCCGCTCATTCGTGAACTTCGAGTGGGTCCCACCGCGAGCAAGCGTGTTGGTCGGCGAGAACGGAGCCGGGAAGAGCGCTTTCGTGGAGGTGCTCTGGCTTCTTCAGGACCTGCTCGTGCACGGGAGAACTGTAGACGAGACTCCATCGACTTCTGCGCGCACCGAATGGCTGCAGGATGAACTCCAGTCGTTCGAACTCGAGGCCATCGTCGCTTCGGACGCCTTCCACTACCGCCTCGACATTCGGCTCGAGACAGGGCGAACCGCAGTGCGCGAGGAGCTGAAGGCGAACGGAGCCGTGCTCTACCGGGCGGACGGCGGGAAGGTCGAGCTCTTCGGTGACGATCCCCCGAGCGCGGTCGCAAGAACGACGATTCCCTTCGATCGAAGGCGGTCGTTCATCTCGGCGCTGGAGCAGCGCGCAGACAACAAGCGAATCATCGCGTTTCGGGAGGCGATCGGGTCGATCTGGGCGGTGAAGCCGGACCCGCGCCGCCTTGGTGGCGCAGCGGTGGCGGAGAACCCCTGGCTCGAACGAGACCTGTCCAACTTCGCCAGCTGGTATCGCTCGCGGATGGGCGAGGACCCCGACGCGACCGATGCGCTCCGAAGGGACCTGCAGGCGGTTCTCGCCGGTTTCTCGACGCTGCGCCTTGAACCCATTTCTCCAGAGGTGAAGGACCTTCGCGCGCGCTTCTCGTTCGGACAACGGACACACGAACTCGGGTGGGCGAAACTCTCGGATGGTCAGCGGTTGCTGATTGCGTTGTACGGGCTGCTGCGGTTGGGGCTTCCGCGGGCCTCGCTGATCGTGCTCGATGAGGCGGAAAACTACGTTGCCCCTCAGGGAATCCAGCCCTGGCTCCAGGCTGTCGGCGACGCTGCGGCAGAGAAGAACCAGCAGCTCCTCGTCGTGTCGCACCATCCTGAGACCATCAACTACCTCGCCGCGGACGGTACATGGAGGATGTGGCGAGACAAGGACGCTGGTCACATACGCATCGCCCCCCTCCTCCCCGACCTGGCGAGCGGGGTCACGGCGTATGACGCGTTCAAGTTCGTGGCCGAGTCCAGGTCCGGGACTGGACTCGAACCATGAGCCAGTCTCGTGTGCGCCTGCTCTGCGAAGACCGGCGGGCCGAGCGGTTTTTCCGGCGGCTGTGTGAACAGGCCGGTGTTCGGGTCGTGGGGGTCGAGGTAGCGCCCGACGGGCAGGGGAGCGCTGCAGACTGGGTGCTGAGTCGCTACCCGGCGCTCGTTCGGCAGCGTCGTGCGAAGGCGTTTCAGGCCAACCTCGGGCTCCTCGTGCACATCGATGGCGATGCGGTGGGGGTGACGCAGCGGAAGACCGAGCTGGATGCGCGCCTGGCCGCACACTCAATGGAGGCCCGGCAGGCCGCTGAGCCCGTCGCGGTCTGCGTTCCGACCTGGTGCATCGAGACGTGGGTGCTCCACCTCGCTGAGCTCGGCACGCCTGCCGAGAGCGTTCGGGTGAACAGGACTCCGGTTGGAGCGACTCCATGAGACAGCTGGAAAGAGCCGAGCGGGCGACGATCATCGCTGCTGCTGGGAGTTGGAGCACGCTTGCGTCGGCTCCTCCGTCGCTGGTCGATGGTCGTGCCGAAGTGCGACGAGTCGGCATCGCGTAGCGAGGGCTCCATGAGCGTGCGCATCGAGAAGAACGGCGTCGTCACCACCGTCATCCTCCACCGCCCCGAGGCCAGGAACGCCGTCGACGGCACGACGGGCAAGGCCCTCACCGAGGCCTTCCAGGCGTTCGAGGCCGACGACAGCGCCTCGGTGGCGGTGCTCTTCGGCGACGGCGGCACCTTCTGCGCGGGCGCCGATCTCAAGTCCGTCGGCACCGAGCGGCAGAACCGGGTCGATCCCTTTGGCGCCGGGCCGATGGGCCCGTCACGCCTGTTGCTCTCGAAGCCCGTCATCGCCGCCGTCAGCGGCTACGCGGTCGCGGGAGGCCTCGAGCTCGCGTGCTGGTGCGATCTGCGCGTCGTCGAGGAGGACGCGGTCTTCGGCGTGTTCTGCCGGCGCTGGGGCGTGCCGCTCATCGACGGCGGCACCGTGCGCCTGCCGCGCCTCATCGGCCAGTCGCGCGCGCTCGATCTGATCCTCACCGGTCGCCCCGTCGACGCGAACGAGGCGCTCGCCATCGGCCTCGCCAACCGCGTGGTGCCGAAGGGGAAGGCACGCGAGGAGGCCGAGGCGCTCGCCCGGCAGGTGGCCTCCTTTCCGCAGCGGTGCATGCGCGCCGATCGCCTCTCGGCGCTCACGCAGTGGGAGCACGATCTGCCGCGCGCCCTCGCCAACGAGTTCGAGGGTGGCCTCGGCGCGCTGCTCGCCGAGGGCGTCGAGGGCGCCGCCCGCTTCGCGAAGGGCGCGGGACGGCACGGCGCGTTTTGAGCAAGGCCAAAGGGCGGTTGTGCGGTACAGCCGCGCCATGGGCGCTGAGCGTGTCGACAAGCAGTGGAAGACGAAGGGCCTGTCCGGGTACTCGACGGGCGCGATCCTCGGAACGCTGAACCACTACGGCGCGAAGGTGGACGAGGCGGGCTTCAAGGCGCTCGCCGAGAAGCAGTACCCGCTGCAGATCGCCGGCGAGTGGAAGCTCGGGTGGAAGGGCGTGGGCCCGTTCGCGCCGTTCCCCTACGCCGCCGCCGACGAGCTGATGCGGCGGCTCTTCCCCGAGCGCGTCACGCCGGCCCACCTCGCCGAGAAGATCGTCACCGTGCTCGGTCGCGCGTCTGAGCTGATGGACGGCAAGGCCGGCGCCCTCGAGCCCGCCCTCGACGACGTCGAGAAGCTGCTCGGCTCCCTGCCTCCAGCCGGTGAGACCCGTACGCTCTTCACCAGCGAGCTGGTCAGCTTCCTCGATCGTTTCGCGACCGCGTTCGAGCAGCTGCCGTCAGCGCTCCAGGCCCGCGGCCACGCGGCGCTCGCCCAACGCACCGCCGCGCTGCAGGAGTCTCTCTTCCTCGACCGCAAGGGCGTGGTGACGGCGCTGCTCGAGGCGCAGGCCGGCGCGCGCGACGACGGCCTCGCGAAGCTGACCGCCCTGGCCGCGGGTGCTCCCGATCGGACCATCTTCACGCGCTACTGGGCGCTCGACGCGCTCTCGCAGCTCGAGGCCATCGACGCGCTGAAGGCCCACGGGCTCGCCCTCTTCGACGACGCGGCGAAGGAGGACCGCTGGCCGCTCGCCGACACGGTGATCCACCTGCTCGCGCGGCACCTCGAGGGCTCACCGACGCTCAAGGGCGACCCCGCGTTCGTCGAGGGCGTCATCTCACGCTTCGAAGAGGCGCACCGGAGGGTCGGTCACCATGGGCACTGAGCGCGTCGACAAGGGCTGGCAGCAGAAGGGCATCGACACGTACTCGACCGACGCGATCCTCGGCACGCTGGCGCACTACGGCGTCATGGTGACCGAGGCGGCCTTCAAGGCCGCGGCGCTCGAGAACTACCCGTTCGCCATCGCGAGGACCTGGCACGAGCACTGGAAGGGGGTGGGCCAGTTCTCGGTCTTCCCGGCGGCCGCGTCGGAAGAGCTGTGGCGGCGCTGGCTGCCAGGACAGGTCACGCCGACCGACATCGCGCTCGGGGTGCTGCACCTGCTCGAAGACCTCGCGGGCCTCGTCGACGGCGAGCCCGACGAGGGCACGCTCGAGACCCGCTTCAAGGTGGTCGAGGCGTACCTGCCAAAGATCCCCCAGGAGCAGCCCCGGTACGACCGGTTCGTCAGCGAGCTGCTCTCGGCCTTCGGCCAGGACGGCATGAAGACCTTCGACGCGATGGCCGAGGCGCTGGTGCGCGCGAAGCACGACGCGCTGGCCGACCGGTTCGTCGCCATCGAGGAGACGATCCTCGTGCAGCGCAAGGACGTCGCGAAGGCCATCGTGCAGGCCGAGCGTGGTGACCAGGCTGGCGCGGTGAAGGTCGTCTCCACCATCGCCACCGATCCCTCGCGCGACATCTGGAACCGGCTGTCGGCCGTGGACGCGCTGTTCGACTTCGAGGAGCTCGCCCTGGCGAAGCAGGCGCTCCTGCCGCTCTTTGACGAGGCCGAGAAGTCGAAGGACCTCGAGCTGCTGTCGACGGTGGTGGAGCACCTCGCCGAGCTGCTCGACGCCGACCCCCGCATGCCCGAGCGCAACGAGCTGCGCACGCGCATCGAGCGGATCGCCGCCGAGCTCGGGCCCCAGCACGGCGAGTGAGCTCAGGAGGCGGGCGGCTCCGGGGGCTTCGGCTCCTCTTCGGCCGCCAGCTTCCGGTAGATGGTGCGCGCCGCGATGCCGAGCATGCGCGCGGCGAGGTTCTTGTCGCCCTTGGTGTGCCGCAGCGTCTCGTGAATGACGCGCCGCTCGATCTCCTCCATGGGCGTGCCGATGGGGATGACGATCTGCTGCGCCGCGCCCATGGGGCCCTTGCGCACCGCCTCGGGCAGGTCGTTCGCCGTCACCAGCTCGCTTCGGCACAGCACCACCGCGCGCTCGACGGCGTGCTCGAGCTCGCGAATG
The DNA here is from genome assembly GCA_016793095.1 of Myxococcaceae bacterium. Classification (GTDB taxonomy): domain Bacteria; phylum Myxococcota; class Myxococcia; order Myxococcales; family Myxococcaceae; genus Xiheimicrobium. The sequence goes on along the minus strand of JAEUJQ010000027.1, from coordinate 99,558 downwards.
TTGCCGGGCCACGCGTAGTTCTCCATCGCGACCTGGGCGTCGTCCGAGAAGCCCCTGAGCGCCTTGGCGTTCTTCGCCGCGAAGCGCCGCAGGAAGTGCTCGGCCAGCAGCGAGATGTCCTCTCGCCGTGACGCCAGCGAGGGAATGCGCACCTCGACGACGTTGAGCCGGTAGTAGAGATCCTCGCGGAAGCGGCCCTCCTTCACCTCGGTGGCGAGGTCCTTGTTCGTCGCCGCCACCACCCGCACGTCCACCTTGAGCGTCTGTGTGCCGCCCAGGCGCTCGAGCTCACCCTCCTGCAGCACGCGGAGCAGCTTCACCTGCGCCGACGGGCTCATCTCGCCGACCTCGTCGAGGAAGAGCGTGCCTCCGCTCGCGCGCTCGAAGCGGCCCTCCTTGCGGGCCACCGCGCCGGTGAAGGCCCCGCGCTCGACGCCGAACAGCTCGGCCTCGAGGATGCTCTCGGGCAGCGCCGCGCAGTTGACCGCGATGAACGGCCCCTTCACGCGCGGCGAGTGATCGTGAATGAAGCGCGCCGCCAGCTCCTTGCCGGTGCCCGACTCGCCCTGCAGCAGCACCGTCGCCGTCGAGGGAGACGCCTGCTCCAGCAGGTCCATGAAGGCGCGGAAGGCGGGTGAGCTGCCGACGATCGCCTTCTGCCCCAGCGCGGCGATCTGCGCCTTGAGGTCGCGGTTCTCGGCCGAGAGCTGCTGCTTCTCCATCGCCTTCTGGACGGCCTTCACCAGCGAGTGGCGCTTGAGGGGCTTGGTGATGAAGTCGTAGGCGCCGTCGCGCATGGCGCTCACCGCGGTCTCGACGGTGGCGTAGGCGGTCATCAGCACCACCTCGACGTCGGGCCGCATCGCGCGCGAGGCCTTGAGCAGCGCCTGGCCGTCGAGGCCCGGCATCATCAGATCGGACACCAGCACGCCGACCTCGGGTTTGCGCAACAGCTCGAGGGCCTTCTGCCCGTCGGGCGCAGAGAGCGTCTGCACACCTTCCTTCTGGAAGATGCGGCAGACCGAGTCGAGGTTGGCGAGATCGTCGTCAACGACCAGGACGGTGGTGGTCACGGCGTCAGAAGGTACACGAACCGGCGAAGCACGTACCGGAGCAGCACTCCCGGTGAGCGGAGCAGGTGCCGAAGGCGGGGACGCAGCGACACGTTCCGGTCTGGCAGATGCCGGTGCAGCAGTCACTGGCGCCTCCGATCACACACGGCCCGCCCGGCGCGATGCAGACGCACGCGGTAGGCCCACCCTGGAACATGGGCCAGCACTTGTAGTTGTCCGAGACGCGACAGGTTGACGGCGTACCGCCCGCGCCCATGCACGACTGGTAGCAGGTGCCCAGGTTGTCCCCGTACGAGACGTCGACGTAGCAGTAGCCGTCGGGCCCGCAGTTGCGGCTGTCCGCGCGGCACCACCCGGTGCAGGAGCCGTTCGGGAACTCGACGCCCCGCAGACAGAGCCCGCCCTCGCACTGGGCGTTCAGCGTGCACGCGGCGCCGTACTTCGCGAGGCCGCGGTCCCGGCTCTGGCAGAGCTTGCTCCATGGGTTGCACCCGTAACCGGCTCCGCTGCCGCTGCATTCCGAGTCGCTGGAACACAGGGGCCGGCAGGTGTTGTTGTCGTTGTTCGGGTTCGAGTCGGCGTCGACGCAGGCAAAGCCCGCGCGGCAGCGGCCGGTCGCGCCGAGGCCCGTGCCGGTGCAGGGCGCGAGGCACTGGCCCTGGCCGCCGACGGACACACAACGGCCGCCGTTGCAGCCGGTCTGCGCCGAGACGTTGCACGCGGTGGCGTTGGTGCACGTCCCGTTGGGAATGCCGTCGAGCGCCTCGGAGAGGCAGCGGCCAGAGGCGCACTGGCTCGACGAGAGGCAGGCCCGGCCGTCGAGCACGTTCGCGCAGGCCCCGTTGCCGGTGCAGAGGGGGTCGCCGCAGTCGATGGCGCGATCGCAGGTGTTGTCGATGCCGTCGTCGCAGAGCTCGGTGCCGGCGCCCACGCAGTCGGAGTCAGCGCAGTCGCGCTGTCCGTCGCCGTCGTTGTCGAGGTTGTCGGCGCAGCTCGACTCGACGCGGCGGTTGAGCGCGCAGACGCAGCCCATGCCGCAGGTGACGCCCACGCAGTCGGGGTCGTCGCAGTCGGTCCTGTTGTCGCCGTCGTCATCCATGTTGTTGGCGCAGTTCGTCTCCGGCGTGGCCGACCCGCCGCCGGTCACCGAGCCGCCGCCGGTCACCGAGCCGCCGCCGGTCACCGAGCCGCCGCCGGTCGCCGAGCCACCGCCGGTCGCCGAGCCACCGCCGGTCACCGAGCCACCGCCGGTCGCCGAGCCACCGCCGGTCACCGAGCCGCCTGCCGTCCCGCCACCGGCGCCGCCTCCGACCCCGCCTCCCGTCCCGGTCATGCGCTGGCCTCCGAGGCAGAGGCAGCCGGAGCCGCACGACTCGCCCTCGCAGGTCGGATCGGCGCAGTCGCTCTTTCCGTTCCCGTCGTCATCGACTGCGTTGGTGCAGTCTTCGCGAGGGGAAACCAGGCAGGAGGCGTGCTGGAAGCACTTCGGATCGACGCAGTCGATCTTGCCGTCGCCGTTGTCGTCCTTCTTGTTGTCGCAGATCTCCGCTCCCGCGCCGGCGGGCGGCTTCACGCCACAGGCGGCCGAGAGGGCCAGCACCACGAGAAGCGCTCTGGACTGCACACGACACCTCGGGACAGACGGCCTGACACCGTTGACGCTACCACACCGTCCGACACCCGAGGGTGGCCCAGAGTGCAGCTACTCGTCGCTGCTCTCGGCGGGCGCGCCGCCCATCTTCGCGATGTCTTCCTTGTTCACCTTGTCGGCGTCGATCTTCTTCGTCGCGGCGTGCAGCTTGCCGATGGTCTCCTCGAAGTCGAACTCGCCGTCCTTCTTGAAGCGCAGGAAGTTCACCCGCGCGACGACGTAGTTCTTCAGGTACGGCGACTGCAGCCCCTTCGCCTTGAGCGCCTCGACGACCTTCACCACGTCGTCGTCCCAGGCGATGAGCAGGTCGGCGCGCTTCTCGCGCTCCTTGAGGGCGTCCTGGATCGGCTCCTCGAAGAAGCCCTCGAGGCGCTTCACGACCGAGGTGTACGCGCCGGCCGAGAACCGCGGGCGCTTCTCGTAGACGGCGCCGAAGGTGGCGAAGTGCGGCTCCTCGAACATCGCGATGAACTCGCTCTCCTTCTCCTTGCCGCGGGCGCCGACGAGGCCGCGGTACATGCGGATCACCTCGAGCGAGCGCTCCTTCAGGTTGTGCGCCTTCTCGGTGTTGAGCGCGAGGATCTTGAACTCGACGTCGGCGTCGGGGACGACGAGGGCGACGATGGACTTCGCGCCCAGCAGCGTCATCGCGCCGAGCCGGTGGTTGCCGTTGGGCGAGTAGTAGAGGCCGTCGGCGTGGCGCAGCGCGATGACGGGGTCGAGGTACCGGCCGACTCGCTCCATGGCGTTGGCGAGCTTCTTCGTGTGCGTCTCGCTGCGATCGCGCTGGTAGTCGGTGGGCTTCACCTTGTCGATGGGCAGCGCCGCGACGATGACGGCGTTGCCGCCGAGCGGGTCCTTGTAGCTGCCGATGACCGCGCCGCCGTCCTGGACGATCTGCGCCTCCAGCGCCTTCGTCGCGTCACTCGTCGCGCTGACGTCTTTCGGGGCGAGGCCCTTCGAGCCGGCTTCGGCCTTCTTGCGGCGGGGAGCGCGGGGCTTCTTCTTCGTGGCGGCCATGGGTCACTCTCCTGAGACGGTCAACTCGTTGAAGCGGATGGTGGGGGCCCCGACCGAGCCCCGGAAGGTGAGATCGCTGCCGATGCCGTCGATGCGCATGAGCATGTCGAGCAGGTTGCCGGCCACGGTGACCTCCTGCACGGGCCGCGTCAGCTCGCCGTTCTCGATCCACAGGCCGGTGGCGCCGCGTGAGTAGTCGCCGGTCACCAGGTTGGTGCCGTGCCCGAGCATCGAGGTCACGTAGAAGCCGTGCGAGACGTCCTTGATGAGCGCCTCGGGCGTGACGGTGCCGGGCTCGAGGTAGAGGTTGTGGGTGCCGATGCTGGGCAGGCTGCGGTAGCCGCGTGAGGCGTTGCCGGTGCTGCGCGTCTTCGCCTTGCGCGCGGTGAACGCGTCGTAGAGGAAGGTCTTCAGCACGCCCTGCTCGACGAGTGGCGAGCGGCGCGTGGGCACGCCCTCGCCGTCGAAGGGACTCGTCGCCAGGCCGCGCGGCATCAACCCGTCATCGACGATGGTGACGGTCGTGGGCGCGATCGGCTGGCCCAGCTTCGAGGCCAGGAACGAGGCCTTCTTGAACACCGCGTCGCCGTTCACCGCGCCCGCGATGCCGCCGATGAAGCTGGCCGCCATCATCGGGTCGAAGATCACCGGCACCTTCTGCGACTTCACCTTCTTCGCGCCGAGCATGCGCACCGCGCGCCGGGCGGCTTCCTTCGCGACGTGCTCTGGTGACTCGAGGTCCTTCAGGAAGCGGCGCGCGTCGTACCACCACGAGTTCTGCAGCTGGCCGTCCGCCTCCGCCACCGCGCCCGTGTACAGGTACACGCTGGTGCCCTGGGAGTAGCCGGTGACGCCGGCCGACGACGCCAGGAACACCTCGCCCACCATCTCGCCGGCCTCGACCGACTCGATGGTCTTGATGCGCGGGTCGAACGCACGCGCGGCCTTCTCCATCTCGAGCGCGGCGTTGATCTTCCAGTCGGGCGCGAGGCTGGCGACCTCGGCGTCGTAGAGCGGGCCCACCTCGGGGAAGTCGCCGAGCTCGTCTTCGTCCGGCAGGCCGTTGAGCGGGTTGGGCGCGGCAGCCTCGGCGAGCTGCACCGCGCGCTCGACGAAGGCGGTGAGCGACGACGGCTCGAAGTCGCTGGTCCACGAGAAGCCGAGCCGGTTCTTCACGAAGACGCGCAGGCCCACGCCCTTGCTCGTGGCCTGGGTGAGGTGCTCGATCTCTCCGTCGCGGACACGACAGGTGGCCTCTCGTCCTACCTGCACGAAGGCCTCGGCCTGCTTCGCGCCCGCCTTCTTCGCGCGGGCGACCAGCTTCTTCGCGAGCTGCTCGTACGAGTTCATGGAGGGCGAATCTGTGTCGGCTTCAGTCGGATTGCACCTGCTGAGTGGCGGGTGGGGTCGCGGTTTCCCCACGGTCGCGAGCGACCCGCGTCACGTCCGCTACACGCCTGAAAAGGCGTTCCCTTCTGGCTGGCGCCCGGGTTGCACAGCGAGGGTGAACGGAAGGAGCTCGAACATGGTGCGCTCTTCACACATCTACTCCAACACCCCGCCTGGCCTGACCCTGCGCTCGACGGCGGCCGTCCTCGACCGGGAGCTCATGGACGAGGTGGCCGACGTCGCGGTGGCCGAGGCGACCGTTCGCCGCTCGGGGCGTCTCGCGATCGTGATCGCGGCTGCGGGCCTGGCCGTGATCGGCGCGGCCTTCCTGAGTCCGGGGACGTCGGTGGCGAAGTCGAACGCCGTGGCGCTGGCGCCAGCTGCCGAAGAGCCCGCTGCGGTGGAGCCTGCTCAGCCTCTCCAGGTCGCTGCGGTCGTGGCCCCCGTCGCGCCGCAGGCCATGACGCAGGCCGAGGGGAAAGCCACCGCCACCGCCCAGACCGGCCTGCCGCCGCTCGTGACGCCGACGACGAAGCGGGCGCCGGTGCCGCCGAAGCTGAAGGGCCTCTTGCAGAAGGGCACGAAGCTGGTGGAGCAGGGCCAGTACGCCGCGGCGCTCCCGTACTTCCAGGCCGCGGTGAAGGTGGCGCCGCGCAACGCCGACGCCTGGTACGGCATCGCGATCTCCCGCGCCGAGCGCAACGACTTCAGGCTCGCCCGCAAGGCGGCGCAGAAGAGCGTCGCCGCCCAGCCCAGGCACGGCAACGCGCTCGTGCTGCTGGGCTTCCTCGAGCAGCTCGCCCTCGACGTGCCCAACGCCAAGGCCCACTACGAGCTGTACCTGGCGACGAACCCCGGTGGGGAGTGGGCGTCCGAGCTCTCCGCGGTGCTGAAGACGATCGACGCGCCGCTGCCGACCGCGCGGAACCTCACGAAGCGGTGAAGTCCCCGCTCGTGGGCGAACCCTCGGGCCCCCTGCGTCGTGGCGCGGTCGCGTTCTCGACGCGCGAGCCGCGTCGTCAGCCGCGCACCTTCGTGCCGCCGACCGTCATGCGATCGATGCGCACCGTCGGCAGCCCCACGCCCACCGGCACGCCCTGGCCGTCTTTCCCGCAGGTCCCCATGCCCGGATCCGGCATGGGATCGTTGCCCACGCGGCTCACGTTCTTGAGGGCTTCGGGCCCCACGCCGATCAGCGTCACGCCCTTCAGCGGCCTGCCGAGCCGGCCCTTCTTGATCTCGTAGGCCTCGCTCACCTCGAACACGAAGTTGCCGTTGGTGATGTCCACCTGCCCGCCGCCGAAGTTCGCGCAGTAGATGCCGCCATCGACGCCCTTGATGATGTCCTCGTGCGTGTCTTCGCCAGGCGCGAGGTAGGTGTTCGTCATGCGCGGCAGCGGCGTGTGCTTGAAGGACTCGCGCCGCCCGCTGCCGGTGGTCTCGGTCTTCATCAGCTTCGCGTTGAGCGAGTCGTACATGTAGCCCTTGAGCACCCCGCGCTCGATGAGGACCTTGAAGCGCGTCGGGGCGCCCTCGTCATCCACGTTCAGGGAGCCGCGCGCGTTCGCCATGGTGCCGTCGTCGATCACCGTGACGAGGTCCGACGCGACCTTCTCACCGAGCTTGCCGGCGAAGAGCGACGTGCCCTTGCGGATGAAGTCCGCCTCGAGCCCGTGGCCCACGGCCTCGTGCAGCAGAATGCCGCTCCAGCCCGGCGCCAGCACGACCGTCTGCTCTCCGGCGGTCGCGTCTGCGGCGCCCAGCGTCGCGCAGGCCTGGCGTGCCGCCTCGTGGGCGACGTGCTCGGGCGTGAACGTGTCGAAGTGCGTGAACGGAACCCGCCCGCCGCCGCCGAAGCTGCCCGTGCGGCGCTCGCCCTTCTTCCCTTCGGCGACCACCATCACGTTGATGCGGCAGAGATCCTGCGTGTCTTCGGCGAGGTGCCCCAGGGTGTTCGCCACCAGGATGCGCTTCGTCGTGTCGGCGTACGAGGCCATCACCTGCTTCACCCGCGTGTCGTAGGCGTGCGCCGCCCGGTTCGCGCGCACGATCAGATCGCGCTTCTTCTCGACCTCCACGCCGCTCAGGTGTTCGCCCAGCCGGTAGAAGGTCGGCAGCGGCGTGCGCCGTACGCTGAAGGCCTGCTCGCTGCCTCCGCCGTGGGCGATGAGGGCGGCCGTGCGCGCAGCCCGGAACAGCGCCTCGTCGTCGAGATCGTCCGAGTACGCGTAGCCCACCTTCGCGCCGGCGATCACCCGCACGCCGACCCCCTGGGACAGCCCCGACTGCGCGCTCTTGACCTTGTTCTCGTCCAGCGTGACGGCGGTGTTCTCGTTGCGCTCGACGTACACCTCGGCGAACCCGGCGCCGCGCTCCATGGCGGCCGCCAACAGGCGCTCGACGAGGGGGATGGAGAGGAGAGGTGCCTGGCTCATGGAGGTCGGGAACGTACCCCTGTCGGGTGGGGGAGTTCCGCACTTTCGTGGGCTGGCCTGCTAGCCTCCTGCCCGCACCATGGCGCCTCCGAGAAAGACCGGCACCGCCCGCAGCAGCGCGGGAGAGGACGATCCAGAGCGGGCGAACGCGACCATCGCCCGCGCTCAGAACCCCCTGCCCGAGGGCGAAGACCCCGAGCGGGCCAACGCCACGATCGCGAAGGCGAAGAACCCATTGCCCGAAGACGATCCCGAGCGGGACAACAAGACGAACGCTCGCGCGCCCGCGCCGCCGCGACCCGCCCCGAAGCGGGCCCCGCCCACCCGCCAGCCGATGCCCGCCGAGGACCTCGACGAGGGCGGCGGTTACAGCACGGGGCAGAACTACCAGGCGGTCGAGGAGGGTGAGAGCTCAGCCAGCCTGAGCCTCGAAGGCGACGGGCTCGACGCGCTCGATCCCGAGCTGGCCCCGAAGACGAAGGCGCTCCCGGCGCTCGAACGCGATGAGGGCGGGGGTGACGAAGACGAGGCCGACGACGCGAACGCCACGCGCGCAGGCCCACCCATCAAGCTCGAGATCGTCGGCGGTCCCGACGCTGGCAAGAAGAAGCGCTTCAAGGGCGTGCGCATGGTGATCGGCCGCACGCCCGGCGTCGATCTCCAGCTCTCCGATCAGTCCGTCTCGCGCAAACACATCGAGCTCATCCACTCCGACGAGGGCACGCTCCTTCGCGATCTCGGCTCCGGCAACGGCACGAAGCTCAACGGCAAGAAGATCTCTGCCGACACCATGCTGAACAACGGCGACGAGATTCAGATCGGCAAGACGAAGATCCGCTTCGTCGATGAGCTCGCCGCGTTCAAGAAGGCCCGCGAAGAGGCCGAGCAGAAGGAAGAGGCGAAGAAGGAAGCGAAGAAGAAGAAGGCGCAGGCGAAGGAGGGCGAAGCCGCGGAAGGCGAGGCGCCGTCCGCCGACGGGGAAGCGTCGTCGGGCGAAGCGGGCGAGGGTGAGGAGAAGACCGAAGGCGAAGCGGCAGAAGGTGAAGGCGAGGAGTCGGCAGAGGAGAAGGCCGAGGGCGAGGAGGGAGAGGGCGAGGGCGAAGGCGAGGGCGAGGAGAAGCCCGAGAAGAGCAAGGCCGCGAAGGGTCCCCGCTCGCGCCCGGTGCGCACGGCGCGCCACAACCCCGCCGAGACGGGCCTCGCCGCGAAGTTCAAGGCCCTCAACCCGAAGGTGCGCATCGGCCTCATCGCCGGCACCGTGCTGGTGCTGCTCATCCTCGTCATCGGCATCGCCACCCGGCCACCGCCGCCACCTCCGGTCGATCCCCGCGCCGAGCAGAGCGCGCTCAAGATGCAGGAAGCCCGCACTGCCGTGAAGGACGGCCGCTACGAAGACGCCGTGAAGCTCGTCGATGACGCCGAGCGGCTGTCACCCGGCATCGACAAGACGAAGCTCGGGCTGCAGGCGCGTGAGGCCCTCAACATCCAGCGCGCGTTCGAGCAGGCGCGCACCTACATCGCCGACAAGCGCTTCGAAGACGCGCGGAAGATCCTCACCGACACGCCCAAGAGCACCAACCGCGCCGAGGACGAGCGCGACAAGCTCGAGGAGGCCCTCAAGGCCGCGCAGGTCGAGTACCACAAGGCGAAGGTGCAGGAGTTCCTCGCCGCCGGCGAGCTGGACGCGGCGAAGCAGCTGCTCAACGAGATCCCCTCCGAGCAGCTCGGCGATCTGCCGCAGCAGGTCGCCGACTTCGAGCGCACCCTCGAGGAGTCGAAGAAGGCCGAAGAGAAGGACGTGAAGCTCGCCGCGGCCAACGCCGCCGCCGCCAGGAAGGCCCAGCGCCAGGAGGAGCTCGCGATGGCCTTCGCGATCGTCGAGCGCAAGTTCATGGGTGGGGAGTGGGAGCGCGCGGCCAGCGAGTGTTCACGCGTCATCGACTCGCACCCGGGCGACAAGGAGATCGTCTCGAAGGCGAAGTCGCTGGCCAGCACGATCCCCAACTTCGGGCGCAACTACGACGAGGGCATGAAGAAGTTCCGCCAGGGGCAGCTCACTCAGGCCGCGAAGCCGCTGCGCCTCGCCTTCCAGGCCTATCGCTCGATGGGCCTCACCCAGAACCGGTATGGCGACGAGCTGGCGCAGGCGCTGCTCAAGGCAGCCATCTCGGCCGGCAAGGAGGCCCTCATTCGGGAGGACCTCGAGAACGCGATGGCGAACTTCCGCGAGGCGAAGCGCATCGACCCGCAGGATCCCGACGCCCGGAAGGGCTTCGACGGCGTCGCCGAGAAGGCCGAGGACCTCTACCAGTCCGGCTACATGCTGAAGGACCGCGACCCGCGCGAGGCCTTGCGCAAGTTCAAGACGGTGATCGCCGTCACCGAGCCGGGCAACCCCGTTCACGAGAAGGCCAAGAACCAGGTCGCCGCGATGGCGCCCTGACCGCCTTCCCCACGACTGGCACACCACCCATGAGCGGACTCAGAGAGCTGGGCCTCGACTTCATCGCCGAGGGGAACTGGGAGAGGGCGCTCGCCTGCTTCGCCGAGTCGGTGCGACGGCAGCCGAACGATCACCGCTCCCGCATGCTGGCGGCCCGCTGCTACGGGAAGCTCGGCGAGAAGGAGCGCGCGGTCACCGTGCTGCACGCGTGCGCCGAGGGCCTCTTGCGACGCGACTACCTGCTGTCGGCGATCGCCGCCTGCCGTCAGGCCCTGCCCCTGGCGCCGCGCGAGAAGCGCATTCGCGAGACGCTGGCCCGCATTCACGCGCGCGCGGCCCGCATCATCGGCGGCAAGGCCTCGGTGCCGCCTCCGCTGCCGCCCGAGTCGCTCTACGACGGCCAGGTGTCAGGCGATCTCATGACGCTGAACGGCTCGGAGCTGTCGGACACGGCGATCAACGTGCTCGCCGCTCCCGATCCCGGGGGCCACGCCGACCCCGAAGCGCGCCCGCCGCTGCCGCTGTTCGCCGATCTTCCGCGAGAGGCCTTCGTCGATCTCGTCGAGCTCGTCGAGTACCGCGAGCTGCAGGACGGCGAGGCCATCTGCGCCGAAGGCGAGGGCGGCGATCGCATCTTCGTGCTGGTCGCCGGGAAGGCCGAGGTGAGCCGGCGCGTCGAGGGGCAGGAGAAGCGCCTCGCCTTCCTCGGTGGCGGGTCGATCTTCGGAGAGATGTCGCTGCTCACCGGCGCGCCGCCGACCTCGACCGTGCGGGCAGTGGGCGACGCCGACGTGCTGGAGATCGAACGGCAGGACCTGAACGAGCTGGCCCGCAACCACCCGACGGTGCCGCAGATCCTCGCGGAGTTCGCGCAGACGCGCATGGCCCGGAACATCATCGCCACCTCGCCGCTCTTCGTGCCCGTGCCCGAGGCCGATCGCTCGGCGCTGCTCGCGCGCTTCACCTTCAAGGGGCTGCAGCCGGGCGAGCGCGTCATCGTCGAGGGCAAGCCGGTGTCGGCGCTGGTGCTGGTCCTGGCCGGCGAGCTCGTCGTTCAGAAGGAAGACCCGGCGGGCGGGGTGGTGAGCCTCAACGTCATTCGCGAGGGTGAGGTGGCGGGCGAGATCGCGCTGCTCAAGGGCCTGCGCGCGACCGCGACGGTGGTGGCGACCCGGAAGACGGCCGTAGCGACGCTCGATCGCGCCTCGTTCGAGGCCCTGCTCAAGACCTACCCGGGCCTGCGCGACTACCTCGACGGGCTCTCGGAGCGGCGCCTCAAGCAGATCGGCGAGGCCATGCGGCCCATCGAGGTGCTCGACGCTGACGAGCTGGTGGTGGAGGGCTGATGGATCGACGCGTCGTGTTGATCGGCGGCGGGCTGGCGTTGATCGCCGGCGCGCTCCTCTGGCCCCGCACGAAGAAGAGCGCCGAAGACGAGGTGCGCGAGCTGATCGCGGCCTGCGTGACGGCCGCCGAGAAGCGAGACCTGGGCGGGCTGACCGACGCGATCGCCGACGGTTTCCGCGGCCCGGGCGGCAGCTCGAAGCAGGACGTGAAGCAGGTGCTGCTGGGCCAGCTGTTCCGCAACCAGAACGCCGTGGTGGTGCTGAACCCCAGCCTCGACGTGAAGGTGACGGGCGCGTCGTCCGCGACGTTCAGCGGGGTCTTCGTGTTCGCCCGTGGTCGCGACGTGAACTGGCAGGAGCCCGGCGACGGCGTGAGCCGCTACGACATCGAGGGCGCCCTCGAGCAGCGCAGCGGCGACTGGAAGATCATCTCTGCGGAGTGGAAGCAGCCCTGAGCCGCGCGCCGCTCACTGGATGAAGGTCTTCGCCTCTTCGTTCCAGGTCTTCAGCAGGTCGTTCTGCTTCGCGGCCTTGAGGCGGGTCGCGACGTCGGTGATGACGGCGTTGAGCTGCTCGCGCTGGGCCTGCTGGGCCTTCATCTTGATGAGGCCGAAGACGTAGCTCTGGCAGCCGGGGCCGAACTCCTTCTTCGCGAACATCACGTCGCCCATCCCCATGTAGGCCTCGGCGAGCTGGCCAGTGCCGTCCTCGGGGGTGATGTCCTTCAGCATCTCGAACGCCTTGTCGTAGTCCTTCTTGGCCAGAAAGATGCTGGCCTTCGAGTAGTAGGCCTTCGTCACGTTGATGTTCTTCGCTTCGATCGCCTTGTCGTAGGCGAGCATGGCGTCGTCGAGCTTGTCGGCCGACCGCAGCACGTCACCGCGGGCGAGGTAGTACCGGTCGTCACGCTCGAGGTAGCCCACTTCCTTGCCGTCGGCGGTCTGGTTCTTCACCTGCTTGAAGAAGGCCTCGTACTTGTCGAGCAGCGCGATGGCGGCGTCGGTCATGCCAGCGGCCTGCAGGTTCTTCGCGCCCTCGAAGTAGAAGTTGGGGGCGGACGGCTGCCTGGTGACGAGGTCGGTGTAGGCCGCGACGGCGCCCGGGTCCTTCTTCGCGGCCAGCGCGTTCGCCCTGGCGTAGAGGGCCCAGCGATCCTCCGGGTTCAGTCCGAGGGCCTGGTCGGCGAGCTTGATGGCCTCGTCGGACTGGGTGGCGATGTTCGCGATGTGCGCCTGCACGGCGATCGCGCGGGCCTTCAGGGGCGGCGAGAGCTCGGCGTCGCGATCGAGCACGCCCTTCACCATCGCCTCGGCGTCACCGATCTTGTCCTTCTTCATCACGCGAGCGAGGGCGAGGCCGTTCTTCGCGCGCAGCAGGTCGGGGTTGGTGCCGAGCGCCTTGGTGAAGGTGTCGATGGCGCCGACGGTGCCTTCCTCGAGCAGGGCCTCGCCCCAGGCCGACGAGTAGTTTGCGTCCTTCCACGCCTTGTCCATCGCGGTGGTGAAGCCCTGGCGCGCGAGCGACAGGTTGCCACGCATCTTCAGGGCGACGGCCTGGGCGTAGAAGAGCTTCGCGCTCGAGGCGCCCTTCTTGCGCAGCTCCTCGATGAAGTCTTCGGCGCCCTTCGGGTTACCGGCGGCGATCATGTGCAGCGCCTCGCTGCCGTAGCGCTCCTCGGTCCTGGAGTCGGCGCGCTTGGCCCGCTCGAGGAAGTCCTTCGCCTTCGCCTCGGCGCCGTTCTCGCGGTGATTGAGCCAGAGGTCGGTGTAGAGGCTGGCGACGAGGGCGAGCGGGTCAGCGGCGCTCGAGTCGAGCTCGACGGCCGCCTCGGCCTTCTCGAGCGCTTTCCGGAGGTCGGCAGGGTTCCCGCGGAACGAGGCAGAGCGGGCCTCCTTCATCAGCTCGCCGATCTCCTTCTTCGTGTTGCCGCGGCGGTAGACGAGGAAGACCACGAGCGCGAGCACGACCGCGACGACCACGATCTGCACCATCGCCGACGAGAGGCTCTCGCGCTTCTTCCAGTCGGAGTTCTGCGTGCCGGTGTCTGCAGCCATGGTGTACGCCTCGAGCTCTGAAGAGGGGGTTTCTTGGGAAAGCGCGGTCTTCTAGCGACGCGTTTTTCCTCGGGTCAAGGAAGATCGCCGCGAGGGAGACGATGCGTTCACGTCTGCCCGTGCCTCACCGGCCCGACGACGGCCGGAAGACTGACCGAGCGGAGGCGAACGTCATCACCGGTGACCTCACACGCCGAGGAGCGCAATCCGTTCGAAGGCGGAGTCGAACCGGGACACGCGTGAGACGGAGCCGGAAGAGAGAGGGCGGAGACGACGAGGCGAACGTGATCACCCCAGCGACCTCACGCCGAGGAGCGCAGGCCGAACGCAGGCGGTCGAACCGGGGGACTCAGATCCCCGAGACGATGCGCCAGCGGGCCTTGCCGCCACTCTCGTCGGTGCGCCGGAGCACCATCTGCTTGATGTCGGTGTCCGTCTGGGTGCGGCCCGACAACGTCGGCATCTTGAAGGACAGCGTGTACGTGTACGTGACGCGCGCCGCCGCGGACCCGTCGTCGAACTCCATGCGGCGCACGTTCATGTCGAGGCGCACGTCTTCGATGCGCTGAAAGCGGGTCGCGAGCGACGTGTACAGCGTGGAGTAGTCGAGATCATCGTCGGGTGTGGCGCTGCCGCCGTCGTCGCGGAACTGGGGGTCAGCGAGGTCGATGATGGCCTGTGGGTTGCGCTGCTCGACCGCCGCCCGGTACGCCGTCATCACGTCGAGGATCGCGCGGGAGTCTGCGGTGTCGTCGATCTCGGTGCCCGGGATCTTCCGCATGCAGCCCGACAGGGCGACGAGACCAATGAGGAGCAGCTTCGAGCGCATCGTGCCTCCAACGGCGACCAGCGGGGACTATTCCCGGCCGCCTATACCACCGCCCGCCAAAGTCGCGACCCTCGCGGGGCAGGCTCGTGAGAGTGTGGAGTGAGAACGACGCGCGCGCGAAAAAACAGCCGCCCGGGCCAACGCGGCGCCCGGGCGGCTGCGGTCACGATCCCCGGGGAGGGGAGTGCAGCGCCTCAATAGCCGAGGCAGATGTTCTGAGACGGGTCGAGCGGCACCGGCATGGTGGACTCGTCGATGGACTTGAGGAACGCCACGAGGTCCGCGATCTGTTGCCGCTCAGCCGGCGACGTGCCGCCGCCAGCGAGGAAGTTGGCCGACGCCGCCTGGTAGTGGGCGGCGTACTGCGCGGTGAAGACGTCTTCGAGCGTGCGGGCGCGGCCGTGGTGGAAGTAGGGGGCGCCGGTGGCGACCGAGGTGAGGGCGGGCGGGTTGAAGCCCCGCGCTCCCTGCGCCAGGGTGCCGTCGGCCTTCCGCTCGAGCGCGTCGTTCCCGTCGAAGGTGCCGACGTTGCGCAGCACGCAGGTGACGCGCTCTGGGCCGACGTTGCCAACACCGCTGTCCGGCAGGCCGACGCCGCGCTCGATGTCCACCATCAGCTGGTCATTCGGCCGCCCGAAGATGACGCCCGCGTCGAGGGTGCGCGTGCGCAGACCCGTGCCCGCGTCGGGGCCGCCCACCGTCCCCGGCAGGGAGCCGTTCTTGTCCGGCGAGGGGGTGTAGGGCAGCTGGCTCGAGGTCCACTTCTGGCCGCCGTGGCAGAAGTGGCAGTTGTTGTTGACGAACACCATGCGGCCGCGCGTCACCGCCATCGCGTCGAGGTTCGTCGGGGCGCGGTTCGCCCGAATCGTCTTGCCGTAGTCATCGATCTCGTCCCAGTCGCGCAGGACGGCGCGGGTGGCCACCACCGCCCTGGTCGATCCCGAGAGGAAGTCGTTGCGCGTCACCTGAGTGAAGCCGGTGAGCAGCACGCCCGCGGTGAGGTTGAACGGCGTGTCGTTCGGCGCCGTGCCCTCGGTGATGGCGCCCTTCCCGCCGGCCGTGCCGCGCGTGTTGAGCTCGAAGTCGTGCATCTCGTCGAAGATGCCCGTCCAGTTGAAGACGCGCTGATCGCCCATCGTCGTCTTGCCGTACATGCCGTCCAGACCGGTCGACTGGCGGGGCCCCGCAGCGAAGATCCAGGTGAGGTTGTCGGTGAGGCCGTCAGGGTGGCAGCTGGCGCACGAGTTCACCTGGCGGTCAGCCCAGCGGCCCGTGCCGGTGAAGAAGAACTTCTTGCCGGCCAGCACGCGGCCCTCGGGCGTCGCGGCCATCGGCTTCGGCTCGGACACGACGCCATCGCCCGTCGCGTCCACCTGCTGGAGCGCGAGGTTCACCACCGAGAGCGAGCGATCGGCCCAGTTGTTCACGTACAGGCGGCCGTTGGCGTGGCCGGTGGCGAGCCCGGTGGGCACCTTGATGCCGCCGGCGCCGCGCAGGTTGATCTGCGCGAACATGGCGTCGGGCCCGAGCGAGATCGGGCCGCGCGGCACGCCCGGGTTGTAGTGAATGCGCTGCACCATGTCCGCCGCCTGCGAGAGCAGGTAGCCGACGTTGACGCCCTCGACGAAGGCGATGCCGACCGGGACCCCGAGGAGGCTCGAGGTCGCCCCGCCCTGCAGGTGCGCCAGCTTCGAGATGACCGCGCTGCCGGTCGACGAGGTGTCTTCCGTGTTGGTGGTGAGATCGATGACGGACACCGTCGCGAACAGGTTGGTGAACTTGTTCACCGGGCCCCGCGGCGACGCGCACACGCTCGGCACGTACGCCTTGCCGTTGTGCAGCGTGATGCCGAAGAGCTGGTTGGGCGAGCACGCCACGCCCGGCTGTTGGAACCCGCCGTCTGCGAGCACCGTGGTGGAGAAGCCCGTGTCCATGAAGGGGTTGAGATCGATGGTGCGGGTGACGGTGCGCGCGCCGACGGCGAGCTCGACCACCTTGCCGATGCGGCCGGTGTCCGACGCCTCGGCGATGGGGTCTCCGTAGAAGAGGGTGACGAAGGCGCGCTCGTCCGCGTCGTCGGAGTCGCCGTCGTTGGTGATGGCGATGGCGCGGGGCTGGCTCGCGAGCGCGATCGTCGCCGCCTGCGTCATGGTGGCCGTGTCGATGACGCTGACGGTGTTCTCACCGAAGTTGGCGACGAAGGCGAAGGCGCCGCTCGGCGTCAGGGCAACGCCGGTGGGCTCCGAGCCGGTGGGCGCGCGCGTGGCCGCGACGGCCGGGGTCGTGGTGTTGATGCCCGTCACCTTCGCCAGTCGCTGGTCGCGGCGCAGCAACACGAAGGCCGTCGTGTCGTCAGGGTGAATGACGACGCCCTCGGGCTGGCTGGCGGCGCCGAACGACGCCGACCCGCTCTTCGTGTTCGTCATGGTGTTGAAGAAGCTCACCGTGCCGACATCGGGGTTCACCATCGCGACGATGGAGTCGTTCCCGGCGATGTCGATGGTGGTGGAGCGGCTGGAGCGGGCCAGGACGGGGCCCGCGGACCCGCCCGCCGTGGAACCGCCCGCCGTGGAGCCGCCCGCTGTGGAGCCGCCCGCCGTGGAGCCGCCCGCCGTCGAGCCGCCCGCCGTAGAGCCGCCCCCCGTAGAGCCGCCCGCCGTAGAGCCGCCGGCCGTCGAGCCGCCTGCCGTCGAGCCGCCCGCCGTCGAGCCGCCTGCCGTGGAGCCGCCGGCCGTAGAACCCCCTGCCGCAGAGCCCCCTGCAGCCGAGCCTCCCGCGGCTCCTCCATCCATCTCGGTATTCCCGGGCGGACAGGCAAACAACGACACCGCCGCCAGCGCGACCAACGTTCGACGCATGTGTACAACCCCCGGAGAGAGTGAACTGCACCCGCGTCGGGACCCTTCGCAAGCGGCGTTCCAGCCCACGTTCCCCGAGGCGTGTCTCGTCCCCTGTCGGGTCGAGCCAACAACTGGCGGGTGCAGCCGACGGCCGTGGCGGTCGCTGAGCGCGGTCCCTCCGCGTATGGTGCGCCGCCATGGCGCAAGAAGGCACCCAGCCCGTCGCGTTCGTCGGCCTGCCGATGCGCACCCTGTCGGTGAGCGTCGTCTCGGGCCCCGACGCCGGGAAGTCCGTGACGGACGAGGCCGAGCTGGTCTCCCTGGGGACGGCCGAAGGCAACACCCTGCAGCTCAGCGACAACACCGTCTCGCGGTTTCACGTCGAGCTCTCGCGCCGTGGCTCCTCGGTGGTGGTGCGTGACGTCGGCTCGACCAACGGCGTGGTGGTGAACGGCGTCACCGTACGGGAGGGGCAGGTGCCGCCGGGCGCGGTGCTCCAGCTCGGCAAGACCCAGGTGCTGGTCGGCGAGGGGAAGAACGCCTCGGTGCCGATGCTCGAAGACGAGAGCCTGGGGTCGCTCAAGGGGCGCGCTCCGGTGATGCGCACCCTGCTGGCGAGGGTCGAGAAGGCCGCGACCGCCGAGACGGGCGTGCTGTTGATCGGCGAGTCCGGCACCGGCAAGGAGGTCATCGCCCGCGAGCTGCACCTCCGCTCAGCGCGCGCGAAGGGGCCCTTCATCACGGTGGACTGCGGCAGCCTGGCGCCGGGCGTGGTGGCGAGCGAGCTCTTCGGGCACGAGAAGGGGGCGTTCACCGGCGCCGAGCGGCGACACCAGGGAGCGTTCGAGCGGGCGAGCCGCGGCACCCTCTTCCTCGATGAGATCGGCGAGCTGCCGCAGAGCCTGCAGGCGATGCTCCTCGGCGCGCTCGAGCGACGGCGGTTTCGTCGGGTCGGCGGGGCGGAGGAGCTGTCGGTGGACGTGCGGGTGGTGGCGGCGACGCACCGCGACCTCAAGGCCGAGGTGAACGCAGGGCAGTTCCGCCTCGACCTCTACTACCGCCTCGCGGTGGTGCGCCTCGAGGTGCCGCCGCTGCGCCAGCGCCTCGACGATCTCGAGCCGCTCATCCAGCACTTCCTCGTCGAGGCCGGCTCGGAGCGCACCGCGCAGGCGCTCTTCAGCCCCGACGATCTCGCCGCGCTGCGTGCGCACCACTGGCCCGGCAACGTCCGCGAGCTCAAGAACCTCGTCGAGGCGACGCTCGCGATGGGCGAGCGGCCCACCCTCGATCCACCGGTGGCCGCGCCTGGCGCCGAGCCCGCGCTCCCGGGCCCGGAGCTGGCGTACAAGGACGCGCGCGCGCAGGTGCTCGATCGCTTCGAGCGCCACTACCTGCCGCGGCTGCTCGAGGTGACGAAGGGCAACGTGTCGGCGGCGGCGCGGCACGCGAAGATGGACCGCTCGCACCTGATCGAGCTGCTGACCCGCCTGGGCCTCAAGTGACGCTCACGGCTGCCACTGCAGCTGGCCGTCGCTGCAGATCCGCACGCCCTGCTCGCACTGGGCGGTGAGCGTCTCGAAGCCCAGGTAGACGTCCTGCTCCACGCGGTCGAGCAACACCGGGCACGAGTAGGCGCAGCCGAGCAGCTGGCTCTTGTCGAAGTCCGGGAGCGTGGCGGCGTCGGCCGCGGGCATGAGGGTCGCGCACGGCTCGAGGCTGCCTACCGCGCGAACGATGACGAACTCGTCAGGCGCGTCCGCGAGCACGCCGGTGTTGCCGGTCTGCTTCATCGCCGAGAGCACCGCGGCGCGCAGCTCCTCGCGCTTCATCATCGAGGTCGGCAACGTCAGCGGCACGCACGCGCGGGTGTGGCGCAGCGGCTTGCACTCGTGCGTCGAGCACCACTTCATCAGCTGCCCGGTGCGACAGCCGGGCACGCCGCCGAGCCGCACGAAGTCTACGACGAGGGAGCCGCCCCGCACGCCGCCGTCGCCGTCCTTCGCGCGATCGAGCAGGAACTGCCCCGCCGGGTCCTTGCACATGAAGCCGTCGAGCCCCTCACCCTCGCTGCCGAAGGTGAGCGCCACCTCGCGCTGCACCGCGCAGCCGGCCAGCAGGAGCAGCAGGCAGGCGGCCCTCATGGGTTGAGCTCCACCCGCGTGATGACGGGCCGGTTCGCGATCAACACCGCCGTGGTGACCCCGCTGGCCACGACGGCCGCGCCGACCGCGAGCCAGAAGGGCCACCGCTTCCACAGGGGCACCGAGGGCTCCATCAGCCGGCCGCGCACGAGCAGGTCGCGCACCAGGGCCTGGACATCGTCACGCTCGGCGCGGGCCTGCACCACGCCGTCCACCGCGAGCGCCCCGCGGACGAGGCCCGCCTCTTCGGAGGGCCCCAGCACCAGCAGCCGGGGCGTGCGAAGGGCGATGCCGAGCAGCAGAACGGACCGGCCCTCGTCGAGGCTGGCGCCCTGCGCGCGCCGCTCGTGCCACTGCGTCGCCGCCAGCGCGGGGTCGGCCGGCGGCAGGACGAGGTCGAGCTCGGTCAGGTCGCCGGACACCGTCACGGGTCGCGCCACGGGACTGTTGCCATCTGCCGACACCTGCACGAGGTGGACTCCAGCGTTCAGCTCCATGCGGCACGGCACGATGCACGCGGCGGGCCGCCCGTCGATGGCGACGACGGCGTCGCGCGAGGGGCTGCGGATGACGAGGGGCAGGCGCGGCTGGGCATCGACCGCCCGCCGCGCGCTGGTGAGGAGGACCTCGACGTCGGGGGTCATGACGCCGAGATCGTCCGGCACCGGCAGCTGGAGGGTCGCCAACCACTCAGCGTCGCGCTTCGCCCCGTCGCCCTGCCGCGCCCCCACCTTGCAGGCGACCCGCCACGCGAGGGTGCGCGAGGCGGTGGTGCGCTCGCCGCGCTGGAGCGCTTCCATCACGCGGGCGTCGTCGTTGAGCAGCCCAAGGCACGTCACGAAGTCGGCGCTCACCCAGGCGCTCCGTGCCCGCGCGAGAACGTCGCTCACCACGGGGGCAGGGCCGGGCCTCGCCACCGGAGGGGCGCTCACCGTCAGCGCGACCGGGAGGTCAGGGGTCTGCGCGGCTCGGGTCGCGAGGGCGTCGTCGGTTGGCGACACCACCGTCAGAGACGGCGAGGCGACCGCAGGCTCGGCCAGGAGGAGGGCGACGACGATGGCGGGGAACATCGCGAGGCCGTCTCAGCACACGATGGCCGGCGGCGCGAGCATCTCCACGTCACCACGCTGCGCCAGCCACGCGCGCCCGAAGAAGAACTGAAAGGGCAGGTGAATGCGCGCGGCCCAGGAGCCCTCGCCGTGCACCCCCTCGGGGAAGCTGAACTGCAGGAGATCGACGCCCAGCCGGAAGCCCTTGTGCACGAGGAGGTCGCGCATCGCGTTGGTGGCCTCGAAGTTGTCCTTCGGCCAGCCGCTGTCCAGGTAGATGAGCAGGTCCCTCTTCGGCTCGGCGGAGATGCGCTCGAAGAGATCGTCGAGGTGCCCGAAGGTGGACGAGAGCGCCGCGACGCGGCCGAAGACGTGCGGCCACTTCCACCCCAGGTGCAGCGCCGCCACGCCGCCGAGCGACGAGCCCATCACGACCGTCGCGTGCGGCTCGGGTCGTGAGCGCAGGTTGCCGTCCACCAGCGGCTTCAGCTTCTCGACGACGAAGCGGCCGTACTCGTCGTAGCCGGGCTTCGTGTAGTCGCGCATCCGATCACCGGGCGCGATGCCGACGACGAGGCACTTGCGGATGGCGTTCATCCGGTCGAGGCGGTCCATCGTCTCGTCCACCCGCCACTCGTTGCCCGCGAAGGCCTCCTCGGGGAAGAAGAGGTTCTTTCCGTCCTGCATGTAGAGGACCGGGAAGCGGCGCAGCGGGTTCTCGTCGTAGCCGGGCGGGTGGTACACGCGGACGGCGCGGGTCACGGCGTCGTGGTGCACGTGGAGCACGTCGGACACGTGGCCGTGCTCGTCGCCGAAGAAGTAGGGGTAGAGGTCGCGATCGCGCTCGTGCTGCGTCAGCACGTAGTTGGGGCCCTTCGCCCAGTGCACCGCGCCTGCGTCGCGCAGGCAGGGCTTGAGCTCGAGCAGCGGGCCCGCCACGTCCACGTCGAACCAGGCCCGGGTGGCGGTCGTCCGGGTGGGCTCGACGTCGCGCTCCCAGTCGGTCGCTGTGCGCAACACCAGGCGGCCCTTCGTCACCGGGTAGTTCACGCAGAGGTGCATGAGGTGGTGGAGCCTGACACGCGCGCTGCTCGAAGGCCGCTCGAAACGGCGTTGGCGGCGCTACCATCGGCGCGCCATGACGCTGCTCGCGGGCAAGTACGAGCTGGTGCGACCGCTGGGGCAGGGCGGCATGGCCGAGGTGTGGGAAGCGGTGCTGCACGGCGACGCGGGCTTTCGCCGGCGCGTCGCGGTCAAGCGCATGGCGGCCGAGCGGGTCGGTGACGAGCGGCTGCAGCGCATGTTCGTCGATGAGGCGCGGCTCGCCAGCCGGCTACACCACCCCAACCTCGTGGCCGTCATCGACTTCGGCATCGTCGAAGGCGTGGCGTTTCAGGTGCTCGAGCTGGTGGACGGCCTCGACGCGGCGCGGCTGGCGAGCCTGGGGAGCGCGGCGCACCAGCCCATGCCGGCGCCCGTCGCGTTGGGCATCGCCGCGACCGTCGGCCACGCGCTGCACGCCGCGCACACGGCGGTCGGCGACGACGGCGCGGCGCTCGGCGTCGTGCACCGCGACGTGAGCCCGCAGAACGTCCTCGTCTCTCGCGCGGGAGACGTGAAGCTCGCCGACTTCGGCATCGCGCTCTGGGAGCAGCGCACCGAGAAGACGATCGGCGCCGCCAGCCGCGGCAAGCCCACCTACATGGCGCCGGAGCAAGCGATGCGCAGCGGGGGGCTCGACGCGCGCGCCGACGTGTTCTCGCTGGGCTGCACGCTGCACGCGCTGCTCACCGGCGAGAGCGCGATGAAGGACGAGAACGCGCTGGTCGATCTCCTCGCGGGCCTCGAGCTCGACGCCGACGCCTCGCTGCCCGCGGAGGTGCGGGAGCTGATCGGTCGGGCCGTGCGCCGCGATCGCCAGGCCCGTCACCCGACCGCCGAGGCGTTCGCGCAGGCGTGCGAGCGCGTGCAGGCCGCCCTCGCGCCTCCCGGGTTCGAGCTGCGGCGTGCTCTCAAGGAGTGGATGGCGCTGGTCGTGCCCGCGTCGGCTCCTCGGCTCCCCACGCCCACGCCGTCGGGCCGGCCGTCGGTCCACCCGTCTCCGGCAGCGCGCCGTGCTCGCGTCCTCGGGCTGGTGGGGGCGGTCGTGGCGCTCGGCGTCGCATCGATCGTGGCCAGGCAGTGGCCCGGCCCTGCGGCGCCGCCGTCCGCTCCCGGACCCGCGGTGACGGCGCCCGCCGAGCCCGCCGTGCAGCCTGCGGACTCGCCGCGTGAGGTCGCAGCGCTCCCCGTCGAGCCCGCGCGGTCGGAGGCCAGGCCGCGGCGCGCCCTTCCAGCGCCTGCGCCCGCGGCGCCGAAGGCGATGGGAGTGCTGGCCATCGGCGGTGAGCGCCTGCTCAAGGGTGAGATCTTCGTCGACGGCCGCCCGGCAGGTTTCGCCCCGCGCCAGCTCGAGCTCCCCACGGGCGCGCATCAGGTCGAGCTCGTGCTCACCGACGGGACCCGACTGGGGCCCCGCGTCATCACCGTCAGCGCGCAGCACACCGAGTCGGCGCCGCAGCGGTGGGTGGAGTGAGGGCCGTCGTCGCGGCGAGACTTCCACTCGAAGGCCTCCGAGGTGATGGCTCCACTCGTCTCCGGCCCTGACCGCGTCGTTCCAGGGCCCATGAGCCCGCTTGCCGCGCGCTGAAGGCCTCGTCGCGGCGCCGCCGCGCGGCGGTGTTAGATGAAGGTCGTCATGGCGCTCCTCGACGCGATCCTCGACGCTTCGGTCGTCTTCTCGTTCGATCGCTCGGGCTTCGAGCGGCACGCGCAGCGCTTCGTCGCCGCTGACACGCGTGTCTCGATGCAAGGGAAGTCGGTGCTCATCACCGGGGCGAACTCGGGCCTGGGGTTCGCGACCGCGCGCGCGCTCGCGGCGCTGGGGGCGACGGTGCACCTGCTCTGTCGCGATGAGGGGCGGGGCCGGGCTGCGCGCGACGCGCTGTCGAAGGAGCTGCCGAGCGCCGACCTGCACCTGCACCAGCTCGACGTCTCGGTCCTCGCCGAGGTGCGCCGCTTCGTCGAGGGCTTCAAGGGCCCGGTGGACGTGCTGGTGAACAACGCGGGAGTCCTGCCGGACACGATGACGCGCACGGCAGAGGGCCACGAGCTCACCTTCGCCACCAACGTGCTGGGGCCGTTCGCCCTGACGACTGCGCTGCTCCCGAAGCTGCTCGTCGCGAAGGGGCGCGTCATCACGGTCGCGTCGGGCGGCCTGTACACCCAGAAGCTGTCGCTGCCGATCCTGCAGGGCGCGGTCGAGCGCTTCGACGGGGTGGTGGCGTACGCGCAGACCAAACGCGCCGAGGTGATCCTCAACGAGCTGTGGGCGGTGAAGCAGCCCGACATCACCTTCTCGGCGATGCACCCGGGCTGGGCCGACACGCCCGCCGTGCAGTCCTCCCTGCCGAGGTTCTACCGGCTGACGCGGTCGCGACTGCGCACGCCAGACCAGGGCGCAGACACCGCCGTCTGGCTTGCCGTTGCGCCGCGCCTCGCGGGAAAGAGCGGGCTGTTCTGGTTCGACCGCGCACCGGTCTCGACGCACCTCGCCCGCTGGACGAAGGAGTCGAGCGAGGACCGCGAGCGACTGTGGCGCCTCGTCGAGCAGCCCGTTCGTTGAGGGGCCGGCCGACTGCAGAGCGCTCGCCACCGAGACGATGAACGACTGCCCGCGCGAGCCTTCGCGGGCACGCTGTTGACAACGACCTCGAACGCCAGCGCGTTACATGATGCCGCCGCACTGGTGCGGAATGCCGCCACCGCCGCACGTCAGCGGCGCCGCGCACGAGCCGCAGTTCACCGTGCCGCCGCAGCCGTCAGCGATGACGCCGCAGACCGCGTTCGCCTGCATGCAGGTCCGCGGCTGGCAGCTCGTCCGTCCGCAGACCCCCGGCGTTCCGCCACCGCCGCAGGTGTCGGGCGCCGTGCACGTGCCGCACTGAATGAGGTTGCCGCAGCCGTCTCCCGCCGGGCCGCACGAGAGCCCCTGGTCTGCGCACGTGCGCGGGGTGCAGCCTCCGGAGCCGCAGCGGCCGGGCCCGCCGGCCCCACACACCTGGCCGGGCGGACACGAGCCACAGCTCAGCGTGCCACCGCAGCCGTCGCCGGCCTGGCCGCACTCGAGGTTCTGTTGCAGGCACGTGCGCGGGGTGCACATCGAGCCGCCGCAGACGCCCGGCTGCCCCGAGCCCCCGCAGAACTGGCCCATCGGGCACGTGCCGCAGTCGATGATGCCGCCGCAGCCGTCGCCCTGCTGACCGCAGTTGTAGCCGAGCTGCATGCAGGTGCGCGGCGAGCAGGTTGACTGGCCGTCATCAGGCTGAATGCACGAGGTGAGGTCGAAGATCATGAACTCGAGGACCTTCTCCTGGGCGGACATCGCCGAGGCCGTGCCGCACGACGTGGGGAAGGTGCCGCCGCCCGAGCCGCCGGTCGCCACGTGGAAGTCCGAGAAGAGCACGCGCCCGCACTGCTGCGCCGGCGGCACCCCGATGGGGGTGTTGAACGTGAACTGCAGGGGGATGGCCGGGCTCGCCGGGTTCGACGAGTAGACCCACCGCTGGGCTGGTGACATCGCCGTCAGCCCATTCGTGTCGCGCCGCACCTGCTGCACCTGCATGCGGCCAGCCGTCGTCGAGCCTCCCGTCAGCTGCATCCACTGCGAGAACGTCATGCCCTTGGGGAACGACGTGTCGATGAAGGCGCTCTGGTCGGGCGGGTTGGTCTGCTCGGGCTGCCAGTTGGCGACCGAGCTCAGCGGCGCGTTCTGGTACAGCCAGACGTAGCCGTAGTGGCTCAGGTAGATGCGGCCGCCGCTGTTCAGGTAGTTGCGCAGGTTGGTCAGCTCCGTCGCGCTGCGATTCACCTGCCCGCCGACGCAGTCGATGATGACGAGATCGTACCGCGCGAGCTCGGTGGGGCTGCCGAACAGGCCGCCGACGGAGCCTCCGCCCGGGAAGCTGGTGCCGTTGTCGCGATACATCCGCACCCGGCCGTTTCCGTTGGGCGCAGTGAACTCGCTCGCCGCGATGCCGACCTTCGGCAGGATGCACTCCATCGGGTCGGCGCTGCCCGTCACCATGGCGATGAGGGGAAGGTCACCCTCGGTCTGGGTGCGCGGCAGCCGCGACTGGTCGGCCGTGAGCGCGGTGTTCCCGCAGCAGGCCACGTTGGGAATGGTGATCTGCCGGCGCCACTTCCCGAGCTGAATGACGAGGGGCACGTTCGCGCCGCACGGCACGTTCGACAGCGTGAAGGTGCCGTCGGTCGCGGTGGTGGTGGACACGAGCGGGCTGCCCGACGCCTGGCCCGAGCAGGTGGTGCAGGAGGCGCCCTGCGGCAGCGGCTGCACGGTGGCGTTGGGCACGTAGACGAGGGCCCCGGGGATCGGGTCGGCGTTGCCATAGGCTGGCGGGGTCGGCGCGCGCACCGTGCCGGTGACGGTGTTGACGCCGGCGTCGCACTGGTTCTGCCGTGGGCACAGGCCGGTGCAGGTGCCCGCGTCGGGGATGTTGTTGCCGCAGACGTTGGGGATGCCGCCTCCGCCGCAGATGACGCCCGCGTCGACGTTGCACGAGCCGCAGTCGGGCGTGAGGCCGCCGCAGCCGTCACCGACCCGGCCGCAGTTGGCCTGGGCCTGGGCGCAGGTGCGGGGCACGCACGAGTTCGACGCGCCGCACACGTTCGACTGGCCGCCGCCGCCGCAGGTCTGGCCCATGACGGTGCAGGCGCCGCAGTTGATGGTGCCTCCGCAGCCGTCGGCGAGGGGGCCGCAGTTGAGGCCCATGGGGCAGGCGGTGAGTCCCTGGCACCCGCCGTCCACGATCATCGAGCCCGCCGCGCCGCAGCGGTTCGGAGTGCCGCCGCCCCCGCAGGTCTCTCCCGCGACCGAGCAGGTGCCGCAGTTCAAGATGCCGCCGCAGCCGTCACCGACGGGACCGCAGTTCGCGTTCTCGCCTGCGCAGGTCCTCGGCACGCAGCCCATCGAGCCGCCGCACTGGGAGGGCGTGCCGCCGCCACCGCAGGTCTGAGGGGACGTGCAGGTGCCGCAGTTGATGAAGCCGCCGCAGCCGTCGCCGACCGGTCCGCAGGTCGCGTTGGCCGACTGGCAGCTCACCAGCGTGCACAGCTGGGTCGAGCCACCGTCCATGCCGCCGTCCGCGTCGCCTCCTGCCATGCCGCCGCCCGTCGCGTTCCCGCCGCCGGTGGCGTTGCCGCCGCCTCCGCCGCCGCCCGTCAGCCCGCCGCCGGTCGAGAAGCCGCCGCCGGTGCCACTCAACCCGCCGCCCGTCCCGCTGAGGCCGCCACCTCCGCCGTCCCGCCCGCCGATGACGGTGGTTCCGCAGTTGCTGCAGCCGGTGAAGATCAGCGCCAGACACGCGGACACGAGCGCGGGCGCGGAACGGAGTCGAAGAGTCACGGTGATGCTCCCAGGGGATGCGCCAGACGGCCGGCGCAGACGCCTATCGTCCCCTGTCGGGCCCCGTCTCGCAACAACCCGTCATGGGAAGATGTAGAGCACGCCGCCCGTCAGGGTCCCGCCCCTGTTCACCACCGCGCCCCGATCGACGTCCGTCTGGCCGAGCCCGGTGAGCGACACCCGGAGCGAGGGCGACAGCTTCCAGGTGAGCCGCACGCTGACCAGGTGGTTCGACCCCGCGTCAGAGGTGTACAGGCCGAGCTGGTACGCGAGCCGCACCGAGAACTTCCCGGCGCGGATGATCACGAACGGCCGCGCGGTGAGCCGCCACGGCGCGATCGGCAGCCCCAGCCCGACCTCGGGTCCCTGCCGACCGAGCACCACGGCGCTGAAGCTGCCGACGGAGAACGGATCGGGATGGTCATAGAC
The DNA here is from genome assembly GCA_016793095.1 of Myxococcaceae bacterium. GTDB lineage: Bacteria > Myxococcota > Myxococcia > Myxococcales > Myxococcaceae > Xiheimicrobium. The sequence goes on along the minus strand of JAEUJQ010000027.1, from coordinate 72,396 downwards.
GAAGCCCGACAGGTCGAGGCCGACGTCGGTCTTCAAGAAGAGGGTGGCGGTGTAGGTCGCGCTGAACCGGACCTGGGTGAGCGGGGCCTTCACGCCGTTCACCAGAGGACAGTAGCCGCGCGCCGGCTCCTGCGTGCAGAACCCGCGCACCAGTCGGGCGGCCGCCGTGTCAGGCAGCTCGGCCACCTGGTTGCTCTCGAAGTGGTTCACCCCGACGGCGAGATCGACCGTGTGCTCCCAGTTCGAGAAGCCGTTGGTCGCATACGAGCCGAGCACGGAGCCTCCGAGGCTGGCGTTGGTGCCGCGCACGACGAGGTTGGCCGTCGTGTCGTTGACGATCACCGCGGTCGCGTTGCGCTGCACCGTCGGTGGCGAGCCGGTCACCGTCGCCATGAACATGAGGTGGCTCGAGGCGAGGAACATCGCTCCGCCCGAGAACAGGAAGACGTTCGACCCCGGGCTCGACGAGTCAGCGCTGCGCGTGGCGAAGTCGCGCACGTACATGGCCGTGAGGAAGCCCGTCCACCGATCGGTGAAGTCGTAGCTGCCAGAGAGGATCAACCCCGCCGAGCCGGTGCGCGGGTTGTTGGGGCTCGTCGCGGTGCCGTTGAGCGTGAGGTCGAGCCCCAGATCGTGCGCAGACGCCACGCCCGCTGCCAGGGACAGCACCACGGCCAGGACGCCAAAGCGGCTCACGAGGGTTCGAACCCCGCGAACGGCACGTGGTTGCGCGCACATCAGCGCACCGGGCTCAGCTGTGAATCGCCATGCCGATGATGAAGGCGAGCCCGAGAATGAACGAGGCGATCACGATGCCGACCGAGGTGTTCTGATCGACCTCGAGCTCTTTGTGAACGTCGAAGGGCAGCAGCTTCCGGATGACGAAGAAGCCCGCGATGAACACGAGCATGCCGATCACCGAGAAGACGACGGCCAACACCACTGGTTTGACGAGCGCGTCCATGTCCATCGCTCACTTCCCTCCCATGAATCCGTCGTGCCACATCAGAATGCCGCCCGGCGCCAGGCGAACGCTCGCGGGCAGCTCGCCGCGATCTTCGTCGGGGAACCGATCGAGCCCGAACCCGTGCAGGAGCGCCCACAGGCCCACCACCATGCCTCCGAACCACTTCATTCGTCGTCCTCCTGCTTCGCGTAGGGGAAGGTGCTGACGCCCGGTGACGTCTGGAAGACCGCCTCGTTCCAGCGGCGCGTCTCGAAGGACGAGCTGCGCAGGGCGGTGACGAGGGGCCCGGCGAAGAGCAGCAGGAAGATGAAGAAGGGGCAGCACAGGCCCGTGCCGGAGTCGGCCTTCACCACCACCAGGTAGTCGCGCGCCGCCATGCTCGTCTGCTCGAAGCTGGGCGTCGCGCGGAGCACGTACTTGCCGGGGTCGACCTCGGCGGTCTGCTTCGAGTTGCTGCGGCTGCCTTCGCTCCAGCGCTCGCCGTCGTCCACGCCCTGGTAGTAGCTGGCCTCGGGGCTCACCGAGACGACCTCGCCGGTGTCTTCGTTGACGAGATCGAGCTGCACCGCGAGCCAGGCGTTGTCGAGCCCGGGCGCCTCGAACTCGACCTCGAGCGGCACCTTCTTGTCGATGGTGAAGGGCTGCGAGAACTGCTGCGACTCGGGCGTGCCGGGCTTCACGCCGGGCGGCACGGTGAAGGTCGTGCGCATGAACTCGCGCGTGTCGCCGATGACCGAGAACGCGATGAGGAGCGCGAGGAAGACGACGCTCCAGATGCCGGCCCACGCGAACTGGGAGCCGAGCTTCGCCTTGTGGGGGTTCACCTGCGCCGGCGCGATGCCCTGAGCGACGGGCATGGTCGCCTTGAGCCGGAAGGCCTGCTTCACCTCATCAGCGCTCAGCATCAGCCCGTGGGTGAAGGTGGCCTCGGTGTCCGTCTCGTCGCAGTTGATGCTCTCGGGGGGCTCGACGTACTCCGACGCCTTCGCCTGCTCGCCGACGGTGACCTGCCAGTAGCACTCGCCGGCCACGTAGTCGGTGACGGCGAAGACCTGCTGGTAGGCCTTGAAGCCCTTGCCGTTCCACGTGGCCTTGCGGAAGGAGAGGCCGACGTCACCGGCCGCGATGGGCGTGAGGAAGGTCCAGTGGCCGTTCGAGTTCATCAGCCAGCGGAAGCCGGCCTGCTGGTTCCACAGCAGGTACTCCTCCCACGGGTACCGGGTGCCCTCGACGTTCGTGCTGCGGATGAGGAAGGCCAGCACCGTCCACTGCGTCTTGAGCAGCGTGCCCTCGGACCCGAGCGGCAGCACCGGCTCATAGGGCGGCTTGTCGAGCAGCTGCAGGAACGCGAGGTCGCCCGAGCCGGCGTCGAGCAGCGCGCCGCAGTACGGGCAGGCGACCCGCTTCACCGCGTCGGGAGCCTTGAGCTCGAGGGTGCCGTTGCAGTTGGGGCAGCGGGCCTGCTTGAGGGCGTCGCGCTTCGGGGTGGGCGCGAGCTCGGCCTTGTCGAACCCGAGCTGATCGATCGACGTGCGGGCGCCGACGAAGGCCTCGCCCGAGCCGTTGTCCGCGTAGTCGAGGGAGCAGAAGGCGCCCTTCGGCCCGGTGGCGTCGCAGTACACGTGCTGCCGGTTGAAGTCGGGCAGCTGGCCTTCGGCGGCGACGGTGTCGGCGTGCCCGACCTCCTCGACGACGAAGAGGCGATCGCGCAGCTGGAAGCTGGCGAGGGGCCGCAGCTGATCGGCCGGCGGCACGCCCACGCCGTCGAGCGGCAGCATCAGGTTCCACTCGCCCTCGGACTCCGAGAGCCAGGCGGTGCGCCCGTCATCGAAGCCCAGACACCACTCGTCCCAGGTGCCCGCGCCGTTGGACTTCTGGATGCGCCCGACGATGGTGAAGGCGTTGCCCGAGTGGTGCCCCGACAGCCCGACCTTGAGCGGCGACTGGGTGTCGACGAGGTCGGCGACCCGGCCCAGGTTCTCGAGCTTGAACTCGCCGCGCAGGACGACGGTGTGACAGTAGTCGCACACCTTCACCTTGCCGGCGCCCGGCCTGAACTCGACGGGAGCACGGCAGTTGGGGCAGTCGCCGACGCGCATGAACGACGCAGGGTTCTAGCGCGTTCGGCGGGCTTTTTCTGTTTTCTCTGGCCGCGGTGTCAGAGTCCGTCCTGATGAAGACGCTCCTTCGGGTGGTGGTGGTGGCGCTGTGCGCGTGCGGCGGCGGGGTTCCAGGTCCGGGCCCGGCTGCCGGTGGCGGCGCTGGCGGTCTCGCTGATGGTGGTGCGCAGGGCGGAGGCGCGGCTGGTGGTGGCGCGGGAGGGGCGTCTGGAGGCGTGGGCGGCGGCGCGGGAGGCGTCGCAGGCGGAGTCGCCGGCGGCCTGGCAGGGGGCGCTGCGGGCGGTATCGCCGGTGGCACGGGCGGCGGTGAAGCCGACGCGGGAACGGACGCCGGCGTCGGCAGGGGAGATCCGAACTGGGCCTTCTTCCCCGTGAGCGGCACCGCGTGCGCCCTCGGAGCTCCGGCGGGCATCGGCTACAACGCCGGCGCGACGGACGAGCTGGTGGTCTTCCTGCAGGGCGGTGGCGCCTGCTGGAACAACGGCATGTGCCAGCCCTCGCTCTACCGCTGGGGCCCCATCTGCAACTACGGCACCGACTCGTTCTGTCTGGCGGACATCCCCGGTGGGACGAGGCCCCTCGCCGTCTACGTGAGCCACCCCGATCCGTTCCCTGGAGACGGGGGTGGGGCGTTCTCCACCGAGCTCAACCAGATCAAGGGCTCGGTGTTCTTCGCGCGCCGCCCGGAGAACCCGCTGCGGAACGCATCCTGGGCCTTCGTGCCCTACTGCACGGGCGACCTGCACGCGGGAGACGCGACCCGGACCTACTTCACGAAGGCAGGCCTCTTCGACATGCCGGTCGCCCGCACGCACCGGTTCCACGGCGCGCGCAACCTCGACGCCTACCTCGCGTGGCTGCGCGCCCGGCACCCGTCAGTCGGAGTGGTCTGGCTGGTGGGCATCTCAGGCGGAGGGTACGGCACGAACCTGAACCTGCACCGCGTGCGCGCGGCCTTCCCCGAGGCCCAGGTGCACCTGCTCGCAGACTCTTCTCCGATGATCGACTCGCCCTACTTCGATGCGATGCGGCGCGAGTGGAACCTGCAGGTGCCAGCCGCCTGCACGACATGCGACGGAGGCTTCCCCGAGGTCCTCGAGCACCAGCTCGCCTCGGCCCCGACCTCGCGCGTCGCGCTGCTGGCCACCGATGGAGATCAGGTGATCGCCCGGTTCTTCTACTCTCCGGGCACGACCGCCGGGTGGGCGACCCCGCCGACCGCCGCCTACGTCAACGGGCTCGCGCAGGTGCTGCCAACGTACGATGCCCGCGCCACCTCGAAGTACTTCGTGCGGCCTGGCGACGACCATGTGCTGTTGCCTGGCGCGGGGGTGGTCCTGGTCGATGGCGGCGTCAGCGCGTCCCTCTCGAGCCGCGACGGCGGGGTGACGCTCAAGGCCTGGCTCGATGCGTGGGCGACCGGCGTGGGGACCTGGCAGAGTCAGCGCTGAGCGATCCTCGCGGAGCCGCGACGGCGGGGTGACGCGCACGGCCTGGGCGACTGGCGTGGCTCGCAGAGTCAGCCATCCTCGCGGAGCCGCCCGAGCCGCGACGGCGGGGTGACGCGCACGGCCTGGGCGACTGGCGTGGCTCGCAGAGTCCGGAGCCGCTCGTCCGCTCAGCTGAGGATGTTGTTCTTCGGGGCGAGCGCGGGCGGGGGAGCCTCACCGAGCAGCTCGCGCAGGTCGATCTCGATGGTGCGCGCCATCGCGCTGATGGGCACGTCGTTGGGGCCGCCCATGAACGGGTTCTCAGACGCCTCGCCGATCTTCTCGAGCATGTGGAAGATCCACGACACGATGGTCGAGCTCGGAATGGTGACCCACACGAACGCCGGCCCGAGCTTGTGGAACTCGGGCAGGAGCGCGAACGGGAGCGCCGCGACCAGCGCCGTCTTGAAGTAGCCGTTGAGCGTCGCGAACTGGCGCGGGTAGGGGAAGTTCTTGATGCGCTCGCAGCGGCCCTGCGCGTCGTAGAGCGCGGCGATGGTGCGCTCGAGCTCGATGAAGCGCAGGTCGGTCAGCGCGCCCTTCGCCGCCAGCGCCGCGAGCTCCCTCGACTGCGCTGCGAGCGCGTGGGTGGCGCGGTTCTTCGTCGCGAGCACCTGCGCGTGCTCGGTCTCGTTCAACAGGGCCTTCAGCTCGGTGGAGAGGTCCGACTGCCACTCCGGCACCTCGTAGAAGTGCTGGTAGCTGCGGTTGTCGTGCCGGTCCACCGTCTCCCAGGTGCGCTTCTCCCGCAGCTGGAAGCGCAGCGCCGTCAACCACGCCAGGTGCCGCTCGATGAGCTGCTTCTTCACGGCGGGCGTCGTGATGGGCAGGTCGAGCACCTGGACTCCCCACGTGCGGCTCAGGTTGATGATGGAGCCCCAGATCTGCCGCGCCTCCCAGAGCCGGCCGTACGCTGCGTTGTTCTGGAAGCCGGTGACGAAGGCCACCGCGGTGCCGACGAGCGCGACCGGCTGCCACGGCAGCACGAGCCAGTGCTGGTCGAACACTGCCCAGGCCACCGTGGGCACGGTCGCCACCAGCAGGAACAGGACGATGGCGAAGCGCGTCCAGGCGATGACTTCCCGAACCGAGTAGTGCCGGCCTGCGTGCATTCGCCGCAGATAGCAGGCCACCCGCGATCGAGGGCGTGATTCGCGCCAGCGGTGAAGCGCGAGTCACTCGCGCCGCGTCACCTCACTGACAGGCGCAGGTCCACGTGTAGCCGTTGGCCAGCTCCATCGCGCCCTCGTTCGAAGCGCTGCACGGCGTCGTGGGCGGCGGGACGGGCCCGGGGACGATGGCCGTCCACGCGCAGGTGAGCGTGAGCGTGACGGTGACGGGCGCCGCGCGAGAGCCGGTCGCCACGTCGAGCGCGTAGCTGGTGTAGGTGCCAGGTGGAAAGCTGTTGGCCGCGATGGTCGCGCGCCACACGCTCCCGTCCCATGTCCAGCCGTTCGCAGGGAAGGTGGCCCAGTTCGCGAGGTTCGCGCAGGAGCCGCTGCCCTGCGCCTCCGAGCAGGCCTGCGTCATCGCGCTGCTGCCGGTGATCCGCCCATAGATGGTCTGGCGTACGCGCAGACTCGCGGCGGCGGGTCCATCGAGCGTCGCAGAGTAGATGGTGCTGGGGCCGGTGAGCGTGATGGTGCGTGGCGTCGCGGTCTGGCCGGTGGTCGTGTTGCGCGCGAAGGACACGTACTGTCCGGGTGGGAACGAGTTGGGCGCGATCGTCGCGCGCCAGGTCGAGGCCAAAGCGTCGTAGGTCCAGCCGTTCGCGGGGAAGGTGGCCCAGTTCGTCGGGGGTGACGAGCAGTCTGTCGAACCCGCCGGGTGGGTGCAGGCCTGGACGCCGGTCGCGGGTGCGTTCTCGAGGCGGCCGTAGATGGTGGAGCCGGTCGGGATGCTCGCCTGGGCCGGACCGTTCGGGCTCGTGGCGTACGCGATGGTCAGGGGAGCCACACCGCCCGCGGCCGAGCCACCCGCTGTCGAGCCACCCGCTGCAGAACCACCGCCTGCAGAGCCACCGCCTGCAGAGCCACCGGCTGCCGAACCACCGGCCGTAGAGCCACCGCCTGCAGAACCACCGGCTGCCGAGCCACCGCCTGCAGAGCCACCGCCTGCAGAGCCACCGCCTGCAGAGCCACCGCCTGCAGAGCCACCGCCTGCAGAGCCACCGCCCGCGGACCCGCCCGCCGAGCCGCCCGCTGCTGAGCCGCCCGCTGCTGAGCCGCCCGCTGCTGAGCCGCCCGCCGAGCCGCCCGCTGCTGAGCCGCCCGCTGCTGAGCCGCCCGCCGAGCCGCCCGCTGCTGAGCCGCCCGCCGCTGAGCCGCCCGCCGCCGAGCCGCCCGCCGCCGAGCCGCCCGCCGCCGAGCCGCCCGCTGCTGAGCCGCCTGCTGCTGAGCCGCCTGCTGCCGAGCCGCCTGCTGCCGAGCCACCTCCTGTGCTGCACTGTCCATTCGCGCACGTCGCCGTTCCCGAGCAGGGGTTGCTGCATCTCCCGCAGTGGTCGAGGTTCGTCGCGAGGTCCACGCAGAACGTGTTGCAGAGCACGCGAGGACTCGCGCACATGGAGCCCGCACCGCCCCCAGCTCCACCGTCCTTCCCGGCCGTGGTCACCACCGACGAGCCGCAACCGGTGCCACACACCAGGAGCCCCCAGCCCATTCCCAGCAGGAGAAGCGCGCGCATGAGGCGTTTGTAGCAGCGACCAGCGCCCTCACGCTCGCGCGGCGCGCTGCTCCGTCGCCTGCAGCTTCGCGACGGCACCGATGAGGCGCTCCCGCTCGGCGGGGGGCAGACGGGGGAACTCGAGGTGCAGCTCGAAGGTGCCGGCGTCTCTTCCGTGGGTCGCGATCACCACTCCGTCGAGCTTCGAGAAGATCTGCTCGCCCGCCGAGAAGGTCGCCGTGAAGCGCACGCCGGGCGGGAGCACCGTGTGACAGGTCACCAGCGCGCCCCCGCCGCTGAGATCGACGAGCTGGCCCTCGATCTCCCGCTGCTCGATCGAGTGGCCTGGCCAGGAGACGGCGACCAGACGGATCGGCCCGGCCGCCTTCGCGCGCACGTACTCACGCTGCTGCACGCGCACCGGCGCCTCGTCGTGAGCGAGGAGGAGCTGGGTGCCGTTCCGGACCTCGGTCAGCCGGCAGTGGAGCTCATACCGGGCCTCGCGGGCGTGGGTGAGGATGAGGGTGACCGTCGTCCCACGCTCGAGGCTCACCGGCTCACGCAGCTCGACCTCGAGGTGCGCCTCGTCGAGGTGCGAGACCTGGCCATGGTTCGCGCCGAAGTGCACGGCGGTTCCCGGCGACAGCTCCCGCGTCGTCAGCAGCGGCGCGTGCGCGGGGAGGACATCGAAGTGCAGCGCATGGCGGATTCGGCGAACCTGGTTCGCCAACGGCTCGCCCGACAGGAAGACCGACAGCGCGCCCGACAACGCCTTGCCTGTCACCCGCTCGAAGACGTCGAGGTGCGTCAAGAGCCGCAGCGGCGGCACTCCGCCCACGCGCGCGAGGTCGAGCACCAGCGCCAGCTCGTCCCTCGTGAGGCCGCGCTGGAACGCGATCTGCTCGACTCCCAGGACCAGGCCGCGTCTGCGTCGCAGGTACCCGACGGCCTGCATCGCCGCGAGGATGATGACGAGGCCGAGCAGGATGAGCTCGAAGCTCTGCATCGCCGCTTCCCGGTTGCGCTCGAACGCCTCGGATACCGAGCGGAAGAACTCCTGCTGTTGGCTGTCTTCCATGCGGCGATTGTCGCCGAGGTCCGGTCGTCAGTCCGTAGGAACCATCACCACGCCGACGTGCGCCCCAGGACCTCTCGCGCCTCGAGCCACCCTCGAGGGATCGTCGCCTGCCGGTTCATGGCGACGATGCTGCCGACGATCGCGCAGGTGGTGTCGCGATCGCCGAGCCCCGCGACCGTCGTCCACAGCGCCGCCTCGTAGTCGGTGAGGCAGCGCGCCGCGCAGAAGAGGGCGAACGGCACCGTGTCGCTCGAGATGACGTTCTGGCCCGTGCCGAGGGCGATGGCGCGGAAGAGGGGCCCGTGCAGCGGCAGCTCTCTCGCGCGCTCGAGGCCGTCACGGGTCGGGCCCGGCGGCGTGCGTTCGGCCACCCACCGCAGCAGCTCATCGCCGTCCCGCATCCCCGGATCGCGGGTGACGAACGCGGCCGCCAGCGCGACGGCGATCGCGCCAGCCTGCCCGTCAGGGTGCGCGTGCGTGACCTCGGCCGATCGGCGCGCCTGGACGATCACCTGCTCGTCGTCATCGAAGAAGTACGCGCCGACGGGAGCCGCCCGCATCGCGGCGCCATTCCCCTGAGAGCCTTCGCCCCCGAACACCCGGCGGCTCACCTGCTGCCAGGGCGCCTTGTCGCCAATCGCCTCGAGGATCGTCTGCGCCGTCCCGCCGTAGCCGCGGTGCCGATTGGCGCGGAACCGGCGCGCGAAGACGTCGGCCAGCAGCTCCTGATCGACGACGCCCCGCTCAGCCAGCACCTCGACGATGCCCAGGGCCATCTCCGTGTCGTCCGTGTACGGCCATCGGCCCGCCGGCACCTCCCGACGCTCGATGCGATCCAGCACGGTGCGCTCAGGCCCGAAGAACTGCTCCCCGAGCGCGTCGCCCACCGACAGCCCGTCCAGCGATCTCCACGCGAGGCTCAGCCGCTCCGAAGGTGTCATGGACGTCAGTCTGCGCGCCGGGGCGAGAAAGAGTCAATAGGGCTCTATCTCGCGGGGAACCCTGATCAGGCAGGTGCTGTCGGGAGGAGCATGACCGCGACGACCTCGACCGCCCAGGCGCTCCGCATCGCCCTCATCCACGCTGGACGCATCATCGAGGATCGCACGCTGGAGCCCGGGAAGAAGGCCACCATCTCCGTCGGCGCAGACCCGAAGAGCACGTTCTGCGTGCCGATGGGCGAGCTGCCGAAGGCGGTGACGCTCTTCAAGGTGACGAAGGACGCCGCGCTGTTGGTGAAGGGCGGTGCCGCCGAGGGGCGGGTGTCGCTCGGAGGCGTGGAGCAGGCGCTCGCCGACGTTCCCGGGTCAGAGCTCTCGTTGCCACGGGGGTCGAGGGGCCGGGTGAAGGTGGGCGACGTGACCGTCCTCTTCCAGCTCGTCACGCCCAGCGCGCCGCCGCCGCAGCTCGAGCTGCCGAAGGGCGCCCGCGGTCTCACGGCGCAGCTCGACCGCGCCTTCGTGGTGGCGATGGCCTTGTCCCTGACGGCGCACCTGGTGGGCGCTGGCTACGTGTGGGCACAGCCGACCCCCGTCGAGCAGGAGCTCAGCCTCGAGGAGCTGCAGCTCGATCGCCACGCGGCGGTGCTGCTCCCGATGCCGAAGAAGCTCGTCGAGCCGGCCGTTCCCCAGGCGCCCGAGAAGCCCGCTGAGGTGGTGAAGCCTCCGAAGCCCGCCGTCGCCGACGCTGCCCCCGCGAAGCCGAAGGGCGCGATCACCGGTGACGCGATGAAGTCGAAGCTCGCGCGCATGGGCATGCTGAAGGTGATCGGCGCGGTCGGCGGCGAGGACGGGCTCGCGGCCGATCTCCTCAAGGACTCGAGCCACGTGGGCAGCGTTGGGGACGCGATGAAGGGCGCCTCGGACGTCCGCGTCGCGACGGCCGGCGATCTGCTCGCCAGCGACCGCAAGGGCGCCGACGAAGGCACCACGGTCGGCGTCGGCGCCATCGGCACCAACGGCGTGAAGGACGTGCGGCTCTCCGACAAGGGCGACGTCGCCGTGACGGGCTCGGTGAAAGAGGCGGGCCCCATCTCCATCGACACGCCCGACATCTCGCCCGACGCCCTCGCCTCGTGGATGCGCCAGCGCCGCAGCGCCATTCAGTCCTGCTACGAGCGGGAGCTCAAGCGCGACCGCTCGCTGTCCGGTCGATTGGTGGTCAAGTTCGTCATCACGCCGCGCGGCCGCGTCTCCGAGCTCGATCTCTCCGAGGGCTCGCTGCACAACCGCAACGTGTCCGACTGCATCACCTCCATCGCCCGCAACTGGGTGCTGCCCTTCACGCCCGAAGACGACGTTCCGGTCGCCTTCCCGTTCGTCTTCAGCCCGGTGAACTGAGCCTGAGCGCCGCAGCAGCCCGTCCGCAGACGGAAGGGCCTGACGGAGTCGCTGGCGGGACGGGTCGCCCCCTTCACCCGCCCGTCTGGCGGGACGTCTCGGGGAACAGTCACGCGCACTTCCTGTTTGACGCGGGCCGATGGGCCTGCCTAGGAGGGCGCGCCACCTCGCGATGACCGCGAGGTCTCCCAACAAGAACGTGGGGTTCGACGGCTCTGGAGCGCTCCTCCAGGCCCTCTCGCCACCGCGTCGCAGCGAAGAAGGAGCCACCCCGTGGCCAAGCGAGTCCCGACGTACCAGCCCTCGAAGGTGAAGCGAAACCGCGCGCACGGCTTCCGCAAGCGCAACGCGACCAAGGCCGGCCGAGCCGTTCTCAAGCGCCGTCGCGCGAAGGGCCGCAAGCGCCTCGTGGTGAAGGCGTACCAGAAGTAGCTCGTGGCGAGTCGCCCCAACGCGTTTCCCCAGTCGCTGCGCCTGAGGTCCCGGCGCGAGTTCCTCGTCGTTCAGGACACCGGCCTCAAGGTGTCCGCCGACTGTGTGCTCGCGCTCGTGAAGCCGAACGGGCGCCCGACTGAGCCGACGCGCGTCGGGTTCACCGTCTCGACGAAGGTGGGCAACGCGGTGGTGCGGAACCGCGTTCGCCGCAGGCTCCGAGAGCTCTTCCGCACCCGGCGTCACGAGCTTCCGAAGGGACTCGACATGGTGCTCATCGCGAGGAACAGCGCCGCGACGGCCGGGTGGCCAGCGTTCGTGCGCGCGTTCGATCGCGTCGTCACCGAACTCAAGCGGAGATTCCCCGCGTGAGCGCCGCCCTCGCCGCAGCGCCCAGGCGGCCCGTCGGGTTCCTCGCGCGCCTGCTGCTCGCGCCGATTCGCCTGTACAAGGCGGTGCTGTCGCCGCTGTTGCCGCCGATGTGCCGGTTCCACCCGTCGTGCAGCGTCTACGCGATGGGCGCCATCACGGTGCACGGCCCCTTCAAGGGCCTGTGGCTCGCCGTCCGGCGCATCGGCCGCTGCCACCCGTTCAACCCAGGCGGGCTCGACCCGGTGCCCCCTCGCGATGGCGTCGACGCCGCCACCCTGGTCTCGCGCCTCGATCCCCAGCTCGGCCGGCGCCTGTCCACCGAGCTCCCTGATTCGCAGCCCCACGTGACACGGCCTCCGGCGGCCGACTGAAGCCGACAAGAAGCGACCCCACGTCATGGACACGCAGAAACGCCTCTACCTCGCCGTCGCGCTGATGCTCGGGCTCACCACGGTGTTCCAGATCTTCGTCTGGGGCCCCGAGGCCGAGAAGGAGCGCGAGCGCCTCGCCGCCGTCGACGCCGGCGTCGCCCTCGTGGACGCGGGCGCGCCGCTCGACACGCAAGCCGTGGCTGCGACGCCAACGCCGCCACCGGTCGCCCTCGACGACGGAGGGCTGCCGTCCCTCGCCGCGGCGCCCGCCCTGGCCGAGCTTCCGGTGCGCACCATCGAGGCGAGCCGCCCGTCGATGAAGATGACGTTCACCTCGCTCGGCGCCGGCCTCACCGACGCCGTGCTCACCGGAGAGCGCGAGCGCGAGACGCAGCGCCTCACGGTCGGCGAGGGCTACCAGCACCTCATCGGCAAGCAGTTCCCGCCCGGCAAGCAGATGGATCTCGCGGACCCCGTGCCCGGCCAGGCGCCGCAGCTCGGCGTCTTCGTCGTCGGCGCCACGCCGCTGTCGAAGACGCTGCGCTACGAGGTCACCGAGGAGGCCCCCGGCAAGCTCGTCTTCACCGGCACCGACGGCCCGTGGCGGGTCGTCAAGACGCTCTCGTGGGACCCCAACGCGAAGGGCCTCGCGCCCGACCTCAAGCGCACCGAGCGCGATCCCAGGGGCTACGAGGTCCACGTCTCGGTCGTGCTCACCAACACCAGCGCGCAGGCGCTGACGGGCGAGCTGGGAGTGCAGGCTGCGCGCGCGGTGGATCCCACCGTCGAGGAAGCCCCGAGCCTCTTCGGCAGCATCGGCAACCAGGCCGCGGTGCTGTGCAAGCCCGGCGACTCCATCGCTCGCCACATGCCCGGTGAGAAGCAGGGCACGGTGCTCGGCTGCGGCGGCACCGACAAGAGCGACTTCGAAGAGAAGGGGCAGATCGCCTGGGTCGGCATCGATCAGCAGTACTTCCTCACCGCCATCTGGCCGACGGGCGGCGCCACCGAGGGCCGTTGTCTGCTGCACACCACGTTGACGGAGCGGCGCGTCGAGCTGCTCGTGCCCATCACCGTTCCCGCGGCCGGCGCCCTCACGAAGGACTTCGACGCGTTCCTTGGGCCCAAAGACCTCGAGCTGCTCCAGGCTGTCGGCGCCCCTCCGGGCTCGAACGGCGCCGTCGCCTCGACGGTCGGCCTCGACGGCACCGTGGACTTCGGCATGTGGGCCGTCATCTGCAAGGCGCTGCTCTTCTTCCTGCGCTTCTTCCAGGGGCTGTCTGGCAACTGGGGCATCGCCATCATCCTGCTGACGGTGATGGTGAAGATCGCGCTCCTGCCGCTCACCCACCGCGCGATGGTCTCGGCCGAGTCGATGAAGAAGCTCCAGCCCGAGATGGAGAAGATCAAGGCGAAGTACCCCGACGATCGCGAGAAGCAGCAGCTCGAGCAGATGCGCCTGTACCAGGAGGCGAAGGTGAACCCGCTCGGGGGCTGTCTGCCATTGCTGGTGCAGCTGCCGATCTGGGCCGCGCTCTTCACCACCCTGCGCACGAGCTACGAGCTGTACGGCGAGGCGTTCTTCGGCGTGTGGGGCGACCTCACCTACAAGGACCCGACCTACCTCCTGCCGCTTGCGCTCGGCGTCACGATGATCGTCACCCAGCGCCTGCAGCCACAGATGATGACCGACCCGGGGCAGGCGTTCCTCATCACCTGGGTGATGCCGATCTTCTTCACGGTCATCATGTTGAACTACCCCGCGGGTCTCGCCCTCTACATCTTCACCAACAACCTCTTGTCGATTGGCCAGCAGTTCGCCCTGCGCAAGTACCTCGAGCGCACGGGCCAGGCGGCCCCGAAGCCAGTGGGAGTGAAGAAATGAGCGAAGCCGCGATCACGATGCCGCAGACGCCTCCGGTGGCTGCCGTCACGCCGGCGAGCCCCGAGCGCAAGGCGCAGGTCGAGGCGCTGGTGAAGGGCATCCTCGAGCACATGGAGTACCCGGCGCGGCTCGAGACGAAGGACATGCCCGACGGCGGCATCGGCATCGCGCTGCACTTCGAGGGTGAGCTGCCGGGCATCACCGCGGGCAAGTCGCGCTCGTGGCTGGTCGACTGCATCCAGTTCCTCGTGAACAAGGCCATCAACCGGCCGAACGTCGAGAAGCGGTGGGTCTCGCTGGGCGTCAACGCGTTCCCCGACCCGCGGCCCGAGCGCAACGAGAAGAAGGAGCCGCCCGCCCCGAAGGCGTCCGCGCCCACGCCCGCGAACGGCAAGCAGAAGGCCGAGTCCAGGGGCGACGGCGCTGCGATGAAGAAGGAGCAGCCCGAGCGCTCGCAGCGGCCCAGGTCGAACGAGCCGGACGAGCGCACGCTCGAGGTGAAGGACGACCCGGCGCTCACGAAGCTGTTCACGGGCCTGGCGGAGAAGGCGGCGAAGCTGGGGCGCGTCTACGGGGTGATGCTGCTCTCGAAGGACGACCGCGCCCGTGCGCTGAAGGCCGGCGCCGCGGTGAAGGGCCTGACCGTGAAGGCCGAAGGTGAAGGCCACTGGCGGCGGGTGACGTTCACGCCCGACAAGGTGACGCCGATGCCGTCACGCAAGCAGGTGATGCCGGACTACGACGACGAAGAGGAATGAGCCGCGCGTCGAAGCGTCGGCTGCTCCTCGTCGGGCTCTTCGTGGGCGGGCTGGCGCTGTGGCTCGTGATGACCGTGACGCCGGTCGGCAACACCTTCAGCCGGCTCGGGCTGCTCACTGGAGCGGGCGCGGCGCTGGTGGCGCTGGGGTTGCTGGCGCCGCCGCGGGGGCGGGTCGTGCTGGCGGGCGTCCTGCTGGCCGTCATGAGCGTCGTGGCGTTCGCGCCAGCGCGGCCGCTCGACGTCGCGCGGGTGCGGGCGGGGGTCGTGAAGGAGGCGCGGGGGCTCGCGGGCACCCGCTACGTGTGGGGCGGCGAGAACGGGCTCGGCATCGACTGCTCGGGGCTCGTGCGCAACAGCCTGCGCCACGCGCTGCTCGAGGAGGTGTTCGCCGGCGCGAACCCGGGCCTGCTGCGCGCGGTGCTCGAGCTGTGGTTCTTCGACGCGTCGGCGCTCGCGCTGAAGGACGGCTACCGCGGCCTCGCGCGTCCGCTCGGGACCGTCGAGTCGCTCAACGCGCTGCCCCCGTCGGCGCTCGAGCCGGGGGACTTCATGGTGACGGCCAACGGCGTGCACACGATGGTGTACGCGGGCGACGGCGAGTGGCTGGAGGCGGACCCGGACGTGGGCCGGGTGATCGCGGTCACGACGCCGACGACGAACGGTTGGTTCACGCTGCCGGCGGCGTTGATGCGCTGGGCGGTGCTCGACGGCGCATCCTCCCGTTGACCGACCTCCCGTTGTCCGACGGTGGACCGGCCGATGTTCGGCGCGCGCGTGGCGGTCGATAACTCCTTCGTCCGGCCGCGCTCCCGCGGCCACCTGAAGGAGCCCGCCATGAAGAAGCCCACGAAGAAGCAGCTGCACTCGAAGCGCCGCGGTCAGGGCATGACCGAGTACATCATCATCGTCGCGCTCATCGCGATCGCGGCCATCGGCGTCATCACCCTGTTCGGCGACAACATTCGCAAGCTGTTCGGCGCCGCCGCCGAGGGGCTCGCGGGCGAGGAGTCGGTGACGCCGGCCACCAAGACCTTCAAGGCCGCGGGCGTGGATACGAAGAAGACGCTGTCGACGTTCGGCGAGAAGAACAACTCGAACTACTGATCGTCGAGCACGTCGTTCAACCTGGCGAGCAGCACCTCGCGCGGCGAGCGCGGAGGCGTCTCGGGCTCGGCCACGCCTCCGTCGAGCTCGTAGCAGCGCGCTTCCGTGGGCGCGTCGGGCGCGGTGAACCAGAAGCGGTCGTTCGGCCACTCCTCGAGGAACCAGGCGACGC
Source organism: Myxococcaceae bacterium (assembly GCA_016793095.1). Taxonomy (GTDB): domain Bacteria; phylum Myxococcota; class Myxococcia; order Myxococcales; family Myxococcaceae; genus Xiheimicrobium. Next base: position 56,642 of record JAEUJQ010000027.1, on the reverse strand, counting down.
CGTCGAGCTCGTCGGGAGGCTCGGGCGGAGCGGCGTCGGGGCCGAAGAAGAGCGCGTGCTGGTTTCCGTCGGCGGCGCGCGCGTCGGGGTAGGCCCAGAGCGCCTCGAGCGGCGCTTCGCCGGCGGCCCACTCGAGCGCCCCACCGCTCGTCAGCGCGACCCGGAAGCCGCCCTCGGTGGGCGTGTGAACCGACGCGACCCGGGCGAGCAGGGCGTCGAGCGCAGGGCCGGCCGGCACCGCGTCGCCCAGGAACGCACGGAGCGCCTCACGCGGGTCGGGGGCCTCACAGAGCGCGCGGTGACGGCGCAGGCGCTCCTCGGCTTGCGCCCGTCGTGCGGCCTCGGCCTCGCGGCGCGCGCGTGTCTCGGCCGACTCCGTCCAGCCCTCGGCGAGGCGGGCGTCGAGCAGCACCGCCAGCGCTGCCTCGGCCGCCGCGTCGTCGAAGTACCCGTGCTGCGTCTCGCCGTCGCCCTGCTGCTCGAAGATGGTGCGGCCGATGCGCTGGAGCGTGAGCGACGCGTCCCCGCGCTCGAGCGTCACCTTCACGGCGACCGCCTCGCGCAGCGCTCGACCCAGTCGGCAGCGCGCGCGCCGAAGGGCCCCGACATGCCGGCCGCGTCGAGCGCCAGCGCCTTCACCCGTGCGCAGTCACCGGCGCCAAAGGCGGCCTCGATCATCAACCGCACTGTCTCGCGGCGAAGCGACTCGGGCAGGGCGGGGTCGGCGTGGGCCACCTCGAGGGCCGCGAGCGCTTCGGGGAAGGCTTCGCGCTGGTGCAGCCGGCGTCCCAGGAGGTAGGCGACATAGGAGTCTGCCGGGGCTTCGGCCCGCGCGAGGTCGAGCGAGTGCACCACCACCGCGTCCCGGTCCGAAGAGAAGAAGCGGACCAGCGCGGTGCGCACGGCGCCGGTCGCGTCGAGCGAGTGGAGCTTCACGCGCGCCGTGCGATCCATCGACGGAGACACCTGCAGCGCGACGATGCGCTCGAGCAGGGCCCGCGCGCCCGCGTCGTCACCGCGGGCGATCGCCAGCTCGGCGAGGGCGAGCGCGGCGTCGGCCCACGAAGACGGCGAGTCCTTCACCCGCTCGGCGAGCTTCTCGAGCATGGCCTTCGCCTCGTCGTCCTGCCCGAGCCGGCGCAGCGTCGAAACCCGGGCCAGCACGTGGGCCGGCTCCTCGGGCTGGAGCGCCTCGCAGCGCGAGAGGAGCTCGAGCGCGTGAGGGCCGTCGTCCCACAGCTCGTTCGCCGCGCTCGCCAGCTTCGCGACCTCGCGCGCGCAGGGGCGATCGAAGAGGCTACCCCGGCGGAAGCGGGCGAAGGCCTGGTTCACCGCCGCAGGCTCGAGCGGCACGCCGTCGAGGAAGCGCTCCCACTCGGTGACGAGCTCGGGCAGCGCCGCGCCGTAGACGCGCTCGAAGTCACCGTCGCGGTACAGGTCCTTCAGCTTCGGGGCGCCGCGGGTCTCCTGCAGCCAGCGCAGGAAGGCGCCCGCCGTGGTGTACGCGCGCGACGCCGGCGCCGAGTAGAAGCCCTGCGGCGCGAGCAGCGTGCGCACGTCGGGCAGCATCGCCTGCTTCTTCATCGCCGCCGCCCAGTCCTGCAGCGTCAGCTCGTCCACCGGGTTGTCCGCCGCGACCGCCATCCCCTCGATGACGCCGACGTGCGGGGCGAGCCCGAAGACACGCGCGGTGACGCCGAAGGGCGGCGAACCCAGGGGCGCCAGGAGCGCGTGCGCGAGCTCGTGCTTCACCACGGGGTGCGGGAAGCCCGACTCGTTGACGTGAATCTCCCGGCGCCAGGGCTTCGCGAACTGCGTGTTGGCCGCGCCGACGAGCGCCTTCTTGTCCTCCGCGCTGCGGTACCACCACACCGTCACCTTGCCAGGCGGCGCGCCACCCACGAAGGCTGAGATCTGCGCGAAGCGGAACTCGAGGTCGCCGAGCGCGCGGGCGACCTCCTTCGGCGTCAGGCCCCGCGGGTGATTGAGGATGACGTTCGGCCCTTCGGTGCGGCCGCCGAGGCGGGCGAGCAGCGCCGCGTCACTCATGCGGAACCCGAGCGACGGGCCCAGCAGGTCGAGGGTCAGGAAGAGCAGGGCGCTCGCCGCCAGCCCCAGGCGGGTGACGGGCGTGCGATCGCCCAGTCGGCGCGCCGCTCCCAGGCACGCGACGGCCGCCAGCAGCAGGGAGCCGAGCCTGAACCACACGAGGGCCGCCGGCAGGTGCAGCTCCTCGTCGTAGAGCGGGCCCGGGAGGAAGCCGGCCAGGTGGTTCCACGCCGAGATCTGGGGCCCGAAGACGATGGGCCAGCCGGTGTGCGCCGCGCTCGCGAGCACCACGCCGAGCCACGCCAGGGTGAAGGCCCACCAGCGTCGCAGGGCCACGCCGATCCACACCCCGAAGCTCGCGACGATGACGACGCTCGGCAGCACCACCACAGGGAAGAAGGCCATCGCGTCGAACGGGCTGCAGGGCGTGGTGGTGAGCGTCAGCAGTGTGGCCAGCATCAGCGTGACGAGGGCCGGGGCGAGCAGCGTCACCGCCGCGGCGCCCACCGCCAGCAGTGCCTGTGATCGCGGAGCGCTGATGGCGCGCATCGACTCCTGCCGGCCGAACGCGATGCCGAACGCCCCTCCGAGGACCGCGGTGATCAGCCCCAACCCCGTCGAGAGCTCGTAGCCGGGGATCCGCGAGACCGGGAACACCAGCAGCCCGAGCTGAGCGAGCGTGTACGCCACCCATGCCGCCCGCCACAGCCGGTTCGCCATCACGGCCCGCACCCGGAGCGCCAGCTCGTTCATCGCGCGCTCGTGAGCCAGAGGAGTGGGGGCGGCACGCGGTGATCAGGCCAATCCCCTGCGCGACTGCAAGCCCTACCTGCCTCCCTCGTCGCGAAAGAGGACTTCCGTCGCGAGCCGGTCCTATAGTCGCCCTATGGCTGGTGAACAGAAGGCGGGCATCGAGGGGCGGCAGAGCGCGCGGGCGCCCATCGAGCTCAAGGTCGATTACAAGAAGCTGAACTCGTTCTTCGCGGACTACACGAAGAACATCAGCAAGGGCGGCACCTTCATCAAGACGAAGAAGCCGCTGCCCATCGGCACCCGGTTCCTCTTCAAGCTCACCGTGCCGCAGCGAAACGATCCGTTCGAGTTGCTGGGCGAGGTCGTCTGGAGCACCATCGAGGGCGAAGAGCCGGGCATGGGCATCAAGTTCGTGTACTCGCAGGACAGCCAGCGCTCGGACTTCGAGGGCGTCGTCGAGCAGCTCATGGCCTCGAGCCTGGGCGCCGATCTCGCGGGCAAGCTGCTCAACAAGCCGATCAAGTGACCGTGTCGAGGCTGGCGCCGGTCCTCGCGGTGGTGCTGCTCGCCTGTCCGGGAGAGGGCAAGCCTCCGCCGCCAGCGCCCCAGCCTGCGCCGCCGCCCGCCGCTCCGCCTCCGCCGCCCGCCGCGCCGCCGAAGCCCGTCGTCACCGACGTCACCGCCGAAGACTTCCCGATGCCGCGACTGCCGCGGGCGAAGGTGACGCTCACCGCGGGGACGAAGAAGCTCGCCGTCGAGGTCGAGGTGGCCGCCACCCGCGACGCGCGGACCCGCGGCCTCATGTGGCGCTACGCCCTGGCCGACGGCACGGGGATGCTCTTCATCTTCTCGCGCGAGCAACCGCTCTCGTTCTGGATGCGCAACACCCTCATCCCCCTCGACATGCTCTTCATCGACGGCAAGGGGAAGATCGTGAGCATCATCGAGAACGCCGAGCCGCGCACGCTGACGTCGCGCCCATCGACGGGGCCCGCGACGTACGTGCTGGAGGTGCCCGGCGGCTGGGCGGCGAAGAACGGCGTGAAGGCCGGCGGCGCGGCGGCGTTCGAGGGCATCTCGAACATCGTCGCGGATGACTGAGGCGACGGGAGGCAGCATGCGCACGGCGAGCGTCGCCCTGAGTCTCTTCCTGGTCGGGTGCACTCCCCTCATGCCGCTGCGGCCGGACGCAGGTGACGGCGGCCAGGCGGACGGCGGGGCGGCCGGCGGCGCGGGCGGTGGGACGGGAGGCGGGGCGAGCGGCGGCGCCGGAGGCGGCTTCAGCGGGCAGGTCCGGGTCGAGGTGATGCTCGAGAACCGGAGCCGCCTCGGCGCTCGTTCAGCCGCGGGGTTCCGACCGTGGCGCGGGGGCGTCGCGGTGCTGGGCACCTTCCTGTACTGGGTCGAGAGCGGGTCAGCGCCGGGGCTCTATCGCATGCCCCTGTCGGGCTGCGGCGCGCCGCCGTGCCCCGAGCAGGTCGCGCCGCTCACGCGGCCGAGCGTCTTCGCCTCGACGGCCGACTCCGTGTTGGTGGGTGACGTCACCCAGCTGCGTCGGTACCTGCTCGCCGGAGGCTCGGAGCCGGTCGCCACCGCGAGCGCCGAGCTCGTGACGCTCGGCACCGACGGGCAGGCGGCGTTCTGGACGACCGAGAGCGCTCCGGTGCGGAAGACGCCGTTCGGCGGCCAGACGGCGACCCTCATCAACTCGAACGGGACCCCCTTCGCGATGACGGTGGCAGGCGACCGCGTGCACTGGACCGGCGTGGACATCTCGGGCCTGCAGGCCGCGATGCAGTCGATCCGCACCAACGGCATGAGCCCCCGGGAAGAGCGGCGCTTCGGCAATGGCTTCCAGACGAACGAGGGCGACGCGCGGTACCTCTACTTCGCGCGCGACCCAGCGCCCTCGACGGTGCTGCGGCAGACGGTGAGCAACGGGCTGCTCGAGACGGTGGGCACCGACGCGCAGGGCGTGGCCGACTTCGCCCTCGACGACACCTTCGGGTGGTGGGTCGAGCCGGGTACGCAGGGGCTCGCGAACGGGCGTGTGCGGCGGGTGGCGCACGACTCGACGACGCCGCAGCCGGTGGCCGAGTCGCTGGCCTGGCCGGTGGGCATCGCGGTGAGCGGTGGCGTCGCCTGGGTCCTCGCGGCGGGCACCCAGGCCAGCAGCTGGGCTGACGGGAAGATCCTCCGCCTCACCCCGCAGTGAGGTCTGCCCGCGCTCGCGCGGCGGCGGCTCACGACTTCAGCTTGTCGGGCACCGGCACCACGTCGGTCGCCGCGCTGGCGCTGACCGGCACCACCGCCTGCATCGGCTCGGCGGTCGCCTGCTCCTTCGCGGCGGACACCATGGCCAGCGTGGCGGCGTCGGCCTTCTGGGTCTCGATGGCCGCGATCTCGGCGTTGGTGGCCACCGCGTGCGCCAGCTTCGCCTCGTCCGCCTGCGACGTCGCGAGCGCGTTCAGCTTGCGGGCGACGGCGGACATCTCGGCCGCCCGCACGGTGGCGTGGGAGCTGCGCATGCCGATGAGCGCCACGCGGGCCCGCTCCAGCAGCGCCACCTGTGACTTGAGCTTGGCCAGCACGCGTTCGCGCTTGAGCCGCATCTCACCGAGGCGCTCGAGCTCTTCCTTCAACGACGACGCGGCGAGCTGGAGCTGCTTCTTCGCCACCGCGTCACGCGCCTTCGCGGCCGACTCGGTCAGCTCGGCGATCTCCTTCTCGAGGTCGCGGTGGGCGTCGTCGTGCAGTTGCGACTCGATGCCCGCCCACTCCGCCGCGAGCTCGATCGCGTCCTTCGTCAGCTTGCCCACCGTGCGCGCGAGCTCCTCCCGCGCGTTCTCCCGGGGCAGCGAGGCGAGCTGGCGGCCGCACTGCCGGTAGAGCCCGACCGCCTTGTTGAGCTGGTCGGCGAACTCCCCGTCGAGCAGCGGCAGGACCTCGTCGCAGCGCGCCTCGACCGGGTCGGCCTTGAGGGCGATGTGCGACGCCAGCGAGCCGAGGCCGGCGAAGAGCGCGATGATGGTGCCGCTCACCGCGGCGTTGAGCAGCATCGGCGTCGCCGCGTCGGTCATGCGCGCCGAGAGGATCTCGGCCACCTTGAGCCCTGCGACCGACAGCCCGGCCGTGGCCCCCGCGGTCGCGACGTAGTGCGCCACGCCGGGACGCGACGCGCCGACCGAACCCTCCTCGCCGTACTCCGAGATGCGCGACTTCACGACGATGGCCCCGGCCACCGCGCCCGCGAGCGCCACCGTCCACCCCTGCGTCAGGCCGAAGAGCCACGGCAGCGCGGGGAGAATGACCGACGCCGCCATCAGCGCCAGCCGCTCGAGCTTCGCGCCCCGCACACACGCCAGGCCCATGCCGGCGATCGCGAGGAAGGACAGGGGCACCGGCACGTGCAGCTTCGTGGTGAGCCACGCCACCGCCCCGGCGCCCGCGCCCGCGAGCAGGGTGCGCGTGACGTTGCGCTCGAAGACGTCGCGCTGCTGGAGCTGCACCACCGCGGTGGAGGACATGGCGTCGGTTCCCGAAGAGAGAGTCTGCCGTCGAGTCGTTCAGTAGGTCGAGCCGAAGAGGCCGAAGTCGAGGCGCGCCTTCTTCCGCGCCTGCTTCGAGTACTGGTTGATCGAGCCCTCGTCCTGCGCGGCCTCGAGGTCGAGCATCAGCTTGTCCTGCTCCTGAAGATCCTGCGCGACCGACGGCGCTCCAGCGGCCTTGCCCGACAGCCCGATGATCTTCTTGTTGTCCTCGAAGAGCCGCCGCGCGCCCGTGCGATCGCCCCGCTTCAGCGCATCGACGGCGGCCTGGGTGTTGGCGCCGGCCTGGGCCCGCGCCGCGAAGACGAGCGCTTCGCCGTCCTGCTTCGTCTGCACGAGGGTCGAGTCCGTCGTCACGCTGGCGCGCACGAAGGCGTTGGTGGTGACCGGCTGGCTCGCGAGCAGATCAGTGTAGGCCAGGGTCATCTGGCTGACGTCGAGCGTCTGGCCGTTGCTGGCGCCGTCCACCGACAGCTGCAGCACGACGCGCTCGCTCGCGCCGGCGGCGAAGTCTGGCAGGGCGAGGGTGACCAGCTCGTCGGAGCCGCTCGTCGACCGGGCGATCGGCGTGTACCCGAGCGTGCGGACCAGCCGCGCGCCGGCGGGCACCTTCACCGTCAGGGTGACGTTGCGGGCCACCTGCGACGAGGCGGCGTTCAGGTCCTTCGCGAAGATCTGCTGCAGCTGCGAGGCGTCCTGCAGGTAGGCGTAGGCGCCGGCGCCGACCTCGGCGAACGACTCCATCAGCTGCTCGTTGAAGTCCTCGCCGACGCCGATGCTCGACACCGACACGCCCGCCTGGCGCACCTCGCGGACGATGTTGGTGAGCGACGCGTGATCGGTGACGCCCTCGGTCGGCTGGCCGTCGCTGATGAGGATGAGGCGGTTCACCTTGAAGTCGTGCTTCGTGCGCAGCAGCAGGTCGCGGCCGGTGGTGAGGCCCGCGCCGATGTTGGTGCCGCCGTCGTCCCAGATGCCGTCGATGTACGCGAGCAGGCGGTCCTGGTTCTCCGGGGTGGCGAAGACGCCCTCCATCGCCTTCACGTCGCTGCCGTAGTGCACGACGGTGAGCCGATCTTCCGGCCGCAGCTGCGAGACCAGCTGCCGCGCCGCCTGCTTCGCCTGGTTCAGCTTGTAGCCGCTCATGGAGCCCGAGCGATCGATGACCAGCGCCAGGTTCACCGGAGACCGGGTCGCGCCCTTGACCTCGACGGCCGTGACGTCAGCGGTGACGAAGACGTCATTGCTGCCCACCAGCACGAAGGGGTGCGAGAGCCGGGTGGTGATCGACAGGCTGCCGTTCGAGGCCGTGGAGACAGGCGGCGGGCTCACCACGTTCGGCGGCGGCGGAGCCACGGTCGTCGGCTCGGGCGCACCTGCGCGCGGCAGCCCGACCACGAGCGCGACGAGGGCCAGGACACCGGCTGCTCCGAGGAAAATGCCTGTCTTGTTCATGTGAAGCCTCCGGAATTCTGAATGTTCTCGCCTGACACCGCACCGCCGCAGGTGGTTCTACGAACCAGCGACGACAACGATCTATTGCGAGTCGCGCGCCAGTGTCGTCGGGCGACCAGAGGACGGACAGTTGACCGATGGCAGGCCCGCCACCTTCATCGGCCTACATGCCGGCGTCGGGGGTGCTGCCGCGGGCGCAGAAGTACGGGGACTTCACGTTGTTGAGGATCTTGCGGGCGCCGGGGTCCTGGTTGATGGCCTCGAGGGTCTGCTCGTCGAGCAGCAGCGCGCGACAGTTCAGCTTCGTGTCCCCACGCTTGTCGAGCTCGGGGTCGAAGGACGGGCAGGCGGCGCCGACGTCACAGGGGTTGGAGCAATAGCCGTAGGCCACCGCGTCGTCGCCCGCATCGGTGACGTAGGTCGCGTCGCGTACGCACAGCAGGTCGTCGCAGTCGAGGGAGCCGAAGGCGAGGAAGTCACGGGTCGCGTTCGACGCGGTGCCGGTGCGGGCACGGACTTCCTTCTCGGTGAGGAAGGTGGTGCCGGCATCGGTGCGCCGCGGCATCTGGCAGGGCCGGCCGCGATCGGTGCTGGGTGGGCACGCGCTGAAACCGACGGCCAGGGTGGCGAGCGCGCCCAGGACGAGCCCCGTGCGCATCACTGCGGGTGTTGCCTTCGACATGTTGAGTTCGTCTCCGACGGCCAGCGCCCTTTGACGCCGCGGCACCGTAACACACCACTTCGCGAATACGAGGCTTCACAGGACCGCGACGCGGGGTAGAGTGCGCGCGCTTCGTTTCGGCAAGGGGCCCGCCGCAATCGGCGTCGGGAGATTTCGCGGAGAGTCAAACGAACATGGCGGTTCATCGATACCTCGCGGCGGCGTCGGTCCTGCTGCTGTCGATCTCTTCGGGCCGGGCGTTTGCCCAGGGCTTCGAGGGCCTCGACCTCACCGACGACGGGAAGAAAGATGAGAAGAAGAAGGACCCTCCGAAGGACGAGCTCGACCTCACGGCGCCGGAGAAGCCGAAGGCCAGCGCGGCGAAGAAGGACGAGGCCCGCAAGCCGCTGAAGGCCGATCAGCCTGCCGTCGAGCGCGACGTGACGCAGGACGATCGCGTCAAGAGCGTGCAGCGCAAGCTCTACATCAAGCGCGGCCGGTTCGAGCTCGCCCCGGCGGCCATCATCAACGTCAACGATCCCTACTACACGCGCCTCGGCGGGCAGATCCGCGCGGCCTTCTACCCGGCCGACACGCTCGCCATCGCGGCGCGGTTCGCCATCATGCAGACCCTGCCGTCGGACGACGTGCGGCAGGCCACCCGCACCTTGCAGTCGCGCATCTTCTTCTCGGTGCCCTACTGGAACGCGATGGCGGACCTCGAGTGGAGCCCCCTCTACGGCAAGGTCTCGTTCTTCAACTCGATCCTCCACCTCGACGGCTACCTGCTCGCCGGCGGCGGCGTCGTGTTCACCGAGCGCACTGGCACGCCTGACCCGGCGAACAACGACCAGCCGCGGCCCATCAACCCGGCGTTCGATCTGGGCATCGGCCTGCGCTTCGTCGCGAAGGACTTCTTCGCCGTGAACCTGGGCCTGGTGAACACCACCTACGTGGACACGCCCCGCGGCACGACGAAGGGCGTCACCCAGAACCTGATGATGCTGACCGTGGGCGTCTCGCTCTTCTTCCCGTTCAAGTCGACGTACCGGGAGGCCGAGTGATGCGCGCCCTCGCTCCGTGGTTGCTCTCGCTGTCGCTGCTGGGGTCGTTCTCCGCGTTCGCGCAGAAGAGCGAAGAAGAGGCCGGCGACGTGTCCGAAGCCGACAAGGACTCGTCGGGTCCCCTGCGCGACCGGATCCCGCCCGTCTCGGGCCACCTCTTCCTCATGGACGGGCGGTTCGAGATCTCGCCCGGCATCGGCCTGTCGGTGCGCGACGCCTTCTTCACCAAGGTCTTCTTCGGCGCGGCCCTCACGTACCACTTCACCGAGTCCATCGGCGTGGGCGTGCGCGGCGGCTACAACCTCTCGCTGGTCTCCGGCGCGGCGCAGATCTGCACGCCCGGCGACCCGACCACCAACACCCCGGCGGGCTGCCGCAGCCCGACCGTCCAGGAGCTGACCTCGCGGCTCGATCCCAGCGGCCAGCGGGTGCAGGAGAACGTGGCCTACGGCCTCAACTCGCTGCTGGCGAGCGTCGACCTGCAGTGGGCGCCCATCTACGGAAAGCTCTCGTTGTCGGCCGAGCGCGTGCTCTCGTTCAACATGTACGCGCTCGTCGGGGCTGCCCTGATGATGTACGGCCCGAAGAACGAGCTGGGCCCGGGCGGCAACGTGGGCCTCGGCTTCCGGTTCTTCCTCAACAAGTTCCTCACCCTTCGCGTCGAGCTGCGCGACACCATCTATTACGAGAACGGCTTCCCCTCGGGCTCGTTGCGCAACCAGCTGATGGCTGAGTTCGGGTTCTCGATCTTCCTCCCCACCGTCTTCCAGGAGCGGTGACCATGCGCGTGCTCCCGAGCCTGATCCGTGGGCTGTCCCTGTTGCTGGTGCTGACGCTCGCGGTGCCCGCGTCGGCGCAGATGAACTTCGAAGGCCTCGATCTCGGCGGCGGGAAGAAGAAGCCGCCCGCGAAGAAGCCGCCGAAGAAGCCGACCGAGAAGAAGGGCGACGAGAAGAAGCCCGACGAGACGCCGCAGCCCGAGGTCGAGCTGCCCGCCGAGGGGCTGGATCTGTCGAAGCCGGTCGAGACGAAGAAGAAGCCGCCCCCGAAAGAGGACACGAAGGTGGCGCCGACGATGAGCTTCGACGCGGTGGACGTGTCGGGCAAGACGGGCGACCGCCAGAAGATGGACGCGGCGATCACCCAGTTCAAGAACGACGCCTTCGAGGCGGCGGCGCTGTCGTTCTTCGAGATGACCGAAGACCCGAAGATGGCCGGCATGAAGGTCGAGGCCGAGTACTGGCTCGCCAAGTCGCTCTACAAGCTGGGGCTCTACAACTCGGCCCTGTCCACCTTCTCGAAGGTGCTCGGCCGCGGCAGTGACAAGAACAAGTTCTTCAAGAGCTCGCTCGAGTGGCTCTTCTTCATCGCCCGCAAGACGACGAACGAGACCGTGGTGCTCGACGAGATCGCCAAGTACGCGAACTACGAGTTCCCCGAGCGGTTCCGCAACGAGTTCCGCTACCTGCTGGCGCGCTACAACTTCGTCTACGGCAAGGCGCTCGACGACGCCGAGCGCAAGGGAGAGGCCGACAAGGCCTTCGACGAGGTGAAGCGCCTGTGCCTCATGATCCCCAAGGGCGACGCCTTCTACCCGAAGGCCAAGTACCTCGAGGGCCTCTCCTATTTCCGCGAGAACAAGCTCGAGGCGGCGCTCGAGTCGATGAAGGAGGTGGTGCGCGCGACCCGCTCCGACGAGGGGCGCGGCGAGACCGCCGAGGCGCGCAACCTGAAGAACCTGCGTGAGCTCGCCTTCATGCAGCTCGCGCGGACCCACTACGGCGCGCGGCAGAACCGCTACGCCATCTTCTACCTGCAGAAGGTCGAGCGCGGCGGCCCGCAGTGGCTCGAGTCGCTCTTCGAGGCGAGCTGGGCGAACTACCGCATCGGCCAGTACGAGCAGGCGCTGGGGAACCTGATCACCCTGTCGAGCCCGTTCTTCCGCGACGAGTACTTCCCCGAGGCGCTGATCCTGAAGGCCGTCGTGTACTTCGAGAACTGCCGCTACCGCGAGTCGCTGTCGATCATCGAGGACTTCGAGAACATCTACGGCCCGGTGCAGGAAGAGCTCGAGGCGCTCGTGGTGAAGGACATGGAGGCCACCGAGTACTTCAACGTGCTCGACGAGGTGCGCAAGAAGAACAAGGCCGGCCTCGTGAAGAAGGGCAGCGTGGACGAGATCCTCGAGCGCATCTTGAACCTGGCCCTCACCGACAAGGACCTGAAGAAGACTGTGGACGCCATCGGCGAGCTCGAGGGCGAGATCGACTCGTTCGCCGGCAAGGGTGACTCGTTCAAGTACTCGAACATGTCGAAGACGCTCATCGAGGCGCTCAAGGCCCAGCGCGAGCAGCTCATCAAGAAGGGCGGCATCATGGCCAAGGCCAAGCTCGACTTCGAGAACGGGCAGCTCAAGACGCTGCGGGCGAACGGCCTGCGCATCAAGTTCGAGACGACCGACCGCGAGAAGGAGTTCCTGCAGGAGCTGCTGTCGGCGGGTGGCAACAAGCAGATCGTGAAGGACTACCGGTACACGGTGGCCGTCTCGGACGATCAGCTCTACTGGCCGTACGTGGGCGAGTACTGGCGCGACGAGCTGGGCACGTACCAGTACACGCTGACCAAGGGCTGCATCGAGCGCACGTCGGGGTCGGAGCTGAAGGAGTAGCGGGGGAGGGCAGCAGATGAGCGAGGCGCGTCCTGTCACCATCGCCTTCGACGTCATGGGCGGCGATCACGGCCCCGTCGAGGTGGTGAAGGGGGCCGCGCAGCTCACGCTCGAGTCGCCCAACGTGCACGGGCTGCTCGTGGGCGACCGCGCGCTCATCGACGAGGCGCTCTCGCAGGTGAAGTACACGGCCGAGCGGCTGGCGGTGCACCACGCGCCCGACTTCGTGGCGATGCACGAGAAGCCAGCGGCGGCGCTCGACGCGCGGCCCCGCTGCTCGGTGATGGTGGCCGCCGAGCTGGTGCGGGACGGCGAGGCCGACGGCATGGTGTCGGCGGGCAACACCGGCGCGGGCGTGCTGGCCTGTGCGCGCACCTTCAAGCTCATCCCCGGGGTGCGGCGGGCGGCGCTGGCGACGGTGTACCCGACCGCCGTCTCCCGCGGAGAGAAGAACGACCCGTTCAGCTTGATCCTCGACGTGGGCGCGACCGTCGACGCGTCGGCCGACGATCTCGTCGCCTTCGCCGTCATGGGCGCCGCCTACGCGCGCATCATCTCGAAGAACCCGGACCCGGCGGTGGCGCTGCTCTCGAACGGCACCGAGTCGACGAAGGGCCCGGCGCGCGTGGTGGAGGCGAACCAGAAGCTCGCGACGCTGAGAGGGCTGCGCTTCATCGGCAACGTCGAGGGCGTCGACATTCCCAAGGGCACGGCGGACGTGGTGGTGTGCGACGGCTTCGTGGGGAACGTGTGCCTCAAGATGCTCGAGGGCGTCAGCGAGACGGTCGTCGAGCTGGCCCGGTACGCGTACAAAGAGAAGCTGCTCTGGCGTGCCGGCCTCGCGATGCTCTCGGGCGGCATCGAGCGCATCAAGGAAGTGACCGACTGGGAGCAGTACGGCGGCGCGCCGATCCTCGGGTTCGACAAGCTCTTCATCAAGGCGCACGGCCGCTCGAAGGCCCGCGCCATCACCAACGCCGGCAAGGTGGCCGCCAAGGCCGTGAAGAGCGAGCTCTCGAAGGCGATCCAGACGAGCCTGCCCGGGTAGCGGTCAGGTTGCTCGGCGCGTGCGTCGTCGCCGACGCGAGTTGTCGGGAGCCCCGCCGCAGAACGCGACGACCGCCCGAACGACCCGATCAGCCAGTTCGGGAGCCAGCGTTCGCAGATGAGCGCGGATGACGAGGATGCGCGCATCCTCGCCTCCCGGCTCCTCACTCGGCGCGATGAGCTCGACAAGCGGCACTTCGAGAGCGGCCGCAAGTGCCTCGGTGGTTCCGAGCCGCGGATTGCGATCTCCCCGCTCGATCCGAACGACCGCATCCCGGCTCAGGCCCGCCGCCTCTGCCAGCTTCTCGAGGGACCAGCCCTTCGCAAGGCGCTGCGCGCGAACACGGACCGCAATGGTTGCGCCAACTCCCATCCGCGGCTGCATCGCAAGCGATTGCTCTGGCGACCAGAGACTAAACGAGCGAGGCTGATGACTAAACGAGCACGGTCGCGGCGCGACCTGGGGAGGAACGACATGGCGCTTCGTCTTGTTGGCATTGTACTCGCCGTCGCAGTCATGGGCTCACTCGGTTGTGGCACCGCGACGCCGTGTTCTGCATCAACCTGTTCTGGTTGCTGTACGCGGGACGGTCAGTGCTCCGCGGGCACTGCGCTCACGGCTTGTGGCGCGAACGGACTGGCGTGTGACATCTGCGGAGCTGGGCAGACGTGTTCTGTGGCGCGTCGCTGCGAGACGGGCGGATCCGGAACAGGAGGTGGGTTCGCCACAGGAGGCGGAGGCGCAGGCGCTGGGACGGCTGGCGGCGCGGCGACTGTCTGCGGTCCATCCAATTGCGCGGGCTGCTGCTCGAACAACGTGTGTCTGGCCGGAGCCCTGGCAACTTCGTGTGGCCGTGGGGGAAGCTCTTGTGTTGCCTGTGCGTCCGGAGACTCGTGCACGAGCGGCGCCTGCTTCACGCCAGCGTGTGGCCCATCAACCTGCACGGGATGCTGCCTCAACAACGTCTGCCAGACGGCGGGGCTCCCCAGCGCTTGTGGCACGGGGGGAGGCGCCTGCGTGTCATGCCCCTCGGGTCAATCGTGCACGAACGGCTCGTGCGTTGCGGCGGCTTGTGGTCCTTCGAACTGCGCTGGCTGCTGCTTCAACAACGCCTGCCAGGCTGGGACCGCACCGACGGCATGCGGAGCTGGCGGCGTCGCTTGCGCGACATGCCCGACGAACTACACCTGCGGTGCAGGCACCTGCGCGGGCTGCCAGAGCCACTCCGACTGCACGACGGCCACCGACGTCTGCATGAACAACCAGTGCGTCACCGGTTTCGGCCGCATGTACACCGTCACCGTAGCGCGCGCCGTCTTCCCGACGATGAACCCGAACACGACCCCGGCAAGTACCTGGGACCTCGGGGGCGGAGCTCCGGACCCCTACGTATGCCTGTACCTCGACGGGAACATGTCGCCACTTGCCTGCAACGGGCCCCCTGGTGTCCAGGACACGTTCACTGCGAACTGGAATTGGAGCCGGAACATCACCGTGAACTCAGCCACCAGCGTCAGCTTCACAGCCTGGGATGAGGACACGGCGACGCACGACTACATGGGCGGCTTCCAGTACTCGACGGGCAGTAGCTTCATCGCGAGTGCTCGCCGCGGCGGGTTCATGGGTCCGGCGTACACCGGAGACCCGATTAGATGGAACTTCACGATCACGGTGCGCTGACGCCCCTTTCCCCACGGGCACGCCGGGCGTACAAACCCCCGGCCCCGTGAGCCTGACCGATCGCATCGACCCGAGACCTCCGAAGCGGATATACCGCTGGGATCTCGACAAGACGTACCTGCAGACGGAGTTCGACACGCTCCGGCAGCTCGTGCGCACGGCCCTGCAAAAGGCGCACGAGAAGAAGGCGGTGCCGGGCGCGGCGGCCCTCATTCGCGAACTGCGCGCCTCCGGCGACTCGCGGCTCTGCATCGTCTCGGGCAGCCCCACGCAGATGCGAGCCGTGCTCGCGGAGAAGCTGCACCTCGACGGCGTCGAGTTCGATGAGCTCGTGCTGAAGGACAACCTCAAGAACCTGGTGCGCGGGCGCTTCAAGGCCCTGCGGGGACAGGTCGGCTACAAGCTTCCGGTGCTCCTGAGGAGCCGCGCGAACTACCCCGCCGAGGCCGAAGAGGTGCTCTTCGGTGACGACGCCGAGGCCGACGCCTTCATCTACTCGCTCTACGCCGACATGGTGGCCCGGCGGGTGGGCGAGCCCGTCGTGTACCAGGTGCTGCAGGCCGCCGAGGTCTACGAAGACGACATCACCCGCGTGATGAAGGTGTGGGAGTCGATCCCCCAGGCGGACCCGGTGCGCCGCATCTTCATCAACCTCGATCGGCTTACGACGCCGGCGGCCTTCGCGAAGTACGGCCCGCGCGTGGTGCCCATCTTCAACTACTTCCAGGCGGCGCTCGTGCTGATGGCCGACGGACACCTGACGGCGCCGCAGGTGCTCAAGGTGATGATCGATCTCGTGCAGTCAGCGGGGCACAACCTCTTCACCCTGTCGAACTCGCTGCAGGATCTGTTGCGCCGGGGGCTGCCCATCGCGCAGGTGGCGGCGGGGCTCGCGGACGCCCTGCAGGGGCCACAGGCGATGCTCCAGGTGGTGCGGCCGGTGCCGGACATCGTGGCGGCCTTCACCAAGCGCGCGGCGTCGCTGGGCGCTCCACCACCCCCGCCGCCGTCGAAGGACATCGACTACCTGTCGCTGCTCGATCACGCTCGACCGCGCACGCACAAGAAGCGGAAGATCTGAACGCTCCGCCGCGCCGTGCGCGCCCAGCCGGGTCTGGATGCTGGCGCTCCCGAGTCCGGTTGCGGTTCGGTGGCCGCGTCGGTGCCGTGAGTGAGAAGAGGTGAAGAGGATGAGCTCGATGCACGCGGCGATGTGGCTCATTGGCGTGGCGCTGCTGGGCGCCTGCGTGACGCCCGCGGCGATGCCGGTCCAGCACGAGCTCGAGCAGCACACGCGCTGCGACCCCGTCTCGACGTTGCGGGTTCAGGCACGCGTAGACGGCGCGAGGGTCGTGATCGAGTCGGTCATCACGCGGCAGGTGTGTCAGGGGGAGCCGCGACACGAGCCCCCCGAGCGCCTCGCCGAGATCCGCCTGCGCCCCGAGCTGCCCGGGTGCCCCATCGGTCAGCTGGGCCTGCGGCGGTGGTCGCTCGGCTCCAGCACCGAGCCGGCGCTCGCGGGTTTCTTCGGAGCCCGCACGCCTGCGGAGCGCGCGCGGCTGGAGCTGGCGTTGAGCTCGTTCTCGAACGACGTCCAGGCCTGGGTCATCGGCTGTCCTGAAGGGAGACCTTCGGAGTGGCTGTTCGTCGAGACGCCGCGGACCGGGCTGCCGCAGCGCGTGGCCTTCTACGACGGCGACCGGGTGCGCTTCGCGCCAGGCCACGACAACGTCGCCTACCCCACACCCCCGCCACTCCCTGTTCCGCCACCGGCGTCCCCGTTGCCCGCAGCCAGTGACCAGGACGAGTCGCCCGAACCGCCCCTCGCGGAAGCGCCCCGCCCGACGGCCAGGGGCTGTCCCGCCGAGCGCGTCGATGCCCAGTGGGTTGCGCGGCGCTTCACCTCCAGAGCCCGGCCACCGGGCGAGCGCTCGATGCCGGGTCCAGAATCGAAGGAGCGCTGGGCGCTGCGCCTCGAGGGAGGGAAGGCGACGCTCGTGCTCGAGGTCGAGAAGCGGGGCCTGGGCGCCAGCGAGTGGACGTGCAGCGACGCGACGACCGTTCAGGGGGAGCTCGAGCGGCGCGGCCGGGACCTGGTCCTCACCTTCGGTGGCCTGGTGGCGACCTGCCGTGAGGCGGTGTTGTCGCTGCCGCCAGCGAGCGCGGCGCGGCGGCCGAGACGTCTGCCGCAGCGGCCCGATGAGGAGGGCTGCGACCGTTACCCCTGGGCGACGGCGGCGCGCGTGCCGACGAAGGTGCTGCAGTGCACGGGCACGCTGCCGCTCGACGCCCTGCCGGTCTTCGGAGCCGCTCCGGGGATCGAGCGGCTCGTCCTCTCGAATGACTGCCAGGAGCCGGGTGAGCGCGGCGCGCTGCGTCTGGTGCCTGTTGATGGCAGCGTGGCCCCGGCCATGTGAGGTCGTGAGGTGTGGTGATTCTCCCTTCATGGCGGCGCGGCGCGCCGACCGGGTCGCTGCAGCCCCAGCAGCGAAAACGTCCCGCACGCCAGCCGGCGACCGTTAGCGTTTCACCATGGCAGTCGCGGGCGTGCACGAAGATCTCTGGCGCGAGGCGTTCGTTCGTGACGTGCATCGCATCGGGGCGGTCATCGGGGTCGCGATGGTCGGAGGCTATTGGGCCCTGGGACTTCCGCTGAGCGCCGCGTGGACGCTGCTCCTCATCGGCATGTTGGCGCTCGGTTACGCTCAGCTCCGGCGCGGGAGAACCTCGCGGCACGTCTCGCACCAGACCCTCGGCGCGGCGCTGGTGAGCTTCGTGGGCTACTGCATCACTGATCAGGGCTTCGACGCGGTGTTGCTGTGCTGGTTCGCGCTGGTTCCCTACGTCGCGAACACCATGCTCGGCGCGAGGGCTGGCGTCGGTTGGCTGGTGGCCACGGTGGTCGCGGCGAGCGTGGCGCGCGTCATCGCGAGCCTCGAGCTCGTTGCCATCGAGCCTCGCTCGGGCCTCGTCACCGAGCTGCGAGCCATCGGCCTCGGCATCACGTTCGTCGCCTTCTCGCTTCGGTTCGAGATCGAGCTGCGGGCGGCTTCGGCGCGGGAGCGCAAGGCCACCGAGGTGAAGAGCCGGTTCCTCGCCAACATGTCGCACGAGATTCGCACGCCGATGAACGGCGTCATCGGCATGGTCGAGGCGCTCATGCTCGAGCCGTTGCCGCAGCCGGTGCGGGCGAGCCTCGAGGTCGTTCATCGGTCGTCGCAGACGCTCGTGTCGCTCCTCAACGACCTGCTCGACCTCTCGAAGGCCGAGGCCGGCAAGCTCACGCTGGAGGCGCGAACGCTCGAGCTGAAGGACCTCGTGAGTGATGTCTGCCAGCTCTTCCAGGCCAGAGCGCTGGAGAAGGGGCTCACGCTCGAGTGGCACGTCGCGGCCGAAGAGACGAGGGTGCGCGGCGACGCGATGCGCCTGCGGCAGGTGCTCGCGAACCTCGTCGGCAACGCGGTGAAGTTCACCGAGCGGGGGGGCGTGACGGTACGCCTCGGGTCATCAGGCGACGGGCGGTACCTGTTCGAGGTCTGCGACACCGGCCCCGGGATCGACGACGCCACCAGGGCGCGCCTCTTCAGGCACTTCGAGCAGGCCGACTCGTCCACCACGAGACGCTTCGGCGGGACTGGCCTGGGGCTGGCGTTGTGCAACGAGCTCGTGCAGGCGATGGGCGGTCGTCTGACGTTGGACTCGTCGGTTGGCCAGGGCTCGCGCTTCGCGTTCGAGGTGACGCTCGCGCCAGACCGATCTGCCCCTTCCCTCACCGCGGGTCCTGAGCTGGCGCATTCCTTTTCGGGTCGAGTGCTCGTCGTCGATGACAATGACGTCAACGCGCTCGTCGTCAGCCGGCTGCTGACCAGACTCGGTGCGCAGGTTGACCTCGCCCGTTCGGGCGCGGAGGCGATCAGGGCCGTTGCCGCGGTCGAGTACGCGCTGGTGCTGATGGACTGCCACATGCCCGAGATGGACGGGCTCGAAGCCACGCGGCGGATCCGCGCCGGGCACCGTCCCGTCCGGGTGGTCGCGCTGACGGCCTCGGTGATGGCGGAGGAAGTCCAGGCCTGTCTTCAGGCGGGCATGGACGACGTGCTCGCGAAGCCCGTGTCCGTGACGACGCTCCGCCGCGCGCTGGACGACGCGACACGGGCGGAGCAGCAGGCCCGCACCGGCGACGACCACCGCAGAGCAGGTTGAGTGTGCGCGCAGGATCAGCCGCAGCGCGCTCGAGGGATGCACCGGCAGCTCACCGTCCGCTCTCCGTGAGGTGCTCGTTCGGCTGCTCTCGATGGTCGAGCCGCCACCGCTCCTCCCGGAGCAGTCGCCTTGCTTCGTCTCGGAGCGCGCCGCCGAGGAGCATCGTTCCGTGACCCCGGTCGAGCACTGTCACCCGATGAAGGCCCCACGCGCGCTGCCATCGCTCGCGGGGGGCCGCCGGGGTCACCTGATCCCAGGCCGCGGCGATGACCGAGATCGACTCCGCGGGCAGCGGTGACCGGGCGCGTGAGAGCTCGAGCGCGTCATAGACCGCCCTCAGCGATGACGAGCGCTGCGCCTGCTCCAGCCTGGTCCGCAGCTGCTCGAACTCGGGGCGCTGGAAGACCAGCGCGCTCCAGTCGATGAGCGGGATCATCGCGACCAGGAAGTCGAAGGCCGGCTGCTCCACGTTTCCCTCGAACTGCGCGGCGTGGAGGGCGAGGTTTGCGCCGAGGGAGCCGGCGAAGGCGCCCAGCTGCTTCACGTCCGAACGTCTCAGGAAGTGCATCGTCTCGCGCAGGTCCGCGACGCCCTGTTGAACGACCCCGAGGTGGTCCGACAGGTCCGTCGCGAGGACCGCGTCACCACTGGCGACGCCAGCCGGGCTGCGCTCCAGATGGTAGGGCGGGACGAAGAAGACGACGTCGAAGCCCTCGGCGAGCGCGTCGATCAGCAGCGGCCGGAGAAGGCTGAGCGCCACGTCGGACACGGCGAGGCCGGGCACCCACAGGAGCACCGGTCGCTCACCCAGCGCGCCCTGTCTGTACACGTAGAGCCGTGCATGGTTCGACTCGACCGCCCGGAGCGTGACCTGACTCCGGAACGCGAGCTGCTCCTCGATGATGTCAGGCAGGCCGAGCGTTCGCGCGCCGATGGCGAGCCGCTCGACGGGCGCGGCGATCGCCCGCGGGCTCGTGTGCTGGTTGAGCTCCTCGCCCGTCGTGAAGGGCAATGCCCGAGCGCCAATGAGCGCTCGCTGGTCCACGAGGCGTGCTGTCTGCTCCAGGGCGCGCACGTCGAGCGCGCGGTGCATGCCCGCGCAGCTCGAGAGCAGCACGACGAGGCCGGTTCGCCACATCGCCGCAGGAGATGCTCGCGCCGGCGCAGAGGGTTCAGTGGTCAGGGGACGTGCTGGCCGCACCGGCCGAGCGTGCTGCTGCAGCTCCCCTGCACGCAGAACACATCGCCACAGTCGCGATCGCTGGTGCACGAGCGGCGAACGCAGACGTCGCCGGTCGGCCCGAGCACGCAGTTGAAGCCGGCGGGGCAGGGCGTCGTGGCACACCTCGCCTGTTCGCAGCGCTGGGTCTGCAGCTCGCACGTCTCTCCCTCACGGCAGCCGGTGGTGCTGCAGCCCGGCTGGCAGTCGGTCTGGGCCCCACAGGCGCAGGCGCGCGGCCGGCAGACGTGACCCGTGGTCGCGAAGCTGCAGTCGGTGTCCGTCGTGCAGGTCGAGGGAAGCGTATTGCACGTGCCGCACATCGGCCGATCGCCGGCGATGCAGACGAGCGGGCGCCCGCAGGTGGAGTCGTCGCTGCAGCACTGCGGCTGCGGGCACCCGAAGGCTGGGCACTGGAACGTTGGCGCCGTCTTGAGCCGGCACTGCGCGAAGCCGGGCGTGCACGAACACTGGAAGCAGAAGTCGGGAGTGCAGAGTGGGTTCGCGCGGCAGGGTCCGGCCGTCAGGCCCGCGCACGGGTTCGCCAGGCCGCCGCCGCTCATTCCGCCGCCGCTCACCCCGCCGCCGCTCACTCCGCCGCCGCTCATTCCGCCGCCGCTCATTCCGCCGCCGCTCACTCCGCCGCCGCTCACTCCGCCGCCGCTCACTCCGCCGCCGCTCATTCCGCCGCTCATTCCGCCCGCCGAGCCGCCGCCCGTCCGTCCCGCATCCACCACGTCGTCGAGGAGCGCCACGCGTCCACACGCGACGAGCGACAGGCAAAGCGCGAGCGGGCGAAGCGACATGGGCGACCGGGCCTTCAGCGACCGTGCCACACCCTGCCACACCCGACCCCAGTCGATTCGCAGGCCTGGCCCAGGTCGAAGGGGCGCCCTCGCGGAATTCTGAGAGCAGCGGGGAGAAATGCGGCCGGTGTGTCCCGGGCCAGCGTATGCCGCTCGTCACCGCCCAGGCGCGCCGGTCGCGCGTGCGTACACCCTGAGCGTCGCCTTCGCGGCCCTGGCCCACGAGAAGGTCAGTGCATGGGCCCGCCCTGCTGCCCCGAGCGCCTGCCGTTGGGCGGGACTGTCGAGCAACGAACTGAGCTTCTGCGCCAGTCCGTCCACGTCGTCGACGCCGACCTGCCACGCAGCGTCGCCGCACACCTCGGGCAGGGATCCCGCGTTCGAGACGATGGTCGGCACGCCCAGGCGCATCGCCTCGAGCGGCGGCAAGCCGAAGCCCTCGTAGCGTGACGGGAAGACGAAGACTCCCGCGCGTCTCATCAGCGCGTAGAAGACGGAGTCGTCGAGGTAGCCCAGGGGCCGCACGTCAACGCCGCGCTCCTTGAGGGCGAGCACCTGCTTCTCGATGGAGCCCGCTCCGAACCACCGCTGCCCGGCCAGCACGAGGGTCGCCTTGCGTCCGCCGTCGAACAGCCGCTCGACCGCCCGCAGCACGAGCTCGACGTTCTTTCGCGCATCGAGCGCGCCCGCGTAGAGGATGAAGGGGTCGGCGAGCCCGAGGGCGTCGAGCCACTTCACCGTCGTGCGATCCGGCGGCGCGACCTGCTCGACGTGATCGAGCCCGTGGTGAATGACGGTGAGCTTCTCGGGCCGCACGTCGACGTGCGCGAGCAGGCTCTGCCGCGCGACCTCCGACACACAGATGATCTGCTCGGCCACGGTGCACGCGCGCGCAAGCCAGAACCGGAACTGCCACCGGAAGGCCAGCGAGACCGTCTCCGGCAAGAGCAGAGGGACGAGGTCGTGCACCGTGAGCACGAACGGCACGCCGGGCACGCGCTCCAGGGGAAGGTTGAAGTTCGCGAGCGCGTGGAAGAGCCGCGGCCGACGTTCGGCGAGCAGCGTCGGGAGCGCCCCCAGCGTCCACCCCGTGCGGGTCCGCTTGCCCCGTGGCGCCTCGCCAGACCTGCTCGCCCCCCAGCGTTCGACCTGCGCGCCCTCCGCCGTCAGCGCGCCACAGAGCTGGCGCGTGTACAAGCCGATGCCGGTGATGGGCTCGTCCCAGAGAGACGCGTCGAGGGCGATGGGCTGCAGCACGGTGTAGGGGCGCATAACACACGCCCGGGTTGCGCCGACGTCGGCAGATCGCGCATGGTCCGTCGCCATGAGTGAGCGCCGCACCGCGACCCGCAAGCCCGTTCGTTTCCTCGTGCAGCACCAGTCCTCGACGGAGGCAGGGTACGAGGTGGACTACGCGAGCGATCTCTCGGCGGGCGGCATGTTCATCGCCTCGCGCGCGACGCCGCCTCGGCACGCCACGGTGCACGTCCAGTTCGCGCCGGCGAAGGACGCGCCGCTGGTGAGCACCTTCGCCCGCGTCACGCACGTCACGCCCAACGGCTTCGGCGCCGAGTTCGTCAGTCTGGATCCGGACGCCGCCCGGGTGATCTCCGCCACCCTCTGACACGCCGCTCCTCGCGCGCGTCTGCGAAGCTCGTCACCGCGAGGAGAGCGCGAGGGCCGCTTCACCCACGCAGGTGCACGGTCGCCGCGTTGGCGGCCTCGAGCGCGTCGGCGTGCGGCGGCATGGGCTGCTTGACGCCCTTCACCTCGAACGAGCGCACGGCGCTCCTCGGCACCAGCTTCAGGCGGGCGAGCGTGGCCGCGAAGTAGTCGTCGCGCGCTCGTGGCAGGGACTTCACCGAGAACACCACGTCGGCCTGCCCGTTCGAGACCCGCACGTCGAAGTCGAACGCCGAGGTGATGATCTCGACGTGCTCCAGCCTGGGCAGCTTCACCCCGTGCACGATCAGCAGGTCGATCGGCGCCTGCCCGTACGTGTTCTCGCCGCCCATCTCAAAGCGCTCGATCTGCGCGAGCAGCGGGTTCGCGAAGAAGGCGTCGGTCGCCGGTGTCCACATCGGCAGCTCCATCGACCTCAGCCGTGGGAAGGCGCCGACCCGCACGTCCGCCGGCAGCTCGTAGTCGAACAGCTCGAGGTGCTCGATGGCCCAGGGGAAGTCGCGCCGCGACGCGACCGCCACCAGCGCGCCCGGGGTCTTCAGTCGGGTCACGGCGTAGAGCGGCCCCTTCTCGAGCAGCCGCACGGCGCCCGGGTGGTCGGCCTTGCCGGCGCGTTCCAGCGAGAGGTCGCGCACCGTCGCCCACGATGGGTCCTCGGCGAAGGCGTCGAGCTCGGACTCGGCCACCCTCGTCGAGAAGCCGACGCTGGCCTTCACCAGCAGGCCCAGGTGGTACTTCGGGAACTCGCGGGGGTGAATGCCCAGCTTCTTCGCGCAGGCCTCGTGGGCCGACTTCACCTTCTCGCCCTGCGCGAGGCGCACCGACAGGTTGATGAACTCGGCGCGCGGGTCGCCGCGCTCGGCGAGGAAGTCGGCGTACACGAGCCGCGGCGTCGGATCGTCGGGCGCGGCGTTGATGGCCTGGAGCAGCTCGAGCGCGCGGTCGCCGGCCTGGCTCGCCTTGCTCGCCGCGACTGCCTTGCTCGCCGCCGCCTCGAGCGCCGCGAGCACCCGGGCCTCGTCGTTCTGGAGCGGCGTCACCTTCGCAGCCCGCTCGACGTACGCCTCGATGGTCCGCGTGGCGTGCGGGCGCTCGGCGCGGTTGCGATCGAAGGCCGCTGCGTTCGCCAGCCGCTCCGCGTTCTTCCGCAGCCGCGCGACGAAGCGCGGGTCGGCGTTGGCGGCCAGCAGCTCGTACGCGTGCTTCCACAAGACGGGCCTCGCGCCGATGTACGGGTCGCGCCCGAAGATGAGCCGCTCGACGACGCACTCGGCGACGCGCGGGTCCGCGGGCCACGACGCCATCACCTTCAGGCGCTCCTCGGTGTCCGAGAGCGGCCCTTTGAGGATCGCGGTGAGGAGCGGCGTCACCAGCTTCGCGTCGAAGGTCTTCCCCGCCTTCATCCACGCGGCGTGCACCTCGGCCGGTTTGCCTTCGTCGAACCGCGGCAGGCTGGGCGCGCTCACCTTCGCGAAGGTCGTCAGCAGCTTGGCGAACGGCTCCTGCCGGGTCAGCTCCCACGCCTGGCGCAGCGGCTCGAGCGCGTCGGAGTACCGGCTCGCTTCGGCCGACTTCAGGGCGAGCTCGAGGGCGCCCAGCACGCTGGCGGCGACGGGCTGCACCTTCGTCTTCACCGGCGCGGCTGAGCTCTTCGCGGGCGGCGGACCGGCGAGCAGCTTCTCGGCCAGCTTCTGCCGCTTCGCCACGCCGGCGGCCTGCTCCTTCGAGAGCGCCGCGGGCTCGGGGAGCTCGTCGAGGGCCTTCTCGATCCACCCGGCGAACTTCGGCCAGAACTGCGAGGCGCCGCCCTTCGTCCGCTTGCGCGCCTCGAGGCGCTTCGTCGCGCGGGTATCCACCATCGAGGGCAGCGCCTTGAACAGCAGCGTCCACGCCGAGAAGTTGCTCGACGCGGTGAAGGGCGGCTCGTCGATCATCGTGAGCAGCGCCTCGCCCAGGCGCGGGTCGGGCGCCTTGTCGAGCAGCGTGCGAAGGCGCATGGGGATCGCGCCGAGCGGCTCGCTCCACAGGCCGGGGAGCAGGGTGGGCAGGTTCTCGATGCTCAGCTCGGCCGCGCGCGCGTTCCACTGGGCGTCGTAGTCGTCGGCCGAGGGATCGAGGGCGGGCCACGCGCGGGCGTGATGCTTCGACAACGTCTCGATGAGCGCCTCGAGCTCAGGCGCGCGCGTCTGCCGCCACTCGGCCAGCACGTCTGCCAGCGCGAGCCCATCTCCCGCGGCCACCACGGGCGCGGGAGCCTCGGGCACCGGCGGCACCTCGACGGTCTTCTTCGCCGCCTTCTCGGGCTTCGACTCCTTCGCCGTCGCCGGCGTCGTCACGGGCTTCGACGCCTTCGGCGCGCCAGCCTTGCCGCGGAGCAGCGCCGCGTCTTCGTCGGTGAGCTGCCGGGGCGTCTGCAGGCTCATGCCGAGCGCGCCCTTCTTCGGCGCCAGGCCCTTGCCGTTGGCGAAGCGCAGCGAGGGGATGAGCGCGGTGATGTCGCGCACGGCGAGGGAGGAGGGGGCGCTCTTCCACTGCTTGCCGTCGTGCGTCGGATCGACCAGCTCGCCCAGCAGCCACAGTCGCTCGTCTGGCGGTCGCACGGTGACGAGGAACAGGCTGCCGCCAGCGTTCAGCGGGGTGAGCGACGCGTGGGTGCTGACGTAGCGATCGAAGCCGAGCGCGTCGCCCTCCTTCGCGCTTCGGTGGGACGCCTCGAACTGCGCCTTGCTGATGATGGCCAGGAGGTTGGGCATGGGGCGCGCGATGCTGGCAGCCCGAAGGTCGCTCGGCTACAGCCGCGACGCGTGTCAGGGCGCGTCCACCAGCTCGTGCCGAACTTCCGACCGGGCGACGCCATGGGCGCGGCCGCGATCGGCTTTCAGCGGGCGCTGAGGCACCTCGGCGTCACGGGAGAGGTGTTCGCGGGTGAGGTCGCCGCGGGCTTCGAGAGCCTCGTGCACCCCGCCTCGCGCCTGCGGGTGGAGCGTGACGATCTCGTCCTCTACCACCACGGCATCGCGTCGAGCCTGGTGGCGAAGCTGCTCCACCTGCCGTGTCGCAAGGGGCTCGTCTTCCACAACATCACGCCGGCGCGCTTCTACGCGGGCACGCGGCTCGAGGGTGCGCTCCGCTCGGGACGGGCGCAGGTGCAGGCGCTGGCGGGCCAGGTCGAGGTCGCCATCGGGGTCTCGCGCTACAACGCCCGTGAGCTCGAGGCGGCAGGGCACCGCGACGTGAAGGTGGTGCCGCTGCTCGTCGAGCCGGAGCGGTTCACCGAGGGTCAGGCTGATCCGGTGCTGCGGGCGAGGCTCGTGAAGCTCGGCGCGCCGCGGGTCGTCTCAGTGAGCCGGGTCGTCCCCCACAAGCGGGTGGAGGACCTGCTCTCGTTGCATCAGGAGTTGAGGCGCCTCGCCCCGCGCGCGCAGCTCCTCGTCGTCGGCGGCTACGACGCGGGCCACGCGTCGTTCAAGGCGCTCGCCCGCCGCGCGAAGGACCTGGGTGGCGTCACCTTCCTCGGGCGCGTGAGTCACGGCGAGCTCGTCGCCGCCTACCGCTCGGCTGATCTCTTCGTGTCGATG
Source organism: Myxococcaceae bacterium (assembly GCA_016793095.1). GTDB lineage: Bacteria > Myxococcota > Myxococcia > Myxococcales > Myxococcaceae > Xiheimicrobium. Next base: position 30,227 of record JAEUJQ010000027.1, on the reverse strand, counting down.
AGCGAACACGAGGGGCTGGGCGTGCCGCTCCTGGAGGCGTTCGCCAGCGACCTGCCTGTGCTCGCGTTCGGCGCCGCGGCCGTAGCCGAGACGATGGACGGGCGGGGGCTGGTGTTCGACGAGAAGCACTTCGCGGCGCTCGCCGAGGTCGCCTCACAGGTGGTGAGTGATGGCGGGCTGCGCGCCCGGCTCGTCGAGGGGCAGCGGGAGCGGCTGGGAGACTTCTCGCTCGCAGCGGTGGCGGCAGCTCTCGAGAACGCGCTGCCCCGGGCGCCTGCTCGTCCCACGCGTCGGCGAAGCGCCAAGCCGCGCGTCGCCTTCGTGGTGCAGCGCTTCGGGGACTTCATCGTCGGTGGGGCGGAGGCGCACGCGCGGCAGGTGGCGCTCAAGCTCGCGCCGCACGCGAACGTCGAGATCTTCACCACGTGCGCGACCGATCACCTGTCGTGGAAGAACGAGCTGCCCGACGGAAGCTCACGCGACGGCCCGCTCACCGTGCACCGGTTCAAGGCGACGCGCTTCCGCAACATCCGCGGCTTCAACCGGCTGTCGTCGGCCACCTTCCACCGTCCGCAGGACCTCGTGAGCGAGGCCCGCTGGGTCGCCGACCAGGGGCCCGTCGTCCCGGCGCTCCTCGAGCGGCTCGTCGCCGAGCGTGAGCGCTTCGACGCCGTCGCCTTCTTCACCGCCCTCTACCAACCGACGGTGTACGGCGTGCCGTTGTTGGCCGACCGGGCGCTGGTGGTCCCCACCGCCCACGACGAGCCACCGATGGTCTTCCACCTCTACGCCGATGCCTTCGCGCCGGCGCAGGCGCTGCTCTGCAACACCCCCGAGGAGGAGTCCTTCATCCGCTCCCGGTTCCCCTCCGCGGCGCCGTCGCGCATCGTCGGGGTCGGAGTGGAGCCCCTCGAGGGCGACGTGGAGCGCTTCCGCGAGACGACCGGCGTCACCGGCCCGTACCTGCTGTACGTGGGGCGGCTCGAGGCAGGGAAGGGCGTCGCCGAGCTGCTCGACTTCCACCAGCGGCTGGTGAAGCACTTCCACGACGCGCCCGTGCTGGTGCTCGCCGGGACGGGCGAGCTGAAGCCCCGGGGCCATCGCGTGGTGGCGCTCGGGCGCATCGACGAGCAGCTCAAGTGGGACGCGCTCGTCGGCGCGCTCGCGGTGGTGGTGCCGAGCCGCTACGAGAGCCTGTCGCTGCTCACCCTCGAGGCCTTCGCCGCTGGCACGCCCGTCATCGGCAACACGCGCGGTGACGTGGTGCGCGGGCAGCTCGAGCGCAGCGGCGGCGGCGTGGGGTACGACGACGAGTACTCCTTCGTCGCCGCGGTGCGCGAAGTGGGAGAGAAGCGCGGCGAGCTCTCGAGACGAGCGAAGCGGTTCTCGGGGCGCCACCAGTGGAAGTCCGTCATCGACGCGTGGCTCGACGCGATCGAGAAGGCAGGCCGGGAGGTGCGGCGATGAGGTTGTTCGGCAAGGACGTGACCGCGAAGAAGCTGCTCGACGTCGTGAAGGAGCGCCTGTCGTCCCGTGGCCTCCTGCCGCCGTCGGAGGACGCCGGGCTCGATCCGGGGGTCGAAGCGCCAGTCGATGCGTTCGCCTTCGCGGTCGAGGCGATGGCCGAGAACGTGGACGCGACGAAGGGCCTGCCCATCGAGACGCATCGCGACGGGCTGTCAGGCCAGGCGGTGGTGCTGGCGAAGCAGGCCTTCCGCAAGGTGGGCCAGCTCTTCATCAACGAGGCGCTGGCGCGGCAGGTGGTGTTCAACGGCCACGTGCTGGACGGCTACTCGCAGCTGTCGGCCGAGGTGGTCAGGCTGCGCGGGCGCATCGCCGAGCTCGAGCGGGCCCTCGAGGCTGCCGAGCACGCCCGGGCGACGCTGGTGAACGCGAAGCAGCCCGTCCTCACGGTGTCCCAGGAGGCCGAGGCGCCCCCGAAGCGGCGCGCGAAGGCGCCCCGGAAGCCGCGGTTGTGAGGGGCTCGCCCATGCAGTAAGCGCGGCGGCCCGAGATGGTCCGCAACCTTCAGGAGCTCTACCAGTACCGTGCGCTGCTCTGGGCGCTGTCCATGCGGGAGCTCCGGGCCCGTTACCGCGCGTCGGTGCTCGGCTTCTTGTGGACGTTCCTCAACCCGACCCTCAGCATGGCGGTGTACGCGCTCGTGTTCGGCGTGTTGATGGCCAGCGGGCAGCCGCGCTTCCCCTACTACCTGTTCTGCGGCCTGCTCCCCTGGATCTTCTTCTCGTCGTCGGTGCTCGGCGGCACCACGTCGGTGAGCGATCGGAAGGACCTGCTGACCAAGGTGCGCTTCCCCGCGCAGGTGCTGCCCGCCTACGTCGTGCTGACGAACCTCATCAACTTCGTGCTCTCGCTGCCCCTGTTGTTCCTGCTCGGGCTGGTGTTCGAAGACTACCCCTCATGGCACCTCGTCTACGTGGTGCCGCTGCTCTTGCTGCAGACGATGTTCACCCTCGCCATCACGTACCTGCTGTCGGCGCTCAACGTGGCGTTTCGCGATCTCCAGCACATCATCGCGAACGTGATGCAGCTGGCCTTCTTCCTGACGCCTGTGCTCTGGGACCTTCAGACCGTGAAGCAGTTCGATCGCCTCGGACTGACGCTGACGGCGGCGGAGCTGCAGCGGGTGATCCTCTTCACCAACCCGCTGGCCGCCTTGATGGCCGCCTGGCGTGACGTCTTCTTCCACCACCGCGCGCCGGCGGTGGAGCCGTTGCTCGTCGTGGCAGGCATCACGACGATGATGCTGTGGCTCTCGGCCGCCGTCTTCGAGCGGCGTCGGGAAGAGTTCGCGGAGCTGGTGTGACGATGGCGAACGCGATCACCATCGTCGGCGTCACCAAGCACTTCCAGAAGCGCTCGCGCCGCAACGAGAGCACGACGCTGAAGAGCGAGCTGGTGCGGATCCTGAAGGGGCAGCGCAAGGTGGTGGAGCCCCTGCACCACATCGAGGCGCTCAAGGGCGTGACGTTGACCGTGCCCCGGGGCTCGACGATGGGCATCGTGGGCCGCAACGGCTCCGGGAAGAGCACGCTGCTCAAGCTGGTGACGGGCATCTACACGCCGACCTCGGGCACGATTCAGGTGACCGGCCGCATCTCGGCGTTGCTCGAGCTCGGCGCGGGCTTCCACCCCGACTTCACGGGCCGCGAGAACATCCTCATCAACGGCATCATCCTCGGCATGTCGCGGAACGAGGTGAAGCAGCGGGTGGACTCGATCATCGAGTTCGCCGAGCTGGGCGACTTCATCGACGAGCCGGTGCGCACGTACTCGAGCGGCATGTTCATGCGGCTCGCGTTCGCGGTCGCGACCCACGTGGACCCCGACATCCTCATCATCGACGAGATCCTCTCGGTGGGTGACGAGCACTTCAGCCGGAAGTCCTCGGCGAAGATGAACGAGTTTCGCCAGTCGGGGAAGACGATCCTCTTCGTGACGCACGACCTCTCGCGCATCGAGACGTGGTGCGATTCGGCGGTGTGGATCGACGGCGGGCAGACGCGCATGGTGGGTGACCCGCGGCAGGTGGTGGCGGCCTACCGGAAGGCGGTCGCAGCGGCCGAGCTGGAAGGCGAGCGCACGGGTCACTCGGCGCTGTCCGCCCCCGGGCTCGAGCTGCCGCAGATCGCCGTCGCCGAGCCGCACGAAGCGCCGACCTCGCCGGTGCATGTCGGCGAGGTGCGGCTGCGAGACGGCGTCGGCGCGCAGCCGTCAGCGTTCTCGGCCGAGGGGGCGCTCGAGGTCTTCGTCGAGCTCGACGTGCGCACCGCGGCGCCCTGCGACGTGTCGGTCGAGATCGCCACCGTCGCGGGCATCTCCCTCTTCAAGACGCACTACGCCGCCGGCCGCCTCGAGGCGGGGCGTACGACGACGCGCTTGTCGGTTCCGCGGCTGGGCCTCGGCGATGGGGCGCACGTCGTCACGGCGACCGCGTGGAGCGGTGAGCTGCCGCCGCACTCCCAGTCGAAGACGCTGGTGGTCGCGCCGCACCCGTCGGCCGTCGGGCTCGTCCGCCCCGAGCACGCGTGGTCCACCGAGCCCAGGTTGTCGGCCGCTCCGCCCGCCGGAGCCCCGCAGCCGGTCGCCAAGGCGTGATCGTGGCTGCCCAGCTCGCACAGGATCTGCGCACCGTGGTGACCCGCCGGGTCGGCGGGAAGCGGCGCGTCGTGGTGCTGGCCAGCGATCTCGCGCTCGTGCGCGCCATCGAGGCCAACGGGTGCACCGTGCTGGCCGACCCTGCGTCACTCGACGAGGTCGCCGCCTTCAGGCCCGAGGTCGTGGTCGTCTTCGACGGCTTCGTGTTGCGGGACGGGCAGGAAGCCCTTCGGCGTCTCGCGTCTGCCAGCGGCGAAGCGGAGCTCGTCTTCTCGTTCGCGAACGCCGCCTCGGCTTCGGCGCTGCTGGCTGGTCTCCTCGGCCTCCCGCCCGCGCCGGCCTTCTCCGAGCCCGAGGTGCGGCGGTGGCTCGCCTCGGCGGGCTTCGTCGTCGCCTCGCGCGACGCGGTGGTGACCGCGCCCGTGGCGACGGGGCTCTCGGCCGACACCGAGGCCGCGCTCCGTCAGCTCTTCGAGCAGCTCAACCCCGACGCGGCCATCGACCGCCTGCTGCTGGTCGCCCGTCGCGGTGTCGAGGCGACGAAGCCCGATCGCAGCCCGGGGCTCGTCAGCGTCATCGTCTCGGGCGGCGCCGACGTGGCCGCGCTCGAGGGCACGCTGTCTTCGTTGGCGAACCAGCACCGCCGCCCGCTCGAGCTGGTGGTGGTCGCCGCGCTGCCCGCCGAACGGCTCGACGAGGTGGTGTCGCGCGCCCGGGTTCGCAGCGGCATCTCGGTCATCACGAAGGCTGACGCGCCGACCGATCCAGCCGCGCGCACCAACGCAGGTCTCGCCCTCGCCCAGGGCCAGTACGTGGCGTTCGCGGAGGAGGGCACGCTGTTCTCGCCGATGCACCTGACCTCGCTCGTCAGGCTGCTCGAGGACGGCACCGTCGCGTGGGCGCTCACGAGCAGCGCCACCTCGGCTCGAGGGGCCGCACGGCCCGCCCGGTTCGACCTCGGGGCGTGGCTGCGAGACGGGCTCGTGCACCGAGCCGAGTGGCTCATCGACACCAGCCGGCTGGCGTCCTTTCCGCTCACGTTCGCCGAAGGAGAGCGCGACGCCGATGCGCTGCTGTTCGCGCGGCTCGGGCTCCTCTTTCCACCCGCCTGGCGACCTGACGCGCCGACGGTCGAGCTGTCCACGCCGCCGAGCTTCGCGGTCGACGCCCTGCTGGCGAAGCTGCGCGGTCGGCCGCTCCGGGGGCTCACCACGCTCGACGCCCTCGTGCAGCCTCCGCCGGTGCCAGCCCTCGCGGCGCAGGTGCAGGAGCGCCTGGCGGCGGTCGACCCCCGCGTGGCTGAAGCCTTCGCGCGAACCCGGAACGTGCTCGGGCGCGTGCAGGACGCGTGGGAGAAGGCGCGAGTGGCCGCCGACGCCGAGCGCAAGCCGTAGCTGGTTGCCGCGGCCCGGCGACCCAACCCAGGCCATGCCTTCCTGGTCGCGGTGGTGGCGTCGTTTGGACGTCCGGTAGAGTCCAGCCGCTTCAAGCGGTTGCGTCGTGCCGATGAGTTTCAGGTGGTCGCGCAGTCTCAGCGCAAACCCTCACCCACGGAGTGAACATGCCGAACGGATTCGTCCACATCGAGCTGAACACCGATGATCTCGCTGGCTCCCGCAAGTTCTACGGGAAGCTGTTCAAATGGAAGCTCTCACCCATGCCGGGCATGGCCACGTACATCGGCGTGGACGCCGGCAAAGGCGCGACCGGCGGCGGCATGCAGACCAAGCCGATGCCCGAGGCGCCGACCTCGTGGCTGCCCTACGTCGAAGTCGATGACGTGAAGAAGACGATCGCCAGGGCCAGGAAGCTCGGCGCGACGATCGTGCTCGAGTACCAGCCGATCGGCGAGATGGGCGAGATCGGCATCTTCATGGACCCGTCGGGGGCAGCGCTCGGCGTCTGGGCGGCCGCGAAGAAGCCGAAGAAGAAGAAGTCGCGTCGCTGACCGTTGCCCTCCGTGGGCTTCGGTGAGAATCGTCGCTCATGCCGAAGCCCGAGCGCGCCTGGGAGGTCTCGCGGCACCAGCACGCAGCTCCCAGGTGGCCGCGATGGGGAGCGGCGCATGGTGATCGCCCGCATGAAGGATGGCTCGTCTTCTACAACGCGACCTCCCTCGTCGATTCGAGCCTTCCTGGTGAACCCGCCCTGCGTGCGCAGCTGACGGCGGTGACGGCGGACGCGAAGGGCGCGCCAGCGCATCGCCGGGACGCTGTGAGAGGGTTGGTCACATGAGAGCGTTCGAGAAGATCATCGCGGCGTTGAAGTCGGGCGCCGACCCCCGTCCCGAGATGAGCGCGGCGCTGGGGGTGCTCGAGGCCTGTGGCCCCGACGGGATGAACTCCGCGCTCGACGAGCTCGACGGGTTGATCCGGTCGCTGCCGATGGAGTCGGGCGGGCCGCTCGCGTTGCTGGGTGGCGCGCTGATCGAGGCCGGCGCTGCGCCCATGCGGTTGCCGCCGGCGGTCTTCGATCGACTGCTGGGGTTCCTCGAGCAGATCCCCCGAGGCGATGAAGGGGACTTCGAGCTGCCCGAGGCGTACTTCCTCTACGAGCGCGCGGCGATGGCGTGCCTGTCGCGAAGCGTCGAGCTGAGGCGAACGTTGCCCCACAAGCAGCGGCTGCTCGCTCGATGCACCCGCTACTCCGAGCGCTACGGCTTCCTGGGAAAGATGTTGCTCACCCTCGATGACGAGCCGCTGATCGTCGTCCACGGCGCGACCCGCCGGGCGTGGCGGTTTCGCCTGAGCGGCGTGGCCGACAACTTCCAGTTGCACACGTTGATTCGCGCCGCGCTCGCGGGTTCGGGGCCCGACCGGATCGCTGGTGAGCCGCCGAGCCGCGAGGTCGCCGACTCCGCAGCAGGGGGACGGATCAGCAGCGCGATGGCGTCGAGCGACTGGCAGCTGGCGTGCTGGGCAGGGCTGCGCCCGGATGGTGGGGTCGGTGAGTCTGAACACTGGATCTGGAACGAGGGCGTGCCTGCCGACATCGAGGTGCTCGGTGGCGAGCGGATCGTGCTGGTGGGCATGCCGTCAATCCATCGCTCCTGGAACGCGCAGCGCGTCTTCAGCGCGATGGCGGGTGTCCTCGAGCCGAAGGGCCAACTGAGCCCCGCCGAAGCAGATGCGCTGCTCCTCGCGATTCGAGCGGCGCAGCCCAGCTGACGAGCCGGGGGTTCCCTGGAGGGTGCCGGCGCCCTCTTGCAGCAGCGCGCGGCCATGGCCGAGCTGCGTGCGACGTCGCAGGTTCCTGTTGTGTCGGGGAATCACACAGCTCCCTTCCGACGCCTCAACCAGCAGGTGGAGGTGAGCCATGGCGAAGAAGTACGAATACAAGACGATGGTGACGAAGTTCGGGCACGACGACTCGCCGAAGAAGCTCGAGAAGGAGCTGGACGGGCTCGGCGCCAGGGGCTGGGAGCTGGTCGGCATGAGCCGTGACGAGAGCCCTGAGGACGACCACGACGAAGAGGTGATCCTCTTCGTGTTCAAGCGCGAGAAGTGACGTGGGCCAGCGGCGGGCCTGAGGCGAACGGGCTCGCCGTTGAGTCGATGGGCGACGGCTTCTGGGCCCTTCGCGACGAGCAGCCTCGGGAGCAGTGCGGCGCCGAGACGAGGTCGAACCCAGAGGTTTCAGTCGCCTTCCGCCTCCGGGCACGGTTGGCGCCAGGAGGAGCGCGGGACCCCGGTGGCGACGGTCAGCTCGTCGGCCCGTTGCTGGTCCGCCGCGCGTCGAGCTGCTTCGCGCTGATGGCATCGAGGACCGCCGCCATCTGCTCCACCTTCGTCTCAGGGGTGATGTGGATGAAGCCCGCCGTCGTCTTCGGCGCTGCCCCGAACTCCGCCGCGAGGTTGTACCCGAGGAAGTTGCACAGGTACGCGCTGCGATCGGGCTGGTAGTTCGGGTCGGAGCGGCTGGTGAAGACCTGCCGGTCGGCCCCGAAGCCCTGCAGCGCCCAGTCGATCGTCTCGAGCGGGAGATCGGTCTTCAGCTCGTGCGCGCCGCCCTCCCGCACCTTGCGCTCCTGCATCTGCACGTTGTTGCCGTCCGGCGCCGCGCCGAGGAGGTTCTCGGGCCGCTCCTCGACCTGCGCCTGCCCATGGGTCACGCCCATCGAGAGGATGACGTCAGGTGGCGCGCGCCGCATCTCGCCCATGAACTGCTCGACGGCCGCTGGGGTGACGTCCAGGCGGCGGTACTCGACGATCGCGCCCTTCACGCCGCGCTCCGCGAGCTTCTGCGCCATGTTCGCCGAGGGGTTGTCGGTGATGCCCATGAAGGCGCCGTAGCCAGTGACGACGACGCGCATCGGCTTCTCGCCCGGCTGCAGCCCGAGGGCGGAGGGCTTGTAGAGCATCAGGTGCGCCGCCTGCTCGCCGTTACGCGCCGCGCGCCCAGAGAAGGCCGCGGGATCGTACGGCTGCACATCGCCGCCGAGCACCACGCCTGCGAACGTGGCAGGCAGCTGCGTCTTCGCGCGCTCGAGGATCGCCTGCGCGCTCTCACCGGCGCGAACGGGCACCGACAGCTTCTTGCCGTCGATGGTGAGCTGCAGCACCCCGTCGGCCTTCGCCTTGCCCTTCAGCGCGAAGGCGTTGTCGAAGAGGCCCACGCGCGCGGACAGGCCGGGTACTGTGAGGGTGAGGTTCGCGTACCGGCCCTCGACGTTGGCGAGCTGGCCCTTCGCCTCGATGTTCACCCACGCGTTCGTCTGGCCCATCGCGGCCAGGTGGCTCAGCAGGCGCTGCTTCGTCGCGTCGTCGAAGCCGTCCGCGGCCTTGAGCAGGGTGGCGCGCTCGGTCACCGACAGCCCGCCGCCGTCACGGGCCTGCAGCATGATGCGATCGACGTCCGCCGAGTCGACCTTGCCGTCACGCGCCGCGGTGGTGAGGGCCCGGCGGATTCCGTCCACGTTCATGTGGGTGATTATCGCTCATCCCGGGGCGGGAGGTGCGTGCCGCGAGATGACTTTTTCGCGTGTTGTTCCGGTGGATTAGCGCAGGGTCGTGGGTGGCTTCTGTCCGTTCACCAGCTTCGTCGTCTCGCGCCTGAGCTGCTGCAGGTGGTCGCCCTTCGTGAGCAGGTCGCCGGTGGTGCTGGCTGGCGCGAGTTCGAACGTCCAGCCACGGCGAACGCCGTCGGCCTTCGGCGCCTCGAGGCCGTGCTTCTTGCAGTAGGCGGCGGGCGTGAGGTCTGCCTTCGGGTCGGTCTTCGAGTCGGGGTCCTTCACGGTGGGCGTGCGGCCTTCGACGATGCCGTCCCGGCGGATGACCACGTCACCACCCCACCCCTTGTTGGCAGGCGAGCGTGACGCGGAGTCGATCGTCACGTTGGCATCGGAGTTCGCGGTGACGTCGCCGACGGTCACGGTCCAGTGTGCCTTCGACTGCGAGAAGATCGTGTTCGGGTCGAGCGTCGCGCCGCGCGCCTTCAGGTCCGCGACGAGGCCGCCGAGCTGGGCCGGGTTGAGGCCCTCATCGACGTTCGCCTCGTCGTAGCGGCGGCCCACCGCGTAGGCGGCCTGCTGGAGGAGGAAGACGTCGTTCATGCTGGGCGAGCCGGCCGCGAAGTGATCGATCGCGGCCTCGAGGGCCTTCTTGTCGAGAGCGTCCGGCAGCTTCACCTGGGCCGCGCCCAGGGACGAGCGGAGCGCCTCGGCGTTCTGCTTCGCGGCCTCGGGCGTCGTGGAGTTGAGGATGAGGGCGTTCACTGCCGCCGCGCCGCCGCAGATGCGGTCGAAGTTGTTGAGCTTCGGGTCGGCGCTGATGGGGTTGACCTGGGATGCTTCGGTCGCGAGCCGCTTGCGGGCCTCGAAGCTGCTGAGGTCGCGGCGCACCTCGGGGGCGATCTCCGCGCTCGTTGGTGCGCGCTGTTCGGTGATGGCCGGACGGGCAGGGGGCTGCTGAACCCGGGGTCTCGGCTTCGCGGCGCCCGGCTGCCAGGACCCGGTCGCCGGAGCCTCGGCCGCGACGGGCGGACCTGCCACGGCGGGTTGTGCCACCTTCGGAGCGACGACCGGCTTTGCGCGGGCTGAAGAGACGGGAGGGGGCATGAAGGACCGGAGAGAGGGTGAGTAGAGCAGAGACTCGGCAGCGCCGCCTGGTGGGACATTCGCGCACGACGCGCTCCCGTGCGGCCGCGACCGCGTGCTATTCGACCCGCCATGTCTGACTGGAAAGCCGAGAAGTCGCGATGGCTTGTGAAGACGTACGAGAAGGCGAAGGCGAAGGGCCCCGAGCGGCGCGCCACCTTCCTCACCTCGAGCGGCCTCGAGCGCTCCCCCGTGGACGGCCCGGACGCGGCGCCCGAGAGCGCGTACCTCGACAAGCTCGGTTTCCCCGGTGAGTACCCCTTCACTCGAGGCGTGCAGCCCACCATGTACCGCGGCCGCTTCTGGACGATGCGCCAGTACGCCGGCTTCGCGAGCGCGAAGGACTCGAACCAGCGCTACCACGCGCTGCTGAAGGCCGGGCAGACGGGGCTCTCGGTCGCCTTCGATCTGCCCACCCAGATGGGCTACGACGCCGACAGCCCGCGCGCCCGCGGCGAGGTCGGCAAGGTGGGCGTGTCGATCTGCTCGCTGCGCGACATGAAGGTGCTGCTCGACGGGCTGCCGCTCGGCGAGGTCAGCACCTCGATGACGATCAACGCGACGGCGCCGATCCTCCTCATGCTCTACGCGGCGGTCGGCGAGACGCAGGGCGTGCCGATGGAGGCCCTCCAGGGCACGGTGCAGAACGACATCTTGAAGGAGTACATCGCGCGCGGCACGTACATCTACCCGCCGGGCCCGAGCCTTCGCCTCATCACCAACCTCTTCGCCTTCTGCGCGAAGAAGGTCCCGAAGTGGAACCCGATCAGCATCAGCGGGTACCACATTCGCGAGGCCGGCTCGACGGCCGCGCAGGAGATCGGCTTCACGCTGGCCGACGGCATCGCCTACGTCGAGGCCGCGAAGCAGGCGGGGCTCGAGGTCGATGAGTTCGCCGGGCGCTTGTCGTTCTTCTTCAACGTGCACAACGACTTCTTCGAGGAGGTCGCCAAGTTCCGCGCGGCGCGGCGCCTGTGGGCGCGCGTGATGAAGGAGCGCTTCGGCGCGAAGGATCCCCGCTCGATGATGCTGCGCTTCCACGCACAGACGGCGGGCTCGACGCTCACCGCGCAGCAGCCGATCAACAACGTCGTGCGGGTGTCGCTGCAGGCGCTCGCGGCGGTGCTGGGCGGCACCCAGTCGCTCCACACCAACAGCTGGGACGAGGCGCTCGCGCTGCCCACCGAGGACTCGTCACGGCTGGCGCTGCGCACCCAGCAGATCATCGCCTGCGAGACGGGCGTCGCCGACACCATCGACGGGCTGGGCGGCAGCTACCACGTCGAGCGGCTCACCGACGAGCTCGAGGCGAAGGCGTCGGACTATCTGCGCCGCATCGACGAGCTCGGCGGCATGGTGCGCGCCATCGAGCAGGGCTTCCCTCAGCAGGAGATCCAGGCCGCGGCCTACGACGCCCAGCGGGCGCAGGAGCGCGGCGAGGCCGTCGTCGTGGGCGTGAACAAGTTCCAGCAGCAGGAGCCACCGGTGACGGGCCTGCTGCGCGTGGACGACTCGGTGGAGCGGGAGCAGCGGACCCGCCTCGACGAGCTGCGCAAGACGCGGAGCGCCGACGCCTGCCGCCGCGCCCTCGACGCGCTCAAGCGGGCCGCCGAGGGACAGGGCGAGAACCTGATCCCCCTGATCTCCGACGCGGTGAAGGCCGAGGCGTCGCTGGGGGAGATCTCCGACGCGATGCGGGCCGTCTTCGGCGAGCACCACGAGCACGTCTTCCTCTAGCCTCAGCTCGCCACGTTGGCCACGCCCTCGGCCTCCTTCGCGGCCGCCCACCGCTCGAGCATCGTGGACAGCGCGTGTGGACGAACGGGCTTCGAGACGTGGTCGTTCATGCCTGCCGCCAGCGCGCGCTCCCTCGCGCCCACGAGCGCGTCAGCCGTCAGCGCGACGATCGGCACGTGCGCGATGGCGCCCTCGAGCCGGCGGATGTGCCTGGCGGCCTCGTAGCCGTCCACCTCGGGCATGTGGCAGTCGAGCAGCACGAGGTCGTACGGGAACTTCCGGGCCATCTCGACCGCCTCGCGCCCGTTCCCCACCACGTCCACACGGCAGTGATGACGCTCGAGCAGCCGGCGCGCGACCTGCTGAGAGACGAGGTCGTCCTCTGCGAGCAGCACCCGCAGGCCCATGCGGGTGGGCGGTGGCAGCGGGGACTCCTGGGGCAGCGGCGACGGAATACGCGCTCGGCCGACCCGCGCTCGCAGCACCGCGTCGTGCAGCCGCGACCGGCGCGCCGGCTTCACCACGTAGGCGTCGAAGCCGTGCTCGTGCATCGACGCCTCATGGCCAGGCACCGCGACGCTCGTCAGCATCACCAGCGCCATGTTCTCGAGCCGGGCGTCGGCGCGGATCCGGCGTGCCAGGTCGGCGCCGCTCATCTCCGGCATCTGGAAGTCGATGATCGCCACCTGGTACGGATCGCCCTGCGCGTGCGCCTCGAGCAGCGCGTCGATGGCCTCGGGCCCCGAGGCGAAGCGGCCGTTGCGCATGCCCCAGCTGATGATCTGCTCGTGCACGATGCGCCGGTTGACTGCGTTGTCATCGACGATCAGCACCCGCACGCCCTGGAGCGTCTCTGCCGGTGGCAGCGCAGCGGGGGCGTGGAGATCGAGCGGCACCGTCACCGTCACCGTGAACCGGCTCCCGCGCTCGACCTGGCTCTCGACCAGGACACGGCCGCCCATCGCGCCGACGATGCGCCGCGTGATCGCCAGCCCGAGGCCCGTGCCGCCGTAGCGACGCGTGGTCGAGTTGTCGGCCTGCGTGAAGGCCTCGAAGACCGCCTCGATCCGATCCTTCGGAATGCCGATGCCGGTGTCTTCGACGGCGAGCACGAGCTCGAGCTGATCGCCGCGCGCGTGCCCATCGAGGTCGATGAGCACGTGGCCCCTGCTGGTGAACTTGATGGCGTTCGAGGTGAGGTTGAGCAGCACCTGCCGCAGCCTTCCGCCATCGCACACCACGAAGCGAGGCAGGCCGGGGGCCACGCGAAGGACGAGCTCGATGCGCTTCTCGTGTGCGCGGGCCCGCATCAGATCGACGACGTCTTCCGTCACCGCGAGCAGGTCGGTGGGCACGGGCTCGAGCTGCACCTTGCCCGCCTCGAGCTTCGAGAAGTCGAGCACCTCGTTGAGCAGTGAGAGCAACAGCTCGGCAGAGACATGCGCCGAGCGGGCGAACTCCCGCTCCTCGGTGCCGAGGCGGCCGTCGAGCAGCAGCCCGAGCATGCCCAGGACACCGTTCATCGGCGTCCGGATCTCGTGGCTCATGCTCGCCAGGAACTCACTCTTGGCGCGGTTGGCGTCCTCTGCCCGCTGCAGCGCCGTGGCGAGCTCCGAGCGCGCCCGCGTGTGCTGCAGCTCGTAGATCACGGCGAGCGTGCCCGAGGCGATCACCACCAGCGCCAGGGTCACCACGCCGATGAGCTGCACCTCCCGGGCGCTCACCATCAGCGGTGAGGTGAGGCCGAGCCCGTCGAGCAGATGCTGAGCGACCATGAGCACGACCGTCAGGCTCAGCCAGAACAGCCCCGCGCGAACGCCCCCCAGGGCGGTCGCCAGGCTCGGCACCAGCAGGAGCGCGACCAGGATCTCGCGGGCGTGCCCTCCCCAGTAGGTATGCGCCGAGAGCATCACCGCGAAGGTGATGGAGCCGACGAAGACATGAAGGCTCTGGTCCACCCGGCCGGTGCGTCTCAAGAGCACGAGCGCGCCGACCATTCCCAGCGCGGCCGTGATGAGGATCAGAGCTCCGCGCCCGTCCGTGAAGGCGAGGTCGAACGGGAGCCAGCCGACCAGGATCGTCGCGAAGGCCAGGGACGTGAAGAGCAGCCCGCGCGCGCGGCGCTGGGTGTCAGGGTCTTCTGGGACCCGGGCCAGGCAGAGCCGCTCGAGGACGAGCACAGCGCGCATGCAGAGCCATCGGCACGCGCGACCAGTTTCTTCAGTCGTCCCGTGCGACGGGGGGAGGGGTCATCTAGAAAGCCCGTCATGACGCCACAACCCGGCCAGAGTCCTGAGGCTCCCACGAGCTGGTTCTCCCGCAACTGGATGTGGGTCGCTGGAGGCGGGTGTCTGCTGATCGGGTGTTGTGGGCTCGGCGCGCTCCTGCTGGTGGGCGGCGCCGTCGCGAGCGAGGCGGCGAGCTCGAGCGCCGCGCGGGTCGATTGCGGTACCCCGGGGCCGGCGGGGGTCGAGTGCGGGGTGAAGCGCACCGAGGGGCTCGGGGCCTTCCGCGCGTGCTGGGACCTCGAGATCGCCTGTCAGAACGGCGGGAAGATGAGCGGCCACGCGTGCGGGTCGGTGGCGGCGGGCGCCGACGAGACGACGGTGACCATGCCGGTGTCCTCGTTCTCGAACCAGGACGCGTGCGACGTCCCCAGCCGGGGCACGGTGCAGAACCTCGCCGTGACGAACGAGTAGGAGCGTCCGCCAGGTGACGCCCGCCGAGGCGATGGTGCCGGTGATGAACGTCGCGCTCGTGCTGGGCGTGGCCGTCGTCATGCCCCTCGCGTTCCAGCGGCGCTTCACGCCGTGGCAGGTCGCCGCGCTCGCGGTCGCCGCCTCGCTCGCGGTGGCCCCCGGCTGGCCAGCCGGCGCGGTGCTGGGGCCGTGGCTCTTCCTCTGTCTCGTCGAGGTGGTGGGCGCGCTTCGCCGCAAGCGCGTGGCGAACGTGGTGATGGCGGGCTTCGGGGTGACCGCCGCGCTCGCGCTGGTGGCTTCGCGCCTCGAGGTGACGCTCTTCGAGATCCCCGAGCCGATCGTGAAGCTGACGGCGGTGCACTTCTCGTACGCGGGGGTGGGGGCGCTCTCGCTCGCGCAGCGGCTGGTGCAGGAGCGACCGACGCGTGCGCGTCAGCTCGTCGGCGGCCTCTTGATGCTCGCGCCGCCGATCGTCGCGCTGGGCTTCATCACGCGGCTCGCGCTGTTCCAGGTCGGCGGCGCAGCGCTGATGGCGGTGGGGGTGTGCGGGGTGGCCGTCTTCGCGGCGCTCGAGGCGAACCGCCGCGCTGCGTGGCCCCACCGGCTGTTGCTGCTGACGGCGGCTTCACCCTGGGTCGCCATGGCGCTCGCCCTCGCGTGGGCAGCGAACCAGTACTGGCCCGCCATTCCCGCGCTCACCGTGGTGGACATGGTGCCCACCCACGGCGCGCTGAACGCGTTCGGCTTCATCCTGCCCGGCCACCTGGCCTTCTGGCTCGACGATCGCTCGAGCGCCGGCCGGACCCCGTCGTGAGCGGCGCTACTGGACGGTCACGTCGAGCGAGTACGTCATGACGCCGGCGCGGTAGTTCGACACGACGATCAGCACCGTCTTCGCCGCGCCCGTCGTGTTCATCCAGGTGAGGCGATCTTCCTGGCCGGCATTGCCGCGGTCGGCGGACGCCAGGCAGGTGACGCTGGTGGCGTTGCAGTTGGCCGCTGGCCCCTCGACGACGTTCAACACGATGTCGCTCATCATGTCGGGCACGCCCCGCACCGCGAGCGTCTGGTTGGCGCCGACCTGAATCGAATACACCCGGTCGGGGCCACCCGACACGCGGCTGCAGCTCAGGCTCGAGAAGGCGTAGTCGTGAGCGTACGAGGCGACCGTCTCGTTCATGAGCGGCATGCCCGAGGTGATGGCCTGGGCGTTCTCGCAGACCTCGCCCGCGGCGATGGTGGTCGTGGTGGAGGACAACGAGAAGACGGTGTCGGAGTCGGCGTCGTTGTACGAGCTCACGACGACGAAGACGGGCTGCGCGGCGTTGGTGGCGTTGGTGATGCTGGCGGACTCCGGGCTGTTGCGCCCCCCGACGTCTTCACCGGCGAGGCACCGGCGGGCTGGCGAGTCGCACGCCGTCGCGGGCCCGGCGATCAGCGAGAGGACGGGATCGAAGCCGCCGTCCATCACCTGGGGGGTCGGCGTGACGGTCACCGACAGGCGCTGGTTGGGAGGCGCCGAGGCGACGTACACGCGATCGACGCCGCGAGAGGCGCTCACGCAGGTGTAGTCACGCTCGAAGGTGACGCCGGCTGGCCGCAGCGTCTGGTTCATCAGCGGGGTGGTGCCGAGGCTGGTGGTGGCCGTCGTGCAGACGTCGTCGGCCGGCGGGGTGGCGGTGGAGAGCCCGATCGTGAAGTCGCCGCCGGGACCCGTGATGCCATCGACGATGGCGAAGGTGCCGACCGCGGCCCCCGTGCCGTTGAAGAACGCAGCCGTGCGTGGACCGCTGCTCGAGTTCGCGGCCGCGACGCACACGCGGGGCGAGGCCTCGCAGGCTGCCGCGGTGCCCGTCACCAGGCTGACCGAGGCTGCGAAGCCGCCGTCCATCGCCGGCGCCACCGTCACCTTCGCGCGCTGTCCGTTCGGCACCTGGAAGGCATACGCGCGGTCGTTGCCGAACGTGTCGAAGCTCGCGCACGTCGTCGACATGCTGGACGTGTAGTCGTTGGTGAAGCCCATGGTCGTGCCGGCGATCGGCGCCCCGGCGGCGAGCGTGGTGGCGTTCGCGCACGAGTCGCCCATCGGTGGGTCGGCGATCGTCGCCGAGAGGTCGAACGTGCCTGTTCCGGGCGACGCGCTGTCCACCAGGACGAGCAGGTTCTGGTTGGCGGTCGTGCGGTTCGTCCACACCAGCACGTCGGGCAGGCCCGCGCCGGCGCTCGCGGAGGCCACGCAGCGCAGCATGCCGGTCGCGCAGTTCGCGAGGCCGTCGATGAGCGAGAGCGAGGTGTTGAGCCCGGCGCTGGGCGTCGCGGTGATGGTGGCCTGCTTGTTGGGCGGCACGGTGAGGGCGTAGACGCGGTCTGGCCCCGAGGTGGTGAAGCTGCAGCTCGGGCCGCCGTTGTAGTCCCCGCCGAAGCCCATGAAGTCCTGGCCGGTGATCGGCGTGCCCGGGGTCAGCGTGACGGCCGTCGAGCACTCGTCGCCAGGCGGTGGCGTCGCGACGCTGGTGGTGAGCGAGAAGCCCGTGGTGGTGTCGGTGGGATCGTACGAGCCGACGACGAGGAAGACCTGCTGTGGCGCGGCTCCCCGGTTGACGTAGTCCACGCGCTCGCTGCCCCCCAGGCCTGCGGAGTCGGCGCCGGTGAGACACACCAGCGGGCTGGCCTCGCACGACGAGGCGGGCCCGGCGATGACGTTCACGGTGATGTCGAAGCCTCCGTCGTTGTCGGGCTGCGCCACGGCAGAGAGCCGTTGGCCCGCGGGCACGCTGATGGCGTAGGCGCGGTCAGGCCCGTCGGAGCGGCGGCAGCCCATGCCCACGCCGTAGTCGCTCGAGAAGTCCGTCAACGTCTGACCGGCGAGGGTGCCCGGCGTCAGCGTCGTCGCGGAGTCACAGCGGTCGCCCATGGGCGGCGCCGCCAGGGTGAAGCTCACGTCGTACCGCCCTTCGTGGGTGGTGCCGTTCATCTCGTCCGGCATCGTGAAGAACGAGTCGACGACGACGAAGACCTCGACGGGCGCGGCGGTGGTGTTGAGGTACGCGACCCGCTCGGGAGAGCCAGGCGGCGTGTCGATGTCGGAGCCGTCCAGGCAGGCGCTGCGATCGCCCGCGTCGGCCGGCGAACAGGCAGCGGCGGGGCCGGCGACCAGGTAGAGGGATGGATCGTATTGCAGGCCGCCGTCCGAGGGATCGGTCTCCTCGGGCGTGAGGGTGACGCTGAGGCGCTGCATCGGCGGCACGGTGACGGCGTAGACGCGATCAGGCCCCGGGTTCCGCACGCCGGTGCACGACAGGCCGACGTCGTTCGACGCGCCGACGGTGGTGCCCGACATCGTGGAGGTCGCCGAGACGACCTGGGCCATCGCGCAGCTCTCTCCGCCCGTGGCCGCGCCGCCGCCCATCGTCGAGCCGCCCCCCGTCGAGCCGCCCGCTGTCGAGCCACCCGCCGTCGAGCCGCCTGCCGCCGAGCCACCTGCGGTTCCACCACCGGTCCCGCTCGAGCCACCCGTTCCGCCCGCCGCGCCGCCCATGCACTTGTTGGCCACGCACGACTGGCCGGTCGGGCACTCCGCGCTGGTTCGACACTGGCCCATGTTCGACGGGCAGCCGGCGAAGACGAGGAACGCGACGGACAGAAGGACGGCTCGGAGCATGGAGACCTCGGTGAGAGACGCGCGCTCCCTAGCACGGACCCGCGACGCGAGGCGAAGGGCCCCTGCAGCTCGTGTGCACTCGAGTGAACAGCTCACTCGACGGGCTGCGGCTCACCCAGGAGCACGCCGAGCCTCAGCTGAACGGGTACGCCCTCACCGCCGGTGACGCCGGGCACGCCAGGCGGGAGCGCTCCGTCCCTGAGCACCACCGGCGCCACCGCGAGCTCGGGCAGCACCGTCACGGCCCGCGACACGTGTAGCGCCACCCCCAGGCTCCCGCCGACGAGGAGCGCTCGCAGCGCAGGCTGGTTCGGGTCGCTGGCCACCACCACCATGAGCTGGGCGCGCGGACCCAGCACGAGCTGGTGCGGCCCGAGCCGAAGGCCGAGGAGCAGGGGCAGGGCGGCAGAGAAGCTCTGGCCAACCACGGCTGGCGTGTCTCCCGCGAGCAGCACGGTGCCGCCCAGCGCTGGCGCGACTGACACCAGCACCGGAGAGCGCCGTGGCGTCAGCATCACCTTCGTCGACACTTCGAGCCCCGACTGGCCGAGGCGCGCGCCGAGATCGAGCCGCTCCAGGGCGCCGAAGCGGAGCGAGACGTCCATGACGGGCTGGGGCAACAGCGGCGCGCGTGGAGTCACGGCGGCCGAGAGGCCCGGCTCGATCCCCACCTGCAGCCGCCCGCGCCCCAGGGTGTCAGCCGGCTGCACGCTCGACAACGCGACGCAGCCCGACAGCATGAAGACGAACCCGGCTGACGCCCGACAGATCACGCCGCGATTGTGCCCGAGTTTCAGGGGCGTCGTTCCGATTCGAGCGCCACGGGGTCGGCCTTTAGGGGTAGGTTCTGTCCCAGCCGATGAGCGAGGAAGTCGTCCAGATCTGGGTGAGGACCGAGAAGGGCAAGGTGTTCGGCCCGCTCACGCCCACCAGCGTCGAGCTTCTCCTCGACAACGGCGTCATCGAAGGGCGGGTGCAGGTCTCGCTCGACGGCTCGAACTACGTCTTCCCCGGACGGATGCCCGGCATCCGCATGGTCTTCCCGAAGACCCTGTGGGGCGATCAGGTGTTGCCGCCGAACGAGCTGGACGAGGCGTGGTCGAAGGTGGTGGCGCCTCCGCCGCTTCCGACCGCAGGCGCGAAGCCCGGGACAGCGCCCGGGGGACCGGTCGGCGTTCCCGGTGGCCCCGTTCCTGGCGGGCCTGTTCCTGGCGGGCCTGTTCCTGGCGGCCCGGTGCCTCGCGCGGGTCCGATGGCCGGGCCGGGGGCGCGAGCCCAACAGCAGGCGCGCCCGATGAACCCTGCGCAGATGTCGGCGCAGCGACGGCCGCCTGGACACCCGCCCACGCATCCTCCCGCGCCGGCGGGTGGCGGGTCGCTCGCCGACTCGCTCTTTGGTGACGCCGCCGAACCGGTCGCGACCTCCCCGTCCGGGGTTCGGATGATGGCGCCTCCGACGGCGCCGAAGGCGTCGGTGATGTCGGCCTCGGCGATCTCGGCGGCGATGGGGAGCGCTCCCCACGCGCCCACGTCATCCCCTTCCCGACCCGCAGTGTCAGCGCCGGTCCCGTCAACGCCGTCGGGAGCCCCGGTGGCGCCGACGATCGCCGGCGACGCGCAGCCTCCACCGGCGCCCGTTCCCCAGAGCGCGCCGGCCGTCGCGGCCCTCGAGAACGTGCCGCCCTCGGGGACCTTGCGCGAGGTGAGCCCGCTCCGGCTCTACTTCCTCGCCGCCGCCCAGGATCTGAATGGCCTGCTGACCTTCCAGTTGCCCGACCGCGCGATCCTGATGCACTTCCGCAAGGGCAGCCCCGACTTCGTGGACTCGACGCACCCCGAAGACGCGCTCGCCACGTTCCTCCTGCGCCAGCGGCTCGTGGGGCCAGAGCAGCTCGGGCAGGCGCAGAAAGAGGGCGCCCGCTTCGGCGGCGAGCTGCTGCCAGCGCTCTTCGGGCTCGGCCTGTTGAACCCGAACGTGGCGCTCGACGCCTTGAACCAGCGCGTCGCGGGGCTCATCGGCCAGGTGTTGCGCGCGACCGATGGCAGCTTCACGCTGCAGGCCGCCGCCCTGCCGCCGCACAAGGCCATGCCCGCCGGCAACCGGTGGCAGCTGTACGTGGATCAACTGCGCAAGATCCCCACCATCGAGCTCAAGGCGCGGCTGCACGGGGCGCTCGACTTTCCGGTGATGAAGGCCTCGGGCCCGGTGCCGGTCGCCGACCTGCGTCTCTCGCCGCAGGAGACCCGCGCGTACGCCGGCTTCGACGGCACGCGAACGCTCAACCAGCTGCTGCAGAGCGGTGCACCGGAGGCCGAGCACGCGGTGCGGGTCGCCTTCATGCTCGAGCCATGCGACCTCGTCTCCTTCGCGGGCACGGTCGTGAAGACGGCGGTCCCGGCGAGGCCAGGCCCGCCTCCCCCGGCTCAGGGAGTGGCGCCAGCGCCAGTCCCTCCGCGACCCGTCATCACCCCGCAGGGCTCGCCGGCCGCCGCTCCCGTCGCTGCAGCACCGGCGCCTGCCGCGATTCCGGTCGCGGTTGCTCCCGCGGCGGTCGCGCCAGCCGTGCCCCGGCCGCCGGGCGTCCCGGGGAACCCCGTCATCGCAAAGCCCCCGTCGTACCCAGGTGGGCAAGCGCCCGTCGTCTCTCCAGCGAGGCCCCCTTCCGCGCCCGTCGTCTCCCCGCCCCTCGTGTCCGCGCCTTCCGGGGTCGTCAGCGCGCCTCCTGCACCTGCGTTGAGCACGGCGCAGTACGACGCCGAGGTGAAGCGCCTGACGGACGTGCTGGCGAAGATGAAGTCGCAGACCCACTTCGAGGTGCTGGCGCTCACGAAGGACTCCCCGGCCAACGCGGTGAAGGTGGCCTACTTCAGGCTCGCCAAGGACTACCACCCCGACACCGTTCCGCCCGGCGCCCCGGCTGCGTTGTCGAAGGTGAAGGCTGACATCTTCGCGCGCATCGGCGACGCCAATCGCACCCTCGCCGACGAGAACCTGCGCAAGGAGTACCTCGCGGAGCTCGAGCACGGTGGCACGGGCGAGAAGGTGGACGTGTCGAAGCTGCTGCAGGCCGAGGAGTTCTTCCAGAAGGGCAAGCTCCTCGTCGGCGCCAGGAAGTTCGCCGAAGCGGTCAAGATGCTCGACGACTCCATCGCCCTCATGCCCGACGACGCCGAGGCCTACGCGTGGCGCGGCTACGCGCGCTTCTTCACGTTCACCGACAAGAAGGCCGGGCTCGCCGAGGCCATGAAGGACCTTCAGAGCTGCCTCAAGCGCAACCAGAACATCGTCTCGGCGCACTTCTTCCAGGGGATGATGCACAAGCTCGTCGGTGACCTGGCCGCGGCGAAGAAGCACTTCAACGCCACGGTGAAGCTCGACCCCAAACACATCGACGCGCAGCGCGAGCTGCGGATGATGAAGTGAGAGACGCGTGGGGCTCACCGGAAAACAGCGGCGGTACCTTCGGGCCCTCGGCCATCACCTCCACGCGGTCGTGCAGGTCGGCGACGCGGGCGTCACCGACGGCGTCATCGCCGCCACGGCGCAGGCGCTCGAGACGCACGAGCTGGTGAAGGTGCGCATCGCCGACGATCGCGAGGGCCGCGAGGCCGCCATCGCTCAGCTCGCCGAGGGCACCGGCTCGGAGATCGCGCAGGTGCTGGGCCGCACGGCGTTGCTCTACAAGCGGCGCAAGAAGAAGCCGAAGATCCGCTTCGAGGGCGAGGTGCTGCCCGTCGAGGCGCCGCCCCGAGCGGCGAAGAAGCCCGTCAGTCGCCGAACGCCACGAAGCCGAGGTTGAGCGACGCGAGCCACTGCTGCTGAAGCGGCGCACCGCCGACCGCCACGCCGACGAAGAAGGGACCGAGGAGCGCCCGCAGCCCGAGGTCTCCCGTGAGCCACGGCAGCGCCGGGCGCGTGAGGTTGGCGTCGAGCCCCGAGGACGAGCGAACGACGTTGGCCGTGGCCAGTCCCAGGCCGACGCCTCCCGTGAGCTGCAGCACTCGACCACGGGTGTGGGCCCGCAGCTCGCCCTGAATCGCCCACGCCGACTCGGGGCCAGCCCAGGGCGCCACCGAGACCAGCCGCACCGAGGGGGTGAACCAGTTCCAGAGATCGACGCCGACGCGCGCCGAGACGGTGGGCGAGATCGCGTCGCGCGACGTGGCTCCGGCGCCGACTTCGAGCTCGAGCTTCGCGTCGCCCCCGTCCTTCTTCACCTCGGGCGCCGCCAGGGTGGCGCTCGCCAGCAGGAGCGGGACGACGAGCGTTAGCGGGTTCGGGTTCATGTCTCTGGGTTGCCGACGCCGGGGGAAGTGATCAGCGGCCCTGCGACCAACACGCCCTGACACGGCTGCCACACCCGCTCGAGCGCGACGACTCTTCGCGGAGTTGGGGCGACGTGGGCGCTGGCCTCGCTGTTGCTCAGCGGGGCGTATGCCCACCTCTCGCCGTGTCGCCGTCACCGTCGCGCTCGCCTGTGCGGGTGTCGTGACGATCGCAACCTCACCTCCGCGCCGGGACTTCCCCGACCTGCACGCGACGCGGGAAAGGCAGGTGCTGCTCGACCCGACGACGCCGACGTTCGCAACGCACGCGACGGTGCGGCTCGCCGCCACGCACAACGGCGCTCCGCCGGACGGAGGCCGCGCCCTGGGGGGCTGGGTCGAAGCGGAAGCGAGCGGGTGTCTGGTCGGCGTCGATTCCTTCAACGACGCGGGGAGCTGCGTGTCGATCGATGAGTCCGTCGCGCGGCCGACCCTCGAGCTGGTGTTCACGCGCGATGGCGAGGCGGCGGGCATCGCGACCACGCGAGAGGCGTTCAACGACCAGCTCTTCGAGCGCTGTGTCGTCGGCAGCGACTGTACGCACGGCTTCACGCTGAAGGTCTCGCTCGCGAGGGGCGAGACGCGGCCGACGGTGGTGACCCTGAAGGTGAGCGCGACGGCGAGCGGCGGGACCGTCGATCCTGGCGACCCCAACGGCCTCACCATCACCGAGCCATGAGGGACCACGCGCCGGGGACCGGCCTGCTCCACCCCGTCGCGCTCGTCGCGATGGCGGTGCTCGCCCTCAACGATCACTGGGGCAAGGCGGCGTGGCCGGGCCTGCTGACGGGCAAGCTGTCAGACGTGGCCGGGCTGCTCTTCTTCCCGCTGGCGCTGCAGGCGCTCTGGGAGGTGCTGTCCGCTCGTGGGACACGCCGGTGGGCGCCGTCGCGCACGGTGCTCGTCGTAGCGGCAGTGACGACGGCCGTCGGCTTCGCCCTCGTCAAGCTCTCGCCGCTCGCAGGTGAGGTGTACCGCTCGACCTTCGGGGCGCTGCGCTGGCCGCTCGATGCGGGCGTCGCCGTGGTGAGGGGCGCTCCGGTGCCGGCGCCAGCGAAGGTGATGCTCACGCAGGACGCGACCGACCTCGTCGCGCTGCCTGCGATCCTCCTGGCCACGCTCATCGGCTGGGGCCGGGCTGCACGTCATGCTCGCCACGCGACCAACTCCCAGGGGGACGTCGGGCGGGACCCGGGGGTGGCGCAGGTGCGGTGTGCGGATGCTCCCTCGCCTCTTCGCGGGCCCGTCACGGTGAGCCCTCGAGGCCAGGGTGCCGGAGGCGCAGCGTGACCCCGGTCCACGTCAGCGCTCTCTTCGGGCTCGCAGCTGCGTCGCCGCCGCGACCTGCATGAGACCAGGAGACCAGACCACCACCGGCTGCTCACTCACCGGCATCGGAGGGCGAGCGTCGATCGGGGCGCCCCTGGGCAGGGTCTGAGCCCATGGCGACGAGCAGGGCGGCGGGGGACACCGACTCGAAGAGCTCGGGGCCGAACCACTGCCGCTTCGCCTCGCCGAGCCGTGCTCGAACCACGTCAGGCGGCTCGAGATAGCCCACGTACCCGTTCGAGAGCGCCAGCACGTGGGTCGCGCCGGTCAGCCTCTCGAGCTGTTGGGCCGCCGCGAAGGTCGGCTCGACGGGCGTGAGGAGCAGCGAGACGCAGCCGAGCCGGAGCATCGACACCTCGGCCTCCATCTCCTCCGCGGCGCAGAGCGCGTTCTCGGCGGCGGCGCGGAAGGGCCAGGGCGCGAGCCGGCTCCCGTCCGGGTGAGGCAGGGCGAGCTGGGCTGAAGCGAACGAGAGGCCCGGGTCCTCGCACCCGTCGACGCGGGCGCCACGGTCGAGCGCCGCAGCGAGCTGCTGGACGACGGCCTGCTCATCGGGCGCGACCGCGCGGTTCACCGAGGCGTTGCCCACCGAGGTCTGCAGCACCAGCGTGACACCCTCGCCCTGCGCGACCAGACCCGGCCAGTCGGTGTCCAGCGCTGCTGTGCGCCGCGGCGAGAGGGTGGGGTGCGCCCCCAGCAGCAGCCAGCGCGCGTGCCTCGCTCCGTCCGGCTTCACGAAGGCGAGCTCGAGGCCGCGTGGATCGACGGCGTCACCGCTCCGGGCCTGGACGAAGGCGGCGGTCTCGAAGCGCCGGACCTGCATCGAGACCGGCACCACCTGCTGCTGGGCCCCGGCGAGCGCCGCGCGGGCTGCCGTCACGAGTGCCTGCTCGACGCGCTCGTCGAAGGTCCCCAGAGCGGCGACCTGCGCGGCGAGGCGGCGATCGTACTGCCCGACGGACGAGTGGGTGTGGGTGGCGGTGACGAGCACCGGGAAGTCCGAGCCCGCTCGAATGGCAGTGACGAGCGGCCGCGTGAGCAGCAACACATCGAGAGACACCAGCGCCAGGCGCTGCCCGCCGACCTCCAGCAGGGTCGCGCGCGCGAACACGGGGTCTCCAGACGCGCTGCTCCGACGGAGCGGCCCGTAGCCACCGACCGTCACCGGGCCGGGCAACAGCACCCTCACCTGCGCGGCGCCGACCGCGAGGGCGCCGGTGCCGCGGCTCACCATCGTGAGCGTCGGGGGCGCGGAGGGCCAGTCGCCACAGCGATCGGACGACGCGAACGCGAACGCGCCGATCAGCAGCAGCCCGATGACTCCGAGGACCCGACGCTTCGTCACGGGTGGCTCAGGGCAAGACGATGATGGTGTCGCGGACGTCCAGCACCGCCCAGAGCGCGTCGAGATCGGGGTTGTCGAGCGCCATGCAGCCGAGCGTCCAGTCGGAGCTGGAGCCCGAGCCGTGGATCATGATCCACGAGCCGAGCTGCGTCGTCTGCGGCGGCGCCTGGCAGGCCGCGAGCGCAGCGTCGATGGCGTTCTTCTGCGCCTGCGTGATCAGCCCGGCTGCGAGCCCCCGCACTGCGTCCTGCTCATCGGGGTACGTGACGAGGAGCGACTTGTAATAGCTGGAGTTCGGGTTCTTGAGCCCGACGAAGAAGGTGCCCTCGGGCGTCTTGCCATCGCCCTCCTGTTGCTTGTCACCGGTCGGCGCGAAGCCGAGGCCCATGCGGTAGTTCTGCACGAGCGTGCCGTTACGGCAGAGCGCGACGTTGCGTGCGGTCTTGCGGGCCACCACGTAGTCGTCCTTCACCGAGTCGCAGCGGTGCAGGCCGCTCCCTGCGTTGCCCCAGGCCGTCACGCAGTCGCCCGCGCCGACCGCCGGGTTCCAGGAGCCGCCCCCGGTCATGGTGGGGCCCGGCAGGCAGGCGCCGTACTGGGTGTTGCACGTGTAGCCCTCGTTCTGCCGGCACTGCGTCGGGGCGGTGCAGGTCGGCAGGCAGGTCGTCTGGCCGTTGCCGATGCCGAAACAGGCCGAGCCGCTGGGGCACCCGGTGAAGTCGCACATCGCCTTCGAGCACATGCCGCCCGCGGTCCCGAGGCAGACGTTGTGCGCGCAGGCAGAGGAGGACGCGCAGGCCTGGCCGATGTCGTTCGGTGGCGCCGGCTCGCCAGGCCACCGCTGCCCGGGTTCCGGCAGACACACCTTGAAGGTTCGGGCGCTCTGGTTGAAGCGCTGCCGGGTGACGCAGGCGTAGCCGGGTCGGCACCCGGTGGGAGAAAGGGCGAAGTCGCACTCGGCGGCGCAGGTCGGCGTGCCGTTCGCGCTGATGCAGCGGGTCGTGGTGATGCGATCTGCTCCGCCGAGCGGGCTCGCGTCGGGGCAGATGTACGTCGAGCCGGAGAGCGTGCAGGCCTGCGTGCAGAAGCCGCCCGGGAAGCCCTGTGTCTCGCAGCGGGCCGTCGCCGTGAATGCCGGGTTGTTGCAGCTCGCCGCCGTGGTGCACGCGCCGCCGATCCACCCCGAGTTGAGCTCGACGCCCGTGACCGCGCCGCCTGCTGCGCCACCGCCCGCGGACCCGCCTGCGCCGGCACCGCCTGCGGTGGAGCCGCCCGCAACGGAGCCGCCGGCTGCCGACCCGCCAGCCGTGGACCCGCCTGCCGCGGACCCGCCTGCGACGGACCCGCCTGCCGTGGACCCGCCCGCTGCCGAGCCGCCCGCAACGGAGCCGCCCGCGACGGAGCCGCCTGCGACGGAGCCGCCTGCGACGGAGCCGCCTGCGACGGAGCCTCCTGCGACGGAGCCTCCCGCCGTGGACCCGCCCGCTGCGGAGCCGCCTGCCGCGGACCCGCCCGCCGTGGACCCGCCCGCCGCGGAGCCGCCCGCCGGGGACCCGCCCGCAACGGAGCCGCCTCCCGTCGAGCCGCCACCCGCTGACGCCGCACCTCCGCCTGCCATGGGAGGTGTCAGGTCCGGAGCGCCGCACGCTGCGAAGAGGGTGAAACAGGCGAGGAGGGGTCGCGACATGAGCGGCGCGATAGGGGAACTCGTCACCTCACGTCAACCGCTCACGGCACCTGAGCGAGCGTCGCGCGCAGGGCCTCGAGCGTCACTGGCTTCAGGAGTACGTCGTTCATCCCGGCCGTGCGACAGGCCTCGACCTCCTCGACGAGCGCCGAGGCCGTGAGGGCGACGACCCACGTCTTCGCGACGTCGCCGGGCATCGCGCGGAGCTCACGCGTCGTGGTGAGCCCGTCCTTTCTGGGCATGTGGCAGTCCATCAGCACCAGGTCGAAGGGCTGCGACGCGAGCGCGGCGAGCGCCTGCTCTCCGTCCCGGGCGGCGACGGTCTGGCAGCCGAGGCGGTCGAGCATCGCCAGGGTGATGCGAAGGTTGATCTCGTTGTCTTCGACCACCAGCACCCGGCTCACCTCGACGGGGCGGTCCACTCGCGCGAGGGGGGCCGGTGCTGGACACGAGGGGAAGGGGAGCTCGAGGGTGAAGGTCGAGCCGCGGCTGGGCTCGGAGCTCAGCGTCAAGGAGCCGCTCATGGCGCCCGCGAGGTGTCTGGCGATGACGAGGCCCAGCCCGCTGCCGCCATAGCGCCGGGTCGTCGATGCGTCGGCCTGCTCGAACGGTTGAAACAGCCGCGCTTGAACGTCCGGGGCGATCCCGATGCCGGTGTCAGTCACGGCGATCGTCAGCCGCCCCTCGCTCGCGCCGAGCCTGACCGTCACGCCACCCTGCTCGGTGAACTTGAGCGCGTTCCCGACCAGGTTGGTGACGATCTGGCGGAGCCGCGTGGGATCGCCGAGGCCCCAGGCCGGCACGGTGGCCTCGTCCTCGACGGTGATGGTCAGGCCCCGGCTCCTCGCAGCCGGGAGGGCGAGCGCGACGACGTCACGCACGGTCGCGCGCGCGTCGAGCGGCAGGCGCTCGAGCGTGAGCCGCCCGCTCTCGAGCCTCGTCAGGTCGAGGATGTCGTTGATGAGCCGGATCATCTGCTCGCCTGAACGCTTCAGCAGGCCGAGCTGCTCCTTCACCTCCGCCGTCGCTTCGCGATCGTAGAGGAGGTCGGTGATGCCGATCACGCCGTTCATCGGGGTGCGCAGCTCGTGCGACATGTTGGCGAGGAAGAGGGAGCGCGCTCTGGCCGCCTCCTCGACCTGCCTCAGGGCGTCGAGCCGAAGCACGTCGAACGCGAGCCCGATCAAGAAGAACGCGACCGTGAGCGAGGAGGCGCGGACGAGCGAGATGACCGGCGTGACCGCGGGACCGGCCGCGAGCCCGAGCGTTCCCAGCGCCGCGAACCCCGCGCCAGTGAGCACCGCGAGCCCCAGCCCGATGAGCCCCGCTCGCAGGCCGCGATAGAGCACGGCCAGCATCGGCAGCACCGCGAGCCAGGCGACCAGCGGCCAGTCGAGGCTGGCCTCGAAGGCTCGCGAGCTCAGGAACACGAGGCTGGTGAGCCCCTCGAGCGTCCAGAAGGTCGCCCTGGTGCCGATCCTCCCCCGGCTGAAGGCCGCCAGGAGCAGCGCGACCCCCAGTCCGAAGCCGATCGTCGAGAGCCCGGCCGCCTTGCTGCCGCCCGTGAGCCACACCAGCGCGCCGACCCACAGCCCGGTGAAAGCGGCGATGGCGCCGACGACAGCCACGAACCGGGTCCGGAACACCTCAGCGCGGTCGCTGCTGCCCGCCACCGGCGCGAGGCGATCGAGCAGCTTCGTGAATCGGACGCCGACCGCCATGTTGGAACGCTAACGCGGGGCCGTGCTGGAAACACGAAGGGCCCGACTCCAGGGGAGTCAGGCCCGTCGTCCGCGGCTTCATCGCCGGCCCGGTTCGATCGGCGCGAGCGCGGTCAGGGACTCATGAGATCAGTCGGCCATGTTCTTGTTCGCGCGCATCGGAGCGGCAGGCGACGGCGCGGCCGCCCTCACGGGCGCGGCCTTCACGGGCGCGGGCTCGGCGACGACCGGCTGGGCCTTCGGCGCGGCGGCGACGGCGCGGGTCGACACCTTCTCGGCCTTCTTCGACGCGAGCGGCTCGACGAGGACGGCCTTCTTCGCGACGACCTGCTTCGGGGCCTTCTTCGCCTGCACCACGACCGGAGTCAGCCGCCCCGACTTCGGCTCGGCCTCGAACGCCTCGAGGGCCTGGGCGGTCGCCTCGTCGAAGGCCGAGCGGGTCTTCGCGGCGGGCGTGAAGGGCAGGGTGGCGACGAAGGCCTGGTGAGAGGCGCGCTCCATCGCGGTGAGGTCGAGCTGGCACCAGCGCGCCGTCTTGTCGCAGGAGAGGTTGGTGAAGATGTACGAGAAGCCGCCCTTGCAGTGATCCTTCGCGCAGGTCTCGTTCATCTCGACCGCCAGGGCCGACAGGTTCTTCGCGGTGATCTCGAGCTCGGCCTCGGCGCGCTCCTGTGCGGGCTCGGGCTTCACGGGCTCGACGGGCTCGGCCTTCACGGGCTCGGCCACGGCAACCTTCGTGAGGTCGATCTCGGCGACCGGGTCGATGACAGGGGCGGCGATGGGCTCGAGCGCGGCGGGGACGACGGGCTGGGCCGGCTCAGCGACCTCGACGGGCTCCTTCGCGGCCTTCTTCGCCTTGAGCGCGGCGAGCTTCGCCTTGAGCGCGTCCTTCTTCGACGGCTTCACGGCGGGCTCGGCGGCAGGTTCGTCCTTCGCGGCGACGGCCTCGACCTTCGGCTCGGGGTGCTGCTCGGCGATCTCGAGGTCGAACGACAGGCCGCCCTTCACCGTGTAGCCGCCCACGTCCTTGACCCGTACCGTGTACGTGCCGGGCTCGAGCTCGAGGCTGGCCTTCACGGCCTTGCCGATCTCGGACGCCTCGTCGAGCAGGACCTCACCCGCCGCGTTCTCGATGACGAGGTTCGGGTCGAGCTGGATCTTCTTGCCGACCGCGGGCGAGGCCGTGAGGTCCCAGGTGTCCTTGCGGGTGACGGTCCAGGTGAAGGTCTCGCCCTCGGCGGTGGAGACGTTCGCCGAGCACTTCGCGACCGCGCCGGTGAGCGACGAGTTGCAGAAGCCGCCGAACGAGTGGTTCGGGTCCGACGGGCCCGACGACTCGACCGAGGGGCCGAAGATCATCAGGGGCACCGACAGCACCGCCGCGACGCCGCCGCCGATGAACGAGAACTTCTTCTTCTTCTGGATGCTGCCCAGCAGGCCCTCGCGGCCCTTCGAGCTGATCATCAGCGAGCGCCACGACGGCTTCACGAGCGACGCGCCCTCGAGCTT
>JAEUJQ010000079.1 GCA_016793095.1 Myxococcaceae bacterium | reverse complement strand
TGGCACTTCTCCGTCTCGAGCGCCCGTTCGCCCTCGCTCTGCCCCTCGTGCAGCCGCCCTCGACCGCCGGCGGACACCAGCACCTCTCCTCGAGCGTCTTGACCGGCCTCCCCGTTTCCCGCTTTGTTCTTCTTCTTCTTCGCCGGCGCGTCGACGGGTGCGAACATGCGCGCGGACGCAGAGCTGACCGCGCTCGATGTTACCGAGAGAGGAAGAACGGCCATTGCCACGCCGAGACAGCAACCGCAGTTGGGGCAGTCCTCGGGGCAGTCGTCTTGGCAGGGGTCGCTGCCTTGGTGCTCGGAGTCCGCACCGCCATCGTCGTCGCAGGGGTCTGCTCCAGCGTGCTCGTCGTGATCACCGGCGTGGGGATCGCCGACCTCGTCGTCGCAGGGGCAGGAAACGCCACAGGTTCTCGACGGCGATGCGAACGCGACCGCACTACCGAGCCCGGCCGGCCCTAGGAACACGGACACCACCAGCAGCCACAAGGCCACCGTGCGCAAGGCGCTGGAGATGTCACGCGCGCGGAGCATCAGCGGGGCGCCATCCTACAAGGACATGAGCCGGCGCGCTTCGAGGAACACCGGGCGTGGGTTGAAAACATCGGGCACAGTCGCTATCATCGTCGGATGTCGATTGATAGCACTCGCGGGACGTGCGCGTCAAGCAGCCCCGCGACCGCACTCGATACCGCGGCGGCGCTGTTCCGAAGCCTGTCGGATGTCGCGCGGCTCGCGATCGTGCGCCGGCTCGCCCAGGGGGAGGCTCGCGTCGCTGATCTCGTGGACGAACTCGGCCTTGCGCAGTCGACCGTCTCGGCCCACGTCGCGTGCTTGCGGGACTGCCAACTGGTCTCGGGTCGTCCAGAAGGCCGCCAGGTGTTCTATTCTCTCGCCCGCCCTGAGCTGCTGGAGGTGCTCGCGGCCGCGGAGGTACTCCTCGCGGCGACGGGGAGCGCGGTCGCGCTGTGCCCCAACTACGGGACGGACAGCGGGAGCTCGGCGGGGGAACCGTGAGCGACGCCTGCTGCGGTCACGGGGAGCCCGGCGGCGGGCATCCACCCGAGACAGAGCGCTTGTGGCAGGTTTCGGAGCTGCGGGCGGCTGCGGTCGCCGGGGCCCTGCTCGCCGGTGCATTCGTCTCGAGCTGGGCTGATGCCCCAAGCCAAGTGGCGCCTGTGCTTCAGGTCTTGGCTCTGCTCGTTGGTGCGTGGACCTTCGTACCGTCGACGCTGAAGCGCCTAGTCAAGGGCAGAATTGGCGTCGGCACCCTGATGACTATCGCGGCCGTCGGCGCGGTTCTCCTTGGACAGCTCGGCGAAGCCGCGATGCTGGCGTTCTTTTTCTCCATCAGTGAGGGGCTGGAGGAGTACTCGCTGGCGCGCGCCCGGCGAGGCCTCCGCGCACTCCTCTCCCTGGTGCCGGCGCAAACCGTTGTCCTACGTGACGGTACCGAACGGGTCGTTTCCCCTGCGGATCTGCGGGTGGGCGACCGGATGATCGTCAAGCCGGGTGAGCGTGTGGCGACCGATGGCATCGTTCGCAACGGTCGCAGCGCGCTGGATGTATCGGCGATCACCGGCGAGTCGGTGCCCATTGAAGCCGGGATCGACGACAAGGTGTTCGCGGGCTTCATCAACGGCGTTGGTGCCCTCGAAGTCGAGGTCATCGCGCCCGCCGAGGACAACTCTCTCGCGCGGATCGTGCGCATCGTCGAGGCCGAACATTCCCGCAAGGGAGCCAGCGAGAGACTCGCCGACCGGATCGCAACGCCACTGGTGCCCGGCATCTTGATCGCGTCCACCGTCATCGCCGCCGTGGGCAGCGTCTTCGGCGAGCCCGCGGTTTGGATTCACAGGGCCCTGGTGGTGTTGGTCGCGGCGTCTCCGTGCGCGCTGGCCATCGCCGTTCCGGTGACCGTCGTGGCGGCGGTCGGCGCGGCGAGCAGGTTCGGTGTGCTGATCAAGGGAGGCGCTGCGCTGGAAGCGCTCGGTCGCGTGCGCGGGATTTGCCTCGACAAGACCGGCACCCTCACTCGCAATCGGCCCGTCGTCTTGGAGGTCGCCACGGCGAATGGCACGCCTCGCGAGCACGTACTGGCAGTTGCGGCGGCGCTCGAAGCGCGCAGTGAGCACCCGCTCGCGAGGGCGATCCTTGCCGAGGCGAGAGCGCTGGGACCGAAGGCGGCGGTCGACGTCGAGGCGGTACCCGGCGCCGGGCTCACCGGTCGGCTCGATGGGCGGCTCGTCCGCCTCGGCCGCCCTGGCTGGCTCGAACCGGGTCCGTTGGACGACAAGCTCAAGAAGATGCAGCAGGCCGGCGCCAGCGTCGTCCTCGTCGAAGACGACGGGGTTCTCATCGGCGCGATCGCCGTTCGCGACGAGCTGAGGCCAGAAGCCCGAGAAGTCGTTTCCTGGCTGCGCAGCCGCGGCTACCACGTGGCGATGCTGACCGGCGACAACCGTGCCACCGCCGCGGCGCTGGCGACGGAAGCCGGAATCGACGTGGTTCACGCCGAGCTGCGCCCGGAGGACAAGGTCCGCCTCGTGCGGCAGCTCGGCCGCGAACGCTCGACCGCGATGGTCGGCGACGGGGTCAACGACGCTCCCGCGCTCGCTGGCGCGGACGTCGGCATCGCGATGGGCGCCATGGGAACGGACGTCGCGATCGAGACAGCGGACGTGGCGCTGATGGGGGACGATCTGCGGCACCTCTCCCAGGTGCTTCATCACGCACGGCAGGTCCGGGGGATCATGCTGCAGAACATTGGCCTGTCTCTGACGATCATCGTCGTGCTGGTGCCGTTGGCTCTGCTCGGTGTCCTCGGCTTGGCGGCTGTCGTGTTCGTGCATGAGGTCGCCGAGGTAGTGGTCATCGCGAACGGTGTGCGAGCCGGCCGCGCTCGTCCGCTCCACTCCTTGCTCCTCCCCGCACCGCAGAGCCCCGGTGCTCTGGCGACTGCAGAGATGTGAAACGTCGATGAACCCGAGCGCGTGGAGATCAACGGTGGATACAGCCGAGAAGGACAAGCACTACTGGGACAAGCACGCAAAGAACTACGACCGCTCGATGTCGCTGCTCGGGCGACCGATCCCGCGGATGGTCGAGCTGGCCGGCGAGGCGACTCACGGCTTGGGTCGCGTGCTGGAGGTGGCGGCCGGCACCGGCCTCGTGACTCCCGCGCTCGCCGCCGGCGCCGGAGAGGTGGTCGCGACCGACTACTCGGCTGCCATGGTGGCTGCGCTCGAGGGGCGAGTGCAGCGCGCCGGCGTGACGAACGTGTTGTGCGAGCAGGCCGACATCTATGCGCTGCGATTCGAAGAGGGCGCCTTCGACGCAGTCGTCGCCGCGAACGTCCTCCACCTCGTGCCCGACCTGGCTGGCGCGCTGGCCGCGCTTCGACGCGTGGTGAAGCCGGGCGGGAAGGTCGTCGTGCCGACCTTCTCTCACGACGAGACGGCGCTCTCGTGGATGGTTTCGCGGGTACTCGCCGTGACCGGCTTCCCGGGCCACCGGCGCTTCACGGCGAAGTCCCTTCGGCAGGCAGTTGAAGCCGCGGGCCTACGCGTGACCCGGACCGAGACGCTATCCGGGCTCATTCCAATCGCCTACGTCGAAGGAACGTTCGCGGGCGACGACGAATAGCCGCTTCCCCATGAAAGCGGCTATTCGCCCAGGATTCGGCACCACGCGCCCACCAGCGCCTCGGCGGCGCGCACGACCTCGTCCTCGGTGGTGCTGCGGCCCAGCGTGAGCCGCACCGAACCGAGCGCCTCCTCGGGCGACACGCCCATCGCCAGGACGACGGCGGACGCGCT
Organism: Myxococcaceae bacterium; assembly: GCA_016793095.1. GTDB lineage: Bacteria > Myxococcota > Myxococcia > Myxococcales > Myxococcaceae > Xiheimicrobium. The sequence goes on along the minus strand of JAEUJQ010000079.1, from coordinate 955 downwards.
CTCGTGGCCCTCGTGACAGGCAGATCCCGTCGACGCGGCCACCTCCGGGGCTCCCTCGAGGACGGCGCTGCCCGAGGCGCGTGGGAAGCGCACGTTGAGCGTGTTCGGCAGGCGCAGCTCGCGGTGCCCGTTGAGGGCGACGCCCGGGACGCCGCTTGCCAGCCGCTCCCACAAGAGATCACGGAGCCGCTGCATGCGAGCCCCCACGATGTCGAGGTCCCGTCCCACAGCCTCGCAAGCTGCGCCGAGCCCGACGATCGAGGCGACGTTCTCGGTGCCCGGCCGCAGCCCGCGCTCGTGGCTCGCGCCGAGCGCGAAGGGGACGAGCGGCGTGCCACGCTTCACGTAGAGCGCGCCCACGCCCTTCGGCGCGTAGAGCTTGTGGCCGGCGACCGAGAGCAGGTCGACGTCGAGCTCTCGAACCCGGACCGGAACCTTGCCGAGCGACTGCGCAGCGTCGGTGTGAATGAGCGCGCCCGCAGCGTGCGCGAGCTGGGCGAGCTCCTCGACGGGCTGCAGCACGCCGGTCTCGTTGTTCGAGTGCATGACGGTGACGAGGGCGGTGTCGCCGTCGATGGCTTCACGGGCGGCATCCACGCTTGCCCGACCGTAAGCCTCGACGCCGATGCGGGTGACGCTGCGCTCGTGCTTCTCGAGCCACGCGCACGGCCGCGCCGTGGCTGGGTGCTCGATGACGGTCGTGACGACGTGACTCTTTCGCTCGAGCGCCTCCGTCACGCCACGGATGGCGAGATTGTTCGCCTCGGTGCCGCCCGACGTGAAGACGATCTCGTCGGCCTCGCAACCCAGGAGCGCAGCGACCTGCTCGCGCGCTTGAGCGACTGCTGCGCGGGCGCGCGCGCCGTACACGTGCCCACTCGAAGGGTTGCCGAAGTGCTCGCGCAGGTACGGCAGCATCGCGTCAACGACCTCGGGTAGGAGCGGCGTCGTCGCG
>JAEUJQ010000078.1 GCA_016793095.1 Myxococcaceae bacterium | reverse complement strand
CTCTTCGACTTCCTCATCACGCAGCAGGAGGTCAACCACATCTTCGACAACTACCGTCGCGGCCGTCAGACGTTCAGCGTGCGTGGCGCGGCGACCCGTGGCCTCACCCGCTACAACGAGAAGCTGCGTGACGCGGCCAAGGGCCTGGGCCTGATGTCGAACATCTACCGTGATGTCGCGTTGGCGCAGGGCTACGACTTCGACACCTACTGGCCGATGCTGGGTTCGGTGGCCTTCTCCGAGAACCTCATGGTGTCGGCGCTGGGTTTCGACCACTTCGCCCGTCAGTTGGCGCGGCCGTCGGCGGGCCCGCACACGCTCGTCGAGGGCGTGCTGCGCAGCGAGAGCGACGCGGTGGGCCTCACCACCAACACCGCCATCACGGTGCCCAACGGCGCGACGGGCTACTTCGGCAACGTCAGCTACGGCGGCCGGCCGCTCGAGAACGCGCTCGCCACCAACAAGGGCGAGTACAACGCCGAGTTCACCGTCAACGCGGGCAGCTATTACGAGAAGGCCTACACGGCGATGCTGATGACCGAGTCGGTTGACAACTTCATCTCCGACAGCCGCCGCGACTTCCTCGACGCGCGCTACCGCTCGGTGTCCCTCGCCGACGTGTTCCCCGATGGCTACCGGCGCTGGCTGGGCAACAACCTCACCGGTGACGACGCGCTCAAGGGCTTGCGCGTGGCGACGACCGCCGGGCGCCCGATGGCCGACGCGACCGGCTTCCCCGCGCAGGGGCTCGGTCACCTGTCGTGGACGGGCTCGGAGGTCACGACGTGCTTCCAGAACGCCGCCGCCCTCTCGTGCTCCGAGACGCCGCCCGCGGACACCGCCGTCGTCGACCCGCAGGTGGGCTGGGAGCAGCAGAAGTTCCTCATCGCGTGGACCCTGCTGTACCTGCCCGAGAACCAGCAGCAGCAGTGGCTCAACCAGATGGGCATCTGGGAGCTTGGCGCCGACGCCGACCCTGGCTTCCAGAACCGCATCGAGCTGCACCTGCCCGACGGCAAGACGTACATCGCCAAGACGTTCGGCACCGAGGTGGTGCTGGGCAAGCGCGTGCAGAAGGGCATCGCCGCGCGCATGCTGCAGTGGGCGAACGAGCTCGTCGCGCGCGCCTATGTCACCGACCCCGGGCCGGATCGCGACAACGACGGCGCGCCCGACTGGGTGGTGCCGCGCGTGGTGAACGGCAACGTGCAGGTGAGGTTCGACCCGAGCATTCAGACCATCACGGGCACCGGCGGTCTCGAGGCCGGCAGGCCGGGGTGCGACGCGAGCGACTCGTCGCAGTGCACCTGCTCGTCGAACAAGGCGTGCCTCGAGCTGTCGCGCTACCAGGAGGTGCCGTTCTTCATGCGCCAGGCCATGCGCGACTACGGCGTCGCGGACCCGTCGATGCGCGGGTTGCACTGAGCCGTTGGCGTCGAGACCGACGTCCCTGCGCGTCCGGGGACAGGCGTCGTTGCAGCGCCGGTGCCAGCGTGCCGCGAAGCGAATGGCGCTCGCAACGAGTTGCACGAGATGATGGGAAGCCATGAAGCTCGTCGGACTGCTCGCCCTCGCGGCGCTCGGCTGTGAATCGGGGACGATGCGGTCGATCGACCTGACGGTGCCCTCGTCGGTGAGCGGCTCGTTCACAGAGGCCGCGCGGGGCGTGGTGCTGTTCCAGCCGATGGGTGAGCCGTCCGCGTACGTGGTGCTGTGCGGCCAGACGTTGCCCAACCCGTTGCCACTGTCGCAGGACCTCGGCTTCGGCTGCCTCGGAGCGCGGGTCGGCATGGCGGAGTCGCTGCGCGCGTGGGTGCAGCCGATGCCCCAGGGCTGGAGCGAGCTGCCCTGCAGCACCAGCAGGAGCTTCTACGAGCCCATCGGCTCGGTGACTCGCGATGGGGGAGCGGGCTTCGCGGCAACCCCGAGGCGACGTGGGCGCAGGCGAGCGGCACGGCGAACTGGAAGCGCGACTTCTCGCCGTGCGGTGGCTCGCTCAGGGCCTCTCTCACCCTCGCGGTGCCCTGAGCGTCCGACGCTGGCGGTCGTTTTCGTGCACAGGGGCCGAGGTGGGTGGATCCTCCACCTCATGACGACCACGGCTCCCCAGTCACGCCCCTCCCCACCCGGCACGCTGTTCCGCGGCCTGCTCTGGCTGTCGTTGGCCGCGCTCTTCGTCAGCCTGCCGGCGGCGCTCTCGGGTGGGTGGAACGGGCTGGTCGCGACCTTCGTCGAGTTCCCGCTGGTGCTCGTGGCGATTCCACTGACGATGGCCGCCGCGTCTGCCGAGCCCGCGCGTCTCACGCAGCGCTTCACCGAGGGCGCGCTCGTCTTCGCCGCGCACGTCGCGGTGGTGTTGGTCGCCCTGTCGCGGTCGCGGGGCTGACCGTGAGGTGCGAGGTGAGCCTCGGCAGCCCCGCGAGGACGGTCCTCACGCGGTGAGGCGCCTCGCGACCCGCTCGAGCCAGGCCCTCTGCTCGGAGGTGTCAGGCACCGCCAGCCCTCGCGCCATCGAACAACGCGCGGGACGCACCCATCACACGTCGGGCCGCTCAGCGCGGACGGCCGCGGCGGGAGCTGTCCCCGCGGCTCGTCACCCAGCCGGCTGGCGCGAGCTGAACGCCCGGGAGTGAGAAGCCATCGACCCTGGACGGAGCCACCATGCGCACCATCACGCCATGGTCGATGACGGCGTCGATGGCGCTGCCGCTGATGGTGCAGCTGCTCGAGCCCTGCGTCGAGTACTCGACGAGCGCGTCCTGCTGAGACGAGACGTTCTCGAGCGCCAGGAACGTGCCGCGCGAGGTGAGCGCCGGCACCCGGATGAAGGAGGACGTCGAGCCGAGCTGCGCAGTCATCCGGCGCACGAGGTCCACCACGAAGACGGAGCGCGTGTTGGTGCCGCAGGTCCCGTTGGTGAAGCCCCAGAGGCGGCCGCGGTCCTGCGGGTGACCCACGAAGGACGCCCACGAGCAGGTGATGGGCGCACCCACCTGGGTGAAGGGCACCGGCGGGCCACCACTCGACATCGGCCGCAGCTCGCCCAGCACCCCCAGCGTGCCGTCCCAGGCCGAGAGCATGTCTGCGCGCCCGAAGACGGCCCAGCGCTGGTGCCCCTGCAGGTCGATGGACACGAGGCGGCCACTCCCGTCGTAGGTGCCGAAGACCAGGTTGCCGTGCTCGTCCGAGAGCGCCTCGTCGAGGAAGCCGCCGGTCGTCGAGCGCCAGCTCCACTGCGCGCGACCGCTCTGCGTCGAGAGGCCGACCACGCCGGCGCCGTCCATCGCGTAGCCGACCGCGACGACCCCGGGAGCGGGTGCGACGAGCCACGAGCCGATGAGGGGCGCGGCGGGGGCGTCGGGCGCGAAGGACCGCAGCCGGGTCGTCCACGCGACCGTGCCCGTCGCCGTCGAGAGCGCGGTGACGCCGTCTCCGCTGAAGGTGATGAGGAGCCCGTCGGCGATGAGCTGCGAGGCACGCAGCGCGAAGGTGTCGCGCACGGTGTTGACCCCGAGCGGGGCCGTGAAGCGGAGCACGCCGCCCGGCGTCAGCGACACCACCCGCTGCACCGCCGCCATCGGGCACGACCCCTGACACTCGCGGAACCAGACGTTGCCGAGCGCGTCCATCTGCAGGCCGGTCCACCAGTCCAGCGTCCACCCGGGCGGCGGGTTGTAGGTGAACGCGGGCGGCAACACGTTCGCGACCGCGCGCTGGCAGCTCCCGTCCTGACAGCGCCCCGGGGGGTTGGCAGCGGGTCGCCGGCTGACACTCGGAGCCGTTGGGCGCCATCGCCGTCACGCACTGGCCGGCCACGCAGACCTGCGCCGTCGCGCAGTCATTGGGGCCGCACGCGGTGCCGTCGGGCGCGTCCCGGGCGCCGCAGCCGGTGGCGGAATCGCACGCCGCCACCTGGCAGGGATTGGCTGGCGGCGGACAGTCGAGGGCGCGATGGAGGCAGCCGCTGCCGTCGCAGGCGTCGAGCGTGCAGGCGTCGCGGTCGTCGCAGGGCACGGGCTGGCCAACGCACTCGCCGCCGAGGCACTGGGTCGCGCGCAGGCACACGTTGCTCGTGGTGCAGGCAGTGCCGGCTGGAACGGGGACGTCCACGCAGCCGCCCGCGTCAGGCGAGAAGGCGCTCGTCACGCACTGCCGACCCCCGCGGCAATCGGGAGGTGTGACGCCGCGCCCGCTCAACGGAAGGGAGCGCTCGCCGACCGTCACCAGCCCGACGACGTCGCCCGCCGCGTCAGGGGAGAAGCGCACCAGCACCTCGGTGGACGCTCCGCCGCTCACCGTCACGGTGGAGGCGGGCTCGACGGTGAAGACCGGTGGGCTCACCTCCACCGTCACGGTGAGTGGCGCGCGCGTTCGACTCGTGAGGGTCAGCGTCTTCGTCGCGGGGAACCCGACCCAGGTGTCGCCGAACGCGAGGCCGTCAGGCTCGACGAGGAGCTCACCCTCGACCGTGGCGAGGGGAGGCCCACAGCGACATCCGGGCCCCAGGGCCAACGCCAGCACCACCGTGCACGCCCGCACCCCCCGCGTCGTCCAGGCCACGCTCCGCCCGTGCGCTCCCGGTCGTCGAGGCCCGGTGACGTTCAGGGGTGCAGGCCGGCTCACGTTCGCGCCCGCCGCGCGAAGTGGTGCGCGAGCCGCTCGATGACGGCGCGGTTCTCAGCCTCGGCGCTCCGCAGCCTGCTGGCCTGCGCAGCGAGCCCGGTGACGTCCTTCTCGTACAGCTCGAGCTCGTCCTTCGCGCCCTCGACCCACGCCGCCCACGCGTCGCCGCTCAGCTCGAGGTGGAACTGAAAGCCGAACGAGTCTCCGAGGCGGAACGCCTGCTGGGTGTAGCGGTCCGTCGAGGCGAGCAGCGTCGCGCCAGGGACCGGCGTGAAGGTGTCTTCGTGCCAGTGCGCCACCGTCGACTTCGGCCGCACGCCCGCGAGCACGGGGTCCTCGAGCCCGGCCTTCGTCCAGCGTACCGGCCCGACGCTCACCTCGAAGCCGTTCTTCCCTCGCGTCACCTCGCTGCCGGCGGCGCTCGCGAGCAGCTGGGCGCCCAGGCAGATGCCGAGGCAGGGGCGGTTCAACGCGAGCCGCTCGATGAGGAAGGCGAGCTCGTCTTGCAGGAAAGGGTGGGCGCTGGTGTCGGTGACGCTCATCGAGCCACCCATGATGACGACGAGCTCGGCCTCGAGGTCGTGATGGTCGACACCGCGGAACCGCTTCGTGAACGAGAACCCCTCGGCTGCGAGCGCCGCCTCGAACAGGCCCAGGCCCTCGTGTGCCTCGTGCTGAAGGACGACCGCGCGCATGACCTGCACTCGACACTCCGCCTGCAGGTTCGTCAATGCGTCCCCGGCGTCGGAACGCCCGTCGGCGCCGACGCGTCAATTCGACTGGGCTCGGCCCGGCCGCGCGGCATACTCGTGCGCAGTGGCCACGCCCGTCGAGCAACGCGTCATCTTCCCGGTCCAGGCAGAAGGGCTGCTCCGGGGGCTCGGCGCCGACGTGAGCCCCCGCCTCAAGGCCACGCTCAAGGCGCTCGACCTCGACCCGGACAACGAGTTCCCGCCCGCGTGGCCTGCGGAGCGGCTGCGGGCCTGGCTCGACGCTGCGAGCGACGACATCTACCAGGACCTGCCCCGTGAGGAGGCGCACCGGCGCATCGGCCGCCGCTTCATCGACGGCTGGCAGCGCACCCTCATCGGCGCGGCGTCGGCGCAGTTCCTCAAGGTCATCGGCCCCCGGCGCGCGCTCGAGCGGCTGACGCGCGCGTTCCGGACCGGAGACAACTTCAGTCAGAGCTCCGTCACGTTCCCTGGTGACACGGTCGCGCTGGTCACGCTCAACACCCAGTCGTTGCCGGACTACATCGCTGGCATCCTCGACGGCGGGCTCGCGCTGCTCGGCGTGCAGGGCCGCGTCACCATCGAGCGGGTGGCTGGTGATGACATGGACTTCCGCGTCGAGTGGGAGAAGCGATGAAGCGACTGCTGGTGGTGCTGCTGACCGGGGCCTGCGCGACCACGCCGCCGGGCGTCGCCTTCCAGAAGCGCGACCTCGACGTCGCCCTCGACGCCCGCATCGCCGCCGACGACGTGAAGGACGAGGTCGCCGCCGCTGCGAAGGACGCCGAGCTGCGGGCGCGCATGCAGCCGCTCGCCGTGTTCATCTCCGACATGACCGGCTTCACGAAGCTCACGCGCGAGAAGGGCATCGCCTGGTTCCTCGCGCAGATTCGCCGCATGGAGCGCGTCGCCCTGCCCCTCCTCGCGAGGCACCGCGTCGAGCTGGTGAAGCAGTACGGCGACGACCTCTTCATCGTGAGCGACGACGCCGGCCGCCTCGTCGCCTTTGCCCGCGACTTCCTCGCCGCGCTCGAGGTGGAGAAGCAGCGTGGGCACCCGCTGAACGTCTCCATCGGCATCGCGAAGGGTGACGTGCTGCGCGTCGGGAACGACCTCTTCGGTGACCCGGTCAACCGGGCGTCGAAGCTCGGCGAAGACCTGGGAGAGGCCGAGGAGCTGCTGCTCGCCCTCGAGGTCTACGAGGGCCTCCCTGACGCCGCGAAGGCCGGGTGCACGGTGCAGCCCGAGGGCACGCGGGGCTCGAAGTTCCCGTTCGCGCTCTGCCTGCGCGGCGCGCTCACGACGCCCTGAGGCGCCGGCCGATGACGGTGGCCAGCACCGCTCGCACGGCCTGCTCGTCGAGGCCCTTCGCGACGGCGCGCGTCACCAGGCGCTCCAGCACCTCGGCCTCGCGCGCCGGGTCGCGCACCTCGAGCGCCTGCGACTGCTTCCATCGCCACAGGTCGTCCACCACCTCGGCGCGCTGGACGAGCAGGTCGATGAGCGCGTCGTCGAGGTTGTCGAGCAGCGCGCGCGTCGTCTCGAGGAGCTGCCGCTGCGCCGGCGTCATCATCGGGCCGCCTCGGGGAAGGCCAGCGCGCACGTCGTCTCGAGGCGCCGCCGCTGCGCTGGCGTCGTCATCGGGCCGCCTCGGGGAAGGCCAGCGCGCACGTCGTCTCGAGGCGCTGCCGCTGCGCTGGCGTCGTCATCGGGCCGCCTCGGGGACGGCCAGCGCGCGCGTCGTCTCGAGGCGCTGCCGCTGCGCCGGCGTCATCATCGGGCCGCCTCGGGGACGGCCAGCGCGCACGTCGTCTCGAGGCGCTGCCGCTGCGCTGGCGACGTCATCGGGCCGCCTCGGGGACGGCCAGCACCCGCATGGTGCCTGCGGTGACGCCGAACTGCTCGTGCACTGCCACGCGCTTCACCAGCGCGTCAGGAGCCTCGCGCCCGGCCAGCAGCCGCTGCCAGCCCTCGAGCACCGAGGCGCAGGTCGGCTGGTCTTCCCAGACGAACTCGACGCGGAAGCGCTTCACCCCGGCGCGCAGCAGCCTCGGCACCGCCCTGGCGGCCGTCTGCGCCTGCGCGTTGAAGACGGTGTTCCGGCAGCCCACGTCCACCACCACCGGGTGCTCACGGCCCTCGCGGTCCTTGAGGGCGACGCGGTGTTGCTCGCACGGCCGCCCACAGGTGCGGAAGTCGCGGCCCCGCGAGAGCGTGTGCGCGTAGACGCAGTGCTCGGTGTGGAAGGTGGCGATGTGGTGGTGGCCGACGACGGTGAGGCGGTCGGCGGGCACGTTCGCGAGCAGCTCGTGCAGCTGCGCCTCGTCGAGGTCGTGCGCGGCGGTCAGCGAGTCGCAGCCGAGCGCGAGCAGGTGGTGCGCGGTGACGCTGTTGGTGACGTTGAGCGAGAAGTCGCCGTGCACGACCGGCCGCTGCGCCGCCTTCGAGAAGTGCACCAGCCCACCCCAGTGGCGCACCAGCACGCCGTCGGGCGCGAGCCTCGTCAGGCGCGAGTCGATGCCCTCTTCGCCGGGCTTCTGCACGCGCGTGGTGGCGATGGTGACGAAGAGCCCCGCCTGCCGCGCGCGCTGGACCGCCTTCTCCAGGCCGACGAGCTCCATCCAGTCGAGCTCGACCTCGGGCAGCTTCGCCTCGATGACGGCCTCGAGCTGCGCGGGCGTGCGCACCAGCGGCACCAACGTGGGCGTCGAGGGAGGCGTCCACCGGTCCCTCGCCTGCAGCTTCGCCGCGGCCTCGACGACCTGCCGGGCGACGGGCTGCTCGGCGACGGCGTGGCGGGCACGCGCGAGCACCTGCTCCTCGAGGGTGGTGATGAGCGTGCGTCGCAGGGCCTTGAGGGCCGAGACTGGCAGGTGCAGGCCAGCCGCGAAGCCGTCGAGGTCCACGCGCTCGAGACGAAACGGCGTGCCGCCCAGCGCGCCGAGCTTGTCCGAGAGCACCTCGACGCCGAGGCCCGCGCCGGTGGCGGGCGAGAGGCGCTCTGTCGTCGCGCCTGAAGCGCTGACGCCGCGGCCGACCGGCCCACTCGCGGTGAAGCGCGCCTCGAGCGGGGCGCCGGCGGCCCCACGCACCGTCAGCGTGACGGGGACGCGCCCCGACACGCCACGCGCGCCTGCGTCGACGGCCGCCTTCGCCTCGGCGGTCAGCCGCGGATCCGACGACAGGAAGACCTGGTGCCCGGGCCGCACGCGCGAGAGGTCTGGCCCCGGGCGGCCGAACGTCAACCACCACCCCTTCGGGGCTGGCGCCACGCCGAACAGCGGCCCGCCCGGCTCCTCGTCCTGAGGGCGCCCGGTGTCGAAGCCCACGCCGCTCCCCGGCACGGGCTCGGGCACCTCGAAGGGCACCCCGCGCGCGTCCTCAGCCGAGGCGCCGCCGATGACGGGCAGCGCCACCTTCGTCACGCCCTCAGGGCGCCCACCGCCGACCGCCGCGCCGCCAGAACCACGGCGCTGAGCGCGCTCGACGCGCACCTGCTGGCCCTTCACCTCGGCCACCACTCCCAGGAGCGCGCCCCGGTGCTTCGGGAACCGTCCCTCGACCAGGTCCTGGTGGTCCGGGCCCGCGAAGAAGCCGTCGGAGAAGCCGCGCGAGTAGGCGACCGCCATCTTCCCGAGGTCGCGCTCGAGCTGCGCGTGCGCTTCCACCGTGCCCGCCCGCTTCGACAGCACCGCGTCGCGCCAGCGGCGGTAGCCCTCGACGGCCGTCACCACGTACGCCGGGCCCTTGAGGCGCCCTTCAATCTTGAGGCTCGCGACGCCCGCGTCGGCCAGCGCTTCGAAGGCCCGCGCGCCCGCGAGGTCGAGCGGGCTCAGCAGGTACGCCACGTCACCCAGCGGCTTCACCGCGCCGTCGATGACGAGCTCGTACGGCAGCCGGCACGACTGCGCACACTGGCCCCGGTTCGCCGAGCGCCCGCCCCAGGCCTCGCTGGTGAGGCACTGGCCGCTCCATGACATGCACAGCGCGCCGTGGATGAAGACCTCGAGCTCGAGCGGCGTGCCCTTCGCGAAGGTGCGGATCTCGTCGACCGACAGCTCGCGCGGCACCACCACGCGGGTGACGCCGAGGGCCTTCGCGAACTCCGCCGCCTCGGGTGACGAGATGGTCATCTGCGTCGAGGCGTGCACCTCCATGGTGGGGGCGACCGCGCGCGCCAGCAGCGCCACCGCCGGGTCCTGCACGATGATGCCGTCGACGCCCGCGGTCGCGCACGCGCGGATCAGCTGCTCCACCGCCGGCAGCTCGTTCTCGAAGACCAGCGTGTTCAGCGTGACGTACGCGCGGGCGCCGGCGCGGTGCACGTGGTCGAGGGTCGCCGGCAGGGTCGCGACGGAGAAGTTCGTCGCGCGGGCCCGCGCGTTCAGCCCCTCGTCGAGGCCGAAGTAGACGGCGTCGGCGCCGGCAGCGAGGGCAGCGTCGAGGCTCTCAGCGTCGCCCGCAGGGGCGAGGATCTCAGGGACGGACAGCACCCGGCGCTTCTACTCCACCTGCCCCGCGCGCGGTCGCCGCCTCCGTCCATCAGGCTCGGGAGACCACGGCTTCTGACGCACGGCCCCCGAAAAGGCAGACCCGGACCCCAGCCCACGCGCTAACCTGCGCCGGCGATGTCCAACCAGCCGAAGGACCACCAGCAGGACGAGATCCTCACCAGCCCCGGCGAGGTCGGCTCCCTCGACCCCTTCGAGGAGCCGTACATCACGACGACGCACACGCTCGTCGTCGAGAACCGCACCACGCTCAAGGTGCGCAAGTGCCGGCTCTCGGTGACGTCGGGCCCCGAGCAGGGCAAGGAGTTCATCTCGGACAAGGAGCGCCTGCGGGTCGGCGCGCACTCGTCCAACGACCTGGTGCTGGGCGAAGACCGCGCGGCCAGCCGCCACCACTTCGAGATTCAGTACACCGAGCGCGGCTATCTGCTCATCGACCTCAACTCGACGAACGGCACCTTCCTCGACGGGCGCCGCGTCGAGCGCGCCTACCTGTCGAGCGGCAGCCAGGTGCGCGCCGGCCAGACGATGGTGACGTTCGCGCCCATCGACGAGGAGGTCACCGTCGAGCCCGACCGCGACGGCGAGCTCGAGGGCATGGTGGGGCAGTCGGTGAAGATGCGGCAGATCTTCGGCCTCATCCGCAAGATCGCCCCGATGGACGTGTCGGTCATCGTGCAGGGCGAGACCGGCACCGGCAAGGAGCTGGTCGCCCGCGCGGTGCACACGCTGTCAGGCCGCAAGCGTGGGCCCTTCGTGGTGCTCGACTGCGGCGCGATTCCTCCCAACCTCATCGAGTCCGAGCTGTTCGGCCACGAGAAGGGCGCCTTCACCGGCGCCGTCGCTTCGCGGCCCGGCGCCTTCGAGCGCGCGAACGGCGGCACCATCTTCCTCGACGAGCTCGGTGAGCTGCGGCTCGACCTTCAGCCCAAGCTGCTGCGCGTGCTCGAGAACCGCGAGGTCCGGCGCGTCGGCGGCAACGAGGTCATCGAGGTGGACGTGCGGGTCATCGCGGCCACCAACCGCGACCTGGTGAAGGAGATTCAGGCCGGCAACTTCCGCGAAGACCTCTTCTTCCGGCTCTCGGTCATCAACATCCAGCTCCCGCCGCTGCGCCAACGGCGCGAAGACGTGCCGCTCATCATCCGCAAGGCGCTCGCCGACCCCGACATCGTGCAGCGCCACGGCAAGAAGCGCGTGCTGCCGGCGGCCATGGCCATCCTCCAGGGGTACTCGTGGCCCGGCAACATTCGCGAGCTCGTCAACGTCGTGTCGCACGTGCTGACGTTCTCTGACGGAGAGGACATCGACGTCTCGCACCTGCCCGCGCGGTTGCAGGGGCAGCAGAAGGAGCAGCCGCTGCCCTTCAACGAGCACCTCTCGTTCAAGGACGCCAAGGAGCAGCTGCTCGAGAACTTCGAGCGCGAGTACATCACCCAGGTGCTCAAGCGCTGCGACGGCAACATCTCGCGCGCGGCGCGGGAGTCGGGGCTGCACCGCAAGTCCGTCGAGCGCCTGGTGAAGAAGTACTCGCTCGACGCGCGCGCCATCAAGCAGGGCGCGGGCTGAGCGCGTCGTCCACCGTCACGCCGAGCGCCGTCGCGAGCGTCTCGAGCGCCGCGCGTTCGGCGGGCGCCTCGCGACCGTCCGCGAGCACCACGTCGAACGCCACCCGCACCGCGTCGCGCTTCAGCTCGCCCTCGAGCACGGCAGCGATGGACGCGAGGAAGGGCGAGGCTCCAGCCTTCAGCGCCTGCCGCGCCACGCGCGCTTCGTCGAGCAGCCACGCCACCTTGCCGTACTCGTCGAGGTGCTCCGAGCCGACGAGCCGCGCCAGCACCGCGCGCAGGCTGTCCACCAGCGACTCGACCTCGCGCTCGTCCACCTCGCCGTCGGCCGACGCCAGGAACACCGCCGCCTGCACGAGCGCGCGGAGCGAGGCCTCGACCTTCGGCTTCGCCAGGCGGGCAGTGAAGAGGTGACGAACGGTGCTCATCGTTTGCAGGCGTCGCGGCAGGGCTTGACCTCAGCCTCGCACGTCTTGAGGCACTCCATCAGCCGCTTCGCCTGGTCCGGCTTCGAGGCGTCCTTCGGGTCGCCCGCACAGCGCTTGAGGCAGTCCGACGCCTGCTGGTTGCACTTCGCCTCGCAGGGAGACTGCGCTGCCGCCAGCGCAGCGCACAGGGCCAGGGTGACGAGGGCGAGTCGGCGCATCGGGACGCTCCGGAGACGGCTGACGGACAGTCTGGCAGGATCTTCACCGCCCCGTCACGCGGACTGCGGCGAGCCGCGTCGTGCCTGCGTCCCGACGAGCCTGGTGCGCGGCGCTCACTCCTTGTCCGCGTCGCGGTCCCACACCTGGACGGCGGCGCCGCCGGGCAGCTCCCTCACGCGGTCGGCCAGCACCTGCGCGATGGCGACCGAGCGGTGCTTGCCGCCGGTGCAGCCGATGGCGACCGTGAGGTACGACTTCCCTTCGCGGTGGTAGCGAGGCAGCAGGAAGGCGAGCAGGTCGGCCACGCGGTCGAGGAACTCCCAGGTGTCCGGGCGGTCGATGACGAAGGCCGCGACGCGGGCATCCCTGCCGGTGAAGGCCTTCAGCTCGGGCACGAAGTAGGGGTTTGGCAGGAACCGCACGTCGAGGACGAGGTCGGCGTTGCTGGGCACGCCGTACTTGAAGCCGAACGACATCACCGTCACCGCGAGCTCGTGGGTCCTGCTCAGGTCGAACCGCGCGATGACCTGTCGCCGCAGCTCATGCACCGTGAGGGTGGAGGTGTCGAGCACGTGCTCGGCGGCCTCCCGGAGCTCGGTGAGCAGCGCCCGCTCGTTCGCGAGCCCCTCGGCGATGGTGCCGCGGCCTGCGAGGGGGTGCTTCCGCCGCGTCTCGGAGTACCGGCGGGTCAACACCTCGTCCGTGGCATCGAGGAAGAGCACCTGAACGTCGTGGCCCGCCCGTCGCGCCTCGTCGAGCACCCGGGGCGCGTCCTTGAGGAACTCGCCTTCCCGCACGTCCATGACGAAGGCGAGCTTCTTGTCGGGCCCGCCGAGCTCGGCCACCTTGAGCAGCAGCGGCGCCGGCAGGTTGTCCACGCAGGAGTAGCCCGCGTCTTCCAGCGCGCGGACGGCGGTCGTCTTGCCGGCGCCCGACATGCCGGTGATGACGACGATGTGCTTCGACGTGGACATGAGGGCGCGCAGCGTAGTCGAACTCGGCCCGCGGTCAGCGTCGGCGTCGCCGGTGGCTTCAGACGGGCGTCGGCGAGACCGCGCCCGGGCTGCGTCCCCCCGGCGACGGTCGGCGAAGCTCGTCCACCCGCTGTGACGCCTCAGCCTCAGACGGACGTCGGCGAGACCGCACCAGCCTTCACCGAGAGCCACGTCGTCTCGGCCCCGGCCGCGCGGCGCACCAGCGCGGCGTCAGTCGTCGTCAGCAGCGTCTGCGCGCCGGACTCCGCGAGGTACTGCATGAGGAACGCGTTACGCTCGGGGTCGAGCTCGCTGGACACGTCGTCGAGCAGCAGCATCGGCAGGAAGCCGTTGGTGGCCTTCAGGTTCTCGATCTCCGCCACCTTCCACGCGATGACGAGCGCGCGCGACTGGCCCTGCGAGGCGTACTGCCGGGCCGCGTGGTCTCCGAGGGCGAGGTCGAGGTCATCGACGTGCGGCCCGACGGTGGTGTGGCCACGCTCGACGTCACGGGCGAGCCGCTGCTCGAGCGCCTTCGCCAGCGCGAGGTGCAGGTCGCCCTCGCTCGCCGTCGAGAAGTCCACCTCGAGGTGTGACGGCTCGTAGAGGAACGTGGCCCGCGCGTCGATGCGGCCGATGTGCGCGAAGGCGGTCTGGGCGCGCCCTGCGACCTCGGCCAGCAGCGCGCGCCGACGCACGAGGAGCCGCGCTCCCACGCGCGCGAGCGTCTCGTCCCAGACGGTGAGGTGCGAGTGAGGCGCGTCTTCTTTCAGCAGCCGGTTGCGGCTCTTCAGCGCCTTCGCGTACTCGCGGCTCTCCTGCAGGTACGCCGGGAAGCGGTTGAAGACGCTGCGGTCGAGGAAGCTGCGTCGGCCCTCGGGGCCGCCCTTCACCACGGCGAGGTCGTCGGGCGTGAAGGCCACCACCGACACGCCGCCGAAGTAGGCCTCGACGGACGCCGCGCGCTTCCCGTCGACGAACGCCGTGCGCGTGCCGTGCGAGACCTCGACGGCGATGTCGCGCTCGGCCCCGTTGAGCAGCCAGCGCCCCTCGACGCGCGCGCGGCCAGCGCCGAACTGCACCAGCTCCTTGAGCGTGTTGGCGCGCAGCGGCTTGAGCGTCGCGAGGTAGTAGAGCGCCTCGAGCAGGTTCGTCTTGCCCTGGCCGTTCTCACCCACCGCGATGGTGGTGCGGGGCGACGGCGTCACCTTCACCTGCTTCAGGTTCCGGAACGACTCGCACGACAGCGACAGCAGGCGCACCCTGCGTGCCTACGAGAACCCGGTCGCGGTTGCACGCGGCAGCTTCGGCCGGGCCGCCGGTGAACATGTCAACGCCGAGGACACCCGGGTGGTGTGCGGGCGCGCGTGCCGATGCTGTGGTCGCGAGCCCCCACCTTCGTCAGGTTGCGGGGACCTGCGCGGCTGATCCACTCCAGCCGGGGTTGGCACTGCGCGTGCTCTCCCGGGCGGCATGAAGAACGTCGGTCAGCTCGCCTGTGCACTCGTGGTGGCAGTCTTTCCGGCGTGTGGGGTTGGCACGGCGACCTTGTCGATGTCGCCTGGCCCAGCCGCGGCGTCGGCGTGCGAGGGCGACCGGCTGACGCTGGCGTTCGACGCGAGCGCGCGCACGCTGCCGCCGGGAGCTGCCGTGGTGAGCCTCGAGGGCTCGTGCAGCGCAGGCGGCTCCGCGGACATCGCGTGGTCGGTGGACGGCGCACTCGAGGGCAGCGCTCGCTCGGCGTGTCACGAGGGGCGTGTGCTGCTGCGGCTGCCGGTTGGAGACGTCTTCGGCGACTTCAACGTCGAGGCGCGCCTGGTGCGAGGCGCGTGCACGAGCGCCCCCGTCTCGGTGCTGGTGACGCGCACGCCAGCGGGTGGCGGAGGTGGCGAAGGCGGCGGGCTCGCGGCGGGTGGCGCAGGAGGTGGCCCGGTGGGTGGTGGAGCAGCCGGCGTGGCGGGTGGGAGCGCGGGCGGCGCAGCAGGTGGGGGAAGCGCTGGCGGCGCGGCGACCGGCCCGGGCGCGTGTGCCTCGCCCGACGTCTTCTCCTTCTGCGGTGGAGCTCCGCGCAACGGGCGCCCGCCTGACGAGAGTGCGTTGGTCGCGCAGCTCGCCGCGCAGCACCCCAACGAGCTCAACCGCTGCGCGCGGCGGAACGACGAGTTCAAGCGCCTCGTGCTGGCGGCGCTGCGGGCTCGCGACCCGCGCTGGGGCAACAACCTGGTGCGCGGCACGCCGGGCGACACCAACGGCAGCGTCATCGGCTACTACTACGGGCCTGGCGCGCCGGTGGAAGGCAGCAACCTCACCATCCTCGTGGAGATCGTCACCAACTGTGAGGTCCCCACGCCAACCGGTCCGCGTGCGGCGGCCTGGCGGCTCGTCCTCCCGGCCGACAGCGACCCGGCCCGGTGCTGCCAGCCCACGGGCGCCATCGGCGTCGACGCCAAAGCGTGGACGTTGCTCAACACCGGGACGACGGGCGGCGCGGGTGGCGGGAGCGCAGGCGGAGGTGCGGGCGGTGCAGGCGGGAGCGCAGGCGGCAGCGCGGGCACCTGTGGCGACGCGTTCACCGCGAACTACTGCATGGGCTCGCGCGAGCCGCCGAACGAGCGCGCCTTCATCCAGCAGCTCGCGGCCCAGTACCCGACCGAGTTCTACGCCTGTGACCGCAACCAGGATGACTTCGTGCAGATCGTGGTGCGCGAGCTGCGCCTGCGCGACCCACGGTGGGGCTTCAACTGGGTGCGCGGCGTGGTCGGCGACTCGAACGGCGACGTCATCGGCTACTACTACGGCCCCGGCGCGCCGCAGGAGAACAGCCGCTTCACCACCATCATCGACATCGTCGGGGCGTGCGGTGCGGCCGGCAACGGCGAGTCGGTGACGTGGACGGTGTACGGCGAGGCGAACCAGGCCGAGTGCTGCGCACCCACCGGCGCCGAGGCGTGGACGATGCAGCCCTTCCGGCTTTGAGCTCGGGTGGGTTCTCGTCGGGCGGCGCGTGCGGGCGAACCACGCCGAGTGTCGTGCGCGCACCGGCGCCGAGGCGTGGACGATGCAGCCCTTCCGGCTTTGAGCTCGGGTGGGTTCTCGTCGGGCCGCGCGTGCGGGCGAACCACGCCGCGAGTGTCGTGCGCGCACCGGCGCCGAGGCGTGGACGATGCAGCCCTTCCGGCTCTGAGCTGGGTGGGTTCTCGTCGGGCCACGCGTGCGGGCGAACACGCCGAGTGTCGTGCGCGCCCCGGCGCCGAGGCGTGGACGATGCAGCCCTTCCGGCTTTGAGCTCGGGTGGGTTCTCGTCGGGCGGCGCGTGCGGGCAAACCACGCCGCGAGTGTCGTGCGCGCACCGGCGCCGAGGCGTGGACGATGCAGGCCTTCCGGCCTCGAGCCCGGGTGGACCCTTCGTCTCGCCGAGGCCTCGTGAGACAGTGGCGGGATGAGGGCCTGCGCGTTGGACTCCAGTCGGCGTCACGGTCGGGCGGTCGGCCCCTCGCCGGCGTTCCGTCCGTCGCTGGCAACTTCGCAGGTCGCGCGCCGATGACGGTCGAGACGTCCAGCGTGCTGACGATGATGGGAGCGCTCATGACGCTCCACGCGCTGCGCTACCTGCTCGCGGCGAGCCTCGCGTGGGGCTTCTTCTGGTCGTGGAAGGGCAACCCCTGGACGAAGGCGAAGCGCCTGCAGCCGGTGGACTTCACGCGCGCGGACGTGCGGCGTGAGCTGCTGACGTCGCTGCGCACCGCGGCCCTCTTCGGGGCGCTCTTCGGCTTCGTCTACGCAGGCCTTCCGCTCGTGAAGCTCCGCCACGACGGCCTCTTCGCGCTGCTCGAGTTCTCGGCGTGGCTGCTCTTCCTGATGCTGGTGCACGACACGTACTTCTACTGGTCGCACCGGCTCGCCCATCACCCGCGCGTGTTCGGCTGGCTCCACGAGCTGCACCATCGCTCGCGAAACCCCTCACCGTGGGCGGCGCTCTCGTTCGGTGTCCTCGACGCGGTGGTGCAGGTGGTCTGGGCGGTGCCGCTCGTGCGCTGGGTGCCGGTGCCCTCGGCGGTGTGGCTGGTGTTCTCGTTCGTCGCCATCGGCATCAACGTCATCGGGCACTGCGGCGTCGAGCCGTACCCGCGCAGCTGGCTCCGACACCCGGTGCTGAAGTGGCTCAACTTCGCCACCATGCACAACCAGCATCACCTCGTGGTGCGAGGGAACTACGGGCTCTACTTCAGCGCCTGGGACCGGTGGATGGGCACGCTCTTGCCAGACGCCCCGCCCGGGCCCCGGGCAGGTGTCGCCTCGCCGCAGGCCGGGTGGAGTCACCACGCTCCACCTGGGCCGCGAGCCGCTCCGTAACCATCTGGAAGTCTTGAGGTCGTCAACGCGGGGGACCGGCATGGAACCCGCAGTGATCCGGATCATGCCTTGCCGTCCGGTCCGTCTTTTCCTCCTGGTGCTGCTCCCGGCCTGTGAGGGCGAGTTCGCCGGCGGCGTGCTTCCTCCGCCCGGGACGGTGGGTGCGGGTGGCGGGGCGGCAGGGGTGCTGCCGGGGCGTGACGCGGGCTCGCCGTCGGCCTGCTCCGCGACGCCGCAGGTGGGGCCGGGCACCATTCGCCGGCTCACCCGCTGGGAGTACGACAACACCGTTCGCGACCTGCTGGGCGAGCGCGGCAGCCCCTCGGCCGAGTTCACCGTCGAAGAGGAGGCGCTCGGCTTCACCAACAACGCGGCTGCGCTGACGACGACTCCGGCGCTGGTGGAGAAGCAGCTCGCCGCCGCCGAGGCCATCGCGACGAGCGTCACCTCGCGGCTCACCTCGCTGCGCTGGTACACGTGCAACGCCGCGACGGACGGCGAGAACACCTGCGCGGTGCGCTTCATCGACGCGTTCGGGCAGCGCGCGTGGCGTCGGCCGCTCCTCGACGACGAGCGGCAGGCGCTCTTCACCGTCTTCCAGCAGGGGCGCGCCGCGGGCAGCGTGGACGCGAGCGGCCAGCCCGTCACCGGCTTCGTCGCGGGCGTGCAGCTCGTCCTCACCGCCGCGCTGCTGTCGCCTGACTTCCTCTACCGCGTGGAGGCGAGCGGGACCGCGGGGCCGGTGAGCGACCTCGAGCTCGCCTCGCGGCTCTCGTACCTGCTCTGGGGCTCGCTGCCCGACGACGCGCTGCTCGAGGCGGCGATGACGGACCGGCTCCACACGCCCGCGCAGCTCGCCACCCAGGTGGAGCGCATGCTGGCCGACGACCGGGCGCGGGGCATGGTGCGCGAGTTCCACCGCCAGTGGCTCGACTTCGACCGCGTGCAGAACGTCGGCAAGGCGCGCTCGGTCTACCCCGCGTGGAGCACGACCGTCGCCGACCTCATGGAGGCAGAGACCGGTGACTTCGTCGTGCGCACGGTGTTCGACGGAGAGGGCACCTGGGACGCGTTGATGACGTCGTCGTCGTCGTGGATGACCGAGCCGCTCGCCCGGTTCTACGGCGCGGCCTTCCCTGGAGGCGCCGGCGTGCAGCGCGTCACCTTCGACGTCCGCGAGCGCGCGGGCCTGCTGACCCAGGGCTCGCTGCTCGCCATCAACGCGCACTCCAACCAGACCTCCCCGGTGCACCGCGGCAAGCTGGTGCGGGAGACGTTCCTCTGCGAGGTGCTGCCTGCGCCGCCCGCGAACGTCACCATCACCGTGCCCGAGCCCGTGCCCGGCAGCACCGCCCGCGAGCGCTTCGCCGCCCACTCGAGCGACCCGTCGTGCAGCGGCTGCCACCAGCTCATGGACCCGCTGGGCTTCGGCTTCGAGAACTTCGACGGGGTCGGCCGCTGGCGCTCCAGCGAGGAGAACAGGGTCATCGACGCGCGCGGAATGCTCTCGGGCACCGACGTGCACGGGCCCTTCGACGGCCCGGTGGAGCTGGCGCAGAAGCTCAGCCGCTCGACCCAGGCCCGCGGCTGCTACGTGAAGCAGTGGTTCCGCTTCGCCTACGGACGCGGCGAGGTGGCCGCCGACGCGTGCAGCCTCGAGCGCCTCAACGCCGACTTCGCGCAGCGCCGCGACGTGAAGGCGCTGCTGCTGTCGCTCACGCAGTCCGACGCATTCCGTCAGCGCCCGGAGGCCACGCCATGAAGCTCTCGCGCCGGGTGTTGTTGAAGGGCGCCGGCGGCGCCGCGCTGTCCCTCCCGCTCCTCGAGAGCCTCGGCTGTGCGCCCGCCACCGAGCCCGCCGAGCAGCTCGCGAAGGCCGAGTCGCGACAGGCCCTCACGTTCCCCAAGCGCGTCATCTTCTTCTACACGCCGAACGGGAACCTCTTCCTGCCGCCGACGATGGACTTCACCGGCTCGCACCTCGCGCCGCTGGCTCCGTATGCCTCGAAGCTGGTGGTGCTGAAGGGCCTCGACCTGCTGGCGAACGACGTCGGGCCGGGAGAGCCCCACCAGCAGGGCATGGCGCTGCTCACCGGGCGTCGGCTCAACAGCGGCAACCAGGTGGGCGGCGACGGCTCCCTCGCGGGCTGGGCGCAGAGCGCGTCGCTCGACCAGGTGCTCGGCAACGCCATCGGCGCCAGCACGCGCTTCAAGACGTTGAACCTGGGCGTGCAGTCCACCCAGTACGGCGGCACCGAGGTGCGCACCGTCCTGTCGTACCTGGGGAACGACCAGCCGGTGGCGAACGAGACGAGCCCGTGGTCGCTCTACAACCGCGTCTTCTCGCAGCTCGGGGCCGACCCGTTCGGCGTGGCCCGGCTCCGCCAGCGGCGCCACAGCGCCATCGACTTCGTGAAGGACCGCTTCACCCGCCTCTCACCGAAGCTGTCCCGGCTGGACCGGCAGAAGCTCGACCAGCACCTCGCCTCGGTGCGCGACCTCGAGTCGCGGCTCGACAACCCGGCCGGCGCCATCGGCGGCTCGTGCGCGAAGCCGACCCTGCCCGCCCAGTTCAACCTGAACGACCCGGCGAACTTCGGCACCATCGGGCGCCTGCAGATGGACCTCACGGCCATGGCGCTCGCGTGCGACCTGACCCGCGTGGTGACGTTGCAGTGGTCCGCGTCCACCAACAACCGGCCGTACCCGTTCCTGCAGTACGACGACGGCTCGGGCCCGAAGCCCATCCTCGGCGACGAGCACGTCCTCGGCCACCAGCCGGACACCGACGTGCATGCGTGGGGGAAGCTCGCCGTCATTCGCCGCTGGTACATGGAGCAGCTCGCGTACCTGCTCGGCAAGCTCGCCGCCGTGCCCGAGGGCAACGGCTCGCTGCTCGACAACACCGTGGTGGTGTGGTGCTCGGAGATCGCCAGGGGCAACACCCACAGCCACCGCGACGCGCCGTTCCTCCTGTGCGGCAGCGCGGGCGGCTCCTGGCAGACGAACCGGTACCTCTCGTACCCAGGCGACGTGCCGCACAACAACCTGTGGGTGTCGCTGCTCAACGCCTTCGGCGTGGCCGGCACGACGTTCGGCGACCCGATGTACTGCACCGGACCGCTCGCCGGGCTCGCCTGACTCCGGACCCGCTGCGCGCCGCTGCCGAGCCCGGCTCCAGCACGTGCCGCCAGGTGTTGCTCACCGGGGCGCGAGCAGCCGGTCGGCGTTGCCGGCGTAGACGCGGTCGAGCACGTCCCTCGGCAACCCGAGGCCCGAGATGCGCCAGCGCCCTTGAATCGGCGTCGGGTGCTCGAAGTCCTTGTCGCTCGTCTCGAAGTACCGCCAGGTCGAGGTGAAGAAGCGCTCGACGTCCGCCGGAGCGGGAGGTGTCGCGCCCGTCGAGCCCAGCATCAGCGCGCCCTCGTCGAGGCCTACGCCGAGGTCGGTGCCGAAGAGGATGCGGTCCTGGTGCTTCATGAAGAGCGCGCGCATGGGCTCGGCCGGGTGTCGCCCAAGCTCAGGTACGCGCGCGGCCGTGTCGACATAGAGGTTCGGGTTCGCCTCGAGCGCCGCGGCCACCGCGGTCGGGTCTTCCGGTGCGTTGCCGAAGTGCACGCCGATGAACACGGTCTTCGGGTGCCGCGCGACGCGTCGCAGGAACGCGTCGTAGAGCTGTTGCCACGACGGCACCGGCCGCCCGGCGTAGCTCCAGCCCGGGTGCACGGAGAGCTCATCGAAGCGCTCATTCGACGGAGAGACCGCGTCCCAGAACGCCTTCGGGTCGCCGGTGTGAATGGCCACCGGCAGACCGAGCGCTCCCGCCTTCTCGAAGAGCGGGTCGAGCCGGGGGTCATCCACCGCGACGAGCGTGCCGTCGGGCCAGGTGGCCGACAGGCCGAGCGACTTGAAGAGCTTCACGCCCCGCGCGCCCATCGCCTTCGCCTCGAGCAGCTGGTCGGCGAGCGCCCGCACGTCGGCGTCCGGCAGCCGGAGCGCTCCGAGCGGTGGGTTCGCGAACACCAGCACCCGGCCGTTCGAGCGGCGCGCGTCGGCCACCGTCTGCTCGAGCCCCATGCCCGGCCAACCGCCCGAGAGGTTCACCGCGACGTCGATGCCCCGCGCGTCCATCACCGAGAGCAGGCGGGGCACCGCACCGGGCTCGACATGCACGTGCACGTCCACCCGTCGGGGCCGGCCAGGCGTGCCGGCGTCGCGCCGCTCGGTGGGCCGCGTGTCCCGGCAGGTACAGCCCACGGCGAGCAGCACGAGCAGCGCGCAGGTCAGTGGCTGGGCAGCGCGCATCGTCAGAGGGGGATGGAGAAGAACACCGCACCCCGCGCGAGGAGGATGATGAGCAGCGACCCGAGCACATACGCCACCGGGAACGCGCGTCGCGACAGCCGGTCGAGCCGCTCGACCTTCGCGCGCACTGCCCCGAGCTCGCTCTGCGGTGTCGCGCGGTCGGCTTCGGGGAGCGCTGCCAGCGAGGCCTCGAGCGCCTGCGCCCGGTCGTACAGCCGCGTCACCACCACGCACTCGAGGAGGATGGCGGTGATGACGACGTACGAGAGGTTGAAGAGCTGATCGAGCAGCACCGTGCTGCCGAGGTACGGCAGGTCGTCGGTGAAGGCGAGCTGGAGGAAGACGATGGTGAGCAGCGCGGTGATGACGGTGCCGACCCGCGCCTCGACGTGCACCGGCCGCAGGAAGAAGACGAACCAGCAGCACAGCAGCACCAGCACCATCGGCGGCAGCATGGTGGTGAAGAGCACCCGCAGCGGGCGCTGCAGCAGGGCCCCGAAGCGGAACCGGGAGTGCTTCACGGGCGACGCCAGGCCGTAGCTGCCCGGCACCTCGACCCGCCGCTCCTCGACGATGGACGAGCGCACCACCCAGCCAGGCACCGCGAGATCGGGCAGCAGGCCGCTCGCCGGGTCCACCTCGAGCACGAGCTGCTCGTCGCCCCGCTGTGGGTCCTCGAGCTCGAGCAGCACCTTCTGCCAGTCGAGCGGAAACGTCCCCAGCCAGAACTTGTGGAAGAAGCGGCCCTCGACGACGACGCGTTGGTAGCGGGAGCCGTCGGGCAGGGTGAGCGGCTCGTCGTACACCGGCGTCTGGGTGAGGGCCCAGGCCTCGAGCAGGTTCACGAAGCGCAGCGTCTTCGTCGGGTCGCGCTCGCCCTTCCACTTGAACCAGAGCACCGCGTTGAGGTGGTAGGCGTTCTGCTCGAGGTCGATGGCCTCGATGTTCCTCAGGTAGCCACCCACGGTGACGCGCTCGGGCTCGGCGAGGGCCGGCGCCGCAACGAGCACGAGGAGCACGATCGCCCGCACCGCCCCGGTATACAGCGTCCACCCCTCGAGCGGGGATTTGTCCCCGAGGGGACTGCAGAGGTAAAAGGGGCAAGGCCCTGTCGCCTTTTCCCAATTGAACGGCCGATTTCCGCACCCAGCCTTCGCGCTGTGGTGACCGATGCTACAGGTGGTGGGACCCCATGATCTCCAACCGTTCCGTTCTCCTCTCGTGCGCCGCGGTGTGCCTCACGGTCGTGACCGGCTGCGAGAAGACCCGCGTCGTCGACGTCACCTACTGCCGCATGGACGTGGACTGTCCCGGCGGGTACCTGTGCGAGTCCTTCGAGTGCGTGCCGAAGAACGCGAAGACGTGTGAGAACGTCAATGACGGCAACCCGATTCTGCAGCCGACGCCCCACACCGTGGACTTCGGCTCGACGACGTCCACCGCGGCGCAGTCGAAGAAGCTGCTCCTCACCAACATCGGCAACTGCACGCTGACGCTCTTCGAGTCGAACCTGGCGCGCGGCGACGCCGGCGTGGGGTGCGAGTTCTGCGGCACGTCGTTCCCCAAGGAGATCTTCCCCGGCCGCAGCGAGGAGCTGTCCATCACCTGGGCGCCCGCCGCCCCGGTGCCGATGGCCAACGAGCTGCGCATCATCAGCGACGACAAGGAGTACCCGACGTTCCGCCTGCCGATTCGCGGGCACTACATCGGCTCGCCGGCGCTCACGGTCGCGCCGAACCCGGTCAACTTCGGCTACGTCGCGGTGGGCCGGCAGGTGCGGCGCAACGTCTCGGTGTCGAACCGCGGCACGGGCATCGCGCCGGTCACCATCACCGCCATCGCCGTCGAGCCCGCGATGAACTCGGACTTCGACGTGGTGCTGCCCATGGGCACGTTGCCGAAGACGCTGCGCCCCATCACCGAGGACAAGGACGCGCTGTTGTCGTTCGAGGCCCGCTTCACGCCGCGCTCCTCGGGCGCGCCCGACGGCGGCGACACCTCGAGCACGCTCGTCTTCACCACCAGCGAAGGAGAGCTGCGCGTGCCGATGGCGGGCAACTCGGCGACCCCGCCGGTCATCTCGGTGGCGCCGATGATGGTCGACCTCGGCGACGTGCGCCTCGGCACCACCTTGTCGCGCCCGCTCACCATCACCAACAGCGGCGGGGCTCCGCTCACGGTGCGCGCGAGCTGGGGCGGCACCCGGCCCTCGACGGACCTCTCGACCGCGCCGCAGCTCATCCCCGCCATCCCCGGCGGGACCTTCTCGGAGCTGCAGGTGGTGGTGACGGCCACCGCGGCAGGGCCCATCACCGGCCTGCTGCAGCTCGACTCGAACGACCCGATGCGGCCGGTCATCACCGTGCCCGTCACCGCCAACGGCGTCTCGGGACCGGGCCCCGAGGTCGTCAAGCTCGAGATGACCTACGACAACGGCAGCGACACGGTCTTCGACAACGACGTGCGTGACGTGGACATGACGCTCGAGCACCCCTTCGGCTACGTCTGCAACGAGCGCACGCCGGCGCCGATGAACTGGGGCATGTATGGCAACCCGACCTGGCTCGCGTTCGCGCCGAAGGAGGAGCCCGAGCGCATCGTGCTCGCCGACGCCCGCACCGACGGCACCTACCGGGTGATGGTGACGTACCAGCAGGACTGCAAGTCGCTGCCGTCGGCGCTGCTGGCGGGCATTCTGGGCATCTCCATCGACGTGCTGGTGGACGTGCTCACCGGCGGGGCCGTGCCCATCCCTGGGCAGGACATCGGCCGCCTCATCGAGCAGGTGTGCCTCAGCAAGTCGAGCTCGGCCGTCAACGTGAAGGTCTTCGTGAACGGCATGCTCATCGCCGAGAAGAACACCAGCCTCGGCCGCAAGGGCGACAGCGCCTACATCCTCAACCTCGTGCGGAGCAACGGCACGTTCTCGGTGCCGTGATGGAGGCCCGCATGCGAAACGTCACCGTCCTCCTGCTCGCGGCGGCGCTCGGGAGCGCGTGCGGCACCAGGCCGCCCGTCAACGTCAGCAACAGCAACGGCATCGGCCCGTTCCGTGGGCTGCGCGCCATTCCCCGTCAGCTCGCCTTCACCTGCGTGGTGCCGGGCTGCGACACGACGCTGGTGGTGAAGGTGCAGTCCACGGTGAACCGGCGCGTCGCCATCAAGCGGGTCACGCTCTCGCGAGAGAACAACGCCGAGTACACGCTGACGCCTTCCATCATGATGCCAGCCATCATCGGCGCCGCGTCGGAGTTCTCCATCGACGTCAAGTACGCCCCGATGTCTGCGCCGGCCGCCGACGACCTGCGCATCGTCGTCGACTACACCGACGCCTCGCCCGACGAGGCCGACCCGGACCGCATCGAGCCGGCGAAGCTCGAGATTCCCCTGGTGCGGCGGCTGGTCGGAGAGCCCTCGCTCGACGTGCAGCCGCGGACGCTCACCTTCGGGCTCGTGCGGCAGGGCGAGACGAAGACGCTGCCCGTCGTGGCCCGCAACGTCGGCTTCGGCAACATCTCGCTCGCGGTCGACGAGCTGGACGCAGGCCACCCATGGGTGTCGGTGGCGTTGCCGACGGGCGTGGCGCTGGTGCCAGACGCAGGCGTGCAGGTGCCCGTCACCTTCAAGCCGACGACGCGCGGCTACTACCAGGGCGCCGTCCTCCTCGGCTCGACGACGCCGGCGGTGGGCCAGGTGGAGTTCGAGGTCGAGGGCACCAGCTTCATCGACGGCGTCATCGCGCTCGAGCCCGAGGAGCGGGCCATCGACTTCGGCGACGTGCCCCGGCGCCAGCGCCGCAGCATCACCGTTCAGGCCGCCAACCTCGGCGGGAACCCGCTCTTCATCAGCTCGGTGACGGTGCGCGACATGTCCATGAACGTGCGCGCCTCGCTGCCGAACGCCGCGATGAGCGCGACGCTCGACCCGCTCAAGCGGCTGCCCATCACCCTCGACCTCGACGCGAGCCAGCCCGGCCTCATCGACGCCACGCTCGTCATCGCCTCGACGGACGCGACCCGCCCCACCCTCGAGATCCCGATTCGCGGAACCGTCACCGAGCCGCGCCTCGAGGTGACGCCCACGATGATCGCCTGGGGCAACACGCCGCTGGGCTGGCAGGTGCCGAAGCAGCTCGAGCTCAAGAACGTCGGGTTCGGGCCGCTCACCATCAGCCGCATCACCTTCGTCGGAGGCACCAGCAACCTCTTCACGCTGAAGAACGTGCCCGCGCTGCCGATGAGGCTCGCGACCGGCGGCCGGGGCTCCATCGAGGTCGAGTTCCGCGCCGACGCGATGACGTCGTTCTCGGGCAGCCTGTCCATCGAGAGCGACGACCCGGTGCAGCAGATCATCGAGGTGCCGCTGACGGCGGCTGGCGTGAGCTGCATGGCCGGCTGCACGGTCGCCAACGCGATGCCCTCGTGCATGAACGGCCAGTGCGGCATCGCGAGCTGCAACATGGGCTACTTCAACACCGACGGCATGGCGTCGAACGGCTGCGAGTGCCAGGAGACGGGCGGCGACCCGTCGTCGTTCTGCTCGATGGGCGTGTACAAGGGCGTGCTGAGGGACACCTCGGGCGGCACCGCGCAGCACCAGGGCATGCTGCCCGAGAGCGGCGACGTGGACTGGATTCGCTTCTACGCCGAGGACGCGTCGAACTTCCTCTCGGATGACTTCGACGTGCGCATCAACCTCAACACCACTGACCCCTCCATCGAGATGTGCGTCTACCGGAAGGGCGGCACCTCGCACGACTCGAGCTGCTACATGCAGGGAGAGACCTGCGGGATCCGCAGCTACCGCCGTGATGGCAGCATCGGCACCGAGGACGGGGCCGACTTCGACATCAAGATCTACCGGCGCACCAACGCGGCGCCCACGTGCACCACCTACACGGTGAGCATGTCGAACGGCTGATGTTCGCGCCCAACTCCACCGTCAAGCTGCCGCAGCCCGAGCAGATCATCGGTGGGAAGTACCGCCTGCGGCAGCGCCTCGGTCAGGGCGGCATGGGCTACGTCTTCGAGGCCGAGAAGCTGCACCTCGGCACGAAGGTGGCAGTGAAGTTCCTCGACCCCGAGCCGAACGCGGACTCCACGCGGCTCAAGCGTTTCCTTCAGGAGGCGCGGGTCGCGGTCGAGGTCAACCACCCTGGCGCCGCGCAGCTGCTGGACGCGGGCCATGACGAGCTGACGGGCTCGCTCTTCCTGGTGTTCGAGTACGTGGACGGCAAGGACGTGCGCGAGGCGCTCAACGACGAGGGCCGGCTGGCGTTCGACGAGGCGCGCGACGTCTGCATCCAGGTGGCCGAGGTGCTGGCCTTCGCGCACGCGCGCGGCATCGTGCACCGCGACGTGAAGCCCGAGAACGTGCGCATGCGCCGCGACCTCGGCGGCGTGCGGGTGAAGGTGCTCGACTTCGGCATCGCGCGGCTGGTGAACCAGGGCGCCGTGCGGCTGACCGCCGAGGGCATGCTCGCGGGGACGCCGCGGTACATGGCGCCCGAGCAGATCCGCGACCTGCCGCTCGACGCGCGCACCGATGTCTACGCCCTGGGGTTGATGTTCTTCGAGATGCTCACCGGCACGCCGGCCTTCAACGGGAAGAACCTGTCGCAGGTGCTGCTGCTGCAGATGAACGAGCCGGTGCCGAGCCTGAAGGCCGTTGACGTGTCGCTCGGGCACGAGGGGCTCGACGCCTTCCTGCGCCGAGCCTGCGCCAAGCAGCCGCTCGAGCGCTTTCAGAACATGGAGGAGTTCGTCGCGGCGCTCAAAGGGCTGCACGTCACCGCGTGGCCTTCCCCGCGGCGGCAGCTGACGCCCGGGCAGGACGCGCCCACCGCGCCGCAGCGCCCGCAGATGGTGCCGACGGCCGACGCGCACCAGCCGGCCGGGGAGCGTGCGCCCGAGCGAACCGCGATGAACCCCGCGCAGCGCGACGCGACCCTCTTCGTGAACGAGGAGAGCGCCCGGGCGAAGCGCCCTGACGCCCATCAGCAGAAGGCGGCGCCAGCCTCCGCGCTCGAGGTGCCGTGGAACGACGAGGACCCGTCGCGGGCGCCGACCAGCCCGTCCCGGCCCTCGGTTTCCCGCGAGTCCGTCGCGCAGGCGCGGCGTGGCGACTCGAAGCCCGGCGCGGCGCCCGACAACGGCATCGAGACCCTTCGCGACGCGGGTCCGCACACGCCCATCGTCGGCGCGCACGGCACGGCAGTCGCGGCGGCGCACGACCCGTCCATCGAGTCCACCTGGCGAGAGCCCCCGTCGGCGAAGCCCGCGCCATCGCGGTGGTGGCTGTGGTTCCTGCTGGCCGGCCTGCTCGCGGCGGCCATCGCGGGAGGCCTGTGGGTGAGTGGCGTGTTCCCGCGTCCCCAGCGGGTGGGGCAGCTCATGCACCGCTCACCCGTGAGCTGAGTCGGCGGCTCGAGGTGTGCGCTGGTGGGCTGAGCCACGAGTCGATACGGTGGTTGCACTTCGGGGCCGGATCAGGTGTTGAGGCAACATGAAGCTCTCCAACCTTCCCTTCGCGGCGCTCTGTTTCGGTCTCCTCCTCGGCGGCGTGGCATCGACGAGCTGCGGTCCGTCGCGGCCGGTCTGCTCGCCCAGTACCTGCGCAACCGGCTGCTGCAGCGCGAGCGGGTCCTGCGTCTCGATTCCGTCGTCGTCGGAGTGTGGGTCGAGGGGTGAGCAGTGCAAGATGTGTCTGCTGGGCCAGACGTGCTCGTTCGGCACCTGCATGGGCGGCAACACCGGCGCGGGGACCTCGGGCGGAGGCTTCGTCACGTCCGGCGGTTCGGCGGGCGGCTCGACGGGCGGTGGCTCTGCCGGCGGTGGGTTCGGCGGTGGCTCGACGGGCGGTGGGTTCGGCGGCGGTTCGACTGGTGGCGGGTTCGGCGGTGGTTCGACCGGTGGCGGGTTCGGCGGGGGCTCGACGTCGGGCGGCTCCGCGACGTGCAACTCGGGCAACTGCTCGAGCGGTTGCTGTCAGGGCTCAGCGTGCATTTCCCCGCCCAGCAACGCGAACAACGTGACGTGCGGCTTCGGAGGCTTCGCCTGCGTGGACTGCACGTCGTTCGGCCAGGCATGCAACAGCGTCACCTTCATGTGCAGCGGGGCGGGCGGCGGTTCCGGCGGGGGCTTCGGCGGGGGCAGCGTCTCGGGTGACGATTGCACCAGCCCGGTGCCGCTCACGCTGGTGAGCGGCTCGGCGGCTACGAGCGGGAGCCTCAACAGCGGGTACGCCAACAACACGACCTCGTGCGCCGGGACCGGTCCTGACGCGGTGTACTCGGTCTCGTTGCCGACGACGGGCACCCTCACGGCGCAGGTGACGGCGTTCGGCTTCACCCCGCGCGTCAGCATTCGCAGCGTGTGCACCAACACCACGAACCTCGCGTGCGACAGCGCGCCCAGCTCGGGCGTCGCGACCGCGACGACGAACCAGCTCGCCGCGGGCACCTACTACGTGTGGGTTGACTCCTCGTCCTCGAGCGCGAGCGGCAGCTACTCGCTCAGCGTCTCGGCGTCGGGCGCAGGAGGCGGCGGCGCTGGCGGCGGGACGGGCGGTGGCTTCGGAGGCGGAGGGGTCGGCGGCGGGTCTGGCGCGGGCTACACCATGAGCTCCATCACGGCGAGCTGCGACAGCTTCACGACCGGAGCGGTCGACCTCCTCACGGCGACGACGACCCCGCCCGTCTCCGACGACGTGACGACGGGCATCTTCCCCCTTGGCCTGACGCTCAACTTCTTCGGCACGCCCGTGTCCTTCGGCTCGGTGCAGACCAACGGCATGGTGCAGGTCTACACGTCTTCGGCCGGCACGCCCTCGAACGCGTGGAGCAACGGCACCATCCCCTCCACGGCGGTCCCCAACGGCTTCATCGCTCCGTACTGGGACGACCTCTACACGGCTGGCGTCACTGGCGAAGCGGTGCGTTCGAAGGTGTTCGTCGACCACCTGACCATCGCGTGGGTGAACCCGCTCGGAACCGGCACCGAGTTCCAGGCCAAGTTCTTCAATGCAACCGGCGTCGCCGAGTTCCACTACTGCAACATCGGCTCGGCCACGGGCAGCGGCGCCTCCATCGGCGCCGAGGACCTGAACGGCCTCTCCGGCGTGCAGTACACCTCGGGCGTGGCGACGGGCAGCGGTGTGCGGCTCACGCCCTGAGCCCCGCTGACGGACACGGCGCGGCCCGCTGCTCGTGTCCGCTCGTGAGCCATGGCCGCCACCGGTGACCACCAGGCGCTGCACGCCGCGTTTCAGAAGCGCGCGGCCGACCTCCGCGAGCTCGGAGCCCAGCACCTCGTCGACAACCTCCAGGCGGGCGCGAAGCCGCTGGCGCTGGCCCGGCTCGAGCAGAAGCTCGGGTTCCCTTTGCCGAAGGTGCTGCGCGCGTGGTGGCTGTTGCACGACGGCGAGAAGAAGCCTGCGCAGGGCTTCGGCGGGTCCTTTCATCTGCTGCCGGTCGCCTGGGTGCTCAACGAGCGCGTCACTACGTTGAAGCGGCTCGAGCGGCTGCGCGCGAGGCCCGAGACCTGGCCGGCGTCGAACACCGCGGACGACGAGCGCGCGTCGTCACAGTGGATTCCGCTGGCCGCGAGGAAGGGCGCCAGCGTGGTGATGAACGCGAGGTCCGGTCGGGTCTTCGAGTGCAGTGACGACGACCCGGCGCTGCGGCTCCTCGCCGAGTCGGTGGTGGGGTGGTTCGTCGCGCTCGCCGAGCAGGGGGTGTTCGAAGAGGATGGTGCCGACGAGGAGTGACGCTCGAGCGCCTTCACGCACCCGGCCGGTCATCCCTCGCGCCAATCACTCCAATCGGGTCGTTCGCTTCCCCAGCTGCAGCTTCTGACGACCGAGGGACAAGGGGCGCTCGGAGCGTTCCGGGCGGTGAGCAGGAGGAAAGGGCTGGCAACCGGCCCGTGAATGAGGGGAAGGAAGGCGTCGGAGGCCTCGAGACGGACGCATTCGCAGGGCGAGTGCGTCGCGGCGAGGCGAAGAGACGTCATCTGAACTAGCCTGCGCCTATGTCCCCGATGACGCGGCGCGCCTCGCTCCCCTGCGCCCTGGCGTTGCTCGCTCTGGCCCCGGCCGCGAGCGCGCAGGAGCTTGAAAAGGCCCACGCAGTCATCCTCTCCGGTGGCGCGACCGCGGAGGCAGGCAAGGCCGCGCTGGCAGCGGCGCGCCCCAGCCCGCTGGTGAAGTTGCGCGAGGGCCACCCGCGCCTGGTGGAGTCCGCCACGGTGAAGGGCCTCAAGGCGGGCTTCCACGTCGTGCTCGCCGGCGTCTGTCGCTCGAAGGACGACGCGACCGCCGCGCGCGACGTGATCAACCTGGCCAGCGGGTCGGGGACGTACGTGCGGGAGGTCCAGGTGCCGCGCGACTGGCTCGAGAGTTGCCCGACCCTGCAGGCGCTCACGCCCTCGGCCGGAAAGGTCCTCAAGCGGGCGGTCATCGACGACGGCGCGCCGACCGTGCGGTGGGTCCTGCGGAAGCAGGCGACGGGCGGCGGCTGTAGCGCGTTCGAGCTCGGCGTCGAGGCAGGCGAGAAGCTGATCCTGAAGAAGGACTTCGCGGACGACGGCTGCACCGCCGGCGTGAACATCCGCAAGCGGCACGAGCTCACGATCGCCTCCGTGGGCGGGGGCAGCTTCGCGCGCGTGGTGGAGCGGAGCGACTGGCACGACAACGGGACACGCCTCGAGAGCCTCCTCGACTTCGCCTGCAACGAGCTGCGCGAGGTGCTCGACCTCGGCGACCTGTTCAACACGGTCGAGGCGATCGCGTCGGTGGAGGGCGCTCCCGGCCGGTCGCGCCTGCGACTGACCTGGAACCGGCGCCCCTGCGCCAACTGCGCGCCCAGCGGCGACCTGGTCTACCAGCGCACGGCGGACGGCTGTCGCTTCGAAGAGGCGAAGTAGGCGGCCGCGCCAGCGTGACCGACGGGCTGGCCGGTCACCGGCTGAAGCGGTCATCGACGAGGCGCCCTGCGCGCTCGCGCTTCACGCGCCCGTTGGCGGCGAGGTGCTGCAGCAGCTTGAAGGTCGTCTCGACGTCGTCGCTGCCGGCCCGGGCCGCGACCTCCGGCGCCGCGCGTGGCGTGCCGTCGAGCGCGTCGAGCACCTTCTGCTGCAGCGCGAGCACCGCGGTGGCGGCCTTCTTCCCCGCCTCCACGCCGGGCTGGTGGTAGGCGTTGACGCCGATGAGGAACGCGTAGAGCCCCACCGCCCGCTCGAAGAGGGCGATGAGGGCGCCCAGCGTCTTCGCCGAGACGTCTGGCACGGTCAGCGTCATCGACTCGCGGCCCTTCTCGTCGAGCGCGGCGCGGGTGCCGAGCAGGAAGCCCAGCAGGTAGTCGCCGCTGGTGACGCGCGGCTCGACCTCCATTGGCTCGCCCGGCCGGTCCTTCAGCACCTCGATGAAGAGCACGAAGAAGTTCCGCACGCCTTCGCGCAGTTGCTGCACATACGCGTGCTGGTCGGTGGAGCCCTTGTTCCCGTACACCGACAGCCCCTGGTGCACGACGGCGCCGCGCAGGTCCTGCTCCTTCCCGAGCGACTCCATGACGAGCTGCTGCAGGTAGCGGGAGAGGAGCAGGAGCCGGTCCTTGTACGGCAGCACCACGAGGTCCTTCTGGCCGCGGCCACCGGTCGCGTGGTGCCACATGAGCGCGAGCAGGGCGGCGGGGTTGGTGGACAGGTCTCGCGTGCGCGTCGCGGCGTCTGCGAGGCGCGCGCCCTCGAGCAGCCCGTCGACGTCGAGCCCCTGGAGCGCGGCCGGCAACAGGCCCACGGCGGACGTCTGAGAGGTGCGCCCGCCGACCCAGTCCCACATCGGGAAGCGCGCGAGCCAGCCGCGGGCCACCTTCTCCAGCTCGCTGCCGGCGCTCGTCACCGCCACCGCGTGCTTCTCGAAGTCGAGGCCGGCCTTCGCGAAGACGCGCTGCGCCTCCACCATGCCGTTGCGGGTCTCCTTCGTGCCGCCGGACTTCGAGATGACGACGACGAGCGTCTCGTCGAGGCGGCTGCCGAGTCGCGCGAAGACGCGGTCGAAGCCGTCAGGGTCCGTGTTGTCGAAGAAGTGGAGCGTCATGCGGTCGCTCGCCTCGCCGAGCGCGTCGGTCGCGAGCTGCGGCCCGAGCGCCGAGCCGCCGATGCCCACCACGAGGAGCTGGGTGAAGCGCTTGCCGGTGGCGCCCTTCACCGCCCCGTCGTGCACGGTCTTCGCGAAGGCCTTCACCTGGGCGAGCGCGGCCTTGATGGCGGCAGCGTCTTCGGGCGCGGCGAGCTCGGGCGTGCGCAGCCAGTAGTGGCCCACCCTGCGCCGCTCGTCCGGGTTCGCGATGGCGCCCTGCTCGAGGGCGGCCATCTCGTCGAAGGCGTGCGAGAGCGGCGCCTGCATCGACGCGAGCCACTCGTCGGTGAAGCGCATCTTCGAGACGTCGAGCGACAGGCCCAACGAGTCGACGACGCAGAGGTGCTTCGCGAAACGGTCCCAGGAGGAGTTCGTGCTCATGGCGGGGGACGATGTGCCGCACCTGCACGCGAGGCAAGGCTCGCGTCGTCGCGGTGGCTGCGCTCCTCGCCGACGTGAACGCAGGCTTCGACCAGAGCCGCCTGGAGCCTGGCGCCCCCCTTCGTGGCCGACTCGGAGCGGCCACGCCGCGGGACGGACCGTGATGTGCGAGGGTACGGCCCGTGAGTGGCTTCGTTCAGGCGGTGAAGCTGCGGCTGGGCGTCGAGGGCAGGCGCCGGCCTGTCGAGGCGCTCGGCCTCGCTCAGCTCGGTCGCGCGCTGCTCGTGTTCGCGCACATGGACGATGAGATCAACGCGGTGGGCCTGGTGCACCGGCTCCACGACGCTGGAGTTCCCACTGACGTCATCGTGCTGACCGACGGCGCGGCCAACCCGTGGACCGATGCGCGCGTGGTGGGCCCGCGCTCGCACTTC
This sequence comes from Myxococcaceae bacterium, assembly GCA_016793095.1. Lineage (GTDB taxonomy): Bacteria > Myxococcota > Myxococcia > Myxococcales > Myxococcaceae > Xiheimicrobium. The sequence goes on along the minus strand of JAEUJQ010000078.1, from coordinate 96,079 downwards.
GAGTGCCGGCGCGACGAGCTGCTCGCGTCGATGCGGCTGCAGCGCCTCGGCGACGTCGTGCTGCCGGCGTTGCCCGACTCGAAGCTCGCGCAGCACGTGGACGAGGCGACGCGGGTGGTGGCGCAGGAGCTGGAGCGACGGACCCCCGGCCTCGTCATCACCTTCGACTCGCGCGGCATCAACGGGCACGCGGATCACATGGCCGCGCACCGGGCGACGGTGAAGGCGCTGACCGCGACGCAGGCGCGCGCCGCGCTGGCGATGCTGGTGCCGCCGCCGCCCTTCTCGTGGGCGCTGGGCGCGGGCTTCCGCTCGTCCACGCCACCCACGGTCGCCACGCTGTCGTTGTCGGATGAAGAGGTCGAGCTCAAGGCCCAGGTGTTCGACGCGTACGCCTCGCAGCAGCGCACGCTGAGGCTGCTCACCGGGGGGCTCGCGCCGCGCGCCTTCTTCGGGCTGTTCCGCGCCGAGTGGTACCTGTGGCTCACGGCCGGCGAGGCCGCGCAGTGGCACCGACAGCCTCGGTGAGGTGCTCCCCATCGCGAGGGCGCTCGGCGCACGAGCACACCGCGCACGGAACTGCTCCAGATGCAGCCGAGGGCGCCAGGCTGGGCACCCGACTCCCGCCGCAGCAGCGCCCGTGTCTTCGCTGGCCTCCCGCGCTCGGAGTGGTACGGGGCTGCGCCGCGCACCGTGTCACTGTCCCGCATGAAACGACTCCTCTGCCTCGTGCTGCTCGGGTGTTCCGCCATGGTGAGCGCCCAGAGCGTCGCGACGGTCGAGCCCGCCGACGAGCGCCGCGGCCTGGCGTTCTCCGACCGCCTCGTCCTCGACGGCAGCCACCTGGACCACCTGCCCGTCACCGGCTCGTTCGCGAACGTGGTGTCGCGGGTGCTGCTGCCGGCCATCTCCTCGCATGAGGAGAGCATGGGCTTCTCGGACATCGAGCCTGAGCGCTTCTCCATCACCGGCAACTCGCCGCTCTGGTCCGAGTGGCGGCTCGAGGACCTCAACCTGACGGACCCGTTCTTCGACGGCGCCGCCGCCTTCAAGGTGCCCTGGCTCTTCGTCAGCGAGCTGGAGCTGCTCCAGGCCGAGTCGCCGCGCCACCGGTTCGGAGGCGGCGTGCGGCTCGGGGTCGCCCCGCGCACTGGCCGGCCGCGCCGCGCTGCGAGGGTGGGCTTCAGCGTCGGCGGGCTCGGCAACACGATTCCCTTCGCCGAGCGCATCTCGGACTTCATCACCACCGCGCACACCCGCAGCCGCGCCACCCAGCCCGAGGAGGACCGACGGCGCTTCCTCGGTCGCCTGCAGGCCAGCGTGCTCGACAGCGGCCGGCTGGGCCGCTTCACCTTGCGCGGCGCCGCGGAGGTGGACGGCGCCGTTCGACATCACCTCGAGTTCCCGGGCCCCGAGCGCGCGCAGCCGGGACGCCCGTACGACGAGCGCACGCTGCGGGTCTCGGGCATCGCCGAGCTCTCACCCGAGGACCGGAGCTGGAAGCTCTACGCCCTGAGCGAGTACCGCCAGCGCGACCACCTCTTCACCGAGCGCAGGTTCTCCCGCGCCGAGACGGTCGGCCAGCAGAGCGGCGGGGTGCTGCTCGGTTTCATGAAGGGCGGCCTGCACGCGGGCCTCACCTTCAAGCACGACCGACTCACGCCGACGGTGCCGGACTTCTCGCGCGAGCTCTTCGACCTCGATGGCGAGGGGTACTTCCCGTTCGTCCCGACAGGCTCGATGAACTCGGTGCGCTTCGAGCTCGGGTACCGCGCCGGAGACGTCTACGCGCTCTCGGACACCCGCGTGCTCGGCTGGTCCGGCGGGCGCACGTCCACCCACGCGCTGACGTACCTCGGCACGCCCGTGGGCTCGATGACGGTGGCGTCGCGACCCACCACGACGCTCATCGGCTCCCATCGGGTGGGCTACTCGAAGAGCATCACTGCCGGGCGGCTCGAGCTGGCCTTCGACGGCTACGCGGTGGTGAACCACTTCGAGGCGGCAGGCTCGCGAGGCCTCGTCTTCCCCGACGTCGGCGCCGAGCTTCAGGGCGTCTGGCACCTCGCGCGCGCGTTCCAGCCGTTCCTCTCGTTCGGCAAGACGCCCCTCTCCATCACCAGTCAGAACGCGCTCGCGCTCACGCCAGGCTACTTCTCGGCGACGCAGCGCCTCGCGAACGGCCGGTTCATGCAGGCGCTTGGTGGCGACCTCACCACCATCGACCCGGGGTTCGGGCCGAGCGTCTACTCGGGCGCGTTCGGCATCACGAGCCGGCTCGGCGAGAAGTGGAAGGTGAGCATTCAGGGCATCGCCAAGGCGTGGCATTCGCTGCACCGGCTCACCTTCGACGGCCCACCCGAGAAGTTCGGCCACTTCTCCGAGGGCGTCTTCTTCTTCGACGGAGCGCCCACCAGCTACCGGCTCGTCACCGACCCGCTGCACGAGACGCCGTACGGTGGGCAGGTGCAGCTCGAGGTCGCGCGGCTGCGTGACGAGAACGGCTACTTCACCTTCGGCTTCTCGGCGGCGAACTTCTTCGGGCACCCCGCCTTCGGCAACGGGCCGTATGGCAACGACATCGGCCTCATCGACTGGCTCGGCGCCAACCCGAACGCGCGCCACCGCTCGCTGTCCAACACCGACGCTGACCGCGCCTTCATCTTGAAGTGGCTCGGCGGCCTGCGGTTCTGGCGCACCCTGTGGGGCTCGTTCGCCGTCTTCTACAAGGACGGCCAGCCCTTCGGCTTCTACGACACGTTCGTCGAGGACGGGCAGGTGGCCATGAAGCGGAACTCCAACCGCGGCTCGGCGATGCAGATCTCCTCGCCCCTCATCGGCTGGCGTGAGGACTACCAGGTCGAGGTCGATCTCGGCCTGTCCTACGACTTCTCCCTCGGCGCCGGCTGGAACCTGCGCGTCGCGGGCGTGGTGGCCAACGCGTTCGACCTCGGCAACGAGATCAGTGAGCGCTTCGGGCCCCCGTTCGATCGCTCTGCGCTCGAGCTCCAGCTGCCCCGCAGCGCCGCAGTCACGGTCGAGCTCTTCGAGCCAGCGGACCTGAGTCGCTGAAAAGCCCCAATGAGTTCAACGTGAATACGCAACGCTCGCATGACGTCGATGTCATGCCCGGCGCGACATCCCCGCCGGTCGGGAGAACGAGCGATGATGCGAACGATGCTGCAACGGCTCTTGCTGGCGGTGACGATGGTGATGGGAACCGGCGCGTTGGCGCTCACCAACGCGGTGCCCTTCGGTCCCGGCGAGCAGGCGACCTACGAGGTGTCGTTCCTGGGGGTGCCCAGCGGCATCGCGCAGATCACCGTGGGGTTGCGGACGGATCAGTACGGAGCCCGGGTGCTGCCGCTGGTGTGCGTCGGCCAGACGACCTCGGTGGCGAGCGTCTTTCAGATCAAGGACCGGTTCGTGAGCTACTTCGACCCGGCGGCGAAGCGCTCGGTGGGCGTCGACTACTTCATCGACGAGAACCAGAAGCGGCGGCGCGAGAAGTTCCGCTTCGAGGAGCAGAAGGTCTTCGCGAACAAGAAGAAGGAAGGGCAGGCGCCGTACGACGCCGAGTACGACGTTCCATCAGGCACGATGGACCTCGCGGCGGCGGCGTTCTGGCTGCGCGCGAGAGACATCACCGTGGGCGAAGTGCACGAGATGCCGGTCTTCACGGGGGCGAGGTGGTACCCGCTGCGCGCGACGGTCGAGGCGAAGGAGACCCTGTCCACGAAGCTCGGTCAGCTGCCCGCGTGGCGCGTGAGCATCACCACCGATTTCCAGGGCAGCGCCGCGACGAAGGGCAACATCCTCGTCTGGTACACCGCTGACGAGAAGAAGCTGCCGGTGCGCGTGTCGGCCGAGTTCGTCGTGGGCCACGCCACCGCAGACATCGTGCAGTACCTGCCGGGAAGCTCGAGCCTCTGAAATCGGGCCCGGTGGTCCTCCGTCACTGGCCGTCGTAGCAGACGTCGTCCACCACGGGCGCCGGAGAGCCCGAGGTGTACGCATTCATCAGCGCGATGGTCATCGCCGGCGGGCAGCCAGCGACGGCAGGGGTGTCGATCGTCTGCGATGAGACCCACCACACATCCGCGCCGACGTCGTTGTCGATGTTGCTGATCCCGACGGCGGCGAAGTCGCAGTTCGGGCACGACGCACCGGTCACGCCAGCCATCGTGAGGTTGGGGTTCGAAGGAATCTCGGTGGTGAAGGCGCTCGGCAGCTGCGCGGCGAGCATCAGGCCGAGCAGGTTCGCGGTCGAATAGGCAGCTCCGTGGCGGGCGACGTCCGCTGACAAGCCGCAGTCGCCTGCGCCTGCGTTGGCCGCCGCGAGGGAGCGGTCCACGAACATGGCGCAGCTCCCCTCCATGCCGACGTCAACCGACGCGGCCGAAGGACCGAGATCGTAGAGGTAGCGGTTGCCGCGCTCGGGGGTGAAGCCAATGCCGCCCACGTCGCTCCAGTAGCCGTGGTTGTGGGGGTACGACGACTTCTGCGCCGTGAAGATGGCCTTCAGGTTCGCGTTCACCTCCGACTGCTTTCCCTTCGCCTGGAAGCGGACGAAGTTCGGAATGGCGATGGCTGCGAGGATTCCGATGATGGCCACGACGATCATCAGCTCGATGAGGGTGAAGCCGGTCGACCTCAGGTTGTTTCGAGAGAACCGATGATGCATGTCGAGAATCCAGCGCATTCGCCGGTTTTCGTCGAGTGGCATCCCGGCCGTCCAGCCTGCACCGGCGCTCAGGGCGTGACCTGCACCACCTCACCCAGCTCCGCGTTACCGTCCTTCAGGTAGTTCGCGAGCTGCTCGGGCGAGACCTGAATCGGCTTCTTCGCGACCGGGTCGAGCACGGTGAAGGTGTTCGAGGCCTGGTCGTAGCCGGCGACGGTGACGAAGTGGCCGCCGTTGTACGAGACGTCCTTCGGCCAGCCGAGCGCCGGGTTGCCTGCGACGACGAAGGCCGTCGGGTCGCCCTTGAGAAAGGCCTGCTTCATCAGCTCGACGGCCTTCGCCTTGTCGGCGCCCCACGTGTTCGGCACGGCGGAGGCCTGAGCGCCGGCCGCTCTGAGGCCGTTGACGACCTGATTCACGGTGCCCCACTGGCGGTCGTTGGTGCCGCCGCCACCGAGCGCGCGCAGCTTCATCGCCTTCTCGTAGTCCGTGCCGCCGAGCTGTGAGGTGTCCTTGCCCAGGAGCTTCAGCGCCATCAGCGATGACGCGAAGCCGCAGTTCGCGTTGCGGCCGTCGGAGTCGCCGGCGAACTGGTTCACCATCGCGCTGCCCACCTCCCCGGGAGTGGTGGGTGCAGCAGGCGTCGGCGGGACCGGCGCGGCAGGCGTCGTCGGCGTGGACGGCGTGGGCGACGAGGGCGTGACCGGCGCCGTATCGACCGGCGGCTTCGGGGCTGGCTGGGAGCCACCCACGACCGGCAGCTGGTCTCCAGGACGGAGTGGCTTGCCGCCGTTCGCCGCCATCAGCTCCTGGACGAGCTGGTGAGCGAGCGTGTGCCATTCCTTCGACCAGGTGGCGTCACCCTTCGTGAGGCCGCGCTGCTGGAGCAGCTCCGTCGCGCGGTTCTGCGCGATGCGGTGGTAGCTGTCGCCCGGCTGCACCGTGTACGTAGACGGCGGCCGCTTCGCCGCGCCCTGAAGGAGGCGGCTGCGCAGCGAGGCGCCCCCGCCCGTCGAGAGCTCGTCACGCGACACGAGCCGGCGGGCAGTGGGCTTCTGGGGCCGGGTGGAAGGCAGGTTCGGACGACGGTGGCTGGAGTCGACGCGGCGGATCATGCCGGGTTGTCGAACGTCCGTCAGACAGGTGTCTTGCGCCTTTTGTCAGAAGTTGAGACAGCCGCGCGCAGCGACGACCTCCGACCGGCGCTGACAATGTGTGCAGAGGTCATCCATGCCCGTCGCTGCCGTCGCAACCACCTCGCGTTCCACGACTTCTTCGGTGACGCGGCCCGGTCTTCGCCTCGGCGCCCGGGCGCCCATCGTCGCGCGGATGCAGCACCTGCTGCGCTCGCATGGGTTCGCGCCTGGCGCCATCGATGGCTTCTTCGGGCCGAAGACGCTGGCTGCGGTGAAGGCCTTTCAACGGACCCGAGGGCTGGTGGTGGACGGGTACGTCGGACCCATCACGTGGGGCGCCCTGGAGCGGGCGGCGGGCGCTGGGCGGCCAGCCACCACCGGAGTGTCCGGCTTCTCCGGAGGTCGCGCGGGCACCGTGCCCTTTCTCTCGCAGATGCGGGTGCCCAACGGCTACGCGAACTACGCGTGCGGGCCGACGTCGCTGGCGATGGTGATGGCGGCGGAGGGCCGGCCTGCGCCGAGCGTGCTGCAGGTCGCCTTGCGCGCCGGCACGCAGAAGTCGAACGCGGGGACGAGCCACGAAGGACTCATCCGCGCGGCGCGCTCATATGGCTTCGCCGCGCTCCCGGGGACGGGCTGGGACGCGCTCTCGCGCTCGCTGTCGTCGGGCCACCCCGTCGTCGCGCACGTCAACACCGCGTTCCTGTCGAACCGGCCCTACCGCTACGCGGGTGGCCACTACGTCACCGTCACCGGGCTCGTTCGGGATGGCAACGGCCGCATCACCCACGTCATCTGTAACGACCCGGCGACGTCGTACGCCTCACGCGGCCAGGGTGTCCGCTACAGCGTCGGCGACTTCTCGCGCGCGTGGGCGGAGAAAGGGCGGTGGCTGCTCGGCCTCCGGTGAACCCGTCGTCTCGGAGACCCACAGACCCTCGTCGTGCACCCTGGTGACGTGACGCACGCAGGGCCAGCGACCGTTCGTCGCGCCCGCCTGTACGCTCGAGGCGCCCGGACACCCTCGCGGGCGTTCACCTCGTCGCGAGCACAACGAGGCGCTCGAGGAGAACGTCACCGCCCGCCGTCGGGCGCGTAGTCGACGTCTTCGGGCGCGGCCTTCGTCTGGTACCGCCACCGGCCCACCTTCTGGCCCGCCTCGTAGCGCCCCACCGACAGCACGCCGCCGTCAGGGTGAAAGCTCGTCCACTCGCCGGCCGGCCTGCCGCCGAGGTACGCACCGACGAAGCGCGGCTGGCCCGAGCGGTAGAAGCCCTTCCACCCGCCCTCCTCGACGCCCCCGTCGTAGTCACCCTCGAGCATCAGCACGCCGTTGTCGTGGAAGTACTCCCAGTGGCCGACGGGACGGCCCTCGACGAGCTCGCCACGCTTCTCGAGCGTGCCGTCGGAGTGCCAGTACGTCCACACGCCGACGTCGATGAAGTCGATGGTGTCGTCCGGCTTCGCGCGGCACACCTGGCAGCCCAGCCGGCCCTTCTCCACGTCAGACACCCAGCTCCCACCGAAGGCGCGGCACCTCTCGGCGGGCGCGCTCAGCTCGTTGCCCACCAGGTACTCCGCGGAGCGCCAGGGGGTGCCCCTGGGCCATGACAGCTTCCACGGGCCGTCCTGCTTTCCGGCCGTGTACTGCCCCCGCGCCTCTTCCTTGCCGTCGGGGAACCAGTAGCTCCACTCGCCGGTGCCGACGTCTTCGGTGAACGCGCCCACGCGGTAGAGCGAGCCGTCCCAGCGGAAGAACTTCCACTCCCCTGTTCGCGCGCCCTTCTCGTACTGCCCCTGCCACTCCACCTTGCCGTTGCGCCACCGCTGCACCCACTCGCCCTGCTCCTCCCCGTCCACGAAGTTCCCCATGCGGCGCGGCGCGTTGCCGTCGTGGTAGTCGGTGTACGGCCCGTTGCGGCGGCAGTTCGCGTAGGTGTCTTCGACGATGGCCTGCCCCTCCTCGTCCCAGATGCGCCAGCGGCCGTCGGGACAGCCCTGCACGTACCGGCCAGAGAGGCCGAGCTTCCCCGTCGGGTGCCACGTCTTCCACTCGCCCGTCCCGTCGTACACCGCCGAGCTGCCGTACAGCCCGCCGTCGGGGGCGCGGAACTCGTGCACGCCCTCGGGCAGCCCATCGACGTACTGGCCCGCGCGCAGCAGCTCGCCCGTCGGGTGGTACTCCTCGTAGGGGCCGTTCAGCGAGCCCTTGAGGTACCGGCGAACGCTGCGCAGCTTCCCGTGCCCGTCGTACGTGCGCCACTCACCGGAGCGCTGGCGGTTGACGAGGCAGCCCTCGGCGAGCTCCTCGAAGTCCACCACCCAGCGGCCCCCCTGCTTCTTGCAGGCCTCGGGCTTGTCGCCCACGCGGTCTCCGGCGCGGAACTCGACGTCACGCCACGGGGCGCCGGTCAGCAGGTGCTCCTTGAAGGTGCCCGTCATCTGCCCCGAGACATAGGGGCCCTCGAGGTGCTTCTCGCCCGACAGCGTGTGGAAGAACGTCCACGTGCCGGTGCGAACGTTCTTCGTCCAGGTGCCCTGCGACACCTTCTTCCCGTCGATGGCCCACTCGGTCCACTCGCCGTGCCGCAGGCCCGCGAGCCACGCGCCGCGCCACTTCACCTGGCAGTTGCCGAAGTAGGCGACGGTCGGCCCGTCACGCTTGCCGGCCTTCCACGTCGTCACGTCGAGCACCTGCCCACCAGGCCCCCGCAGCGTCCACTTGCCCTCCTGCTTCCCCTTGACGAGGCAGCCGCTCGAGTCGCCCACCTGCCACTTGCCCCCTGCGGCTCCACACGCCTCGGCGGCGGAGGCGTCGTCGGCGAAGCCGGGCGATGCGGACAGCAGGGCGAGCGCGAGGAGGGTCGTCATGGCTCGAGCACCTTCTTGAGGGCGTCATCGGCCGACACGCGCACCGGCGAGCCATCGAGGCTGCGGACGTCGGCGTCGGCGAGCGACACCTTCGGAGAGAACGCCTCGCCGTGGAAGGCGTCGAGGGCCGCGTCGGCGGTGTCTCCGGTGCCGCAGGCGAGCCGCGAGCCCGAGGCGTCGGTGAGGCAGATGGCGACGCCCTTGCCCTGCGCGTCCACCCGCAGCCGCCACGGCGCGTCGTCGGTGAGGCTGAAGCGACGCGAGCGCGACAGCCGGCCGGCGGTCTCTTCGGCGAGCGCGCTGCCGTCGTGCGCGAGGGAGGCAGGGAGGGTGAGGTCGAGCAGGCGCAGGAGCGTCGGCCACTGCCGCAGCACCACGTCGAAGTCGGCCTTCGAGTCCGCCGTCCTTCCGTCGCGGCGCAGCGCCTCGGCGCGCACGGCCTGGGTCCGCCACCGCACCAGCGCCTCTTCCCGGGGCAGCTTCCGAAGCGCCGCGGTCGCGAGCGAGATGGCCGCGGCTTCGTCACCCGCGCGAAGCTCGAGCTCGGCCTCGACGGCGTCGAAGTAGCCGCTCGCCTCGGGCGTCGGGGCGTCCAGCCCGCGCGCCTGCTCGATGCCCGAGCGCAGCACGCCGGCGCCCACCACCTGCGCGAGGTCGGGCGTGCGCCAGGCAGACCAGTCGCCGACGTCGCTCAGGTTGGGCCGCACCACCAGCATCAGGCGGTCGTCTTCGGCGAGGAGCTGCACGAGGGCGCGCCGCACCTCCCAGCGCGTCGCCAACGCCGTCGTCAGCTCGGGGGACACCTGCGCGAGGCCCTTCACGCGCGGCCCGTACGACGCCCTCTCTTCGAGCCGCCGCACCTGGCCGTCGAGCGCGTACGCGTAACGCAGCGCCCGTCGAAGCCGCTCCACCTTCACGGGGCTGCTCGTCATGCCGGTGCGCGCGGGCTGCTTGAAGAGCTCGGCCGCCTGCTTCACCGCGTCGGCCTCCTTGCCGAGCACGCCGAGCAGGTCGCACAGCACCTCGCGCCGCACGAGAGCGAACTGCGGCCGGTAGCGCTTCTCGACGCGCTTCGTGCCGGCGGTCTTGAGGTTCGACAGCGCCTTCTGGAACTGCCCCTGCACCATCGCGAGGGTGGCGAGCTGGTCGAACGGCGTCGCGGTGCAGTCGCGTGCCTTGTCGGCCTTGAGCATCAGCTCCTCGGCGAGCAACAGCTGGAAGTTGGTGTACGCGGTGCCGCCGGCGTTGAGCAGAATCGTGCAGCTCTTGTCATCGGTGGCGCGCACGCCCTCGAGCGCCCACTTGTGCGCGGCCTGGCGGTCGTGCAGCTCGAACGCGATGCTGAGCAGCCCGTTGTAGCCCCAGATGCGCTCGGCGAGGTCCTTCGAGGCCGACAGACGCGTCGCGATGGCGGTGGCCTCGTCGCTCCTCCCCAGCTTGAAGAGGGGCCAGATGCGCAGGTTCGGCGGGGGCGGCCCGTAGCGGTCCTCGTAGCGGTCGAGCACCTCGAGGGACTCCTGGTTGCGGGCCATCTCGAAGACGACGTCGTACTCCTCGAGGAGCAGGTTGCGCCCCCAGCTGTCGTCCCGCCAGGCGAGCAGCTCCTGCGCGCGCTTCAAGTAGTAGAGCGCCCGCGCGTGGTTGCCCTCTTCGTCGTGGTGCACGCGCGCCATCGCCCAGGTGGCCACGAAGGAGTCGGGGTTCTTCGCCAGCACCTCCTCGGCGGCGCGGCGCGCCTTGATGAGCTGGTGCGAGTCGAGCTGCTGCAACAGCGCGCGCTCCTCGGCCGTGAACGAGTCGGAGAGGTCGGCGAGCGCCGGCGCCGACAGCAGGGCGGTGAGGACGGCGAGGCGCAGCATCAGGGCGTGCCGAGGGTCTGACGGGAGAGGCGCTCGACGGGGTCCTTCATCACCTCGCTGATGAGCGCCGGGGCCACCACGCCCGGGGCGAGCTCGAGGCGGTGGGCGAAGAGCACCGGCGCCAGCGTCTCGAGGTCGGCGCTCGAGACGAAGTCACGGCCGCGCAGCACGGCCAGCGTCTGCAGCGCGGGGATGGCCTGCACCAGGCACCGGGTGGAGACGCCCTGCCGGACGCGCTTGTCGGCCCGCAGCAGCCGCGCCACGTCCACGAGGCACTCCTGCACCCGGCTGTCCACCACCACCGTCTCGCGGACGAGGCGACGGCAGGCGACGACGTCAGCGCGCGTCACCCTCGGCAGGTCGCGCGGCCGTCGCGGCGTGCCCCACGTGCGCAGCACCTCGAGCTCGGACGCGCGGTCGATGTGCTTCATCGACAGCTTGAAGAGGAAGCGGTCGAGCTGCGCCATCGGCAGCGGGTAGGTGCCCACCGCGTCGAGCGGGTTCTGCGTCGCCAGGACGAAGAAGAGCTCGTCGAGCTTGTGCGTGGTGTTGTCCACCGTCACCTGCTTCTCGGCCATCGCCTCGAGCAGCGCCGACTGCACCTTCGGCGAGGTGCGGTTGATCTCATCGACGAGCAGCACGTACGCGAACAGGGGCCCGCGCCGGAAGGTGAAGGTGTTGGCGGCGGTGTCGAAGATCATCACGCCGGTGATGTCGCTCGGCAGCAGGTCGGGGGTGAACTGCACCCGTCGGAAGTCGGCGATGTCGTCGTGGTGCAGGTCATCGACGATGGAGTGCCCGAGCGACTTGGCCAGCGTCGTCTTGCCCGAGCCGGGGTAGTCCTCGAGCAGCACGTGGCCGTCGGCGAAGAGGGCCACCAGCACCAGCTCGATGATGTCGTCGCGGCCCATCACCTGGTCGCGCATGCGGTCGCGCAGCCGGCCGGCGACCTCGCGCACGTCGTCGAGGCCGGACACGGGCCGCGGCGCGGTGGGCCCGGCGGCAGAGACGAGGGCCGGTGGCGGTGGGGCGTCGGCGGGAGGCGTCGGGTCGGTGGGGGTCGTCATGGGTCTCTTTCGTCGTCAGCGGGTGAACCACCAGCCGATGGGGTTGAGCAGGCCGCGGGCGCGCAGCGTCCACGGGGTGTTGGCAGAGAGCTCGGCGTGCGTCTTCCTGGCCAGCGCGGTGAACTCGGTCATCGGCAGGGCGTCGCCGCGGCCGAGGGCGAGGCGAAGGTGGGCGCTCGTCAACGTGATGAACGAGGGCGCCCGCGTGGCGAGGCGCTCGGCGTGACGTTCGCGGCTCTCGCCGAAGTGCCGGGTGGCGCCCATGTCAGAGAGGCGGTCGAGCACCGCGCGGTACACCGTCACGTGCGAGCGGCCCGAGAGCCGGCGCGCCACCTTCACGGCGTAGGCGAGCAGCACGGCGCACAGGAGCGCACCGAGGCCCAGGCGGCCCCACGGCAGGTTGAAGGCGGCAGAGACGGACTTCGACACCGGCTCCTTGCGGGCGAGCTCGCCGAAGACGACCTCGAGCTCCTGCTCCATGGGTGGGCGGGGCGGCTCATCGGACTGCTCGGGGATGATGTCGAACGTCACCCAGCCGACGCCGTCGAGGTACAGCTCGGGCCAGGCGTGCGCGTCCTGGCCGAAGATGAGCACCGCGGACCCCGCGCCGCGGCGGTTCGTCTGCACGCCGTAGCCGATGGCCACGCGCGCGGGAATGCCCTGGCTGCGCAACAGGAACGTCGCCGCGTGCGCGAAGTGCACGCAGTACCCCTTCATCTCGCCGAAGAGGAACTGCGCGGTAGGGGCGTTGCCGACGAGCTGTCGCTGCTTGAGGCTGTAGAACCCCTTCTTCTCCAGGTACTGCTTGATGGCGAAGGCCCTGATGACGTCGTCGCCGACGAAGCGGGGGTCCACCTCGCGCACGATGGCGTCGGAGAGCTCGCGGTAGCGCGGGTCCTCGGGCATGGCGGTGTAGTGGGCGAGCTGCTCGGCGCTCCACCCCTCGGGCGCGGCCTGGCGCCCCAGCAGGCGCTCCGGAGGGCGCGTCAAGAGCGAGGACTTCACGTCGTAGACGGACACGAAGCGGCGCGGGTCTGGGTTCTCGAGCAGCTCGAGCCGCGTCGGGTGGCCGAGGCCTGGCAGCTGCGCGTGGTCCACCAGCAGGAACATGCGGGTGTCGTACGTCTGGTGCATGCCGGCGGCCTGCGGTGAGGGCAGCGCGAGCGGCCCTCCGGTGGGCACGGTGTTCGGCACGTCCACGTCGAAGCGGCCCGACTCGTCCACCTCGAGCTTGTCGCCCACCAGCCGCGAGCGCACCGCCTGCCGGAAGTACAGCACGGGCGTGTCGGGCAGCTCGTCCTGGAGCAGCACGAGGGCCACCGGGTCGGGTGGCTTCTGGCTCTGGCCTCCGCCGCCCTTGCCGTCACCTGCGCCGCCATCGCTCGAGCTCTCGTCGTCGTCCTGCCCGTCTTCGTTCTTCGTGAGGCCGAGGTCGTCCTCCACCTTCTTCGCGGGGCGCTCGGGGGCGAGCTGCAGGGCCAGCACGCCGAAGAGCAGCAACAGCGCCAGCGCCAGCACCGCGCGCTCGCCCTTCCGTACCCGGAGCAGCAGCAGCGCGGCGAACACCACCACCAGCACGCCCAGCAGCGCGAGCAGCGACTGGGGGTCGAGCCCGTTCATCCACGCGAAGTCGCTCACCACGCGCGGCTGGTGAATGCGCTCGTGGCGGTGCGAGGCGAAGGCGTGCGCGACGGCCACCACCACCAGGGAGAACTCCACCACCGAGAAGGCCTGCAGCCGGGTCGAGAGCAGGCGCACCGCGAAGGCGCCGCCCAGGCACACCAGGCTCAGGGACACGACGTCGGCGAGGGTGAGGGTCACGCCGGGCGGCAGCGGGAGCGAGACGGCGAGGAGCAGCCAGTGCAGCGCCAGCCCGAGCAGCATGGCGCCGGCGGCCGCCAGCACGGCGCGCGTGACGTCGAGGTGGGCGCCGAGGCGAAAGGCGAGGAGCGAGGCGACCGCGATGCCCGTGAGGCCGGCGATGAGGCCGGGCGGGGTGGCGATGGGCACCAGGAAGAAGCTCGCGCCCGCGAGGAGGATGAGCGTCTGCAGCGTCGCGAGGGCGCGGCTCTGGCGGGGCGGCGTCGTCACACCAGCTTCCCCGTGGGCCGGTGCACCACCCGCACCGGGAACCCGTCAGCCTCGAGCTTCTCGCGCAGCGCGACGAGGTGCGTGGCCTGCGTCACCGCGGCGTCTTCCCGCAGCATCCACTTCGGTACCCGCGCCGGCGGCGCAGCGACCTCGTCACCCGCCGTGTCCACGCCGATGATGACGGTGGCCGGCACCGAGAGCCGCCGGCTCATCGCCACCAGCTTCTCGCGCCACGCCCCGTCCACCGGCGGCGCGAACACGACGCAAGCGCCCAGCCGATGCGGCTCGACCTGCGTCGCGAGCCCGTCGAGGCCGCGCGCGCCCTCGCCGCGGACCCGCACCGAGTCGATGATCTGCTCGATGGCCTCGGGGACGCGCGTGGTGGGCTTGAGCGCGCCGTCGGCGGCGAAGACGAAGTCGGGGCCGAGCAGGCCCTGCTCGAGGAAGACGCGGGCGACGCCGGCCGTCGGCTCGTCGTGCGCGCCGGCGATGAGGAACGCCACGTTGAGCGGCTGCGGCGCCACGGCGCGCTCGGGCATGCGCACGAGCAGGCGGCGGGTGCGGGCGAAGGTGCGCCACAGCACGTGCCGCATGGAGTCCCCGTGCGCGTACGAGCGCATCTCGACCAGGTCGCCCTCGGCGCGCCCCGAGGGGTGCGACCAGGCGTCCCCGCTCGAGCGCGAGGCCGCCAGCGTGGCGCTCACCGGCGCGGCGACCGGCGTCACCCGAAGGGTGATGGGCCACGAGACCTCGAAGGACAGGGCCGAGAGGCCGAACACGTCCTCCACCGTCAGGCGGCGCACCAGCGTGTCGTGGCGTCCCCGCTCGAGGGCGCTCACCCGCTCGCCCAGGCGTCCCTCGGCGCGCACCAGCGTCGCGCGGAAGCCGGGCGGCGTCACCCACTCCAACGAGACGTCGAGCAGACCGAGCGCGCGCACGTTGGGCACCCGGAACGACGTCGTCAGCTCGGCGCCCGACTCGAGCTCGGGCGGCACACCGGCGGGCTGGCCCTTCACCACCCGCCGCACCACCAGCGTCGTCACCAGCACGAGCGCGACGCAGACCGCCACCAGCGCGAGCGCGACGAGGGCCACCGGGCGCAGCAGGTAGTCCACCTCGGCCTCGCTGAAGCGCAGCGCGGCGCCGGCGGCGGCGACGAGGATGAGCCCCGCGAAGCGCAGCGGCATCAGTCGGCGCAGTCGCGCCCACACCCGGCTCACCCTCGCGCGCATCGCCGGGGACTGTTGGCCGCGCGGCGTGGAGAATCAAGTGTGTCGGCGTGTGCGCTGCTCGACGGGGCAGGTGGGTTGTTGCACAGTGGCCGCGATGTCGGCGGGTCAGGTGGCGCCATCGCTGAAGCGGTACGTCTGGCTGTCCATCGGCGCGGCCGTGGCCACCATCGTGCTCAAGACGGTGGCCTGGTGGTTGACGCGCTCGGTGGGCCTGCTGTCGGACGCGCTGGAGTCGCTCGTCAACCTCGCCGGCGCCCTGATGGCGTTGTGGATGATGTGGCTCGCCGAGCAGCCGGCCGATGAGGACCACGCGTGGGGCCACGGGAAGGCCGAGTACTTCTCGAGCGCGTTCGAGGGGCTGCTCGTCTTCATCGCCGCCGTCAGCATCGGGGTGTCGGCTGTCGAGCGTCTGCTGCACCCCCGCCCGCTCGAGGCGTTGGGCATCGGCCTCACCGTGTCGGGCGTCGCCTCGGTGGTGAACTTCGTGGTCGCGCGCGTGCTGATGCGCGTCGGGAAGGCGCGGCACTCCGTCATCCTCGAGGCTGACGCGCACCACCTGATGACCGACGTCTACACCTCGGCGGGCGTCATCGTCGCCGTCGGCCTCGTCGCGGTGACGGACTGGCAATGGCTCGACCCGGTGGTGGCGCTGGTGGTGGCGACCAACATCCTCTGGACGGGCTGGCAGTTGATGCGGCGCTCGACGCACGGCCTCATGGACGCGGCCCTCCCCGCAGAGACGCTGCGACGCGTCGACGGCGTGCTCGACCGCTTCAAGGCCGAGGGCATCGGCTTCCACGCGCTGCGAAGTCGGCAGGCCGGGAGCCGCGCCTTCGTCACGCTGCACGTGCTGGTGCCGGGCCGGTGGACGGTGCAGCAGGGCCACGACCTCTGTGAGCGCCTCGAGCACGAGCTGCTCGCGATGCTGCCGAACGGTCACGTCACCACGCACCTCGAGCCTGCCGAGGACCCGGTGTCGCTGCTCGACGAGGGGCTCGACCGTCCGGCCGCGACGCCTCCGCCTGCGCCCCTGGGGACGAAGTAGGCGCGAGGACGGCGCGCGCGGCGTGGGCCACGCCGCTCTCCTTCCGCTGCTCGTGCTCGAAGGCGCGGAGGAAGCGTCGCGGCGGACGAAGTCGCGTCGCAGGTCGGCCCAGCGTCTCCTTCGAACGGGCCCGGTGCCTCGAGCCTCACCTTCAGAGGCCCTCGAGCGCGATGGCGCGCGTGTCGCCGATCACCGAGCTCAAGAGCCAGACGGTCGTGCCGTCGGTCGCGAGCGCCTGGTTGAAGGCCTCGCTCGTCGTGTCGAGCCGGTACGCTCCGCGGAGCGCGCCGTCCGCCACGCCCACGCGCAGCAGCAGGTCCGGGTGGTGGAGGAGAATGAGCAGCTCGTCGCCACGCCGCACGACGGCGAGGGCCGAACGCCAGGGACCATTCACCGCGAGCGAGGCCGCGCTCGTCGAGTCGAAGCGGCGCACCTCGCCGGTCACCTGATGCACGCACCACGGGTGCTCACCATCGAAGTACGGGTGTTGGCACCGCTCTGCCGCGCCGAGCGCCACCTCGCGCTCGAAGCCCCGGGCGGGGTCGATGACGAAGAGGCTCGGCCCGCCCTCGGCGCACCACACCTTCCCACCGTGCCACGCCGCCCCGGCCTGACAGCGCGAGAGGCGGAAGCGGTCGTCAGCAGGGTCAGGTTTCGGCCAGGGGTGGACGGCGCCCGTCACCGGGTCCACGTCGATGAACTCCTCACAGACGCTCCAGAGGCGGCCCGCGCCGAAGCTCAAGGTGCGTGCCCAGCAGGGCAGCGGGACCTCGCGGCCCATCGACACTGGCGCGCTGGTGATTCGCGAGGCCCGCCAGGTGCCCGAGCGGCCGAAGTAGAGGACCGAGCCTGACATCGTCTCGCCCGACACCTCACCGCTGAAGACGTGGGGGTTGTCGCTCGACTGGAACTTGAAGCTGACCGAGGTCGCGCCCACCGACCCTCTCACCGCGGCACCGTCGTTTCGCAGGGACGGCAGGTTCTGCCAGAGCGCGAGGTCTCCCTCGAGCTGCGTGCCCGTGGGCCTCAAGACCAGCGTCAGCTCACCGCGCTGATCCGCATCTCGGCTCTCCCACGCGCCCCGCCACACGCCGGCGACGTCTGCAGGAGGGCCGCACGCCATGAGGCCGGTCACGAGCGCCGTGACGATGAGATCCCGAGCCATACCCGACAGCGATGCATTCCACACGCCACCCGCACGCCCGCGAGAGTCCGCCTGCCGGGTCGCCAGACGGTGCAAGAAGCGCAGAGCAGCCTGCCAACCTTGCGCGCGCCTGGCGCCGCTCGAGCAGCGCGAGTGCTACGCTCACCCGTGATGAGCACGGCGCGACGACTCCACTTCTCGTACCAGGACTACCTCTCGGCGCTCGAGTGCTCGGAACTCAAGCTCGAGTACTGCGAAGGCGTCATCTATGCGATGGCCGGCGGAACGCCTACGCACGCCGAACTCTCCGTCAACGCGGCCGCGATTCTGAAGCGGGAGCTCATCGGGTGCTCCGTCTTCTCCTCTGATCTGAAGGTCCGCGTCGAGCGCACAGACCTCTCCGCCTTCCCCGACGTCTCCGTGGTCTGCGGGGAACGCGAGTCGTCCGCCATCGACCGGAATGCGTTGACCAATCCCATTCTCCTCGTCGAGGTCACGAGCCCATCGACCGAGGACTACGACCGTGGTGAGAAGCTCAGTCACTACAAGCAGCTGCCGTCACTCGCAGCGGTCCTCTTCGTCTCGCACCGCACCCAACGAATCACGGTCGTTCGACGCGGCGCGACAGGCTGGGACGAACTCGAGTTCCGCGCGGGGGAGCGCGTCGTGCTCCAGCCGCCGGTGCTCTCGTTCGCGGTGGACGAGGTCTACGCAGGCGTGACGCTCGAGCGCTGAGCGGTACCCGCGCCGCAGAGGCGTGTCTCAGAGCAGCGGCTCGAACACCCAGCGGCGATTCGCGGCGTCGCGCTTGAGCACCCGCAGCGTCAGCGCCTGCCCGAGGAGCAGCAGCGGCGCCGTCGTGCCCTTCGCGCGCAGCACCGCGCCCTCTTCGGCGACCTCGAGCCAGGCGCCCTTGAAGAACGGCGCGAGGTCGAAGAGCAGCAGCTTCAGGTCCATCGGAGGCGCGTCGAGCTTCACGTGCACCTTCGAGCCGGCGAGGCCCATCACGGTGCCGACCCAGGCGGTGCGCAGCGCGCGTGGTCGCGCGAGCTCTGACTCGAAGAAGCGGTCCATCACCACCTCGTTCGAGAGGTTCTGCACCTTGCGCTGGGTCTCCCTCGCGCGGTTCGCGACGGTCACCACCTGCGCCCGCAGCGCCTCGTCGTCGGCGGCGGGAGGATGCACGCCGGTGAGCAGCTCGACCGCTTCCTTGTGCAGGAAGACGCCCACCATCTCGCGCATGGGCGCCGAGAAGCGCGCGTAGGGCTCGGCGCCGACGCCGACGTGGGGCCCCGGCTCCATCGAGTACTCCGAGCGCAGGTTCACCATCACCGCCTGCCGCGTGAGCGCGCGAGCGAGCCGATCCTCCCTGGTGCCCGGCGGCCCCTTCGGCAGGTCGCGCAGGTAGTCCGAGAGCGGCACGCCAGTGCGCCACCGCCAGGGCGACTCGGGCAGCCCGTGCAGTGCGCACACCCGCTCCGTCAGCCGCGCGAGGCTGGCGAGGCGCTCGGGGTCAGGCCCGCCCTGGACACGGTAGATGGGCTGCACCGCCGGGTTGGTCGACGCCCGCAGCAGGCGGCCGCCCTCGGCGTTGCACATGAGGCTCACCTGCTCGTTCCACAGCTCGACGTCGTCGCGCACCGCCTCCATCACCGCGAAGGACAGGCCCTCGCCGTCGAGCTGTACCGAGACCTCTTCGCGGCGGTAGCGCACCAGGCCCCGCTCGGCCGCCAGGCGCATGCGCTTTTCACCCACGACCTTCAGCAGCGAGAGGCTGTCGTCGAACTCGCGCCCTTTCAGCGGCGAGCGCGCGGGCGCATCGATGAGCGCCTGCACCTCAGAGAACGACAGCTTCGCGCGGCTGTGCACCCGCGCCCGCTCGAGCCGGGTGCCCTTCAGCTCGCCGTTCGCGTCGAGCGAATGGAGGAAGAGCAGCGCGCGCCGCGGACCGTCCGGGTTGAGCGAGACGAGCCCCTCGGACAGCGGCCGCGGCAGCATCGGCACCGAGAAGCCGGGGAAGTAGTAGCTGGCCCCGCGCGCCATCGCCTCGGCGAACAGCGCGCTCCCCGGCCGCACGTAGAAGGACGCGTCGGCGATGGCGTACGAGACGACATAGCCGTCTCCCTCGCGCGCGACGTGCACTGCCTGGTCGAGGTCCTTCGAGTGGGCGTTGTCGATGGTGACGAAGGGGACCGAGGTGCGGTCCACCAGCGCCGGGTCGTCGATGGCGGGCGCGTTGAGCCAGCGCTCGGTCTCGGCGAGCACCTCGGGAGGGAAGGCGACGCGCAGCTGCAGCGCGGTGGTGATGGCGTCGAGGCGCTCGCGGGCGGTGGGCACGGCGCCATTGTGCGCTGCTCCGTCAGGGAACCACGAGAAGAAACCGGGCCTGTCAGCGCAGGGCTCCAGCGCCCGCTCGGGGTATGCAGTCGCGCATGCAACGTCTCCGGCACGTCACGCGCGTCCTCGCCTGGGTTCACGTCGGGCTCGGCCCGGTGCTCCTCGTGGCCCTGGCGGTCTCTTCGCCGTGGGTCGTCGGGGAGGGCCGCATCGAAGAGGCGCTCAAGGCGCTCGAGAGCGTCGACTGGCGCTGGTGGGTGATGGCGGCGGTGGTGCTGGCGTGGGGGCTGCCCATCGTCGGGGTCGCGGCGCTGGTGCAGGCGCGCAAGGCCGGCCTCGAGACCAGCCGGCTCCAGCAGCGGCTCGAGCAGGTGCTGAGCGACCGCCAGCTCCCCATCTCGGTGGACGTGGACACGCGCATTCCCGTGAAGGTGGAGCAGGCGCTCACCATTCCCATCGAGCTGGCCACCACGCTCCGCTTCGACGAGCAGGTCGACATCGAGACCGCGGTGCCGCTGCGGGTGGACCTGCCGCTCGACACCACGGTCGAGACCTCGGTCTTCGGCCTGGGCACGCTCAAGGTGCCGATCCACGCGCGCGTGCCCATCGACCTGGTCGTGCCCATCAAGGGGAAGATCCGCATCAAGACCGACTCGCTGCCGGTGCACATCAGCGATCAGTGCACGGCGCGGCTCCCCGAGTTCGAGGTGCCGATCCACGCGCGGCTCGAGACGAAGCTGGGGCTGCTCGACAACCTGCGGACCGCGAGGCACGAGCTGCAGAAGGGCGTGAAGGAGGTGCTCGCCAACCTCGAGGAGCGGCGACGGCCCCCCGACCCCTGAGAGCTGGCTGCGCCGACGAGACGAAGCGGGGGCTTCCCGCGGGCAGGGCGCGATGACAACCTCCGCGTCCATGCCCACCATCAACGGCCGGCGCTACCTCACAGCGCAGCTCAAGGAGATCAAGCAGCGCACCCAGAACGGCGAGAAGGTGGCCGTCAGCTTCGACGTGGACAACACGCTCGTCGACACCCGCGGCCGGGCGCTCGCCATCGGCAAGGCCTTCGACCAGGCGAACGGCACTTCGTACTTCAAGGGCAAGTCGGCGAAGGCCATGGGCAACGACGCCAGGGAGACCGCCGGCCTCGTCGGCATGTCACCCGAGCACGCGAAGAAGTTCGGCGCGCACTGGTTCCGCATGTTCTTCAAGGGCGAGAACTACCGGCACGACCTGAAGATCTCCTCGACCATCGAGCTCGCGAAGAAGGCCGCGGCCGCAGGAGCCGACGTCTACTTCGTCACCGCGCGCACGCAGAGCGAGGAGTCGTTCACCATCGCGCAGCTCGAGGCCGCGGGGCTCGACACCGACGACCACTTCGTCGTGTCCAAGCCGCGCATGAAGGACAAGACGCCCGAGTACAAAGCCGCTGAGCTCAAGAAGCTGGCCGAGCGGTACGACCACGTCGGGTGGTTCATCACCGAGAGTTGCGCCGACATCGCGGGCGTCCAGAAGCTCGACGCGCCGGTGAAGTCGGTGCTGCTCGAGACGAAGTTCAGCGGCGACCGCGCCGTCGAGGCCGACACGCCCATCTGGAAGCTCGACGTGAAGTAGCCCGTCGGCACCCCGGCTCAGCGCCTGCAGCCAGACCCGAAGTGGCGGCTCACGCCACCGGGGCGCTCGCGCGAGGGGCGGGCACGTGCGTCGCCTCGGTGGGCGGGCGGTGTTGCCGCGCCCACGTCTCGAGGTAGGCGCCCTCTTCCTCGTCCCAGCGCTCGTCCGTCCACCCCAGCTCCGCCTGGCAGATGGCGCGCACGCGGGGCAGGAACTCCCGGCCGCCCTCGGGCAGCAGCAAGCCGGCGCGCACCCGGCGCAGGAGCAGGTCCTCCAGGTGCACCACCCGCTCGACGCGCGCCGCGTGCCGGAGCTCGGCCCACAGGAACCAGGTGTCGGGCATGCGCGTCAGCTCGCCGTCGCGGGCGCTCTCCACCAGCGCCGGCGTCCACGGGCCGTGCCGGCCGGCGAGGCGACGTCGCTCGAGCGCGTCGAGCTCACCCCAGTGCACGCTGGTCGGCGGCTTCGAGAACCGGCCCCGCTTCGCGACCCGCCGCTCGGCCTCGAGGCCCAGCGCGTCCACCGCCTCGCGGGCGATCTCCCGGAACGTCGTCAGCTTGCCGCCCGTCACCGTCACGAGGTTCGACTCGTTCCAGATGACGTGGTCGCGCGACTCCTTCGACGGGTCGGCCTTGCCGGTGCCGATGACCGGTCGCACGCCCGAGTAGCTCGACACCGCGTCGGACACGTGCAGCGAGATGCCGGGGAACGCGGCGCGCGCGGCCTCCACCATCGACGACGCCTCGACGTCGCTGATGTGCGGGGGCACGTCGAGCGACTCGTGGTGGTCGAGGTCGGTGGTGCCGAGCAGCGTGAGGCCCTCCCAGGGGTAGGCGAAGAGCGGCCGCGCGGTCTTCGGGTCGCGGAACGTCACGGCCTGCGCCACCGGCAGCCGCCATGACGGGAAGAGCAGGTGGCTGCCCCGCAGCGGACGGATGACGGCCTTCTCGCCGACGTTTGCCCGCAGGGCGTCGGCCCAGGCACCCGTCGCGTTCACCACCACCCGCGCGCGCACGTGCTCGACGCGCCCGGTCTCGCGGTCGCGCAGCACCACGCCCGTCACCTGGCCGGCGTTCGAGAGCAGCTCCTCGACCTTCGCGTAGTTGAGCGCCGCCGCCCCCGAGGCCAGCGCGTCGAGCAGCACCCGCAGCACCAGCCGCGCGTCGTCCGTCTGCGCGTCGCGGTACCAGAAGCCGCCGGTCAACCGCTCGAGGCGCAGCCGGGGCGCCAGCATCTGCAGGTCCGCCGCCGACAGGGGCTTGTGCTTCACGCCTGCGCCGAAGAGGTCGTACAGCCTCAGGCCGGTGCGCATCAGCCGCCGCCCCAGCTTGTCGCCCTCGTAGCTCGCCATCAGGAAGCCGATGGGCTCCACGAGGCCGGGGAGCTCGTCGAGCAGCCGCTCACGCTCCTGCACCGCCTGCCAGGTGAGCCGCAGGTCGCCCTGCGCGAGGTAGCGCAGACCACCGTGCACCAGCTTCGACGAACGGCTCGAGGTGCCCGAGGCGAAGTCGTTCTGCTCGACGAGGAGCGCGCTCAACCCCCGCCGCGTCGCCTCGTGCAGAATGCCCACGCCCGTGATGCCGCCCCCGACGATGATGACGTCCCACGGGACGGGGTGGTCGACCACCCGCCGCCACGTCTGCTCGCGCGGCGAGTGGAGGCTCACGACGCGCTCCCGTCACGCAGCAGCTTGCCCGGGTTCATCACGCCCGTCGGGTCGAAGCCCTTCATCACACCAGCGAGCGCCTTGATGCCGAGGGCGCCCTTCTCGGCCGGCAGGTACGGCGCGTGGTCGACGCCGACGCCGTGCTGGTGAGAGATGGTGCCCTTCGCCGCCACGATGGCCTCGCTCGCCTTCTGCTTGAGGTGCCGCCAGCGGTCGAGGGTCTCGTCGGGCGTGGGCGCGAGGCGGAAGAGGTACGTCGTGTAGATGCTCGAGCCGTCGGAGTAGAGGTGCGAGAGGTGCGTGTACACGTGCGGCTTCTCGTTCCACCGCGAGAGCCCCTGGCGCAGCGCGGCCTCGACGGCGTTGAGCACCTTCGGCACCTGCGCCCAGGGCGCCGCGGTCTCGAGCGTGTCCACGGCGTACCCGAGCTCCCACAGGGTGTTGCGCAGGTACGGTGCGCGGAAGCGGTTCTTCGTCCACTGCGCGCCGAAGGTGTGGCCCGCCGAGATGCCGCCGTTCTTCTTCGCGATGGCCAGCGCCTGGTCGAGGCCGAACTTCACCGTGGCCTCGGTGCCGGTGGAGCCGACGATGAGCAGCGCCTTGCCCTCGCCCGCGCCGCGGAACTTGATCCACGCCTCGAGGGCGCGCAGCAGTCGCTCGTGGCCGGCCAGCGTCAACATCGTGCGGGCCTCTTCGGGCGCCGACAGCCGCAACAGCGACAGCGGCAGCCGCGCCTGAGCGATGGCGCGCGAGGCCGCGAGCCCCTGCTCCCAGCCGGGGAAGAAGACGCCCACGAAGTCCTCACGCGCGGGCGCGAGCGAGACCCGCACCGTGGCCTCGGTGATGATGCCGAGCCGCCCCTCGGAGCCGAGCACGAGCTCCCGCAGGTCCGGGCCTGCGGCGGAGGCGGGGAAGCAGGGCAACTGCAGCGTGCCCTCGGGCGTCTCCACGCGGCCGCCGGCGAAGAGCCGCTCGATGCGGCCGTACAGCGCCGACTGCTGGCCCGAGGAGCGCGTGGCGATCCACCCGCCGAGCGTCGAGTATTCGAAGGACTGCGGGAAGTGGCCGAGGATGAGGCCGTGCGCGCGCAGCCGCGCCTCGAGGTCGGGCCCCGAGATGCCCGCGCCGAAGGTGGCGAGGCGGCTCTCGCTGTCGAGCTTGATGAGCTTCGAGAGGCGGCTCAGGTCCACGGTGACGGTGGGGCCGACGTCAGCCTCGGGGTTGATGTGCCCGGCGACGCTGGTGCCGCCGCCCCAGGGGATGAGCCGCGTGTTGGTGCGCCGCGCCCAGTCGATGAGCGAGCGCACGTCGTCGCTGCTCTCGGGGAAGGCGACGGCGTCGGGGAAGGTGCCGATGCGGCCGCTCCGCAGGGCGACCCAGTCAGGCAGGCTCTGTCCTCGCGCGTGGCGCAGGCGGTCCTCGGCGTCGAACGAGAGGAACGAGGCTCCGCTGAGGCGGCTCTTCGGCACCGTCGCCAGCACGCTCGCGAGCGAGGCGTCCTCGGGGGGCTCGGGGGGGCCCACCCACTCGGCGAGCGCCGTCTTCGCCCGCTCGGGCACCGGGTACGTGTGGCTGTCGTCACCCCAACCGTTCCAGCGTTTCATGCCTGCTCCTTCGCGAGCGCGCGCTCGATGGCCTTCCACCGCTCGATGCTGTGCACCATCGCCTCACGCGTCGCCTTCTCGGCCCTGGCTCCGTTGTGCGTCCGCACCGCCTTCTCGAGCGCGTCGTAGAAGCCGCGCGAGCTCTCCCGGGCAGCAGGCTCTTCGAAGTACGGCTGCGCGAGCACGCGGTAGAGCTCTCCAAAGCCGTTCAAGATGAGCGTGAAGACCGGGTTCCTCGAGGCCATCGCGAGGCCGACGTGCAGCTGCCAGTCGAAGCTGGCGAACGCCTCGGCCGTGTCGTCGGGCCTGACGGCGAGCAGCCGGGTCACCTCGGCGGGCGCCTCTTCCACCGCGGCGCGGGCATAGGCCGGGGCCATCGCGAGGCGCACCTCGAGCAGGTTGGTGACGAAGCGCGGCGGCAGCTCGGCGCCGAAGCGCACCACCGCCGACAGCACGTTGAGCCCGCCCTCCCGCCACACGTCGCGCACGCGGGTGGGCTTGCCGTGGCGAATCTCGAGCCAGCCGTCGCGGTCGAGCCGCTGCAGGGCCTCGCGCAGCGTCGGCCGGGTGACGCCGAGCTGCGCCGCCAGCTCCCGCTCGGCGGGCAACGTGGAGTCGGGAGGGAACCCACCAGAGAGAATACGGCTGACGAGCTCGCTCTCGGCGTGGGCGGCCGGTCGTCGGTGGGAGGGGAGGGCGGTGACGGTCATGAGAGGTAAGAGGTCTGACCAGTTGTTCTGGCGCAGGTGGGGGCGCGGGGTCAAGGGCCGGCGAGCACGGAGCAGGGGTCGCTCTCAAGCCTGCAGGACGCTGTCGGTCCGTCGGGGGACGAGCGCGCAGGGAGCTGAGCGCTGGCGAGCAGCCGGCGGACGGCTGTCGATCCGTCGGGCCAGGGCGAGCGAGGTCAGTTCTTGAGCTCGCGCAGGGCGAGCTCGGCGGCCGCCTTCGAGTTGCAGCCGAGGAAGAGCACCTGCTCGCCGTCGTCGTCGCCGCCCTTCTCGGCGAGGCGCTCGAGGGCCGAGGTGGCGCGGGTCAACTTGAGGTCGCCCACGGCGTCGGCCGCGGCCGAGCGCCAGCTGCAGCGCGGGTGCGAGAGCAGCTTCACCAGGCGGTCTTCGGCGCGGCGGTGGCCGGCGCGCACGGCGGCGCGGTAGTAGCCGACCGCCGAGCCGTCGTCCGAGGCGCGGCCCAGCTCGCCGAGGTAGTAGTTGCGGCGGCCCGCGTCCTTCTCCTTGTCGATGAGGGCGCGCGCAGCCTGCACGGCGGCGGAGCGTTGCTCGCCCTTCGTGTCCTCGACGTCGTCGATGGCGCGCTCGATGGCGTTGCCGCGAAGCACGAGCCACGCCGCGAGCACCAGCGCGCCGGCGCCGACGAGCGCGAACAGCTGACGCCGCTCGTCCCGGGTGCGCACCGCCTGGACGGCCTTCGACGCGAGCGACGCGGCCTGGGTGGCGACCTGCGAGGCGAGCTCGCCGGCCCGCTGCGTCACCTCGGTGGACACCAGCGAGGGGCGGTACGGGTCGTCTTTGAGCTTCGCGAGCGCGACGTTGCCGAACGGCGGCTGCGCGTGGTCCGGCGTTGGCTCTCCGGGCGTGGGGCTGGCCGGGTTGGCCTCGAGACGCCACGGTGCGCGGGGCACCCGGTACACCTTCACCTTGCCGGGAATGCCCTTGAGCTCGAACTCGCCGAGCGGCTCCGCGGGCACCTCGGCGCGGTTCATCGAGAGGTGCACGGCCTCGGTGAACGTCACCTCGCCCGCCTCGGCGATGCCCTCGACGCGCGCCGCGATGTTGACGGGCTCGCCGAACACGTCCCCGTCTTCGAGCCGCACCTCGCCGACGTTGATGGCCACCCGCACGTCGAGCCGCTCGGCCTCTGGCGCGCCCCGGTTGTGCTGCCAGAGCTTGTCCTGAATGGCCACGCCCGCCAGCACGGCCGAGGTGGGCGACTCGAAGGTGACGAGGAAGGCGTCGCCGATCATCTTCACGACGCGCCCGCCGAAGGCCTTGAAGAGCGGCGCGAGCAGCGCGTTGTGGGTGGCGAGGAGGCGCTGGTTCTCTTCGAGCGTCTGTCGGCTCGTACGCTCGGTGAAGCCCTTGATGTCGGTGAAGACGATGGCGAGGTTGGCGGTCCTCAAGGCGCGCGCACTCTACAGACTCGGCGCCCCGTTGCGTCGACCTCGTCGCCGGTGACGGCCGGCGACCTCACGGAGTGGCTCCACCGTCGGGGAGGTGCTCGTGGGCCCTGGGGACAGTCCGTGCGTCGAGCGTCGCGTGTCAGTCGCGTTCCAGACCGTCGTGTGCGCGTGCGTCGCGTGCCGGACCGTCGTGTGCCGGAACACGCTTCGAGGCAGCGGAGCGCCTCTCACGGCGCGCCGGCGTCGGCCTGCCAGCGCTCCACGGTGAGGCGCAGCGCGGCCTCCTGCTCGGGCGACAGCGCCCCCACGGCCGCCGTCACCTCGTCGAAGGCGTCGCGGGCGTCTTCGTCTTCGGGGTCGAGCGCGAGCGCGAAGAAGAGCTCGGCGCGGGCCTCGACGTGCCGCTGCTGACGCGAGAGCACGATGCCGAGCATGGTGTGCCCCATCGGCACGAGCGGGTCCTCACGCAACGCGCGCTCCAGCTCGGAGATGGCCTCGACCTCGCGCCCACGCACGCCCAGCCAGTGCCCGAAGCCCGCGCGGCGTGAGGGCGGCGGAGCGGGGCCCAGCCACCCCCGGTAGACGACGATGGCGTCATCGAGGCGGCCCTGGTCCTCGAGCAGCTCGATGAGGAGCGAGGCGGTGCGCTCGTCGTCGGGCGCCTTCGCGAGGCGCTCTCGCAGCAGCTTCTCGCGGTCGGACTCGCGGGCTTCCAGCGCCCGGCGGTGACGCTCGATGACCTGCTTCGCCTCGTCCGCGAGCCCTGCGCGCTCGAGCGCGTCCACCAGCTCGCCGGCGAGCTGTTCGTTCGCGGGGTCGGCGGCGAACTTCTTCTCGAGGCCCTTGCGCTTGATGCGCTCCGTGCGTGTGCGCGGCGACTCGCCCGTGCGGCGGGTGAGGAGCCACGGCGTCGCGGGGACACCGAGCGCGAGCACGAGGTCGAAGACGATGATGCGGGTGACGACCGTCTTCCGGCGCGCGCGCAGCTCGGCGAGCTCGTCGGGGTCGTCAGGGAGGCGGCGGGCCGGCGCGAGCACCACGTACGAGCGCGTCATCAGGTCCGCGAGGCCCCGGCCGTCGGGGCGCCCCAGCGCGATGAGGCTGGCCGCCAGCGCGCCGACGAAGGCGATGGAGCATGCGAACAACATGACGAGGCCGACGCCGGTCGGCACGACGAAGGCCACCAGCCCCAGCGCCTGCGCGACGAAGCCGAAGAAGACGGTGAGCAGGTAGGCCGCAGGGAAGAGGCCGCGGCCCAGGAGCTCGCGGAAGAGCACGTTGGCGAGGTCCACCGGGTGCCCGTCTTCGCGCGCGAGCTCGAGCCCCATGACCTTCATGCCCACCGTCTTCTGCAGGAAGGCGAGCGGCACCACGGACCACCCCAGCATCACCGCGAGCACGCCCCACATGGGGAGGACGACGCCGAGCAGCGCCATCGGCAGCAGGAACGCGAGGAAGGACAGCAGCGCCAGCGCGGCGACGTCGATGAGCCCCGCCAGCATGCGCTTGCCGAGCGGCGCGAGCGTCATCGTCGAGGCCAGGGCCATGGCTGCACCTCAGCCCTGGCGCGTCAGCCCGTCAACGAGTGTCGGACGGGTGTTGGTGTCGGAGGGGCGCCGCGCCGTGGCAGGCTCCACGCCCATGACCGCTCCCACCGAAGCTCGTCCCGCACCGTTCGCGCTCATCGCCGTCGCGCTGTCGTTGCTCGTGGTGCCGCTCAACTGCGTCGTCTTCTACCTGATGCTCGACGGCCCGCGGTCCGAGCTGGACACGTGGCTGGTGCTGTTCCTGATGCTGGCGGGCCTGCAGTTCGTCTTCGGGGTCGTCGCCGTGGTCGCCGGGGTCATCGAGCGCAGGCGGAACGGGCAGGGAGGACTCGGCCCCATCATCTTCGGGTCCCTCAGCGCCCTGGGTGCGCCGGCGGGAGCGGTCGGCGCCGTGTTCCTCAGCGCGCTCAGCTCGATGGGTGGCGCCTGGGGTCGGCCGCTGCGCGTGAAAGGCCGCCAGCTGCACCCGAACCTGCGCGAGGGCGCCGACTGGACGGACGGCGACCGGCCAGAGGCTGGTGCGCTCGCCGAGGCAGACCGTCGCGCGCTCGAGGCGCTCTGGCTGCACGACGCGCAGAAGGAGCACGCGTCGGTGCCCGCGTTCTCCCGCATCTCGTGGCTGCTCGCGGCGGTGGGTGCGCCCGCGGAGCTGATGACGTGGAGCCACCGCGCCGCGATGGAGGAGATTGACCACGCCCGGCGCTGCTTCGCGCTCGCGGCCGGCTACGGCGGGCGCACGTTCACGGTGGAGCCGATGCCCGACCTGCTCCTCGGCGCCCTCGAGCTGAAGGACGACCCGCTGGTGACGCTGGCCGTCGAGAGCGTGAGCGACGGCTGCCAGCTCGAGGACTTCAACGCCGACGTAGCGGGCGAGTGCGCGACCGTCTGCGAGGAGCCCGCGACGAAGCGCCTGCTCGAGCAGATCGCCCGCGAGGAGCGCTCGCACGCCGACTTCTCGTGGGCGCTCGTCGAGTGGCTGGTCCAGCGGGACGCGCCCCGGGTGGTGCCGGCCCTCGCGCGCGCGGTGGAGCGCCTCGAGGGCTACCCGCGCCCCACGGCCGTGAGCGCCGAGAAGCAGGGCCTGGTGGCGAAGGCTGACGCGTCGGTGTTGCGCCGCCACGGCCGCCTGCCCGACGAGCGCTGGGCCGCCCTCTGGGACGTGCGCCTCGCCGCGACGCGGGACCGGGTGCAGCGGCTCCTCGGCGGCGTGCAGGCGCGCGCAGCCTGAGGGCTACTTCTTCACCACCGTGCCCTCGAACTGAATGCGCTTGTCATTGACGCTCACCAGCTCATTCAATTCGTACACATTCCGATAGCCATACCCATACAGGTTGATGAACGTCGGAATGTTGAGCGCCAGCATGATGGGCTTCTGGTTCGAGAGGATCTGCGTCTCGGGCGGCGCGCGCGGCACGAACATCTTCGTCGCGAAGTCCACCGGGTCGTCCGAGAAGTTGTTGTTGCAGTAGATGAGGATGGTGGTGTTGGGGTCGGGGATGAGCTTCGCCAGGTTGTCCTGGGTGAAGTCGGTGAAGTCGAGGTGAATGGCGCCCTTCAGGTGCTTGCGCCCGAAGCGGAAGTCCGAGCGCGAGTCGAAGATGACCGTCTTCGGTTGCCTGCTCAGCTTGAGGAACGTGTCGAGGTCGATGAGCCGCTTCGCGCGGTGCTGCTCGACCTCGGCGACGAGGGTCTTGAAGGCCTCGAAGTCGACCATCGCCTTCGGGTAGGTCATGGGGGCGTTCGCTTTCGGAGCGGCAGGTGCAGGTTGGCTGAGCGCCATGGCCGGGGCGAGGGCGAGGAGCGCCGCGAGTCGGACAGAGCGCATGGGATGTTTCAAGGTACCACCTCGCGTGCGCGGGTGCTTTCGTCAGCACGATGTCGCTGCTCCTGTCGTTGCTCCTCGCCGCCCCGCCGGCCCCGCGCCCGACCGCCGTGCAGTGGAGCGCGCCCGGGGAGTGCCCGGCAGCGTCCGGGTTCGCGGCGGCGCTCGTCTTC
This sequence comes from Myxococcaceae bacterium, assembly GCA_016793095.1. GTDB lineage: Bacteria > Myxococcota > Myxococcia > Myxococcales > Myxococcaceae > Xiheimicrobium. The sequence continues at coordinate 66,053 of JAEUJQ010000078.1, read as the reverse complement.
CGGACCGACAAGGTGGCGGTGGTGGGCGCGGGCGAGACGCCGACCGCCTGGCTCGACGTCGTCATCACGCGGCAGGTCGAGCGCTACGCCGGCGTCATCTCGGTGCGGCTGCCCTCCGGGTCGACGAGCCGCAACGTCTCGGGGCGCCGGTGTGAATCGGTGGTCGAGGCGCTCAGCCTCATCGCCGCGCTGCTCATCGACCCGGACCACGCGAAGACGGCGCCCCTGCCGCCCGAGGTCCTCCAGCCGACGCCGACGGAGCCGCTCCTCAGCCCGCCCATCGTCGTGCCCACCGACCCGCCGCGAGCCGTCGAGCCGGCGCCCGTGGTGGTGGAGTCGCCGCCCACGGTCCTCGCTCCCCCGCCCGCGCCGTCTCCTGCGCCGGCCTCCTGGAAGGTGCGGCTGGCGGCGGGCGGTCACGGCACCACCGCCATCAGCGGGCTCCTCGACCTGGGCGGGCACGCCAGCGTCTCGCTCGAGCGTGGGCGGCTGGTCGCCCGGCTCACCCTGGGCGGCGGTCCGGGGGCGACGGTGCAGGCCGCCACCGGGCGCGCGCGCTACCCGTTTCATCTGCTCACCTCGCTCGAAGGCGGCGCGGGCCTCGAGCTGGGAGCGTTCTTCGGCGAGGCCACGCTCTGCGCGATGCTGCTCGCCTTCTCGGTGACGGCCCTCGACGCCATCGAGCCGGCCGTCGTCTGGCGGTGGATTCTGCCGGTCGGACCGGCGCTGCGGGCGGGGCTGGTGTTCGGCTCCCTGCGGGTGGGGGTGGCGGTGCACGGTGGGCTCAACCTGCGCCGCGACACCTACGTCGTCACCCCAGACGGTGAGGTCTTCGTCACGCCGCTGCTCTTCATCCACCCCGCGGTCTTCGTGTCGTACACGCTCTGACCGATCTCACTGAGGCGCTCGAGGTATTCACGACGTGCTGTCCTTCGCCGCCACGCTCGCCGATGCCGAGGCCCGGTCCGCCCGGGCGAGGGGCGCCCGGCTGTCCGAGGACGAGAAGAGCAGGCTCCGCGCGCTGTTCCACGCGCACGCCGACCTCGTGTGGCGGCTCTTGCGCCGCCAGAACCTGACCCCGGCGCAGGCCGATGACGGGCTGCAGGAGGTCTTCGCGGTGGCCCTGCAGCGCCTCGGCGACCTCGAGCCGGGCAAGGAGCGCAGCTTCCTCTGTGGCTCGGCGTTGATGGTGGCGCGCCGCCTGTCGCAGGTGCGCGAGGCCCTGCCGGGCGAGCTGCCGGACGTCGAGAGCGACGAGGCGCTCGATGAACGAACCGACGCCGCGCGGAAACGAAGGCTGGTGTTCGAGCTGCTCGGCAAGCTCGAGGAGCCGTTCCGCATGGTGCTGGTGCTGCAGGAAGTCGAAGGCCTGTCGAAGCGGGAGACGGCCGAAGCCCTGGGCATTCCGGAAGGCACGGTGGCCTCGCGAACCCGCCGCGCGCGCGAGCTCTTCCGCGAGCTGGTGCTGGCGAACCTCGGGAGGCTGCCATGAGCGAGCGCGATCTCGACAAGGTAGAGGCCGAGCTCTTCGAGGCGGCGAAGGACGAGCGCCCGACGGACGCCACGAAGGCGCGGGCGCTGGACGAGCTGTTGAACGATCCGCCGAAGGGCGGCGCCGGAGCTCGCGCGACCTCGCGGTGGACGTGGTGGGTCGGTCTGCTCTCGGTGATGGTCGCCGGCGTCGTCGGGGTGCGGGTGCTGTCGACGCCGCCAGCCGACGTCCCCTCGCCGCCCGCGGTCCACGACGAGCCGGTGGAGCGGCCCCTTGCCCTGCCACCGCCCGCGCCGTCCGCGCCGGTCGAGCCGCCGCCGGGAGTGAACCTGGGTGTCGAGCCGAGCGAGCCGGTGCCAGCGGAGCCACCTCGCGCGCCACCGGCAGAGACGGTCGTGAAGCCGCCCCGGCCGGTCCCCCGGGCGCCAGCGCCCGAGCCGGAGGACGAGCTCGCCCGCGAGCTGGCGCTGCTCGATGAAGCCAGACGCGACGTGGTGGGTGCGCCGCAACGGGCGCTCGTCGTGTTGGAGCGCCACCGCCGGCAGTTTCCCCGCGGCTCGCTGGCGACCGAGGCCGAGCTGTTGCGCCTCGAGGCCCTCGTGCACGCGGGTCGGCGCGATGAGGCGAAGGCGCTGGGGGCGAAGCTGGCGGGCCGTGACGGCGCAGGACCACTCGCCGAGCGGGTGAACCGCCTGCTCGAAGGTGTCGCTCCCTGAGATGAGGCCCGGCGCGTCGAGGCAGGGTGGGCTGCGCGGCGCCTGGTTGCTGGGCGTCTTCGCGGTCGCCTGCTCCGAGGTCGTCGTGATTGGCGCGAACCCGCGCGCTGGGGATGCGGGCGTACTCGATGGTGTCGATGGCGGTGGCGCTGGAGGACTCGCGGGTGGCGGGGCGCGCGCTGGCGGTGCGGCGGGAGGCGTCGGGGGCGGTGTCGCCGGTGGAGCCTCTGGAGGCGTCGCCGGAGGCGCGTCGGGCGGCGTTGGCGGAGGCGCGTCGGGCGGCGTTGGCGGCGGGAGTTCCGGCGGAGCGTCGGGCGGCGTTGGCGGAGGGAGTTCCGGCGGAGCGTCAGGCGGCGTTGGGGGCGGGAGTTCCGGTGGGGCCTCTGGCGGCGGTGTCGCCGGTGGCGCGTCGGGCGGCGCTGGCGGCGGGAGTTCCGGCGGAGCCTCCGGCGGCGGCGTCGCCGGTGGCGCGTCGGGCGGCGCTGGCGGCGGGAGTTCCGGCGGAGCGTCTGGCGGCGTCGGCGGCGGTGTCGCCGGTGGCGCGTCGGGCGGCGTTGGCGGCGGGAGTTCCGGTGGAGCGTCAGGCGGCATCGCTGGCGGCTCGACCGGCGGAGGCTTCGCGAGTGACGGCGGCCCGGCCGACGTGTCGGTGACGCTGGCGTGCCCGCGATGCATCGAGCAGGGCGCCTCGACCACCAGCACCGTCATTCTCGAAAACCTCGGCGGAAGCTCCGCGTCGTCGGTGGGCGCGTTGGTCACCCTGCCGGCCGGTGTCAGCCTGATCAGCGCGCCCGGCTGTGCGCCAGTCAGCGCGACCCAGCTCGCCTGTGACGCGGGCCTGCTCGATGTCGGAGCCCGCCACCTCGTGCCCATCACGGTGGCCTGGCCCATGACTCCGCTCGGCGCGCGCGCCCTGACTGCGAGCGCGACCACCACCTCGCTCGATGGCAACAGCGCGAACGACTCGGCCCGGGTCGTCGTCGGCCTCACCCCCATCGGCCCCCAGGCCGTACCCCTCGCTCCACCGCGGGTGATGGACGCGCTCGTCTGCTACGGCACCATGCTCACCTCGTACTCGCAGTGCACTCCGCCCTCGCTCTCGGGTGAGACCCTGTGGGTCGAGGCCGACGCCGGGGTCGCTAACGACGCCGGCGTGCCCAGCGTGTGGGACCAGGCGCCGGGCCAGCGGAACTTCTGCGTCGAGTTCCAGGGGCCGCTGGGCGGCACGTTCTTCTACGGCGTGGCGGTCTCCCCGACCTGCTTCGAGGGCCTCGTCGATAACGTCGTGATTCCCGAGGCTGCGGTGGGGGCGTGGCGGGGCTGCCTTCGCTGAGCCTTCACGCACGGTGATCCGAAGAAGTCGCTCGCTGGATACAGCACATGCGAACTCCCTTCCGGTGTGTGGTGACGTGTGTCGGCCTCGTCGTGTTGGCGGCCTGCGGAGCGCCCTCGACGGTTGAAGACGCCGGTGCTGGCGGCGGTCCTGCGGCTGGCGGCGCCTCGACGAGCGGCGGCGGCACGTCTGGCGGCGGCACGGCGGCTGGTGGCGTCGCGGGAGGTGCTTCGGGCGGTGGCGTCGCGGGAGGTGCTTCGGGCGGTGGCGTCGCGGGAGGTGCTTCGGGCGGTGGCGTCGCGGGAGGCGCTTCGGGCGGCGGCGTCGCGGGAGGTGCTTCGGGCGGTGGCGTCGCGGGAGGCGCTTCGGGCGGTGGCGTCGCGGGCGGTGGCGTCGCTGGCGGCACGTCGGGTGGAGGCGTTGCGGGCGGCGGCGACGCTGGCGGGTCCTCGGGTGGCGGAGCTGCGGGTGGAGCCTCAGGCGGCGGTGATGCTGGCGGCAGCGCAGAGGGCGGAGGCTCGGCGGGTGGTGGCTCGGCGGGTGGTGGCTCGGCGGGTGGTGGCTCGGCGGGTGGTGGGTCAGCCGGTGGTGGCTCGGCGGGTGGTGGCTCAGCCGGTGGTGGCTCAGCCGGTGGTGGCTCAGGGACGCTCGGGAACGGCGCCATGTGCTCGAGCGGCTCCGAGTGTCAGAGCGGCTCGTGCGTCGACGGCGTCTGCTGCAACACCGCGTGCGGCGGCACCTGCATGGCGTGCGTGGCGGCGAAGACGGGTCAGCCCACCGGCACCTGCGCACCGGTGAGCGCGAACACCGACCCGGACAACGAGTGCGAAGGCTCGGTCATTTCGTGCAACACCGGCGTCTGCAGCGGCGGTGGCCAGTGTGTGCCCCGGCCTTCCTCGACGCTGTGCCGTCCCTCGACCGGTCCGTGCGACCTCGACGACTTCTGCCAGGCCGGCACGTGCACCCAGCGCATCGCACCGGCGGGCATCTCGTGTCGCGCCTCGGCTGGCAGCTGCGACGTCGCCGAGGTGTGTGACGGCGTGTCGCCCGCCTGCCCGACCAATCAGTTCCAGCCTCCCAGCGTGCAGTGCCGCGCGAGCCTGGGCGTCTGTGACGTCGCTGAGAGCTGCACCGGCGCGTCGGCGCTGTGTCCGCCCGACCTGCTCCTCTCCACTGGTACGCAGTGCCGCGCGAGCGCCGGCGCCTGCGACCCGGCCGAGACGTGCAACGGCCTGATTCCCGCCTGCCCGCCCGATGCCCGTTCGCCCATGGGGACCCAGTGCCGCGCGAGCGCCGGCGTCTGCGACCTCGCCGAGCTGTGCAACGGCAGCAGCGCCGACTGCCCGGCGGACCAGCTCCGCCCCGCGACCACCACCTGTCGCGCCTCGGTAGGCACCTGCGACGTCGCCGAGAACTGCACGGGCAGCAACGTCGACTGTCCCGCCGACGCCGTCAGGCCTGCGGGCACCTCGTGCCGCGCGGCCAGCTTCGGGTGTGACGTGCCCGAGCTCTGCGACGGCCTCGTCGGCGCCTGTCCTACGGACCAATTCGTCGATGCGGGCGTCGTGTGCCGCCCACAGAACGGCCCCTGCGACGTGGCCGAGACCTGCACCGGCACTGCGGCACTCTGCCCCAACAACGCGTTCGCTCCCTCCACCACGGTGTGTCGCGCCGCCGTGGGCCCCTGCGACCGCGCCGAGTCCTGCCCCGGCACCAACGGGCTCTGTCCCATTGACGACTACCAACCACAGGGCACCGTCTGTCGCGCGGCGACCGGCGCCTGCGACGCCCCGGAGACCTGCAGCGGCCTGGCGACCAGTTGCCCCGCCGACGTGCTGCGGCCCAGCACCTTCGTTTGTCGCGCCTCGCAGGGCGTGTGCGACCAGTCCGAGACGTGCACCGGCACGAGCAACACCTGCCCCGGAGACCTCTTCCTCGGCGCCACCACGACCTGCGGCCCCGCCAACGCCTTCCGCTGCGGCGGCACCGGCGCGGCGTGCCCCTCGACGTGCTCCGCGAACTTCCAGTGCAACGAGAGCGACCCCGCCGTGCGCGCCATCTGCAACAACGGCTCGTGCCAGGTGACGAAGACCATCTTCGTCTCGACCGCACAGATGAACGGGAACATCGGCGGACTCGCGACGGCTGACGCGCTCTGCCAGGCCGAGGCCAACGCGTCGGGCTGGTTCGCACCCGGAGCGACCTTCCGCGCGTGGCTCTCGACCGGCGGCACCGGCGGCCAGTCGGCGGCGCAGCGCATGACGCAGCACCCGCTGCCCTACGTCCGCTACAACCGCGAGAAGATCGCCGACACGTTCTCCGACCTCACCGACGGCTCCCTCGACCAGTCCGTGCTGTTGACCGTCGCGGGCGTGGTGACCTCAGGGCCCGTGTGGACCGGCACCGTCAACAACGGCGGCGCCGCGGGCAGCACCTGCAACAACTGGACGTCGGCCAGCAGCGCCGTGAACGGCCTCGCGGGACGCTTGTCGTTCGCAGACCAGACGTGGACCAACCACGCCTTGACGACCTGCGACACGGCGAACGCGCGGCTGTACTGCGTGCAGCAATGAGCCGGGCTGCCCCGACGGGCAGCGAAGAGGCAGACAGGCGGCGGGCCGGCGAGTAGAGCCAGCCCCGCATGAACGCTCCGCTGTCGGACACCGCCCCAGCGCTCACCCGCCAGCAGAAGGTCTTCACGCTGGCGGGCACCCTGTTGGCGATGTTCCTCGCGGCGCTCGACCAGACCGTCGTCGCCACCGCAGGCCCCGACATGCAGCGCTCGCTGCACCTCGCGCCTGGCCTCTACACGTGGATCACGACGGCCTACCTCGTGTCGTCGACGGTGCTGGTGCCGGTGTACGGCCGCCTGTCCGACCTCTTCGGGCGCAAGGTCATCCTCCTCGTGGGCGTCGTCATCTTCCTCGGCGCCTCGGCGCTGTGCGGCATCTCGCAGAACGCGTGGCAGCTCATCGCCTTCCGCGCGCTGCAGGGCGTGGGCAGCGCGTCGCTCTTCACCTCGGCCTTCGCCGTCGTGGCCGACCTCTTCCCGCCCGCCGAGCGCGGCCGCTACTCGGGCCTCTTCGGCTCCGTCTTCGGCATCAGCTCCCTCGTGGGCCCGCTGCTCGGAGGCTTCATCACCGACCACTTCGGCTGGCACTGGGTCTTCTTCATCAACCTCCCCATCGGCGCCCTCGCGCTCGCCTTCATCGTGCTGCGCATGCCGCCGCTGAGAGGAGAAGGCCCCCGCGCGCCGGTGGACGTGACGGGGGCGGTGCTGCTCGCCGTCGGCTCCGTGCCGCTGCTGGTGGGCGCGTCGCTCGGCCGCTCGGTGCTGCGCGAGGGCGACGTCGGCTACCTGTGGACGTCGCCGCCCATGCTGGCCATGGGGCTGCTCGCGGTGGTGGGCCTCGTCGGCTTCGTCGCGTGGGAGCTGCGCGTGAAGGACCCGCTCGTCGACCTCTCGCTCTTCCGCGTCCCCGCGGTGAAGTGGGGCGTATCGACGATGTTCGTGCTGGGCGCGGCGTTCCTCACCCCGATGGTGTTCCTCCCGCTCTTCATGGTGAACGTCGTCGGCGTCACCGCCACGGCGTCGGGCCTCACCATCAGCCCGCTGGTGATGGGCATCGTCGCCGGCAACGTGCTGTCGGGGCAGCTCGCCTCGCGCTTCGGCCGCTACAAGCCCTTCATGCTCGTCGCGCTCGTGCTGCTGACGGTGGGCTTCCTGGTGATGGGCTTCACGCTGACGGCCTCGTCCACCCAGGGCGAGGTGACGCTGAAGATGGTGCTGCTGGGCCTCGGCCTCGGCCCGTCGATTCCGCTCTACACGCTCGCGGTGCAGAACGCGGTGCCGGCGCAGCAGATGGGCGTGGCGACCTCGATGACGACGTTCTTCCGCTCCATGGGGTCGACGGTGGGGGTGGCGGTGGTGGGCTCGCTCTTCGCCACCACGCTCTCGGAGGGCGTGGCGACGCGGCTCGCGAAGGCCACCGAAGGCCTGCCCCCGGCGCTCGTGCAGGGCTTCGAGCAGCGGAGCTCGTCGGGAGAGGAGGGCGCTCCGAGCGGCCTGCGCTTCGACGTCGAGGCGCAGAAGCAGAAGGTCGCTGACGGGCTCGAGGGCGCGCGGCGGCTCGCGCTCAAGGCGCTCGAGGGAGACGCGCTCGCGGTCCTCGCCGTGCAGTCGAGCCCGCTCGCCGACGACGCGCTGAAGGCCGCCATCGCTGACGGAGGCCCGGTCGCCCAGTCGCGCGCGCGCGGGGAGGCGACGTGGCGTCGCGTTCAGGAGGCCGCGCAGGACGCGAACACGTGGACGGCGCTGCTCGCCTCGAACGAGCTCCCTCCGCCCGTGCGTGCCGCGGCGCTCGATGTCACGCCGGCGGAGCTGAAGGACGGCGCAGGGCCGGCGCTCGCGCTCAGGCCGGTGAAGGCCGTCATCGACGCCGAGGCCGAGCGGCTGGGCGCGATGGCGCTCGAGAAGGCGCGCACGAAGCTCGAGCTGCGCGTGTCGGCCGAGAAGCCGAAGCTGCTCGCCGTCATCGACGCGGTGGACCAGGCGCTCAAGCAGTCCTTCACCGACGCCATCACCCTCGTCTACCGGCTCGCCGCCGTGCTGGCGGTGCTGGCGTTCTTCCTGACGCTCGCGATTCCCCAGCTGCCGCTCCGGGGCCGCGCCGTCGTCGCGCCGCCCGAGGCGTGAGCGGGCCTGCGCGCGTCTGGTCGATGGTGGCCAGGTCTGCTTCGCTGACGCCGACATGTTCGCGCTCGCCTTCGTTCTCCTCGGCTTCATGCCGGCCGTGAACCTGGTCTGGGTCATCCACCGGCTGCGGAGCATGCAGGGAGGCCGGCGGTCTCCCTGTGGCCAGGCGACTCCGGGGTTCGTCCAGTTGATGGGCCGAGCGGTGTCGCTCAACCAGCCGGTTCAGGCGCCGCACACGGGTGAGCCCTGTGTGTGGTACCGGCTCGAGACGAGCAAACCTCGCACGGGCGTCAGGGTGACGATCGGCAGGTCCAGGGTGCGCGACGACTTCGTTCGCGTCGTCGATGTCAGCAAGGCTCCCTTCTTCATCGAGGACGAGACGGGCCGCGTCCTGATCGAACGGGACTCCCTCGAGGTCGAGACGCCCAACCGCCTCTCCAACATCGAGTTTCGCGGCCCGCTCGATCGGAGCGAGAAGCTGGTGGGCGAGTATGTGATCAGAGAGGGTGACGCCATCACGGCGTTCGGCGAGCTCCACGTCGAGCAGGACTCTGTGTCGAAGCGCGTCGCAGAGATCCTCAAGCGGTGGAAGCAAGACGCCGAGACCATGCGGCGGTTCGACGCGAACCAGGACGGACAGGTGGACCCGAAGGAGTGGGACGCCGCGCGAGCCGCAGCGTTGAGCCAGGCGCAGGGGTCGTCCGGGCGGGAGACGCCGGTGCGCGTGCTGGCGAGGCCGCGTGACGGGCGAGCGTTCATCGTGTCGACGCTGCCCATCCGCGAGCTCCGGGCCGGGCTCGAGCGTCAGGCCTGGGTCTCAGGCGGGTTGATGAGCCTCTCGTGGGCCATCGCGCTCTGGGCGAGGCTCGGCCGCTGAGCGTCGGTCGGCCCTGCCGTCAGAAGCGCCCCAGCCCGTTGCGCTGCGGCACCGGCCCCGCGGGCGCGAAGGTGTCGAAGATCCACTCCCCGGCGACGAACTGGTGCTGCATGCCGTGGTTGTCCGCCTCGATGGGCGAGTCGAAGAAGCGGTACCACGAGCCGAGCACCGGCACGCCGTTGCGCGTGTCGTCCGTTCGCTCGTGGTCGAAGAACAGGGGCGTCGTCGTGCCCAGCGTCAGGCCCATCGCCGAGTCGAAGGCGACCGGCCCGTCGGAGTCGATCTCCCCATCGCTCGCGCGCCGGCCCGAGCGGACCCACTGCGGCGCGGGGAACGCGTCCATGCCCGTCGCCAGCCGCCAGTTGGGCAGGTTCGCGACGCTCAAGAGGCTCGTGAGCGAGACGTCGTTGGGCAGCCGGCAGCGGCCGTCGGGCACCTGCAGCGCGGCGTACTTGTCGAGGAACCACTGCTTCACGTCGTCGACGTTGCTGCTCGCGAGGTTGAGCGCCGAGAGCAGCGCGTTGAGGTCCTGCGTGGCCACGGCCTGCCGCGCCATCGCGAGGCTCGAGTACGTGCTGACGAGTGACGTCAAGAGCCGCCCGAAGTCGAGCACGATGCGGAAGGTCTGACCGCCGTCGCTACACGCGAACCCGAGCGCGGGCGCGTTCACCCGGCCCGTGAGCTCAAAGGCGCCTTCCTGGTCGAGGTACACCGGCACGGCCAGGGCGCGCGCGGGGCCGAGCGCCAACATGACGAACGCGTCGATGGCGCTCGGCACGCCCTGCTGCTCGACGAGCCATGGGCTGAGCTGTGCGGCGAGCGTCTGAGCCTGGGTGCGCGCCGCCGCGCCGAGGTCGATGAGCCGCTTGCGCCGGTCGAGGCGCTCCGCGAAGGCGCTCAGCACCGGGTTCGACGTGCGGCCATAGCCCTCGGCGCGCAGGAGGCGAACGGCGGTGTCGGCCCCCATCGTCATGAGGAGCCAGCCCCGCTCGCGCTCGTTCTCCTGCGCGAAGCGGGAGAAGACGGACAGCTCGGGCGCAGTGAAGGCGCGGCCGCCAGGGCTCCGGGAGCCGCCCGCGTACACGGGGATGAGCTGGTTCGCGGCGTTCTGAATCGGAGACGAGCCGCGCCGGGCCTTGCGCGGGTGCAGCGGGCCGCGGTTGACGCGCTCCCAGAAGTCGTGGCGCAGGTCGCGGAACGCGCGGCCGTTTGCCTGACGGTCGAGCTCGTCGAAGCCCGCTTCGACGTCTGCCTGCGCCTGGGCCACGCTCAGCGACGCCGGCGCGAGCGTGGGGAACTGCTGCGCGAGCAGGCGCGTGGCCGTGGCGAACAGGTCGAGCTCCGAGCCGGTGCCGACGACGTCGGCCCGCGCCACCCGCAGCATGCGTTGCGCCATCATCTGCGCGGGGACGCCGAGATCGGCGAGGAAGCTGCCCTCGTGAGGCGTCCCCAGCGTCACCAGCGACACGGTGCGGTCGCGCACGTACACCATGCGCCGCGTGTCCTCGGTGCTGAGCGTCACGCCGTCGAACTGCACCTGGGCGGCCTGCAGCTCCGCCGTCGTCGGCACGCTCAAGACGAAGCGCGAGGTGATGCCGCCGAAGCTCTGGGTGACGAGGACGACACGCGGCGTGCGACGGAAGCGCAGCTCGTACCAGCGCAGCGCGAGGTAGGCCTGGTTGGCGATGCGCTGACCCGACTGCACCAGCCCGCCCGGCGCTTCACGGTAGGTGATGAAGGCCGAGAAGGGCGGGGCAGGGCGCGCGGCCCCGGCGACGCCGGCGGGTGGCGTCGGAGACACCGGCACCAGCGAGACGAAGTTGCGCGGCAGCGCGGCGTTGGTGGCGATGGCGTCTTCGGCGAGGGTGGCGGGGAACGTGGCGCCCGAGGTGAGGAAGGCATCGTCCGCGAACGGCTCGACGAAGTTGAACAGCTGGTTGCGTGCGCCCGGAGACGCGCCGAGCAGGCCGCGCAGGAAGTCCACGCTCCACTCGTCGCGGGACACCGGGGGCGTGTCGATGGTGGCCGCGCTGGTTCCACCCGAGTGCGACATGCCGTGCACCAGGATGAAGAGGAGCGGGCTCTGCCCGGTGACGGACTGCTGGGTCGGCGTCACCTGCGTGAGGCCCGTCGCCAGCAGGTTCGACACCGTCACCTGAATGGTGCGCAGGCCGGCTGACGAGACCGCCGCGCCGCTCGCGAGGTTCGCCGTCACCTGCACGGGCGCCCGGGTGGCCGAGCCCTCGGCGCCGATGGCCGTCGCTGCGCCCGCCGCGTCGAGGTCGTTGGTGATGATGAGCCCGGCCTGGCCCTCGCTGCTGGTGGTGTCGTAGAGGCCGGCCGCCGTCGCCGGGTTCGCGCGCTCGGCGGTGAACGTCGCCGAGAGCCCGTCGGCGAAGCGCAGCGTGCCCACGACCTTGCGCCGCTCGATGCGCGCTGCCTCGAGCGTGTGGCCCGAGGCGCTCACCGCCGGCACCACCTCGCCCTCGTCGGCGGAGCCGTCCACGAGCTGCGTCGAGAACCAGCCGGTCCGCGTCTCCCACGAGTCCTTCCCGCAGACGTAGGCGACGACGACGCCCTCCTCGAGCGCGACGCCGACCAGCGCGTCGGTGCCGTCGACGTGCCCGACCCACACCGGCGGACCGTCTTCGATGGGTGGCATCATCGACGGCTGGCAGGCGAGGACGAGGACTGCAGGGAAGAGGACCGCGAGTCGGCGCATGCCGATCACCAGAGCAACCCGGACGCCAACGTCAACCGCGGACGTCGGCCGTGGGAGCTGTCGGGTCGAGCCAACAGTCGCCGGTGAAGGCCGACACCCGACCAGGCGAGGGCGGCGCCTTCGTGGCTCACGGAGCCCCCGCCGAGCGCGCGGGGAGCTCCCGCGTCCGGTGGCGTTCGTGATGGAGGCCACCTTCGCCCCCCGGTTGATGCAGACTGACGCCTCCATGTCAGGCCCGGTGCCACGGCTCGCGACCGACGCCGACAACGCAGCGCTGCTCGACCTCTTCGGCCAGGTGCCGATGAAGGGCGACCTGGTGCTCGCGACCCAGCGCAGCCCCGACTTCTTCTCGCTGTACCGCATGCAGCGCGTGGAGCCGTACGTCTACGTGGGCGACGCCGACGCGGGCCTCATGGGCATGTGCACCGCGCTCATCCGCGACGGCTGGCTCGACGGGCGCGTGCAGAAGGTGGGCTACCTCGGCGACCTGCGCGTGCGCTTCGACCGCTCGCGCGCGTTCCCCCGCTTCTTCGGCGAGTACTTCGAGGCGCTCTGCGAGGAGTCCGGCTGCACGCAGTACTACACGTCGCTGCTCGCCTCGAACCGCGCCGCCCTCAACGCGCTGACGAAGCCGCGCAAGGGGCGCACGAAGCAGCCGCGCTACGAGCTGCTGCGGCCGTTCACCACGGTGTCGGTGCAGTTGACGTGGAGGCCCCGCCGCACCACCGCCGTCGCCGTCGCCAGCGCCACGACGGACGACCTGCCCGCCATCGTCGCGTTGCTCGCCGAGGACCACCGGCAGCGTCCCTTCGGCTACCGCTTCGACGACGGCGAGCTGGAGCACCGCCTCGCGCACTGGCCCGGCCTGCGCCTCGACGACGTGATGGTCGCGAAAGACGCGCGCGGCTCCATCGTGGGTGTGGCGTCGCTGTGGAACCCGGCGCCGGTGAAGCGCTTCGAGGTGCGCGCGTACGGCGGCTCCATGCGCTGGGTGAAGCGCGGCTACGACACGGCGGCGACGGTGCTGCGCTGGCCGAGGCTGCCCGACCCTGGCCACGAGTTCCGGTACGCGTACCTCTGCAACGTCTCGGTGAAGGGCGACGAGGTGAAGGTGTTCCGCGCGCTGCTCGAGGAGGCGTACCGGCGGCTCCACGGCACCGGGCTGCACTTCTTCTCGTTCGACCTCGGCGTGGACGACCCGTGGTGGCCGGCGACGAAGGGCTTCATGCTGCAGAAGCTCGACTTCCTGCTCTACGCGGTGACGCCGGCGTCGGTCCCGCGCACGGACTGGCCGAAGGGGCGCACGGGCTTCGAGGTGGCGCTCGCGTGACCTGAGCCGGTCGAGCTTCGCCGTCGATGCGCAGGTCCACCGGCACGCCCATCGCCTGCTACAACGGGAGCGCGCGGTGAGCCTGTCGTGACGGCGAGGGAGGGTGACGTGAAGGAGAAGCACATTCGCATTCGCATCGAGCAGTGCCTGACGCTGGCGAACGCGTCGAACTGCCCGCGCCGGAAGTTCGGCGCCCTGCTGCTCGACCCCGAGCGCAACGTCGTGCTGATGGACGGCTACAACGGCGGCCCGCGCGGGGGCGGCGAGCTCTGCGGCGGCGCGGTCTGCCTGCGCGACACGATGAACGTGCCGTCGGGCACGCGCATGGAGATCGGCTGCCACCACGCGGAGATGAACGTCATCTGCAACTGCGCCGCGTCGGGCGTAGCCACCAAGGGCGCGTGGCTCGTGGTGACGGGCGAGCCCTGCGTCATGTGCGCGAAGCTGATTCACCACGCGGGGCTCCGCCGCGTCATCGTCGTCGGCGGCGGGTACGCGGGCGAGAACGGCCTCGACTACCTGAGCAGCCACGGCGTCGAGGTGCAGATGGTCGCGGGCCCCAGAGACCCTCGCCTGGCCTCCATCAGCCAGGACACGAGCCGGAGCTGACGCCATGGCCCGCACGCTCTTCGTCGCCCCTGCTGGCCGGAACGTCGGCCTCACCACTGCGGCCCTCGGCCTCATGCGCGCGCTCGATCGCCAGGGCGTCCGCGTCGCCTTCTGCAAGCCCATCGCCGTGGGCATCGAGGATCGCAGCGTGGCGCTCGCCAGGCTGGCGGCCCCGCTCCACCCTCCGCCGGCACCACTGGCGAACACCGTCGTCGAGGAGCTCCTCTCCAGCGGCGAGGAGCAGACGCTCCTCGAGCGCGTGGTGGCGCTGAGCGATCGCGCGGCCGAGGGGGCCGACGTGCTCGTCGTCGAGGGCATGGTGACCGAGGGCGGCGCCTCGTACGCGAGCCGGCTCAACGCGCTCATGCTCAAGGCCCTCGACGCAGAGCTGGTGCTCGTCGGGGCGGCGGGCGACCAGGGGCCGGTGCCCTTCGCGGAGGACATGGCGATCGCCGCGCGCGGCTTTGGTGAGCTGGGCGAGGGGCGGCAGCCCGCGTGCGTGGTGAACATGGTGAAGACCGACGACGAGGCGCAGCTCCTGGCCTGGTCGCAGGCGCTCCTCGCCGAGAAGCTGGGCACGGCGGCCGTGGTGCCGTTCCGCGAGGAGCTCTCGGCGCTCCGCGTGAAGGATCTCGCGGACGCCCTCGGCGCGAAGGTGCTGCACGAAGGCGAGATGCGGCAGCGCCGGTTCAGGGACGTGCGGCTGTGCGCGATGACGGTGCCGAACTCGGTGAAGGTGTTCGCGCCCGACCGGCTCCTCATCACCCCGGCGGATCGCGACGACATCATCCTCGCCGTGGCGCTCGCGGTGCTCGGCGGCATGCGCATCGCGGGCCTCGTGCTGTCGGGCGACTTCGAACCCAACGAGCGGGTGATGCAGCTCTGCGCGCCGGCGCTGGCCAAGGGGCTCCCGGTGCTGGCGGTGCACGACGGCAGCTTCCAGGTGGCGACGGCCGTGGCGTCGGTCGATCGGCAGATCCCGCTCGATGACCGCGAGCGCGTGGAGCTGGCGATGAACGCCGTCGCCGACCGCATCGATCAGCAGTGGCTCAAGGGGCTGGTGACGACGAGGCGGGCGCGGCGGCTGTCGCCCCCGGCCTTCCGCCAGCGCCTCGTCGAGCAGGCGAAGGCCGCGAACAAGCGCATCGTGCTGCCCGAGGGCACGGAGCCGCGCACCATCGAGGCCGCGGCCATCGTGCAGGAGCGCGGCATCGCCCGGTGTGTCCTGCTGGGGCCGCCAGAGGAGGTCCAGGAGCGCGCGCGGAAGCAGGGCGTGCGGCTGCCGCCGACGGTGGAGATCATCGACCCGGCCTCGATCGCTGACCGCTACGTGGAGCCTCTCGTCGAGCGCCGGAAGGCCCGCGGCATGACGGTGGAGCGCGCGCAGGACGAGCTCCAGGACGCCATCATGGTGGGCACGATGATGATGGCGCTGGGCGAGGCCGACGGGCTCGTGTCTGGCGCCGTGCACACGACGGCGCACACCATTCGCCCGGCGCTGCAGCTCATCAAGACGGTGCCTGGCGTCGATCTCGTCTCGAGCGTCTTCTTCATGTGCCTGCCCGAGGAGGTGCTCGTCTTCGGCGACTGCGCGGTGGTGCCGAACCCCACGGCCGAGGAGCTGGCGCAGATCGCCATCCAGAGCGCGGAGACGGCGGCGGCCTTCGGCATTCCCCCGCGCGTGGCGATGCTCTCGTACTCGACGGGCGCATCGGGCGGCGGGGAAGACGTCGAGAAGGTGGTGCAGGCGACGGCGCTGGCGAAGCAGCGGCGGCCCGAGCTCCTGCTCGACGGGCCGCTGCAGTACGACGCGGCGGTGATGGCCGACGTGGCGCGCACGAAGGCGCCGAAGTCACCGGTGGCGGGCAAGGCGAACGTCATCATCTTCCCCGACCTCAACACCGGGAACGTCACCTACAAGGCGGTGCAGCGCAGCGCCGGCGTGGTGGCGATGGGGCCGGTGCTGCAGGGGCTCAACCGTCCGGTGAACGACCTCTCTCGCGGCTGCCTGGTGGACGACATCGTCTTCACCATCGCGGTGACGGCGATCCAGGCGCAGCAGGCGGCCGCCCGGCGCTCGTGAGGGCGATGCTGGTGCCCTCACGAATCGGGCAAGCGCTCACCCGCCGCTTCGCTCGAGCAGCTCGACGTCCAGCAGGTCCCTGGCCCGGCCCGCGGCTCGCTTGTTCTTGATGAGCGCGCGGCGCCCCAGGAAGGCGACCGGCGCACCCCCGACGGCGATCGACCGTCGATCTGCCCAGGCCTCGTCGAACTCGACGCCGCTGATCTGTGTCAGGACGTCGATGCGCCGAGGGGGCAGGCCCAGCTGGTAGACCGTGCCGGGCCGCGCGAAGTCCGCCTCGGCGACCCCATGCTGGGCGAGGGGCGCTCCGAAGTCGCGCAGCGCGATGACGACCCGGGCGGCGTTCTCGCTCGCCGGTCGCACCCAGACGTCGAGGTCGCCGGTGCTCCGGACGATCCCGTTGGCCGCGAGGGCATGCGCTCCGACCACGATGAACTGCACGCCGGCACGGGAGAACGCAGCGAGCAGGTCGAGAAAGTCGGGGTTGAGCCCCGCTTCGACGCTCATCGGTCACCGGGACGGATGACGCGTCCAGGCATGTTCGCACGCGCGTAGTCGGGCATCGGCTGGCCGGTCAGCGCCCAGGCACCCCGGGCGAGCTCCCACATCATGGCGAGCCGCTGCTCGGGGCTCGTCGTGGCGCTGAGGTCCTCGGCGCCCGCGGCCTCCTGCAGGTTCGTCTTGAGCCCGGGCCAGGAGGCACGCGCCGCCCGACGCGTCTGTTCGTCGGCCACACTCATGCGACGGAGTGTACTCGTCGAACCGCACGGAGCGACAGTCTCTGGGCTGGACGCCCGGGCATTCCCACACGCACCGGACGCGTCTACCTCGCGCGCGCCCCACCGACCGCCAGCTCCGTCGCGAGCCTCGCGCAGCCGGGGAGAACGAGCACAGCCAGGCGGTCATGCAGTCAGGGCGCGGTGTGAACCTGCCCGCGCTTCGCGTTCCTCCACTGGTCCTGATAGGTGTTGGTCCGTGCCCCCGCCCTTCTCTCGGCAGTGTCTGCTGCTCGTGACTGTCCTTTCACTCGATTGTGCGCCGCCCGTGCCGAGCTGCTCGGCCACGAACTGCCCATCGGGGTGCTGCACTGAGCAGGGGGTCTGCCAGGCAGGCACGCAGACCACGGCCTGTGGCACCCGAGGGACTGCATGCAAACAGTGTCAGCTCTCGGAGAGTTGTCTTCAGTCGACTTGCACCGTCGACAACGTCTCCGTTGGTGGCGGGGCAGCGGCGGGCGGAGCGGCAGCAGGCGGAGCGGCGGCGGGCGGAGCAGCAGCAGGTGGAGCAGCAGCAGGCGGAGCAGCAGCAGGTGGAGCAGCAGCAGGTGGAGCAGCGGCTGGCGGAGCAGCAGCAGGTGGAGCAGCGGCTGGTGGAGCAGCAGCAGGTGGAGCAGCAGCAGGTGGAGCAGCGGCAGGCGGAGCAGCAGCAGGTGGAGCAGCGGCTGGTGGAGCAGCAGCAGGCGGAGCAGCAGCAGGCGGAGCAGCAGCAGGTGGAGCAGCAGCAGGTGGAGCAGCAGCAGGCGGAGCAGCAGCAGGTGGAGCAGCAGCAGGCGGAGCGGCAGCAGGCGGAGCGGCAGGCGGCTCCACGGCAGGCGGCGCCCCCGCTCCCATCCAGACGCGCATCGTGGTGACCACCTTGTCAAGCACCGGAGACCTTCGCTCGCTCGTCCCTTCCGTCGGGTCCGCGACGGCAGCAGCAGACGTCGTCTGCACCGAGGTCGCCGACGCGCGCTTGCTGAACGGAACCTGGCGCGCCTTCCTGTCCACGGGCACTGAGAACGCGCCGAGCCGGATGATTGGAAATGGCCCCTGGGTCAACCTCGACGGCGGCACGGTCTTCTTGAACCGCTCCGCCCTGACCCTGGGACTGGCCGCAGGCGGAGGAGAGGTGACGTTCGAGACGGGCGAGCCCACCGTGGGCACACGGTACTTCTGGAGCGGAACCACCTCGACCGGTCAGGCGAGCGCCACCCGGTGCAGCGATTGGACGTCGACGAGCGGACAGGGAACCGCGGGCACCGTCTCCGGCTTCACCGTCGTGTGGGACTCGCAGACCCCCGACCTGTGCACCAGCGGGCGCCGGCTCCTCTGCCTGGAGCAGGACCTCCCGCCCCTCCGGCTGAGTCCTCGGCCGACGACGCCCCGACGGTTGTTCGTCACCAGCCTCACCTTCAACGGCAACCTCGGTGGCCTCAGCGGCGCGGACACGTTGTGTCAGAACGTCGCGGGCGCGCGAACGCTCGGTGGAACCTGGCGAGCGCTCGTCGCGACCTCGACGATCCGCCCGGGGGAGCGCGCGTTGCGCGACGGCCCGTTCACGCTCCTCGACGGTGGCGTGGTGTTCCCCAACCGTGCAGCGCTCACCTTCGGGCTCCCAACGACGCTCGCCATCACCAACGAGCTTGGAGTCCCCGTGTCGAACGCCCTCTTCTGGTCGGGCGCGTCGGCGACAGGTGGAGCGTCGGCGCAGACCTGCTCCAGTTGGACCAGCCAGAGCGGCAGCGTCACCGGCGCGATTGGCGACACAGGCACGACGACCCAGAGGTTCAGCTGGAACGGTGGCACCGACACGTGCGTCACGCAGCGTCGGCTCCTCTGCGTCGAGGACTGAGCCACGCGTCCCCATGGACGCTGGCCAGGAGGGCGCACCGGCTTCGAAGGAGGGCTGGCTCGAACGACCAGACGCCTGAGCCGCGTCTGCGGTCTCACGGTCACTTCTTCGGCGCGGGCGTCTTCGGGTCCACGGCCCTGGCCGGCGCCTTGATGCCGAGGTCAGCTACGTCGGCGCGCAGGTAGCTCTCGAACGCGGCCGTCAGCTTGCCCGGCTTCGTCATGTTCGACGGCGCGCCCGCAGTGATGGGCATCGAGCCCGGCGGCGGACCGACAGGACCCCCGCCCATCATCGCGCCACCGCCGAAGCGCCCCGACCAGCAGCGGCTCTTGTCGAACGGCTTGCGCACGATGTACCGGCCCTGGAAGCGGTTGTCGGGTCCCGCGCCGGGCGTCTGCTTGTCGGGCACGCCGCCCACGACCGGGTCGGTGATGCGCAGCACGAGGTCGTCCTTCGCGTCGTCCTTGCCGTAGCGCAGGTGCAGCCGCGTGAGCGTCGCCTCTCGCGCGAACTTCGCCACGTCCTCGTCCGTCTGAATGCCGGGCAGCACGTCGGCGCCCAGCAGCCGCGTGAGCGGGTTGTCCACCGGGTGCGGCGGCGGGCACGGGTCGCACGTCACGCCGTAGATGCCGCTCGAGACCATCGTCGTCGGCGGCGGCATCGCGCCCTTCCACGCGAACTCGGTGATGGCGGCGGTCGGCGACTTCGCGAAGGTGCGCTCGATGAGCGCGGCGTAGAAGGCGCCGAACTCGGGCTGCGCCGCGGGCGTGAGCTCGAGGTTGGTGGGCACGAGCACGTTCGGCCGGTTCGCCAGCTCGTAGCGGTGCTTCGAGATGACGTGCACGATGAGGTCCTGCGTGCCCGCGCTGTTGACGAGGCCCAGCCGCACCGGCAGCTCGAACTTCTCGGCGTCGTAGTGGAAGCGCAGCGGCGACAGCACTGCCTGCCCGTCCTGGAACGTGACCTTCTTCGCGTTCACCTTCGCGACGAAGAACTTCCAGTTGTTCTGCACGTAGGGTGCGAGCAGCGGCGCCGCCTGCGCGGGGATGCGGTACTTGTTCTCTTTCAGCCAGACCTCGAGGCCGAGCGCCTCCTTCGCCGAGAGGATGAGGATCTCGTACTCACCCACCTCGAACTTCGCCTCGATGGTGACGCCGAGGTTCCTCTTCGCCAGCTCGACCGAGCCGCTGCGCATCGGCATCGACGGCGGCATCGGCGGCGGCGGGCCGCAGTCGCCCGGCTCGTAGTACTCGACGAGGCGCGGGCTCGCGAGGGCGTCGACCCGCTCGAAGACGTTCTTCGGCAGCGTCTTCACCATGTCCTTCTTGAGGACGACGGGCACGGGGATGACGAGCGCGAAGTCCTCGGTCGGGCCGCGGTAGTTGTTCTGCATCGACAGCACGGTGCGCGTGCCGTCGCGCGTGAGCACCACCATGGTGGCGTCGTTGAAGAGGTCGGCGCCAGCGCTCGAGACGTAGAAGCCGCAGAAGGCGTGCGCGGCGAAGGGCAGGAGGCAGGCGGCGAGCACGGCCGCGAGATCAAGGCGTCGCATCAGGGCACCGGGGGCAGGAGGGACGGCACGTCGAACACCCGCGCGTTGTAGCCGGTTCCACCGGCGAGGCGTGCAGCGACGTGCGCGGTGCCGGTCGGCCCCCAGCACCAACTCGACGGTCAGGCGTACCAGGCGCCGTTCGGCTTCTCGTCGGACTCCAGGCGCGCCGCGAGCACGCCGAGGAGCAGCTCGCGCTCCGCGTCCGTCGGCCGAGCTCGCGCTCCTTCATTCCACCGCGGCGCAGCCTCTCGAGCATCACGAACGCCACCGCGCCCATCGCTCCCTTGAGCTTCCTGGACCGCTCCAGCAACGTCGGGAGGTCGTCGTCTGAGTGCGTCGCGCCCATGGGCCGACTGGCTCCGTTGCTGCATCGACTGTCGACCGCCAGCTCTCCGTGGTGCGGCCTCAGCGGCGCCGTCGGCGAACCGTCTGCAGCACGTCGCGGCGCTTCTCGGCGATGAACTCGCGCTCGGGCTCATCGGGCGCCTCGGCCTTGAACTGCGCCTTCAGCGCCGCCTCGAGCGCCGGCTTCACGTCGTGCTCGGCCGCGCACTCGAGCAGGTCGTCGAACGAGAAGTACGCGTCAGCGCCGTCGCCCTGCATGAAGGCGACGAGCGCGGCGACGTCTCCGCGCGCGGCCAGCGCCATCGCCTTCGAGCGCACGCCGCGCCGGTGCGCCTCCTGCTCGAGGTGCTTCGTCGCCTGACCGACCTTCACCTCGACGTCCTTCGCGATGGCGTCGGGCTTCGTGCCCGGCACCCAGCGAGCCTTCTCCTCGGCCCACGCGCGCCAGGCCGTCTCGTGCGCGGCGCGGAAGGCGTCGGCGTCTTCTTCCAGTTGGTGCGCGTACGAGGTGAAGCGGCGCTCGGCGTCGGAGAGCGCGTCAAACTGCTCGGCGGCCGCCCGGACCCCGAGGGCGTGGAGCGCGCCGCCCCCGAAGAACATCGCCGTCGCGAGCCCGGGCCGCACCGTCGTGACGGCCTGGCAGTGCGTGCAGGTGACGTTCACCGTGCGCGGGCGAACGCGCTTCGAGAGGGGCGCGCCGCACGAGCTGCAGGCGACGGCGTGTTCGGCCTCCTCTTTCACCTTCTCGTGGAGCGCCCGCGCGTGGTGGGCCAGCGCCTCGCGCTCGAGCTGGGTGAAGGCGCGGTCGATGTGGCGGCGCAGCCGCTCGCCCTGTCTCCAGAGCGCGTCCCACTCGGACTCCGGCGCGTCCTCGAGCATCGGCTCGATGGTCTTCTCCCAGGCCTCGTCGACCTTCTTCGTGAGGCCGTGGAAGCGGGCCTTGAGCTCGCTGAGCGCCGACGAGAGCGGGGCCGGGTCGAGCACCTCGGTCTCCACGAGGCCCTCGAGGCCTGCCTGCGCCTCGCCCTCGAGCTCGCCCACGCGCGCCTGCACCTTGTCGAGGAAGGTCTTCCACCGCGTCGCCGCTGCGTCGCTCATCAGTCGGAGCCTCCCGTCCGCCTGCCCGGCACGAAGCCTTCGAAGAAGCCGATCTTCGCGACGGTGCCTGCGACGGTGGCGCGCTGGTCACCGACTGACACGGTGATGCGCCGGAAGGAGACCCGGTCGTGCACGGGCGAGAGCTGCAGCATGACCTGGACCTCCGACGAAGGCGGCACCACGAAGCGCAAGGGCCCGACGCCGTGCTCGCGCACCTGCACGTACGGCGCGCCTTGAACGCCGAGCGCGTGGAACCAGAGCCCGTCGATGGGCACCGTCCATGGAGGCGGAGGCGTCTCTCGCTGGAGTGACTGGCCGGCGCGCAGCTCGAGGCGCTCGACGGTGAGCTCGACACCGGCGTCGCTGGTGTTCTCGACAAGGAAGGGCACGCCCGTGATGGGCTGGTACTCGGGCGAGAGCGCCTGGCTCGCGGTGAGCGTCAGGGCACCGAGGGAGGCCTCGGCTGGCTCGGGGAACCCGGCGCCGCAGGTCGCGCGAACGGTGAGCCGCGCGCGGTCGGCCTTCTGCTTCTCGAACAGGTAGCGCTCGACGAGCATCCGCCGGTCGTCGCAGCCCTTCGCGTCGAGGTGCGTCAGGTCGACACGCACCGGCCCCCGCTTCGAGGCTTGCGCGGCCGAGCCGAGCGTCTTCCAGAGCGGGTCGAGCTTCTCGTAGACGTCATCTCGCAGAATGCGCACCGCCGTGACGTCGCCGTCGGTGCGAACGTCGACCTGGCCGGCGGCGCGTTCCTTCGACAGCTTCTGCTCGAGCAGGGCCTTCGCGTCGGGCGCGGGCGCAGCGGCGAGCAACAGGAGCAGAACCATCGCGCCGAGCCTAGCGCCGGGTCTTCAGCTCTGCTCGCCGTGCGAACTCTGGCGTGCGAGCGCCGCGACGCGGTTGAACTCCGCTCGCAGCTGCACGTCCACCATCTCTCGCGTCACCCAGCCGGGCTTGCCCGCGTTCTCGGCAACGAGCGCCTCGTGCTCGAGCTCGAGGAAGTGCCGCTTCCGGTGAAGGCCCTTCGTCTCGACGATGGCCTTCGCCTGGACCTCGGAGAAGGGCTCGGCGTCGACCGCGAAGCGCCCGAGGCGCGGGTGTTCGGCCAGCGCCGGCGCGCCGAGGTGCGTGAGCGCCCAGACGCCCTCCGTCTTCGACTCCGTCGCGTCGACCAGCGCGGCCAGCCGTTCATCATCGGCGACGCGGAGCAGTCCCTCGATGGCGTCGAGCCGCGGCTCGCGGACAGCCAGGTGGCGTTGGAGCCGGCGCCTCACCTCGCGGCGCGTCCTCGTAAGAAAGGCCTGGAGCAGCTCGCGGAGCGTTCGGGTGCGCACCTCGCTGCCGTCGGACGCGACCATCTCGAGGCGCCATCGGGACTGAAGCGCATGGTCTCGCCAGAGGCGTCGCACCACCGCGAGGCCGAAGGTCGATGGGGGCAGCGACACAATCAACTCCGTGTTAGCGAGCGTCTGTCGCGTGCCTGCCGCCAACTCACCGCGCTCTTCGGCGAGCGCGAGACAGTCTGCAGCTCGCTCCGCGTCTTCACGGTGGCGGAAGCTGAACTCCAATCGGCCGGCCGCAGCGCGCGGGAGCGTGACCAGGTCCAGGTGCCTTCCTGGAGGCTCGTCGTCTTGCCAGCGGTCCCACCGTTCGCCCTCGAGAAGGATGGGTGCTGCGTCGTCGAGCGCCTGAAGCGACGAGTCGGGCAGGCTCAGCAGCAATCTGGCCGCGTGGTACACGTCGTCCAGCGCACGAACCGATCGACCGGGTCGAGTTGCTGTCCGTCGTAGCCGCGAACGGTGGCCAACGTCTCGCGCCAACGTGCCAGGAGCTGGTCATTCGTCTCGGCCACGGCTTCAGCATCGCAGCGTCGCCGGCCTGCGCGCCATCACAGCCCGGCGCCGCAGAACACGCAGACGAGCGCCTCCTGCTGCCGCGGGCCGCGACACGACGGGCACTCCATCACGTACACCTCGGGCCGCGACGACGTGCCGTACTGGTGCTTCGCCGCCGCCACCTTCGCGTGCTTGAAGAGCCCGCGCTTCACCGGCGCCGCGCTCGCCTTCGCGTAGTGCGCCACCGCGTGCTCGAGCAGCGTCGCGAGGCTCGCGCCGGCCACCTCGCGCTGCGCCTCGGTCAGCGTCGAGAGCACGGCGACGCGGCGATGGGCGACGAAGGCCTCGAGCACCGCGTTCACCTCGGGCGCCGGCGCGCCCTTCGTCTGCTGGTGCAGGCGGCAGAGCGGCAGGCGCTCCTCGTCGGGCAGCTGAGCGACGCGCTCGCGGGCGCACACCGCCGACCACGAGACGGTCGTGCCACCCAGCGGCTCGACGTCGAGCGCCTCGTCCACCAGCGCGCTCACGCCGCTCACCACCTCACCCCAGGCCGCGAGGAACGCAGCCACTCACACCTCGAGGTCGCCGTCGGGGTCCGACTCTCCCGCTGAGTACTTCTCCGTGTACTTCGCGTTCAGCTCTCCGTACTTCGTCGCGAGCGAGATGTCGGTCGACAGCTTCTGCGACCAGTGCGCCGACATGTTCGACCAGTCCACCGCCGTCAGGCCGAACACCTTCTTCAGCATCGCGTTCACGTCCTTGCCCTGCTGCGCCCACGCGCCCTGCGCCGACTGAATCTCGACCCACCGCTCGAACGACACCGGCTCGGCGCCCTTCACCTTCTTGCCCGCCACCTTGTCGTTGATGCCCATCGACGCCGAGGCTTCCTGCGCCGACGCGCCGTACGCCCCCACACCGCCGCCCGCGAACGCCTTGCCGTACTCGGTCGCGATGGCCATCGCCGCGTCGGGGTTCGACTGGTCGCTCATGCGCGCGTTCCAGGTGTCGCTCGCCCGCGCCCACTTCGCCTCGTCGAGCTTGTGCGGGGCCAGCAGCTTCTTGAGGTCGCCGCCCGACACCAGCTTCGCGTTGATGGCCGCCCATACCTGCAGTGAGACGCCCTCGACGGGGTCGAGCATTCCCGGCTTCACCGCCGAGCGCAGCTTCTCGCGGGTGCCCTCCTGCCGGGCCACCAGCGCCGCGTTGGTGAACTCGGGGTCGTTGCCGTAGTGCTGCATGAACGTCTGGGTCGCGCGCTTCCAGTGGTTGCGGTTGCGCAGGCCGTGCTTCTTGAGCGTCGCCTGGAAGTGCTTCTCACCCTGCTCCTGGGACTGCTCGATCTCGAAGTGCTTCTTCCAGTAGCCGACCCAGTCGTCGTGCTTCCAGCCGCCCCAGTCGGGCTTGAAGTACGTCTTGCCGTTCTTCTCGAACGTCATCGCGTCTTCGTCATCGTCGTCATTGAAGCCCACGCCCTCGTGCGTGACGTAGTCCCACGCGACGCCATCGCGGTCCTTCGGGCGGAAGCCGGGCCGCGCGTGCTGGCCGCGGCGAGCGTCGTCGTCCTCGCTCTCGGAGTCGTCGCCGCCTTCGTCATCACCGCCGTCATCGTCACCGCTCTCGTCATCATCGCCGTCGTACTCGTCAGGGAGGTCGAGCCCGTCGCCGCTCTCGTCGTCCGCGGCAGCAGCGCCCTCGTCGTCCGCCTCGTCGTCGTCCACTTCGGGCTCCGGCGGCGGGGGAGCCGGACGCTTCGGGGCCGGCGGCGGTGGTTTCGCGGCTGGGGCCTTCGCAGCTGGCGCGACCGGCTTCGTGGACTTCGAGGGCGTGTGGACGGGCACCGGCGCGGTCGCGCCCTCGGACGCCTTCAGGCGCTGCTCGAAGTCGGCGAACGTCTCGTCGCCCATCATCGTCATGGACTCATGGCCGATGAACTTCTCGGGAGCAGGCGCAGCCGGCTTCTTCTTTCGCGGGTCGTTCGTCACCGGGCGAAAAGACCGCCAAACCCCGTCGCGCGCAACGCGATTCCGCCCACCCAGGCTGCCCGGTGAGCGAGCGGCTCAGGCCACTCGAAAGACGACCGCCCGGCCGGTCCGAGGGGAGCCGGTCGGGCAGTCTGGAGCAGGCCGTCGCGGCTCCGCTCGTGCGCCAGCGTCAGTGGAACGTGAAGAGCGTGCCGCCGTCGTAGGTGATGGTCGGGCCGGTCGGGCCGTACGGTTGGATGGCCTGGCTGCCACCGTCGGGCGTGTAGAGGTCGTACAGCTTGTTCATCGAGCCGGTCGCGTAGATGACTCCCTGGTAGGGGACCTGCCAGACGGTGGTCGCGTTGTTCTCGATGGCCCAGAGCAGCGCGTAGTCCCGGCGGGTCTTCCCGGCCTCACCCGCGATGTCGGCCAGGCTCATGTTCAGCTCGGCCCAGCCGTACCAGTGCGCGTAGTCAGGGTTGAAGTGGTACGCGCCGTGCCACGCCTTCACGTTGTCGTACTTGTACATCTTGAAGAACGTGCGCTCGATGGAGGACAGGTTGCGGTACAGCTGCGTGCCCGCGAGGACGATCTCGGCCGCCGAGTCCGGGTTGGGTGGGCGGAGCGAGCCGCTCGGCATCGGGTCGAGCAGCCGGTCGTAGTTGAGCGCGTAGATGATGTCCTTCGCCTCGTTCACGACGGACGTGACGTTGCGATGCAGCCCATCGGCGATGTCGAGCCGTTCGGTCGCGAAGGACTGGGCGTGGCACTTCGTGCAGACCTGCACCATCTGGGCGCGCCGCGCGTTCAGCACGTTCAGCGGATCGGTCACGGTGACGATGCGGCCGGGCTTGTCGAGCGGGTAGTAGAGGGTGCCTGGATCGGCGCCGGCGTCGGCCGGCAGCGTCATGTCGTAGGGCGCCGACGGGTCGTAGGCAGGGTTCGGCTGGAGCGTGGTGCCGTTGAGCACGTAGGCGAGCTGGCCGTTGCGGCGGAAGCTCACGTGCGAGGCGACGCCGCCGACGGGACCCCACGCGATGCCGAACGACAGGTCGTGGTCTGTGTACGTGCCACCGTCAGGCTTCGTCCCCTTGTTCGGCATGTGGCAGCTCGCGCACGAGGGGCCGTGCTCCTCTCCGCGGGTCGCGTTCAGCACGCCGTGCTTCGACGTCTGGTAGATCTCCCACTGCGGGTGGTCGGGGCCCATGTGGCACGTCGCGCACGACACCGGCGCCCGAGCCTGCTTCGCGTCGAACAGGTGGCGGCTGTGGCACGAGTCGCACTTGAACTCGACGTTGTGGCACTGCGTGCAGGTCGCCACCCCTCCCGACCCCACCGAGTTGACGCCCGTCGTGCACGGAGGCAGGTCGTCGTAGCGGCCGGACTCGTACACGCGCTGCATGCCGATGGCGTGACGGTTCGACTGGTGGCCGCGGTACTGCTCCTGGTGACAGGTCGCGCACGTCTCGGGCGCAGGCCGGTTGCGGTGGCCAGGCCCGAAGTCGCTCGGGACTGCAGTGTTCCGCGGGTGGCAGTCCTGGCACGAGACGAACGGCGCCATCGTCGAGGCCTTGTAGTCGGTGATGAGCGTCGGGTTCGTCATGCCGTGGCACATGATGCAGGTGTCGCTCGTCGCGGCGTAGTCGTGGACGAGCAGGTCGAGGGTGGTGGTGCGCCCCGCGAGAATCGAGACCCGCTCCGTCGTCGGAGAAGCGCGCGCGTGCGTGACCGTCACCTCGTAGACGCCCGCGGGGAGGTCGGCGAACGAGTACGCACCCATCGCGCTCGTCGTCGCGGCAGGCAGCGGATCCGGCCTGATGGAGACCGTGGCCATCGGCGCGACCATGCGGTTGCTCTTGAAGCGCACCACGCCGCTCAAGGTGCCCGTGCTGACGCCCGCCGGACCAGCAGGACCCGCGTCTCCCGGTGCGCCCGCAGGCCCCGCCGGGCCTTGTGGACCGGTCGCGCCAGGGCTGCCATTGGCCCCCATCGCTCCAGCAGGCCCGGTCGAACCAGTCGAACCAGCAGGTCCTGCCGGCCCTTCTGGACCCGCCGGCCCTGCACAACCGAACACTGCAACCATCGCCACGATGCTCAGGAGTCGAGTTCGCATGTCCATGAAATCAGGCAAGAGACATGCCCATGAAGAAGTTCTGACAATTCCAAGACATCGACGCATCAGCCATTCTTCGCTGTTCTGAACTGAAACGTGCGCGACCCATTCCGGAACCTCAGGAACGGCGTATCCATTCGTTTTCATGAGGAGAACCAGTCGGTTTTCTGGACTGAGCAACCGCGCTCGCGGGGGCAGCGTGCGGTGAGGCGCCACGACGCTCGCGATTCCGGCTATCCATGCCGACGTGACCCTGCGCCTCGCTCTCGTGCTCGCGGCCTGTGCCCTCCCGTCGTGCAAGAAGGACCCGCTGGAGCCGAGTGCGCCGGCCATCGCCCGGCCTGCTGGCGCGACGCCAACCGAGGTCCCGCTCACCGGCGCCTACCACGCAGTGAAGTGCGGTGCTGTGACGGCCAGCTGGACGGGCAGCGCGGCCGACCTCGAGGGGCTCGCGGCCGAGGGGCGCCCGGCGCCGAAGACCTACGGCGTCACGGGGCTCTCGTTCCTCCTCGCCGATGGGAGCCGCCGGGAGTTCACGCCGAGCGGCGAGCTGGCCTTCTCTGACTGGAGCTTCGACATCTTCTCTCCCGACTGCTCGCGCGTGGCGCTGCTGCAGGACCGCTCGGGGCCCTTCACGGTGCTCGCGACGAAGGACCTGGCGACCTTCTCCAACCCGAAGGCGTTCAAGGCGCCGGGAGAGCCGGCCTCGGTGCACGGGCAGTGGCGGTGGACGGGCCCGTCGTCGTTCGAGTTCGTCGCCAGTTGCTGCGGTGGCGCGCGGGTGCTGTCCGGTGACGCCGCCGCCGACGCGCCACTCACGCAGGTGTTCGAAGCCGCCTCCGCGCCGTCGGGCCTCCTGCGTGGCGCGAAGGGCTGGGAGGTCGCGAAGTGACGACGACGCTCGAGACGATGCGCGCCTTCGCCCAGCGCGCGAAGGCCGCGAGCCGCGTGCTGGCGGTGGCGACCACAGCGCAGAAGAACCGCGCCCTCGAGCTGCTCGCCCGCGAGCTGCGCGCGCACGTCGCAGACCTCGTCGAGGCCAACGCGAAGGACCTCGCCGACGCGAAGGCCGCCGGGAAGAACGCTGCCTTCCTCGACCGGCTGCTGCTCGACCCCGCGCGCGTCGAGGCGATGGCGAAGGCGGTGGAGTCCATCGTCGCGCTCGAGGACCCGGTGGGCGAGGTGACCGAGAGCTGGCGCCGCCCGAACGGCCTCGAGGTGCGCAAGGTGCGGCTGCCGCTCGGGGTGGTGCTGATGATCTACGAGTCGCGCCCGAACGTGACGAGCGACGCGGCGGCGCTGTGCCTCAAGAGCGGGAACGTCGCGCTGCTCCGCGGCGGCTCGGAGTCGTTCCGCTCGAACCAGGCCATCGCGCGGGCGCTCTCGGCGGCGCTCCTGGGCGCCGGGCTGCCCGAAGACGCGGCGCTGCTGGTGCCGGACACGAGCCGTGAGTCGATGCTGGCGCTCCTCAGCCTCGATGGGCTGGTGGACCTCGCCATTCCCCGCGGCGGGGAAGGGCTCATCCGCTTCGTCGCCGAGAACGCGCGCGTGCCCGTGGTGAAGCACTACCAGGGCGTGTGCCATGTCTACCTGCACGCCGACGCCGACCTCGCCATGGCCGAGCGCATCGTCGTCAACGCGAAGGCCTCGCGCCCCGGCGTCTGCAACGCGATGGAGTGTCTGCTGGTGGACGAGGCCGTCGCCGCGCAGGCGCTCCCCCGCGTCGCGCGCGCGCTGGTGGACGAGGGCGTCGAGCTGCGCGGCTGC
This sequence comes from Myxococcaceae bacterium, assembly GCA_016793095.1. Classification (GTDB taxonomy): domain Bacteria; phylum Myxococcota; class Myxococcia; order Myxococcales; family Myxococcaceae; genus Xiheimicrobium. Next base: position 36,917 of record JAEUJQ010000078.1, on the reverse strand, counting down.
GCGAAGACGGTGGCGCTGCTCACGGCAGCGAAGGTGCCGGTGACGCCCGCCGGCGAGGGCGACTTCGGCAAGGAGTTCCTCGAGCTCATCTGCGCCGTGAAGGTGGTGCCTGGCCTCGACGGCGCGCTCCAGCACATCGCGCGCTACGGCAGCGAGCACACCGAGGCCATCGTCACCGCCTCCCGCGACGCCGCGCGCCGCTTCACGAGGGAGGTCTGCGCCTCGGCGGTGGTGGTGAACGCCTCCACACGCTTCAACGACGGCGGTGAGCTGGGCCTCGGCGCCGAGGTCGGCATCAGCACCTCCCGCCTGCACGCCTTCGGGCCGATGGGCCTCAAGGAGCTCACCGCCCAGAAGTTCGTCGTCGAGGGCGACGGACAGGTTCGCTGAGGAGCCGCCATGAGAGCGCTCACCCTCGCCGCCCTCGGAGTCGCGCTCGTCGCGTGCGAGAAGCACCCGAAGACCATCACGGTGCACAGGGGCGCCTTCCAGCTCACCGTGCCGGCCGGGTGGTCGTCCTCCGAGGAGGCGCAGCCCACCTTCGACCATGTGTCCATCACGCCGCCCGGCGGAGATGGCGCGTGCACGTTCGCCTTCACCGACACGTCCTCCGAGCCGCTCCCCGCGCAGTACGAGGAGAACTTCCGCACCAGCGCGATGAAGGCCCTCGGCGCCACCAGCGCCACGCCCGACTCCCTCGAGATCTCCGGCGCGCGCTTCGGTGGCGCGCACTTCAAGGGGCGGCCGCCCGCGTCTGGAGTCGTGGGTGTACTCGCCACGCTCGCAGGCGAGGCGAGCGTCGAGACCTATGGAGGCGCCATCGGGAAGACGTACGTGGGCGTCATGTTCACGACCTTCGAGACGACCGGGGACCCGAAGGCCGTGCTCGACGGCTGCCGCGCGGTGGCCCGCTCACTCGACGCCCTGTCCACCAGAGCCGGCGGCGCGACGATGCCCGAGCACCCGCCCAGGCGGCCGGCGCGCTGATCAGCCGCCGGCGGCGCTCCGACGTCGCCGTTCCGCGTGCGCTTCTTCGCGCGCGGGTGATAAGCCCCCGGTCCCATGGCCGCGAAGAAGAAGACGACCCGCAACCGCGCTGAGCCGAAGAAGAAGCCCGTCGCGAAGAAGCCCGCGAAGAAGCAGGCGGTCTCGGCGAAGAAGGCGCCGGCGCGCGTGAAGAAGGCGCCAGCCCGCAAGGCGCGCACCGCGAAGCGCCTGCCGGCAAAGCGGCCGGTCGCGAAGAAGAAGGTCGCGCCAGCGCGCAAGCACGCCGCGAACCCCGAGGGCCTCGAGCTCGCGCGGGCCATCGCGAACGTCGCGCACGACAAGAAGGCCAGCGACGTGCTGGTGCTCGACCTGTCTCACAAGGCGGGCGCCGTCGGCTACGACTACCTCGTGCTCGCGAGCGGCGACTCGGACGTGCAGCTCGACGCGCTCAAGAACGGCGTCGAGGAACTCCTGTCCCTGCGCAGGCGGCGCCCGTCGTCGGTCGAGCCGTCGCCCGACTGGGTGTGCCTCAACCTCGATGACGTGGTGGTGCACTTCTTCACGCCCGACAAGCGCGAGCTGTACGACCTCGAAGGGCTGTGGAGCGACGCCGCCCGCGTGCCGCTGCAGCTCGCGTGAAGCTGACCGTCTTCTCCGTCGGCAAGGACCGCTCGGGCCTGTTCGCCCCGGGCGTCGCCGAGTACGCGAGGCGCCTGTCACACGTCGCGAAGCTCGAGCTCGTCGAGCTGACCGAGTCGAAGCGCTCGGGGGCCGCCGCGAAGGCCGCCGAGGCGCAGGCGCTGCTCGGCAAGCTCAAGCCCACCGACGTGCTGGTGGCCCTGGACGAGCGCGGCAAGGCCTTCACCAGCGTGCAGCTCGCGAAGTGGCTCGAGCAGCCCCAGTCGCAGGGGCGCCACGTCGTCTTCGTCATCGGGGGCGACGAGGGCCTCGACGAGGCCGTGCGCGCGCGCGCCCAGCTCACCCTCGCGCTCTCGGCGATGACGCTGCCGCACCGGCTCGCACGGCTCGTGCTGATGGAGCAGCTCTACCGCGCGTTCACGATTCTTCGCGGCGAGCCGTACCACAAGGGCTGATCACGGCTCGAAGAGCACCACGTCGTCGAACCAGCGCGACTGCGGCTGCGAGGCGCCCGCGGCCAGCGTCGACGGGTAGGTGACGGACGCGAAGGGCGCCGTGCCGCTGAACACCCTCGCCGCCGCGACGCCCGCTGCACCCTCATAGTCGAGCACGGCCTCACCATCGATCCACACGCGGATGACACCGTCACCGAGGCCGGCCATCGTCTCGCGCTGCACCAGCAGCCCCAGGCGGTGCCAGCGGCCGTCGGCGACCGCAGCCGGGCCGAGGCGCGACACGCGCACGTGCTGACGGTAGAGCGCGTGAGGCTGCGTGGGCGTCACCGTCGCCCGCACGTCGCGGATCTGCACCTGCCAGCGCAGCCCGCCGACGCCCGCGTGGATGAGCGGGGCCGGCGCGTCGTCGCCGACCGACAGCACCACCGTGCCCCGCGCCCCGATGCCGCGCCCGAGCACGAACTCGGCGGTGTTCGTCCCCCGGCCCGCGCAGTGCGACGCCGGCTGCTGGAAGCGGAAGCCCGGCGTGAAGCGGAACCGGTACTGAGCGACCTCGGTCTGCGGGCTGGTGATGGCCAGCACCTTCGACAAGAAGACGTCGGCGTCCTGGCAGCCCGCGTCGCCCGAGTAGTCGACCCGGAACGAGCGTGTGCCCTGCACCGCCTCCGCTCCGTCGATGGCGAACGTCGCGCCGACCTCGCGCTGATCGCCATAGCTGCCCTTGAGGGCGGCCGTGTTCGCGTAGCGCTCGAAGTCGTCCGCGTAGAGCACCTGCGTCGAGGTGGTGGGCTCCCGGGGACCGCCGTCCGGCTCGACCTCGGGCCCCGCGTCGAGGCCGCCGTCACGGCCCCCGTCCGACGGCATCGAGCCCCCGTCCACCACGACGGGCACACCGGCGTCCTCCGCGCCAGCGTCGATGGGCGTCATGGGTGCAGAACACCCCGCGCCAAGGACCCACACGACCATCCAGGTACGCTGCACGGGGGCTCCGGAAAAAGACCTCTGCATTCTGTCGTTTCGCAGCGAGATCACCCTACACTGTCCGCTTCAGACAGGGCCGATTTCCCCAACCCGGACTGCGTCATGACGTCCTCCATCCGCTTCGTCGTCCTCACCGGCGCGCTCGCCGGCCTCTTGTCGTCCGGCTGCTCGCGCACGACGGTCTTCTTCTGCGGCACGCCAGACGACCCGCCGTGTCCGACGGGCTTCGTGTGCGTCGCGAACCGCTGCGTGGTGGACCCGAACCCACAGCCGTGCCCGATGGGCACCACCAAATGCAACGGCCAGTGCGTCAACACCCAACAGGACGCTGCGAACTGTGGAGCCTGCGGCACCGCCTGTCCCGCGGGGAACGCCTGTCAGGCCGGCATGTGTCGCTCCGGCTGTACGGGCGGTCTCACCAACTGCAACGGCACCTGCGTCAACGCGCAGACCGACAAGCAGAACTGCGGCGCGTGCGGCACCGTCTGCAGTGGGCTCGAGCTGTGCGCCCAGGGCCGGTGCCAGTGCAGCGCGCCGCTCACCCAGTGCGCGAACGGCCAGTGCGTCAACACCGAGTCCGACGCGCAGAACTGCGGCAGCTGCGGCAACCGCTGCGGCACGGGCCTCCTCTGCCAGGCGGGCCGGTGCGTCGCCGGGTGCACCCCCGGGCTCGCCCAGTGCGGGACCGCGTGCGTCGACCTCTCCGGCGACGAGTTCAACTGCGGCGCCTGCGGCAACCAGTGCCGGTCCGGTGAGGCGTGCTCCAACGGCGTCTGCACCCAGGCCTGCAACCCCGGCGAGACGGCGTGCAACGGCGTCTGCACCCGCCTCGAGAGCGACCGGAACAACTGCGGCGCGTGCGGCAACGTCTGCCCGGCGAGCGGCGTCTGCGTAGGCGGTCGCTGCGCGGTGGCGTGCCTGCCGAACCAGCAGCTCTGCAACGGCGTGTGCACCGACACCACCAACGACCGCACCAACTGCGGCGCGTGCGGCAACCAGTGCGGTCCCAACGAGCTGTGCCGCGCGAGCCGGTGCGTGCCGGGCAGCTGCGGGCGGCCCCTCGTCCTGTGTGGCCCGTCGTGCGTGGACCTGCAGTCAGACCCGGCGAACTGCGGCGCGTGCGGTAACAACTGCGGCACCAGCGGCGTCTGCGTCAGCGGCGTGTGCCGCACCATGTGCGGGCCTGGCCAGACGAACTGCTCGGGAGCCTGCGTCAGCCTCGACTCCAACCCGATCCACTGCGGAACGTGCGGCAACCAGTGCCCCGCGGGCAGCGCCTGCGTCGGGGGCATGTGCGGCGGCGTCTGCAGCCCACCGCGGCGCACCTGCTCGGGCTTCTGCGTGGACACCTCGACGGACAACGCGAACTGCGGCGCCTGCAACGTGCGCTGTGGCCTGGACCAGCAGTGCCGCAACGGCGCCTGTCAGCCGATCCCCTGCCCCATCCCCGGGCAGGTGAGCTGCAACGGGGTCTGCACCAACACCTCCATCGACACCTTGAACTGCGGGCGCTGCGGCAACGCGTGCTCCCGCAGCGAGCAGTGCGTCAGCGGCATGTGCCAGCCGCTCGCCTGCCCGAGCCCCAACCAGATCCGCTGCAACGGCGTGTGCGTCGACCGCACCAGCGACGTGAACAACTGCGGCTTCTGCGGCAACGCCTGCACTCCGGGCCAGACGTGCACCAACGCGATGTGCACCACGCCCGGCTGCCCCGGCGGCCAGCTGCGCTGCAACGGGGTCTGCGTGGACCAGTTCAACGACCCGAACAACTGCGGGACGTGCGGGAGGGTCTGCGGGCCCGGCACTCAGTGCACCATGGGCCTGTGCGTGATGAACCCGTGCCCGGTTGGCCAGCTTCGCTGCAACGGCGTCTGCGTCAACCCGCTCACCGACAACACCAACTGCGGCTTCTGCAACCTCGTGTGTGGGCTCGGCCAGGCGTGCACCATGGGGCGCTGCGTCTGCCAGGCGCCGCTCACCACCTGCGTGTCCCCGAACGGCACCGCCACGTGCGTCAACACCAGCAGTGACAACGCGAACTGCGGCGCCTGCGGCAACGTCTGCGGCCCGGGCACCACCTGTCAGAACGGCGCCTGCGCGTGCCCGGCGGGCCAGACGCTCTGCAACGGGCGCTGTGTCGCCACCCAGACCGACCCGCTCAACTGCGGGACCTGCGGGAACGCGTGCGGCGGCGGCGCGGCCTGCCAGGGCGGCGTCTGTCAGTGCCCCATGGGCACCACGAGCTGCGGGAACCGGTGCGTCAACACCCAGACCGACGTCACCAACTGCGGCATGTGCGGCGTGGGCTGTGCAGCAGGCGCGTCGTGCGTGAGCGGCGCCTGCGTCTGCCCGCCCGGCGGCACCGTCTGCAACGGGGTGTGCGTCAACACCCAGACGGACAACGCCAACTGCGGCACGTGTGGCACCTCGTGCGGCCTCGGCACCTGCGTCAACGGCGCGTGCACCTGCCCGCCAGGCCTGACGCTCTGCAACGGCCAGTGCACCAGCCTCACGACCGACCCGAACAACTGCGGCATGTGCGGCGTCTCGTGCGGCCCGACGGGCGTCTGCTCGAACGGCGCCTGTCAGACGGCCTGCCCGGTCGGCTTCACGCGGTGCAACGGGCAGTGCGTCAACACCCAGACCAACCCGGCGAACTGCGGCACATGCGGCACGTCGTGCGGCAGCGGGCAGTGCGTCAACGGCAGCTGCACCTGCCAGGCGGGCTTCACCCGGTGCGGCAACCAGTGCGTGCGCCTGCAGACCGACGTGAACAACTGCGGCATGTGCGGGCGGGCGTGCGGCGCCAACCAGGCCTGCCAGTTCGGCACCTGCGTGACGATGTGCGCGGGCTTCCTCACCAACTGCAGCGGCACCTGCACCAACACCAACTTCGACGTGAACAACTGCGGCTCTTGCGGCAACGCCTGTGGCGTGGGCGCTCAGGGCTGCAACATGGGCCAGTGCGTCTGCAACGCCGCCCAGGGCTACACGCGCTGCGGAAACCGGTGCACGCGGCTGTCCACCGACGGCGCGAACTGCGGCGCCTGCGGCAACGTGTGCGGTCCCGGCCAGGCCTGCAGCAACGGCGCCTGCGTGGTGATGTGTCCGTCGGGCCAGTCGGCGTGTCCCTCGACGCCGGGCGGCCCCGCCAACACCTGCGTCAACCTGCAGACGAGCACGACGAGCTGCGGCAGCTGCGGGAACGCCTGCGCCACCGGAGAGCAGTGCATCGGCGGCATCTGCTACTGCACCGCCGGCCGCGCGGTCTGCAACGGCGTCTGCATCGACGTGCAGTCGAACCAGCAGAACTGCGGCAGCTGCGGCAACGCGTGCACCGCGGGCCGGGTCTGCGCGGCGGGCGTCTGCCAATGCCCCTTCGGGTTGACGAGCTGCAACGGCCAGTGCGTCAGCACCTCCACCGACCCGCGCAACTGCGGCGCCTGCGGGAACCAGTGCGGCGGCGGACCGACGAGCGGCTGCGTCAACGGCATGTGCATCTGCGCGCTCGGCCTCACGCGCTGCAACAACACCTGCATCGACACGCGCTTCGACGAGAACAACTGCGGCATGTGCGGCACCGTCTGCCCGGGGAACCAGCAGTGCAACAACAGCGTGTGCGCGCCTCCGTGAAGAGGCGCCGGGCGGCGCCGTCTGCCCCGCGTGGGCTCTCGGGCCCTGACTCTCCAGGGAGGCTCGCGTGAAGCCCCTCGCCGCGCTGCTGACGTTCCTCACCCTCGGGGCCGCCGAGCAGCTCGGCGACACCCGGTACCGCGCCGTCACCCTCGAGCCCGCCCAGCGCAAGATGTTCCGGGTGGCCGACCTCGAGAAGGTGACGGCTGCGTCCGGTCGGTGCATCGAGGAGGGCATGGACGTGGACGAGCCGCAGACGTTCTGGCTCGAGGCCACCTGTGGCGGCGTGCGCACCACCTTCGCCTGGAAGAAGGACGGCACCCGCGTGCACGTGATGGCGTGCGCCGAGGACGCGAAGCGCAGCAGCGCGCTGGTGAAGCTGCGCCAGAGGGTTCAGCAGGAGCTGAAGGCGATGAAGTCGGTCACCGCGTGCGTGCGCGGCGAGCGGGTCGAGCTGTGGGGCTGGGCGCTCTCACCGAAGGAGCGCGACGCCGTCTCCGCCCTCGCCAACAAGCACGGCCTCGAGAACCACGTCGAGCTGCTCGGCGACGAAGCGGGCTGAGCCGCGACGTCCTCGGGGGCAGCTGCCGTGAAAGCCATCAGCAGGTCGTGCTGGGCGCGGTGCTACGCTGCGGCGCCGATGGAGGGACTGCTCGAGCTCGTCTACCCGCCGGCCTGCGTGGCCTGTGACGAGGTGCTGCCGGGCCCCGGCTTCTTCTGCGACGAGTGCGCGCCGCTCGTGCTCGAGACGCCCGCGCCGCACTGCCGCCGCTGCGCCGAACCGGGTGCGTTCCCGCGCGCCACCTGTCCCCGCTGTGAGAGCCGCCCGCCGCCGTTCACCCGCGCGTTCGCGCCCTTCGAGCACGACGGCGCGGTGGCGAAGGCGATTCACCGCTTCAAGTACGAGCAGCGGCCCGACCTCGCGCGCCCGCTCGGCTCGTTGCTCGGGAAGAGCGCGGCCGCCTTCCTGAAGGACGCGGCCGGTCCGCTGGTCCCGCTGCCGCTGCACACCGGGCGCTTTCGCGAGCGCGGGTATGACCAGGCGACGCTGCTGACGGTCGAGCTTGGCCAGGTGCTGAAGCGCCCCGTGCACGACGAGTGGCTCGAGCGCACGCGCGCCACCGAGCGGCAGGTCGGACTCCACGAAGACGCCCGCGACGCCAACGTGCGCGGCGCCTTCACCGCGTCACCCGCCGTGCGCGGCCACGAGGTGGTGCTGGTGGACGACGTGTACACGACGGGCTCGACCGCGTCGGAGGCGAGCCGCACGCTCCTCGCGGCCGGCGCCACGCGCATCTTCATACTGACGCTCGCGCGCGCTCGTCGTGAGCTGATGTGACGGACCTCGCGGCCGTCGAAGAGCGCCACGGCGAGGAGCAGCGCCTGGCCGAGGGCAGACGCCCCTGTCTTCGGCCAGGCCCACCCGGTTGGAAGCCTCGCCTTCGGCGCTCGGGCACCGGGCGTCGGGGAACTCGGCCGAGCTCGGAGGTACGCCGCGTCGAGGCGTCGAGGAGCGGTTCTCCGAAGCCGCCTTCAGGTCGCCCGCGGTCCTTCGCCAGGTGCTGCCTCACAGCGGGGAGCCGTCGAGGGCGCCTGACGAGCTCACCGCCGCATCCCGCTGGGCGGGAGCCGCGACGCGCCGCAGTTGGCTTCGGGGCGCGCCGGGAATACGCACGCGCGCATGTCGACCGAGACGATGACCCCGGTGGCCTTCTCGCGCGGCCTGCTGACACGGCTGCTCACCTCCATCGCCGACTCCGGGCCCTGGGGCCCCCTGCTGGCCGAGCTCACCTTCCTCGCCCTGGTGTTGCTGGTGACGGCGCTGCTCTGGTGGATGGCGGGTGGCCCGGTGATGAAGGCGCTCGCGAGGCGCGTCCAGGCACCGGTGGAGTCCCTGCGGCCGCTCCGCACCGGCGCCCGGTGGTTCGTCGTCTTCGGCGCTGCGGGCTCTCTCGTCGGTCACTTCACCGCGCTCGACCTCTTCACCATCGTCGCCGGCGCCATCGCCCTCATCGCCACCGGCTTCGTCGCGCTGTGGAGCACGCTGTCGAACATCCTGTGCACCATCCTCATCCTCGTGACGCGGCCCTTCCGCATCGGAGACGAGGTGTCCTTCCCTCCGGACCCGCTCGAGGGCCGCGTCATCGACCTCTCGTTCTTCTTCACCACGCTCGAGGCGAAGGACGGGCGCTTCATCAACGTGCCGAACACCACCTTCTTCCAGCGCATCGTCGTGCGACGGGAGACGAAGGCGGTGACGCCCGACCTCGGCGAGCAGCTCGCGCAGCCTCGCGCGGCGGTGCTCGAGCCGGCTGTGGCTCCTGGCGAGGCCCCGCGCGGCTGACGTCCAGCGCGTCGCGACTCGCGGGACGTCCGGAGCCGAGGCCGGGGCGCCCCGAACGAGGCTGCTCAGTCGCGTCAGCACGCTGCTCATTGCCGAAGTCTCCCGCCAGCCAGCCCTCGAAACGGCTCGCGCGCAAGGGAATGGCCCCGGGCCTGTCACGGGCCGTCAAGAGAGTCCCGGCCGACGGTGGCGCGTCGCGGTTGCGTCCCGACCTCATCGGCGCTTGCGTGGCGTCCCCTCCTGCCGGAGCGTGCCCTTGACGCGCCTCATCCCCAGCCTCGTCGTGTTGTCCGCCGCCGCCGCGCTCGCGCAAGGGAGCCCGCCGGCCGACCTGCCGCCGTGTCCCTCGGACGCCGACACGCCCGACGTCGCCGCCCTCATGAAACGAACCGAGCGCCTGCTCGAGGGCAGCTCGTCGGTCGCGGTGATGACGATGAGCATCACCACGCCGCAGTGGGAGCGCTCCCTCAAGATGAAGATCTGGTCGAAGGGCCGCGACTACGCGCTGGTGCGCATCCTCCAGGGCGGCCCGCGCGAGACGGGCATGATGACGCTGAAGCGCGAGAAGCAGCTGTGGAACTACCTGCCGCAGGCCGGGCGCGTGATGAAGCTGCCCTCGGGGATGATGGGCGACTCGTGGATGGGCAGCGACTTCACCAACGACGACCTCGTGCGCGGAAACTCGATGGCGAACGACTTCACCTCGAAGGTGGAGCGCACGGTGGAGCACGAGGGCCGCCAGGCCTGGTTCGTCACGCTCACCCCGAAGCCGGGCGCCGCCGTCGTCTGGGGCCGCGTCGAGCTGCTCCTCGACCGGAAGACCTGCGTGCCGCTCTCGCAGCGGTTCTTCGACGAAGAGGGCGCGCTCGCCCGCACCATGTCCTTCAGCGACTTGAAGCCCCTCGGCTGGCGCACGTACCCGATGAAGCTGTCCGTCGAGCCTGCCGAGAAGGGCCGCCGCACGACGATGACGTACGAGTCGCTCGAGTTCGACACCGAGATTGCCGACGACACCTTCAGCCTGCGCAAGCTGCAGCAGGGGAAGGACTGACGTGCTGCTCTCGCTCGCCTGGCGCAACCTCTGGCGCAACACCCGGCGCACCGTCATCACCATGACGGCGCTCGGCCTGGGCGTCGCTGGCGTCGTCTCGCTCCACAGCTACCGCGAGAGCGTCTACGCCGTGCTCGTTCGCGACATCACCGAGGGCCTGCTCGGCCACCTGCAGGTGCACGGCCGCGGCTACCAGGAAGCGCCCTCCATCAGCACCCTGGTGCGGGCGCCCGAGCAGGTCGAGGCCACCATCTCGAAGGCCTTGCCTGGCGCCGTCACTGAACGCCGCGTCATGGGCGCCGGGCTCGCGGGCGCGAGAGACCTCTCGGCGCCGGTGATGATCCTCGGCATCGCGACGGGACCGGGCAAGACGCTCCACACCGTCGTCGCGGGGGAAGACCTGACGCCCACCAGCGCGAAGGAGGTCCTCATCGGGAAGGACCTCGCCTCGGACCTCTCACTCGAGGCGGGGGACGAGCTGGTGCTGGTGGGCCAGGCCGCCGACGGCAGCGTCGCCAACGACCGCTTCACGGTGCGCGGCACCTTCACCTCCCCGAGCGCCGAGCTCGACACCGCGGCGGTGCTGCTCCGGCTGGCCGACGCCCAGGACTTCTTCGGGCTCGGTGACGGCGTGCACCTGGTGGTGGTGCGGGTGCCGCTGGCCGACGAAGACGTCGCGGGCCCGACGGCCGCGGTGCGCAGCGCGCTCGACCTCGCGACGCTCGAGGCGCTCTCGTGGGGCGAGATGCTGCCCGAGCTGAAAGAGACGATTCGCACCAAGCGACAGGGCCAGAAGTCGCTCGACGTGGTGGTGCTGCTCATCGTCGCCCTCGGCGTCTTCAACGCCATGACGATGTCCACCTTCGAGCGGACGAAGGAGCTGGGGGTGCTCGCCGCCCTCGGCACGAGGCCGAGGCGCATTCTGGCGCTCATCCTCACCGAGGCCCTGCTCCAGGGAGTCATCGCCTTCGTGGCGGGCGTCGGCCTCGCGACGGTGGTGATTCAGGCGCTCGGCACGGTGGACCTCTCGGGCTTCGTGCAGGGAGACGTGATGGGCGCCCGCATGCCGACGAAGGTGGACCTGAGCCTCGCGAGCGGCGCCCTCCGCAGCGCGGCCCAGGTCTCGCTCGGCACCATGTTCCTCGGCAGCCTCTTGCCGGCCTGGCGCGCCTCGCGGCTCCAACCCGTCGAGGCGATGAGGCACGCATGAAGGGCACCCTCGGGCTCGCCTGGCGGAACCTGTGGCGCAACCGTCGGCGCACGTTCATCAGCATGTCGGCCATCGGCATCGGCCTGTTCCTCGTCGTCTTCTACTCGGGCCTCGTGGCCGGCATCCTGGGTGACGCGAAGAACCAGCTCGACGCCGGCGGCATGGGCCACGTCGAGGTGTTCGCGACCGGCTACCGGCCGAAGAAGCCCGCGGCGACGGTGATGCCGGCCTTCTCCGCCCTGGAGCCGAAGCTGGCGTTGCCTGCTGGCGCCGAGGTGGGCGGCCGGGTCATCGCGCGAGGCCTGGCCAGCAGCGCGCACGGCAGCGAGCCGGTCGAGCTGCTCGGGGTCGACTTCGCGCGCGAGCGCCTCCTGTCGGCCCACCTGCGCGACGTGAGGGCCGGGGCGCTGCCGGAGCCCGGCGACACGCGCGGGCTCGTCGTCGGAGAGCAGCTGGCGCAGCGGCTCAAGCTCAAGCCCGGCGCCAGGGTGCGCGTGATGGCGCAGCGGGCCGACGGCGAGATGGGGGTCGAGCTGTTCCGGGTGCGGGGCGTGTTTCACTCGGTGGCGCCGACCATCGGGAAGCGGCAGGTCTTCGCGTCAGCCGCCGCGGCGCGCGAGCTGTTGGGCGTCGAGGGCTCGCACCAGGTCGTGATTCAGCTGGCGCTCCCGGACACGGCGGACGCGGAGGCCTCGCGGCTGCAGGCGGCGCTCGGTGAGGGCTTCGAGGTGAAGAGCTGGGGCGAGCTGATTCCCATCCTCCGGCGCCTGGAGGGGCTCATCGACACCGTCATCGTCGTCATCTCCATCTTCGTCTACCTGCTCGTCGGCCTCGGTGTGCTCAACACCATGTTGATGTCGGTGCTCGAGCGGACGCGCGAGTTCGGCGTGTTGATGGCGTTGGGCACCAGGCCGGCGAAGGTCGTGGCGCTCGTCATCGCCGAGTCCTTCTGGATTGCCACCCTCGCAGTGGCGGCCGGAGCGCTGCTCGGAGGCTTCGCGACCTGGTGGTTCTCCGAGAACGCCATCACCCTCTTCTCGAACATCGGCGAGTCCTTCGAGATGGAGGGCCTGTCGCTGTCCACCAACTTCAAGACGCGCTTCTCGCTCACGGACCTGGGGCAGGCGGCCGCGTACGTGTACGTGATGGCCCTGGTGGTGGGCATCTACCCGGCCTTGCGCGTGGTGAAGCTGTCGCCAGCCGAGGCGTTGAGGCACACATGAGCGAGGAGCGCGCGATGCAGCCAGTCGTCGAAGTGAAGGACGTCACCCGCGTCTATGCAGAGCCCGGCGCCACGCCCACCACCGCGCTCGCGGGCGTGACGCTGTCGGTGCAGAAGGGCGAGTTCATGGCGCTCGCCGGCCCCAGCGGCTCGGGCAAGACGACGCTCCTCAACATCATCGGCGCGCTCGACTCGGCCACCAGCGGCACGGTGACCGTCGACGGCAAGGCGCTGGGCTCGCTCTCGCGAAAGCAGCTCGCCGACCTGCGCCGGGACCACATCGGCTTCGTCTTCCAGTCCTACAACCTGGTGCCGGTGCTGACGGCCCTCGAGAACGCCGAGTACGTGCTCGAGCTGCGCGGAGTGGACACGGCGACGCGGCGCCAGAAGGTGAAGGCGCTCTTCGAGCGCATGGGCCTGGGCCAGTACCTCGACGCCCGACCGCTGAAGATGAGCGGTGGGCAGCAGCAGCGCGTGGCCGTGGCGCGCGCCATCATCGCCGAGCCTGCCGTCGTGCTGGCTGACGAGCCGACGGCCAACCTCGACCAGGCCACCGGCGCAGCGCTGATGGACCTGATGCACGAGCTCAACCACGAGCGCGGCATCACCTTCATCTTCTCGTCGCATGACCCGATGGTGCTCGAGCGCGCCGAGCGCGTCGTGCGCCTGGTGGACGGCCGCATCGTGTCGGACGACCGGAAGCCAGGCGCATGAGCGGCGGCCGGGCGGCGTGGCTGGCGCTGGCCCTCGTCGCGCTCCCGGCGCGCGCCATGGAGGTGCTGCACACCGACGGCGGCGTGGTGCTCGAGGCGAGCGGCTTCGCGAAGAGCTTCGTCTCGTCGGTGTGGCTGCAGCCCTCCCTGGTGGACGGCACGCGAGCGCTGCAGGCCGTCATCGACGAGGTGCGCCCGCTGGTGCCGCCCGAGCTCGCCTCGCAGGTGCCCGCCGACGTGCGCCTGCCGTCCCATGTGTTGCTCTCGGCCCAGGTGGCCCGCGTCGCCGCGAAGGCCCGCTACCGCGAGCTCGTGTCCGTTGACGTCGCCTGGCAGCTCACCGCGAGCCTCGTCTCCGACGCGAAGTTCGCCGCCGGGAGCAGCCTGGCCGGCACCATCGGCGGCGCCTCGAGCCTCGCCGGCGCCCAGCGCCGCCTGGTGGACTTCGAGCCGGTGCTGGCGACCTCGGGTGGCCTGCGCGTGGAGCACCAGCTCGACCGGCTCAACGTGCGCGTCGCGTTGCCCTTCGGCGACCTCACCCTGGGGCGCCAGGTCCTGTCATGGGGCAGCGGCCGCGTCTGGAACCCGACGGACGTCCTCAGCCCGTTTCCACCCACGGTGGTGGACCGCGAGGTGCGGCGCGGCTTCGACGCCGCCCGCCTCGCCCTCGCGCTCGGCCCGACGACGCAGCTCGACCTGCTCTACCTGCCGCAGCGACGCGCCGCCGACAACGGAGGCGTCGCGCGCTTCCAGACGAACGTCGCCGGCTGGGACGGCGCGGTGTCGTTCGGCAAGTACGTGAGCGACCTGCTGGTGGGCCTCGACGTGGTGGGCGACGTGGGGCCCGTCTCGGTGCACGGCGAGGCGGCCTACACCATCGCGCTCTCGGGCCTCGGCGTGGCCGGGGAGCAGGTGCGGGTCAACGAGCACTTCCTGCGCGCGGTCGTCGGCGCCGAGTGGCGGCCGCACGAGAAGGTGCTGCTCGGCGCCGAGTACCACTACAACGGCTTCGGGGCGCTCACGCCGGCGGACTACCTCTCGAAGCTGTCCTCCGCGCGGGTGACGAGAGGTGAGGTGTTCGGCGCGGGCCGGCACGCGGCGGCGGTGATGGCCGTCTGGCAGGCGCACGAGCTGGCGGCGCTCTCGCTGGTGACGCTGGCCAACCTGCAGGACCCGAGCGTGCTCTTCATCCCGTCCCTCGAGTGGTCCTTCGCGCAGAGCGTGCTCGTGCGGGCTGGAGCCAACCTGCCCGTGGGTGCGCGACCCGACGCTGACGTCTTCAAGCGCCTTGGCGCCGCTGACGTCGTCTTTCAGTCCGACGCCTTCACCACCGCGACGAAGACGCTCGGGCTGCGCAGCGAGCACGGCACCTCGCCGTGGGCGGCCTTCGTGCAGGTCGGCCTGTACGTGCCGTAGCGCCGACCCGGGCTCTCAGTCGTCCTCAACGCGCTGGCCTTCGCCTTCGCCCGTGCCAGAGTGCCCCGGCCATGGCGGACGCCCTGAGCCCCGGAATGGTGGTGGCTGACACCTTCGAGGTCGAGCGCCTGCTCGGCCGCGGCGGCATGGGCGAGGTGTGGCTCGGGCGGCACCTGCGCCTGTCCGGCAAGCAGGTCGCCATCAAGGTGCTGCACACGCAAGGGCAGTTGTCGCCCGAGGCGCTGGCCCGGTTCCGCCGCGAGGCCGAGATTGCCGTCCGCCTCGAGCACCCGAACATCGTGCAGGTGCTCGACTTCAACAACCTGCCGGCCGGCCAGCCCTTCATCGTGATGGAGCTGCTCAAGGGCGAGAGCCTGGCAGGGCGGCTCCGACGGGGGCCGCTCTCGCCGGACGAGACGTCCCACGTGATGCGACAGGTGGGCAGCGCCCTGCACGCGGCGCACGCCGCTGGCGTCATCCACCGCGACCTGAAGCCCGAGAACATCTACCTGGTGCCTACCGCGCTCGGCGACCAGGTGAAGGTGCTCGACTTCGGCATCTCGAAGCTGGCCGACAGCGGCACCATGCAGACGACGGACTCGGTCCTCATGGGCACGCCGCTCTACATGTCGCCCGAGCAGGCGCTCGGACACAACCGCGACGTCACGCCGTCGAGCGACGTCTTCTCGCTCGGCTCCATTGCGTACGAGTGTCTGACCGGCAAGGCGCCCTTCGAGGCCGACAACATCGCGAAGGTGGTGTTCCGCATCGCGTACGAGCCGCATCCGCCGCTCCGGGCGATGGCGCCGCACGTGCCCGAGGTGATGGCGAGCGCCGTCGAGCACGCGCTGCAGAAGGAGCGGGACAAGCGCACGCCCAGCGTGGCGGCCTTCGTGCTCGAGCTCACCGGCCAGGTGCTCGCGGGCACGCCGTCCACGCCTGCCGCGGCGAGCGGGCCGCCGTCGCACAGCGGGGTGGCGAGCCCTGGCCAGGCCATCGACGAGCAGATGATGGCCTCGGCCACCGTCGCGCCCTCGTCGAACATCGTCCCGAAGCCGCAGCTCGCGACGCCGAGTCCGCCGCCGGCCGTCGTGACACCGTCGGCGCCAGCCCGAGCGCCGGCTCTCCCGACCGGCGAGCGTTCCTCCCCGCTGCCGCAGGCCCGGCGCTCGCCCGTCTCGTTCGTCGTGGGAGGCGCGGTGCTGCTGCTCGTCGCGGGGGGCACGTTCGTCATCGCGCGCGCGCTGGATTCGGGCGCAAGCGCGGCGGTCGACGCGGGCTCCACGCTGCCGGCCGTCGTCGTCGACGCAGGGCTGCCGGCCCCCATCGACGCGGGCGTCGTCGAGGCGCCTGGTGTGCGTGAGACCCTCGATGCTGGACAGGTGTTGGCGGCTTCCATCGATGCGGGTGTGACACCGAAGGCGCCACCGAAGGCGCTCACGCCACCGCCTGCGGCCGACCGCGCGGTGCTGGCCGAGCTCAAGGCGCAGCTCGATGCGGGCAAGGTGGATGACGTCTGGCAGCGGCGTGGGCCGTTGCGCAACCGCTTCACGTCGAAGGAAGGCGTGCGCGACTTCCTCATCCTGATGGTCGAGGTGGC
Source organism: Myxococcaceae bacterium (assembly GCA_016793095.1). Lineage (GTDB taxonomy): Bacteria > Myxococcota > Myxococcia > Myxococcales > Myxococcaceae > Xiheimicrobium. The sequence goes on along the minus strand of JAEUJQ010000078.1, from coordinate 20,666 downwards.
CTGCGTGCGTGGTGACCTGGGCAACGCGAACAGCTACGCGCGCCAGCTCGCTGAGTTCCCGCCGTCGGCGCTCGACGCTGCTCGCAAGCGGTGCCGCAAGTACCAGGAGTGGTCGCTGGACTGACACGCGAACAGCTCCGGTGCCTTCACGGCGTCGTCGTTCGCCGCTGCGCGCAAGCGACTGGTCGCTGAATGACTGTGAGCTGCGCTCGCGCCCCGCACGGTGCGTCGAGGCCGATCGAGCGAGGTGATGACCGCTCGTTCGCGCAGCTGTCCTGGCGTGGGCAGCTGAGACGACCCGGCTTCTCGGACTGGCGCGATCTTCGACTGCGCGAGGGCGAGACTGTCGTTCGGGTTGGCATCTGGCTCTACGACCACACCCGGAGCGGGTGATTGGCGAGGCGCCGCGGTGGTCCGAGGTGGTGTACCAGCTGCAGCGCCGGGCTCCCCATGACCACCGCCGGGCCATGATGTACCTTCTCCGTACCGTGCAGATGACCGAGGCGCAGCGGAAGAGGATCAAGAAGCTCTTCTGGATGGGCCCCGACCGACGCACCGTCACGGTCGAGGACATCGCGTTCGCCGGCCTCAAAGAGGAGCGCGCCGAGGCCCGCCGTGCAGGCCGCGAAGAAGGCCGCGAAGAAGGTCGCGAGGAGCTGCGAGCTCTGCTCCGCGCCCAGCTCGTCGTCCGCTTCGGGCGCTTGCCCCGCGGCGCGACGACGAAGCTCAACAAGGCCACGGCCTCTCAGCTGCGCCGCATTGGCGCGCGACTCGTGACGGCGAAGCGCCCAGCTGACGTGTTCGACTGACTGTGATGCCGTCAGCGCGGCGCGCGACTCGTGACGGCGAAGCGCGCCGCTGACGTGTTCGACCGATGCCGTCAGCACGGCGCGGGCCCGCGCGTCGGCCGGTATCATGGCCCTTTCACCGCTCGTCGCCCGCTTCGCCCAGGCGGGCCTGCCGCTCGAGGTGCTCGACCGTCCCCTCTTCGGCGGTCGGGGTCAGGGCCGCGACATCGTCCAGCTCGACATCGCGCGCCCGCGTCGCGCGAAGGTCCCCGAGCTCTTCCGCCTGTGGCCGGGCGCCGCCGACAACCGCGTCGTCGTCACCACCGTGGACAAGGCCCGCCAGCAGCTCGTCGTGATGGTGCACGAGCCACGCCGCCGCTTCGAGTTCGAGCTCGGCCGGCACGCGGAGACACCCCGGTCCGCGCGTCTGGTCCGCACGACGAAGTGGGGCACCCGGGTCTTCGAGCAGTTCACCGACGACCGGAAGCGGCACTTCCTCGCCGGCATGGACGAGCAGCACCTCTTCATCGCGCAGCTGCCGCACGCCGCGCCGACCGTCTGGGCCGCGCACGTCGCGCTCAAGGGCCCGGACGTTCAGCAGGCGGAGCGTCGCGCGGGCGGCAAGGCGGTGCGGCAGGGTGAGTGGTTCTTCCTGAACCCCGAGCCGCGGGAGCTCTCCGAGGTGGATGACGTCGTTCGCCGCACCTCGCACCTCATCGCGCGTCACGTCGGCATCGCGCAGGCCGCGCAGCTGCGTCGCGCGGGCCGTCCGCACGAGGCCGACGAGGTGCTCGTGCTCGACGGCCGCATCTACGTACGCGGTCACGTGAAGCACCCCGACCACGCCACGCTCTTCCTGCGCACCTGGCGCCGCACGTTCGCCAACACCGAGGCGTCAACGCAGCCAGAAGGCGTCCTCTGGGTGGACTGACTGGGACACGACGACGGGACGCCCTCACGCCGGGCAGGCTACGCTCTCATGCCCGTTCGGGCGTGAGGAGCCGGTCATGTCGAAGACGGTGCTGGTGACGGGTGGAGGACGCGGGTTGGGGCGCGGCGTGGCCATCGCCCTCGGGAAGGCGGGGCACGAGGTGCTGCTCACCGCGCGCTCGCTCGACGCCGGGAAGGCGGTGGTGGATGAGGTGAAGCGGCAGGCGCCGTCGGCGCGCGTCGAGGCCCGGGTGCTCGACCTTTCCTCTTTCGCGTCCATTCGCGCGTTCGGCGCCGCGCTGCCTGAGGGGCAGCGCTTCGACACCGTCTTTCACGTCGCGGGCATCATGCAGCAGAGCGCTGCGCGACGGCTGTCGGCGGACGGCTTCGAAGAGACGCTGGCCGTCAATACGCTCGCGCCGTTTCTCCTCACACACGAGCTGCTGCCGCGCATCGGCGGTGGCCCGACTCCCGGGCGGGTGGTGTGCGTGTCGTCGCGCCTTCACCTGCCGGACTCGCGCGGGGTGCCCGTCAACTTCGACTTCGACGACCCGAACCTCGAGCGCAGCTACCACCCGGAGCGCGCGTACAAGAACTCCAAGCTGGCGGTGCTGTGGTTCGCGTACGAGCTCGCGCGCCGCGTGTCGAAGGAGCGCCTCACGGTGCACGGCGTCTGCCCGGGCTTCGTGCCCGAGACGGGCGCCGCGTCGACGACAGGCATGCTCCGGTTCATGATGCGTTTCGTGTTGCCGCACCTGCCGTTCGCGACCAGCGCCCACGTCGCCGTCGAGAACCTGTGCTTCACCGCGGTGGATCCGCTCCTCGACGCGTCGACTGGCGACTTCTGGACCGAGCGGCGCGCCTCGCCGTCGAGCCCCCAGTCCCGCGACGAACAGGACGCCCGGCGCTTCTGGGACTGGGCCTGCGACATGACGAAGACGGGGCCATGGCCGTGAGCTCGTCGAGGGCACCGTCGGTTGCGTTCGTCGTCGTCTGCTTCATCGTCGCGGTGTTCGTGCTCGTCGATGATGACGTCGGGGTCTGGGCTCAACGCCTCATCGCGCCCGTCACGATCGCGCTCATCCACTTCGGCGCCGTGCAGGCCGGCCGGGGCTGGGCGGTGGCGGCGGCGATCCTGGTCACGCTCCTCGGCGTCGGCGCAGCGGCGCTCGCGAGCACGCTCGTCCTCGTCGTGTCCTTCACGGGCAAGAAGGACCTCGTGAACGTGCCGCTCATCGCCGCCGGGTACTGTCTCGTCGTGGCGGTGCACGCCATCGTGATGGCGACGCGGCCCCGCTCGTCCCCTGACGGCGGAGCCTGAACGCGGCCAGCGGTGGTTGATCGCGCCGTGGCCGAGCGCCGTCAGCGTGAGCGTCACCAACAACTGACCTCCAACCCCTCGTCCTGTGCGAGCGTGCGCGCATGGCCCGCCCCGACCCGCACTCGTACGCCGACGACTCGCAGCCGCGCACCCGCTCCTTCGACTGGAAGGCCAGCGTGGACTTCGACGCGAAGACGCTCGCCTGCGAGGTGACGCTCCACTTCACGACGCCATCAGGCGCGGGGCCGCTGGATCTCGACACGCGCGGCCTCTCCATCGACGCGGTGACGACGGGCGACGGCTCGCCGCTGCGCTTCGTGCTGCACCCGGCCGATGCCATCCTCGGCAGCCGCCTCGAGGTGACGCTGCCCACTGGGGTCGAGGCTGTGCGCGTGCGGTACCGCACCTCGCCCACTGCGTCGGCGCTCCAGTGGCTGGCGCCCGAGATGACCGCCGGCGGCGCCCAGCCGTACCTGTTCTCGCAGTGTCAGGCGATTCACGCCCGCAGCGTGCTGCCGTGCCAGGACACACCGTCCTTCCGTCAGACGTACACCGCGTCGCTCGACGTGCCTGCCTCGTTGCGTGCGGTGATGGCGGCTGCCTCGTCGGGTCGCGAAGTGCAGGGCGCTCGCGCCGTGGAGCGGTTCGCGATGCCGCAGCCGATTCCCCCGTACCTCTTCGCGTTCGCGGTCGGCGACCTCGCCTCGAGAGACCTCTCTGCCCGCTCGCGCGTGTGGGCCGAGCCCTCGCAGCTCGACGCGGCAGCCTGGGAGTTCGCCGACGTCGAGCGCCACCTGCACGCCGCCGAGGCCCTCTTCGGCCCGTACGACTGGGAGCGCTTCGACCTGCTGGTGATGCCGCCCTCGTTCCCCTACGGAGGCATGGAGAACCCGCGCCTCACCTTCCTCACGCCGACGCTGCTCGCCGGCGACCGGAGCCTGGTGAACGTGGTGGCGCACGAGCTCGCGCACTCGTGGACGGGCAACCTCGTCACCAACGCGACGGCTGAGCACTTCTGGCTGAACGAGGGCTTCACGGTGTTCGCCGAGCGGCGCATCCTCGAGGCGCTGGAGGGAGAGGCCGCGGCGGCGCTGCACGCGGCCATCGGCTTCGAGGCTCTCAAGCAGGCCTTCGCGCAGCACGCGAAGCGGCCAGAGCTGACGCGCCTGCGCACGACGCTCGCCGGCATCGACCCCGACGACGCCTTCAGCCAGGTGCCGTACGAGAAGGGCTTCCTCTTCTTGAAGACGCTCGAGGCGGCGGCGGGGCGCGAGGCCTTCGACCGGCTGCTCAAGGGCTGGCTCGCGACGCACCGCTTCGGCGCCGCGACGACGGACGACTTCCTCGCGACGGTGGAGCGGGACCTGCCGGGGCTGCTCGCGAAGGTGAACGCGTCCGCGTGGGTCGATGGTCCAGGCCTGCCCCACGACCACTGGCGGGCCGAGTCCTCGCGGCTGTCAGCGGTGCGACGGGTCGGCGCCCGGGTTCCCTCGGCGGACGAGGTGAAGACGTGGGGACCGCCCGAGTGGCAGCTCTACCTCGACGCGCTCCCGAGGCCGGTGACGCTCGAGCACTGCCGCGCGCTCGACTCGCAGTTCCACCTCGGCGCGTCGAAGAACGCCGAGGTGCTCGTCTCGTACCTGACGGTGGCCGCGGAGGCTGGTGACGAGTCAGCGCTGCCGAAGGTGGAGGAGGTGCTCGGCCGCGTCGGCCGCATGAAGTACCTGAAGCCGCTGTACCGGGCGCTGGTGAAGCGGCCTGCGACGAAGGACCTCGCGCGCTCGCTCTTCGGGCGCTTCAAGCCGCGCTACCACCCCATCGCGCAGCAGGTGCTGGCGGGCATCGTCAACACCTGACGGGTCAGCCGCCGAAGGCCGTCGCCAGGGCGATTGCACGCGGCCGGGCCTCTTCGAACAGGTTGCGGTACTCCGGCGGTACGATGGCTTCGTCGATCGAGTGACGCCAGCGCGCAGGGTCCAGCTGTCTGCTCTCGAGAAGGAACCGGACGTCGTCCTCGTCCGCGGCGTCGAACCGACCGAGCTTTGTCAGCGCGAGGTCTTCCGGCGCGAGCACCTCGACGCGAAGGCGTGACAACCCATCGATGGAGAGCGGGCGACACCGCGGTCGCCAGCCTGGCGCGAGCACCTGCTGCTCCGGGCCAAAGACGTGGGCAAGGTAGAGACCACGAGGCTCGAGGACTCGATTGGTCGCCTCGACCGCTTCCGCGAAGCCCGCGCCCTCGACGAGCGCCAGGCACTCCCGGTCGTCGAGGAGCAGATCGGCGTCCTCGGTCGTGCGGTCGCGCCCGTAGCCGAGGATGAACGCCGCGCCACCGAACAGCCGAACCACCCCCGGCCCGGTCATGAAGCCATCGAGCGTCTTCAGGATGAGCGCCGGGCCCTGGTCCACAGTGCCTCCGCTGTCGCTGGTTTCTTGAGCAGTCTCTGGGCGTCGTACCGGTACGCGAGCGGCCTGGCGTTGCGTGGCGCGCCGGCCTCGAGGAGCGAGGGAATGGCGCCGGTTCGCTCTGACGAGGGCACCTGGGACAGCAGCCACCACAGGGCGACGTCGGCGCGCTCCCGTCGCGCCCGCAACCACAGTCGTCCCGAGTCGATGGGAGCACGCTGCAGCATTCGCACGATGAGCTTGAAGAGACGGGCGTCGACCTCGGCGTGCGGCATCAGGAGCGCGACGATGAGCTCTTCGTCATCGAGCCCAGGAGTCGGCGCCCGCGGCTCACTCTGTCTGCCGATGGCGCCGAAGTACCCTCGGGCGTTCGCTTCTTCGAGGACCCAGGTCTCGACAGGCATGTCGTGCGCGAGGCGCTGCAGTCGGTCGCGAAAGAACGAGCGATGCGACGGACAGCTCGAGAGGGCGCCAACCGAGGACACGCCGCGACTCTACCTCTCTCTGGCGAGGGATGCCCGCTCGCCTCAGCCGCTGTCCCGCAGCGCGCGCACGAGGTCTTCCAGCGTGTCTTGGGGCTCGGGGGCGCGCACCCGCCTGGGCGCCCACACGACCCGCACCAGCAGCCGCAGCTCGTCGTGCAGCCGCACCCAGTCCTCGGTGGCGCGCAGGCGGTCGGCGGCGCGCGCGATGGGAATGAGGCCGCCGAGCACCAGCGGAGCGCGCTCCGAGGTCCTCGGCAGGTCGACGAGCGTGGAGGCGAGCTCGAAGAGGGCGTCGCGGGCCTCGTGGTTCAGCCCGGGCTTCGCCGGCAGGTTGTGCTCGCGGTGCCAGAGCCAGCGGAGCAGCGGGAAGCGCTCATGCTCGAGCCAGACGATGGGTGCGAGCCGCTCGTTGAGCACCTGGTCCATCTTCGACACGGCCATGCTGCGCCAGAACTCCGTGTACAGGAGCAGCTCGGGCCCCGACTTCGGTGGCGACGTGAGGCTGCGTCGCGCGCGTCGTCGCAGGAACCGCACCATGGCGCCGGTCGCGTCGATGCGAACGAGGCGCTGCCAGACGGCGTCGAGCGACGCCACTCCATCGGGCCAGGCCTCGATGAACTCGTCGAGCTCGTCGAGTGACATCGGCAAGCGGGCGGGGCCCTGCATGGGCCGGCCGAAGAGCGCCTCGGCGCGCTTGCCGAACCACACCGCGCGCTGAAGCTCGGGCACGTTGGGGGGCAGCACCTCGACGGCGGTGGACCAGCGCTGGCCGGGAAGGACCAGCCTCGGCGCCGTCAGCACCTGCGTCTCGAGCGCCTCGATGCCCGGGCGCAGCGATTGGTCGTCGAGGGGGCTATCGAGGCGCCGGCTGATGAGCGCGAGCAGCTCGGCGCGCAGGCTCTCGACCTGCGCTCGGGTCGCCATCACGCCAGCGCGAGGGTCCCACTCCTCTGCGTGGCCCCGCTTGAGGACATGCGCGAGCGCCTCGTCGACGGCGTCCTGCGCGCGGGCGACCTCCTGGAACACGACGACGTTGGCGCGGAGCCGCGCCTTCCACCGCCAGCTCTTCAGCGCGTTCACCAGCACGCGGTAGCGCAGCAGCGTGGCGTCGAGCAGCTCGGCTCGTCCCTCGAGGCGCACCCGAACCGACGCGTCGTCCACCACAGGGGCAGCCTACATGGACCGCGTGTTGGCGTGACCAGGAGCAAGGGGCGAATCGGGCGTGGGTTGTCAGGTCGGTGACGTCGCGTTCAGATGCGCCGCGTCGGGGGTGTTCATGCGGCTCGCTCTGATGGTTGCGTGTGTCGGACTCCTGGGGTGTGGCAGTGACTCGAGTTCCTCATCCCGGTCTGGCTCGGGAGGAGGCTCGGCGAGCGCCTCGGGTTGTGGGAGCGCGCCAGAAGGCGCGTACAAGTGCTCAGGCTCGACCTTGATTCAGCAGTGCGAGGGCGGCACCTGGGTGAGCGCCGGGTCGTGCGGCTGCTCGGTCAAGGTCGGCGATCCGCGCAAGCCGGCCTATGCAGCGACCTGCAAGACGCTCATCGGCACCGCGAACGCGGTCGAGTGCAGCTATGCGGACGTTGACTGCAAGCAGTGCCTCAAGGGGCAGCCCTGCAAGACGACCTGTACGAAGTGCGCGTCGTCGAGCTCTTCGAGCTGCTGTCCCTGAGCGGGCGCAGCGGGTCAGCGGCTGATTCGCCGGCGGCGCACCGTAACGCTCTCCACCGCACTGGACTGGCGCCGCACCTCGAGCGTGACGGTCGTGTCCTCGGCGCCGCGGATTCGCTCGATGGCGCCCGCGAAGCCGAGCGTCGCGGTCGGGGTGCCGTCGATGGAGAGGACGAGGTCGCCGGGAACGAGGCCCGCCTCGGCCGCGCCGCCGCCCTCGACGGTGCGCTCGATGACGAGCGCGTCGCCCGACGCCTTCAACACGGCCCCGATGCCGACGAGCTCGAGCTGGGGTGTGCCGCCGTCGGGAACCGTCCCGAGGTCGATGGTGAGGGGCCCGTTGGCGCCGGGCTTCAGCTCGACGGAGACCAGCCGGGCGTGATGGCTCGCGGCGGCGATGAAGAGGGAGTGGCGGCCCTGCGGCAGCCCTTGCAGCGTGAACGCGCCCCGCTCGTCGGTGCGCGCGACGGCCAACGCCGCGACCGGCTCGTCTCGGGTCTGCTCGAGCGACAAGCGAGCGCCCTGAAGCGGGCTGCGTGAGTCGCGATCGAGCACGGAGCCGGAGAGTGAGGCCCCGACGCCGAGGCGCAGGTCGACGGTCTCGTCACCACCCGCGACGAGGTCGACGCTCACCGGCGGTGCGGGCGCGAGGCCAGGCGCGATGGCGCTCACCTGGTAGCGGCCCGGGGCCAGGCCGGCGAGGTGAAAGTGTCCCCGCGGGTCGACGACGTGGTGTGGCTCGAGGGCGTCGAGCTGCAGCGCTCCGAGCTGGCGTTGGAGGAGCAGCGAGAAGGAGGCGACGGCGTGACCCTCGTCGTCGCGGACGGTGCCCTCGAGCGAGGCTCCGCGGTCGAGGCGCAGCACGACTGGACCACCGAGGGTGTCCAACGGCGGCGAGACGCGCGCGGCCGTCGAGGCCTGAACGCGCCACGGCCCCGGCGACTCCAGCTCGAGGTGGAACGCCCCACGCGCATCGGTTTCGAGGGAGGCCTCGAGGCGCTCGAAGGAGCCCTCGCCGCTCGACAGCGTTCGGTGGACGCGCACCAACGCGCCTGGCACACCGGCGTCCGCCTCGTCGAGCACGAGCCCGTCGAGCATCACCGACGTGGGCCCGGCGTCGGGGTCCCGGCGGCCGAGTCGGAGCGTGAGCTGCTTCGTCGCCGAGACGCGGAAGTCGACGACGGCGAAGGCGCTCGCGAAGCGCGGGTGGGTCGCGACGACGAGTGCGCCATCGACTGCATGGAACCGGAAGCGGCCGTCGGAGTTGGTGACGAGCGCTGCACCCGGTGGTTCGTGCTCCGTCGAGACAGTGACGCGGGCGCCCTCGACGGGTTCGTCCCCAGGGTCGACGACTTCGCCCTCGTACTCGAGGCGCGGCACGAGCGAGAGCGTGAGCCCGGTGATGCACACCCCTTCGACGAGCGACAACTGCAGCCGCGACTGGCCCCACGTGGGTCGGAAGGGGAAGTGGTTGGGGGCGGCGACCTCGGCGACCGAGATGACGCCGTCAGCCCGGGTCTTCAGCTCGAAGCGCCCGTCGCGGCCGGTGGTCGTCGAGACGGCGCCCGCGAAGGTGGAGAAGGTGACGGTCGCGCCTGCGAGGCCAGCGCCGGTGACGGCGTCGACGACGGCGCCGGTGATGCAGGCGCCAGAGGTGGTCGGGGTGACGAGCGCGGTCGGCACCGGCGCGCCCTGCACCGTGAAGGACGACGGCGCGCGCGTCAGGCGCAGCGGCCCGGCGTCGGCGAAGGTGAAGGCGGGGACGGGCACGGCCGGCGCGGCGGTGTCGAAGAGCGCGAGGGCGCCGAGGCCCGCGGCGAGCATGAGGAGGGCGATGGCCAGCCAGCGCTTGTTCGGCATGGCGCTTCTACTTCTTCAGGTTGCGAATCGGGTCGATGAGCGAGACGGGCTCCCACTGCGCCGACTCGGAGCGCACCCGCAGCGCGAGCGAGGGGCCGTCGTCAGGGACGAGCTGCAGGGCCGCGTCGAGCAGCCGCGTCGCCTCGGCGGGCTTGCGCTGGCGCCACGCCTCGAGCGCCTGGGCGTAGAGGTCTCTGAGGCGCAGCTGCGTCGGCGTGAGGTGGCCCGCGCGCCCCATCACCTCGAAGACGGGGATGATCTCCTGTTTGCCCGCGACGCGCACCGAGTCGAGCTCGCGCACCTCGACGACGCCGTGCACGCGCCGGGCGGTCTCAGGCCCGACGAGGATGGAGGTGCCGAACGCCTTGTTCGCGGCCTCGAGGCGCGCGGCCAGGTTCATGCCGTCGCCGATGGCGGTGTAGTCGGTGAGCTGCTCTGAGCCGAAGTTGCCGACGAGGAGCGCGTCGGTGTTGAGCCCGATGCGAGTGGAGACGTCTGGCAGCCCCTCCTTCGCGAACTCCGCGTTGAGCTCGCGCAGCGCTTCCTGCACGCGCAGGGCGGCGAGGCACGCGCGGCCGGCGTGGTCCTTCATGGGCACGGGCGCCCCGAAGAGCGCCACCACCGCGTCGCCGATGTACTTGTCGATGCAGGCGCCCTCGTCGAAGAGCACCTTCGTCACGCGCGTCAGGTAGACGTTGAGCACGCGCTTCAAGACCTCGGGCTTGTCGCGCAGCGCTTCCGAGAACGCCGAGAAGCCTTTGATGTCGGAGAAGAAGACGGTGATGTCTTCGACCTTCGCGTCGAGCGCGCGCAGGTCCTTTCCGTCGACGAGCTGATCGACGAGCTGGCGCTCCATGTAGCGGCCGAAGGTGTCGCGCAGCAGGTCCTTGTCCTTCGAGACGGAGACGCGGTTGGCGACGGCCGAGAGCGCGCCGGCGAGCAGCGGGCCGACGACGAGGGCAAGCGGCGAGAGGAGCAGGGCGGTGGTCTTCAGGAGCGCACCGGCGACGAAGAAGACGGCGAGGGCGAAGCCGGTGGGGACGCCGAGCTCGATGATGGCGCGGCGCGAGCGCGTGACGAGGAACGAGGTGAGGCCGCCGAGCACCGCGGCGAAGAGCAGCGTGAACCACGTGGGGGTCGCGCGGAGGAAGCTGCCAGTGCCGAGCAGCGCGTCGAGCTCGGTTGCGTGCTTCACCACGCCGGGTGTGGAGCGCTCGAACGGGGTCGCGCGGACGTCTGCGGTGCCGAGGGCGAAGCCAGCGAGCACGATGACGCGGCCCTCGAAGCGCTCTCGCGGCAGCGTCGGAGGTGTGTTGCCGAGGTCGTCGATGACGTGGAACAGCGAGAGCGTGTCGAAGCGCTCCAGCAGGCGGCCGCCGTAGTCGAGGCGGGCCGTCGCCGCGCCGCCGAGCGGGACGGTGCGGTCGCCGACGGTGAGCGCGCCGGGCGTCAGTCGAGGCGTGGTCTTCGTGAGGTGGCTCGCGACGGCGAGGGCGAGCGTGGGCCAGGGACCGTTCTCGTCTCCACGCGCGAAGGTGGTGCGGCGCAGCACGCCGTCGTCGTCGGCCTCGGCGTCGAGCAGGCCCCAGCGGGTGACGGCGGTCGCGAGGGCGGCGCTCGGAGGCTGCGGGCGGAGGGGGATGCGGGAGGTCGTCGCGCCCTGCGCGTCGTGACGGTCGAGGCGGTCGAGCGCGCGGGGCGTGACGCCGTCGAGGGTGAGCGGCGTTCGCAGCGGCGCGTCGGCTGGCAGGAGCAGCGCGATGGCGGTGGTGGAGAGGCCCGCGAAGAAGGGCAGGGCGCCCGGCGTGCGGAGCGCTTCGGCGAGGTTCTCGTCACCGGCGCCGTCATCACGGCGGCCTTCGAGCGTGCCGTCGAGCACCACCGCGCGGGCGCCGAGCTTTCCGAGGTGCAGCACGACGCGGCCCCAGAGGGTGCGGTCGTAGGGCCAGTCTCCGAACTCGAGCCGGTGCGCCTCGTTCGCGGCGACGCCTTCGAGGGTGCGGTCGTCGATGGCGACGATGGTGACGGTGGTCGAGCGCAGCGCGCCCGAGCGGAAGGTGCGCACGAGCTGGTCTTCGACGCGCCACTCGAGCTCACGCGGCAGCAGCGCCGCCGTCAGCGTGGCGAGGAGCGCGGAGCCCAGCACGGTGAGGAGGCGGCCGTTGCGCGTCACGCGCGGGATTGGACCATGGCTCGGCGCAGCGGCAACGCGCTTTCGTCAGGGGCCGCCGTAGACCCAGACCTCGTTGTTCTGCGCCGTGGTGCTGTAGTCGGTGGTTCCGCCGAACAACGTCGTGCGCCTCAGGCGCGTAACCCAGGTGAGTCCGAACCGATGGCGCGGTGAGGGAGACGTGAGTGGCGCGACGCCGTTGTGTCCCATCGTCCACTGGAGGTTGGAGGGGTCGAACGTCCACGTGTCGTTCAGGAGCACGCCCGGCGAGGGTCCGGTCTGGACTCCGCCGAACATGACGAACAGGCGGCGAAGAGGGTCGTATGCGATGGAGGCGCCAAACCGAACGGGCGCGTAGGCGGGACTGGTGACAGCGTTCCAGCGAACGCTCCCGGTGCCGACTCCCTGGAGCACCCAGGTATCGCTCCTGCCCGCGTACGGATTCGACACGCTTGTGGCGCCGCCTGAGACGAAGAAGTTGCCGGTCGCGGGGTCGACGAACGCGACGTGCGCTTCTCGCGCAGGAGGCGATGAGCTGACCGTCACCTGCGTCCACGCGGAGCCGTTGAACTGCCAGGTCTGGTCGCTGTCGCTCGTGTCGGGCGCGCGGCCGCCGAAGAGGAAGATGACGTTCCGCGTCGGGTCGAACGCCATGGCCGCCATACTCCGCGCGGGGCCGGTCGAGGAGACCTGCGACCAGGTCGTCGTCGCGACGTCGAAGATCCACGTCGTGTTGTCGCAGCACGCCTGACCCTCGAGGTTCCCACCGTGCACAACCACCTGGCGACGAGCGGCGTCGAAAGCGACGGCGGCGCCGGCTCTGGCGGTGGGCGGAGTGCCGTTCGCGAGGACCTGTTGCCAGCCGGCGCTGGTCAGTCGCCACGTGTCGGTCTGGTAGGTCGTGCCTGAGAAACCTCCGTAGAGGAACGTGACGCCGGAATCCGCGTCGTCCTCGAACGCCATACCGGCACGGACGGTGATGCCCCCATCGAGGATCCGCGTCCAGGTGTTGTTGAAGGGAACCACCCCGCCTGCGGCACCGCCAGCCGCGGCGCCTCCAGCCGCGCCACCAGCGGTCGAGCCCCCACCGACCGAGCCACCGGCCGTTGAGCCACCCGCTGTCGAACCGCCCGCTGTCGAACCGCCAGCCATCGACCCGCCCGCTGTCGACCCGCCCGCTGTCGAGCCCCCGCCTGTCGAGCCACCGCCTGTGGAGCCACCGCCTGTCGAGCCACCGCCAGCCCCACCGTCGAGCGCGACGCACGTGCCCGCGAGGCAACGTGCTTCAGCACCGCACTGCTCGTTGGTCGTGCACTTCTTGCCAACGAGCCCGGGTCCATCACCGATGAGCACGGAGCAGTTCGCAAGCATGCCGGCCAGAAACACTGCGTTGAGTGTTCGCATTACGGCCCTCCGTACACCCAGGTGTCGCTGTACGACATGTTCGAGCCGAAAGGCCCGAAGCCGCCGAAGAGCAGCACGCGCTGGTGAAGAGGCGACCAGGTGAGCCCGAGCTTGTAGCGCGCAGATGGTGACGTGAGCGGCGGCTGTCCGTTCAGGCCCTCACGCCAGGAGAGCGTGGCGGGATTGAACGTCCACGTGTCACCGCGGAGCACGGCGTTCGCGCCAAAGCGTGCGCCAGCCCCACCGAACAGCACGAAGAGACGTCGGTCCGGGTCGTACGCAACGCCGGCGCCCCAGCGCGCCGGTGGCACCGGAGCGGCGCTCACCTGCTGCCACGTTGGCGTGCCGCCTCCAAAGCCGCTGAGCGCCCAGGTGTCGGAGCGACCGTTGGCATCCGGATCGCCGGGCGAGACGAAGCCGCCGAAGATGAACAGAGTGTTCCCGACGGGGTCGAAGAACGCACTGTGGTCTTCACGAGCCGGAGGAGGTGTCCCCGAGACGGTGAGCTGAGTCCAGGAGGTTCCGTTGAACTGCCAGACATCGTTCTGATCGATGTCGTTTGGCTGGATACGACCGCCGAAGAGCAGTGCGACGTTGCGGGTGGGGTCGAAGGCCATGGCGGCGTAGCTGCGGGCCGGCCCCGAGGTCGAGACGACGGACCAGGTGGTGGTCGCAACGTCGAACGCCCACGTTGTGCCGTCACCCGAAGCTGCATCGACGTAGCCGCCGTGCACGTAGAGCTTCCGGCGGGCCGAGTCGAAGACAGTCGCAAACCCAGAACGCTGGGGTGGGGGTGTTCCCGACGCGAGGACCTGCGACCAGGTGAGCTGGGTTTGAGGCACAGAGAGCTTCCAGGTGTCCGAAAGGAAGCCTGCGGATGAAGCTCCGCCGAAGACGAAGATCGAGCCGGACGCTGCATCCGTGCCGACTACCGGCTGCCCGCGGTCCGTAATGCTCCCCATGGGCGTCAGCCGCACCCAGGTGTTGATGAAGCCTGCGTCAGGTGCCCCGGCGTCGCTCGCCCCGCCCCCTGTCGATCCCCCAGCCGTGGAGCCGCCACCCGTGGAGCCACCAGCCGACGAGCCGCCAGCCGCCGAGCCACCAGCCGCCGAGCCACCAGCCGCCGAGCCACCAGCCGCCGAGCCACCAGCCGCCGAGCCACCTCCTGTGCCGCCGCTCGCACTGCCTCCCGCGCTCGAGCCGCCGCCAGTCCCACCGTCGAGCGCGACGCAGCTTCCCGCGACACAGCGGGCTTCAGCGCCACATTGCGCAGTCGTGCTGCACTGCTTGCCGACAAGGTCCGGCTCGTCGCCAATCAGGACTGAGCAACCGTTCCCCACGGCAAGCGCGAGCGCAAGGAGAGGAACCCGACCGAGCGCATGCATGCCAGCAGGACGCAGATCGCACATCGGAGTTCTCTCAGTCGCAGCAGAGGATCTTCTGCATTGTGCTGCAATCTGAATTCCCCGCGAACCCAACAGGTGACCAGACACTCGCAACAGAATTCACCGAATCAGTGTATCCATTGCAGTCGTTGGCCCAGGCGGTTGAGCCGTGGAGCGCCATCGCTCCTCGTGCGTAGAGCCCAGACTCAGGCAGCACAACGCCGAGCGCCGTCGTTCGGATGACCTCATCCGTCGTGCACATGTGCGCCGTCCTGGTACAGCCTTGAACGGCCTCGCACATCACCTTCGCGGCCCGGTAGCCCGAGAGCCCTCCTGCGGCCGTGATTATCCCGGTGGTCGGCCCAGCAAGACCGCAGAAGACGCCTCCGACGGAAATAGTGCCACCGTCTCGCCTCACTGTGTGACGCGTAGTTCGCTCTGCTTCAACAGCGAACGGCACTGCCTTGAGGGGGCTTCGGGGGCCAACGGGTGTGGTGTTGATCTCGAGTTGGGACCACACGTCCCCGTTGTTCCGAATCGCATCGATGCACGAATCGTGAAGCGGCACCTCGAACCTGCCGCCTGGCTCAATGGTGACGTTCTGACTCAACACGTTTGCGCCGCGGAGTTGGTCCGCCGCTTGTGTGCCGTTCGCTGACTTCCACAGTGTCAATCGCATTGGAGCAGCGTTACCGAGCGAACCAGCGACGACGACACCTCGGTAGACCAACTGCGGTGCCGATGGAAAGCCCTGCGCGAGGGTCGTCGCCGACAGGAGTCCGAAGATCAGGCTTCCTCGAATCACGGGACAATCCCTCCGACGACGCAGATTCCACCATCCGGAGTGCACGCACGCTGAATCGACTCGAAGCCATCGTCGACGATCCGAAGGCCGCCATCTGCGGAGGCGCTTCCGGAAACGGAGCGGATTCCACCGATGACGACAGGCATCGCGGAGCCGCCACCGGTCGCCGAGCCACCCCCGGTCGCCGACCCACCACCTGTCGCCGACCCACCACCCGTCGCTGACCCACCACCCATGCCGCTCGTCCCGCCACCAGTCCCCGCTCCGCCATCAGGCAGCACGCAGCGGCTCGCCACACAGCGATTCGCTCCGCCGCAGTCGGCGTCCTTCTCACACGTCTTTCCCAGAACGCTGGGCTCACTCCCGATGAGCAGGGAACACCCCGAGAGCACGACGACCATCGCAAGCGTCGTTCGGAGCTTCATCGTCAGAACCGTCCCGAGAGCGCTGCGCCCGCGACGGACGACGACACGAACGGCGAGAGCACCACGGCATCACCGCTCGACGACGTCGCCACCAGCACGATGCCCGTCACTGCCGCCGCCGCCGCCAGGCCGAACCCGATGTCCGTCACCAGCGCCAGCGTCTTCGCTTCGCCGTACTTCGTCGTGGCCGTGGCAGCGCTCTGCTCCATTTGCGCGGCGTTCGCCGTGCCGCTCGCCACCTGGCCGAGGATGATGGCCACGACACCGACAGCGCCACCCACACCAAGCGTCACCCACCCCGCGGTTCGCCGTCCCGTGTTCACCACCGGCGCCCCCGTCGTCGACACACTCACGATGTTCGCCTCGCGCGCCTTCGCCTGAAACTCGTCGAGCGACGGGCCCTTCTCCCCGAGGCTCTGGCCCAGCTGGACGTCTTCACCGGTGAGCTCGGGCGTCTGGTTCCGGTCGGTGAGGATCCTCCTCAGCACGTCCTGCGCGTAGTCCACCGCCTCACGGCTCGTGACGACGCCGTCGGTGTTCGCGTCACCCCAGCCCTTCAGCGCGCCCAGCATCAGGTACGTGAACGCCGGTCGGCCATACCCCGGGAGCGGCCCCGCGAACTCGTCACTCTTTCCTGCCGTCATCTGCACCACGCGCGCCTTCGCCACCGAGCGCAACGCGATGAGCGGCTGCAGCCCCGGCGCGAGGGAGCCGCTCGAGGTCTTCCCGCTGAAGCAGGCGTCGACGACGGCCACCGTCTCCCGTTGAGGCCCCTTGCTCAGCTCGGCGAGCACGGCGCTGAGCGGCACGCTTCTGTTCTGCAGGCTCTTCGCGTCCTGCTGCGCGTCTACCGCCACCAGGCCCGACTCGCCCTCGGTCAACTTTCCATCGGGCCCCGTCTTTGGCGGCATGGGCGCGCCGTGGCCGATGAAGATGAACCACACGCGCTTGCCTTCGTGCGCGTCGGCGGCCACCTTCTTCGCCGCCTCCATGATGCGCTCGTCGGTCGCCTCGTTGTCGAGCAGCAGGTACGTCGTCGCGCCCCGCGCCTTCAGGTAGTCGTTCCAGTCGAGCGCGTTCTGCTTCGCGCCGGCCACCTTCTCGACGAAGGCGTACTTCTCGATGCCGACGATGAGCGCGACGTCATTCGCGTCGTGCGGGACGGCGGCCGGAGCCGCGGCCTCCTGTGCGAGCACCGAGAACGGGACGAGCAGCGCGATGACAAGTGGCCTCATGGGTTCTCCTTCGCTTTGCAGACAGCCAACCGCTTCAGGTCCTGCTCGGCCTGCTTGAACATCGCCGGGTCGGGCATCGGTACGTCGCCACAGTTCGGGTTCTTCGCAGGCAACACGCGGAACGACTGCTCGGCGCGGTCCACCCCGAGGCTCTTGTCCTTGAGGACGGCGATCTGCGCCGGAGAGAGCGCGCAGGTGCCCCACAGCTTCTTGAGCGCCATCGGCAGCTCGGCGCGTGATGGAGCCGCCACGACGATGAAGCGCTCAGTCTCGAACTTCGGGTCGAGCATCACTGCGAAGCCTTCGTCACCAGCAGCCTTGAGCTTCTCTCCCATGCGCACGGTGCAGTCCGTTCTCGCCTCGTTCGGGAAGATGAGCAGGCCCTTCTCGGCGCCCGGGTCGCCCCAGACATCGAAGACCAGCAGGCAGCGGTCTTCCTTCGACGAGACGAACAGCTGCGTGCGCTGGCCGTTGCACATCGCACCATGGTGCGAGGCCTGGTCCTCGATCTCGACGCTCACCATGTCGGTGACGGCCAGCTTGTCGACCGGCTGCGGCCCCTTCGGCGCGACGGACGCGAGCATCGAGATGTACGGCGAGGCCTTCGAGCGACCATCAGGGAAGATGGCCGTCCACGTGATGTCGACGTGCGGCCGGCCCTTCTCCTCACGCGTCAGCACGTCACCGATGAGCGCGCTCGAGGCGTTCGGAGGCACGCCGCGGCCCGTCCACCCGTCGGGCGGCGTCACCTGCGTGATGCCTGCCTCGCTCAGGGCGTGCTCCATCTTGCGGGCGATCCACAGCGCGCGCTGGCTGCCGAGGGCGCCGTCGTCCTTCACGTTGCCGACGACGACCGCGACCTTGAGCTCGGGCTCCTTCTTGCCCTTCGGCTTCTTGCCCTTTACCTCGACACCGGCATCGGCTGCCGGTTGCGGGAACAGCTCGCGCAGGACGACGCGGAACTGGTCGTCCACCTTCGCGGCGGTGAGCTCGTTCTGCCAGGCCTTGAAGTCCGTCTCCTCGATGACGACGGTGGCGCAGGCCTTGTCGCCCTGCTCCGTGAGGACCCAGTCGATGATGCGCTGGTCGAGGCCCTCGCAGTCGCTGCCGGTGCAGAGGTTCTCACGCAGCTGCCGGCGCGCCTCGAGCTTCGCGGCCTCGAGCGCCTCGGCGCCGCCCTTCGGCATCAACACCGTCTTCTGGCGGTAGCCGTTGGGCGGGACCAGCTTGCCCGTGCACTGCGGGGGCTCCGCAGTCAGCAGGGCGAGGACGAGCGCGCCGAGCATTGGCTCACTTCACGTCGGCGATGGACTTCTGGAACTGCGCCTCGAGCGCCGGCGTCAGCTTGCCCTTCTGCTTGAGCACGTCCATCAGCGTCTGCAGCTGGATGCGGGCGGCGGCAGCGCGCTCGGAGTTCGGGAAGAACGCGAGCACCTTCATCGTCTGAAGGGTGCCCTTCGGCGTCTCGGACTTCTCCGGCCCGCACCACCGCTCGTCCTTCACGAGCTTGGCGACGCCGTTGGCGATAGCGTCGACGGTGGAGTTCTGCTCGAGCTCACCGCCGGCCGCACCGAGCGCGCCCTTGATGTTCTGGCTCGAGGAAGAGCCCTGCTCGAGGTACTCGCCGATGTACTTCACGACCTGCGCGCGGGCCTCTCGCATCGCCATGTCGCGGGCGACGCGCTCGGACGGCATCGGCTCGGACACGCCCACAAAGTACTGCCCGTCGAGGCTGCGGGGAATGTTGTTCACCCAGTCGCAGCTATTGGTTGCGATGGGCGACGGCGCGAGCACGCGTGACATCGAAAACGCGAAGTGTTGACCCTTGAACTCGGTGGTGCGCTCCCACTTCACCCCGTCCTTGTAGAAGGCGTCGGCCGAGATGGGGATGTGCTTGAATGAGCCCTCTGCCTCCACACCAACGCTATTCTGCTTCTCGGTGGCGACGAAGATGCGTCCATCGCCAGCGAGCGTCTGGCTGATGTATCGGCCGGGGCACTGATCCGGCGCGTTCTGGCAGCACTCGTAGAGGCCCTTCGTGTCGACATCGGCGACGTACTTCTCGAGCGCCGTGTACTTGATGCGCACGGCGTTGGTGGCCTTGCGTTCACCCTGGATCTGTACGACGCCCTTCACGCCCACCTTGCCGCCAACACTTGCGGAGGCACCGAAGACGTCTTCGACCTCGCCCGACGCGGCGATCTTCTTCGGCTTGATGAACTCGGAGCAGCGGGTCCGGCCCGCCTGACTCTCGTCCGCCTGCTCATCACCGACGGAGTCGGGCAAGAACTGGCCGATCAGGTTCGACGCATCGGAGTCGAACGTGGCGCGCACAAACACCGATGCCTTGCCAGGCAGCACGATGGGTCGCTCAACGCGATCGGTCTCGAATCCGGAGTTGGTCTTCGGACAAGCAGTGACTAGCGTGGCGGCCACGAAGGCAATCGACAGACGTCTGAACATGGGGGCTCCCCTCGAGTTTGAGCAAGGCGCATGCTGCGGGCAAATGTCGATGACTGCAAGCGTGAACGGCCCGCTTCGGACGCTAGACGGGAATCGGCTCGGGCAGTGCGGGAACTGACGGCCCGATGCGCGCCGCTGATCGAGGCCCGCCTCCCTGAACGTTAGGGCTTGAGATCGAACAACCTGGCCGTGGCTCATCTGGCCCGCGGCGGCAAATCGGCTCGGGACACGCAGAAGTGCGACGAAGGCGGCCGCGTTGTCCGGCCTCAAGCCCTTACTGTACGTTCAGCCGACCTCGTGTGCTTTGCTCTCACGCTTCAAGGGAGAGAGTCATGAGGACTACTTGGGTCGTGCTGATCGGCGCGCTCATCGCGCAAGTGGCTGCTGGCGACGGGATTCCCAGGACTGGCGCGCTCCAGTACGCGGGTGTGTTGCTCGGACCTGGCGGTACGCCGCTGGCCTCCCCACAGAACATCGGGATCTCCCTGTGGGATGTCGATCAGGGAGGAACCGCGACTCCAAACCAGAAGTGCATCACTCCGGCTAGATCGCGCGAGCTCGACGCCCAGGGCCGCTTCACCGTGACGCTTGATGTGGGGTGCCAGGGAGCCGTCGCCAACAACGCGGACCTGTGGCTCGAGGTCTCTGTCGGCGGCACCGCGCTCCCGAGGACCCGGCTGAGCGCTGCGCCGTACGCGATCGAGGCCTCACGCGCGAATCGGGTCGTCTTGAGTGTGCCCGATGGTGGAAGGACGACGGTTGACGGGCTCTTCTGCGGGGCGACCTCCAACACCAACGGGAACGTCCAGAGCGGGAGCCTGACAGGCTACAGAGCCGCCAAGCGACTCTGCGAGCAGGCCTGCAACGCATCGACGACCGCTCACATGTGCACCGCGTTCGAAGCGATTCGCTTCTACGAACTCGGCGGGAATCTGCCCTATGGATGGATCAAGAGCGGGGCTGGCGTCTACACAGGCTACCCGGGTGGTGGCGCTGCCTATTCCGATGACTGTCATGGCTGGTCTACCGCGTCGCAGGTCGGCTTCACCCGTTTGGGGCTGACGTTCGACCCTCGAATGTCGAGCGGGATCACGAGTGGCATCATTGGTACTTCGAACTGCGATGTGACGCTGCCGATCCTGTGCTGCGATTGAACGAACCTGCGCCCGCCTGATCGAGGTTGGGTGCAGTTCCCAATCTGGCACCGCGATGGCGTGCGAGAACGCAGCAAGATCGATCACTTGAGTGCGGCATGAGGACCCTGGCTTGAACATCGGGACTCGCTCGCGGCAGATAACCGGCTTGTCAAGGGCTGGTTCGC
>JAEUJQ010000084.1 GCA_016793095.1 Myxococcaceae bacterium | reverse complement strand
CACCGGCAGCTCGAACTTCTCGCTGTCGTAGTGGAAGCGCAGCGGCGACAGCTTCGCCATGCCCTTCTCGAACGTCACCTTCT
Organism: Myxococcaceae bacterium; assembly: GCA_016793095.1. Lineage (GTDB taxonomy): Bacteria > Myxococcota > Myxococcia > Myxococcales > Myxococcaceae > Xiheimicrobium. Next base: position 49,482 of record JAEUJQ010000084.1, on the reverse strand, counting down.
TCGCGTTCACCTTCGCGACGAAGAACTTCATGCCGGTCTGGATGTACGGGCGGAAGAGGGGCTCGGCGCCCTCGGGAATCTTGTACTTGTTCTGCTTCAGCCACGTCTCGAGCGCGAGCGCGTCCTTCGCCGAGAGGATGACGATGTCGTACTCGCCGACCTCGAAGCGCGCCTCGCGACCTTCACCAGCGGCGCGCCGCCCGGGGCTCCGCCCGAGCCCATCTTCATCGGCGCCATCTTGTCGTAGACGCCTTCCTCTTCGTACGGCGGCTCGACGTAACAGGGGTCCTGCTCCCAGTACTCGACGAGGCGGGGCGCTGAGAGCGTGTCGATGCGACCGAAGACGTCGCGGGGCAGCGTCTTCACCATCTCCTTCTTGAGGACGACCGGCACCGGCACCACCATCGCGAAGTCTTCCGGCGGGCCCTGGTAGTTGTTCTGCATCGAGAGCACCGTGCGGTTGCCCTCGCGCATCAGCACGACCTGGGTGGCGTTGTTGAAGAGCTCGGCGCCGCCGCCTGCGACGTAGAAGCCGCAGAAGGCGTACGCCGCGACGGGCGAGCAGGACAACAGGGCGAGCAGCAGACGGTTCATGACGACCCCCGAACGGCGAGAGGCCGCGACCATACGCTTGCGCTGGCGGCGAGTCGTCAACCCCGGCGTGGGAACGTCGAATGCTCGGCTATCGTCACGTGCATGTCCGATCGCCGACTCTTCGCCTGCGTGGTGGGACTGTGGTTGTCGAGTGCGTGCGGCTCAGCCGGCGGTGACGACGCGGGGAGCGGAGGAGCCTCGGGCGGCCGCGCCACTGGAGGTGGATTGACGGCTGGCGGCTCCCCAGGTGGCGGCGCCGCGGGCGGAGCCTCGACGGCAGGCGGCTCCGTGGGTGGCGGCTCGGCGGCAGGCGGATCCACAGGCGGCGGCTCGACTGCCGGCGGCGCGGCGGCGGGCGGCTCCACAGGCGGCGGCGCGGCTGCCGGCGGCGCGGCGGCGGGCGGCTCCACAGGCGGCGGCTCGGCTGCCGGCGGCGCGGCGGCAGGCGGCTCCACAGGCGGCGGCTCGGCTGCCGGCGGCGCGGCGGGTGGCTCGAGCGCCGGGGGCTCTGCTGGCGGTCCAACGCCCGCCTCCGACGGCGGTCGTCCGCTGCTCGACGGCGGAACGGCGGCCGGCGCGATCTCTTTCACCGTCAACGCAGCGGGCTTCGACGACTACGGCGTGCTGACCCAACTGCCGCCAGGCTTCGGGCAAGCGGAGTTCACCTTCGAGGCGTGGATCCGGCCGGACCCGTCCTTCCCCACCGGCCCGTGCGTCGGCGGCACCATGGGGCAGCGCACCCAGTGGTGTACTCCCGACCCCGCGCCCGGATCGTCGAGCGACTGGTGGTACACGGGGAACTTCCTGCTCGACGGCCACAACAACTCGTCCTTCTCGGCGGGCACGTTCTCGCTGCAGTTCTACGGGGGCGGCCGCGTGCGATGGCAGCTGGGGGATCAGGGCTCAGCGGGGCCTGGCGGGACCTGGGGCGTGCAGGCCTCGCCAGCGACGTCCGCCCCGTCCCTGCTCGATGGTCGGTGGCATCACGTCGCGTGCATTCGCCGCTGGCAGGGCTCGACCCAGGCGCGCCTCGAGCTCTGGGTTGACGGGGCGCTCACCGGCACGCAGGTCTCCGACGTGCGCACGAACCTGGCGACGCGGTGGAGCGCGTGGAGCGGCTTCCCCTCAGGCCAGGAGGGCTGGTTCTTCGGCGCCGAGAAGCAGGCGGCCATCGGGGTGCTGTCGCAGTACGAGGACTACAAGGGCCTCATCACCGAGCTGCGCTTCTGGACCCGCGCGCTCTCCGCGGGCGAGCTCACGCCCCCTGCGTTCAGCCGGGCGCTGACAGGCAGCGAGCCGGGGCTCGTCGGGTGGTACCGCTTCCAGGAGGGCACCGGCACCTCTGCCTGTGACACGCTGGGCGCCGCCCGCTGCGTCAGCTTCTTCCGGGTGCAGCAGCCGTTCTGGCGGTGAACGCACGTCACCCCCGACGTCTGCGGCGCCGGTCTGCGGTTCGCTGGGCGCCGGCCGCTGCGTCAGCGTCTGCAGCAGTCGTTCTGGCGGTGCACGCACGTCACCCGCGACGTCTGCGGCGCGGGTCTGCGGTTCGCTGAGCGCCGCCCGCTGCGTCAGCGTCTGCGCTAGCCGCTCTGGCGATGAACGCCGTCACCCGCGACGTCTGCTGCGGCGGTCGGGCGAGCGGTCTGCCTCTTCGCTGACCGCCGCGAGCTGCGCGCGTTCCCGCTCGGCCCGTCGAGCCTCGAGCCGACCGTCGATGAAGCGAACGAGCGGGTCTCTCCAGACGCCGTGCCGTTTGCGCTCTTCGCCCCGGTCGTCACGGCCCCAGCGGGCGCGGGCGTCGAGCTTGGCCTCGTAGCCGAAGAGCGCCTCGTAGAACTCCTCCCAGCGGACGCCGGAGTACTTGCAGACGAACTGCCGCAGCTTCTGCTCCTCGAGCCCACGCAGGCGCATCGTCTTCAGCAGCTCCTCGATCTCGTGGACGATGGGGCGACGCTCCTTCGTCACGCGCCGGTCGAGGAGCAGGAAGGAGCCGAGCCCGACGGCCATCGCGAGGCCCACGTTCTCGACGACCGTGCGGAGCTGGCCGAACCAGGCCAGGCCGCCGATCACCACCGCGACGCCGGCCGAGCCAGCCGCCCACGCCCACAGCGGCGCGCCCAGCGCCAGGTGGCGCAGCTTCTTGAGCAGCGGAGAGCGCTGCGCGAGGGCGTTGATGAGCACCGAGGTGACAGTGGCAGAACCGATGAGCACCAGGGCCCACGCCGCGAAGCTCCAGAAGCCCAGGGCCGCTGACCCGCCGACGGTCGCGACGACGACCGCCATGAACACGAGCCGCCCGATGCGCCGCCGCCGCGCCCAGGGCGCGTCGTTGAACCGCGCGACGCTCTGCTCGACGATGAGCGCGTGCTCCTCGCGCGGCGAGAAGGCGCCGGCCTCGATGCCGAGGAACTCCTCGAGCTCGGCGACGACGCCCGCCATGTCCGGGAAGCGGTCGCCGGGCTGCCTCGCCATCATGCGCATCACGATGGCCGAGAGCGCCCTGGGCACCCGGTGGTTCAGCTGCTCTGGGGGCGTGGCGACCTTCTTGAGGTGCTGCAGCAGGATCGCGCCCGAGCTCGCGCCCTCGAACGGCGGGCGCCCGGTGAGGAGCGCGTAGAGCGTGCAGCCCAGCGAGTAGATGTCGGAGCGGTGGTCGACGGATCTCGCGTCGAGCGCCTGCTCTGGCGCCATGTACGAGGGCGAGCCCACGATGATGTCGGCCGGGACGAAGTCGATGTCGGCCACCGTCGATGAGGGTGACGTGACGGCGACCTGTCGGTCGGCGCCGTCGATGCGCTTCACGAGGCCGAGATCGGCCACCTTCACGATGCCATCGAGGTTGAGGAGCAGGTTGTCGGGCTTGACGTCACGGTGCACGAGGCCCTTCTCGTGCGCGAACTTGAGCCCACGCGCCGCCTGCAGCGCGTAGCCGGCCGCCACCTCGGGGTCGATGCGCCCTTCCCGCCTGACGAGCGCCGAGAGGGGTTCGCCGTCAACGTACTCCATCGAGAAGTAGTGGAGGCCGTGGTCGAGCCCGATGTCGTAGATCTGCGCGATGTTGTGATGAACGAGCTGCGCGGCCGCGAGCGCCTCGCGGGTGAACTGGATGACGAAGGACGGGTCGCCGCCGAGCTCGGGCCGCAACACCTTCACGGCGACGTTCCGGTCGAGCGAGACCTGGCGCGCGAGCCACACCGTGCCCATGCCGCCCCCGCCGATGCGGGCGAGCAGCTCGAGCCCGCCCAGGGTGAGGCCGGGCGAAGCCGTCTCTGGCGCGACAGGGATCGTCGACGTCGGCCGCCTCGTGGGCCGGGAGGGCTCGCGCTGCTTCCCCCGCCCGCTGCGGGGCTCTTGATCGACCGTCGCCGCGCCGAGGTCGGGCGTCTTCGTGCTGACGACGGGCTTCAACGGCTCGAGGGTGCGCTGCGCCTCGAGGGCCGCCCGCCCCGGCGGCACCGCGCCCAGCTCGTTGGCGGTCTCGCGTTGCGCTTCACGCGCTGGCTTCACCTGCTTGAGCCCGACGACTGTCGGCTGGGCGCTGACCCCGGGTCCGAGGTCGGTGTGCGTCGCGCCGAGCTCAGGGCCGACCGTCGAGACGACCGGCTCTGGGAGGGAGACCCAGAACGGCCGCCGGCAGCCTGGACAGTCCACGCGCTGCGCCCCCAGCACGCCGAGCGGCGCTGGTGCACGGCAGAAGGGACAGGCTGCGGCGATCATTCGCGGCGCGGAGTCTGTCACACGCGATGCTGCGGGGGGCGTCTCTGAAGAGGCCGGTCATGAGCTTTCGACGACAGCGCTCCATTGCCGGGGCCTCCGCGCGAGACCATCGACCGCCTTCACCAGCGTCGGCAGTCGATGCGCGCCGTGCAGCGTGGCGACGTCTGCGAGCGCGGCGGCTTCGTCCACGCCGATGCACGTGAGGAAGAGCGGCTTCACCGAGCCCGGTCGGGCGACTCGAACGGCGAAGTCTGAGCCCTTCCACGCGGTCTTCGCGAGGCCGATGACTGGCACGCCGCCGAGCGCCTCGTGCAGCCGGGCCCCCAGCCCTGGCGTGCGCTGCGCGTCGAGCCACACGTAGCCGTCGATGACGACGCAACCTGGCGTCGGGGCGCGGCGCAGCACCTCGAGCAGGCACGGCAGCTCGCGCTTGAAGAAGGCGCCCGGCTCGTAGGGTGCGATGGGCGACACGAGGCAGCTCCATGCGTCGACCGGAGCGCTCGCGTCCCAGCGGTCGGCGAGCACGCACGCGGCGGTCGCGTCGGTCTCGCGGTAGTGGACGTCGACGAAGGCGATCATCCCGGGCCGACGACTCTCGCACGGAGCGACTGACAGTCCACGGTGGCCTCAGCCCGCACCCCACCGGGGCAGCGCGTCACGGTTTCCAGTTCGACTTCGCCTCCGTTCGGCCTGCGCGCCTCGGCCTCAGGTGAAGAGTCACTCGGGGCACCGTCTCACGACACCAGCGTTCCGGTGGGCACGCCCTGCCCCGCGCCCTCGGGCACGCCGTCGACGTAGCGCACGATCTGCCCCAGCACCGCGGGCACGCGCGGCCCGGCCGTCACCACGCCGGTGAGGTTGAGCGGGTCGACCGCCGACAGCGTCACCACCTCGCCCGTCTTCTCCTGCCGCCGGGTCGCGCGCGCGAGGTCCACCGCCTCGGGCAGCGCGTACTGCTCGCCCGCGAAGCCGTGCAGGAAGCGGCCGCCGCGAATCTCACCGCGCGTCTCGAGCCGGCGGTAGAAGGCGAGCAGCTCGCGCCACGGCGGGCACAAGGGCTCCCGCACCACGAGGTCGCGGAAGACGACGCCCCACCGCTTGAGGAACAGCATCGCGAGGCGCTCCGTCACCACTTCGGGCTCGGGCCGTTCGTGGGGAGAGAGGAGCGTCCACCGGCCGGGGCCGCCGCGCAGGTGGGCGCGCTGCAGGCGGCGCAGCTTCGGCGACTGCAGCACCCTGAGGTTCTGCACGGCGTCGGCGGTGATGAGGCCGCGCGCGAGCAGCTCCCACAGCGCGTCCTCGACCTCGTTGGGCAGCCGCCGCGCGCCCGCCTGCAGCTCGGCGAAGAACGACGCGCCCCGCCGCTCGAGCACGCCCAGCACGTCCTTCGCCGCGTGCGACAGGTCCTCAGGCCAGGGCCGGGGCCCGTCCGACAGGCGCGCCTCGTCGGGCCGCGCCGCTGCGAGCAACCAGTCGAGGTGCCCGCGCGTCACGAAGGTGAGCGAGGCCGCGCGCGTCAGGCCCAGCCGCTTCGACGCCGCCACCAGCTCGTTCCCCGACAGCCCCGAGACGTCGCCGCGCCGCGGGCCCACGGGCTTCGGCTCTCTCAGCGTCAGCCGGCCCCACGCCACCTCGCCGCTGAAGCACGCCTGGTCGAGCCACTCGCCGACGTACTGCCTCATGCGCGAGGGAAGCACGTCGCGCTCCCACGCGGCGGCCGGCAGCTCGAGGCCCTCGAGGCGCGCCACCACGTTCGCGAGCCCGCGCGGCCCCCGGGCGGTGGCGTGCGGCCCGACCTGCTGCCAGCGGAAGAGGAAGCGCATGAAGTCCTGCTGCGAGAGCGGCTCGATGTCGCGCCGCAGCCGGCCGATGGTGAGCCGTAGAATGCGCTGCAGCAGCGCCCGGTCGCACCACTCGACCTCGGCGTCCTTCTCGCGCCCGGGGCTGAAGGTGCCGCGCAGCACCTGCCCCTGCGCCTCGAGGCGGGCGAGCGAGCCGTCCACGTCGAAGCGCCCGAGGCCGAGCCGCCCCATGAGCCCGGTCGGCGTCGTGGGGCCCAGCACGTCCATCCACCCGCGCACGACCTGCCGCGCCGCCGCCTCGCGGTCGACCGGCCCGTCTCCCGGCAGCGGTGAGAGCGGCAGCGCCACGTCGGGGAACAGGGCCTGCACGAGGGGCACGCGCTCGGCGGCGAAGACGAAGCGGCGGCCGTCGACCTGGAACACGCCCGCGCGCCGGCCCGCCGCGAGGGCCGCGACGAAGCCCTCGAGCTCGTCCGTCCACGGCAGCACGTCCCGCTGGTCGACCGGCAACACCCCGAGCTGCAGCAGCGCGTCGTGCAGCTCCTCGGCGTCGCGCACGAGCGGCCTGGCGTCGTCGCGCACCTGGTCGATGGCCGACTGGTCGAGCGCGCCGAACGCCGCCTCGTCGGTGGACGGCAGGGCGCGGCGAACGGAGACGGCGCGGGCGCGGCGCTCCTCGAGGGGCGCCTCGTCGAGGTACGTCCACGGCGCGGAGTTCAACATCTGGTGCGCGAGCACGCTGGGCTCGGGCAGGTCGACCGCCACGCGGGTGATGCGGCCCTCCTTCACGTCGCGCAGCACCCTCACGAGCCCGTCCACGTCCATGAAGTCGCGCAGGCAGTCCTTCATCGTCTCGGACACGAGCGGGTGGTCGGGCGGCTCGAGCTCCTGGCCGCCGTGGTTGTCCTGGCAGCCGACCTGCTCGGGGAAGACGGCGGCGATGAGGTCTTCGGCCCGCGCCCGCTGAATCGGCGGCGGCACCCGTTTGCCGTTGCGCAGCCGCGACAGGGTGAGCGCCCGGCCGGCCGCCCAGCGAAAGCGCGTGCCGAACACCGGGGCCTGCAGCACGGCCTGGGTCAGCACCCGCTCGGCGCTCGCCGCGGTGACGAAGTCGAAGATGTCCATCAGGGGGAACGAGTGCTGCTCGCCCAGCGAGAGGAGGATCGCGTCGTCGCTCGCCGCCGCCTGCAGCTCGAAGTCGAAGGCGCGGCAGAAGCTCTTGCGCAGCGCCATGCCCCAGGCCCGGTTGATGCGGGCGCCGAAGGGCGCGTGCAGGATGAGCTGCATGCCGCCGGCCTCGTCGAAGAAGCGCTCGGCGACGAGGGTCTTCGTCGAGGGCATCGCGGTGAGCGCCGCCTTCGCGACGGCGAGGTACTGCACGAGGAACCGCGCCGCGTGCGCTGGCACCTCGAGCGTGCCCACCAGCCACTCGTGCGCGTCGGCCCGCGCCAGCACCTCCTCACGGAGCCGGCCCACCTCGTACGACAGCTCGTCGGTGCGGCCGGGCGCCTCGCCCCGCCAGAAGGGCACGCTGGGCGCCTGCCCGTGCGCGTTCTCGACCCGCACCACGCCGTCGAAGATGCGGCGGATGCGCCACGAGGTGCTGCCGAGCACGAAGACGTCGCCCGGCATCGACTCGATGGCGAAGTCTTCGTCGAGCGTGCCCACCACCTTCTCGTCGGGCTCGGCGACGGCCGGGTAGCTGAACAGGTCGGGGATCGCCCCGCCGTTCTGCAGCGCCATGAGCCGCGCGCCCTTGCGGGGCTTGAGCCGGCCGTTCACCCGGTCACGGTGCAGGTGCACGCGCGAGCGGCCGCGGCTGGTGGCGACGCCCTCGGACACGAGGTGCAGCACCTTCTCGAAGTCCTCCCACGTGAGGGCCCGGTACGGCATCGCGCGGCGGAAGACGTCGAAGAGCGCGCGCTCGTCCCACGCCTCGGCGGCGACCTCGGCCACCACCTGCTGGGCGAGCACGTCGAGCGGGCACTCGGGCAGGCGCACGGCGTCGAGCTGCCCCTCGTGAATCGCCCGCAGCAGCGCCACGCACTCGACGAGCTCGTCGCGGCTCAGCGCATAGAGGATGCCCTTCGAGATGGCCGACTTGTGGTGCCCCGCGCGCCCGAGGCGCTGCAGCATGACGGCGATGTTGCGGGGGCTGCCGATCTGCACGACGAGGTCGATGCTGCCGACGTCGAGGCCGAGCTCGAGCGACGCGGTGGCCACCATCACCTTGAGGCGGCCCTGCTTGAGCAGCTCCTCGGCCGAGACGCGCAGCTCCTTCGCCATCGAGCCGTGATGCGCGCGCACGTGCTCGTGGCCGAGGCGCTCCCCGAGGTCGTGCGCGATGCGCTCGGCGAGGCGGCGGGTGTTGGCGAACACCAGCATCGTGCGGTGCGAGGCGGTGAGCGCGGCGAGGCGGTCGTAGACCTGCCCCCACATCTCGTGCGTCGGCACCGCCGACAGCTCGTCCTCAGGCACCTCGAGGGTGAGCTTCCACGGGCGCAGGTGGCCGACCTGCACCACCTCGCAGGGCGTCTGCTGGTCGCCGACGAGGAAGCTCGCGAGCCGGTCGAGGGGCCGCGTGGTGGCCGACAGCCCGATGCGCTGAAGGCGCGCCGCCGGGTCCTTGCGGGTGATGAACGAGCGCAGCCGCTCCAGCGACAGCGCGAAGTGCGAGCCGCGCTTGTCGCGGGCCAGCGCGTGGATCTCGTCGACGACGACGGTGCGCACCGAGGCCAGCGTGGCGCGCGAGCGCTCGGCGGTGAGGTACAGGTAGAGCGACTCGGGCGTGGTGATGAGGATGTGCGGCGGCTTCTTCACCATCTGCGCCCGCTCGGTGGCCGGGGTGTCGCCAGAGCGCACCATGACGCGGATCTCGGGCAACTCGACGCCGGCCTCCTTCGCGCGCGCGGTGAGCTGGGCGAGCGGCTCGAGCAGGTTCTTCTGCACGTCGTTGCCGAGCGCCTTGAGCGGCGAGACGTAGAGCACGTGCGTCTCGTCGGTGAGGCGGCCCTCGGCAGCGCGCTGAAACAGCTCGTCGAGGCACGCGAGGAAGGCGGTCAGCGTCTTGCCCGAGCCCGTGGGCGCGGCGATGAGCACGTCCTTCCCGCTGCGGATGAGCGGCCACCCGCGGACCTGCGGCTCGGTCGGCTCGCCGAGCGTCTGCTGAAACCAGGCGCGCACCACCGGGTGGAAGGGCGCGAGCGCGTCGTGCACCGGCACCTGCGCGGCGGCCGAGAAGAGCGGGGACATGGGGCCGCAGACTGAACGGCTGTGCAGAGATGATCAAGAGCCTCCTCGATGCCCCTGACCCTTCAGGCAAGGCACCAGCGCTCTTCCCTGGCCGCGTGGTGTCTCTGGCTCCTCGTCGCAGCGGCCGCACCGCCAGAGCCGGGCCCAGCGCTGGGAGAGCCACGCGAGGTGGGCGGGTTCCGGGTCACGCTGCTGGGCGTCGTCCCTGATGGCGCAGGACCGGCCTCAGCGCTTCATTCGCTGCGCCGTCGCGCTCGTCACGGAACAGGCTTCGTCAGTCCCGTCAACGCACGATGAACGTGCTCACCTCAGACGCCGAGCCCGAGAAGCTCTCGACGCGGAAGTAGTACTGGCCGTTGACGGCCTGCAGCTGAGCGAGCTCCTGCGCGGTGATGAGGTAGTAGCCGCCGATGTTCCGCGTCATCGCGTAGTTCGAGTACTGGCCCGAGGTCAGCGAGAACTCCAGCACGTTGGCGGGCCAGGTCGAGGTCGGGCTGCCGCCGACGTAGAGCCGGTGCGGCCCCTCGCAGAAGGTGGTGTTCGTCGTCCAGGCGAGCTCGATGAAGCCATTCGAGAGAGAGACGACCTGGCAGTTCGTCGGCGTGACGAGGTTCAATGAGCAACCGCCGGTGGGCGCCTGAACGCCGACGACGGAGCAATCGACGCCAGCCGCCCCGCCGGCGGTGCCGCTCGTTCCTCCGCCCGTTCCTCCGCCCGCGTTCCCGCCGCCGCTCGTCCCTCCGCCAGTGCCGACGCCGCCGCTCGTTCCTCCGCCCGTGCTGACGCCGCCGCTCGTTCCTCCGCCCGTGCTCGCGCCGCCGCTCGTTCCTCCGCCCGTACCGCTCGCGCCGCCCGAGAAGCCGCCGCTTCCCACCGCCATGCAGACGCCGGCCACGCACGACTGGCTGACGCCGCACGCCGTGCAGACCGCTCCGTTTCGACCACACGAGCCGCTGTCGGTCGCGGTCCGGCACTGGCCGCGGGCGTCGCAGCACCCGGTGCACGCAGCGCTGCACACCGGACTGCTGCTGCACGCCCAGGCCAGCACCGCCACCACCCCCACCACGGCCAGTCGCATGGGAGGAGCGTCGAGCCGGCTCGCCTGCATTTCCATGGTCATCTCGTCGATGCGGACGCGCCGTGATTCCCACGACTTCCGTCGAACGTGCACGCCCCCCTGCGACGCTGCATCTGCTCCGCCGCCGGTCGACGCCGGTCGCCACAACTCTCTCTCCACGCTGGGAGGACCGCCCGAGGTGCGGTAGGTCATGGACATGCTCCTTCAGGTCAAAGACCTCGCGAGTCAGAAGCTCATCACCGTGCCCGAAGAGGGCCTCACCTTCGGCCGCGAGGGCGGCGACGCGCAGGTGCAGGTCGCCGACATGGGCGTCTCGAAGCGCCACGCGGAGATCTTCTGCGAAGGCGGCGCGTGGTTCCTCAAGGACCTCGGCAGCTCGAACGGCACCCTGCTGGCGAACGAGCGCATCGGTGACGCGACCGAGATTCTGCCTGGCGACGTCTTTCAGCTCTCGAAGCGCAAGTTCGAGGTGCTCAAGGTCGTCGAAGACGACGGCGGCGACGAGCCCCAGGAGGAGGAAGAGGACGCTCCGCCGATGACGGAGCCCGAGCGCAAGGCGCCCGCGAAGCCTGCCGCGAAGCCCGCTGCCAAGGCCGCCCCGCCACCGGCGAAGAAGCCGGCCGGTCAGAAGATGTCTTCGGCGGGAGCCGGGAAGAGTGAGCCGACTCGTGCCGCGCCCGAAGGAGGTGGGGCTGGTGATGACGAGGAGATGGGCAACGCCAGCGTCGGCCAGGTGCTCGCCGGCGTCCCCAAGGCGATCGGCTACTACCTCGTCAACGTGCCCCTCCTGCTGCTCAACCCGTTCGGCACCATTCGCAAGGCGATCGAAGAGCAGCCCCGCGACCCGATGGGCCGCATGGAGCTCATCGCCTGGGCGCTGCCAGGCAACATCTTCTCGGGAGCGATGGGCTTCATCGCCGGGCTCATCGCGCAGATCATCCTCGGCGCGCTGAGCATCGGGAGCCTCATCACCGGGCTGATCGTGGGAGCAATCGTCGCGGTAGTGGCCTCGGTCATCACCGGCTTCATCTGGCACCCCTTGCTCACCTGGGTCATCGCGAAGCTCTTCAAGGGCGAGAGCGACGCGCGGGGCCGCACCAACTACTTCCTGCAGACCCAGACGGCGGTCATCATCGCGGTGCTGCCGAGCGGGCTCACGACCATCATCGGCGCGCTGTCGGGCCGCTTCGGCATTCCCTTCATCATGTTGGTGCCGGTGCTGCTCTCGGCGGTGGCGGGCGCGCTGTCCCTCTTCGTCGCCTACAAGTGGATGGAGCACTTCAACGTCGCGAAGTGGGTGAAGATCGTCCTCCTCGTCCTGATGGCGCTGACCGCGCTCGGCGCGCTGGCCGGCATTCCCGCAGCCCTCTCGGCGCGCGGCGGCGGCGTGGCCATCGGCTCGGGCGCAGGCTCCTCCTCCTCGGGCGACAGCGACCTCGAGATCCCCGACGACCTCGACGAGAACAGCAAGGCAGCCCTCACCGCTGCGAAGAACGCCATCGAGCAGTCGCGCGCAGCCGGCGCTCCCGCAGAAGCCATCAAGGCCGCCGAGGACGGGTTCCGTCAGTCGCTGGAGGCCGCGAAGAAGGCGCAGGAGCAGATCAAGGCCGCCACCGCCGCGACGGGTGACGTCGTGAAGAAGGCTGGCGATGACGTCAAGAAGGCCGGCGACGACGTGAAGAAGGCGGGCGATGACGTCAAGAAGGCCGCCGACGACACGAAGAAGGCCGCCGATGACGTGAAGAAGGCCGCGGACGACACGAAGAAGCCCCCGCCGCCCGAGGAGCCAAAGGAGCCCGTCAAGGCCGCCGAGCCGAAGGACGAGCCGAAGGGCACGCCTGCGGTCGCGGTGCCGAGCGGCAGCGGCTACCCCTCGTGGCGCGTGAAGTACGACAACATCGAGAAGCGCATCACCGACGACCCGACGCTGCTGCGGAAGGCGCCCATCCTGAAGGCGTACCAGGAGCTGCAGGAGTACAGCAGCGAGGCCGACGGCAAGGTGCGCAAGGACTACAAGAAGGTGGACCCGAAGACGTTCGGCCACCTGCGGGACGCCGAGCTGTACGAGACGTCGGGCAAGACCGTGGACGAGCTGCACAAGCTCCTCTTCGGCAAGTGACGCACGCCTGCCGTCGCGGGCTGTTCGCCCTCGCGGGCCTGGTGCTCGCGAGCGGGTCGGGCTTCTCGTGCCTGCGGCAACTGACGGTGATGCCCGGCCGCACCCTCGAAGGTCCGTCGCCGCCACTCAGCGCGCGAGAGGCCGCGCTGGCGCCGTCGCTCGAGCGCGACGTGACGCACCTGGCGGGCACCATCGGCGAGCGCAACCTGGGCCGCACCCCGGACAAGCTGGTGGAGACCGCCGAGTGGGTCGAGGCCGAGCTCGTGGCCGCCGGCTACACCGTCGAGCGTGAGCCCTACGACGTCCGGGGACAGCGTGTCTGGAACCTGGCCGCTGAGCTCGAGGGTACGACCGACCCCGACGAGCTCATCGTCATCGGCGCCCACTACGACTCGGCCGAGGGCACGCGTGGCGCCGACGACAACGCGTCAGGGGTCGCGGTGGCGCTCTCGCTGGCCCGCACGTTCCGCGCGCGGCCGCAGCCCCGCACGCTGCGCTTCGTCTTCTTCACCAACGAGGAGCCCCCGTACTTCCGCACGCCCGACATGGGCAGCGAGGTGGCTGCGAAGCGCGCGCGCCAACGCGGCGACGACGTGCGGGCGATGCTGTCGCTCGAGACGCTGGGCTACTACTCCGACGCGCCCGGCTCGCAGCACTACCCGTGGCCCTTCTCGACGTTCTACCCGTCAACGGGCCACTTCATCGGCTTCGTGGCCGACCTGACCTCGAAGGCGCTCGCCCACGAGGCGGTGCGCACCTTCCGCGAGCACGCGTCCATCGCCTCCGAGGGCGCGACGGTGCCCAGCTTCATCGAAGGCATCGACTGGTCCGACCACGGGCCCTACTGGCGGCAGGGCTACCAGGCGCTGATGGTGACCGACACCGCGCCGTTCCGGAACCCGAGCTACCACTCGAGCACCGACCTGCCGTCGTCGCTCGACTACGCGCGCATGGCCCGGGTGACGGTGGGCCTCGAGGCCGTCGTGCAGCGGCTCGCGCAGTCGCCCTGAGGGGATTGTGTTCGCGGTCTTCGCTGCCGATGTCGCGGTCCTGCTCGCCGAGCCGGCGCCTGCGCTCGAGGAGGACCCGCGCGTCGCTCACCGCAGGTCGTAGCGGGTCAGCACCGGCAGGTGGTCGCTCGTCGTCGTCTTCGCGTCGGGGATGAGGTCGGTCGTCTTCACCACCTTCGCCGAGCCCTCGAGGAAGCGCTCGGCCAGCTCGTCGGTCGCGAGGTGATGGTCGATGGTGGACGAGAACGTCAGCGTCGTCGAGATGTTCGCCTTCGTGAGCGCGTCGGTGGTGAAGCGGTACCCGCCTGAAAGGAACGGCGCGAACGGCGTGGGGCTGCGGCGGTAGGTGGACACGTCGACGTCGTCGTTGAAGTCGCCAATGACGAGCACCCAGCGCGTCGGGTAGTCGGCGTCGAGCCAGCGCTTCATCGCCTGCGCCGCCTCGACCCGCCGCGTGTAGCCGTCGAGGTTCGCCATGGCCTTGAAGTGCGCCACCACCACCACCAGCGTGCGCGGACGCCCACCCTCCTCGAAGCGCAGCTTCACCTCCATCGGCGGACGACCGGCGAACGAGCCCTGCACGTCGGTGAGCACCACCCGCGCCGACTCGACGGTGAAGCGCCGGTGGTAGACGAGCGCGACCTTCTGCTCGCCGGACCAGTAGAACGCCCGGCCCTGCGCGACCGACGGGTCCGTCACCAGCAGGCCGCGGTGGTCGGGCAGCCCGCGCAGCACCGCCGCGAACGAGGCTTCCGACACGACCTCCACCAGGCCGATCAGGTCTGGCGCCGTCTGCCCGAGCACCTTCGCCACGTTCGCCTGTTGCAGCAGCTCGTCGGCCGGCCCCTCGGTCGGCGAGCCGAGCCACTCGACGTTCCAGGACATCACGTCGACGGTGTCGCTGCGGTCCTCGGCGCCCCGCCGCAAAGGAGCCGCCGTCGTCACCTCGCCCTGCTCGAGGTCTTCGGGCGACAGGGTGACGACGGCCGAGGCGTCTTCTGGGGCGGGACCGCAGGCGGTGAGGAGCACGGCGGACAAGAGCAGGGCGCGCGACATGGTGGTCCTCCAGGTGGTTCGACGAGGCGCACCCTCGCCGACAACTGGTCCACCAGAACAGGACCAGTTCCCGGATTTCGGATAGACCAGTCGGGTGCCCCGCTCCGGCTCCGCCCCGACCTGGCCCGCGCTGACGCTCGACCGGCGGTCTCACGTGTCGCTCCCGCAGCAGCTCGTGCAGCAGCTGGTCGCGGCGGTGCGACAGGGCCGGCTGCCTCCTGGCGCGGCGTTGCCCGGCACCCGCACGCTGGCCTCTCAGCTCGGCGTGCACCGCAACACCGTCATCGCCGCCGTCGAGGAGCTCGAGGCCCAGGGGTGGGTCGAGGCCCGGCAGGGCGAGGCCACCCGCGTCACCGCGTCGCTCCCGCTGGCGCCCGACCTCCAGGCCCCCGAACGCCGGGCGGCGCTCGGCTTCCCCGTGCGGCCCTGGGCGTCGTCGTCGCGGGCGTTCGAGGCCGTGCCGAAGGGCGTGCTCGACTTCTCGTCCGGCCTGCCCGACCCCCGCCTCGTCGACACCGCCGCCCTCACCCGGGCGTACCGGCGCGCGCTGCGCCGCACGAAGGGCGAGCTGCTCGACTTCGGCCACCCGGCTGGAGACGAGCGCCTGCGCCGCGCCCTCGCCGCCCAGCTCTCGGCCCGCCGCGCCCTGCCCGTCACCGCCGATGAGCTGATCATCACGCGCGGCAGCCAGCTCGCCATGCACCTGCTCGCCCTCGCGCTGACGAGGCCCGGAGATGCGGTCGCGGTCGAGGCGCCCGGCTACCCGTCATACCGCGACGCCTTCACCTGCCTCGGGGTCGAGGCCGTTCCCGTGCCCGTCGATGCCGAAGGCCTCGAGGTGGCTCAGCTCGCGTCCCGGCGCCGTCACCTGCGCGCCGTGCTCGTCACGCCCAACACGCAGGACCCGACGACGGTGACGCTCTCAGCGCGCTGGCGACTCGCCCTGCTCGAGCTCGCGCGCCGCCGCCGTTTCTCCGTGCTCGAGCTCGACACCGACTTCGAGTTCTCCTTCGACGGGCCGCCCGGCCTGCCGCTCGCCTCGCAGGACCGCGCGGGCGTGGTCGTCTACGTGGGCACGCTCTCGAAGGCGCTCGCGCCCGGGCTCCGCACGGGCTTCGTGGTGGCGCCCCGCCCGCTGCGAGACCTGCTGCTCTCGGTGCGCGGCCAGGTGGACCGCACCGGCGACGCCGCCATCGAGCGCGCCCTCGCCGAGCTGCTCGAAGACGGCGAGGTGCAGCGACACTCCCTCAAAGCGAGGCGCGTCTTCCACGCCCGACGCGACCTGCTCGCGGCGCTGCTCCGTCGCCACCTCGGCGCGGCGCTGTCCTTCGACGTGCCCCGCGCGGGCCTTGGCTTATGGGCGAACGTCGACCCGGCCATCGACGTGGAGCGCTGGGCGGCGCGCGCCCTCGAGGCCGGCGTGCGCTTCTTCCCGGGCCGCGCGTTCTCGCCACACCTCACTGCACGCGATGCGCCTGGGCTTCGCGCACCTCGACGAGGCCGAGCTGGTGAAGGCCGTCGAGCGGCTCGCCCGCGCCCTGCCCAGCCGTGGGCGAAGCGGAGGCTCACTCGTCGGCGAAGAGCTCGGTGCGCGCCGCGCGTGACAAAGCCACCACCGCCGGGTGCCGCAGCTTCCGGTCGATGGAGATGGCGTAGAAGCGCTGGCGCACGTCGAGCCGGCCCACCACCTTCACGCCGTACTGCCGGCGGATGGCGGCCTCGACGACCGACGGCGCCGCGAACAGCCCCAGCCCGTCCGCGCCCAGCACCTGCAGCAGCGCCACGTCCTCGACCTCGGCGGTGACGACGGGGCGGAAGCCGTGCGACTCGAACCAGGCGTCGATGCTGCGGCGCAGCGCCGTGTTCGACGTGGGGAGCACGAAGGGCGCGCCGTCGAGGCTTCGCGGGAAGCTGCGGCGGTAGCGCTCGGCCTGCGCATCGACGGCGAAGACGGTCACGCCGCACTCGCCGAGCAGGTGGTTGAAGGCCCGCACCGCGCCCCCGGGGGCGATGGGCTGGTCCGCCAGCAGCAGGTCGAGGCCGTGCGTCGCCAGCTCGGCCACGAGCTGCTCCGTCTTGCCGACGCGAATGGTCGGCCTCAGCGGCAGCGGGCCCTCGAAGGCGGGCTTGAGCAGGCGCCACGTGGTGAGCTTCGGCAGCGAGTCCGAGACGCCGATGGCGAAGCGCATGGGGCCCGAGGTGGGCCGGCCGCGCACCGTGTCGATGAGCTCCTGGCCCAGGCCGTACAGCTCGTCGGCGTAGCGGCGCACGAGGTGCCCGGCTTCGGTGAGCTCGACCCCACGACCGTGCCGGCGGAAGAGGCGCTCGCCCAGGTCCTCCTCGAGCGCGCTCAGCTTGCCGCTCACCGTCGGCTGCGCGAGCCCAAGCACCTGCGCCCCCTTCGACACCGACCCCTCGCGGGCGACGACCGAGAAGCACAGGAGATGGTGGAAGTTCAGCTCGTCGAGGACGCTCATGTCGCCGCCATATCGGCTTTCCCGATGCGAATCATCGCACCATCGAGATTCGCTTGCTGGCCGCCTCGCCCGCGCCATATCAGCGCAGCGCTTCGCCCTGAGCCCGTCCATGGACCCCATCAAGAGCAACCTGCTGTCGCCAGTCGCGCTGGCCTTCGCGCTGGGTGTGGTCGCGCGGGTCATCAAGAGCGAGTTCTCGCTGCCCCGCGACGTCTACGCGGCGCTGTCGGTGTTCCTGCTCTTCTCGCTGGGGCTCAAGGGCGGCGTCGAGCTGGGGCACGCCGACCTCTCCGTGGTGGCCTGGCCAGCCGTCGTCACGCTCGCGCTCGGCTGCCTCACGCCCCTCTCGGCCTACGCGGTGCTGCGCGGGCTCGGGCGGTTCAGCGTCTCGGACGCCGCGGGTATCGCCGCGCACTACGGCTCGGTGTCGGCCGTCACCTCCATCGCCGCCGTCACCTTCGCCCGCGGCATGAACGCCGAGCCCGAGGGCTTCATGCCGACGCTGCTCACCCTGCTCGAGAGCCCGGGCATTCACATCGCGCTGGCCATCGGGGCGCTGAAGACCGCGAAGCCGGGCCAGAGCGTGAAGTCGGTGCTGCACGAGGTGCTGACGGGGAGGTCGATGGTGCTGCTGGTCGGCGGCCTGATCGTCGGCCTGCTGATGGGCGAGCAGCACTGGGCGGGCATCGAGGGCTTCTTCGACACCCGCGGCGCCATCTTCAAGGGCGCGCTCACGCTCTTCCTGCTCGAGATGGGCGTGGTGGCCGGCTCGCGGCTGAGTGACCTGAAGCGGGTCGGGCCCTTCCTGCTCGGCTTCGGCGTGCTGATGCCGGTGGTGCACGGGCTGGCGGGCGCCTGGCTGGGGACGCTCGCCGGGCTGTCGGTGGGCGGGGCCACGGTGCTGGCGGCGATGGCGGCCAGCGCCTCGTACATCGCCGCGCCGCCCGCGGTGCGCATGACGTTGCCCGAGGCGAACCCGACGTACTACTTGACGGCCTCGCTCGTGATCACCTTCCCCTTCAACCTGCTCGTCGGCATTCCGCTCTACTTCGAGGCCGCCCGGTGGCTGCACGGCGCGGGAGGGGCGTGATGATGCTCGAGCGCCTCAAGCTGGTGACCCTGGTGGCCGAGCCCGTGCTCGAGGAGCGCCTCACCTCGAAGCTGCTCGAGCTGGGCGCGACGGGCTTCACCGTCACCGACTCCCGTGGGCAGGGCTCGCGGGGCATTCGGGCCAGCACGGTGCCTGGCGAGGGGGTGCGCATCGAGGTCGTCGTGAGCGCCGACGTGGCCGCCGTCATCCTCCAGCACGTGAAGGACGAGTACTTCCCCAGCTACGCCGTCATCGCGTGGGTCGCCGAGGTCGAGGTGGTGCGCGGCGACAAGTACGTCTGACGGCGCTGCGTGAAGCTCGTCTCCGTCGGCCCGTGACCGTGCGCGCCCTGCGGCGCCGCGAGCGTCTCCGGGTTCCTCGTCACGCCCGTCGCCACGCCCGGTGGATGCACCCCGCCCCGGTGCGGGTTCGGTGGCCTCGAGCGGCGCCTTCGTGCCGCGTCCTTCACGGTCGGCCTGACGCTCCGTGACCGTGCGCGCCCTGCGGCGCCGCGAGCGTCTCCGGGTCCTTCGTCACGCCCGTCGCCACGCCTGGTGGATGCACCCCGCCCGCGTGCTGGTTCGGTGGCCTCGAGCGGCACGTGCCGCATCCCTCACGGGTTGCAGTCGTCACAGACGCCCGCCGGCGCGCGCCCCAGCACCGGCTCGCTCAGGACATGGGCGCAGGCGCCGCACCGTGACACCCGCTCCTTCACCGCGCGCGTGGGGTTCGCGCAGGCTTCACAGGGCAACCCGGGCACCTGCTCGGAGATGACGAAGCCCGGCCACGCGCACGAGGGGCAGCGCGCCGCGAGGGCCGCGAAGCATCGCTCGAGGGCCCGGCGAATGGCCCGCCGCCGCGTCGGGTTCAGGTGCGCGCGCATGTCGGTCTCGAGGTGCACGGGCCCGTCGCCGAGGCCCTCCGCCACGAGCCGCTCCAGCACCACCGGGTCCGTCACCCCCTTGTGCGGGCCCACCACGAGCGCATGCGAGGGGAAGTCGTGGGTGGCGGCGAACCGGCGCGCCTCCTCGAGCGAGCGCACGGCGCACCCGCCGAAGTTCGTCTCGCTCGTGACGTCGATGCCCCGCAGCTCGAGGCCTGTCAGCCGGTCACGGAGCAGCACGAGTTCGTGCCCCGAGGCGACCCAGGCCGCCTCCGGGTGCGGGCCGAAGGAGCCCTCGCTCGCGAGCGCGAAGCGGGCCTGCGGCGCATGCTCGAACGCCCAGTCGATTTTGCGGCGGGCGGCGTCGAAGGCCGTTCCTTCCCGCGGGCGCTCGCGCGTGAAGGTGCCGAGCGCGTCGGTGTCGAGCTCGAGGTGCACCAGCGAGAGGCCGAGCGGCTCGAGCAGCCCCTCGACGAGCCGCTCCTTCCCGTGCTTCGTCACGAACGCGACGGCGGCACCGGGAGTGGGCGGGAACGGCGGCACCCGCTCCGTGTCGTGACGAGCAGCCCGCGCGTCAAGAGAGCTGCCGCGCCAGCTGACCTTCGCCGCGCTGGCCGGACTGGCACGTGGCCTCGCGCAGCACGAGGGCACCAGCCCGCGTCACCCCGACGGAGCGGCCGCGGCCTCAGCTCATCGACGAGGCCGGCCGCACCTCACATCGTGCACCACTCGGCCGCCTGCATGGCCGCCGACTTCCCGCTGCTGTTTGCCTTGGCGCAATCGGTGGCCTCGCACGCGAACGACTTGCCGTCGCTCGTCTTGTAGCGGCACTGCGTCGACGTGCAGCAGGCCTCCACGGTGCCCTTCGCACACGAACTGCCAGACAGCGCCGCCGAGCACTGCTCCGCCGCGCCACAGCCCACCAGCCCGAACGCCGCGACGACGATGACCGCTCCGAACCACTTCGCCATGTTCCCCTCCAGGGGTGTTGGTGATGAGACGTTCTACTTCGTCTGGGAGTTGCGCACGGCTTCTTCGAGCGCCCGTGTTGCTGCCGACACGTTGGCGGCTTCTACCTCGACGTCGTCGTGCACGCCGTCGGAAACCGGCGCCATGGGAGCCATCGGGGAACCGCGGGAGACCCGCTCGGGGGACTGGGCGGGAGGCGGGGCAGCGGGCGGCGCCGAGGCTGGAGGAGCCGCAGCGATCGGCGACGGCACGGCGACGGGGGCCCGGGACGGCGCCGGGGCCGTCATCACCGCGGGCGGCGCGAGCGCGTCAGCAGGAGGCGGAGGTGGCGGCGCCTCGCCCGCCCAGAGGACGAGGCCCGCGATGAGCAGCAGCGCGACGGCGCCGACGAAGAGGATGACGCGGGGACTCATCGCCTCGCATTCTGCCAGCTACGCGGGGGGGGACCAACAGACCGGAGCCGTCAGCGCGTCGGCCCGACGATGTTGCGATGCAGGGGAGCCTCGCGGCACGGCTGCCCACGCAGCGAAGGGCATGGCGGGGGCATCGACGGCACCGCGACGTTCTCCACCACCGGCAGCACCACCTTCGAGGCGTGCTGCGCGTCGTGGCCCACCAGGTACTCGACCTCAGCGGGGAACCGCTTGATGGCGAAGCGCCAGTCGGCGCGGGTGCCGCCGGGCGTGTCGACGGCGACGCGCACCTTCGAGCCTGCTCGCAGCACGTGGGCGAAGCCGGCGGTGCCCACGCGCACTTCGACCCACTCGTCGACGGGCAGCGGCGCGTGGTTCTCGGCGCTCAGCGTCTGCGCAGGCCAGAAGACGGTGGCCGCGGGGCCCGGCTTACGGTGCGAGGCGCGCAGCCAGCCGGACTGGATGTAGACCTCCTTGCCGTCGGCGCGAACCTCGCTCAGCGTCACCTGCAGGTCGGCGTCGTCGACGGGCGACCGCAACCAGAGGTCCACGCTCGCCGTGCCGAGCAGCACCGTGTCCTTCGAGACCACGCCGCCCTCGAACACCACCGCGTGCTCGTCGGCGTTCCGGCTCCAGTCGTAGCGGGGCAGCTTGGCCCAGATGTCACCGCCCATGCCGAGGATGCCCCTCGTCCCGGCCTGTGGGTCGTGACGGAAGCGGGAGGCAACGCCCGCGGGAGGCGGCGCTCCGTCGCCCAGCGTGCCGTCGGGCTGGAAGAAGAGCGTCTTCGCGGTGAGGCCTTCCGGCGGCCACTGCGCGAAGCCGTGGGTGAAGGTGCCCTTCGGCGCGCCCGGGTCCTTCGGGTCACCGGCGCCGCTCTCGAAGATGACGTTCAGCCTCGCCTCGGCCTTCCACGCGGCCACCGCCTCGGCGCGCGAGCCGAAGCGGCTCCACTTTGTCGTGGGCATCGTCTGCTTCGACTTGAAGACCTCGTCGAAGATGAGCGGGCTGAAGTTGCGGAACGTCGTCGGCTCCCACGGCACGCGCCGCGCCACGAAGAGCTCGAGGAAGGCGTGCCACTCGGCCAGCACCTCGGGCGCGAACCCGTCGATGTGCACGCCGTTGAGGGTGGTGAAGCGCACGGCGTCGGTGCCGGTGAAGCGGTCGAACAGCAGGAAGAAGTACGGGCCGGTCTGCTCGTCGTGCCACGCGCCGGTGAGGAACGTCGGCACCTGAATGCGGTCGACGAAGGTGGTCGGGTCGTACCGGTCGTGCTGGGAGGGGTCGTGGAACTCGATCTTCCGCGCCTGCGCCACGTTGTCGACGAGCTGACCGTGGAGCAGCTGGTTCTCGCGGCAGGTCTCGTCACCTGCGTCCACCTGCGCGCGCTCCCAGCCCTGGCCGTAGGGCACGGCCTTCGACAGCACCCGGCTCACCCACGAGAGGGCGAAGCCGTCGTTGAGGATGCCGCCAGGCAGCAGCGTCGTCGTCGTGGAGCCGATGACGGACATCGGCGCGATGGCAGCCAGCCCGGGCGGACGCTGCGCGGCGACGAAGAGCTGCGAGATGCCCGGGTACGACAGGCCCACCATGCCCACCTGGTGGTGCAGCACCCAGCTCTGCGCGGCGACCGTCTCGATGACGTCGTAGCCGTCCATCAGCTGCAGCGGCTCGAAGTAGTCGTACGCACCGCCAGAGCAGCCCGTGCCGCGCATGTTCACGCTCACCGTCGCGTAGCCGAACATGCCGGCGAAGGTGGCCGCGCCGTCTTCGGGCGGCGAGCACACCACCGGGAACTCGTCGCAGAGGAACTCGAACCCGGCGATGGGCTTGCCGGGGCGCGAGGCCGCGTAGCCCGAGTAGTTCACCACCGTCGGGAACGGCCCCTTGCCCTTCGGCATCGTGACCCAGGCCGACAGCGTCGTGCCGTCGCGCATCGTCAGGTAGTTGAAGCCGGGCTTGAGGGGCTGGCTCGTGTAGAGGTCCGGGCGGGGCGTGAGGTCCGCCGCCGACTTCACCGTGAGCGGGCGCGTCACCAGCTTCGCGCCCTGCGCCTTCACCGCATACCCCGGGCCCGCCTCGAGCCCGCGGAAGACGAGGCTGCCGAGTTCGTCGACGACGCCGGTCTGCACCACCTTGCCGTTGCGCAGCACCTCGAGGGTGGCGCCCGGCTCGGCGTGGGTCACGTAGAGCTGCTGGAGCGTCTCCCGCACCTGAAAGTCCGGCTCCGGCGGCCCTCCACAGGCGAACGAGGCGAGCGCGAGCGCGATGGCGAAGCGTGAATGACCAGTCATGATTTCTCCCCGGGGCGCGATGTAGCGCCGGCCGCCGCGTGACGCAACAGGAGCGGCGCAGAACAGCCGCGCGCGTGTGGAGCGCAACCCGAACGCTGGCCGATGCGGGGTGCGGCGCGAACGCCGCTCGACCTCTTCAGTCGATGTAGTTGAAGAACTGGTACGCCGCCTCGTACGGGCTGCCCACCGTCGGGGCCGCCTGGCCGAAGAAGAGCACCGAGTTCGCGGCGGGCTCGTAGTCGAAGCCGTTGGAGCGGTTGCGCGCGAGCTCCATCATCGTCCGCGCCGTCAACGAGCCGGAGATGGGCCGCCGGTCGAGGGCCGAGCGGCTCGAGGCCCCGAGCGCGCCGATGACGACCTCCTCGATGACCTCGGTGAGGTTCGGGTTGCAGATGCTGCCCGAGCTGCCGCCGGTGCCGTTCGCGAGGTCGATGTACTGGTCGCCTGGCTGCGCCTCGCCACGCCCGATGCGGATGCACCCGGTCGGCTTCGGCCCCACGATGGCGAACGCCACCGCGCCCTCCAGGCGGTAGTCCGACACGTACGAGCCGAGCATGCCCGGGCGAATGCTCTTGTTGTCCTCGTCGGACATGAAGATGACGACGAGGCCCGTCGTCATCGGGTCGCGCAGCGTCAGGTTCGGCGTCGTCGACATGCGCGCGCGGCGAAGGGCGCGCAGCCCGAACTCGATGCCCAGCTCGGTGGTGTTGCCGTTGAGGCCCACGCGCGCAGCGGCCTTGAAGTCGTTGAGGCTGGTGACGAAGCCGCCGCCGCGGAGGATGTCGCTGTCAGTGGTGACGACGCCGAGCCGGAAGTCGAGGCCGGCGCGCTGGAAGGCGTCGAAGAGGCCCTCGGCGGCGTCCTGCAGGGCCGCCTGCTCCTCGACCATCGAGATGGTGTTGTCGACGACGAAGAGGAAGTCGGTCTTCAGCGCAGGGGCGGTGCGCTTCTCACAGCGGGTCGCCAGGGTGGCGCTCTCGTCGGCGAGGTGAGAGCCGTTCGAGAAGTCGTTGAGCGGCGCGAGGTTCTCTCGCAGCTTCGAGGACGGCGAGACGACGGCCCCCACGAAGAGGCGGTTGCCGCTGAAGCGGAAGAAGAGGTTCACGACCTGGTCGGCGTCACGCGTCGCCGTCGCCGGCCCTTCGGGCACCATGCCCAGCATGCCCGGGTCCTTCCCCGAGAGCGCGCCGAGCAGGCGGTTGCGCACGGCGAACGCGGTCGTGGGCGCGCCGAGGGTCAGGAGCTGAGAGGTCGAGAGCGTGCGCAGCACCCGCGCCGGGCGGTCCGCGTTCACGAAGATGCGCCGGCTGCGCTCGAGCCGGTCGCGGACGAGCGGGGAGCCCCCGAGCTGGATGAGCGCGTCGACCTCGGCGTTCGCGACGGTCTCGAGCGCCGCGGGGTTGAGCGGGTCCACGGAGCTGGGCACGTCACGCTGCAGCACGAAGCCGGCGAGGTCGGCGCCGTCGTCGTACAGCAGCGCCTTCGCGACCGCGTTCTCGGACAGCGCGTAGCGCGACGAGCTGGCGAAGAGGTTCATGGTGCCCGGCACGTTGCGCGTGTTCTGCGTGAGCGGCGCCAGGCCGGGGCACGGCCAGTTCTCAGGCTCGATGAACCCGGCGTCGACCCCCGCGTCGCTCTCGCCAGCGTCCGCGCCGCCGCCGCCGTCCGCCAGTCCGCCGCCCGCACCGCCGTCCGCCCCCAGCATGGGCGTGGTGAGCGTCGTCGGGCAGCCCGTGGTGAGCAGCCCCACCAGCACGAGGCCCAGCGCCTGTCCCGCGCGCGCCGTCGAGGCCGACCTCGCCGCACGCCGCGAGCGCCTCGAGGCCAGCAATACCCCGAGCACGCCGAGCAGCGCGGCGGAGCCGTCGGCCGCGCCACAGCCGCAGCCCGTCGTCACCACGCCAGGAGGCGTCGGCCCGCCGGTGCCGGCGTCGTCCTCGGGCAGCACGGTGCCCCCGCCGTCGAGCTCTCCGGTGCCGCCGTCCGTGCCGGCGTCTGCCACGCCCCCGTCAGCGCCCGCGTCCTCCATGCCGGTGCACACGCGCCGGCCCGTCACGGGGTCGAGGTCGACCTGCAGGTCGCAGTCGTTGTCCTTGCCGTCGCAGACCTCGGGCGCCCCGCGGAAGATGGCGCGATCGGCGTCGTTGCAGTCACCGTCGCAGTTCGTCTGGCCGTCCCCGTCGGCGTCGAAGCACACCGAGCAGAAGTTCGGCCGGCCCGGCGCGGAGTCCACGTACGCGTCGCAGTTGTCGTCCACGCGGTTGCAGACCTCCATCGCGCGCGGGTTGATGGTCGGGTCGAAGTCGTTGCAGTCGCCACAGACCGGCGGGAAGCCGTCCATGTCGCGGTCCACCTGCCCCTCGTCCACCTGACCGTCGCAGTCGTCGTCGATCATGTTGTTCGCGACCTCGAAGGCGCGCGGGCCGACGTTCGCGTTCATGTCGTCGCAGTCTCCGAAGCAGGCCGGGGTGCCGTCGTTGTCGGCGTCGAAGCCCTCGTCGTAGAGGCCGTTGCAGTCGTTGTCCTGGCCGTCGCACGCCTCCATCGCCGCGGCGACGGGCCCTGCCGCACCGTGCACGCCGGGGTTGAAGTCGTTGCAGTCGCCCTGGCAGGTGCTGACGCCGTCGTTGTCGGCGTCGGTGTCTTCATCGACGCGCCCGTCGCAGTTGTCGTCGATGCCGTTGCCGCAGGTCTCCCGCCGCGTCGGGTTCACCGCGGGGTTCATGTCGTTGCAGTCGCCCGCACAGACGGCCACGAAGTCCATGTCCTGGTCGAAGCCCTCGTCGACGACGCCGTCGCAGTTGTTGTCGAAGCCGTCGCACCGCTCGACGGCGCCCGGGTTCACGTCGGCCAGCTTGTCGTTGCAGTCGCGCATGTTCATCGGCCCGCCGGTGGCGAAGCCGTCGCCGTCTTCGTCGGTGTTCTCGTCCACCTGGCCGTCGCAGTCGTTGTCGAGGCCGTCGCCGACGCGCTCGCTCTTCGTCGGCCCCACCGTCGCGCCGCCGGCGTTCGGGTCGTCGTTGCAGTCGCCCTGGCAGTTGGTGAAGCCGTCGCCGTCGAAGTCGAAGCACGGCGCGCCCCGGCAGGCGTTGGAGTCGTCGATGGTGGTGTTGCAGTTGTTGTCGCGACAGTCGCACACCTCGCGCCCGCCCGGCTTGTTGTACGGGTCGTTGTCGTCGCAGTCGTTCTGGCAGGTGCTGACGCCGTCGCCGTCGCGGTCGAAGCCGTCATCGACGATGCCGTCGCAGTCCTCGTCGATGCCGTCACAGAGCGCCTCGGGGTCGTTCACGCCACCATCGGGCACGAAGGTCGGCAGCCCGCCGTCGGCGAGCGGAGTGGGGAGGCGCTCATTGCGGCAGGCCCCGCTGCCCATGCCGTTGGTGCAGGTCTGCAGGCCGTCGAGGCACACGCCCCGGCCGCGCGTGACGGGCGGGCCCGAGTAGCAGGCCGTGTCGGTGCCATCGACGATCATGTCGCAGTTGTTGTCGAGGTTGTCGCAGATCTCCGGAGCCGCCGGGTTGATGGCGGCGACCATGTCGTTGCAGTCGCAGCCCAGACCACCGTCTGGCGCCATGCGGTTGCCGCAGAGCGCGCACGAGACGTACGTGTCCATGTCCACGTCGAAGTTGCCGTTGTCCACCGTGCCGTCGCAGTCGTCGTCAGCGCCGTCACACTGTTCGGCGCGCGGCAGCGTCGGGTTCGCGCACGAGCCCCAGACGCCCATCGCGGTGCAGCTCTGCGTGCCCGCGCGGCAGACGCCCTTCGGCTGGCAGGTGGGGCCGGGGCACGTGCCGGTGTACGTGGCGGGCGGCGGGTTCATGCCCTGCATGTCCGAGAAGCAGGCGCGCGGGGTGACGTCGTCGAGGCGGCCGTTACAGTTCTGGTCGATGGTGTCGCAGAGCTCGACCGCGCCCGGGCGGATCATCGGGTTGGTGTCGTCACAGTCGCAGTTCATCGTCAGCCCGCACGCGAGGCAGACACGGAACCCGTCGTTGTCCACGTCGAAGCCGTCGTCGATGGTGCCGTTGCAGTCGTCGTCCTGCATGTTGCAGGTCTCCATCGACGGCACGCGCTCGCCCATGCAGGCGCCGAAGCTGGCGGTGCCCGAGCCGGCGTCGGCGTTGCACTCCTGGGTGCCCTGCACGCAGACGCCGCGGCCGGCCGTGTTGGGCGGACCGGAGTAGCAGCTCTGGCTGATCTTCCCCATGCCGGTGGACGCCTCGTCCATCGCGCCGTTGCAGTTGTCGTCGAAGCCGTTGCAGAGCTCGAGGCGCCCGGGGCGGATGTTGGCGTTGGTGTCTGCGCAGTCGCAGCCGCCGTCGGGGTTGGCGCCGCAGGTGCCGCACGCGCGCACCATGTCGTTGTCCGCGTCGATGATGAGCCCGTTGTCAGCGGTGCCGTTGCAGTCCTCGTCCTGGTTGTTGCAGACCTCGGGCACCGGCAGCACCTGCTGCTGGTTGGGGGGCAGGCCGGCGCCGCACGCGAGCCAGTTGCCCGCGCCGTTGCACTGCTGCGTCGAGGCCCTGCAGAGGCCGCGCGTCAGGCACTGGGCGCCCGAGCCCTGCGTCCCGCCGTCGGACAGGCCGCACAGGCCGGTGAAGGTCCCGGCGGGGCCGTCGAAGCACGGCCGCGGCGGCACGTTGTCGTCGGGAATGCCGTTGCAGTTGTCGTCGAGGGTGTTGCAGGTCTCGGGGCCTGCGTCCTGGTTCTGCCGGCAGACGAGCGTGCCCATCGGGGTGCACTGCTCGGTGCCCGCGGCGCAGACGCCTGGCAGCCCGGTGGTGCAGGGCGCGCCCGACAGCCCGTCATTGACGGTGCCGTCGCAGTCGTCGTCGAGCGTGTTGCAGACCTCGGTTCCCGGGAACACCTGCATGCCGCCGTCGGGAGCGGTCGTGCCCATGGTGCAGACGGGGAACGCGCCGCCCTGGCAGAAGATGGGCACGCCCCGGCAGATGCCGCGCGGCGAGCAGTTGGTGCCGGGGTTCGGCGCGCAGGTGCCGGTGAAGGTGCCGACCGGCCCGGCGTAGCAGTTCCGCGACAGGCGCAGGCTGCCCGGCGCCCCGGACTCGTCGATGTCGCCGTCGCAGTCGTTGTCGATGCCGTCGCAGATCTCCGACGTCCCGCCCATGCCCTGGCACACGAGCGCGCCGCCCACGCACTGAATGGTGCCGTTGGTGCACGCGCCGACGCCGGCGTCGTTGACGCACATGACGCCCGTGCCGGGCACGCCGTTGTCGTTGGTGCCGTTGCAGTCGTCATCACGCCCGTTGCAGGTCTCGGCGACGTTGAACTGCTGCGTGCCGCCGTCAGCGCCGGTCGTCATCGTCGTGCACATGGGGAAGCCGCCGGCGCCGGGGCAGACCTGCAGCACCCCACGACACTCACCACGAGGCGTGCAGCTCATCGGGTTCGACCCGCAGGTGCCGGTGAACGTGTTGGCCGGGCCCGCGTAGCAGACGCGCGAGAGCGTCGGGCTGCCCACGCCTCCGGTCTCGTCCGTCGCCCCGTCGCAGTCGTTGTCCTGGCCGTCACAGACCTCGGCCTGGGTGCCCGGCATGATGGTGGAGATGCACTGCAACATGCCGTTCGCCTGACACACCTGCGTGCCCGGGCGGCACACGCCGTTCGCGGACGTGTTGGTGCAGGCCGCGCCGCCGCCGGGGTTGCCGTTGTTGACGACGCCGTTGCAGTCGTTGTCGAGCGTGTCGCACACCTCGGGCACCGCGGTGACGGGGCTCGAGCAGGTGGCCAGCGCTCCGCACGCGCCGCACGTCGTCCACGAGGCCATGCCGCTGCCCGCCGTCGCGTTGCACGCCTGCTCGCCGTTCACGCAGATGCCCTGGCCCGGCGTGCCCGGCCCGGGGAAGCAGGTCTGCTTGAGCTTGGGGAGGTCGGTGGCGCCCGCCTCGTCGACGAAGCCGTCGCAGTCGTCGTCGAGGCCGTTGCACGTCTCGCCGATGGGGTTGTTCACCTGCACGCAGCGGATGCCCATCATGCCGCTGCACTGCAGCACGCCCTGCGCGCAGCGCCCCTGCTGGCCGGCCACCATGCACGAGCCGCCGGTGCCGGGCACGCCGTCGTCGGGGGTGTTGTCGCAGTCGTCGTCGAGGCCGTTGCACGTCAGCTCGGCGTTCGCCGGCGGGTTGGCGGCGACCACCGGAGCAGCGCACGTCGCGAGCGCGCCGCACATGCCGCAGGCCGTGTAGCTGGCCATGCCCGAGTTCGGCGCCGCGTTGCACGCCTGCTGGCCGTTGGTGCAGATGCCGACGCCCGGCGTCCCGAAGGTGGACACCGGCGTCGGGAAGCAGGAGCGGATGAGCTTCGGGCTGCCGACGCCGCCGGTCTCGTCGGTGTCGCCGTCGCAGTCGTTGTCGCGGCCGTCGCAGACCTCCATCGACGACATCACGTTCTGCTGGCAGATGACGCCCATCATCCCCTGGCACGCCGTCGTGCCGTCGCGGCAGACGCCCTGGTTCGAGCCGATGGTGCAGGCGAGTCCTGCGTCCACCGTGCCCGCCCCGCCAGGCCCGTCGTCGATGGTGACGTTGCAGTTGTTGTCCTTGCCGTCGCAGATCTCAGGCGCCGCGCCAGCAGGTGACATGCGCGGCCCACCGCCGGGGCACGCCGGCCCGCGAATGGTGGAGTCGCAGTCGTTGCAGTCACCGTAGCCGCGCCGGCAGCCGTCGCCGTCGCAGTCGTTCTCGATGTCAGTCCCGCCGTTGCACTGCACGCCGCCGATCTGCGCAGGGCACGTCGTCTGGGCCAGGGCGGGGGCCGCGGTGACCGCGAGCGCGGCGGCGAAGAAGAGGGTCGAAGGTCGGAAGAGTCGCATGGTCAGAAGAAGGCTCCCGCCTCGAGGGCGAAGAAGAGGCGGTTCTCGGCGAGGGTGAGGCCTGGCAGCTCCGCCGACAAGCGGGACACGCGCGCCCCCCCGCGGACGAAGAAGACGTGCGCGGGCTTGAGCTCGAGCCAGGCCTCGCCGGACAGCGACAACCGGGTCGAAGTGCCCTGCCCGCTCTGCAGGAAGCGCGGCCCGCCAGCGAGGTCGAGCGAGAGCAGGTTGCGGAAGAGCGGCTGCTTCACGCGGACCTGCGCGTCGATGCCGCGCCAGGTGGCCGAGACGAGCGGGAGCGAGCAGGCGTCGAAGAGCGTGCGCTCCTGGCTCCACCCGGCCCCGACGCCCACGAAGGGCGCGTACGTCGCCGCGGCGACCTTGAAGCGGTACGTGCCGCGCACCTGCAGGTCGTCGTCCGTCATGGAGCAGCTCGTGCCCTGCGCCGAGCCCTCGACCCCGGTGGCGCGCACGAAGGCGCGGCGGAAGTTCACCTCGAGCTCGAGGTCCGCCCAGCGCGAGCCGGCCATCGACTTGATGAACTGCAGCGGCTGCACCTGCGCGTAGAGGCCCAGCCCGACGACACCGTTGTTGCGCAGCTCGGCGAGCTGGCTCGCGGCCTCACCGCCGACGGTCAGGCTGCGCACCACCCCGCCCGCGCCGACCGCCACCGTGACGCGGCTGACGTCAGGGTCGGGCTTCCAGCTCTTCGGCGCCTCCTTGACGATCTCGGGCGGTGAGTCGTTGACGTCTTCTTCTGGGGGCGGCGGCGGCGCCTCGACCACCGCGACCTGTGCGGGCTTCTCGTTGGAGAGGTCGATGAGGCGCTTCGAGAGCAGCGGCCCCAGCTCGTCAGCCGCCTTCTGCGTGACGCCGCCCCCGACGGTGAGCGCTTCACCTTTCTCGGCGCCCTCGACGTCGTGCACCACGGCCGAGAGCGTGCCGGTCTTCCCCACCTCGAGCAGCACGAGGAAGCCGGCCTCGAGGCTCTTGATCAGCTTCGCGCGGCCCGCCGGGGTGCGGGCGAGGGCGATGGTGAAGCCCTCCTTCGTGATGGCGGCCTGCACGGCCTCGGCTGACAGCACCTTGCCCTCGAGCTGCTTCGAGACGCTGGCGATGAACCGCTTGTGCGAGGCGAAGTCGAACTTGTCGAAGGTCTTCTTCGTGTCGAGGCCGCTGAAGCCTCCCTGGCTCTGCGTCACGCGGACAATGGCGGGCAGCACCACCACCTTCTTCACGTCTGCGGTCGACGACAGGTCGAGCCCGACCTCCGGCGGTGGGGCGCTCCTTGGCTGCGCGGCTGGCGCGGGGGCGGGCTTCGGGGCTTTGGAGTCCGCCTTCGGGTCCTTCTTGTCCGCGCTGAGGTCGAGCTCGAACTGCGCGAACGCCGGCGAGGCGCACACCGCGAGCACGACAGACAAGAGACGTGATGGCTGGATCACCGCTGCACCCGGGAAGACGTTCGGCGTGACCGTGCCCAAACGCTGAAGAAGAGGCGTCGAGTGTAGAGCGCTGGCACGAGCGATTGCAGAGGGTTGTTCTCCCACATGGGGTTACATGAGCGGCGCCACCCAATCACGGCGGGCGCTGGCATCATGCAGCCCGATGGACCGGACGCGGGCGCCAGACGACACGGCAGCGGCAGCACAGGCCGCGACGGTGGACGACGTGGCGCTGGTGGACCTCGAGGCGTCGGCCCAGCGGCTGCGGAGCTTCCCCGAGCTCGTCGCTGCGCTGGAAGGCTCGACGAGCGCCCAGCGCACCCGGCTGGCGGACGACGTGAACCGGGTCCTCCGCGCGATGCGCGCGCCGGGTCACGAGGCCGAGGAGGCCGAGGTGGTGATGCAGGCCCTGTCGTCGAAGGCGCTGCACGACCTCGAAGACAGCCGGGGCCGCTCGTGCCGCCGGGAAGCGGTCGAGACGATGATGGCCAGCGGGTTTCCCCACGCGTTGCTGCTCGACCCCGAGGACGTCGCCTTCGCGCGCGAGCGCCACGAAGAGCCGCCAGACCAGGAGCTGTCCGCGTGGGAGCGCTCGATGCAGCACCACCGGCGGTTGGCCGCGGGGCTCATGGCGGGCGGGCAGGTGGCGAGCGTCGTGGCCGTCGGCTCGACCGGAGGCCTGGGCGGCTTCGGTGACGTGGCGATGGTCGGCGTGGCGCTGGCCGGCCTCGCCTGCGCGGGAGCGCTCTGGGCCACGCGCCCACGCGACCTCAACACCGGTACGTGGGGCATGCTGGCCATCGTCACCGGCATCGCCGGCTTCGCGGTCGCGGCGACGCTCTCGGCGTGGAGCGCTGCGCTCGCGCCCCTCGGTGTCCTGGCAGGCCTCTTCGTCGCCCTCGGGCCCCTGTACGAGGAGCGCGCCGACGAGCCCAGCCCCGGCGACTGGGACTTCATGCCCCGCGGCGAGGACGACTGACGGCTCACCGCCCCGCGTCGGCGCCCGAGAACGACTCATCGAGGTCGCCGAGCGGTGGCAACGAGTCACGGAGGCTCTCCGGGTCGATGGGCGGCGTGCGGCTCAGCAGACCGGCCAACGCCGCGTCGCAGGGCTGCTGGCGAGCGAGCCACTTCACGTCGTCCGCCGAAGCCGGGCGAAGCTGGACGAGACCCGCCGAGAAGCCGATGGCCTCGTTGAGGGCGGCGCAGCGCATGGGGATGCAGCCCAGCGCCTTCGAGCGCACGTCTTCGGGGACGCCCGGGTACAGCAGCCGCACCCCGGCGAGGCCCGCCGCACGCACCTGCCGCCGGTCGGCGTCCGTGAAGACCCCGTCGGGCACAGGCTGGCCGGCCTCCTCGAACGAGCGCCGAACCAGCGCATGGAACGAGCCGCGCAGCAGCTCACCCAGCAGCGCCCCGCCTGACGCGCAGAGGTCGGCCAGGTGCAGCACCTCGTCCGCGGCCACCGGCAGCGCGCCCTCGTGAGCGCCTTTCAGCAGTCGCAGCTTCGCCCAGGAGACGAGGGTGCCGTACTCGGGCAGCGGCGACTCGAACATCGAGGTGGGCCGCTGGTCCCTGAGCGGGCCCTGCGTGGCGAGCGACCAGTGGTCGAACCCGCGCAGCGCCTCGAGCCACGCGAAGTCGAGGCCGGCATAGAGCTCAGGTCCCGCGCGTCGCCACGACTCCGCCGGGTCCTTCAGGCGCGCCGTGACGGTGTCGGGCAGGTGCAGGAGGCCGGTTCGGCCGCCCTCCCAGTCCGCGCGGCCGTCCATGAACACCGCTGCGTCCTTCGCGCGGGAGGCTGGCTGGTACCGCGGCCGCGCCCGCAGCCCGCGCGTCACCTCGCAGTAGCGATCGACGTTCGCCCGCGCGGTCGCCGCGTTGTCCTGGAGGAAGCGCTCGAGCCACGCCCGAGACTCGTCGAGCGGCTGACCTGCGTCCCCGTCGCGTGCAAGCAGCCGTGGCGTCAAGCCGTCCGTCCCTCCCGTGAGGCCGGGGGCGCGAGCGGTGAGCTCGGCTGGCGCTGACGTCGTGGGCGCTGGTGCCGGCCGCGCGCCAGCAGCAGGGGCCAGGGGCACGTACTCCGATGTCGGGGAGCCAGCTCGATCGGCGCGAGCAGACGTGTCCTGGCCCGCTGGCGACCACAAGGCCACCGCGGCCGCGAGGGCGACCACGACGACCGCGAGCACGACCCCCTTGTTGCGCACGAGCTCGAGTCTGGGCGAGCGAGCGCCTCACCGCCAGCGCCGACCTCCCGCCGAGGCGCAACGGCACGAGCCGTTATCGACGTTCAGCCACGACCCCATGGTCCGCCGACGCGATTCCGGAGGCGGTGCAGCACGGGCGGCTGGCTGCGTCCGAACGTCCGCGGTCCTCGCGCCGTGGGCGCAGGGAGAACGCGAGAGAGCCGCGACACGGCCGATTGAGGCGGGCTCAGCCCTCGTGCAGGCCCGGCGCCTCGCGCCCCGTGGACTGCACGTACTCGGTGTAGCCGCCGCCGTAGACATGCGGGCCTTCGGGCGTCAGCTCGAGCACCCGGTTCGACAGCTCGGCGAGGAAGTGCCGGTCGTGCGACACCATGAGCAGGCTGCCCTCGAAGCCCTTGAGCGCGTCGATGAGCATCTCCTTCGTCGCGAGGTCGAGGTGGTTCGTGGGCTCGTCCAGCACCAGGAAGTTCGGC
Source organism: Myxococcaceae bacterium (assembly GCA_016793095.1). Taxonomy (GTDB): domain Bacteria; phylum Myxococcota; class Myxococcia; order Myxococcales; family Myxococcaceae; genus Xiheimicrobium. The sequence goes on along the minus strand of JAEUJQ010000084.1, from coordinate 15,774 downwards.
GGGTCGAACAGCATGAGCGCGAGCACGAGCCGCGCCTTCTCTCCACCCGACAGCACGCGCACCACCTTCTCGGCCTCGTCACCGGGGAAGCCGAAGCAGCCGGCCAGCGTGCGCAGGGTGCCCTCGGACGAGCGCGGGAACGCGTCGACGAGCGACTGCCAGACGGTCTTCGTGCCGTCGAGCACGTCCATCGCGTGCTGCGCGAAGTAGCCGAGCTTGATGCTGTTGCCGATGACGACGGCGCCGGTGTCGGGCTGCGAGTGCCCGGCGACGAGCTTGAGCAGCGTCGACTTGCCGGCGCCGTTGACGCCCAGCACGCACCAGCGCTCCCGCCGGCGGAGCAGGAAGTCGAAGTTCTTGTACACGACGAGGTCGCCGTACGCCTTGCTCACCCCGGTGAGCTTCACGACGTCCTCTCCGCTGCGCGGCGGCGGCTTGAACTCGAAGCGCACCTTCTCGATGTGGCGCGGCGGCTCGACGCGCTCGATCTTCTCGAGCTTCTTCACCCGGGACTGCACCTGAGCCGCGTGCGACGCGCGCGCCTTGAAGCGCTCGATGAAGGCGAGCTCCTTCTTCAACATCGCCTGCTGGCGCTCGAAGGTCGCCTGCTGCTGCGCCTCGGCGATGGCCTTCTGCTGCATGTAGAACTCGTAGTCGCCCGAGTACGAGGTCAGCTCGCCGCCGTCGATCTCGAGAATGCGCGTGCAGACCCGGTTCAGGAACTCGCGGTCATGCGACGTCATCAACAGCGCGCCCTCGTACTGCTTGAGGAACTGCTCGAGCCAGATGAGCGACTCGAGGTCGAGGTGGTTCGACGGCTCGTCGAGCAGCATCGCGTCGGGCTTCATCAGCAGAATGCGCGCGAGCGCGACCCGCATCTTCCAGCCGCCTGAGAGCGCGCCGACGTCGCCGTCCACCATCGAGGGGCGAAAGCCGAGGCCGGCGAGGATCTCCCGCGCCCGGCCCTCGAGCGCGTAGCCGCCCAGCTCGTCGAAGCGCGCCTGCACCTCGCCGAAGCGCGTGACCAGCTCGTCGAGGCGGTCGGCCTTCCCGGGGTCGGCCATGTCGTGCTCGAGCTGCTTGAGCTCTCGCGCCACCGATGACACCGGCCCCGCGCCGTCCATCGTCTCTTCGATGACGGTGCGCCCGCTCATCTCGCCGACGTCCTGCCGGAAGTAGCCGATGGTGACGCCGCGATCGATCGACACGCTGCCTTCGTCGGGCGTCTCTTCCTTCACCAGGTACCGGAAGAGCGTGGACTTGCCCGAGCCGTTGGGGCCGACGAGGCCGACCTTCTCGCCCTTGTGGAGCGCGGCGGAGGCGCCGATGAAGAGGATCTGCCGGCCGTGCTGCGCGCCGATGTTGTCGAGGCGAATCATGAGGCGCGGCCCATGACACAACGCGGGCCCGCGGTCACCGTCCTGTCGTCACTGGATCATCACCTCGCAGGTGAACCGCACCGCGACGCGCGCCATCGGGTCCATGCGCACGAAGCTGCAGGTCTGCGGGCAGAAGGTGACGCGGCCGTTCTGCGCGTAGAAGCTGTTCGCCGCGCACGCCGCCGAGTTGGCGACCTGGGTGAACTGCTGCACCGCGCCGCCGTTGCCAGGCGTGTAGGCGACGTAGATGCGGTTGGCCGCGGTGAACCCGCCGGGCAGCGGCGGAATGGCGAAGTCGCACGCCACCTGCGCCGACGCGATGACGCCCTGGGCCACCGTGCGGAAGACGGTGTCGTAGCGGTTGGGCTCGCACATCTGGAAGCGCAAGCCGCCGGTCGCGCGCGAGAGCTCCTGGTACGTCGTGCCCGGGTTGACGGCCGTCGAGCACTGCCCGGTCACCAGGTTCTCGTTCGGCTGGTACGCCTCGGCCGGGTTGGCCTTCGCGGCGACGCCGACGATGGAGTGGAACACGTAGTTGCGGTTCTGCACCGTTCCGAACTTCGCCGGCATCAGGGCGGTCAGCTGCTGCTCGAACTGCGCGGGCGTGATGCCCGTCTCGTTGTCGTCGGTGATCTCCACGAAGGTGCGGTACGCGTCGTCACGCAGCCAGCCGCTCCAGCCCATGGGGCCGGTGCCCTCGAGGCCTGGCGCGTTGTAGGTCGAGATGATGCGCCGCAGCGAGTTGGTCGAGCCGATCTCCGTGCTGTAGTGGAAGAAGCGCGGGCCGTTCGTCGGCGTGGCGGGTGGCGGCGAGCACGTCGGGTTTCCCGAGAGCGGCGGGCCGATGCACACGCTCTGGCTCGCCGTCGCCGAGCCGTGTCGGCTGATGAGGATGATGCGGTAGTCGAGCCCCGAGCTGCCGATGATGCTCGCGAGGTTGGTGTTGACGTTCGCCTGCACCGCCTCGATCTCGACCGTCATCGAGCCCGAGTTGTCGATGACGAGGATGACGTCGACGGGCTTCTTGTCGAGGTTGGCCATCGAGGTCACCTCGGCGCAGGCGTCCCCACCGCCCGCGAGACCGCCTCCCCCGAGGCCGCCGCCCTGGTTGCCCGCGCCCTGCCCTCCACCGGTCGCGCCGGCGCCGTTGCCGCCCGTCGAGCCCGCGCTGGAGCCTCCGCCAGCGCCCCCACCGCCGCCCGGCAGCTCGGGACCACATTGACAGCCAACGAGGAAGAGGAGCGCCAGAGCGGGGGTGCGCATCGCGCCATGGTACTCCGCCGCCGCAGTGCCTACCAACCGGTGGGTCCAGCGCCTCCGTCAGCCCGCGAGCGTCGGGCCCTGGCGATGAGGCGATTCAACCGCCCGCCAGCCACGCCAGGAACGCACCGAGGCGCTTGCCCCGCAGGTGGCTGCTGGTGACGGCGTCGAAGCGCCACGTCGTGCCGAGCTCCTCGGCGGCGCGCGCGAGCCAGGCCGGGAGCTCAGGGAGCGCACAGACCGTCGTCCCGTCCTCGCGGTGGAGCATGCGGTGCTGGTCGCGGCTCGCTCCCTGGACCCACCCGGAGAAGGCGGGTCCCGGCCGCGCGCTGTCGAGGCTGACGAAGCACGCCGTCACGCCCCTGCCCGGCACCCGCACCTCGACCCGGAAGCGCGCACCCGAGGCGAGGCCCAGGCTCTTCGCCAGCACCATCACCGGCGAGGCGCCACGGGCGGCGTCGAGGCGTGACTCCACCAGCCCCAGCAACCCCGTCATCGCCTTCGTCTTCGCGGCGTAGCGGCCGAGGCGGGACAACGGCTCGAGGTGCGCCTCGTTCGTCAGGGCGCGCTCGACGTGCGGCATCAGGGCATCGGCCGACGCCTCCGAGCCCTCCATCGCCAGCACCGCGAGCAGCTCGAGGGGCACCACCGTCGAGCCGACCGCCGCCGCCCGCGCCGCCTCCACCAGCCGCGCGTCGGAGCGCGCGTCGGCGAGCCGCGTCGCCTTCTCCTTCGAGCCCCACGCGTATTGCGACTCGAAGACCTTCAAGGCGTTCACGGCCGCGCGCCAGGTCGCCCGCAGGCGCCCGTCGTCCGTCTCATCCACGGCGGCGCGGAGGAAGAGGCTGGCCGCCTTGCGGCGCTCCCGGGCGCCGGGAGACCGCGCCGGCTGCGCCACCCACGCCTCGAGCCCGGCCAGCACGCCGCGCACCACCTCGGGAGTCGCCGCCTCGGTCGAGCGCGCGAAGCGGTACCAGCTCCACTCGAGCAGCTCGAGGGCGGTGGTGACGTCGACGTCCTGCGCGGGGAACAGCCCGCTCTTCCGTCGTTGCTCTCGGGAGCTGGCCATCACGTCACTCGATGACGGGCGGGGGCTTCTCGAAGCCCTGCACGATGAAGACGCTGTCGGGCAGGCCCGGCCGCCCCCACGTCATGAAGAGGAAGTCGCCCGTCTCGGGCTCGAAGTACGCGCCCCACGGCCGGGGGAAGCGGGTGAAGACGACGCGCCGCGAGCCTGCCTGCGGGTTGCCCTGCTGATCGACCTCGACGACCGAGACCTGGTTCGCCGTCCACTCGGACAGGATGATGGACGGGCGCATGAACTGAGCCGAGCCGAGCGGCACGAAGGCGAAGCCGCCGGGCCCGCCGGACAGCGGCGTCGCGCCCGAGTCAACCACGCGCACCACGGAGTAGACGCCCGCGTCGGCCGACAGCTCGAGGCGATGCCACCTCCCGTCGGGCCAGCCGACGAGGCGGAACTGGCCGGCGGCGGCGAGCCACGGCGGCACCCGTCCCAGGCCGCCGGGGCTCGAGCCCGAGAGGCCGCGCTGGGTGAGCTCCTCGGTCCACGCCGGTGCGCCCGCGTCGAGCCTGAGCTGCGAGAGCTGCGAGACGTTCCAGCCCGTGTACAGGAGCGAGCCGCCAGGCAGCTCGACGAGGTTCGCGTCGATGTACGGCGTGTCGGCGAGGCGGGTGGCCGCGCCGTCCCACCCGATGATGTGGCCGCAGGCGTTCCGACGCACCTTCACGCGATAGAGGCCGCCGGTCACGCGCTCCGAGGCGCCGGCGATGAGCAGGTGCTCGCGGTCGTGCTCCAGAATGACGCAGCCGCCGAGCGGCCCGGGCACGCCTGGCACCGGCCCCAGCTCGGAGAACGTGTAGCTCGCCGCGAAGTCCGGGTGCATGACGACACCGGCGTCGTCGGGCGGCTGGGGCAACGGAGGGCACGAGAGGCCCGCATCCAAGCCACCGCCGGCGCCACCCGCCAGCACGCTCCCTCCACCTGCGCCACCGCCGCCCCCGCCTCCCGTCGAGCCCACGCCACCGTCGGAGGCGCCGCCACCGGCGCCACCCCCGACCCGCACCGAGTTGGCCCCGCACGCCACGACGAGCACGCACGAAAGGAGCATGGCGGACCGGCCGAGCGTCATCGGGGACCGAGCATCGCTCGGTCCGACCGCACGTCCCAGCGCGCACTTCGAGGGTCCGGCGCTCGTGGTGAGCAGCGCAGCGGCAAGAGGAGGGTCTCGGGGTGGAGAGAATCGACGGCGTGGCCTCATCGCGCCGAGGCGCTCCGCGCGAGGTTGCCCCTCGCCATCGAGGCGCTCACCTTCCACGAGGTCCGGTCGCGTCGAGCCCCGGCGCGGCGCGGTCACTTCTGATGGATCGGCCGCGCAGGCGGGTCTACAGCCGTCGTCGGCCGCTCACCGCTCACGGAGGAGTCCTTCATGCGCTCGCTGTCCATCCTCGCCGCCGTTCCCCTGCTGGCCTGTGGGCCCCAGATGCGCACCATCACGCCCGATGAGGTCGTCGCGCGCGGCAACTGCCCCACGATGATGATGGGCGCCGGCACCGAGCATGCGATGAACGTCACCGCCGACGAGACGTGGACGGCCGCCGGCTCGCCGCACGTGGTGTCCACCCTGCGCGTCGAGGCGAACGTCACCATCGAGGCCTGCGCGCTCGTCGTGCTCAAGCCGAACGCCGTCGTCTCGGTCGGCAATGGTGGCACCGGGAAGGCCGGGAAGATCACGGCCGCGGGCACCTTCGACGGCACGAAGCTGTCGCCGGTCATCATCAAGCCGCAGACCGACGGCCAGCGCTGGGGCGCCTTCTTCGTCAACGAGACCGGCGCGCTCGACCTCTCGTACACGGCGGTGCTGGGCGGGGGGAACCGCATGGCGTCGTCCACCAACGCGGCCATCGAGGCGCGCGGCACCCAGGTGAAGCCGCTGCAGAAGAAGCTGCGCATGAAGTACGTCGTCGTGCGCGACTCGGGCAGCCAGGGCATCACGCTGCGCGGGTACTCGGCCTTCACGGACGACTCCGAGAAGCTCTTCGTCAGCGGCAGCGGCGCCGAGCCCGAGGCCGACCCGCGCTTCTTCACCGGCTTCCCGCTCGACATCCAGCCGGGCGGCGTCGGCACCATCCCGAAGGAGAGCACGCTCACCGGCAACCGGCGCGACGCCATCTACATCCGCTCCGTCACCCGCCTCGACGTCGACGAGGCGTTCCCGAACCGCGGCGTGCCCTACATCCTCAACGGCGAGTTCCTCATGTACGACCTCGCGGGCTCGACGCTCACCCTCACCATCGAGGCGGGCGTCACCATCAAGGTCGAGAAGAACGGCGGCGGCAGCCTCGGGCTGACGCTGGGCAACAAGGCGTCGAACGCACCGGTGCGGCTGGTCGCGAAGGGCACCGCGGCCGCGCCGATTCTGCTGACCTCGGCCGAGGCGACCCCGGCGGCCGGAGACTGGAAAGGCATCGCGTGGGGCAACGGGCCGGGAGACGGGAACGCGGTCGAGTCCGTCACCATCGAGTACGCCGGCGGCACCACCGGCTCGCGCGGCTTCGGCTGCGGCCCGCTCTCGAACGTGGGCGGCATCATCATCACCGAGTGGCGTCCCAACGACGCCTTCGTGAAGAGCTCGACGTTCCGGAACCTCATCGGCGCCGGCATCGTGTGCGGCTGGCTGTCGGATCAGCCCGGGCCAGACCTCTCGGCGTCGAACTCGTTCTCGAACATCGCGGCGGTGCCGATGGAGGGCGTCTGCAACGTGACGAAGTGGGCCCCGGCCGCCGGCGTCGGCAGCTGCGGCATGCGGCCCGTCTGCGTGAACTGACTCGCAGCCCCTCCACTCACCGCGGAACACGCCACTTCTGCAGGTGAGTCATTCGTCCGCCGTGGGTGCTCATCGACCCGACTGCAAGCGAGCACCGAGCCGTGCTTGAGTGGAGCCGATGTCTCTGTTGAGCACGTGGGAACGGCTGGAGCGGTGGATCATCCACCCTGCGCACCAGGGTGACCGCCGTCCCCACCTCGTACTGCGTGCGTGGGTCGGTGGCATCGGGCTCCTCAGCATCTTCGCGGCGGCGGCGGCGCGGGAGGGCCTGTGGGCGCTCGTCACCGCGCAGCTCCTCACCATCGGCGTCGGCCTCTGCGTCATCGGACTGATGCACGTCGTGCGACGGGTCGAGCCACTGCTGCGGGTTTCGATGGGCACGGTGCTGCTGGCCTTCTCGGTGCTGGGCCTGCTGCAGACGCCGCCGAACGCAGTCTCCCTCATGTTCATTCTGCTCGTCCCGCTGATGTCGAGCTTCGTGTTGTCGTGGCGGGAGACGAAGTGGTGGCTGCTGGCCAGCAGTCTCTTCGGAGGCGCCGCGGCCTACTGTGTCGCGGCTGGCCTCTATCTGCAGACGACTCCACGAGGGAACCCGCAGGTCGTGGCCGCGCTGAACTTCGTCGCGGTGCTGGCGATCGTCACCTTCTTCGCGCGGTGGTTCTACCTGGTGCGCGACGAGATGATGGCGCAGCTCCAGGCCGCGCTGGACACGCGCACGCGGTTCCTCGCGAACGTCAGCCACGAGATCCGCACCCCGATGAACGCGGTGCTGGGCCTCACCGAGCTGCTGCTCACCACCCGGCTCGACGCGTCCCAGCGGCGGCAGCTCGAGCTCTTGCGCACGAACGGCGCGGGGCTCGTCGCCATCATCGATGACCTGCTCGACCTGACGAAGCTCGACAGCGGTCGCATGAGCATCAAGCCCGAGCCCACCGACCTCCGCGCGCTCATCGAGTCGGTGGTGCAGTTGTTCGCCCCGCGAGCGGCTGAGAAACGACTCGAGCTCCGGCTGCTCTCCGAGGGGCTCCCCGCGAGAGTGGACGTGGACCCCCTGCGGCTCCGCCAGGTGCTGGCGAACCTGCTGAGCAACGCCATCAAGTTCACCGACGAGGGCCGCGTGGTGGTGCGCGCGCTGTGGCGGGCGGGCCAGCTCGAGCTCGAAGTGGAAGACACCGGGCCGGGAGTCCCCGCCGCTGCCCGCCTGCGCATCTTCGAGCCGTTCGAGCAGGCGGACGGCTCGACGACGCGGCGCTCTGGCGGAAGCGGCCTGGGCCTCGCCATCTCGCGAGAGCTCGCCAGGCTGATGGGCGGCGAGCTGTGGCTGGCCGAGCAGGCGCCCGACACGCGCGGCAGCCGGTTCTGCGTCCGCGTGCCGCTCCAGCCGACCGACACCACGCCGCACCCCACGACGGTCGCGCCTGTCCAGGGCCCGGCGTGCGCGCAGCCAGCCCTCGTCGTCGATGACAACCCGGTCAACCTGCTGATCGCCCGCGGCCTCGTCGAGCGCCTCGGGTACACGGTGGAGACGGCCCGTAACGGGCTCGAGGCCGTCGAGGCGACCCGTCGCACCCGCTTCGGCTTCGTGTTGATGGACTGTCACATGCCCGAGCTCGACGGCCTCGAAGCGACGCGGCAGATCCGCGCACAGGCTCCGGCTTCGCAGCTGCCCATCATCGCGCTGACCGCCTCGGGCCTCCCTGAAGAGCTCGCCGCCTGTCGCGCGGCCGGAATGGACGACTGTCTCGTCAAGCCCCTCAGGACCGACCAGCTCCTTGGCGTGCTTCAACGCGTGCTGAGCCACTCCAACGCGCCCGATCGACCGGGGACCTGACGGGGCGCCGACAGCGTGTCGGGCGTGACTGAAGGTATGCTACGGCCCAACGCTCCGTGGCTCTCGAAGCTGGCACCAGAGTCGGCCGCTACACCATCAGCCGCCTGCTGGCGCAGGGCGGCATGGCCGAGGTGTACCGGGCGGACCAGGAGCTCACCAAGGGCATCACTCGACCGGTCGCGGTGAAGGTGATTCGGCCCGAGTACTCGGAGTCTCCCGACTTCCGCGAGATGTTCCTCGACGAGGCGCGCACCGCCTGCACCCTCAGCCACCCGAACATCGCGCAGATCTACGACGTGGGAGAGAGCGACGACGGGCTGCTCTACATGGCGATGGAGCTGGTGCCTGGCGAGACGCTGGCCACCATCAACCGCACGCTGCGCGACCACGGAGAGCGGTTCTCGGACGAGGCCCTCTTCGCCATCGGCATCTGGACGGCGAGCGCGCTCGAGGCGGTGCACGCGCTGAAGACCGAGGGCGGCTCTGCCGGGCTCGTTCACCGCGACGTCTCGCCGCACAACCTGCTGCTGTCGGCGACCGGCAGCCTGAAGCTCATCGACTTCGGCATCGCGAAGGCCGCCACCAACCGCAACCTCACCATGCCGGGCGTCACCAAGGGTAAGGCCGGCTACTTCTCGCCCGAGCAGGCGATGGGGAAGAAGCTCGACGGGCGCAGCGACCTCTTCTCGCTCGGGGTCACGCTCTACAAGCTCGCGTCGGGCTCGACCCCGTTCGACGATCACAAGACGCACGGCGAGCGGCACGCGGCGCTGGTCCGCGGCCAGTGGCAGGACCTGGACGACGTCTTCCCCGGGCTGCCGGCCCCGTTCTACGACGTGGTGCGGCGGGCGCTCATGCTCAAGCCCGACGAGCGCTACCAGACGGCGCGCGAGCTGCGGGAGGCCCTCGAGAAGGCGGCCTTCGACTCGGGCTTCCGGGTCGGGCAGTCGGCGCTGCTCGGCTACGTGGACGTCGATGGAGAGATCACCGCCTCGGGTGGCACGCGCAGCTCGGCGTTCCCGGCCATCGTGGCCGCGCCGTCGGACGCGCACGCGAAGGCGGGAGTGGTGCCGGCGCCGTTCTCGGGCCTCTCGGCGACCGGGCTCCAGCCGACCCCGTCGGACCAGCGCGGCCACAACACCGAGCGGGTGCCCGCGGCCAGGCGGCAGCAGAAGTCGAACAAGGCGCTCTTCGTCGTGCCCTTCGCCGCGGCCGCGCTCGTCGGCGTCTTCGGCACGCTGCTGCTGTTCGGAAAGTCGAGCGAGCCCGAGATCTCGGTCGAGACACCCGTGGTGCAGGTCGAGCCCGTCAGAGTGGACCCTGAGCCCCGCAAGCCGGAGCCGAAGAAGCCCGTGGTGAAGCCGGTCGAAGTGGCGACGCCCGTCGAGCCCCCGCCAGAGTTCGATCTCACCAGCCCGCGCCCTGTCGAGCCGAAGAAGCCGCTGCTCGCCAAGACGACGCCGCCGTCGAGGCCTCCGCCTCCCGAGAAGCCGGACCCGAAGCCGCTCGAGGTGAAGGCGCCTCCGCCGCCCGTCGAAGACACGATTCCAGACGGCATCGGCACCATTCGCATCACCGTGGTGGGCAACGACGCCGGTGCGAAGGTGGTGGTGCGCGGCGCGAAGAACCTCGAAGACTCGCCGCCGCTCAACGGGAAGGTCCCCTCTGGGGTGTACACGGTCGTGGTGCGGCTGGGCGATGGCAGCCTCTCGCCGACCTGGCGAGGCTCGGTGCGACCCGACGACACGCGCAAGCTGACGTACAACGTCGCCGCGCAGCGCTGGAACGACCACTGAGCGGCCGAATCGCGCCCTCGTCGGAACCATCAGTCAGAGGCGGACCCGTAGAGCCGCGCCTTCGTGACGAGCACGCCGGCCATGAGGCACCACCGGACTCGTCGTCCGATGGCGCCTCAGTTCTCGGGGAACGCGGTCCAGCCCGACGTCCAGTCCGTCGCGCCGATGGCGCCGACGAACGTGGCGGAGGTGTCGAAGAAGCCGTCACCGGGAGGCGTCGCGCCGCCCATCAGCGCGGGCGAGTCCATCAACGGCTTGAAGACGGGCTGCGTGACGGCGGTGGCCATGGGGAGCAGCGGGTCCACCTGCCGGTTCGACAGCGACGGCGTCAGCAGCGCCATCTCCTCGTCGAAGTTGTCGGCCACCACGCCGCCGTCGGCGAGGTTCGACGGGCGCACGTTCTGGAAGGCCGCCATCGGGTTCTTGAAGAAGATGCTGTTCTTCACCACGAGCGAGCCGTCGGTCCACCGCGCCTGGCTGTTCGACCCATCGACGAACATCGCCCAGTCGTTGAAGTTGGAGACGATGACGTTGTGCAGGGCTCCGGCCGTGCCGACGCGGAAGCTCAGGCCGCGGCTGCGGCCTTCACCCGGATCCGACGAGTCGGGCGCGCGCCCGATGAGGGTGAGGTTGGAGAGGGTCGGGTTCGAGCGGGGCATCGCGTCCTGCGAGGCGCGGTTGCTGTCCGCCTCGATGCCATGGTTGCCGCGGCCGGGCAGCTGCTGCACCACGAGGAACTGCGCCTTGCCCGTCCAGCCCTGGTCCCAGTCGAGCCCGTCGTCGTCGGAGCCGCTGATGACGAGGTGCTTGAGGTTGACGGAGCCGCCGAACAGCTCGACGCCGTCGTCGATGCCGCGGTGCACCTGCACGTAGTCCACCACCGTCCCGGTGCCACAGGCGTTGAGGGTGAGGCCGTTCAGCTCGTCGTTGGCCGACAGCGGCTGGCCGGCGAACTCGATGCGCACGTACTTGAGGCGGCCGCAGGAGTGCGCGTTGTCGGGCGTCGCGCCGCCGCCGTACCGGTTGCGGGGCTCGTCGGCGAGGCCCTCGGCCTTGTTGTCACCACCGGTGACGTTGACGGCCGCCTTGCCGTTGAGCAGCACGCCGCCCCAGTTGTTGTTGCCGACGCCGCGCATGCCCTCGGGGTAGTTCGCGGTGAAGACGATGGGCGCGGCCGCCGTGCCCTCGGCGATGAGCTGGCCCGAGCGGGTGATGACGAGGGCTGAGCCCCGCTCACCGGCGATGGTGGTGCCGGGCTCGATGGTGAGCACCGCGCCGTCGACGTGGATGATGCTCTTCAGGATGTACTTCTTGTCCTTCGTCCACGTGGTGTCGGCCGTGATGGCGGTGGTGACGTCGATGAGGGTGGGTTGAGCGGTGCCGCCGCCGGTGCTGCCCGGCGGCATCATGGTGTTCTGGGCGGGGCACGCGGTGAGGCCAAGGCCCGCCAGCACGGCGAGGAGGGTGTTGCGCATGGGTCACTTCCTGGTGGTGGGCATCGTCCAGGCCAACGATGCGTTGAACTGAACGCCGAGCTGTTCGCGGAACACCTCGACGTCTGCCTGCTGAATGCGGAGCTGCTGGTTGAGCGCGTTGGCGACCCCCAGCTTCAACTGGAAGCCGGGGCCGAACGACTGGGAGTACGTGACGTCGAGCTTGTGGACGGGCTGGGTGACGAAGTCGGGCAGCGGCGCGACGGCCACCTCGGAGATCTCCGGGCCGGACACGTTGTAGAACACGCCCAGCTCGCTGCCCCACTCGGGCTTCGCCCAGGTGATGAAGGCATTCACCGCCCACGGCGCCTGGCCCTGCAGCGGGCGGTTGCGGTTGCCGAGCTGCCCTGGCGTGTTCGCCAGCTGCACGCGCGACCAGATGAACGACGTGTTCCCGCCGAGCCGCACGTCTTTGAGCGCGTGCGTGAGGCGCCCGAGCGACGTGCGCGCCTCGAGCTCGACGCCCGCCAGCTGCGCGCCGTCGGCGTTGCGGAAGCCGAAGTCGAAGTTCGAGCCCTGGCCGATGACGACCCGCTCGATGGGGCGGATGAACTGCTTGCCGAAGACCGAGACCGCGAAGACCTCGGTGTCCGTGGGGAACCACTCGGCGCGCAGGTCGGCGTGGTGAATGGTGGTGAGCAGCAGCTCGGGGTTCCCGGCGACGTTCCGGCGGCGCACCATGTCGAAGAAGATGAAGGGCGACAGCTCGCGGAAGCTGGGCCGCGCGACGGTGGACGCGTAGGCCGCGCGCAGGTTGAGGGTGGGCAGCGGCGACGCCGTCACGCTCAGCGACGGCACCGGGCTGTGGTACTCGCGCACGATGGCCTCGCGCGCGTTCGCGTCGGTCGCGAAGGGGCTGAAGACGGCCACCGACTGCCGCGAGCCCTCGTAGCGAACGCCCGCCTGCGCGCGCAGCCACTCGGTCGCCTTCCACTCGACGAGGCCGAAGCCGCCGAAGAGCGCGAGCGTCGAGGTGTACGAGTCCTGCGCGAGCGTGCTCTCGGCGAGGAAGAACTGGGTGCCGGCGCCGGGGCCGATGCGGTCGCTCGTCAGCACGTCCTCGGCGAGGCCGCTCGGCGTCGGCCGGCGCAGCTCGAAGAAGCGGAAGCGGCGCCCGTCGAAGCGCCGCGCCTGGTACTGGCCAAAGCCGCCCCCCTTGAAGCGGAAGCCGCGCCAGGGGAGCGTCGCCGACGCGGTGCCTCCGCCCGAGTCCTCCGCGAGGCCGAGGAAGAAGCGCTCGGCGGAGTTCGGCTGAAGGCGCAGGTTCAGCTCGCGCGTGTCGGGAGAGACGAAGTAGCGCGAGTCGCGAATGTCGGGTTCGCTGCGCTGCACGCGCCCGTAGTTGCCCTGCCACTCGACCTCGAGGTCGGCGAGGCCGTTGAGCCGGTGGAAGCCCTTGAGCTGCGTGAAGAGCAGCTGTCGTTGGATGAACTGCAGCCGGTTGTTCACCTGGTCCTGCATGGCCGACAACGTCTCGGGCCCGGCGGCGGTGACGGCCTGGTTCTCGGCGTTGGTGAGGCCCAGCACGAGCAGGTTCACCTCGTTGTCACGGTTGAGCTGGAAGCCGAGGTTGCCCAGCACCGACGTCGAGGCGTTGACGGACGAGATGAGGGAGTCGGTCGGGTTCTCGACCTCGAGGGTGCCCTCGGAGCCCGAGACGTCGGCGACGAAGATGCGCCGCGTGCGCTCCTTGCGCGCCCACTGCGCCGCGAAGAGGTAGCCGAGCCGGCGCTCGTCACCGAGCTTGATGGTGTTGCCCACCTGCGCGCCAACGGTGCCGTTGGGTGACGCGCTCACGGAGCCCGGCGTCCACCGGTTCGGCAGCGCGCGGCCACCCGCCTGCTGCGTCTCGGCGCTCACGCCCGGGCGCGTCGGGTCCACCGACTGCTGGAAGGGGCGGTCGCCGGGGAAGACGGCCGGCAGGTCGCGCGTCGGGTCGCGGAAGCCGAAGGCCTCTCCAACCGACGACGGCGCCGAGGGGCGCGCCTGGAAGGTCGTGGCGGAGTCTCCGCCGCCGCCGACGCGCGCCTTCACCTCGAGCTGCGTCGGGAAGGTGGCGGTGTCGACGGTGAGGGAGCCGCCGCCGAACTGCGCCGGCAGGTCCGGCGAGTATGTCTTGACGACGTTCAGGTTCGACACCAGCGAGGTGGGGAAGAGGTCGAGCGGAACGCCCGGCTCGTCGGGCTCGGGGGTCGGCATCAAGGTGCCGTTGAGGAGCGTCTGCACGTAGCGCCCACCGAGGCCACGCACGAAGACGTACTTCCCGCCCACGAGCGTGACGCCGACGACGCGCTTCGCCGCTTCACCCGCGTTCGCGTCCGGCGTGCGGGCCATCTCCTGCGCGCCGATGGAGTCCTGCACCACCGTCGCCTTCTTCCGCTCCTGCAAGAGCGCCGTCTCGTTGCGCTTGTCGGCCCTGGCCTCGACGACGACCTCCTTGATGGCCGTGGACTTCGCCTCGAGCGCCACGTCGATGGTCGTCACCAGGCCGGCCTTCACCTCGACGCCCTGCACGCGACGCCCTTCGTAGAGCGCGTAGAAGACGCGCAGGTCGTAGACGCCCGGCGGCAGCTTGAGGCGGAACTCGCCGTCGAGGTCCGTGAGCACGCTCTTCTTGCCGCCGGCGACGACCTTCACGGTGGCCTCGATGAGGCCCTCGCCCGTCTGCGCGTCCGTCACCCGACCGACGATGCCGACGAAGTTCTTCGGCAGCGCCTTCTTCTTCGGTGCGGCCTCCTCTCGGGCTCCTCCAGCTCCGTCGGAGCCGGGCCGTGTGCCCGCGTCGAGGCGGGCGTCTCCTGCCAGCGAAGCGGCCGAGGGCTCCGCAGTGATGACGTCGAGCCCGCCCCCGTCATCCGCCCCGGCGTCGGGCTGGCCAGCGCCCTCCAACCCCGTACTCGCCGCGAAGGGAGCGCTGAGGGCTGCGGCGCTCCCGCTGCCGGCGTCGTCGCGTGACTCCGTCTGGGCCCGTGCGACAGGGGCCGCGAGCACCAGCAGGACCAACGAGCATGAACGCGTGAGCTTCACGCTGCGCTGTTTCGTTCTGCGTGGTGTCAGCCGCCGCTCGGGTGGGTGACTTCATCGCAAGCAGGCCGTCACGGCTGTGCGCCCGGCGCGTCACGGCGGGGTGTCAGCAGGCGCCGACGAGGTCGAGCTGCGAGGCGGCCGACGAGGCGAGACGTCGAGGGGGCGCGGTGACGGTCGCGAGCGCTCGCGTCGAGCGTTCGAACGCGGTGCACTCTCGAGGAGCCGCTCGCGACTGGTGGGTCCGTCGCGGCGGGTGCGGGGCGCGTCAGTGCGCGGGCAGCTCGTCCGCCAGCACCGCGAGCGTCTCGACCCCACCGCCCCGCACCGCGTCCATCACCTCGAGCGCCCGGCCATAGGGCACGTCACTCGCCGCGTCGAAGAAGACGACCTTGTCGGGCCGCGCGTTCACCATGCGAAGGACCCGCCCGGCGAGCTCGGCTCGCGGCACTACCTCGCTGTTCACCTTCGTCACGCCGTCGGCTCCGAGCGTCACGACGATGGGCGGCGCGACGTCGGGGGGCGGAGCGGCGGCCGTGTCTTCGGGCTTCGGCGGCACGTTGAGCCACAGCTGCTTTGTGAGCAGCGGCGTCACCACCATGAAGATGATGAGCAGCACGAGCACCACGTCGACGAGCGGCGTCACGTTCATCGCCGGCTTCGCCCCGCCGCGCCGCTTGCTCCCACCTGCCTGTCCGACGTTCATCCCCATGGGCGGGCCTCAGCTCTGACGGTTCGCGACGTCGATGACCTGCAGCGAGACACCCGGAAAGCCCATGTCCTGGCAGGCCTTGAAGAGCGTTCGCACCTTCCCGTACTCGAGGTCCTTGTCCGCCTTGAGCACCACCCGGCTCTCGGGCTTCGCGCCGTGCACGCCCTTCAGGCGCGTCATCAGCGCGTCCACCGCGAGCTCTTCCTTCTCGAAGAAGAAGCGCCCGTCCTTCGTGAGCGTCACCGTCGTGGGCTCGAGCGAGCCGTTGCCCTGGTCGGGGTTGAGGATGCTGGGCAGCGTCACCGAGACGCCGGCCTCCATCTGCGGGGTCACCACCATGAAGATGATGAGCAGCACGAGCACCACGTCGACGAGCGGCGTCACGTTCATCGCCGGCTTCGCCCCGCCGCGCCGCTTGCTCCCACCTGCCTGTC
>JAEUJQ010000083.1 GCA_016793095.1 Myxococcaceae bacterium | reverse complement strand
TCGTCGACGTCGATCTTGTCCTTCGTCTCTTCGCCCCAGGGCAGCGAGAGCACCCAGTCGATGTAGTTGCGCACGACGGTCGCTTCCGCGCTCATCGGGCCCATCATCTTCAGCTTCTTGATCTCCTTCTTCATCCGGGCGTGAGCTTCTTTGGAGAGCTTCTTCGCCTTCAGCTTCTCCTCGAGCTCCTGGATCTCGGTCTTGCCGTCGTCGCCCTTGTCGCCCAGCTCCCGCTGGATCGCCTGCATCTGCTCGTTGAGGTAGTACTCCTTCTGCGTCTTCTCCATCTGCTTCTTGACGCGGGAGCGGATCTTCTTCTCGACCTTCAGGATCTCGATCTCGCCCTGCATCAGCTCGTAGAGCTTCTCGAGCCGCTTGGCGGGAGCCTCGGTCTCGAGCAGGGCCTGCTTCTCGGGCAGCTTGAGCGCGAGGTGCACGCCGATGGTGTCGGCGAGGCGGCTGGGGTCTTCGATCAACGCCACCTGCTGCATGAGCTCGGGCGCGATGCGCTTGTTGAGCTCGACGAAGGCCTTGAAGGTGGCCTGCACGGCCCGCATCAGCGCTTCGAGCTCGGCGGCCGTCGACGGCGGCTCGACGATCGGCTCGTACTCGCACTCGAAGTACGGCTCGGTGGGCAGGAAGTTGGTGAGGCGGGCGCGCGAGATGCCCTCGACGAGCACCTTCACCGTTCCATCGGGCAGCGGCAGCAGCTGCACGACCTGACCGAGCGTGGCGAAGTGGAAGACCTCGTCGGGCGTCGGGTCGTTCGTCTTCGCCTTCTTCTGCGCCGAGAGGAGCAACAGCGCCTTGCCCTCGGTCGCCTTGCGGTTCATCGCCTCCTTCAGCGCCGCGATGGACTTCTCGCGACCGACGTAGAGAGGACGCACCTCGTGCGGGAAGAGGACGATGTCTCGCAGAGGCAACAGCGGCAGGGGCTTCACTCGGGGTTTCTCCGGAAGATGAGACGGCGAAGACGCTTCTACTCCCACACCTGCGTCAGTTCGACTTCGTGACCGCCGCAGTGGGAGGCGTAACGCCGAGCGTCGAGAACAGGAACGCGATCTGGTCGACCGACGATTCGATCGACTTGGCGACTTGATCGGCGCCGCCATGGCCGGCGTTCATCTCGATGCGCAGCCACGAGGTGCCCTTGCCCTTCGTCGAGTGCTGCACCATGGCCACGAACTTGCGGGCGTGGAACGGGTCGACGCGATCGTCGTGATCGGCCGACATCATGAGCAGCTGGGGGTAGGTGCCGTTCTCGACGATGTGGTGGTACGGCGAATAGGCCGCGAGCACCTTGAGCTCTTCGGGCTTCTCGGGGTCGCCGTACTCGGGAATCCACGTCTTACCCGAGCCGTAGAGGTGGTAGCGCACCATGTCGAGCAGCGGCACGGCGCAGATGACCGAGCCATAGAGCTCAGGGCGCTGGGCCATCGCGGTGCCGACGAGCAAACCGCCGTTCGAGCCGCCACGAATGGCCAGCCGCTTCGCCGTCGTCCACTTCTCCTTCACCAGGTACTCGGCCGCGGCGTGGAAGTCGTCGAACACGTTCTGCTTGTTGGCGCCCTTCCCTGCGTCGTGCCACGCCTTGCCGTACTCGCCACCGCCGCGCAGGTTCGGCACCGCGTACACGCCGCCAGCCTCGAGCCACGGGTAGATGAACGAGGTGAAGGCGCTGGTGAGGCTGATGTCGAAGCCGCCATAGCCGTAGAGCAGCACCGGGTTGTTGCCGTCGAGCACGACGTCTTTCTTCGCGACGATGAACATCGAGATCTGGGTGCCATCTTTCGACGGGTAGAAGACCTGACGCACCTCGAAGCGCGTGGGGTCGACTGGCACGTCGACGCTCGCCCACAGCTCCGACTTGCCGGTCTTCACGCTCGACTTGAAGATCTGGCGCGGCATCGTGAAGCTCGAGAACGCGTAGTAGGCCTCGTCGTCGTCTTCCAGACCGACAAGGTTCGACGCCGTGCCCAGGCCCGGCAGCTCGACCGCCCGCACCTTCTTGCCCTTGAAGTCGAACACGTCGACGACGCTGACGGCCTTCTTGAGACCCGAGATCGCGAAGTGGCCGCCGACGATCGCGAACGAGTCGCGCGCGACGTCTTTGTCTTCGGCGATCAGCTCCTTCCAGTTCGCGCGTTCGGGCTTCTTCGGGTCTGCCGAGAACAGGCGCTTGTTCGGCGCGCCCTCGTCGGTGAACACGTAGAAGACGTCTTTCCAGACGTCGACGCTGTACTTCGCGTCTTTGCCCTTGATGAGCAGCTTCCACTCCTTGTCGACGCCGACCTTCTTGAAGAACACGTCGTTCTCGTTCCACCCACGCATGATCGAGAT
Organism: Myxococcaceae bacterium; assembly: GCA_016793095.1. GTDB lineage: Bacteria > Myxococcota > Myxococcia > Myxococcales > Myxococcaceae > Xiheimicrobium. The sequence goes on along the minus strand of JAEUJQ010000083.1, from coordinate 295,578 downwards.
GAACAGGTACTTGCCGTCGCGAGAGACCGAGCCCCCGATGAACGTCTTCGGGTCGCCAGTGCGCGGGTGCAGCTGTTCGTCTTTCGCCGGGTCGTCGCCGAGCACGTGCTTCTTCACCTCGCAGTAGCCGGGGCGCTCCGAGACGGGAATCTTGGCGTCGATGGGCAGCCACTCGTAGATGAAGGCCTTGTTGTCCGGCGTCCACGAGGGGCTCGCGTACTTGCCGCCGGTGATCACGTCGATCTTCGAGCGCTGGCCCGAGTCGACGTCGAGCACGTACAACGTCGATTCGTCAGCCGCGTTCGGCTTCTCGGCGAAGACGACCGTCTTGCCGTCCCACGAGGGCACCCAGACGCCGAGCGAGACCGTGTTGTCGGTCGACCAGGTGTTCGGGTCGAGCAGCACGTGCTCGTCGCCCTTCTCGTCCTTCCAGTAGACGACGGCCTTCTCCTTGTCCTTGCGCTGGCGCGTGTAGAAGTACCGGCCTGCGCGCTTCACCGGAATGCTGATCGCGTCGAGGTAGTAGAGCTCGGTGTACCGCTTCGTCAGCCACTCGCGGCCCGGCAGCGCATGCAGGTTCTGTCGCGTGAAGTCGTCCTGCGCCTTCATCCACGCCTGCACCTCGGGCGACTTCTCGTCTTCGAGCCAACGGAACGGGTCGGCGAGCGAAAGGCCGTGAATCGTCTCTTTGATGACCTGCGTGCGTGTCGGGGGGACCATCGGCTTCTTGGGCTCCGGAGCGGGGGGAACGCCGGCGTCGACCATCGCTTCAGCCACCTTCGGCTCGGGCTTCACCGCGTCTTGAGTCGAGGCGCAGGAAAGGGCGAACAGGGACAGCAGCATGAGTCTTCGCATGGCCCGGCGGTGTAACGCCCACCCGCCCGGCTGGTCGAGCAAACACGACAGCGGCAGAGTGCGCGGCCATGGACTGGAACGCGCTGGCCGCCTCGAAGGACCCGGCGAACCTGAAGGCCGTGCTCGCAGCCCTCGAAGAGACGAGCGTGCCGAAGCTCGAAGCGCGGCTTCTCGTGCTCGCGACCTGGCCGAAACACCATGCGATCGCCGAGGCGGCGGCGGCGTGGTTCCAGCGGTTCCCCATTCGGTTTCGCGAGCAACTGGGTACTGGGTGCGCCGCGCTCGGAGCCCTGGTGCTCCATGGGGCCCCCGCGTCCTTCGCTGACTCGCTGAAGAAGGTGAACGCGCCAAACGATCTGGTTCCGAAGTGGCGAGACCTGGTTGCACGGGGCGCGGCTCGGTTGCTCGGCCCCCGAAAGCCGCTCACGAAGGGCGCGCGTGGGAGCGCGTTGCCGGCCGGGCCCCGCGCAGCGCTGCAGACGGCGTGGCTCGAGCGTGTGGATGCAGGTCGCGAAGCCGATCTTCCCGACCTGCTCTCTCGACTGGGTGAAGGGCCCGCGACCGACATCGCCGAACGACTGGTGCGGCTGATCTCGTTCCCGCGAACGCCGGCGATCGCCGATGCGGCGACAACGCTGATCGAACGCCCGCCCGTTCGTTTCGACCCGGCAACGGCGATCTTCCCGCTGCTCGCCCTGGCGCTGATCGCCCACGGTGACTCGAGCCATCGCAAGGCGACTCAGCAGCTCTGCGCCGCGATTCCTTCACTGGCCTGGCTCGAGCTCGCGGTCTCGAACGAGAAGCCCAGAGCCACGGCAGGCGCGAAGCCGAAGTCTTCGGGGCCGAAGTCAGAAGCCGACTTCCTGACCTGGCTCGGTGAAGCGCCCCACGAACTCTCGCGCCGGCACACCTTCGCCGACTGGCTTCAAGAGCAGGGCAACCCACGCGGTGAGTTCATGGCGCTGCAGCTGTCCTCGAACCTCGAGCCGAAGGCCAGGAAGCGCATGGCCACACTCCAGAAGAAGCACGAGCGCGATTGGCTGCGCGCGTTCTGGAAGAGCAAACGGAACGGGTCGATTCGATTTCAGGGCGGGGTGCTGACCGGCATCGACCTGGTGCACTGGGCCCCGCCGGAAACGCTCCGCCACCCGATGAGCCGCAACTCGCGACGCTCGAGCGGCTGTGGATCGATGGTGGAGACTCCGAAGTGCTCCGTGCGCTGATTGCGTCTCCCCTGCTCCAAGCCGTTCGTGACTTCGCAGTGCCGGCGGTGATGCTCGATGCGGTTCCGAAGAAGCTGGCGGCGCGCCTGACGACGCTCGGGGTTCACGTCTCGTGGAACGACGACGAGACCGGCGTGGGCGCGGCGAGCCGTCACCTCGACTCGATGACGTTGCCGAAGCTGAAGGTCGTGCACCTCGCGGGGCAGGTGCGCAAAGAGGCCGCGCCGATCATCGCGAAGGCGAAGTGGGTCAAACGCGTCGAGCGGCTGATCGTCGAGTCGATCGAGCCAGAGGCCTTTCACGCGATCTTCCCGAAGCTCGGTCCCGCGGCGCTCGAAGTTCGTCCTGAGCTTGGCGACTCGAAGCAGCACACGTGGGTCTTCGAGAAGGGCTCGCTGGCGATCTCGGGGCCTGGAACCGACGCAGACGGCCACCTGCTGCGAGGACTCGCAGCGCTGGGGCCGTCGAACCGCAAAGGCGCGACCTTCACCCCGACGACCCCGCTCGATGCGACGCTCGCGACGAAGCTCTCGGCGCTCGGAGTCAGCGGCAAGCGGACTTAGCGCCGAGCTCGCACGCCTTCTTCGCCCACGACGTCGCTGCTGCCGCGTCACCCTTCGCCTGAGCGATCTGACTCAGGGCGAGACAGATGTCTGCCCTGCCCTGCTCGCACTGTTCGACGAACACCTTCTGACCCGCCTCGGCCTGCCTCGCCTCGACGAGCGACTGGGTGCACGCCTTCACGTCGAGCTTCTTCCCATCGCCGAAGGTGAGCACCATGACCGAGGGGCTCCACAGGCCTGCGCCTTTGCTCAACTGGTACTCGACGTTCGCGGAGCCCGACGTGCCACTGACGACGAGCTCGCCGTACGCGACGCCTTCACCGACGTCACCGCCCGACTCGTAGTTGCCGCCGAACCCACCGCGAACGGGACTGAACGAGAGCCCTGTTCCCAGCCGTTGTGCCGCGTCTGGGCACGACCCGATCAGCTCGATCATCGCAGGCGTGAAGCCGACGACCTGGCCACACGCGTAGCGGCCAGGCGGCCCGACGATGAAGCCGACGATGCCGGCCAGCAACAGAATCGGAGCCCCGATGATCGCCCGGTTCACGCCGCGCTACCGGCCGCCTTCGCCTTCTCGTCGGCCGTCGCGTGAAGAATCACGGGCTCCTTCTTCTTGAGCACCACGTCTTCGCTGATCATCACTTCGCGCGCGGTCTTCTTCGAGGGGATCTCGTACATCACCTCGAGCATCACGCTCTCGAGAATGGCCCGCAGACCACGCGCGCCCGTCTTGCGGCGAATCGCTTCGTTCGCGATCGCCTTCATGGCGCCGTCGGTGAACTTGAGCTGCACACCGTCGAGATCGAGCAGCTTCTTGTACTGCTTCGTCAGCGCGTTGCGCGGCCGCACGAGAATGTCGATCAACGTCGCTTCATCGAGCTCTTCGAGCGCCGTCACGACGGGCAGCCGGCCGATGAACTCGGGGATCATGCCGAACTTGAGCAGGTCCTCGGGCTCGACGTGGTGGTACAGCTCGGACAGCGACTTGGGCTGCCGCTTCTTCACGTCGGCGCCGAAGCCCAGCGACCGGCCGCCGAGGCGGCGATCGATGATCTGCTCGAGCCCGCCGAACGCGCCGCCGCAGATGAAGAGGATGTTCGTCGTGTCGACCTGCAGGAACTCCTGCTGCGGGTGCTTGCGCCCCCCCTTGGGCGGCACGTTCGCGACGGTGCCCTCGATGATCTTGAGCAGCGCCTGCTGCACGCCCTCGCCGCTGACGTCGCGGGTGATCGACGGGTTCTCGGACTTGCGGGCGATCTTGTCGATCTCGTCGATGTAGACGATGCCGCGCTGCGCGCGCTCGATGTCGTGATCGGCGGCCTGCAGCAGGTTGACGATGATGTTCTCGACGTCCTCACCGACGTAGCCGGCCTCGGTCAGGCAGGTCGCGTCGGCGATGGTGAACGGCACGTTGAGAATGCGCGCGAGCGTCTGGGCCAGCAGCGTCTTGCCGGAGCCGGTGGGGCCCAGCAGCAGAATGTTCGACTTCTGCAGCTCGACGTCGTCCATCGCGACGCGCGACTCGATGCGCTTGTAGTGGTTGTGCACGGCCACCGCGAGCGTCTTCTTGGCGCGCTCCTGGCCGATCACGTACTCGTCGAGGACGTTCTTGATCTCGTTCGGCCGCGGGATGCGCACCCGCGTGTCCTTCGTCTCCTCGCGATCGATCTCCTCGGCGATGATGTCGTTGCAGAGCCCGATGCACTCGTCGCAGATGTAGACGGTGGGTCCGGCGATGAGCTTCTTCACCTCCTTCTGCGACTTTCCGCAGAAGGAGCAGCAGAGGGTCTGGTTGCCGTCGCGTCCGACGTTCTTCGTCGCCATGTCACCTCAACCCTAACCGGGCCCGTGCGCGGGCGCGACTCGACGGTCTACTTCTTCTCGGCAGCGGGAGGCGCGGGCTTCTTCTTGTCCATCACCTCGTCCACGAGCCCGTACTGCTTGGCCTCGAGGCCGCTCATGAAGAAGTCGCGGTCGCAGTCCTTCTCGATGCGCTCGTAGGTGTGGCCGGTGGACTTCGCGAGGATGTCGTAGAGCGCCTTGCGCAGGCGCACCATCTCGGCGACCTGAATCTCCATGTCCTTCGACTGACCGCGCGCGCCGCCCAGCGGCTGGTGGATCATCACGCGCGCGTTCGGCAGGGCGAAGCGCTTGCCCTTCGCGCCGGCCGCCAGCAGCACCGCGCCCATCGACGCCGCCTGCCCGATGCAGATGGTCGACACCTGGGGCTTCACGTACTGCATGGTGTCGTAGATCGCGAGGCCGGCCGTCACCGAGCCGCCGGGCGAGTTGACGTAGATGTTGATGTCCTTGTCGGGGTCTTCCGACTCGAGGAACAGCAGCTGCGCGATCACGACGTTCGCCACGTCGTCGTCGATCTCGGTGCCCAGCATGATGATCCGGTCCTTCAGCAGGCGGCTGTAGATGTCGTAGGACCGCTCGCCACGGTGGGTCTGCTCGACGACGTACGGGACTGGCATGTAGGGCATGGCGTTCCTCTTCGTGGACTGCGGTGGAATCAGCTCCAGTTCGCGTGCTGGCGGATGAGCGCCATCGCCTTCTCTTCGACGAGGCGCACCTTCAGGCTGTCCTTCGCCTCGTCGGTGGCGAAGCGGGTCTTCACCTGCGCGAGGGGGGTGCCGGTCTCCTTCGAGATCTCTTCGAACTTCGCGTCGAAGTCGGCGTCAGCCACCGTGAGGTTCTCGGCCTTCCCGAGCGCCTCGAGCAGCAGCGAGCCACGCACCTCGACCTCGGCGCGCGGGCGCATGTCGGCGCGCAGCTTGTTCCAGTCGAGGTTCAGCATGCGAGGATCGACGCCCGAGCGCATGAGCGACCCCAGCGCGCCGTCGAGCATGTAGTCCACGCCACGCTCGATCATCGAGTTCGGGCACTCGAACGGGTTCTTCTCGATCAGCGCCTTGAGGAGCCCCTCGCGCGCCTCGGTCTCGACGCGGTTCTTCGCGCCTCGCTCGAGATCGGTCTTCACGCGGGTCCTGAGCGCGTCCATCGTGTCGGCGCCCTGGCTCTTCGCGAAGTCGTCGTTCAGCTCGGGCAGCTTGCGCTCCTTGAGCTCCTTCAAGGTGACGGTGAACTTCGCCGTCTGGCCCTTCACCTCAGCGACGCGGTACTCGGCCGGGAAGGTGTAGTCGAAGGCGCGCTGCTCCCCGAGCTTCATGCCGTCGAGCTGCGGCAGGTTGCCCTCGACGAGCTCGCCAGGCGCGACCTCGACGGTGACGTTGCGGCCGGTGTTGCCGGGAAACGCCTCGCCGTTCTTCGTCGCGTCGAAGTCGATGACGGCCATGTCGCCCTGCTTCGCGACATCGCGGCCCGAGACCGGCTCGAGGGTGGAGCGCGACGAGCGCAGCCGCTCGAGCTGCTCGTTCACCTTCGCGTCGTCGATCGCCGAGTCGAGCTTCTGGAGCGCGAGCCCCTTGTACTCCTTGATCGTCACCTCGGGCTTCACCTCGAGGCGCGCGGTGAAGGCGTAGGTCGCGTTCGGCACCAGCTTGCCGCCCGAGTAGTGGGGCTCGCCGACAGCCTTCACGTCGTGGGACTTGATCGCGTCCACCGTGGCCTGGGCCTGCACGCGGCGGACGACATCGGCCTCGATCTCGCTCCGGAACTTCTGCTCGAGGATGCGGCGGGGCACCTTGCCGGGGCGGAACCCGGGCAGCTTCACCTGCTGCGCCAGGGTGGCGTAGGCGTTGGTGAGCTCGCGGTTGACGACCTGCGCGTCGACCTCGATCGACAGCCGCTTCTCGATGGACGACACCGACTCGACCTGAACCTTCATGCGTGCTTCCTCGTGGAGAGTGACGAAGCCAACGCCTTTAAGGGAGGCAGTGGATCGGGTCAACGAGGAGGAGACGTCGGGCACCCCGGCATCCTCACCGTGTCGGAGCCGGGGCGCATCGCGCGAACGGGCGGGCGCGCGGGGTGTCAGCCCGAACGGGGCCAGCGGCGACGGCTCTCCCAGCGGGCGCCGGCGACCAGCAGCACGATCGCGCCCACGACCGCCGCGGCCTCGGCAGACCAGGGCCAGTCGGTGAAGGCGGGCCAGCCCCAGACGCGGGTGCCGGTGTCCAGCAGCGCGACGCCGAAGACGATGGCGGCGATGGAGGCGGTGATGCCCACGTCCAGGTGGCCTCGCGGTGTCATGGGCCGATGACGACACTCCGCGCGGCGGTACGCAAGGGGTCGTACGATGGGCGCCCTCATGGGGGCGGGCGCGAAGACACAGCAGGCGGACCTCAAGCGAATGATGCTGCGCCTGTCCGCGCTCGACGGCGTGCCGTGGCGCACCGCGGAGGGGCTGCGGCTGCTGCACGTCTCGCGCGTGCGCGACCCGGTGGGCCTGCTCGAGGCGGGGCCCGTGCCGAAGACCGCTGCTCTGGTGAAGTGCCTCGAGCTGGCGCGGCCACCGGTGGAGCTCTCGGATCGTTGGCTCGGCGCCGCGCAGCGCGATCTGAAGATCCTGCGCACGACGCCGGGGCTCTTGAAGGCGATCGCCGAGTCGCCGCGCACGTTCAGACGCTACGGCGCCATCGATCGCGCGTGGCTGAGCGCCCGGCAGCGGGCGCTCGACGCGCTCAGCGCCCTGGGCAACGCGCCACCCGGGCCGGCTGACCGGTTCGCGGTGGTGAGGGCGGTGCGTGGCGACGTGGTGGCCGCGCGCCTCGAGGGCTGGTTTCAGCGCAGCCAGGCCGTCGGTCAGCAGGTGCGGGCCGAGCGTCGCCGCCGGCTCGACGGGCTGCTGGCCGCGCTCTCGGGCAGTCCAGCGGTGCCCGAGGTGCCCTTCGAGGTGCACGCGCGCACGGTGGAGGCGCTGCGAGCCGCCGAGCGCCGGCCGGGCCGCGCCTTCGCCCGCGTGGTGCGCAGGCTGGTGCAGGAGTACCTCGCCTGGCCCGACCCCGCCCACGCCGCCGCCGAGCCTGGAGAGCCCTTCGAGGCGCGCGGGCTGCGCGCTGCCGTGAGCGAGGCCGCGGAGCGCTTCTTCACCACCCTGCCCTCGACCCGCACGCCGCAGGCCCTCGGGCGCGTCGAGCGGGCGCTCTCGCTGGCCGGGCTCACCTGCGACGTCGAAGACGACGGCGCGCTCACGCCGGCCGACGTCACCCTGCTGCTGCGGCACCTCGGCCGGCCCGGACTCGAGGTGGCGGGCGCGCGGGTGCGTGACCTCGTCGGCGTGCTCCGTCTGGGCCTCGAGGGCCCCGAGCTCGGCGCCGCGCTGGCGGTGCTGTCGGCCGGCGTGCCCGACAGCACGATCCAGGCGCTCGTCGAGACGAAGCAGCTGAGCCGCGCCTTCGAGGTGGCCGGCGATCGCGCCGCGCTCGCCTCATGGGCCGCCTGGGTCGCTGCGGTCGGGCGGCCGCTCGCTGCGCGTGGCGTGACGCTCGAGCTGCCTCCCCGGCTGTTCGCCTCGCGTGATGGCGACGTGCGGGCCTTCGCCGACGTGCTGCTGGCGCGCGGGGCGCCCCAGCTCGAGCCGTCGGCGCTGCTCGAGTCGCTCGACGCGATGGTGGCGTTGTCGAAGCGGGCTCCAGGCAGCCTCAGGCGCCTTCGCGAGCGGCTCGTCGAGGTGACACCCGGCCTCGCGAGCCGTCACGCTCCCGACTTCACGCGCTGGCTCGGTGACGAGGCGCTGCTCGACCGCCACTTCACCCTCAAGCAGCTCGTCGGTGAGCCGCTCGAGATCTCGCGCACGCTCCGCCGCGACTTCGAGGCCCACGAGAAACGCGCGCGCGAGCTGGAACACCTGAAGGGCCGCACCCAGCTGAGCCCGGCGCAGCACACGAGGCTCGCCCGGCTCGAGGCGCGCGATGGCGACGACGCCTCACCCGCGTGGACGGTCCGGCAGCTCACCCAGCGCAACGCCGCGCTCGAGGCCCGGGCCCTCGAGGTACTGCTCGACGAGGCGCTGCGTGAGGCGCTGTCGAAGGGCTGGGGACTGACGGTCTCGACGCGCGGTCGACTCCCGGTCGCCTGGCGCGACGCGCTGCGCTTCCTGCTCACGACGCGCCACAACGCTGGTCTGCTGCAGGTGGTGCTGCGCCACGCCGCCGCGCACCCCGGGCAGCCCATGGCCCGCGCGCTGCCGAAGAACGTCGCCTGGCTCACCCGCGCGAAGGCCCACCTCGACGTCGACGCCTGGCTCGCTCCCAGAACCACCACCGTGACGCTCGGCGACCGCACGCTCACGTTGTCGATCGAGCACGACCCGCTCGAGGCCCTGCGCATGGGCATTCCGTTCGGCACGTGTCTGTCGCTCACCGACGGATCCAACGCCGGGGCCGCGGTGCTGAACGCGATGGAGGCAAACAAGCGCGTGCTGTACCTGCGAGATCAGCGGGGCGCGATCGTCGGCCGCAAGCTGATCGTGATCTCCCGCGACTGGAAGCTGCTCGGCTACCGCACGTACTCGGCGCTCGAGCGCGAGGTGCAGCCTGCCATCGAGCAGGCCTTCGAGGCCTTCTGCCAGTCGATCGCGACCGACGCGAAGGTGCCGCTCGGCGACGGCGGCGCACCCGAGAACCTGCACGAGGGCTTCTGGTACGACGACGGGCTCGTCCCCTTCGGCGGGCTGCGCGGCGGCCTCGTCGAGGACTACTGCCGCTCGCTCGGGCGGCCGCCGTTCTCCTGTCACGGGCTCGAGCGAGAGGCGCAGGCCGTCGCCGTCCGGGCGCGAGGGGACGTCGACGCCGCCCTGGGGCTGGTGAACCACTGGAGCCTCGAGGGCGAGACAGCCGCGCTGGCGGAGTGGGTGCTCGAGCAGCTGGGCGAGGCGCGCGCGGTGCGGGCCGCGTCGTCGGCCTGGGTGCTGGGCGAGCTGCTGCTCGAGCGCGCGGCGAGGTCGGGGCCGAAGGCGATGCTCGCGATGTTCGTGCGCCTCGATCGTCACGGCGGACACAGGTGGAGAGAGCTGCTCGAACGCGTGCCCAGCCCGGGACGTGCGCGGCTGCTGGTCGACGCGGCGCGGGCGCGCTGCGGCAAGGCTCCGCACTTCGACGATCACGACATCGAGCACGGGACGATCTGGCTGCTGCCGACCCTGCTCGCCGACGAGCCGGTCTCGCTCACCTTCGAGCTGCTCGAGCGGATCGAGCCGGTCTGGCAGTACGTCATCGACAGCTCGGCCCAGTGCCGCGACTGCGTCGAGGGGGCCGTCGAGCACCTCACGGCGGTCGCGGCCGATCAGTACGCGCGCCGACCCGAGCCGCAAGCGGTGATCGAGGCGCTGGGCTCGTCGAACCCGCACGTCGTGCGCCTCGCGCTCTCGCTGGCCGCGCGCTTCCCGTTCCCTCGCGGCCGCAACGACGAGGCGCCGGGATGCAGCGGGTTCTCGAGGTTCGAAGGGGCGCCGCTCGGCTGCCCTGCCGCGGTGCGCGCGCTGCGAGCCCTGTGGAAGCGGCAGCCGGCGCTCGAGGACGATCCGCGCCTGCTCGCGGCCTTGCTGCGTCAGTCGGGCCCCGGCGTCGAGACGGGGGTCCTTCCCCGCCCCGACACGCCGCCGTTCGAGGCGCTCGCCGATCTGCAGCTGCACCTGCCGGAGCTGACGGCGGAGCTCGCCTCCTCGTGGCCCGAGCCGATCGCGAAGCCGGGTCCATGGGAACTCGCTTTCCATCGCCGCCACGAGACGCCGTGGAGGCTTGCCCTCCGCCGCGCGAACCCGACCGATCTCGGCGCCGCGACGTGGAGGGCGCTGCTCGGAGAGAACGAGCCGGACCTCACGCGCGCCGATCGACGGGAGGTTTCGAGCGAGCCCGCTCCACCGGCGCTCGCGAGGTCCGAGCTGGCGCCGATCTCCCGCGCCGTTCGAGCGCAGCTCGCTGGCCAGGACACCTCCCTCCGGCTCGTCGGAGAGGCCATCGACGTGATCGCCGTCGCCGGACGGGTCCGGCGCCTGGCGCAGGCCGTGGAGCGGCGAGACGAGGCAGCAGCGCTCTCCGTCTGCGCGTCGCTGAGCGGCTCGACGCTGACCTGGCGTGACTGGCGGGCGATGACGGCGCAGGCCGTCGAGCGTGGGCTGTCGGACGCCGTGGTGACAGCGCTCGCAGAGCAGTGGATCCCCGGGTGCTCCTGGGGAATGCCCGAGCTCGCGTTCCCGCTCGTCGCCAGGGTCGCGCGCATTCCAGGCGTCCGCGCGGTGCTGGTGCCGCCCCTCTCCCGCCTCAGCCCCGACCGGCTGCTCGTCGTCCACGCCCAGCTCACCGCGCTGCTCCCGGCGGAGGGCCTCGAGGCGCTGCTCGACGAGTGGCTGCGCGCGTGGCTCCGCGCCGACAAGGACGTGCTCGGCGACGTTGGTCTCGACCTCGAACCCTCGCTGCGCGCGCGGCTGGAGCGGCTCGCCCTCGAGGACGTGACCACCGCCGTGCAGCTCTTCCTGCGACAGCCAGGCTTCCGGCGTGCCTCGGAGCAGCTCGGCGATCTCGCGCGACGCTTCCCTCACGACGCGCTGCGCGCAGCCCTTCAGACCGAGCGCGACGACGACGACCTCGGCTGCCGCAAGGCCTGGCTGCTCGCCGAGCTCGACGCGCTCAAGGGGCCGTGAAGACGCGCACGCCGCCGTCCTGGAGCAGGCAGGCCGGGTGCGTCACCGCGAGCTCCCAGGCACCACCGTCGGTCGTGATCGCGATCTTCACCTCGGGGAATGACTCGATCTCGAGCGCCTTCACGTCGTCGACGTAGCGGCCGTTCGCGTCGCGCCACCGCTCCTCGGCCTTCACCACCCGGTCCGCCACGAGCCTGGTCTGTCCACACGGCTGGCTCTGCACGGCCTTCGGGATCGCAATGGCGAGCGTGATGGCGAGGCCGGTCACGGCGATCATGAGGTCCGAGTTCGCGCGGGTGCCGAAGTTCCGGTGCCCGAAGATGCCCACGTACACCAGCGGCGGCAGCCAGAGCGCTCCGAGCACCGCGAAGAGCCACAGCGGGTACCCGAAGACCGAGAACGCGAGGGCCGACAGCAGCCCTCCCCCCAGCGCGATCAGCGGGCCTGATCCCATGTGGGCAAGGGGGGACTCGAACCCCCACTCCTTTCGGAACCGGATTCTAAGCCCGGCGCGGCTACCAGTTACGCCACCTGCCCGTGCACGCGTTCGTAGCACCACCACGCGGGCCAAAGAAAAACGGCCGGCGCCCTCGGGGAGTCACCGGCCGTCGTTCGTTGTGAGAGCGGAAGGAATCGAACCTTCAACCTATGGATTAAGAGTCCATTGCTCTGCCAATTGAGCTACGCTCCCTTGCTGCGGGCCGCGGCAGATACGTCACACCGACGCGGCCTGTCAATCACGTTCGAGCCGGTGCTGCTTCAGGGTCCTTCGAGACGACGACCTCGCTCCGCTGGACCTCCGGCGCCGGGCGGGTCAACAGCCAGACCCCGACCGCGAACAACCCCACGACGATGTACTGCGCCGGCGTGAGACCTGCGTAGCGACGGTCGACGAACGACATGTCTGACGCGCGCAGGAAGTCGAGGCCGAACCGGCACGCCGAGTAGATGACGGCGAGCAAGCCCATGAGGCGGCCCTGGCGGGGCTTGAAGCGCGCGGCGACGTACAGCACCAGCGTCAACGCCAGCAGCACGAAGACGTCGTAGAGCCCCAGATCGTGGCGCGGCCCGCCGGGGAAGTTCACCGCGAGGAAGAAGTCGGTCTTCACGCCGGGGTGATCGTGCACGAGGAAGCAGCCGACGCGGGCGATCGCCCAGCCTGGCGCCGTGCCCAGCGCGAGCGCGTCGAGGTACGGCCCGACCGGCGTCTTGATGCGGCGGAAGTAGACGAAGATGCCGACGAGCGCGCCCAGCACGCCGCCCATCGACGACAGCCCGTCCCAGAAGCGGAGGACGAGGAACGGGTCCTTCGCGGTGAGCAGCTCGGGGTGGTAGCCGAACAGGTGCAGCAGGTGGCCGCCGTAGAGGCCGAACATCACCGCCCAGGTCACCACGCCCCGCAGCGGCTCGTCGTCGCCGGGGCCGTAGCGGCGCGCCGCCCTCGCCGCGAGCACCGCGCCCACGCCCACGCCGATCGTCGACAGCACGCCGAAGACGTCGATCTTCTGGCCGAACGGCAGCGCCAGCTGGGGCAGCTCCAGGTAGGGGATCATCGCGTCAACCTCGCCAGTCGTCCTTCACCAGCTCCATCAGCAGTGCGTCGTGAAAACGCCCGTCAGCGCCCCGCTCGTACTGGCGCAGCACGCCGACGGCCCGGAAGCCCACCGCCTCGTAGCAGCGAATCGCCCGGCTGTTGTCGGCCGCGGGATCAATCACCAGCCGGTGGTGGCCACGCTCCCCAGACAGCCACCGCACCACCGCCTCGATCGCCTCCCGGCCCAGTCCCCGCCCCTGCCCTGCCAGCCCCAGCGCGACGTCGATGCCCGCGTGCCGGTAGTCCGGGTTGAGCACCTCGCAGGCCTGCACCACGCCCAGCAGCCGGCCGGCCTCCCGAACGGCGAAGACCGTGACGTATTCCCCGCCGTCTTCGCCCGTCCTGAGCTCGTCGCGGACCCGGCCCTCGTCGTAGCCAGGCCACCAGCGGGCGACCTCCGGCTCACGCAGGATCGCGGTGAGCGGCCCCACGTCAGCGTCCTCGAGGGGCGTCAGGCGCAGCCGCGGCGTGGTGAGGATCGTCATCGTCCCGGCGCTGCCATCGCCTGATCGAGCGCGACCCGCAACACCGGCAGACACGTCGCGCAGAAGTGCTTCGCGTTCTCGGGCGCCGGCAACAGCACCACGGCCCAGATCCCGAACGGCGCCGCGTCGGTCGGTCGTGCCCCGCAGCGATCGCACTCGTGATCCTGCCGCCCATCGTCCGTCTTCACCCAGCTCATGTCCCACGCTCCAGCTCGACTTCGCCTTCGGTCTCAGGGTGCCGTCGTCGACTCTCACCTCGTCTCACAGTGTGCCCTACCTGAAGGAATAGTCAGATTGACTCTTTTGTTGGCGCCGTTAGAGTCATATCGACTCAAACAAGGAGGCAGCACGTGATCCGGTACATGAAGGCAGCGCCGACGACGTGGGTGATGCAGTTCAAGGGCAGCCGGCTGAAGCGCGAGGGCGGAGGGCTGTCGTTCTTCTACTGGGAGCCGACGACGACGCTGGTGCAGGTGCCGATGGCGAGCGTCGACGTGCCCTTCGCGTTCACCGAGGTGACCGCGGACTTCCAGCAGGTGACGGTGCAGGGGCAGCTGACGTTCCGGGTGGCCGAGCCGAAGAAGCTGGCCGCGCTGATGGACTACTCGGTGACGCCCGCGGGAGCGTACCGTTCGGAGGATCCCCAGAAGCTCACTGACCGGCTCGTCTACGCGGCGCAGATCCTCACCCGCACGTCGCTGCAGCAGTGGCCGCTGCGCGAAGGGCTCACCCGCTCCGAGGCGCTCGAGAAGGCGGTGCTGGCCGGGCTGCGCTCGTCCGAGGCGGTGCAGATGCTGGGCGTCGAGGTGCTGTCGGTGGCGGTGCTGTCGCTGCGACCGACGCCCGAAATGGCGCGCGCGCTCGAGGCCGAGGCGCGTGAGGCCCTGCAGCGGCAGAGCGACGAGGCGATCTACGAGCGGCGCACCGCGGCGGTCGAGCAGGAGCGGCGCGTGAAGCAGAGCGAGCTCGAGACCGAGATCATGGTCGAGCAGAAGCGGCGCCACATTCGCGAGACGAAGATGGCCGCCGACATCGCGATGGAGAAGGAGCGCGAGAAGCTGCTCGAGCAGAAGGCCGCCAACGAGCGCACGCTCGCCGACGCCCAGGCGTACACGCTCGACAAGACGCTGGGGCCGATCCGCGAGCTCGACTGGAAGACGCTGCAGGCGCTCTCCACCAGCCGCATGGATCCGGCGTCGATGATCGCCGTCGCCTTCCGCGAGCTGGCCGAGAACGCGCAGAAGATCGGCGAGCTGAACATGAGCCCCGACCTGCTCAAGGCGCTCATGCAGCCGGCGCTGCCGAACGGGAAGTGACTCGCGGTGCCTGGGAGATCCGTCATGTTCGAGAAGCTCGTGCTCGTCACCCGCAAGACCCGGCTGCAGGGCCTCATCGAGCGGTTCAACACCCGCGCGCAGGCGAAGTTCTACCTCGAGCACGCGGGCCTCGACTTCGAGGACTACGCGAAGGAGGACGACACCTACCGCCAGGCCATCGACACCCTGGAGCGCGAGCTCGAGCTGGGCGTGCCGACGCAGCGGCTCGAGCGCTCGTTGTTGTCCACCTACCGCTTCGGCGCGACGGACCTCGTGGTGGCGGCGGGCCAGGACGGCCTGGTGGCGAACACCGCGAAGTACGTCGGCGCCCAGCCCCTCGTGGGCGTGAACCCGGACCCGTCGCGCTTCGACGGCAAGCTGCTGCCCTTCAGCGTGGCGCAGGCGCGCGCAGCGGTGAGCCGGACCATCGAGGGGCAGATGCCGCTGGCCGAGGTGACGCTGGCGCGCGCGCAGACGAGCGACGGGCAGACGCTGCTGGCGTTCAACGATCTGTTCATCGGCGAGACGACGCACCAGTCGGCGCACTACCGGCTGTGGGTCGGCGCAACGCAGGCGCACGAACGCCAGTCCTCGAGCGGGGTGATCGTCTCGACGGGCGCGGGGTCCACGGGGTGGTTGTCGTCGGTGCGCACGATGGCCGAGCGGGTGGGCGCGTTCTTCGGCGGCAAGCCGATCGCGCCGATGCAGATGGCGTGGAACGACCCGCGCCTCTTCTACGTCGTCCGCGAGCCGTTCCTCTCGAAGCACTCGCAGGCCACGAACGTGGTGGGCTGGCTCGACGGCGCAGCGACGCTGCAGCTCGAGTCGCTGATGCCGCAAACAGGCACCATCTTCTCCGACGGCATGGAGGCCGACTGCCTGCGCTTCACCTCGGGCATGACGGTGCGGGTCGGCCCGGCGCCACAGCGCGCGCGCCTGGTGGTGTCGAGGCCGCAGCCCGCCGCGCACCCCGTCACGCGGCGCGGGCAACGAACGCGAGCCGACGCATGATCGCTGCGTTAGGGTTGGCGGGTGCCCGCGCTGAGGATTCTGCTGGTGGAAGACGACCGCATCGTGCGCGTGCCTGTGCGCGACGCGCTCGAAGACGCGGGCTACCTGGTGACGGAGTGTGAGACCGGCGCCCAGGCACAACGGCTGCTCACCTCGGCGCGCTTCGACATCATGCTCTCCGACGTACGACTGCCGGGCGTCGACGGCGTCACCCTGTTCCGCCTCGCACGTGCGCTCGAGCCTGCGCCGGCGGTCGTCCTGATGACCGCCTTCGCCGACACCGAACAGGCCGTCGCCGTGATGCGAGGGGGCGTTCGGGACTACGTGCTCAAGCCCTTCGAGATGGACGAGCTGCTGCTGCGACTGGGCTCCGTGCGCGACGAGGTGCAGTTCAGGCTGCGCGTCGAGAAGGCCCGCGCCGAGGGCGTCGAGGGCCTCGAGCAGACCCTCGTCGGGAAGTCACCGCAGCTGCAGCTCGTGAGGGCCAGAGTCGCCGCCGCGGCGTCGAGCCAGGTGAACGTGCTGCTGCTCGGCGAGCCAGGCACTGGCAAGGAGCTCGCTGCCCGCCTGATTCATCAGGCCAGCGCAAGGGCGGGCGGGCCGCTCGTCATCGTCAACTGCGCGGCGATCCCCGAGGCGCAGTTCGAGGCAGAGATGTTCGGTCAGGCTCCCGGTTCGACAGGGACCGATCGCCGGCGTGTGGGCCGGCTCGAGGCGGCTGACGGTGGCACGCTCTTCCTCGACGAGATCGACGCGCTCCCGCTACTGGGGCCGGCAGACGAGCGGACCGCGCTGCTCGCGACGCCTGGCGTCCTGCAGGTCGCGAGCGCGGAGTTCCAGCGGCACGTGGTGGTCGACCTCGGCGCGAACGCGGGGTTCGCGGTGGGTGACCGCGTCGTCATCGACCTGGGCCAGCCGACGGAGGAGTACGCGCAGATCGGCCGGCTGCAGACGACCAGCGATCAGAACGGCGCGGATCTGGGCGCGTTCGACCGCGTCTACTTCACGACGGTGCTCCGCTACGCGCACTCGCAGGGCGCGAGCATTCAAGAGGCGACGCTGAGCGCGCGGCGAGAGGGCACGGACTACACGATCTCGAACGTCGCGACCGGTGAGCTCACCGCCCTCGCGGGCCGCTTCACCGCCGGCAACGCGGTCGTCGTCACCTACCGCACTGACGGGCGCTTCGGGTGGAAGCGCGGTCCGACTGACACGGCCCAGGCCCGCTTCCCCGCGCCGATCGCCGACACGGACGAGGTCGATCAGACCTGGGGCGACTGGAAGGGCCTGCCGCTGCTCGACGGAACGTACACGGTCGCGATGTGGGCGAACCGGGACTTCACCGTGACACCAGCAGGCGTGCTCACCACGACGCAGAGCTGGGACGTGTGGACGAACGACAACACCACGTATCGCATGATGGCGAAGCCGGCGCAGCGCAACTTCCTCTTCGGAGCGGCCACCACCGTGCAGCCTCGCGCGGTGATCTCGTCGGGCGACACCTGCAACGCGTGCCACAACGACATCGCCGCGCACGGCTTCGGTCGCCGTGGGCTCGACACCTGCCTCACGTGTCACAACTCCCCGGGCGTCGAAGACGGGCCGAAGTTCACCTACTCCGCGTGGTTCGTCGGCGCGACGCCCGGCGCCACGATGGACTTCCGCACCCTGCTGCACCGCGTGCACGCCGGCAAGGAGCTGTCTCGTCCCTACGTGGTGAACGGTGTCTTCCTCGGGACCCCGTACACGGTGACGTACGACACCATCGGCTTCCCGTCGTTCAAGGGCGGCGTGTCGGAGTGCACCAAGTGCCACGGCGCGACGAACACGGCGTGGAAGCAGCCGGCGGAGCGCAGCCACCCGCTGTCCCCTGTGGCCGTGCGCACCTGGGCCTCGGTCTGCAGCTCGTGCCATGACTCAGCGGCCGCCGAGGCGCACTTCTTCGTGCAGACCTACAACGGCAACGAGTCGTGCGCGGTCTGCCACGGCCCCGGCAAGGAGTTCTCGGTGGAGCTGTCGCACAAGGTCCGCTGAGGCGACTTGTCGAACCTCGGAAGGCCCTGCCTTCCACACGGCTCTCGGCGCGCTCATTCCCTCGGCGCCGGGGGCCGTGGTCTTTGCGACGGTGGCGGTTGCCGTGGTTACGAAGCCCGTTTACGGTTGTCGTAATGCTCGAGGCCGCCGACCGGGAGATCCGTCTGGGGATCTGGAAGATCCACATCCTCCACCACGCCGCGGCGCATGAGGTGTGGGGCACCTGGCTGTTGGCAGAGCTCGCCGAGCACGGACACGCCCTCAGCCCCGGCACCCTCTACCCCGCCCTCGCGCGCATGGAGCGCCACGGCTGGCTTCGCCGCAGTGGGAAGGCCGACCACGCGCGCGCGCGGCAGAGCTTCCGCATCACCCCGGCCGGCAGGCGGCTGCTGACCGAGCTCCGCCGTGAGGTGGCCGAGCTCTACGACGAGGTGGTGAGGAGGCGACGGTGAGCGGGCTCCAGGCAGCGCCGCGCGCCGGGACCGAGCCGGCCGAGACGCCGAAGCGCGCGCGCGCCTTCATCGTGTTGATGGGCGTCGTCGCCCTCTTTGGCGACATGACCTACGAGGGGGCGCGGGGGCTGGTGGGACCGTGGCTCGCGGTGCTGGGCGCGAGCGCCACGGCGGTGGGCTTCGCGGCCGGCCTCGGTGAGTTCCTGGGCTATGGGCTGCGCCTCGTCACGGGCCGGATCGCCGACCGCACCCGCGCGTGGTGGCCCCTCGTGATCGGCGGCTACGCGGTCAACCTCGTCGCCGTGCCCGGCCTCGCGCTCGTCGGGAGCTGGCAGGCGGCGGTGGGCCTCTTGCTCCTCGAGCGCATCGGGAAGGCCATTCGCAGCCCGGCGCGCTCGACGATCGTCTCGTATGCCGCCAGCCAGGCTGGCCTCGGGAAGAGCTTCGGCATCGAGGAGGCGCTCGATCAGATCGGCGCGGTCAGCGGCCCGCTGCTCACGGCATCTGCGCTCTGGGTCGCGAGAGGCGAGGCGGTCTCGACGCAGTACCGCGTCGCCTTCCTGGTGCTGCTGGTGCCCGTGGTGGCGAACCTGGCGTGCGTCTTCAGCGCGCGCGCGAGGTACCCGAACCCCGAGCACTTCGAGCAGGCGGAGCAGCCCCGCGCGCCGGTGGGTCGCCTGTTTCACTGGTACGTCGCCGGGGCGATGCTGCTCGCGCTCGGCTTCGCCGACTGGGCCCTGCTCGCCTACCACGCGAGTCGCGCGGGGCTCTTGACGGCCGGCGAGCTGCCGCTGCTCTACGCGGGCGTGATGGCCATCGACGCGCTGGGCGCGCTGGGCTTCGGTGCGCTCTTCGATCGGCACGGACTGCTGGTGCTGGCGGTGACGAGCGCCGTGTCGGCCGCCTTCGCGCCGCTGGTGTTCCTCGAGCCCTCGCCTTCGCTCCTCATCGCCGGCGCCGCGTGCTGGGCCGTCGGCATGGGCGCCCAGGACTCGATCTTCAAGGCCGCCATCGCGAAGCTCGTGCCGAAGCACGAGCGTGGGCGTGCGTACGGGGTCTTCTTCGCGCTGTTCGGCCTGGCGTGGTGGGTCGGGAGCACGCTGATGGGCCTGCTGTACGAGCGCTCCTTGACGTCGCTCGCGATCTTCTCCGCTGGGGCACAGCTCGCGGCGGTCCCGGTGCTGATCTTCGTCGGTCGGCGGCTGGCCCGGCTCGAGCGGCTCGGCGCATGAGCGCCACCAGCCGCCTGCTCGAGCTTGCCTGGCTCTTCTTGCGGCTGGGGAGCCAGTCCTTCGGCGGGCCGATCGCCCACCTCGGCTTCTTCCGCGCCGAGTTCGTCGAGCGACGGCGCTGGCTCGACGACTCGCACTACGGCGATCTCGTCACGCTCTGCCAGTTCCTGCCCGGACCGGCGAGCAGCCAGGTCGTCTTCGCGCTGGGCATGCACCGGGCGGGCCTCGCGGGAGCGCTCGTCGCGTCGGTGTGCTTCACGCTCCCCTCGGCGGTGCTGATGATCGCCTTCGCGTACGGCGTCTCGCAGGGGGCGCTGGGCGAGGGCGCCGGCTGGCTCCACGGGCTCAAGCTGGCGGCGGTCGCGGTGGTCGCGCAGGCGGTCTGGGGCATGGGGCGGAAGCTGTGCGTCGATCGCGCCCGGATCTCGCTGGCCATCACCGCGGCGGCGGTGCTGCTCGTGGTTCCTGGCGCGGCCGTGCAGCTCGCCGTCATCGGTGCCGGGGCCTTCGCCGGGTGGCTGCTGTACCGGGGCGCGGCGACACCACCCGCTGGGTCGTCCCAGGGGGTGCGAGGGCGCCTCGCTGCCGCCCTCGCCCTCGCCTCGTTCATCGCGCTCCTCGTGGGGCTGCCGGTGCTCGCGGAGCTGTCAGCCGATCGGCGCGTCGCCGTGTTCGATGCCTTCTATCGATCGGGGTCGCTCGTCTTCGGTGGTGGGCACGTCGTGCTGCCGCTCCTGCGCAGCGAGCTCGTGCCGCGGGGCTGGTTGAGCGACGACCAGTTCCTCGCTGGCTACGGCGCCGCCCAGGCGCTGCCCGGACCCCTCTTCGCGTTCTCGGCGTACCTGGGCGCCGTGATGACGCCGGGGGCTCCGGACTGGGCGAACGGCGCGTGGTGCCTGCTGGCCATTTTCCTGCCCGCCTGGCTGCTCGTCGGCGGCGCGCTGCCTTTCTGGCATCAGCTGCGCTCGAAGGTGTGGGCGCAGGCTGCGCTGGCTGGGGCGAACGCGTCGGTCGTCGGAGTGTTGCTCGCAGCCCTCTACTCTCCGGTGATGACCGAGAGCGTTCGCGACCGGACGGACGTGGCGCTCGTGCTGGGAGCGTTCCTGCTGCTCGAGCACTGGAAGGCGCCGCCCTGGCTCATCGTCGTCGGCATGGCGGTCGCAGCGCACTGGGGGCGTCGCTGACCGGCCACCTTGTCATGTTGACGGGGCTGCTCACGTCCGGTAGGTGCGCGGCCGAATTCGGAGTTGTTTCTGGCGGTGGTAGCTCAATTGGTAGAGCACAGGATTGTGACTCCTGGGGTTGCCGGTTCAATCCCGGTCCATCGCCCTCGCAGGATCTGCGCCTATAGCTCAGCTGGATAGAGCATCGGCCTTCGAAGCCGAGGGTCGGGGGTTCGAATCCCTCTGGGCGCGCAGCACCATCCCTCAGCGCGCGTAGCGCAGCCGGTAGTCGCTCGACGAGTAGTACACGACGTGCGGGTTGCCGCTCGAGTCCACCTCGATGTCGATGCCTCCGCGCGGATCGACGCCGGTGGCGATGGTGCTCGACTCCCAGACGCCAGCGCCGATCGCCTTCACCACCTTGAGCGCGCCCGCCTCGATGTAGGCCGCCTGCAGGGGGTTGCTGAAGTTGGTCGGATCGACGGCCGAGACGATCGGCCCGTTGGACTGCGTGCGCCACGCCGTCGGGTACGACGCGCCGGAGTCGACCCGCTTGATGATGATCTCAGTGCCGTTGATGTTGGTGAACCGGCTCGCCGACATCCACAGGCCGTTGGACGTCTGGGACACGTCCGCTCCGCCGCACCCGGTGGACGACCCGCACGGCGACCCCTGGAGCAGCGACGACGACCAGGTGCTGCCGCTCTTCGTCGCGCGCAGGATCTCGCCGTAGTGACCATAGATGATCGACGGCGCGCTGCCGTTCCGCCCCGCGATCGGGTGCCAGTACGGGAGCCCGCCGATGAGGCCATAGGTGAAGACGTTCTCGGGCGTGGACCAGCCGAAGCTCCTCGTCACCCACGCGAGCCGGTTGTCGCTCGTGCCGAGGCGATGCGAGAACGCGATCTCCGGCGTCGTGCCGTTGAGGAACAGCGAAGCCTGGGTGATCCAGTTGCCCGCCCACGCCTGCTCGACGGTGAAGGTGCCGCCGCCCACCGGGCCGCGCGCGAGCAGGAGCTGGGAGACGCCCGTCGTCTCGTTGTCTCGTTTGTTGAAGGCGATGAAGGCCTCGGTCCCCGTGGTGACGAGCCAGGGCCGATCGTCGGTGTCGCCCAGGTGCTCGGTGCCGGCGACGCAGGTGCTGGTGGTGCCGTACACGTCCGAGATGCTCCAGGTGCCCGCGGTGCTCCGGACGGCGTAGCGGATCTTCGACCCCGAGCCGATGAACGACGCCTGCCCGCTCGAGACGCTGCCGTAGGCAACCACCGGGCTGCCGTTGACGAGCGCGAGGTGCGGCGCGGGCAGGAGGAAGTACGAGGTCGCGTTCGCATAGAACGCGCGGCCGACCTGCTCGATGACCTCGATCTGCCACGGGCAGCAGCCGGTCGCGCACCGCCGATAGCCGGCGTTGCACGCGGTCGCCACGCACTGGGTGCCCTGACAGGTGGTGCCGGCGACGCCAGGCCCGGTGGGGCACGACGCGCAGACGCCCCCGCAGCTCGTGAAGCCGGTGTTGCAGGTGAGGGAGCAGCTCGTCCCGTCGCAGGCGGTGACGCCGTTCGGGTCGGTCGCACACGGCGTGCAGCGGCTGCCGCAGGTGGAGGTCGAGGTGTTGAGCGCGCAGGTGGAGCCGCACGCGTGGTACCCGGTGCCGCAGCTCAGCGTACACGAGGTGCCGTTGCAGCCCGCCACGCCGTTCGGATCCGTCGGGCACGGGGAGCACGAGGCGCCGCAGGTCGCGGTGGAGGTGTTCGAGACGCACACGCCGTTGCACCGATGGAAGCCCGGCGCGCAGACCTGGATGCACTGGGCTCCGGAGCACGTGGTGCCGCTCGCGTTCGGATCCGACGGGCAGAGCGCGCAGGCCCCCTGGCACGCGCGATGGTTCGCGTTGCACGAGAAGCCGCAGGAGAACCCGTCGCAGGTCGGCGTGCCGTTTGGATCCGTCGGGCATGGCGAGCACGAACTCCCGCACGTCGCCGTCGCCGTGTTGGGAACGCACGCGCCGTTGCAGAGATGGAACCCGGCCGCGCAGCCCGCGAGCACGCACGCGGTGCCCGAGCACGCCGTCGAGGTGCCGTTGGGATCCGAGGGGCACTGGCTGCACGCGCCCTGGCACTCCCGGAAGCCCGCGTTGCACTGCTTGCCGCACGTCGTGCCGTTGCAGACCGCGATACCGTTCGGGTCGGTGGGACACGGGCTGCAGCTGCCGCCACACGAGGAGACGGACGTGTTCGACACGCACTGGCCGCTGCAGAGGTGAAAGCCGGTCGCGCACGCCACCGCGACGCACGAGCTCCCGGCGCAGCCCGTCTGGATCACCCCTGTCGTCGGGCACGCCGCGCACGCGCCGCCGCAGCTCTCGAACCCGGCATTGCACCGGACGCCGCAGCTCGTGCCGTCGCACGTAGCCACGCCGTTGGGGGCTCCCGGGCACGCGACGCACCGCATCCCGCAGCTCTGGACGTCGAGATCGGCCGCGCAGACGCTCGCGCAGCGGTGCTGACCCGGAGCGCACCGACAGGTGTGCGTCGTGAGATCGCAGTCCATCGACGGGCACTGGCTGTTCGAGTTGCACCCCTCTTCGCAGCGGCCGGTCGAGCCCTCGCAGAAGTAGCCAGAGGGACACGGCGCGCCCTGCCGACAGTCCGCCGGGAGCGAGACGCACTGGCTCGTGCTGCACACGAGCCCCGACCCGCAGGCCCGCCCGCACTGGCCGCAGTTGCGTTCGTCGTTGGTGAGATCGACGCAGCCGCTCGCGCATGACGTGAGCCCCAGGCCGCAGGTGGCGCTCCCGCCCGCGCTGCCACCCCCGGTGACGACTCCGCCGCCTGCACCACCCGCCGCAGAGCCTCCAGCCGCAGAGCCTCCGCCTGCGACGCCGCCACCGCCTCCGGCCCCGCCACCCATCGCGACACCGCCCCCGGCCGCGCCACCGCCCAGCACGGCGCCGCCAGCGCTCCCGCCGGCCTCCCCGCCACCCTCCCCACCTCCGAAGCCACCTGCCTGGCCCCCTGCCGACGACGAGAACCCACCGCCGATGTTGTCGATGCCGCACACGCCGAGAATGCAGCGGTCGCACACCAGGCACCGCGAGCCGCTCACGCCGCACGCCGCGCCCTCGAGGCCGCTCTGGCACTGGCCCCTCGCGTCACAGCAGCCGGGGCAGTTCGCGCTGCTGCAGACGGGGGCGGGGGCCGGCGGGGCGCAAGCGAATCCGGAGCCGAGGGTCAGGGCGAGGAGAAGAATCCGGGCGTGAGTGATCATGGTTCCGGAGGAGAGAACCCTCGGAGCGGACACGTGTGCAAGGAGAGGCTGAGGGGGCGCGCGCCCAACCCCCCGGAACGACTGTACCCTCCACCAGGCTCGGCTGCGCTCATCGCGCTGAAACGGGCCCTGGCACCGATCGCTCACGAATCAGCAGCTGCGACCGCCGACTGCTGATCAGCCTGCTCGGTGTGACAGCTCCACCATCGGCGCGACCGGCTCACCTTGCCGGCCCGGAGGCGGGGCCGCGAGGTCAGGGTGGAGAACATCGCGGCCATGTCGGGTCCTGACGCCACCGTTCGGCCAGCGCGAGAAGCGCTGATCAATCGACAGGGAGTGCGTTACACCGCTCACCGCTCAATGAGCCAGCGCCTCGCCCCCGTCACGAACCCCGTCACCATCGAGGTCGATGGCGAGTCCCTCACCGCCGAGGCCGGCGAACCCGTCGCCGTGGCCTTCGTCGCCGCCGGGCGCACCACCCTGTCGCGCTCCATCAAGTACCACCGGCCGCGCGGGCCGTTCTGTCTGTCGGGCGGTTGCTCCCAGTGCCTCGTGCGCATCGACGGCGTGCCCAACCAGTTCGCGTGCCAGACACCAGCCCGCTCAGGCATGCGGGTGGAGCGTCAGAACGCCTTCCCCGACGCCAGCGTCGACGTGCTGCAGGCCACCGACTTCGTCTTCAAGAAGTGGTTCAACCACCACGAGTTCCTCGCCGGCGTGCCCGTGGTCGAGAAGGTGATGCTCCAGATCGCGCGCAAGCTGTCTGGCCTCGGCCTGTTGCCCGAGAAGCCGGCCCCCGAGCGGCCGAAGCCCGTGATCGAAGCGGCTGGCGTGGTGATCGTCGGCGGCGGAGCGGCGGGGCTCGCGGCGGCGCGGCGGCTCGAGGAGCGCGGCGTCACCTTCCTGCTGCTCGAGCGGGAGCCGGCCTGCGGCGGGCGGCTGCTGGTGGGCTGCGACGACGGGGCTCCCGCGATCGTCGTGCCGAAGAGCGCGCAGGTACGGACGGGCGCCACTGTGGTGGGCGTCTTCGCCGACGAGGGAAGGCGCTTCCTCGCGGTGGTGCAGAACGAGCGGCTCCACCTGATCTTCCCCGAGCGGCTGCTGCTCACGAACGGCGGCCAGCCCACGCTGCTGACCTTCCCCAACAATGATCTGCCCGGCGTCTTCGCGAGCCGCGCGGTCAGCCGCATGATCCGCAAGCACCGGGTGCTGCCCGGCAAGCGCATCGCGGTGGTGGGCGAGGCCGACGAGGCGAAGCAACTGGCGAAGCTGATCACCACGAGCGGGGGCACGCCCCTGGCCGTCGGCGCCGAGCCCGTCCGTGTCCACGGCCTGAGGAGCGTGCAGGCGATCACGGTGTCAGCGGCTGGCAAGACCGAGAAGCTCGACTGTGACGCGGTCGCGCTGTGTGCGCCGCAGAGCCCCGCGTTCGAGCTCGCCCGGGCCGCCGGTGCTCGCGTCGGGTGGGACGCGCGGGCGCGGCTCTTCGCGGTCGAGGCGGACGCCGCTGGCAAGGCGGCGGCCGAGCTCTGGGTCGCGGGAGAGCTGCGCGGACCGATGAGCGCCGCCGCTGCCGCCGAGCAGGGCCTGGTCGCCGCCGAGGCGATCGCCGCTGCGGTGAAGGGAGCGACGCCATGAGCAAGGCGCTCCTCTGCCCGTGCGAAGACGTGACGTCGTCGGAGGTCGAACACGCGATCGAGAAGGGCTACTGCGACGTCGAGTCGGTGAAGCGCTTCACCGGCTTCGGTACCGGCATGTGCCAGGGCAAGCAGTGCCTCACCGCCGTGGCGCGGCTGCTCGAGGACAAGGTCCAGCCGAAGCCGAAGCCGTCGCAGTTGATGGCCTTCACCCCACGCCCTCCCCTGTTCCCAACCGAGCTGTCGCTGTGGGCGTCGGCCTCGTTCGACCCCGCGAAGGCGCCTGGCGGTGGCGTGCCCGACGCCATCGGCCTCACCGAGCACGCGCTCAAGCCGGAGCACCCGGTGCCCGCGAAGGCGAAGGTCGTCATCATCGGTGGAGGGATCCTCGGCCTCTCGCTCGCGTGGAACCTCGCGCAGCGTGGAGAGACAGACGTCGTGGTGCTCGAGAAGGGCTACCTCTGCGCCGGCGCGTCGGGTCGCAACGGCGGCGGCGTGCGCATGCAGTGGGGCACGCCCACGCTGATCCAGCTCGCGCGGCGGTCCATCGAGCTGATGGGGCGCTTCGCCCGCGACCTGGGCGTCAACGTGTGGTTCCGGCAGGGCGGCTACCTCTTCCTCGCCAAGTCCGACGCGGTGGTGGCGAAGCTCGAGCGGGCCGCGGCGCTGCACAACCAGCACGGCGTGCCGACGCAGATCCTCACGCCGGACGCGGCGCGGGACGTGGTGCCGCACCTCACCATGACGGGCGTGAAGGCCGCGGCGTGGAACCCGCTCGACGCGGTCGTCTTCCCCTGGCCGTTCCTCTGGGGCTACGCGCACGCCGCCCAGAAGCTCGGCGTGAAGGTCGAGACGTTCACGAAGGTGGTGGGCTTCGAGCAGCGCGACGGGAAGGTGACGAAGGTGATCACCGATCGTGGCGACATCGCCTGCGAGACGGTCGTGCTGGCAGCCGGCGCGTGGAGCCCGGCGGTGGCCTCGCTCGCGGGCGTCGCGCTGCCGAACGAGCCGCACCGACACGAGATCTGCTCGACCGAGCCGCTCAAGCCGTTCCTGGGGCCGCTGGTGTCGGTGCTCGACTCGGGCCTGTACTTCTCGCAGTCGATGCGCGGCGAGATCGTCGGCGGCATGGGCGATCCGAAGGAGCCCGCGGGCATGAACCTGGGCTCGACCCAGCGCTTCCTCACCCGCTACTCGCAGGCGCTCACCGAGCAGCTGCCGCAGGCGGGCCGCCTCAAGATCCTGCGCCAGTGGTCGGGGCCCTACGACGTCACGCCCGACAACTCACCGATCCTCGGGCGCACGCCGGGCCTGCCGAACCTGCTGCAGCTGTCGGGCTTCGTCGGGCACGGCTTCATGATGGCCCCGGCGGTGGCCGAGCGCATGGCCGCGTGGATGGCGACGGGCGAGTCGGACGAGCTGTTCGAGCGCTTCACGCTGAGCCGCTTCGCCGAGGGCCGGCTCGAGCGGGAAGACATGATCATCGGCTGATGATCGCCGCTGCACGGCGAAAGACACAGGCACGCCGGCGTCGAGCTGCTGCAAGCGCTCCCTGGCCCGCTGCACCGCTGGCTCGTCGGCGACCTGCACGACGACCCCTTCCCCGACGAAGGCGAGTGAGCGGACGCCGGGCACGCCCCGGAGCGCAGCCAGCTTCAGCTCACAGCACCGCGACCGGCTGACCGACCTCGGGCTTCTTCAGCTCGGCGAGGGCGGCGGCGCCGATCAACTGCTTGAGCTTCGCGATGCCCGCCGCGTCGCCCGCGTAGTTGTGCCCCGTGTGCGCCGCGAGCGCCTGCGACACCATCGAGAGCTCGATCGAGGCCGGCAGGTTGTAGCGCTTGAGGAACGTGCCCCAGACCTCGCGGTCGCGGTAGCCCTCGTCGACCGAGAGCGACTGCGCGAAGGCCAGCATGCCCGCGAGCTTGGTGTCCTCGGGCGACAGCCGCTGGCCGCCCTTGTCGGAGACGAAGCGGTTGAACTCGTACACGGTGATCGCGCGCAGCGCCTCCTCGGACAGGTGCGAGTACCGCGCGCTGACGGTCATCACGTACTCGGTCTTCCCGTCGCGCCCCTTCTGCTCGGTGAAGCGGATGAGATCCTTCTCGCCCATCTTCGGCTCGAACCAGCCGCCGGCGATCACCTTCGAGTCGGGGTTCGCCCGACCGAGGATGCCGCTGAACTCGGACAGGGTGTTCACCATGTTCGCGCTCACCAGCACCTTGGTGCCGTCGAGGATCGACGCGTGCCGGTCCTGCTTCACGGGCTCGAACTCACGGCGCGTGTCCTCGGGCACCTTGAACGTCGAGTAGTTGAAGTGCTTGTCGAGGTAGTCGGCCTGGCCGTCGTTGTCGCGGTCGAGCACCTTCTCGCGCGTCATGGTGGAGATCGGGGTGAGGTAGTTGTCCCAGGTGCGGCCCCAGCCGATGTCCGCCGCGTCGTTCATGCCCTGGTGAATGTCGGGCCAGCCCTTGCGGCCGGCGATGCCGTTCACCAGCGCCATCAGGGCCTGCACGCCCTCGCCGCGCGTCATCTGGCCGTTGGAGTCGGTGTAGAAGTTCGAGGCGGCGTAGGTGGTGACGACCTGCGCGTTGCCGTACTTCTCCTTCACCTTGTCGAGCACGCCCTTGCCGACGCAGAGGTTGTAGAAGAGCAGCTTGCCGTCGGCGCCGTCGGGCGTGGCGGGGCCGCCGTTCACCGAGCTGGACATGTTGCGCCCCCAGTTCGAGTGCCCGTCGTAGCCGACGATCTGCACGTTGGGGTCGTTCATCGGAGAGAGGATGTTGGTGCCGCCCTCGCGCACCGAGATGCGGAACTTCGTCTCGCCCACACCCGGCTTGTTGATGGTCGCCTCGTACGTCGACACGCCGTGCTGGTTCTCGGCGCCGACGGGCTTGAAGCCGTGGTCCTTGAGGTACTTCGTGAAGCCGCCCCAGAACTCACCGCCGCCGCCCACCGTCCACGAGAGGTTGACGGTCTTGTTCCCGTTGGCGAACCACTTCTCGTAGGGAGGCTGCATGGGCGCGAGCTCCTTGAGCAACGCGTCGGCGATCTTCTTCGGCTCGCCCGCCTGCGCGGCCTTCGAGTTCACGAGGTGGAAGATGAGGCTCTCGCGCAGGCGCGGGTTCTTCTCGGCGCGGACGAGCGCCTCGTAGGTGCCGAGCGCGGCCTGCTGGAGGGCGGGCGTCTTCGCCGCGTTGACGAGATCGAGGAGCACGGCGCCGGCCGAGCCACGGAGCTGCAGCGCCTGGTTCACGTCGAGGCCTGCGGGCGGCGCGCCGTCGCTGGGCACCCGGGCGAGCGCGAGCTTGAGCTGATCGAAGGTCTTCTGCTGCAGCTCTGGCGTCACGTTGGCGAGCATCGGCTCGCGGGCGTTGTCGGCGACCTCACCGGCCTTGAAGAGCGCGTCGCCGAGCTCGACGTCGTTGGCGGGCGGCTTGCCGTCGGCGGCGGCCGTGAAGACACCCGAGGCGTTCAGAAAGACGGGGCGGTTCGCGCCGGCCGGGTCGAGGTTGATCGTCTGGCCACCGGGCGGCGGAGGGGGCGGCGGAGGCGGCTCCACCAGCGCCTTGATCACGTCGAGCGCGCCCGCCTGAAACAGGTCCTTGTAGTCGCGCATGATGCGCTGCAGGTCCGCCTTCTCGGTCTTCGAGACGATGCCGTTCTTCTGGGCCTGCGCGACGAGGGCCTTCGCCTCGTCCGGCGTGATGGCCCGGTCAGCGGCCGCGGCGGTGCCCATGCGACGAATGGTGGTCATGTGGTTCCCCGATGGACTGCGAGAGCGAGACGGGTGCTGCTTAGCACGACCCGCGAAGGCCACCCGCGGCGCAGCCGAAACCCGCGGGTGACCACCCGCGAAACCGCCGAGTGACGTCGCCGTCGAGGACAGGAGTGGTCACGCGAGTCGACACCAGATCCTGAAGTGGCCAGAGGTCAGAGGTCAGACCAGTTGCGGAAGTGCCTGGAATCCCGAGGGGCCGATCCCCGGGGGCGGCTGGCACGTCGGGCGCACAGGGCCACGCTCCATGACAAGACCAAATATGATGGCAGTGGGGGTGGTGGTGCTGGCGGCCTGCGGAGAGGGCGTGGTGACGGTCGGCGGCGACTTCGAGGAGCTCGATCCGGAAGTGCTGGAGACCGCGTCTGTGGCGCAGGAGGTCCGGTGCGCGCCACGCATGACCGTGTTCCCGGTCGCGGCAGCGCACAACATCGGCTACGACGCGCGCTCGTGTGGCAGCGGCACGTGCCGCACGTCGTGCCCCGATCAGAACGCGAACTCGGACTGGAACCCGGCGGCGACGCACAACGGCATCGACGTGTTCGCGTACCAGCGGGCGCCGATGGTGGCGGTGGCGAACGGCACCATCGTGCGGGTGGGCACGCCGAGCCGAACGTCGGGGCTCCGGGTGCGGCTGCGCGACGAGTGCGGGTGGGAGTACTACTACGGGCACATGGATCAGGCGGTCGTGCGCGAGGGCCAGACGGTCACCGCGGGCCAGCTGATCGGCTACATGGGGCGAACCGGGACAGGATCGACGCACCTGCACTTCAACGTGTCGCCAGACGGCCAGTATCTGCGCGACATCAACCCGTTCGAGCTGCTGCGCACCACCTCACCGACCGCCTGCCGCGCGGCCCCGACGCCGACGCCGACTCCCACCCCGACGCCGCCCACCCCAGCACCCGCGGCGTGTGGGCGGCTGGACTCGGGCCAGTCGCTCCTCGCAGGCCAGGCCCGGGCGTCGTGCGATGGGCGCTTCCTGCTCGCGATGCAGACCGACGGGAACCTGGTGCTCTACCAGGGCACGCGGCCACTCTGGGCGACGATGACGAACGGGCGTGGGGGCGCGGTGGCGGCGATGCAGGGTGACGGCAACTTCGTGGTGTACACGGCAGGAGGCTGGCCGCTGTTCAACACCGGCACCCACCGCTCCCCGGGGGCGTGGCTGGCGATCCAGAACGACGGGAACCTGGTCGTGTACCAGGGCACCACGCCGCGCTGGGCCTCGAACACGGGCGGGCGCTGAAGCCGGTGGTTCGGTTCGCGCAGGTGTCTCCTGCTCCCTCAGCCGCTGAGGAGGCGACCTGCGCGCTCCATGGTGGCCCGGCACGACGCCTGGGTCCCAGCCGTCACCCTCGCGAGAGCCCGTCATCGCCTCGCGCAGCTACCGGCGAGCACGTCGCCTGGCACGTCTCACTCACGCTCACGCCTGTCCGCGTTCGGCGCGAAGCCGTAGCTCACGCTTGCGCCTGACTCTCCACGCTCTTCGCGCGCCCCCCCCGAGGTCGCCGCGAGCCGGGCGCTACTCCTCGGCCGGCGCCTCCATGTACTCGGGGGCGTCGATGCCGAGGATGCCGAAGGCGCTCTTGAGCGTCTGCTTGAGCGCCGCCACCATCGCGAGCCGTCCCTGGGTCTTCTCGCCGTCGTCCGAGATGATCGGGTCTGACTTGTACTGCGTGTAGTACGCGTGGAAGTCGCCGATCAGCTCCTGGCAGTAATAGAGCACGTGGTGTGGCTCGAGCCGATCGGCCGCGCTCGCCACCACGTCGGGCAGCTGGGAGATCTTCTTCAGCATCGCCTTCTCTTCCGGCAGCGTGAGGCGCGCGAGCTGCGCGTCGGTCAGCGTGTCGAGCCCGACGAAGGGCACGCTCTTCTCCGCCGCCTTCTTGAGGATCGACGCGCACCGGGCGTGGCCGTACTGGAAGTAGAAGACCGGGTTGTCCTTCGACTGCTTCGTGACCGCGTCGAGGTCGAAGTCGAACTGCGCGTCGCGGGTCTTCATCAGGAAGATGAAGCGGCACACGTCGGCGCCGGCCTCGTCGATGAGATCCGACAGCTCGAACAGCGTGCCCTTGCGCTTGCTGACCTTCACCTCTTCGCCGCCGCGCGTGATGCGCACGATCTGCACCAGCACGAACTCGAGCTTCCTGGTGTCGAAGCCGAGCAGGTGAATGCCCGACTGAATGCGGGGCACGTGGCCCGCGTGATCGGCGCCGAAGACGTCGACCATCAGCTCGTAGCCGCGATCGAACTTGGCCTTGTGGTACGCGAGATCGGCGGTCAGGTACACGGGCGTGCCGTCGGCGCGGAGGATGATGCGATCCTCCTCGTCCTTCAGCGGCATCTTGCCCTTCTCGTCCTGCCAGGTGGCCGTCATGAGGAAGGTGCCGCCGAGCTGGCGATCGGCGAACTTCGAGGCCTTCGACTCGGCGTCGCGCACCTTCTCCTTGTTGTCCTTCCGCCGGCCCTCAGTGGCCTCGTAGGTGACGCCGCGCGCCTTGTAGACGTCGACGATCGCCTTCACCGCACCCGAGTCGTGCAGCGACTGCTCGCTGAAGAACACGTCGTGGCTGATGTTCGCCTTCGCGAGCGTCGCCTTGATGCTCTTCAGGTTCTGGCGAATACCGACCGCGACCGCCGCCGGCAGCCACTCGGCCTCGGGCTTCGAGAGGAACGCGTCGCCGACCTCGGCCCTCCACGCCTTCGCGATCTCGATCACGTACTCGGCCGGGTACTCGCCCTCGACGAGGGTGATCTGCTCGCCGAAGAGCTCGCGGTAGCGCTTGTAGACGGTGCGCCCAAGCGTCTCGACCTGCTTGCCCGAGTCGTTGATGTAGAACTCGCGCGTCACGTCGTGGCCGGCCGCATCGAGGAGCCGCGAGATCGCGTCACCCATGAAGGCGCCGCGCGCGTGGCCGATGTGCACGGGCCCCGTGGGGTTGGCCGAGACGAACTCGACCATCACCTTCTTGCCGGTGGACTTCGGGGCGCGCCGCCCGAACTGCGCCCCGGCCGCCAGCACCTCACGCGCGACGCGCTGGAACACCACGTCCTTCAGGCGGAGGTTGAGGAAGCCAGGACCTGCCCTCTCGACGCTGACGATGATCGCCTGGGCGTCGACGAGGTTGGCGATGATCGCATCCGCGAGCTCCGGCGGCTTCTTCCCAACCGCCTTCGACATCACCATCGCGACGTTGCAGGCCCAGTCTCCGTGCTCAGCGCTCTTCGGCGCGTCGATCGAGTAGTTCGGAATGGCGTCGAACGAGATGACGCCCTTCGCCTTCAGCGCGCGCAGCGTCTCGTCGATCACCGCTCTGACGTGTTGTCGCATCGTGGACTCCTGTGGACGCGGGCCTTCTCACGACTCTGACGCCGAGTGAAGCGTCTCCACTTGCGTCCCTTCGACAGGGTCGGCTCAACTCGCGCCATGCGAACGCACCGGGTGGCCGCGACCGTCGTGCTGCTCCTGTCCCTGGAGGCCTTTACGAGCGAGAGCCACGACGAGATCGACCTCGAGGCGCTGGTGAAGCGCAGCAGCATCATCGCCCTCGTCGAGCCGGCGAGCCCACCGACGAAGAAGACCGAGATCGCCATCGCGCCGAAGGGCGGCTCGAGAGAGAAGTACCCGCCGTACGAGCGCACGCGCCACCGCTACGTGCTGAAGGAGCTGATCCACAACCGCTCGGGCACGAAGCTCACCCCCGGCAAGACGCTCGAGATCGACGTCGGCGACTTCGACACGCGCCTCACGGTGCACCAGCGCTACTACCTCGAAGGCGTGCGGAAGATCCCCATCTACTCGTACTACCGGCCCAGCCCGCGCCCGGACGGCGGGGCAGCGACCGGGCAGATCATCTTCCTGACCCGCTCGGGTGACGGCTGGGAGTTCGCCGCTTCGGGCGCGATCGAGCACCCCGCCATGCGCGAGGCGATCGAGGCGCTGCTCAAGGACGATCAGTAGCCGCGCAGCCGCAGCAGCAGCGGCTGCAGAATGTTCGGCGGGATCTGCGCGTAGGTGCCGAAGTGCATCGAGTAGTTGCCGCGGCCCTGGGTCAGCGTGCGCAGCGAGTCGACGTACCCGAACATCTCCGAGAGCGGCACCTCGACGTCCACCACCTGCAGGGAGCCGCGCGAGCCCATGCCCTTGATGATCCCGCGCCGCCTGTTGAGATCGCCTGTCACCGCGCCGTAGTAGTCGGCCGGGGTCGTCACCTCGACGCGCATCACCGGCTCGAGCAGCGTGGGGCTCGCCGCCTTGCACGCCTCGCTGAACGCCATCGACGCGGCGATCGTGAAGCTGATCTCGTCGGAGTCGACGTCGTGCGCGCTGCCGTCGAAGACCTCGACCTTGAGATCGATGAGCGGGTAGCCGGCCACCACGCCACGGGTGAGGGAGTTCGTCACGCCCGTCTCGATGGCCGCGAAGAAGTCCTTCGGCACCGCGCCGCCGGCGATCGAGTTCTTGTACTCGAAGCCCTTGCCCGGCTCGTTCGGCGACACCCGGAGCTTGACGTGGCCGTACTGGCCCTTGCCGCCGGTCTGCTTGATGTACTTGCCCTCGCCCTCGCCGGTGGCGGTGACGGTCTCGCGCCAGGCGACCTGCGGCTTGCCGACGTTCGCCTCGACCTTGTGCTCGCGCTTCAGGCGGTCGACGAGGATCTCGAGGTGCAGCTCGCCCATGCCGGCGATGATCATCTGCCCCGTCTCGGCGTCGGTCTTCACGCGGAAGCTGGGGTCTTCGACGGCCAGCTTGCCGAGCGCAGCGACCAGCTTGTCGGCGTCTTCGGTGGACTTCGCCTCGAGCGCGAGCTGGATCACCGGCTCGGGGAACTCGATGCGCTCGAGCAGCACCTGGTGCGCCTCGGAGCACAGGGTGTCGCCCGTCACGGCGAGCTTGAGGCCGACGATCGCGCAGATGTCTCCGGCGTAGCACTCGTCGATCTCGTCGCGTTTGTCGGCGCGCAGCTGGACCAGACGCCCCACCCGCTCGCGCTTCTTCTTGCCGGTGTTCCACACGGCCGTGCCCGACTCGAGCTTGCCCGAGTACACGCGAATGAACGTGAGCGTGCCGAAGGCGTCGTTCATGATCTTGAACGCGAGCGCGGCGAACGGCGCGTCGTCCTTCGTCTCTCGCACCACGTCCTTCCCGTCGGTGTCCTTCCCGTGCACCGGGGGGATGTCGATCGGTGACGGCAGGTAGTCCACGACGGCGTCGAGCAGCGGCTGCACGCCCTTGTGTTTGTAGGCCGAGCCGCAGAACACGGGGAACACCTTCATCGCGATGCAGCCCTTGCGCACCGCCGCGCGGATCTCGTCTTCGGTGATGGTCGCGCCCTCGTCTTCGAGGTAGCGCTCCATCAGCGCGTCGTCGAGCTCGGCGACCGTCTCGAGCAGGTGTGTGCGCGCGGTCTTCGCGGCCTCGGCGTACTCGGCGGGGATCTCGACCGCGTCGTAGAGGCTGCCCTTCTCTTCATCGTGGAAGACGAGGGCCTTCATGCGCACGAGGTCGATGACGCCCTTGTGCTCGCTCTCCTTGCCGAGCGGCAACTGCATCAGCAGCGGCTTCGCGTCGAGGCGCTCGCGGATCGACTGCACCGACATGTCGAAGTCGGCGCCGAGCGCGTCCATCTTGTTGATGAAGCAGATGCGCGGCACCTTGTACTTGTCGGCCTGGCGCCACACCGTCTCGCTCTGGGGCTCGACGCCGTTCTTCCCGTCGAACACCGCGACGGCCCCATCGAGCACGCGCAGGCTGCGCTCGACCTCGATGGTGAAGTCCACGTGGCCGGGCGTGTCGATGATGTTGATGCGGTGCTTCACGTCGCGGCGCGACCAGAAGCACGTGATCGCCGCCGAGGTGATGGTGATGCCGCGCTCGCGCTCCTGCGGCATCCAGTCCGTCGTGGTGGTGCCCTCGTGCACCTCGCCCATCTTATGAATCGCGCCCGCGTAGTAGAGGATGCGCTCGGTGGTGGTCGTCTTGCCGGCGTCGATGTGCGCCATGATGCCGATGTTGCGGTAGCGCTCGAGGGGGTATTCGCGGGCCATGACGGTTCCTGGTTCGACGGACGGCGCGTCTTTCGCACGGTCGCCGTGTCGAAGGAAGCGGCTCGCAGCGGGGTTGCGGGTGTAGCGTCTGCGCCTCGAAGGGGACCCCGCCATGGCCGAGTCGCTCAGCGCGCTGCCGCCGCACCTCCGCTACCGCTTCGCGGAGACGAAGCGCCTCCTGCCGAAGCTGGGCGAAGCGCCCAGCGACGTCGCGCTCTCGCGTCTCGAGCTCTTCATCGACGACGCCCTGCCGTGGCTCGCCGCGCAGCCCGAGCTGATCGCGTTCGGCCTCGAGCTGCTCGACGCGCGCCAGGTGCCGCAGCTGCGCGAGCACGGAGCCCACTGGCTGACCCAGTTCCCCACGCTCGAGACGGTCGACGCCCTCGCGGCGGTGGCCAGAGACGCGAGCGCGCCGCTCGACGTGCGCAACCAGGCCGTCTGGAGCCTCGGCTACCGTCAACGCCGCAACGCCCACCGGGCGCTCTTGTGGAAGCCCGAGGTCGTGGCCGCGGCCGACGCAGCGCTCGCCGAGCTCCTGGCCGCCGACGCGAAGGCGGGCAAGGTGACGCTCGAGAAGCTGCCGCTCGCGGCCCGCCACGCGAGGAGTGACGTCGTCTTCCGCGCGCTCGCGCAGGCCCCCGCGCTGTTCGGGGACGCGATGGAGTGCTTCGCGGACGAGGCGCTCGCCCAGGCCCTGCTCGATCAGCTCGCGCAGGTGTCGCCGAAGCACCGGCTGCGCTCGCTTCGCCTCATCGCCGCCACCCTGGGCAGCGACGGCATTCCCGCGCTGCAGGAGGCGCTCGAGGGCGCCGAGCTCGACGATCGCCTCGAGGGCCTCTACCTGTCGGTGGCCTTCGGTGACGACGACGCGAAGGACGAGCTGCGCAAGCTGATGGAGGGCGCGCCGTTCGCGAAGCTGTTCCTCGATCGCATGGCGTGGCACGAGCAGCACGCTGGCGTCGTCCCCACCGTCCGCGGGCTCCAGGTCGTGCGCGTCACCGCCGAGCAGCCGGTCGAGGCGACGCGTGAGGCCTGCGGGCAGGCCGCCGACGATCTCGGCGCCCTCACCCGCTTCGCGCGGCACCCCGAGGCCTACTTGTACACGATGTGGGCGTGGGCGGTGCGGGGCTCGGCCGATCCGGCGCGCGCGCGCACGCTGGCCGTGACGCACCCCGAGTCGGAGCCGATCGTTCGCAAGCTGCACTTCCTCGATCTCGCGCGGCGCGGGCGCGTTCGGCAGCTCCAGGCCGCGGCGCAGGGCGCGTCGGGCGGTGACTTCGCGGCGTTCCAGCTCGCCGTGCACGGGCGCCCGATGGCGGCGCTCGAGCTCGCCGGCACCACGCGTCGCATGACGCCTGCGGTGGTCGCGGCGAGGGTGCTCGGCTGCTACCGCGCCGGGCGCGCCGATCTCGCCGAGCGCCTGTTGAAAGACGACCTGCCGCCGGCCGAGCTCGTCAGCGGCGACGAGCTGCCCCCCTTCCCCGGGCCGCACGAGCAGTGGATGGCCGAGCATGCCCCCGACGTCGATCCGGCGCTGACGGCGCTGGTGAAGGGCCGAGACGCGCTGCTCTCGCTCGCGCAGGGCCCTGCCGACGAGGCCGAGCCTGACCAACCCACCCTCGACGGCACCCAGGGCGTCGCGCGCCGCCTCTTCCGTGGGCTGCCCGGCACGACCGTCTTCTTCGTCGGCGAGTTCAAGACGATGAACAAGGACGCGCTGCGCGCCGCCGTCACGAAGGCCGGAGCCCGCGAGGTGCACGGCCCGTTCCCCGACACGGACTACTACCTCATGGGTGACTGGGCCGACGTGACGACCATCGCCACCCTCGAGCGCCAGGGCACGCGCAGGCTTCGCCGGGGCGAGGTGGAGGGCCTGTGATGACGACGACGATGCGACGAGTGGCGGTGCTGACGCCGAAGGTGACGTGGGACGGCGCGAGCGAGAAGCAGCGGCGCGCAGCCGAAGCGTGGCTGTGGCACCAGCAGCTCGACGTGGGCATGCGCTGCCCCGGGCTGTCGGTCGCGATGCCTGGTGAGCTCGGCGGTGGCCTGCCGTCCGGGCTCCCGGCCGATGCCGAGACGCAGCGGGAGCAGACGCGCCGCGCCTTCGACATCTGGCGCCGTGACGAGTTCGTCTGGCTCGCCGTGACGCTCAAGCCGCAGAGCGCGTCGATCACCCTGCACGCCCTCGGCGCGGACGACAGCCGGCAGTCGTTCGACGCCGTCGGCGCCGATCTCGGGGCGGCGCTCACGCAGATCACCAACCAGTGGCTCGCGGCCCGCGGGCTGTCTGCCCTGCCGTCGCCCTTCGAGAGCGTGCAGGTGGCGCAGCTGCTCGCGGTGCTCGAGACGATCGCGTCGTTCGTGAAGGACGAGCCGCCGCTCCCCTCAGGTCCGCCCGAGGGCGCCATGCTCAAGCTCGTCGCCGCCGCGGCCTCGGCGGAGGAAGAGGACTCCGACGAAGAAGAGGACTCCGACGAAGAAGAGGACTCCGACGAAGAAGAAGACTCCGACGACGACGAGGACGAGGACGACGACGAGGACGAGGACGACAGCGGCGGTCTCGACGAGGACTTCGGCCCGGAGAGCTCGGACGAGTCTCGCGCGCGCCTCACGGCCTGCCTCGAGCAACTGGGGCCAGGCGCGACCTGGGCGGCGATCCGCACCGCGCACGCGCTGCTCGGCGGAGCCCCACAGGAGACGCTCGAGACGCTCGACCCGACCCACCCCTGGATCCTCTGGCACAACTTCTCGCGTCAGGCGGCGCACGACCCCGACTTCGAGTTGCTCCGCGCGTGCCAGGCCGCCGCGCCGGGCTGGGCAGCCCCTGCCCTCGCCGCGCTGATCGATGACGACGAGCTGCCCGAACCCGAGACGGACGAAGAGCTCGCGGCGCGCCCGACCTCACTGGAGC
Source organism: Myxococcaceae bacterium (assembly GCA_016793095.1). Lineage (GTDB taxonomy): Bacteria > Myxococcota > Myxococcia > Myxococcales > Myxococcaceae > Xiheimicrobium. The sequence goes on along the minus strand of JAEUJQ010000083.1, from coordinate 257,452 downwards.
AGATCGCCGGAGCGACGTTCGCTGTCTTCGCCAACCCGACGAGCCACGACACCGGCACGGCGGCCTCGGGCGCGCTCGTCGACGAGGGTCGTGAAGCCGAGGCGCTGCGGCTGCTGCGCCACCGCGTCGACGCCTTCGGCAGGGACAGCGCCGAGCACATCGAGCTGATGAGGCTCCACGAAGTGACCGAGCGCATCGGCGACTGGGTGCACGAAGCGCGCGAGGCGGCCTGGCGGCACGGCTGCCCGATGGAGCCAGGCCTGCCGTGGTTCCCCGATCAGATCCTCGTCGATCTCGGCGAGTCCGACGCCCTCATGCAGGCCGGCCGCCTCGAGGAGGCGACGCTCCTGCGCGCGAACCGCCTGCACGGGCTCGCGGCGTCGTGGCCGCGGCACACCGCGATCCTCGAGAAGTGGAAGCGCAGCCCCCGCTTCGTCGCCTGGAGCTACGCCCGCGAAGGCGCCTTCCGCGGTGACGACCCGCGGGTGGTCGAGGGGTTCGGCCGGGCGGAGCCGGACGATGGCGTCGACCTCGGGCTCTTCCTCGACGGCCTCGTCGCGACGGGGCGCGAACGCGAGGTGCCGCTCGCCTGGGCGCTCTTCGGCGAAGGCCGGGAGCAGGCGACGCCGTTCTCACGCCTCAAGGCGGTGCGCGGGCTGCTCGCCGCCGGCGACTGGCGCAAGGGCCTCGAGGTGCTGCTCGAACTCACCGTCGGCAGCCCACGCCGCGGCGACGAGGCCGAGCGCGCGCACACCGCCCGCATGCTCGCGGGCGCGCCCGATGACGTGGTGACCTCGGTGCTGGGGGAGCTGCTGGACGCCCGCTCGACCGGGTTGGCGTGGTTCCTCGCGCGCGAGCTCGGCGACTTCTGGCCAGGCGCGGCGAAGAGCCGGGTCGTCAGCTGGGGCCTTGGCAAGCCCACCGCGCCACCCGCTGGCGCCCGGCCGCTCGAGCTCGCGCGTCTCGACGCAGCGACAAGGCAGGCGCTCGACGCGTGGCTCACGCCCGGCGCGCCCACCCTCGAGGCCGCCGACCGGATGGTGAACGGCTGGAGCGAGCTCGCCTTCTCGGGTGAGCCCATCGACGTCACCGCCCGGCTCGTGCACGTCGCCGCGCGCGCGCTCGAGCAGTACCTGCGGCTGTCGCTCGGCGCGCCCTCTCCTCTGTGCGGCGCGCTCCGCACCATCGCAGCCGAGGCGCTGCAGGGCGTGGCGCGCCGCCGGGAGCACCTCGACGTCTCCACGGCCCGCGCCCTGCTCGAGGTCCTCGAGCCGTTGTGGCCGCTCGTGCACCCCCGCCTCGCGGGCCGGTGGCTGGGCTTTCTGGATCAGTCGCTGGGCCTCGAGGAGCTCACGCACGGCCGTCTCAGCCAGCTCCTCACTGGCCTGCCAGAGACCGACGCGCGCCTGCTCACCCCGGAGCGGCTCGCGCTGGCGACGAGATCGCTCGGCCAGCGCTTCCGCGACAAGCCCGAGGGCTGGGCGACCGAGGTGGCGCGCCTGGGCGAGGCGCTCGCCTGGGCGACGGGCAACACCGGCGCCACTGAATGGGCCAACGCCGTCGTCGCGCTGCAGAGCGCGGGAGAGCTGCACGAAGACGACGCCCTCTCGCACCTGCAGGCCGCCGCCTTCCTCACCCGCGAGTTCAACGCCGAGCCCAGCGTGCTGGCCGCGCAGGCGCTCTTCGCTGCGCAGGAGGGCGAGATCGCGTTCCTGGTGCTCTCTCACGGGCTGCAGCAGGCCGGCGAGGAGTTCCGCGACAAGGCCCTCGCGCAGCTCAAGGCGCCGTTCGCCGCCGCGAAGCTCGGCGTGCCCTTCGAGTTCCAGAAGGCCGCCAACGCCGTCTTCCAGGCCCTGCAGAAGGGCGAGCCGGCGAAGGCGGAGCGGGCGGCGCGGTGGTGCCTCGCGCAGGACTCCGACAACGGGGAGGTCGCGCGCAACCTCGGGCTCGCGCTCGCTGCGCAGGTGCGGGTGCCCGAGGCGCTCGCCATGTTGGTGCGCGCCACGCCCGAGCAGGCGACGCAGATCCTCGCCGGCGTGCTGTACCAGGCCGGGAAGCTGCCCGAGGCGCTGTCGATCATCGACTTCGCGAGCCGGTGGTACGTGCGGGCCGATCAGTGGCTCACGTATGGGGGCATCGTCTACGCGGCGATGGACAACCCGCGCACGGTGAAGGCCTACGCGAGCGCCTGGCAGCTCGACCCCGACGTCTTCGACACCTCGCAGCTCAACGCGTACGCGGGCGTGCTCGACGAGGTGGGCGACTCCGCGAGGTGCGAGGTGATCGCGCGCCGGCTGATCGACGCGGCCGGCGAGGATCTCATGTGGCTCACCAACGGGTGGAACCACCTGGCCTGCGCCCTCATCGGCAAGGGCGAGTACGACGAGGCGGTGAAGTGGGCAACGAAGGCGGTGAAGCAGAACCCGCTGCCCGACAACGCCGAGAACTTCGCGAAGACGCTCGAGCGCGCCCAGAAGAAGCAGCAGCTCGAAGTGCAGCCGCTGCCGCCTGCCGAGCCGCCCCGCCACCCTGCCTACCTCCTCGCCGAGGCGCAGGAGCACGCTCACGCCCTCACTCACCTCACCTCTGACGACTGGCACGGCCGCCGCGCCGCCTTGCGCTCGGCGCGCTTCCGCTACGGCTCCGACAACCGCACGCCGGTGACGAAGACGGCCCGCGACGCCGCCGCGGCGGTGCTCGAGCAGTCCACCGCGCAGACCGCCCCGCTCGCCACCGTCTGCCGCGCCTTCGCCCTCGAGCTGCGCGCGCAGGGCCTCGACTGCGGCGTCGATCGGGCGCCTGACCTCGGCGATCGCCTGACGCGCCATGCCTTCTACGAGGAGTTCCGTGCACGCGGCGGGGTGATCGTCGGCGACGTGCCCGAGCTCAAACCCACCTTCGACGATCGCGAGGTCTTCGCCGGCAAGCCCGTGGGCCGGACGTCGGACTACGTCGCGCTGCTCGAGGCGCTGGCCAGGAAGCCGTTCGCCGACGCGCTGGCCGAGGCGAAGCTCGATCGCGAGGGCTACCTCGACGTGTGCACGCGCTGGGGGCAGGCGCTCGACGCCGATCCTGCGCTGCGGAAGCAGATCGCGGCCGGGCTCGCGTGAGCTGCAGGCCGGCGAACGCCTCAGCCTCGTGAGCCGCCGCGCCGCCGAACGCCTCCCCTGCGCCTGCAGTTCTCGAGTCCCGCCGCGCCGAACGCCTCCGCTCGTCTGACGCTCTCAGGTGCCGCCGAACGGCTCTGCCTCGCCCGCGGCTCTCGCGTGCCGGCCCGCCGCCGAACGCCTGCCTCTGCCTCGCCTGCGGCTCTCGCGTGCCGCCCCTCCGCCCGACAGCCGCTCCCACGCCCGCGGCTCTCGCGGGCCGGCCCGCCGCCGAACGCCTCTGCCTCGCCTGCGGCTCTCGCGTGCCGCCCCGCCGCCCGAACGCCTCTCCCTCGCCCGCGGCTCTCGCGTGCCGGCCCGCCGCCGAACGCCTCTGCCACGCCTGCCGCGCTGTGAACCCGCCACGCGCCGAGGTCGCGCTGCCGCAGGTCGTGCTGCAGGTCGCTGCCGGAGAGCTCAGCCCGCCTGACGCAAGGCCCTCAGCGTTCGCCCCAGTGCAGCTTCGTGCGCAGCACGCCGAAGTAGTCGAGCTTCGGGTTGCGGACGATCAGCACGCGGGTCGCTGCCTTCGTCACCTCGAGGCGATCGCCGGTCGCGAGCTCCTGCCCGGCCTGCCCATCAATGGTGAGGTAGACGTTGCTGACCTGGCTGGTGAGCTGCACGCTGAGCGGTTGATCGGCCGGCACCACGATCGGCCGCTGCGTCAGCGCGTGCGGGCAGATCGGCGTCACCACGAGACAGTCGATCGACGGATGCACGATGGGCCCGCCCGCCGAGAGCGAGTAGGCCGTCGAGCCGGTGGGCGTCGAGAAGATCACCCCGTCAGCCTTGAACGTCGCGACGTACTGCCCGTCGAGCCACGTCTCGTGATCGGCGATGCGCGCCAGCGCCGACTTCGCGATCACCACGTCGTTGAGCACCTCGTCCTCGAGCACCGTCTTGCCGTCGCGCAGCAGCCGGCACGACAGCTTCATGCGCGAGTCCACGCGCGCCTTGCCCGCGAGCACCGTTCCGAAGACCTCGAGCGCGTCGCTCACGGGGATCTCGGTCATGAAGCCCAGGGAGCCGAGGTTCACCCCGAGGATCGGCACGGCCCTCCCGCGGATCAGCCGGGCGGCGTGAATGAGGGTGCCGTCACCGCCGAGCACCACGACGAGCTCGGCCCGCTCCCGCAGCTCGTTCTCGGGCGTCGCCGGCCAGCCCAGCTGCTCCGAGAAGTGGGCCTCGACCAGGAACTGCACCTGTGGGTGCGCGTCTTTCAAGGCTCGCGCGAGCTGCGCGGCCTCGGGCTTCTTCGGCTTCGCGATGAGGGCGACCGTCTTCACGACGCACGCGAGCGTATGCCGGGGCTCTGCGCGCGTCACTTCATCAGGCGGGCGCCGCCTCGATGCCCACCCGCCGCGCGAGCTCGGGCTTGCGCAGCTTCCAGATCACCCCGTCGAGCCAGTAGTGCGAGAGCGTCAGGGTGATCCACACCACCCCGCCCCAGGTCGCGAAGTTCCACCCCGACTCCCGGGTGACGAGCGAGAGCGCGTAGATCACGCCGTAGACGGCCCCCGCGAGCGCGCCGAGGAAGGCCATGTACGCCAGGGCGCGCGACCAGCCCGGCTGCGACAGCCACGAGATGATCTTCGCGTTCGGGTCGACGCCGTTCCGCCAGGTGTTGCGGTGGTAGAAGCGCACCATCCCCAGGTACTGGAAGCCGTGCCAGCACGCGGCCGCCGCGAACGCCGAGGTGTCGTCGGTGGTGATCATCTGGAACGGGACGAAGAAGCCCAGGAACGCGCAGAAGAGAAACGCGAACCGGATCCACGCGGCCTTCGCCCAGGGCGCGTTGCGCTGCTGGAGCCGCTGCACGAGGTACACCCCGAAGAGCAGGACGATGGGCGCCAGCAACCCGAGCACCAGCCACCCGGGCGGCACCACGTGGAAGACCTCGGTGCCGAAGAGCACGCGGGGGCCCGTGTAGATCCGGTACAGCACACACCAGAGGACGAACAGCAGCAGCAGCGGCCGCTCGAGCTTGAGCGCCAGGGACGCCTCGGGCTCTCCCGACTTGCGCTGGTAGATCCGTAAGATGCCCCAGTTCTGCGCCACGAAGTGCCACGTCGCCCAGTACAGGATGGCGGAGTTGAGCAGCCGCGCGCCGTCGTAGCCGGCCTTCCAGGTCGTCAGCGCGACGAAGAGGAAGATCAGGCCCGGCATCACCAGCAGCGCGATGGGCCGCTCCTTCACCTCGCGGCGGTCGAAGTAGACGCGGCTCCAGGTGGCGACGAGGTGGGGGCCGTTCGAGACGACCGCGACCGTCGCCAGCACGTAGAACGGCTCGACGTGGAACCAGGCGGTGGCGGCCCAGGCGATCAGCACCACCGACGCCGAGAGGAAGAAGAACAGGAAGTCCTGGACGGGCGAGATGATCGACAGGCGGGGGGCGGCTGCGACGGACATGGCGGACGGCTCGTAGCAGATGGTAGGCGCCGCCGTCATGACGCCTCCGAGGCTGGTGCTGCTGCGGCCGCGCAACGCGGACAACCTGGGCTCGATCGCCCGGGTGATGAAGAACTTCGGCCTGACGGACTGGGTGGTGGTGTCGCCCAACCCGAAGCTGCTCGAGGTGCCGGGCCTGCACCGGCTGGCCGTGAAGTCGGGCGAGCTGCTCGAGTCGGTGCGCCGGGTGGACCGCTTCGAGGAGGCGATCGCCGACTGCTCGTTCGTGGTGGGCACGACGATGCGGCTCGTCGAGGGTCGGCGCCGGCTCACCCCGAAGGACCTCGCCGTCGAGGTCGCAGATCGCAATGACGAACGCTGGGCGCTGGTGTTCGGCGACGAGCGCAACGGGCTGTCCCACGAAGACGTCGCGCAGTGCCACGGGCTCTCGTTCATCCCCTCGTCCGAGGAGCAACCGTCGCTCAACCTCGCGCAGGCGGTCGGCGTGTATGCGTATGAGCTCGCGATGGCCCGGCGCGACACGAAGCCCGCCCCGGCCCCGGCCCTCGCCGATGACGCCACCTTCCGCACGCTGAAGGGCAGCCTCGACGCCACGCTAAGGGCGGCCGGCTTCCTCTGGCACGACGATCGCCACGCGGTGGATGATCTGCTCGCGACGCTGCAGCGCTCACGGCTGACGAAGAAGGAGGCCGGGCTGTGGATCGCCGCCCTCAAGGTGATCTCGAAGCGGCTCCCCTCTTCTGTGCCGTGAGGTTTGGCGGCATGCTCCGGCGGTGGTCCTCCGCCTCGCCGTCGCCCTCTGCGCGCTGCTCTTCGGCTGTCCTGCGGATCCAACCCTGGACGGAGGCGCGGGCGGTGGCTCGGCAGGTGGCGGCGGCGCAGGTGGAGGGCGGCCTCCCACGGGGCGCTGCGACGTCGATGATCTCGACGGCTTCACGAGCGGCAACAGCGGCGCCGTGCGGCTCAAGCGGATCACCCAGGCCTCGGAGCTGATCGGCGGCCCCAACGCGCACGGCCGCGTCGGCGACTTCCTCTTCGAGAACGAGAAGATCCGCGTGATCGTGCAGGGCGACGGGCGCGTCTTCGGGCCGCAGCCGTTCGGCGGCACGATCCTCGACGCGGATCTCGTGCGAGCGGGGCCCGGGCGGGATCACTTCGGCGAGACGGGCCTGCTCTACAACTTCGGGCGGACCATGAAGCCCGAGCGCTTCGAGATCCTGCGTGACGGCGCCGACGGGAAGGCCGCGATCCTGGCGGTGACCGGCCTCGACGAGGCGAACGACTACCTGTCGATCCGCAGCCAGCTGGTGGCCTCCCTCGGTCGGGCGCCCCTCGCCGACCCGTACGTCGCGGTGCCGGTGCGCATCACCAGCTACTTCGTCCTGAACCCGGGCGAGCAGCGCCTGCGCTTCATCTCGAACTTCTGCAACACGAGCACGACGCAGACCCTCGAGCTGGCGGTGGGCGACCTGACTGATCCCGGCTCGGTCCTCGAGTTCTTCAACCCGCGGGCGTGCACCGAGGGCTTCGGCTACGGCGGGCTCTGCTTCGGCCTCGATCGCATGAGCTGGTACGGCTACCAGGGCGACGGGGTGGCGTACGGGTATGCGCCCTGGCGGCCGGGCGTCCCGTCGCAGCCCGAGGGCCAGAACGCCGTGCTGACGGTGGCCGGCATCACCGGCTCGATCGTCGGCGCCGACGGCCTCAACGGCCTGTTCGCGTGGGTGAGCCCGTCGAGAGATCCCCGCGCCGGTGAAGTGCGGCTCCTCCCAGGAGGCTACGCGGCGCACGTGCGTGACTTCTGGGTGGGCCGCGATCTGGGCGAGATCGGCACGCTGATCGAGCAGAGCCGCACGTCGTCGTCGGCGCGCATCGGGACCATCGGCGGGCTGGTGCGTTCGTCGGGGCAGCCCCTGGCCAACGCGCGGGTCGTGCTCAACTCGGGCACCACGCGCCACGTGCTCTTCACGCAGGCCGACGGGCGCTACTCGGGCCTGGTGCCGGTCGGCGGCTATGACGTCTCGGCCTGGGCGCCCGGGCGCGTGCCGACGCTGAGGGTCCGCGCGACCATCAACGCCGACGTGCCCACGATGGTGAACCTCGACCTCATCTCGCCCCAGCGGCTGACGGTGACGGTGCGCGAGGCGAACGGCGGCCCCCTGCCCGCGAAGGTGACGGTGCTGTGCCCCAACGGCCCCTGCCCTGCGCCGCACCGCGCCCTCATCCTCTACACCGACGTGCCGAAGGACCCGATGCCCGACGGCGTGCGGGAGATCACCTACGTGCCGGCGAGCGGAACGATCTCGCTCGAGCTGCCACCCGATCAGTACCTGGTGCTGGTCTCGCGCGGCCCCGAGTACTCGATCTTCCCGAACGGGTTCCCCACCACGCCGGGGGCGGCCGTCGATCTGCGCGCCGGGCCCGCCACGGTGAACGCGGTGCTGGCGCGGGTGATCGACTCGACCAACTGGATGAGCGCCGACTTCCACGTGCACGCGGTGAACAGCCCCGACAGCATCATCGACAACCCCACGCGGGTGCTCTCGTTCGCCGGCGACGGGCTGGACGTCATCGTCAGCACCGATCACGACGTCGTCACCGACTTCGCGCCCGTCATTCAGCAGCTCGCGCTCACGCCCTTCCTCGCCTCGATCACCGGCGAAGAGGTGAGCCCGATGGAGTACGGCCACTACAACGTCTTCCCGATCACGCCCGACCCGAACGATCCGATCACCGGCGGCGCGATCGACTGGGCCGGCGCGACGGGCCCCACGCTGAGCGCGAAGGAGATGTTCGCCGAGGCCCGCCGCAAGGGCGCCCGCACCATTCAGGTGAACCACGCGCGGGGCTCGCTGGGCGGCTTCACGGCCCTGAAGGTCGACACCGACACCTTCGCGACCCGGGTGGAGCCGACGGTGCTGCGCATGGCGGTGCAGGCCGACGCGACGCCGACCGACACCAGGCTGCTCTCGGCCGACTTCAACGCCTTCGAGCTGCTCAACAACGCCGAGGACTCGTACGACGCGACGGGGGACATCGCGCACTCGAAGTTCAACGACTGGTTCGTGATGATCTCCAGGGGGCTCAGGGTGGCGGGCACGGGCGTCTCCGACACGCACTCGGGTCGCATCGGCACCGGGTGGCGGACCTGGGTCAAGGTTGACGCCGACACGCCGCAGGCCTTCTCCGCGACGGTGTTGTCCGATCGGCTCAACGCGCTCCAGGCCACCGTCGGCAACGGGCCGTTCGTCACCGCGCGCGCCTGGCGGGTCGACGGCATGGGGGCGATGACGACGATGCCGGTCGGACTCGGAGGGGTGGTGCCGAGCGGGCCGGGCGACCTGGTGATCGAGCTCGACGTCCAGGTGCCGGAGTACCTCGACGTCACCCGCGCCGAGCTCTTCTCGCATCGGCCGGGCGACGACGCCGCGTGCCCGCTCGATCCCCAGAGCCCGCGCGCCTCGACCACCCGGGTGGGGTGTGACGGCCGCTCACAGACGAACTGGCCCGCGCCGAACCTGAGCCAGGCGATCAGCCTGGCGCCCGCTGATCTCGAGACCGCCGCGACCGAGGGCGGCACCACCTGGCGCCGCTACCGCAAGCGGGTGATCTTCCGGCTCCCTCGGCCTGCGTACGACACCTGGGTCGTCGCGATGGTGTACGGCACGAGGAGCCTCTCGCCGCTCGCCTACAACCCGCCTGGCCTGATGGGTGACGTGACGCCGACCGCGCCCTTCGCCCTCACGAACCCGATCTTCATCGACGCGGATGGGAACGGCTTCGACAAGCCGCCCTTCAACCCAGCACGGCCGAAGAGCGGCGTGATGCCGATCGGTCGGCAGCCGCCTGGCGTGCCCGTGAAGTCAGCGGACGAGATCCCCGAGCGCTGGCACCGCGCGATGCATGTGCACTGAAGGGTCGGGGCTGGGAGCGACGGAGGGTCGCGGCCGAGGGGCGCAGGCTTCACCAGGCCCGAAGGCGTGGTGTGACTGGACGAGCAGCCCGCGCACCGCTCGCCCGGCGATGGAGTTCGACGGCGAGGGCCGTAGCGCCGACGACGAGAGCGCCGCGCCACCCACCCTGCGCTCTGCCGGCGCGAGCCCGGCTTTCCCTGCGCACGACTCACCGCGGCGATGCGGAGACTGCACGGTCCAGACGTGCGCGGCGAGCTGGACCAGTCGCGCTCGAGGCCGCCGGGGCGGTCGCGCTCACGCCGACGGGCGCAGCTGCAGCGCCGGCGCCGCGACGACCGCCGGCGCCTTCGCTCCCCACGCCGCGTGGAGCGCGGCCACCAACGCGACCAGGAGCGAGAGCCCCACGAGCTGATGCGCCACCCCGAACCACAGCAGCTGCCCCTCGTGGACGGACTGCACCGTCGTCAGCACGCCGAGCACGGTCTGTCCGATCACCAGCGCGAGGACTCCGTGCCGCACGCCGCCGAGCACCCGGGCGCGCCACCACCACCAGCCCAGCGCGACCACCAGCCCGTACGCGAGCCCGCGATGGACGAAGTGCACGGCGAGGGGGTCGTTCCACCACCAGCCGCCGCCGCCGAAGAGGCCCCCGGGGATCCACTGGCCGTTGATCGTTGGCCAGGTCGGCGCCACCAGCGCAGCCTTGAGGCCGGCCATGAAGGCGCCCCACGTCAGCTGCACGGACAGCACGGCGATCAACCAGCCGGTGGGCCTCACCAGGCCCGCCTCGGCGACCCGAGGGCGGCCCAGCGCAGACAGCCCCATCCACACCAGGAGCGCCAGCAACAGCGCCGCGAGCATGAAGTGCACCGCGAGGCGCAGGTGGCTGACGTAGACCAGGTCCTGCAGCCCGCTTGCCACCATCACCCAGCCCATCACCCCCTGTGCGCCGCCCAGCGCGAGGAGGCCGAGCAGCCGCCCCTTGAGGCCTTCGAGGCGCCCCTGCCGCCAGAACACGACCAGCGGGATCACGAAGAGGAAGCCCAACAGCCGGCCCCAGAGGCGGTGGAACCACTCCCAGAAGTAGATGACCTTGAACTCGTCGAGGGTCAGGTGGGACTTGAGCCGCTGGAACTGGGGGATCTGCTGGTACTTCGAGAAGGCGACGCTCCAGGCCTCGTCGTCTGTCGGCGGCACGACGCCGAGAATCGGCTTCCACTCGGTGATCGACAGGCCCGAGTCGGTCAAGCGGGTGATGCCGCCGAGCAGCACTTGAACCACGACGGCCGCGGCGACGGCGAGCAGCCACAGACCGACGGGACGAAGGCGCGAGTCCATGCGCGCGGGCCAATAACGCAGGGCACTCCCTCACGAAAGTGGCGGCATCAGGCCAGTTCCTGCGTCCGGTACGCACGAGGAATGGAGGCGTCGCTGCCCCAGCGGGGAGGCAAGTCGTCCCCGGGCGCTCGGAGGGAGGGCGCTGCCCAGTCAATCCGGGGCCCTCGAGTCAGGGAGCCGGGCATGTGCTTTGCTCTCGCGCGCGTCATGGTCCGTCCGTCCGTTCAGGTGCTGCTGGCGATGTCCCTCACCCTGGGAGCCTGCGACTGCGGGCAGGGCCGGGTGGTCCGGGCCAACGGGGGCGGTGTTCGCGTCACGCTCGTGGGGGTCGAGGCCGAGGCGGTGACGCTGAAGGTCGAGCTCGCGGGGCCCGTCGCGACGAGCGAGAAGTCGGCGGTCATCGCCACCCTCCCCCTCGCGGTGCTGGTCGATGCGCTGATGCCAGCCACCTACGTCGCGAAGGTGAGCTCGGTGGACACGAACGGCGCGACGCTGCAGACCGTCTCGATCCCGAACGTGATGGTGAGCACCGGCGGCATCACCGAGCTGACCGTCGACCTCTCGCGCACGCCGGCGGTGCGGCCGGCCGAGGAGTGCGACGGGGTGGACAACGACGGCGATGGCGAGATCGACGAGGCCCTCGATCTCGCCGTCTGCGTCACCTGCAGGGACGGCGGGTTGATCGTGCCGGTTGACGACGCACGCTGCGGGCCGATCGGCTGCGAGGGCCTCGACACCATCGAAGTCCGCGGAGACCTGGGCCCTGCCGGCGAGGCCACCTGCGTGGCGACGCGTCACGGCAACGTGGTGAACCGATGCGCGGGCCCGATGGCCTGCGCGGCGCCGAACGGCCCCCTGTGCCCGATGGGCGCCGAGTCGGTGCTCGCGCGCAAGGGCGTGTGCGAGGCGATGATGAACTGCCTTGCTGGCAGGCCGGTGATCGACCGGGTCGCCAACGGCACGCCCTGCGGCTCGAACCGCGTGTGCACGGACGGTCAGTGCGTCGTCGTCGATGCCGGCGTGCCGCCCTTCGACGCGGGCGCGCCTGATCCCTCGGGCTGCTCCGACGGCACGCGGGAGGGCTTCGTGTCGATCGCGACCTTCGCAGAGATCGCCGGCTGCTCCGGCGGCTGGGCCACCCCCGGCATCACCCTGGCGACGGTTCCGACGTGCGCGCGCCGCTCGGGCAACACGGGGATGAACCGCGAGGGGAACGGGTGCTCGGCGGCTGATCTCTGCGCCCCGGGCTGGCACCTCTGCCGCGGGAAGGACGAGGTGGCCGCGAAGGCCAACGGCAGCTGCACCGACGCGGTCCCTGCCGGGGCCGCGAACAACTCCCTCTTCTTCGCGGTCGTGCAGAACAGCACCAACAACACGACCTGCGACACCTCCACGAATCACAACGACGTGTTCGGCTGCGGCAACCTCGGCATGCAGCTGTCGGGAGCGAAGAACTGTGGCGTCCTCACGCGCGCGCTCGCCAGCACCCAGCAGGGCACGTGCGGCTTCAACGAAGCCGAGCCGAACCTCGGGCCCTGGCAGTGCCTCGGCAACATGATGAGCCACCTCGCCGAGGGCACCGTCGTCACGAAGGTGGGCTGCCCGAACAACAGCTGCATGTACGACGGCCGGGCGGTCGGGAACGCGGACAAGGGCGGCGTCCTCTGCTGTCGCGACTGATGGGCGACACGAACGATCGCCTGCCGAGGAGCGCGCGGCCGGTTCAACGAGCGCTGATGCTCGTGTCGGCTCCGCGGAGCCTGAACCAGATCGCCGAGCCGGTCGTTGACGCGAGGAAGTGCGCCGCACAGGGGCCCCGTCACGCGGCGTGCCGCGCATGAGGCTCCAGCCGATGCCGAACCGCAAGCCTCCGATGAGGAAGGCCAGCAGCGGGACCATCGTCAGCCACGCGCGCTCAGCCACCTCCTCGAGCGCGAGGCTCACGAGTCCTGCAGCTCGTTGGCGACGCCAATCCACCGCAGGACTCGCGAAGGAAGGCGCCACTTCGACCAGCGACAATGGAGCCTGACCGACGCCGACGAGCCTGCCTCCAGGCGAAGCGACGCAATCCACTGCAGGGTTCGCGATGGCACCCGTGGGCGGCACACTCCGACCAGCGACCACCGGCCACGTTCAGTGACAGGTGCCGTGGCAATGGCCGGAGCAGCACTGCGGGTTGGATGAGCAGGCACCACCGGAGGCGACACAGGTCGATCCGCCGCCGGCTCCCCCGCCTGAGGTTCCACCACCCGAGCCGCCCGAGGTTCCGCCGCCAGCCACCCCACCTGCCGCGGCGGCGCCCCCGGCCGAAGCCGAACCTCCCGCCACTGCGCCGCCTGCCGCGCCGCCGTCGAGACCGGCGTCCGGCACCGTCGAGGGAGCACCGCACGCCAGGAGGAACCAGAGGACCATCGTGAATCGGAAGTGCATGCCTCGTCGTAGAGCACGCCCGCCCGCCCGTCCCTGCGACGCAATGCCGCAGGGCCGTCCTCAGCGGTACCACCCGAGGCGCTGCGCGACCTCTTCGTCCACCACCCGCACCCACGTCGGTTCTCGCGGCGCGACCGCGGCGAGCAGCTTCTCGCCGTTCTTCACGGGCCTGCGTCGCCCATCAGCGCGCGCGACGACGGCGTGCTTCACGTCCTCACGGAAGTAGTGGGCTGGAAACGCGAAGGGCCCGCGCGCCTCGGGCAGGGGGGCATCGGGAGTGAGCCACACGAGCAACCCCGTGCGCAGGGGCTCTACCTCGCGCCGCATCGCGCGCCGCAGCTCGCGCACCAGCACCAGCACCGCGGCCACCACCACGACGCCGAGCAGGGGGAGCATCAGGGAGCTGCGGCTGGCGCGACCCTCGACGGTGTTCCGCTCGCGCGGCTGTGAGGGGGACTCTGGCCGGACCAGCAGCTCGATCGGCCCGCCCTTCCCCAGCCGCTCGGCGACCGCGACGTCCACCTCGATGGTGGCGGACTGCTGGCTGGCGCCGAGGGCGTAGATGACGGCCACCGGCCAGGCCGAGCGCTCGCTCTTCGGTCGATCCACCCGCACCACCGTGCCCGTCACCGGGCCGGCGCCGTCCAGGAAGCGGGCCTCCTCGGTCACCCACCGCTCGGCGACCCGCGCCAGCATCGCGACGAGCAGCACGCTCGCGGCACAGGCGAGGGCCACCAGCGCCACCCGACGAACCGCGCCGGGCACCTGCGACAAGGACGCCGGACGCGGAGCGTGGGGAATCGCGAGCTGCACGGCGCAGAGTCTGGACGAGGACCGGGCCCGCCTCCAGCACGAGCCGCCCTGTCCCAGCAGAGCAGGGCCGCAGGACGCCCGAGGCCGTCCGCCACGAAGCTCGTGCACGTCTCTCGCGGCGGCACCTTCAGCGCGCTCGTCGGCGGCCTCTGCTCATGGCCCCTTGAGCGTCTGCTTCCACCGGGCGATCGCCGTCAGGGCCTCGAGCGGCGTCGTCGTGTCGACGCTGAAGGCCTCGAGCGCCGCCAGCACGGCCTCGGCGCCGGGCTTCGTCGGGGCCTTCTGCGCGCCTCCAAACAGCCCCATCTGGGACTGATCGACAGCGGAGGCCTTCGGCTCCTTGTCCCTGCCGGCGGTCGCGCGCCTCGCCAGCCTCGGCCGACCGGTCTCGTCGAACTCGCCGGCCTCGAGGTTGGCGAGCAGCTCCCGCGCGCGCGCCAGCACCTCGGGCGGCAAGCCCGCCAGCCGCGCGACCTCGATGCCGTACGAGCGGCTCGCGGCGCCCTCGACCAGCTTGCGCAGGAAGATCACCCTGCCCTGCTCCTCCCGCACCGCGATGGAGCAGTTCTTCACCCGGGCCTTCTCGCGCCCGAGATCGGTGAGCTCATGGTAGTGCGTCGCGAACAGCGTGCGCGCGCCGACGCGGTCGTGCAGGTGCTCGGCCACCGCCCAGGCGATCGACAGGCCGTCGAAGGTGCTGGTGCCGCGCCCGATCTCGTCGAGCACCACCAGGCTGCGCCGCGTCGCGTGGTGCAGGATGTTGGCGGTCTCGGTCATCTCCACCATGAAGGTGGACTGCCCCTTCGCCAGGTTGTCCGACGCGCCCACGCGGGTGAAGACCCGATCGCACAGCCCGAGGCGCGCGCGCCGCGCCGCGACGAAGCTGCCCGCCTGCGCCATCACGACCGCCAGCGCCACCTGCCGCATGACGGTGCTCTTCCCCGCCATGTTCGGGCCGGTGATGATCAACACCTGCCGGTCCTGCCGATCCACGAGCACGTCGTTGGGCACGAAGGAGTCTTCCTTCAGCGCCTGCTCGACGACCGGGTGCCGGCCACCGACGAGCTCGAGGACGGTCGACTCGTCGACCTCGGGCCGCACGTAGCCGTTCTCGACGGCCACCCTCGCGAAGGCCACCAGCGCGTCGAGCGTCGAGACGGCCTCGGCGGCGGCGCGCAGGGCCCCGGCGCACGCCACCACCTTCTTGCGGAGGTCTTCGAACAGCTCGAGCTCGATGGCGACCCGCTTCTCGTCGGCGGTGAGCACCTTCTCTTCGTACGTCTTGAGCTCCTCGGTGACGTAGCGCTCGCCCCCGACGGTCGTCTGCTTCCGGATCCACCCCTTCGGCACGAGGTGCAGGTTCGCCTTCGTGACCTCGAGGTAGTAGCCGAAGACCCGGTTGTAGCGGACCTTCAGGGACCCGATGCCGGTGGCCTCGCGCTCGCGCGTCTCGAGCTTCGCGAGGTAGTCCTTCCCGCTCGAGGCGAGCTGCGCGAACTCGTCGAGCTGCGCGTGGTAGCCCTTCGCGATGAAGCCACCCTCGCCCACCACCGCCGGCGGCTCGTCGACGAGCGCCTTCGAGAGCACCGCCGAGAGCGCCTGCACGTCGGCGTTGTGGAGCGGGCTCGCCAGCGCGGTGAGCAGCGCCGTGCGGCCGGTCGCGACCACCTTCGCGACGCCGGGCAGGACCTCGAGCGATCGGGCCAGCGCCTTGAGATCGCGCGGGCCGCCCGACGAGAGCGACAGCCGCCCGCACAGGCGCTCGACATCAGCGACCTGCTTCAGGGCCTCGACGAGCGTCTCCCGCAGGCTGGCGCCCTCGACGAGGGCCTGAACGGCGTCGAGCCGAGCGCGGATCGCCTCGACGTCGGCGAGCGGCGCCTGCAGCCACCGGGCGATGCGCCGGGCGCCCAGCGGCGTCACCGATCGGTCGAGCACCCCCACCAGCGACCCTGACCGGGCGTTGTCCTTCAGGGTGCGCAGCAGCTCGAGGTTCGCCCGTGACGCCTCGTCGATGATCAGCGCCCCGCCGCGGGTCGACACGGTGATGCGATCGACGTGGCCTGCCTGGCTCTTCTGCGTCTCCTTGAGGTACCGCAGGGCGGCGGCCGCCGCGCCGATGGAGGGGGACCCGGCGGCCAGCCCGAAGCCCTCGAGGGACTTCACCTGGAAGTGGCTGGTGAGCTGGCTCTTCCCGCGGCGCTCGTCGAAGGCGTCAGCGGGCAGCGAGGCGACGGTGGGGCGGCGGCTGAAGGCGCCCAGCACCGCCTCGAGCGGCGCGTCTCCGAAGCCCTCGGGCACCAGCAGCTCCTTCGGCGCAGCGCGGGAGAGCTCGTCGAGCAGCGCCTCGAGGGGCCCCGGCTGGAGCGCGAAGAACTCGCCGGTGCTGGCGTCGAGCAGCGCCGCGCCCCACGGCTCGTCCGGCTCGGCCCGCGTCAGCGCCGCGAGAAAGTTGTTCTCGCGCGCCTCGAGCACGTCGTCGTCGAGGACCATGCCGGGCGTCACCACCCGCACCACCTCGCGCTTGACGATGCCCTTGCCCGGCGGCTCGAGCTGCTCGCAGATCGCCACCTTCTGCCCGGCCTCGATCAGCCGCGCGACGTACCGGCGCGCCGCGTGGTACGGCACGCCCGCCATCGGCACCCGCTCGAGCCCCTTCGCTCGCGAGGTGAGCGTGATCTGCAAGAGCTCGGCAGCCTTCACCGCGTCTTCGAAGAAGAGCTCGTAGAAGTCGCCCAGCCGGAAGAAGAGCAGCGCGCCCGGGTGCTGGGCCTTCACCTCGAGGTACTGCTTCATCATCGGCGTCAGCTGGGCGACGTCGACGATCTCGGGGCCCTTCTCGGTGGCCGTGGGGGCTGAGTCCATGCGCGGACCGCCTCCTTACCCCACCCCTCTGACATGCGAACGCCCGAAGCGATCCTCCGCTCCGGGCGTCGTGACGGGCTTCTGGCTCGACTCCAGCTTCGTCCGGCGGCGTGCGCTCCTGGCGTCTCGACCCGCACCGGTCCCACGCGGGAGGGTTTCTTCGTCAGGGCCCGCGCTCGTACTTCACGGCGAAGCGCGTGCCGGTGATGTTGATGCCCGAGACGTTGCACGAGGGCTGAGTGCCCATGCACGTCGAGCCAGCGCAGGAGCGCGTCGATGACAGCGCCGCGGTGCCCTTGAACGACTGCCCGCGCTCGAAGGTGAACTCGACCTTCGTGTCGTCGGTGATCGTCCGGCCCACCTGGGTGGACTTGTCGGAGCCCTGGTGCGTGAACGTCCACCCACCGGTGCCCCGCTTTCCCGTCAGCAGGCCGGTGAGGGTGATGTTGGGCGCGTCGCCCATGTCGATGGTGCGCAGGCCGCTCTCGATCTCGAGGATCGCGGTCTGCTCAGGGCCGTCCCACACCTGCACGTTGAGGAGCGACGGCGAGTCCTGCACGGTCACGTTGCTGGGCTGCGCGTTGTTCAGGTAGCAGTTGTCCGGCAGCGTGAAGAACGGCAGCACGAGGGCATACAGCTCAGGCTCGACGCCGTTGCAGCCGGTGGTCGAGAGGGCGACGAGGGACGCGAGCAGCAGGTTCCGCATGAGAGCTCCTTGGCGACGTGAACGGGCCGCAGACTCGTCCCATCGCCAGATCATGTCAAAACGTTCGTGAGCTGAGCGGTTGACCCCCGTCAGGGTCACTTCCCGCGGGAGCGATGGAAGGGGCCCGGCACTCCCGGCTGGGTCGGCGAGTGCGGCTTCGACACCTGGCTGAGCTGGAGCGGCTGCGCGACGCTCCGCAGGCTGTAGGGGACGATGGGCGTGTCGAGCCCCTTGAGGATGACGGCCTCGCCGGCCTCGGTGATGACGCCAGGCCCCGCGCGCATCAGCGTGTCGGAGGTGACGAGCACCTCGTTCTCCCTCGCGATGCCGCAGAGGCGCGCCGAGAGGTTCACCGTCGCGCCGATGGCCGTGTAGTCCATGCGCTGCTTCGAGCCGAGCGCGCCCACGACGGCCGGGCCGGTGTGCACGCCCACGCCGACCTCGAGCGCCTGGCCGGCCACGCGGATCCGGGAGGCCCGCTCGATCAGCTCGAGAGCAGCCCGGCAGGCGTTGCGGGCGTCGCCCTCCTTCGGCACCGGGGCGCCCCACAGCGCCATCACGCAGTCGCCGATGAACTTGTCGACGGTGCCGCCATGGCGCTCGATCGCGTCCACCGCCTCCTGAAAGAACTGGTTGAGGAAGCGCACGACCTCTTCCGGCTTCATCGAGGCCGAGATGGTGGTGAAGCCGCGCAGATCGGCGAACAGGACCGAGACCTCGGCGGCGGCGCCCTCCATCTTCAGGTTGAGCCGGCCCGACATCACCTCATCGACGGCCGCGGACGAGAGGAAGCGGGACAGCTGCGCGCGCCGCTCGACCTCCTGCCGCACCTTGGCGAGCAGCGCCGCGTTGTCGAGCAGGATCGCCGCCTGCGAGCCGACCGAGTCGAGCAGGGGCAGATCGTCATCGGTGAAGGCCGCCGACATCGAGATCGACTCGACGTACAGCACGCCCACGGCGCCGTTGCGCGTCCGCAGGGGCACGGCCATGCAGCTCTGAACGCCGCGCACCATCACCGAGGCGCTGCGATCGAAGCGCTCGTCCACCAGGGCGTTGTGCGTCAACAGCCCCTTCTCGGAGTTGATCGCCTGCTCGTAGACCGCCCTCGGCACCGAGACCTGCTTCGTGCCGTCCTTCGACTTCGAGGCGAACTGCCCGGTGGTGAGCCAGATCGCCGCGCCCTCGGCCGGCAACAGCTCGAAGAGCACCGAGAGGATGCGATCGACCATCGCCTCGAGGTTTCGCTCGAGCGTGACGCGGCGATGGAACTCCTGGGCGATGCGGTAGCGCGCGTTCTCGCGGCGCAGGGTCGTGATGGTCGCGGTGTCGGCGAGCGCGCTCACGTTCACCATCACCGTCTTGCCCTCGGTGCTGAAGGCGGACGATGGGCTCGAGAGCGTCGCCGGATCCGACGCGAAGTCGGTCACCACGCTCGGCTCGTCGTGCTGGCCGGTGGTCTCGTGGCCAGCCGAGGGCCGCGCAGACGACTGCGTCTTGTCGCGGGTGCCCTCCTCGTCCAGCGTTTCGCTCGCCCTGGCCGGCAGGCTCGGTCCGGCGCCGTTCGGCGTCATCTGCGAGAAGGCGCTCTCGTCGCGGTAGTACGAGCGTCGGATGAGCGCAGCGACCCCCGCCGCCGTCGCGACGTAGACGGTGACGACACGCGCGCCCACGCTCTGGCGCAGCTCGGGCTCGAGGTTCGACGCCAGCGGCACCGCCGCCACCACGTGCAGCTCGCCCGCGGCCTCGTCCCAGCGAATCGGGCACATGCGCAGTCGCTCGGCCGAGCGCACGCCGACGCGCTCGAGCAGCACCTCGTCGAGCTTGAGCGTCTTGAGCTTGTCCGACTTGACGAAGCGGGTGCTGTAGAGCTCGGCGAAGATGCGGAGGAAGTCGCCCTCCTTCACCAGGTTGAGCCGCAGCAGCGCGTCGGACAGCAGCCCGCCGTGCTCCTTCGTGTAGGCCCTGGCCCGCTCGAGCCCTTCGGCGTCGATGAGGCCGCTCGCCCGCAAGGGGTTTGCGATCACCGAGTCCGATTCGGGCGAGGCGTTCATTCGGGGGAAGGGACGACCCGCGGAGTGTAGTTCAGGGTGACGCCCGTTCGAAGCGGAAGCGCAGCGCCTGCGAGGCGAGCGTCGAACCCAGCTGGTTGGGCAGCCGCCAGAACTGGCCTGACGCGCCCAGCACCACCAGCTCATACTCACCGATGGGCGGGGGCCCGAAGGTGCGCAGCTCCCGCCGGCCCCCCCGCCGCAGCACCTCCTGGGCCTGAGGCACGACCGTGAGGGAGAGCCGATCGACGAGCAGCCTCGTGCTCACGTCACTGCCCAGACGGCCCAGGAAAGGAGCGGAGTTGAGCACCAGCGGCACCACCACGTCGGTGCCGTCGGGGTGCTGGCCGGGCCTGGGGAGCCACCGCAGGAGGGCGGTGAAGGTGAGATCGGGCACCCGGTCGCCGTCGCGATCGTCGGGCCGGCCGTCACCGTCTTCATCGACGAGGCCGATGGAAAAGCCCGTCTTCTGTGGGTCGAAGCGCCCGAGCGGGTCGGCGACGAGCGTCAGGCTGGTGAGCATGAGGCCACTGGCGGTGTCGAGCGCGAAGGTGTCACTGGTGGCGTTCTCGACGCGGAAGGCGGGCGGCTCCACCGGGACCAACTTCGTGAGCGAGTAGTCGATGACGACGGGGCGGCCGGGCTGCAGGTTGAAGTCGACGCCGTCGCCAGCCCGATCGCCGGCGGTGGGTTGGGCCAGCACGTCGACGTCGCCGCGGAAGTCCTGGTCGACGTCGAAGAAGCCCCACAGGCGCCACGGGTTGGCCTGCACCTCGCCGAAGACGTACCGGCCCGTGCGGGCGAGCCGCTCGGCGCTCACCGCGGTGAGGAAGACGGGCACCGCGGGCTCACCCGGCGGACCTTCGCCTGGGCGGTAGAGGAAGAGCCACGCATCACCGGTGAGCCCGGCGGGTGTCTCGAGCGCCCCCTCCACCGTGGCGACGGGGCGCAGCGTCTGGGGATCGGTGACGCCGCACCCGAGGGCGAGCAGGCACAGGCCGGTTGGCGACCATCGGCGCACCGCCGCACGATCGCCCGCTCGGGCCTGCGACTCAAGATCGAGCACAGCCGCTGTTGGTGCTCGGCGAGAATGTCCGCCGTAACGACTCGGGGAGAGTGTCCGCGTGACGGTCGAGCGCAGCCGCGGTCCTGACTGCGGGTTCCGGTCGGGTCGTCGGGGACTTTGAGACACGCCGGCCGCCGCCGTTGAGTCGCGGCGCGGCTCAGGAGAGGCGAAGCAGCGCCCTGGCCTCCTGCGGCGTGGCGAGCGTGCGGCCCTTCGCCTTCGCGCGCCTCGCGGCCTCGGCCACCAGCTCGAAGTTGCCCTTCGCCAGCACGCCCTTCGAGACGTAGATGTTGTCCTCCAGCCCGACGCGCGCGTTGCCGCCCCGCTCAGCCGCCAGCTCGACGAAGGGCAGCTGGTGCCGGCCCATGGCCGCGCAGGTCCACGTGGAGCCCTCGGGCAGGTAGCTGCGCATGAAGTCGAGCGCGCGCACGTCAGCGGCCAGCGCCCCGCCCACGCCCAGCACGAAGTCGAAGTGCGCGGGCAGCTCGATGAAGCCCTCCTTCGCCAGTGCGCGGGCCTCGTCGATCATGCCGACGTCGAAGCACTCGATCTCAGGCTTGAGGCCCCGCTGCTTGATCCGGGTGGCGATCTCGCGCACCAGCGGCCGCGGGTTCGAGAAGACGTCGGGGCCGAAGTTGACGGTGCCGGTGGTGAGCGTCGCCATGTCGGGGCGATCGGCGCCCTCGAGGGCGAGACCGCCGCAGCGCTCGTCGACGCCCATGCCCACGGCGCCGCCGGTGGAGACCTGGATCAGCACGTCGCACTTCTTGCGAATGGCTCGAATGGCGGCGCGGAACAGCTCCTTGTCCTGGCTCGGCTTGCCGTCGGGCGTGCGCACGTGCAGGTGCACCATGGCGGCGCCGGCCTCGCGGCACTTCGCGGCGTCTTCGGCGATCTCGTCGGCCGAGATCGGCAGGTACGGCGTCTGCTCGCGCGTCGTCTCGGCGCCGACCATCGCGGCGGTGATCACCATCGGGCTCATGGCTTGCCTCCTCCGCGCTGCTTGTCCTTCGGGGTGACGCAGGTGCCGGTGGCGCGGCAGACGACGACCGGCGGCTCGAGCACCACCGCGGCCGAGTCGTTGATCTCGGGCGCCGCGCGGATCACCTTGCGCGCCTCGAACCTCATCTTCCGGCTGGTGTTGCCCACCTGGCTGATCTCGCCGTGTGCCTCGATGTAGTCGCCGGCGTAGACGGGCGCGAGGAACTCCACCGAGTCGTAGGCGCGGAACAGGCCCTCGTCGCCGTCGAGGCGGATGAGCAGCTCGGTGGCTACGTCGCCGAACAGCCCCAGCATGCGGGCGCCGTCGACGAGGTTGCCGCCGTAGTGCGCGTCGTGGCTCGACATGCGCAGGCGGATGGTGACGGACGGGGTGGTCATGTCGGCTCTCCTTCGTAGTGGGCGCCCTTCTGCTCCTTGCCCAGTCGCTGCAGCACCTGGTGGACGACGAAGTTCGCCACGTCGGACGGCTTCGTGCCGGGGCCGAAGCCGGCGTCGAAGCCCAGCTCGAGCGCGAGCTTGTGATCGACGCGCGGCCCGCCGAGCAGCAGCGTCACCTTCCCGTACACGCCCTGCCGCTTCGCCTCGTCGATGAAGGCGCGCGAGTTGTCCTTGTGCACGTCGCGCTGGGTGACGACCTGCGAGACGAGGATCGCGTCGGCGTTCTTCTCCTTCGCGCGGCGGATCAGCTCAGCGTTCGGCACCTGGCTGCCCAGGTTGTACGCCTCGAACCACGGGTAGCGCTCGAGCCCGTAGTCGCCCGAGAAGCCCTTCATGTTGAGGATCGCGTCGATGCCGACGGTGTGCGTGTCGGTGCCGGTGCAGGCGCCGAAGACGACGACCCGTCGCGAGATCTCCTCCTCGATGAAGGCGTTGAGCTCGTCGAAGCTCTTCTTCTTGATGATGATCTCGGGGGTGTCGATCTCGGCGTAGTCGAGCACCACGCCAGAGCGGCCGTAGACGACGAAGAACGTGTAGTGCTCGGCGGCGCGCTCGACGGCGGCCACCTTCACGTCGGTGAGGCCGAGCTTCTGGCAGTACAGCTTCGCCGCCTCCTTCGCCTTCTCCGAGGCGGTGACCGGCAGCGTGAACGAGAGCTGGATGATCCCGTCGTCCCGGCGGTCGCCGTAGGCGCGGATGAGCTGCTTCTCCTTCGTGTGGTGGGTCGTCATGGCGTCACTTCGAGTAGGTGATGGAGTCGATCACCCGCTTGAGCAGCGCGCCTTCCTTCGCGCCGTCCGCGGTGCGGTTGACGAAGGTGAGCAGCCACTTCGTCTTCCCGTTGCAGCCGACGATGGTGGTGGTCGTCACCTTGTTGGCCTCGGTCTTGTCCTCTTCCTTCTCGGCCACGTAGTCGGTGGTGATCTTCCTGGCCGCCGGCTGGCCGCCGATGGTGGTGTTGGTGAAGGGCGTGGGCGCGACGCCGCCGTCCGGCACCTCGCCCTGCACCGCCTCGATCAGCTGCTTCACGCACGCCCGCGCGGGTCGCACCGGGTCCACCGGGTACGCCGTGAACGCCATCTGCGCGCGATCGTCGGTGCTCGCCCACTCCTTGCCCGTCTCTTCCTCGCCGGTCACCGGCCACGACTTCGGGGCCTTGAGCGAGATGCCCTTGAAGTCGTGCTTCGACAGCGACTCGCCCGACTGGGCGAGCACCAGGGACAGCAGCAGCGCGTTCATGGGCGGCCCTCCATGAGGTCGAGGAACGGGTTGAAGTAGTCGGGCGCCTTCTCGATCACCCCGTCGAGCCCCTTGCCGCCGGTCTCTTCCCGCTTCACGTCGCCGAAGCGACCCCGGCTGATGGCCGCCACCATGCCGTCCCTGCGGCACTCCTCGAGCAGCTCGATCGCCTTGCCGAAGACGAGGCGCGCGCGGTTGGCGATCTTCCCGTCTTCGCGCACGGTGAACTCCTCGTCGATGCCGCGGGCCGCGCGGTGCAGGTACGACGCGCTCTTGAGCGCCACGTAGCGATCGGCGAGCAGCGGCGTGTGCATGGCCTCGGTCATCATGCCGAGCAGCTGAATGCCCTGGCGGGTCCACACGGCGACGAGGTCGGCCATCACGTCGTAGGCGTGGCTGAAGAAGATGTCGGTCTCCTTGTGCTTGGTGGGCGGCATGTACTTGAGCGGCGCGTTCGGGAAGCAGCGGCGCACCAGCATGGCCTGCGACAGCTCGAGGAGCAGCGTGTCCGGGCGGTGGGGATCGATCTCGTACGAGTGCCCGAGGCCGAGCTGCCAGTCCTCGAGGCCGGCGCGCTTCGCGAAGGTCTCGTTGATGAACTGGCTGGCGATCACCGTGTGCGCGGCGTCGTAGGCGTCGGCGGTGGTGATGTAGTTGTCCTCGCCGGTGTTGATGATGATGCCGGCCAGCGCGCAGATGCGCCGCGAGAAGTACTGATCGATGAAGGTGCGGCGCATGTTGATGTCGCGGAACAGGATCCCGTACATCGCGTCGTTGAGGAGCATGTCGAGGTGCTCCCACGCCGCGCTGAAGGCGATCTCGGACATGCACAGGCCCGACGAGTAGTTCGTGAGCTGAATGTAGCGCTTGAGCTTTCGCGACTCGTCGTCGAGCGCCTCGCGCATGATGCGGAAGTTCTCCTGCGTCGCGTAGGTGCCGCCGTAACCCTCGGTCGTGGCGCCGTGGGGCACGTAGTCGAGCAACGACTGCGCCGTCGAGCGGATCACCGCGATGACGTCGGCCCCGGCCTGCGCCGCCGCGCGCGCCTGATCGACGTCGTCGAAGATGTTGCCGGTCGCGACGATCACGTACTTGTGGGGAGGCTGGCCGGGGGGGAACTCGTGACGCAGCGCCGTGCGGCGCGCCACCCGATCCTTCAGCTCCTGCGCCATGGCTCGCGCCTCGACCCGGACCTCCTGGCGCAGCTTCGCCTCGTCGTCCGGCGAGAGCGGCTGCAGGGCCTCGAGCGGGGCAGCGGTGAGCCGCTCGACGGCATCGAGCGGGCTCGAGGCGCCCATGCGCAGCGCGCGGCCGTACCAGTACGCAGCGCCCTTGTTCAGCACGCCCGCCGCCTTGAGCCTGTCGACCATCAGGTTGACGAGCGGCGCGCCCATGTTCCCCACGCCGTCCACGCCGAACCACCGCAAGACGGTGCGCTCGACCGAGACGGTGGTGTGCTTCGCGATCAGGTCGAAGATCGGGTCGGTGATGTCTCGGGCCAGCGCGCGGGCGTGGGCGATCTGCTCGTCGGAGATGAAGAGGCCTGACATGGCGCCTCCATATACCTTCGGGCGGGCTCGGCGCTTGTGCCGAACGCAATGGAGTTGAATACTCAGCGTCGTTCCTCGTTCTGGACCCCCGCCCATGGCCCTCCCCCTCCGCTGTGCCGTCGTGTCGGCCGTACTTTGTGTCGCCTGCGCGCCGGAAGAGGTGGACCCCGGCGGCGGCGGCGGTGGCGGAATAGCCTTCGCCCGCGGCCGCACGCTGGCCGCGAAGGTGCCGCTGCTGGGAGGCACCGTGACGACCGCCGGCGGGGGCGACTTCGCGCTGGTGAGCGACCCGGAGCGCGATCTGGTGCACGTCATCGACGTCAAGGGGCAGCGCGTGCGCGGCGTGGTGCGCCTGCCGACCGGCAGCCAGCCGACCCGCGGCATCGAAGACCCTCAAGGCAACGTGCGCATCGTCCTCCGGGGGACCGGACAGATCGCGACGATCGGCGTGTCGGGGGCGACGCTGATCCGCTCCGACTCCGTGTGCCCCGAGCCTCGCGGGCTGGCGTGGAACACCGCCCAGAGCGCGCTGATCGTCGCCTGCGCGTCTGGCGAGCTCGTCACCCTGCCGACGGCGGGCTCCTCGACGGTGCGCCGGCTCGACACCGACCTGCGCGACGTGGTGGTGACGAACGGGCGCGTACGCGTCTCCACCTTCCGCAGCGCGAGGTTGCTCGACGTGCAGCCGGAGCAGGTGACGCCGCTGGAGTTCCCCTCGATCTCCCTCCCTCAGGTGCGCGGGCTCTCGACGTCGTTCGACCCGGCCGTCGCGTGGCGCACCGTCGCGGGCCCGGGCTCGATCACGATCACGGCGCACCAGCGCGCGGTCACCGGCGACATCGACGCGATCCGCACCGGCCTGCCGCCCGTGGCGGTGCCGTACTACCGCAACCCCTGCGACACGGCGGTGGTGCGGTCGGTGCTCACGGTGGCGGACGACACGAAGGTGCTCTCCTCGCTCGAGATCGGCGCGGTGCTGCCGGTCGATCTCGCCGTCTCACCCAACGGCGCTGAGGTGGCCGTGGTGAGCGCCGGCACCTCCGAGGTGCTGCGGCTGCCCCTGACCGCGGCGATGGGTGGCGTCTCGGGTGGCGTCTGTGGACCGGTCGCGCGCACCCCGCCGCCCCCCGACATGGGAGGCCGGCCGTCGGATCCGCTGGGGCAGCCCGTGGGCGTCGCCTGGGTCGCCGACGGCGCGCTGCTGGTGCACAGCCGCAGCCCCGCGAGCGTCATCCTCATTCCGCCTGGCAACGCCCCCCAGACTGCGCGCGTCACGCTCAAGCTCGAGGGCAACGAAGACGCCGAGCTGCCCGGCTACCGGCTCCTCCACACCTCGACGGGCGGCCTCGCCTGCGCGTCGTGCCACCCCGAGGGGAACGAGGACGGCCACGTGTGGACGTTCTTCGGGAAGGACCGCCGCACCCAGCCGCTGTCCGGCGGGTTGTCCGAGACGGCGCCGTTCCACTGGCGCGGCAACCTGAGCACGATGTCGAGCCTGCTGGGCGACACCTACGTCGCGCGCATGGGCGGGGCGATGCCGTCGCCCATCGAGGTCTCGCAGATCACCAGCTTCCTCGACGCGATCGCCGCGCCGAAGCCGCCGACGCGCGAGGCGCCGGTGGACATGATGAAGGGCCGCGTCGCGTTCGAGAAGGCCGGGTGCGACAGCTGCCACAGCGGCGTGAAGCTGACGAACCGGGCGACCATGGACGTCGGCACCGGCGAGGCGTACCAGGTGCCCTCCCTCGTGGGGCTGTCGCGGCGCGCGCCCTTCATGCACGACGGCTGCGCGAAGACGATCGCCGACAGGTTCGATCCCCGCTGTGGTGGGAGCACGCATGGCGACGTGTTCTCGAAGCTGAGCAAGGCCGAGCTCGACGAGCTGACCGCCTACCTCGGCCAGCTCTGAAGCGCCTTCCCCCCCTCGCCGCTGCCGGCCGTGGCACGGTCACGGGCCGGTAGGGTCGGCCAGCACCGCAGCCCCGCTCGCCGCTGCCGGGCGTGGCACGGTCACGGGCCGGTGGGGTCGGCCAGCACCGCAGCCCCGCTCGCCGCTGCCGGGGGTGGCACGGTCACGGGCCGGTGGGGTCGGCCAGCACCGCAGCCCCGCTCGCCAGCACCCGCAGGGACGCCTCCACCACCGCCTCGGGGCCGGTCGAGCTGACGACGACGGCGAGCAGGGGCTTACCGCCAGGCGCCGCGCAGGCCGCGCGCACCGCACCGGCGCTGCCCTGGATCTCGAGCACCATGGTGCCGCGGGGGAACGGGGGCGGCGCCTCGTCGCTCGTCTTGAGCACCGAGGCGCCGAGGCCGCCGACCAGCGCGTCGCAGGCCGAAGGGCCGGGGGCGCGGTCGAGCACGAGGAACGCCTGGGTCGTCTCCTGGTTGTTCGCGAGCAGCACTGCACGCCGCGGCGACGGGCGAGGCGCCTCGAGCCCACCTGAGAGCGCCGTGGCAGCGCCCCACCCGGCCGGCAGCGCCCAGCGCAGGCCCACCTGCTCGTCCATCAACGAGGCGCCGACCGCATCGGGGCGCTGGCTCGCGGGGCCGAGCGCGAGGGCGACGAGCCCCACCAGCGCGGAGGCGCCGGCGAGCAGTGAGGCCCCGCGCAGTCGCAGGGACGACGGCTCGGACAGGGTGCCGAGCAGCACCAGGGCGCCGAAGGCCGCGAAGGCGACGTTGTGGAGCGGCACCTTCGTCCACCAGAGGCCGGTCGCCGCGAGGCAGACGAGGCCCAGCACGGCCGGCAGGTGCTTGGCCGGGCCCGCGGCCGCCATCACGCTCGCGGCGCCGGCGATCAGGAGCACGGGGACGGCGAGCAGGAACGTCGGGTCCTTCAACACCGTGAAGACGTCGAGCACGCGCAGCAGCCAGGCCACCGCGCCCAACACCAGCGCGATGGCGACGGGCACGGGGCTCGCGGTGACGGCGCCCGTGATGCCGCCCGCGCGGGTGGCCGTCACCGAGGTGTCGTCAGCGACGTCATCGACGAACTTCCGACGACACCGTGGGCACGCCTCCGCTCCAGTGGCGATCGGAGAGAAGGCACAGAAGGGGCACGCCGTCTCAGCCATGCGCCCGCGAGTCCGTCACAGATCGATCAAGGCGTCCACTTCGCGCGCCGGGTGAGCCACGACTGGCCACCCCGGCCGTCCCGGACGACGAAGAAGAACGTCACGTCGCGCGGCTCCTTCACCGTGGTGTCCGGCTGCCAGCGGCTGCGGTGGCGCTCGGTGTTGCCGTCGAAGCTGGTACCGCCGGTCTCGAAGGCCGACATGGTCCCGTGGGTGGTGTACCAGGCGATCTTCCAGCTCTCGACGAGGTTCACGGGAGACAGCGACAGGCTTGGGACGGTGTACGCCTCCTCGAGGGCGCTGAAGTCCATCGGCTCCATCAGCACCTCGTCACCGCCCGAGAGCTCGGGCACGAAGTCTTCGGCCCAGGGCTCGCCCCGCAGGAGGACGCCCGGCAGCACCGGCGTCACGTTCTCGCGCATCGACGGGAAGAACTGGCACTGCACCACCATCAGCTTCTGCGCGAAGACGTGCTCGTCGGTGTCCGAGGCCCTCACCTCGAGCATCACCGGAATGCGAATGCCGCCGAGGCCCCTCGAGCTGTCCTGGGTGAGCGCCTCGAGCAGGAGCGGCTGGCCGTCTGGCAAGAGGGCGGTGCCGAGCAGCGGCTTGTCGGGTGCGGAGCCGTCGAGCGTGAAGGTCCACTCCCCCGCCGGCCGCTTGCCCGACGTGAGCTCGACGAAGTCGTCGGTGTTGTCGCACTCGCGATCGCCCTGGTTCGCGCAGGCGCGGAGGCGGTACGAGAGCTCGCGCCCCTCGCCCTTCGGATCCACGACCAGCGCGCGGTAGGTCAACGGGCGCTGGCCGACGACGAGCAGCCGCGCGAGCGACGCGGGATCGATCTGGTTGGTGCTGCCGCCGCTGCCCAGGCTGACGAGCAGCCGGGGATCGCACGGGGAGATCAGCACCTCGGGCGCTTCGAACGACGCCGCGACCACCCGCAGATCGACCACCCCCGTCGGGTTCGGCAGCGGCGGCGTACACGCGCCAGCCAGCGCGGCGAGGACGATGACGAGCGCGCGCCTCACAGCTGCCCCCTGATGCCGATGATCGGCAGAATCGGAATGCCGGGCACGTCCACCGCGAACCGCCCGCGGTACTCGTACAGCGTCGCCTCGGTGTTGGCCTTGTTGTAGACGTTCTGCACGTCCAGGTAGACGTTGAGCGTCCACTTCTCGAAGACGAAGTACTTGTCGATGCGAACGTCGAGCTGATGGAAGTCGGCGACGCGCGCCGAGCGGAACATGCCGAAGGTGTTCGAGTAGCGGTTCGCGTCGAGGCGCTGGAAATCGGCCGTGTGGACGAGCGGCGACGTGGGCCGGCCCGTCACGTAGCGGAAGCGCGCGCCCAGCTCGAAGCCGTAGGGGAACCGGTAGCTCGCGATCGCCGTGAGGATCTGGGTCTGATCGAAGCTCGTGACGGCGTAGTCGTTGGTGCTGCCGGCGCGCCGCTCCTCGCTGCGCGAGAGGGTGTAGGCGACCCACCCGAAGAAGTTCTTCGTCACCTCGTGGCGCAGCAGCACCTCGACGCCGTAGGCCCGACCCAGCCCGTCGTTCGACGAGCGGTTCTGCGTGATGCTCCCGTCCTCGTTCACGATGCGGCGCCCCGGCGACACCACGTTCTCGAAGCGGCGGTTGAAGAAGCCGGTGACGTCGATGTTGATCACGTCGGTGATCTTCTGCGCGACGCCCAGCGACGCCTGGAACGCGCGCTCGTGGGTGAGCGAGGGCGTGCCGAAGGGAGGGGGCTCCATGTCGGTGGCCGCCGGCGGCTGCGTGTAGAGGCCAACGGAGCCCTTGATGGCTGTCCATTCCCACGGCTCGAAGCGCACCCACAGCCGGGGGTCGAAGGCGTGGCGGGTCTGGCCGTTGAGGAAGGCGTGGCTGGCGCGAAGGCCGGGCGTGATGGTGACCGGCTTCACCTTGAGATCGCCCTCGAGGTACACGGCGCCGTCGAAGGTCTGCACGGTGCGGCCGATGCGCTGCGTCTCGAGCTTCGGCTCGGCGCCCGGGAACGAGACGTACTGCACGCCCGAGATCACCGGCAGCTCGGCCTTGCCCACGAGCACCTGGTTGTAGATGTCGGCGCCCGCGCGCAGCGTGACGTACTGAGACAGATCGACGCCCAGATCCTGGCGCAGCCCGAGGGTCCATCGATCGGCGTCGAGCTTCGCGACCCCGAAGTTGACCGACGCGAGATCGTACCCCGCGTAGGGCGTCAGCTTCAGCTGCACGTTGCCCTCGCGCCACGTCCAGTTTCCGATGAGGCGGTGGAAGAGGGTTCGGAACTGCACCGCGACGTCGAAGTTGCGCGCGCCGCCGGTGGCCACGACCTTGAGCTGGTCGTCCGAGCCGAAGGCGAACACCGAGAAGGTGGAGCCGCTCCGCGCGCCGCGTTTCCCCACGTCCAGGCGCACCTGGTAGTCCCAGTAGGTCGGCAGGATCGTGATCGCCCCACCCTGCGGATCCCTCGGCAGGACGAGCGGCAACAGCAGGTCGATGTAGCTGCGGCGCGCGGCCGCGGCGATCGACACGTCCTTCGAGAGCGGCGCCTCGACGAAGACGCTGGAGTCGAGGAGATCGATCTTCGCGACGCCGTGCCAGGTGTCCGACGCGCCCTTGCGGCTCGCCACGTCGACGACGCCGCCCACCGCGCGCCCGTACCGTGCGCCGAAGCCGCCCGGGTAGAAGTCCACCCGATCGAGGAACTCGGCGTTCACGACCGAGGGCCCGCCGGCGAGGTGGAACAAGAGGGGGATCTCGACCCCGTCGAAGAGCGTGAGGGTCTGGTTCGGGTTGGCGCCGCGGACGATCAGCTGGCCCGAGATGAAGGGCGCGCGCGCCACGCCAGGGAAGTTCTGGATGACGCGCACCGGGTCGCCAAAGGTGCCCGGCACCTTCTGCAGCTCTTCGCGGCTGATCGTCCGGCGAACGACCTCCTTCTTCTCGCGCTTGTCGCGAACGACCGTCTGGTACCCGATCACCTTCGGGAACAGGTAGAACTTCACCTCTTTCGTCTCACCGGCCTCGAGCGTCTCGGTCGTCTTGAAGACCTCGGTCTCGGCGCCGATGGCGACGACGCTGCAGGTGCCGGCGGGCACCTCGAGATCGAACTGGCCCTCTTCGTCGGCGACGGCTTCACGTTCAGCGTACTCGGTGCAGCGCACCGTGCCGCCGTTCACGCGGTTGCGGCTGCCCCGCAGCAACAACTGCCCGGTGAGGTGGGCGAGCTGCCCGGCCGGCACGCCAGCGTCATCGACGCCCGCGTCCACGGGCTGCACCGTCAGCACGAAGCGGTAGACGAACTCGATCTGCACCGGCGCCGGCACGAAGTCGACCTCGGCCGGCGTGAACGTCGAGCGCTTGAGCGCGTCGATCGCCGCCTCGTCGAAGCCGTCCCCGACCGGCGTCAGCACCTTCGCCTCGGGCACGGTGCCGTCGGCAGCGATGGTGACGAGCAGCTTGACGTCGGCGGTGAGGCCGGCCCTCTCGGCGGCCTCAGGGTACACCGCCTTCCCGAGCGTCACGAGGGTGGGCGCCTTCGTCAGCACCGGGATGTGCACGCCGCCGTCGATCTCCTTCCGGCGGGCGTTCTCGTACGCGCCCGCGGAGGCGGCCGACAGCAGCAGCGCTACGCTCAACCACCGCCGGACCACGTCGAGTTCCTCCGTCAGCCCCTGCTAACCGGTTGGCGCGCGATTCCCCACGGATTCTCGCTGCTGGTGGCCTTTCGGAGCTCCCAGGCGGCCAGCGCGTCGACGCACCGATCGAGCTCGTTCGGGAGCGAGCGCGCCCGCGCCGAGCCCAGGTAGGCCTGCGCGAACTGCTGCAGCGCCGCGCCGAGGAAGAGCCGCGCCAGCGTCACCTCGGTCTGCGCGAAGAACTCGAGGAAGCGCACGGCGAAGCCCGAGCGGCCGCCGCCGTCGCGGCCCGGCGTCTCGATGCGCACGATCTGCCCCCGCGCCTGCACGGGCGGCTCGTCCTCGACGAGGGCGAAGCTGGTGCGCACCTCGGTGCCCACGGGGAGGAAGAAGGTCGAGTCGAGGAAGACGCCCGCCACCGACACGTTGCCCGAGCGCAGCGTCGCCTCGAAGCGCAGCTCGCCGGCCTCCTCGATCCACAAGCGGAAGGGCACGGTCATGCGGGCCCGGGGGAACTGGCGGTGCTCGGGGCCGTCGAAGTCGTCGAGCTCAGGAGGACCGGGCCGCTTGACGGGGCTGCGCGACCCGACGCCGCTTGCTGGGGGTTGGGGCTTCTTCGAGGTCGCCATGGGACGCGCACCGTACCTCTGGACGGGCGCGTTGGCAGGTCCGTTCTGCGGCCGGGTCGTCGGGCTGCAGACCGTCGTCAATCAGGGTCGCGGCGCGGGTCGGCCTCTGGCCCGCTCGCCGCTCGCTGGAGGCACCAGCGCCCCGGGCCCCCGGCCGATCAGATCGTCGCGGCCGGCCTGCTGCAGCGCCTCGCGCGCGTCCTCCCAGTGCTCGGGGTTCCAGTAGAGCAACAGGGCCTTCTGCAGGCGCTTCTCCTTGAGGCCGCGCGCGGTGAAGACGGGCTCCATCGTCATCGGGTCGAGCCCCGTGAAGTACATCGCGGCGGCCATCGACATGGGCGTGGGGATGAAGTCCTGCACCTGGCGGGGGCGCCGGCCGTTCTTCTTCAGCCAGAGGGCGAGCTCGACCATGTCCTCGAGCGTCGAGCCGGGGTGCCCCGAGATGAAGTACGGAATGTCGTACTGCTCCTTGCCCGCGTCCTGGCTCGCGCACGCGAACATGTGCTGGAAGCGCTCGTAGCTCTCGATGCCGGGCTTCTTCATCTTCTCGAGCACCCGCGGGCTCACGTGCTCGGGGGCGACCGAGAGCTGGCCGCCGGTGTGGTGCGCGGCGAGCTCCTTCACGTACTCGGGGCTGCGCTCGGCGAGATCGTACCGGACGCCCGAGGCGATGAAGACGTGCTTCACGCCCTCCTCTTCCCGCACCCGCTGCATCAGGTGAATGAGCGGGCCGTGATCGGTGACGAGGTTCTCGCAGACGCCCGGGTGCACGCACGACAGCTTGCGGCACTTCGACTCGATCGCCTCGGAGCGGCACGAGAGCTTGTACATGTTGGCGGTCGGGCCGCCGAGATCGGTGATGGTGCCGCGGAAGTCGCCCTGCCTTCGCACCGCGCGGATCTCGCGCAGCACGCTGGCCTCGCTGCGGCTCTGGATCACCCGGCCCTCGTGCTCGGTGATCGAGCAGAACGAGCAGCCGCCGAAACAGCCCCGCATCAGCACCACCGAGTGCTTCACCGTCTCGAAGGCCGGCACGCCCTCGGCGCCCAGGCTGGGGTGCACCGCGCGGTTGAAGGGCAGATCGTACAGCTCGTCCATCGCGACGCTGTCGCCACCGCTGCCTTCGCCGTCCTCGAGGGGCTGCGCGGGCGGGTTGAAGTAGACGCCGCGGCTCCCGTGCCGCTGCGCGAGGGGTCGGGCGTTGCCGGGGTTCGTCTCGAGCTGGAAGTCGCGCGACATGCGCGCGAACGCCGCCTTGTCGGTGCTGACCTGCTCGAAGCTGGGCAGCACCACCGTCTTCCGATCGGCGGCGCGGCGCGCAGGATCGGCCTCGTGGCGCTTCATCTCCTCGTCGTTGATGAGGAAGGCGGTGCCGCGCACGTCCCGCAGCTGCTTGATCGCCTCCCCGGCCTTCAGCCGCCGGGCGATCTCCCACACCGGCCGCTCACCCATGCCGAAGACGAGCAGATCGGCCTTGGCGTCGAGCAGGATCGACCGGCGCACGGTGTCGCTCCAGTAGTCGTAGTGGGCGATGCGCCGCAGCGACGCCTCGATGCCGCCCAGCACGATGGGCACGTCGGGGAAGGCCTCGCGGCACCGGTTCGCGTAGACGATCGTCGCGCGATCGGGACGGCAACCGGTGCGCCCGCCGGGGCTGTACTGATCCTCGCTGCGGTTCTTCTTCTGCGAGGTGAGGCGGTTGAGCATCGAGTCGAGGTTCCCGGCGGCGACCCCGAAGAAGAGCCGGGGCTTGCCGAGCGCCTTGAACGGCTCGGCCGACTGCCACTGCGGCTGGGCGATCAGCCCCACCCGGAAGCCGCGACCCTCGAGGAAGCGCGCGATCAGCACGGGGCCGAAGGCCGGGTGATCGACGTAGGCGTCACCCGAGACGATGACGATGTCGACGGCGTCCCACCCCCGCGCGTCGAGATCGGCCCGACAGGTCGGCAGGAACGGGTGCGGGGAGCGTTGCGCTGGAGTCTTCAGCGGCGTGAGCGGGGGTGCCACCCTGCCTCCCTAACGCTCAGGCTGCCTGCTGGGCAACTGGAGCGCTGGTGAGGATCAGCTCAGGGGATGGTGACGATCAGCGCCCGGCCACCCTCCTGCTCGCCCGCGGGCCCGAAGCCCTCGGTGAACACGGCGCTGAAGCTCACCTGCGAGTCGCCCGAGAAGCCCGTGACGGTCGGCCTGATGCCGCCGCCGCGGGGATCCCACGCCCGGGTGTCGCTCAGCTTGCGCGCCGGCCGCTTGAACCAGCCGCGCACGGTGCCGCCAGGCGTCGGCTCTTCGAAGTCGAACGGCACGGCCCACAGCTTGAAGTCGTTGCCGCCGCCGCCCATGCGCGCTCCCACCAGCATCGTCAGCCAGATCTTCCCGTTCGGCAGCGTCGCGAAGATGGGCGAGAACGCATCGACCTGCCGGCCAGTGAACTCGGGGAACGGGAAGAGGATGCGGGTCTGTCGATCGACGTCGAGCTCGAAGATGCTCAGGTCCGAGCCGGTCACCCACCGGCGCTGGCCCACGGCGGGGTTCCAGAGCGCCACCTGCACGGTCGAGAGCGCCTCGTTGCCCGGGAGCAACGTCGTGTACGCCGAGATGCCGCGCTTCGTCTTCGGGTCGATGGCGACGGTCGCGTAGTCCTGCGGCAGCGGGTTGCCGGTGCCGACGCCGGTGAACGTGAGCGGCAGCGGCTGGGTGAAGGTGCCCAGCATGCCGTCGCGGTAGACGCCGTAGGTCTCGGCGTCCGACAAGCCGCCAGAGAGGAGCCGGGTGGCGGTGAAGACGATGTGCACCAGGCTGTCGTCGGGCAGCGTGGCGATCTGCGGGCGCAGCGGGTTGAAGACGTTGCCGGCGTCCGGGGCCGCGGAGATCATCGCCGGCTGGCCGGGATCCTCGACCATCAGCGTGGGGCTCACCGTGCGGCTCACCAGCTTGTCGTCCTCGACTGTCACCATGAGCGCGCCCCCCGTGCGCCAGGCCGCGATGTCGCAGTCGCTGATGACGGAGCCGAGCCCGCCGTCGTCGAGCGGTGGGGGCTCGATGGTGGTGGCCTGCTCGAGCCAGGTGCGGCCGTCGTCGTTGCTCACCCGCACGCGCACGCCACGGCCGACGATGTAGCAGGCGTACAGCAGCCGGCTCTCGCGGTTGTACGCCACGCGCAGGCGGCTGCCGACGGTGTCGATGGACGACGCGGTGAGGCTGTCATCGAGGAAGTCCCGCCCGCGGCGGAAGCTGGAGTGGCCGATCAGCTGGCCTTCCTGCTCGAGCGCGACGAAGAGGCGCGCCGAGTCGATGGCCGCCACGTCCGGTCGCTTTCCGGGGAAGCCGCCCAGGTAAATCTGGGGAGCCGGCGCGGGGACCCGCGTCAGCGACACGAAGTCATTCGAGATGAACGGCAGCGGCCGGTCGACCACCATCATCCCGCCCATGCCGGCGTCGAACACCACGCCCGCGTCGAAGCTGGTGCGGTTGCAGGTGCCGTTGGGGAAACACTGGTAGCCGCCGGGGCACGTCACCGGGCCGCCGGGCTGGCACGTCAGCACGCTGCACTGCCCGAGGCTGCAGACGCGATCGACCGGACAGTCGAGCGGCCCCATGCACATCGCGCCGCCGTCGCGCATCGACATCACGCCAGCGTCGGGGACACCGAGGGCCGTCGTCCCGTCAGCCGCCTCGCCCACCATGAGCCACCGCCGGTACACGTTGAGCCCACCGTCCTCGGGCCCCGGGTCGAGCAGGAAGTCGCGCTTCGACACCATGGACACGAAGACCGGCTCGTCGCGCACGCCCGCGTCGCTGATGCCGATGAGCGCCCACTTCGCGACGCGATCGGGCCCCTGCAGGGTCGTCCAGGCGAAGGCCAGGGCCCGCTCGTCGGCCACCACGACGAGATCGAGCGCAGTGCCACCGTCGTTGATGGGCATCGGCCCCGCGTCGGGGACCCCGGCGTCGAAGATGCCGCTCGGATCAGGGAGCAGCCCGGCGAACGAGTCCTTGCACTCCTGGGAGATGCCCGACAGGCGCATGACACAGCCGGTGCGCGCGCCGACCCAGGCCTCCTTCGCGCCCTCGGAGCAGACGGGCAGCTTCTCGGCGCACGTCAGCACGTCCATCAGCAGGTTGCGGTCCTTCAGCGAGCAGCGATCGGTGGCGTTGATGCAGGCGGCGCGGTCGCCAAAGAGGTTGCCCGGCGGAATGCGGGTGCAGTCGCCGACCTTGGTGGACTGATCGACCTGCGCGTTCTTGTCGCAGAGCTGCGCCGAGGTCGGGCCGGTGGGACCGCACGCCGAAACGATCGCGAGCGTCGTCGTCGCGAGGAGCAGCCGGGAAGCCTTCGTCATGTCGTGCCTGTCCGTGGTGAGGGTCCGACTTCGAGCGCCCGCAATACCTCAGGGCCCGAGCCTGAAGCCACCCTGATTGTCTGGCCGCGGCTGGCCGCTACCTGGCGAGGGCGCGGGCCTCGCGGACGACGTCACTCCACCGCACCGCCGCCACCGCCCGGGCCAGACGCGGACCGCCGGTGCCCTCGAGCGTCTTCAGCTGCTGCGACACCAGCCGCGCCAGCACCCAGGCGGTCGCCACCACCAGGGCTCCAGGCACCAGGACCAGCACCACCACGCTCACCACCCGCGCTGCCGCAACCATGACCGTCACACCCCTTCGTCGATGAGGGAGTGCAAATGCAGGCGACGTGCCCCCATCGGACGCCGCGCAAGCGCTTGGAATCGCGATTGTTCCGCGGAGGGCCTGCGGGTTTTCCATGGGAGCTTCCTGAGTGGTGGGGCACCGCTGCCACGGCAGAGGTGTCACGGCGGGTGGTCTGACGACCACGGAAAAAAGGCGCTGACGTCGGCATCGACCTGCGCCACAAGCAGGGCATGGGCGATCTGACGTTTCAGTCCGTGGACGACGCGGGGACGCGGCTCGAGCAGGTGGGCTACCTCCCCTCCCGGGCCATCTCGACGGTGGCGTTCCTGCTCGATCGGCTGGAGAAGCCCGTGCTGATCGAAGGGCCCGCCGGGGTCGGCAAGACCGAGTTCGCCCGCGCCTTGTCGCAGGCGCTGGGCCGCGAGCTGGTTCGGCTGCAGTGCTACGAAGGCCTCGACGAGACGAAGGCGCTCTACGAGTGGGAGTACGCCAAGCAGCTCCTCTACACCCAGCTCCTCAAGGACAAGATCGGCGAGCTGATGACGGGCGCGGGCTCCTTGAAGGAGGCCGCCGATCGGGTCGCCGCGAGCGACAGCGTCTTCTTCTCCGAGCGTTTCCTGCTGCCCCGCCCGATCCTCCGCTCACTCACCTCGGAGCGGCCCTGCGTGCTGCTGGTGGACGAGATCGACAAGTCCGATCCCGAGTTCGAGGCCTTCCTGCTCGAGGTGCTGGCGGACAACGCGGTGACGGTGCCCGAGCTGGGGACGATCAAGGCGAAGCACGTGCCGCGGGTGGTGCTGACCTCCAACAACGCGCGCGAGCTGTCCGACGCGCTCAAGCGCCGCTGCCTGCACCTCGCCATCGACTACCCGACGAAGGAGCGCGAGCTGGCCATCGTGCGTCGCCGGCTGCCGGGCATCTCGGAGAAGCTGGCGGTGTCGGTGGTGACGGCGGTGAGCCGCCTGCGGAAGCTCGAGCTCAAGAAGGCGCCCTCCATCTCGGAGACGCTGGACTGGGTGCAGGCGCTCGCGCTGCTGAACGCCGACGTGCTGTCCGGCGAGCTGGTGGCCCAGACGCTCAACCTGGTGCTCAAGCACGAGACCGACGTGGACAAGGCGAAGGCGAACCTCCCGTCACTGACGGCGCCGGAGAGCTGACCGCCAGCGTCCGCTTCAGCCCCACTGCACGAAGGCCGGGCAGGTGTGCTAGCGAGCCGCGCATGAACGGACGCGCCTTCCTCCTCGGTCTCGCCGTCGGCGTCTTTGCGGCGGCCGCGCCCTCGTGTGGGACGACCCAGAAGAAGTGCCTGCGCTCCAACTGCGCGGGCTGCTGTGACGTGAACGACGAGTGCCAGGCGGGGACCCAGGGCTTCGCCTGCGGCGCAGACGGGCGCACCTGCACGACCTGCATGCCTTCGCAGTCCTGCGCGGCGGGCGTGTGCGTGGGAGCCATGGCCGGTGGGGGCTCGGCGGGCGGCGGCATGGCGGGCGGCGGCAGCGCAGGTGGGGCTGGTGGCGGCGGGGCGTTGTGCGCGAACTGCAACGGCTGCTGTGAGAACGGCGCCTGCCGCGGCGGCAACACCTTCACCGCCTGCGGGTTCGGCGGCGCGGC
Organism: Myxococcaceae bacterium; assembly: GCA_016793095.1. Taxonomy (GTDB): domain Bacteria; phylum Myxococcota; class Myxococcia; order Myxococcales; family Myxococcaceae; genus Xiheimicrobium. The sequence continues at coordinate 218,887 of JAEUJQ010000083.1, read as the reverse complement.
GTGTCAGAACTGCCAGGCGCAGAACAAGGCCTGCAACATGATGGGCCAGTGCGTCGCCTTCACCTGCCCCGGCTGCCTGCTCGACGGCGGCATCTGCTCGCCTGGCAACTCCAACCTCGCCTGCGGCGCCGACGCGGGGGCGTGCGTGCAGTGCATGTCGAACCAGACCTGCTTCGCCGGGGCGTGCGTCTCGGCGACGACCTGCGGGCCGGCCAACTGCGGCGGGTGCTGCGACGGGAACATGTGCGTCCAGACGCCCTCGGCGATGAAGTGCGGCTCGGCGGGCAACCTGTGCATCACGTGCGGCGGGGGGCAGATCTGCTCGAACGGCTCGTGCATGAGCGGCGTCGGTGGGGGCTCGGCTGCCGGCGGTTCGGCCGCAGGTGGCTCGGCGACGGGTGGCGGCATTCCGGTGGGTGGAGGGGCCCCCGGCGACTGCTCGCTCTTCCCCTGCCTCAGCGGCTGCTGCGACGCGAACCGCATGTGCAAGGCGGGCAGCTCGAACTCGGAGTGCGGGAACCCGCTCGCGAACATGGGCAACTGCCGCAGCTGCAGCCTCTGCATTCCCGTGCCGGGCGGCCTCGGCGGCGCGTGTCTCTGACCTCTCGTTGAGCTGATTCCGGCCGTCGCCGTCAGCGGGCTGTTCTTCCCCGGAGGCGCCGCGCTCAGCCGATGGGAGCCTCGTCGCGCTCGGCGACCGCGGCCAGCGCGATGAGACAGACGGCCGTGCAGTGCGCCTGCTGGCGCGCGTCGTCGTCGGCCTCCTCGATGAAGGCGCCGTCATCACGCTGGAAGGCGGACAGCTGCCACGCGAAGGCCGGGTCCACCTTCCGGCCACCGGCGACGAGGCAGAAGAGGCTCTCGGCGCCGGAGTCGATCTCGCCGGCCACCAGGCGCATCGGGAGCCCTCGCTCGAGCTCGTCGAGGGCTTCCGCGCCACCTTCGGCCTCGAGCGGATCGCGGAGGTAACAGGTCCACAGCAGGATCTGGTGGGTGCGCCACAGCACGCGCTCGGCGCCGATCAACGCGCCAGGCTCGGGGATCTCGACCTCGAGGCCGAGGGCGCCGGCGAGCTCGGCGAGCAACCAGCCACCCAGTCGGGACTCCTCGTTCACCCGCGCGACGGTGGCCCGCACCTCCTCTCCCGCGGGGAGCGGGTCCTCGAAGCCATGGAGCGCGCGGAAGTACCGGGCGTCGAGCCGCGCCATCGCCACGTCCCAGGAGAGCGAATCAGGGAGCGCGATCGGCACCTCGGCGAGGCGCGCGAGCCCCGCACGGAGCACGGGCTCGAGCCGATGCGCCTCGAAGAAGCCCGGGGCGACGCTCTGAAGGCAATGCAGCGTGACGACCCGATCGGCCGCGTGCGCCTCGAGCGCGGTGTCGGTCATCTCCAACAGCCGGCGAAGGGCGCGATCGCAGGCCGTCCTGAGCGTCACCGTCACCGCGCCTTCTCGAAGAACGCGACCGCCGAGGGCCGGTGGCGTGCCCGGTAGGCGAGGCAGAGCTCGACGCTCTCCATGGCGAGGGCGAAGCTGCGCGGACCGCCGAGGTACTTCGTCGAGCGGCCATCGAAGAACGCGCGCGCGGCGTCCCGCTCTGGCGCGGTGCACACGCCGCCGGCGAGCCACACGAGGCTGGCTGCGCCGTCCTGCGGGAGCCGGGGGACGATCGCGTCCCAGTGCTGCTGAACGAACGCGAGCGCCAGGTCGCGGGTGCGGTAGTCGCCCGCCGCGCCCCACACGAACCGCATAGCCTCGCGCATCTCGAAGGCGTCGGTCAGCACGAGCGGCAGGTGCTTCTCGACCTGCCCGCGGTCGGACGTCTCGGCCAGCGCGCCCAGCAGCCGGCCCCGCTCTGCGCGATCGCGCTCCTGCCTCGCGGCGGCGAGCAGCTTGTCGTGCAGCGCCTCATCGCTCGCCTCGCCGGCCAGGGCGAGCACGACGTCGAGCACGTCGGGGTGAATGGCCTTCTTGTCGGTGAGCCAGCGCTCGGTGAGGGCGCGCGCAGTCGAGAGCACCTTCGGGTCGCGCCCGGTCCACCCCAGGGTGCCGATCACCTGGGGCCGGAAGAGGCGGGTGTCTTCGTCCTCGCCCGGCTTCGGCTCGAAGCCCAGCGCGTCCAGGCGCGCCGAGAAGAGCGAGCGGACGAAGGCCTCGTGATGGGGCCTGATCGGCTCGGGGAGCAGGTCGCTCCCGGCGGACGAGGCGAACGACAGGGCGAAGCCCAGCAGGTGCCGGTCGGACTCCTTCGCGACCAGCGGGGCGAGCTCGAGCATCACCGAGAGATCGAGATCACCGGAGCGCACGAGCGCCGCGACGTCTCCGAGCACGCCGACGCGCTCGGGAACCGTCAGCTTCGAGCCCGCCTTCTTGTAGACGTCCACGAGCGACATCGGACCTGACAGGCGCGCCCGGTAGTAGCCGTCGCCCCGATCGTTCGGCAGCACCCAGTCGGGGCAGGCCTTCGCCCCCTCGAGCACCAGGCGGCCCTGCCCTTCTTCGAGCAGCGTGCACGCGCGGGCCTGCTCACCCTTCACCTGGTAGCGCACACAGACGGGCAGCTTCCAGGTGCGCGCGGCGTCGCCCGTCGAGCCGACCGGCAGCGCGCGCTTCTGCGACAGCGCCAGCACCGGCGGCCGCTTCGGCGGGCACGAGAGGGCGAAGTCGATGGTGGGAGCGCCCGGCTGATCGAGGAAGGTCCGGAACGGCGCCTCGACGTCTTTGCCGGCGGCGGCAGAGAGGGCCGAGAGGAAGTCGGCCGCGGTGGCGTTCTTCCACGCGTGCTTCTCGAGGTACGCCCGCACGCCCTTCTGGAACGTCTCGCGGCCCACCCACGCCTCGAACATGCCGATGACCGACGCGCCCTTGCCGTAGGTGATGCCGTCGAAGGCGTTCGCGATGTCGTCGTTGGAGGCGATCGGCTGGCGGATCTGCCGCGCGTTCACCAGCGCGTCGGCGCCCAGCGCTCCGTTGCGGCGCTGCACCTGCTGCACGTCCATCGCCCAGGTCGGCTGCCAGTCCTCGAGGATGCGGGGTGTCATCCACGTCGCGAAGGCCTCGTTGAGCCAGAGATCGTCCCACCAGCTCATGGTGACGAGATCACCGAACCACTGGTGCGCGAGCTCGTGCGTGCAGACGGAGGCGAACCCGCGCTGCCTCGTGAGGTTGTCCACCTCAGGCCTCGAGAGGAGGAGCTGATGCCCGTACGTCACCAGCCCCGGGTTCTCCATCGCGCCCATGTTGGCCTGCACCGCCAGCTGATCGAGCTTCTCGAACGGGTACGGAGTGCCGAACCAGGCCTCGAGGCGTGACAGCACCACGCCCGTCGTCGCGGCCGCGTACGCCGCCTCGCCGGCCTTCCCCTTCGGCACCACGATGCGGACCGGCGTCTTCTTCTGGCCGTGCTGCCCCGCGTCCACCAGCTCGAAGGGGCCGGCCGCGAAGGCGACGAGGTAGCTGGACATCGGCTGCGAGCGCGCGAAGCGGACCCGCTTGAGCCCGCCGGGGAGCTTCTCCACCGCTCGCTCGGGCGTGTTGGCGAGCGCGACGTGCTGCTCCTTCACCACGAGGCTCACCTCCCAGGGCACCTTGAACTGCGGCTCGTCGAAGTGCGGGAAGGCGCGCCGGGCGTCGATGGGCTCGAAGCTGGTGTACGCGTACCAGTCGTCGCCTTCCTTCACCTGGAAGATGCCGTCCGTGTCCTGCTTCGACAGCGGGCCTGAGAACGCGAGCTCGACGTCCTGCTCGCCGGGAGACACCAGGCAGGTCGTCTGCGCGACGGTGCAGCGGGGAACCAGCGCGATGAAGTGATCGTCCACCACCACGACGTCGGCGTCACGCAGCCCGTGCTCGGTCCGCAGCGAGGTCTTCTCGACGGTGAGGCCGCGCGCGTTCAGCCACAACGCGGCGAGCGGGCGCGTCACGTCGACGCTGGCGGTGATGCGTCCGGTGAAGCGCTCCTGACCCGGCACCAGCGTCACCTCGAGGCGATAGCTGGTAGGGCGCGCCCCCGGAGGCAGCCGAACGCCCGGCGAGGTGAGCTGGGGCAGCGGGATGAGGGGCAACGGCACGTCCTTCTTCGGAGTCGCGCAGGTGCAGAGGAGCGGGAGAAGCGCTGCGGAAAGCCATCTCATGGGCGCGGCAGCCTACTCGCTTGCGCGCTGATTCAGACCGCCAACTGAATTCACCGCCCGCCGTCGCGGGTGCCAGCGTCGATGCCCGCGTCGGGGAAGCTGAGGCGGCACCGCCCGTCGAGGCAGGCGGCGGCCGGCGCGCGTCGCTCCGTGCAGGGCGGCTGGGGCCTGCAGGTCGTCGTGTTGCAGAACGTCGTCAACAGCCGGCTCGCGTCGATCGAGAACCTGGCTTCGCTCGCGTAGCTCACCGCGACGCCCGGGCACCGGCCGTAGTCGAGGCAGTTGGGTGGGAAGATGAAGAGCGTGCAGTCATCGCTGCTCGCGCAGGCCGTCGCGTCGGCGAGCAGCCGCTCGATCCGACAGGTCGTCTCCCTCGCAGGCGGGCACACCCCTCCGTCGACCGCGCACGGATCGACCCCGCCGCCTGCGTCCTCCGGCTCGGTGGCTGGTGCGCTGCAGGCGACCACGCCGACGAGTCCCACGAGAGCAAGCCGCACGCGCTCAACCGACGGCAGGTGTCGCGAGCACCCACTTCACGCGCACCGGCGCCGTCGCCGTGGGCGTGAGCAGGGGCGTCTGCTGCACGCTCTGGTTCCTTGCTTGAGCGGCGTCGGACACGAAGAAGAAGGTGAACGTCTGGGTGGTGGACGAAAACATGGGCGGCAGGGTGCCTCACCCGGTTGATCACGCAAGTTTTCGGAATTATTGAGGTATTTCAGATCGGGCCGACCCGTCAAACCTCAGTCCTGCCAGGGGTTTCGCCGGCTCTCCTGATCGGCGCCGGTCAGGTCGCGCAGAGCAGCTTGATGCCGATGCCCTGGTCGTCCGCGCGCCGCTTGCAGACGCCGCCGAACTTGACGCGCGTGTTGCCCGAGCCTTCGAGCACGGTGGCCGACTCGATGCCCTGGTTGAGCTGGGTGCACTGCACCACCGCGCCGTCCTTCCGGGTGATGCTGAACTGGAGCATGCGGGCGTCGGGCGCGTTCTTCACCTCGACGATCTGGCTGACCGACGCGAGCTCGGCGATCGTGATGAGCGTCTGCCGGAACGAGTCGCGGCAGATCGAGTCGAGGTTCACGAGCGAGGGATCGAACATCTCGGCCATCTGCCTCATGCGGAAGCCCGCCTGGTTCGAGGTCGGGCAGTCGATGTTGCGCACCTGCCCGTTGTCCACGATGGCCATGGCCGACTTCGTCCCGCCGCGGGCGACCGGGGCGATGGCGGTCCAGATCAGCTCCTTCGGCGAGTCGTCGGCGTTCTTCAGCTCCTGACTGAAGAGCCGGTGGTACTCGCTGACCGACGTGAGGCTGGTCTGCTGCTCCGTGCAATCGGCCACGGCCGGGTTGTCGGACACCGTCACCCGCGACGGGCGCACCGTCTCGCTGCAGTCGTCTTCGTCGGTGAGGATCACCACCAGCAGGCGCGCCCCGTCACGAAGGAAGCCGCCGTTGCCGCCCTCGGCGAGCGGCTTCTTGCTGAGATCGCTCAGGAGGGCGAGCCGCACGGCCTCGAAGGGCGTCTCCTGCCCGGAGCCGGCCACACCCTGCTGCACCAGTCGCGCGAACTTCTCGACGAGCTCGGGGTCCTCTCCCGTCAGCACGCGCTCGGTGCCGGTTCCGAGCAGCACCCCGCCGTCAGGTGAGCGCTCAGGGACCGGCTGGAGCCGCCCGCTCTGCGTGGGGTACTCGCGGTTGAACCTCAGGCCGTTCTGCAGGCTGTGCTGGTACACCGCCGTGGTGATGACGCCGACGTTGAAGTCCTGGCGCACGCCACCGGCCTGCTTGATCTCGTCCACGAAGGCCGTCAGCTCGCGGGCGACGGCCTCCTGCTCCTCGCGCATGGAGTTCGAGTTGTCGATGACGAAGAGGATGTCGAGCTTCTGCGGCTCGATGAGGGGCGCCTCGGTCTTGCAGGTCCGCGGAATCGTGGTGCCCGTCTGATCGAGGGGGGACGTCTTGCAGCCGAAGCAGCCCTCGCAGCTCGCGAGGAAGGCGATGACGACGGCCCAGACGTGGCGACGGTGAAGGACGTTCATGGAGGAAGGTGGCGGCGCTGGCCCTGGAACGACCTCATTGTGCCCGGAGCCCCGCCGAAGGTCGAATTCGGCGCCGGCGGCCCCTCCGTCCGACCGGCCCTTTTTTGCTCGTAGCCATTGCCGCGCGGAAAACGATTGCTACCCTCCCCCTACCGCTGATGTCTGGTTCCGCAGGTCAGCCCCCTCGCAGGACGAGCAACCGAAAGAAGCAATCAATGTCCGACGACAAGAAGAAGGGAGCCGGCGCCCAGACGATGCCGGCGGCCATGCAGCCCCCGGGCGCCATCAACAAGGACGACATCCCCGCGGTGTTGCCCATCCTCCCGCTGCGCAACTCGGTGTTCTTCCCGGGCGGCGTGCTGCCGCTCGCGGTCGGTCGCCAGAAGACGATCGCCCTCATCAAGGACGCGGTGCGTGACGATCAGGTGATCGGCGTCGTCACCCAGCGCAAGGCCGAAGAAGAGGACCCCGGCGCGAGCGATCTCTACAACATGGGCACCGTCGCGCGGATCGTGAAGCTGCTCAAGATGGGCGAGGACAACTACTCGCTCGTCGTGCAGGGCCTCGCGCGCTTCCGCGTGCTCGAGCTCGTGCAGGAGTCGCCGTACCTCAAGGCCCGCATCGAGCCCGTCGAAGACAAGACGCCCGCCGACAACGTCGAGATCGAGGCGCTCACCATCAACCTCAAGAAGCTCGCCCGTGAAGTGATCGAGATGATGCCCGAGCTGCCGGCGGCGGCCACCGAGCTCGTCGAGTCGATCACCCACCCGGGTCACCTGGCCGATCTGATCGCGGCCAACGTGGACGTACCGATCGAAGAGAAGCAGGCGGTGCTCGAGACGGTCGATCTCAAGGCCCGCATGAAGCTGGTGCTCGAGCTGCTCAACCGCAAGCGCGAGATCCTGAAGCTCTCGAACAAGATCGACAGCGCCGTGAAGGGCGAGATGTCGAAGACCCAGCGCGAGTACTACCTGCGCCAGCAGCTCAAGGCGATCAAGGAAGAGCTCGGCGAGATGGGCGAAGACGAAGAGGAGCTCGACGAGCTCGCGACGCGGCTCAAGAACGCGCAGCTGCCGCCCGACGTCGAGAAGGTCGCCAACAAAGAGCTCAACCGCCTGAAGACGATCCCCGCGGCCTCGAGCGAGTACACCGTCGCGCGCACCTACCTCGATTGGATCGCCGATCTGCCGTGGAGCAAGATGACCGAGGACAACCTCGACATCGAGAACGCCCGCAAGCAGCTCGAGAACGATCACTACGGCATCGAGCGCGTGAAGAAGCGCATGCTCGAGTACCTCGCGGTGCGGAAGCTGAAGAACGACATGAAGGGTCCCATCCTCTGCCTGGTGGGCCCGCCGGGCGTCGGCAAGACGTCCCTCGGCCAGTCGATCGCCAAGGCCGTCGGCCGCAAGTTCGTGCGGCTCGCGCTCGGCGGCGTGCGTGACGAGGCCGAGGTGCGTGGCCACCGCCGCACCTACGTGGGCGCCCTGCCCGGCCGCTTCATTCAGCAGATGAAGAAGGCCGGCACCCGCAACCCGCTCATGCTGCTCGACGAGATCGACAAGCTCGGCGCCGACTTCCGCGGCGACCCGTCGGCGGCGCTGCTCGAGGTGCTCGACCCGGAGCAGAACCACACCTTCTCGGATCACTACCTCGACGTGGCGTTCGATCTGTCGAAGGTGATGTTCATCGCGACCGCGAACCGGCTCGACACGATCCCGCCGCCGCTCCGCGACCGCATGGAGATCATCGAGATGAGCTCGTACACGTTCATCGAGAAGGAGCACATCGCGCGCAACCACCTGATCCCCAAGCAGGTGAAGGAGCACGGGATCACGCCCGAGCAGTTCGAGCTCGCGAAGGACGGCCTCGAGAAGGTGATCACCAGCTACGCCATCGAGCCCGGTGTGCGAAACCTCGAGCGGCGCATCGCCGAGCTGGCACGCGCGGTCGCGGTGGACGTGGCCTCGGGCAAGACGGAGAAGCAGGTCATCGACGCGGCGCGGGCCGAGGCGATCCTGGGTCCCAAGCGCCACGAGCTGAACGTCGCCGAGCGCGTCTCGGCACAGGGCGTCTCGGTCGGCCTGTACTACACGCCGCTCGGCTTCGGAGACATCCTCTTCATCGAGGCGACGAAGATGCCTGGCAAGGGCTCGATGACGCTCACCGGCCAGCTCGGCGACGTGATGAAGGAGTCGGCCACCACCGCGTTCTCGTGGCTGCGCGCCAACGCCGATCGCCTCGGCCTGACGCCGGCGTCGTTCGAGAAGGTGGACATGCACGTGCACTTCCCCGAGGGCGCCACTCCGAAGGACGGGCCGTCGGCCGGCATCGCGATCATCTCGGCGATGACGTCGCTCTACACCGGCATTCCCGTCCGCGCGGACACGGCGATGACGGGCGAGATCACCCTGCGCGGCATCGTCAGCCCGGTCGGCGGCATTCGCGAGAAGGTGCTGGGCGCCCACCGCGCAGGCATCAAGCGCGTGGTGATGTGCGAGAAGAACAAGAAGGATCTCGTCGAGGTCCCCGACGTGGTGAAGAACGAGCTGCAGTTCTTCTTCGTGACGAAGATCGACGAGGTGCTCGACACCGTGCTCGAGAAGTCGCCGTTCGGCGCGCCGCCCAAGCCCGCTGAGCCGGCGAACCCTGAAGTCCGGGCCTGAGCGTCTTCCTGGTCCACTGACTCCATGGCCGGGTCCCTTCCACAGGGATCCGGCCGTCGTCTTTTCAGGGCCGCCGCGCGGGAGCGATTGCGGGCCCGGTCGCCTTCTCGTACGGACGCGGCATGACGGTCGCGCATCGGTTCGACGTGGTGGTGATTGGCGGCGGGCACAACGGGCTCGTCACCGCCGGGCTGCTGGCGAAGCGGGGCTTCAAGGTGTGCCTGCTCGAGAAGAAGGACGTGGTGGGCGGGGCGGCGATCACCGAGCAGCCCTTCGGCCCCGACTTCAAGGTGACGGCGCTCTCGTACGTGGTGAGCCTGCTGCCGGCTGCGATCGTGAAGGAGCTCGAGCTCGCGCGCCACGGCTACCGCGTCTTCCCGCAGCACGGCTACTTCGCGCCGGCCGCCGACGGCTCCTCGCTGCAGCTGCACGCCGACGGAAAGCGCCGCCACGCCGAGGTCTCGCGGTTCTCGAAGGCCGACGCCGACGCGCTCGACCGGTGGGACACGTGGCTCTCGTCGCTCGCGAGCGTGCTGGGCCCGCTGCTGGGCACGGTGCCCCCGAAGCTGGGCTCGAAGGCGCCGGCCGAGCTGCTCGCGCTCGCCTCGCTAGGCTGGAGGCTCAGGGCGCTGTCGGTGCAGCAGGTCGGCGAGGTGACACGCCTGATGGGCTCGTCGGTGGCCGACGTGCTGGACGACTGGTTCGAGCACCCGCGCCTCAAGGGCGTGCTGGCCGTCTCGGGCGTCATCGGCACCTGGGCCGGGCCCCGCAGCCCGGGCACCGCCTACGTGATGGCGCACCACAAGCTCGGCGACGTGGGCCAGGGTGCGCCGGCGGGGGCCTGGGGCTTCCCCGAGGGCGGTATGGGTGGCGTCACGCAGGCGATGCGCAAGGCCTGCGAAGCGCTCGGCGTGGTGATCAAGACGGGCGCGCCGGCGGCCCGGGTGATCGTGAAGGACGGCCGGGCGGTGGGCGTCGCGCTCGAGAGCGGCGACGAGCTCGACGCCGACACGGTGGTGGTGACGACCCACCCGCAGCACGCCTTCCTGAAGCTCGTGGAGCGCCGCCACCTGCCCGACGACTTCGTGCGCGCGATGGAGCGGTGGCGCTCGCGCTCGGGCACCGTGAAGGTGAACGTCGCCGTCGATCGGCTGCCCGAGTTCAAGGCGAAGCCCGGCTTCGATCCCGAGGTGCACGGCGGCACCATCGTGCTGGCCGAGTCACTCGATGACCTCGAGGGCGCCTTCCAGGACGCGGCGGCGGGCCGGGCCGCGCGGGTGCCCTTCGCCGACGTCTGCATCCCGTCGGTGTTCGACAAGACGCTCGCGCCCGAGGGCAAGCACGTGGTGTCGATGTTCACGCAGTGGGTGCCGAGCACCTGGGCCGCGCAGCCCGATCGCGCCGAGCTCGAGCGCTACGCCGATCGCGTCATCGCCCGCATGGAGACCGTGGCGCCGGGCTTCACCTCGTCGATCGTTGGGCGCCAGGTGCTCGGCCCGCACGAGATGGAGCGCGACTACGGCCTCCTCGGCGGCAACATCTTCCACGGCGAGCTGTCGGTGCCGCAGCTGTTCCACATGCGGCCCGCGCCCGGGTATGCCGACTTCCGCACGCCGGTGCGCGGGCTGTACCAGGCGTCGTCGGCGACGCACGGCGGCGGCGGCGTCACCGGGATCCCCGCGCTCCAGGTGGTGCAGGCGATCATCGCGGACCGGTGACGGGCGTGCCTGCATCGGTCGTGAGGCGCCCGTAGCCGGTCCGGAGCTCGACGCTCTCTGTGCCGTCGTCGCGAGCGTCCGAGTGAGCTCGAGGTCGGCTCCTGCCGTGACAGCGTCCAGTCCAGAGCGGAGGGCGCCAGGCCGACGACCGGAACTCGTCGAGTTCGCGCGAACGCGAAGCCTCTCGCGGAGCGCCAGGCCCAGGGCGGAGCTCGAACCCGACGACCTCCGACCGGGCCTCGTCGCGTCTCGCGAAGCCAATCAGCCCGGCGGGGAGCGCTCTCACCCGACGACTTCCCACCGCGCCAGGGCTCGTCGAGTTCGTTCCGGACCTCTCGGAGAGCGTTCAGCCCAGCGCGGAGAGCTCTGATCCGACGACCTCCCATCGCGCGAGCGCCTCCTCGAGCTCGCGGGCGGCCTCCCGGTGCGCAGCGAACACCGGCCCAGACGCCTCGTAGTCCTTCGCGAACTCGGCGTCGGCCAGCTTCGCCTCGCGCTCCTTCTGCTCGGCCTCGAGGGTGGCGATGCGGGCCTCGAGCTTCTCGAGCTCCTTCTTCAGCGGCGTCACCTTCCGGCTGCGCTCCTGCCGCGCCTCAGCCTCGAGCCGCTTGCGGTCCTTCTCGCCTGGCTTTCCCGCCGTCGCCGCGCCCTGGAGCCGCTCCCCTGCCTCCTCCCGCACCTTCGCCTCGGCCTCGAGCTTCGCGAGGTACTCACGCATCGAGCCCATGAAGGGCAGCAGCTTGCGATCGCGCACGTCCCAGATGTGGGTGGCCAGCGCGTCGAGGAACGAGCGGTTGTGGGAGACGAAGATCAACGTGCCGTCGTAGTCCTCGAGGGCCTCGATGAGGGCCTCGGACGAGTCGAGATCGAGGTGGTTCGTCGGCTCGTCCATCACCAGCAGGTTCGCGGGCTTCACCAGCAGCCGCGCCAGCGCCACCCGCGCCCGCTCGCCGCCGGAAAGCACGCCGATCTTCTTGTCCACGTCGTCGCCCGAGAAGAGGAACGCCCCGAGCACGCTGCGCACCCAGGCCTGCGGCTTGTCCGGCACCAACGTCATGATCTCGTCGAGGATCGTCTTCGAGCGGTCGAGCGTGTCGGCGTGGTGCTGCGCGTAGTAGCCGAGCTGCACGTTGTGGCCGAGCGTCACCGCGCCCGCGTCGGGCTCGAGCTCGCCGGTGATGAGCCGCAACAGCGTCGTCTTGCCCGCGCCGTTGAGCCCCGTCACCGCCACGCGCTGGCCGCGCAGCAACAGCGCGTCGAGCCCGTCGTAGACGACGTGATCACCAAAGGCCTTCTTGAGGCCCGAGAGCTTCACCACGTCACGCCCCGGCGGCGTCGTGGGAGGGAAGCTGAAGCCCACCGTCGCCCGCTCGCGGTGCACCTCGACGTTCTCGAGCTTCTCGAGCTGTTTCATCTTCGACTGCGCCTGCGACGCCTTGCTCGCCTTGGCGCGGAACCGATCGACGAAGGCCTGCAGCTGGGCGCGCTTCGCCTCGACCTTCTGGGCGGTCGCCAGCAGCCGCTCGGCCTCCTCCGCCCGCAGCCGGCGGTAGTCCTCGTAGTTGCCGGTCCACGTGCGCAGCCCCTCGAGCTCGAGCGACACGACGCGGTTGATCTGCCGGTTGAGGAACTCGCGATCGTGGCTGATCAGCACCATCGCCTTCCGCGAGCGACGCAGAAAGCCGTCGAACCACGCGAGCGTCGGCAGGTCGAGGTGGTTGGTGGGCTCGTCGAGGAGGAGCAGATCGGGATCCTGCAAGAGCAGCCCCGCCAGCGCCGCCCGCATGCGCCAGCCCCCCGAGAACTGCGTCGTCACCTTCGTCAGCTCGGGCACCCCGAACCCGAGGCCCAGCAGGATGCGCTCGGCGCGGTGCTTGCCGTAGTGCTCGTCGAAGTGATCGCGCTCCTCGTGGAGCTCCGCCAGCGTCGCGGCCAGCTCGAGCTGCTCGGCCTCTTCGCTCGCCTGCGCCAGCAGCTGCTCCGTCACCGCGAGGCGCTCGTCGAGCGAGTCGCGACCCGGCACTGACGAGAGCACCGCCTCGACCAGCGGGCCGTCGGGCAGGGTCTGCAGCTCCTGCGCGAGGTACCCCACGCGGGCGTTGCGCCGGAAGGTGATCACCCCTTCGTCAGGCGTCACCTTGCCGACGAGGATCTTCAGCAGCGTGGACTTGCCGGTGCCGTTCGCGCCCACCAGCCCGATGCGATCGGTGGGGCCGATCGTCAGGGCGGCGTCCTCGAAGAGGGCCTTCTTCCCGTACGAGAGAGACAGCTTCTGGAGGATGACGAGGCTCACGGCGCGGCGGCCATACCAGCGCGCGCGTCTTGAATCGACCGCGACTCCTCAGCTAGGGGCCCTTTGCCTCGTCGGCCGGACGGGGGCGCCGGGGGCTGTCATGCCATCGAAGATCTCCTCATTGCTGCTCGCCTCGCTCCTCCTGGGCGCGGGGGTCCTGACGACGGCCTGCAAGCCCACGAGCAAGTGCAGCGCGTCGTCGTGCAACGGCTGCTGCTCGGACATGGGGCAGTGCCTCGTCGGCAGCAGCAGCACCGCCTGTGGCCGTGGCGGCAACGCCTGCAAGGCCTGCGGGCTGAACGAGGCGTGCGTCGCGACCACCGGCACCTGCCTCGCCGGCATGGGCGGCGGCGCCAGCGGGACGGGCGGAGGCATGGGCACGGGCGGCGGCATGGGAGGATCGGGCGGTGGCGCCGCGGGGGCGAGCGGTGGCGGCTCCGCGGGCGGCGCGGTCAACCCCAACGACGTCGAAGGCACCTGCACGCAGACCTGGCTCAGCGAGGGCGATGGCGGCTCCCGGCCCTGCCAGTTCGGCAGCAACGCTCCGAGCGCCGTCGTGATCGGCGAGGACGGCGGCCTCACCACCATCGTGCCCACCGTCCGGCCGGACAGCAGCTTCACCCTCGTGGGCGTGCCGACGGGGCCCTACTTCCTCAAGATCGGCACCTCGTGGTTCAAGACGACCGAGCGCCGGGTGTCCCTCGACTTCGAGTCCCTCGGGCGGCTGGACGGCGCCCTCGGAGGGGCCGGCACGACGCTCTCGGTCAACGCCACCAACCTGCAGCCGTGGGACAACGCCTCGCACTTCATGAACCTCTACAGCGTCAACGCGGGCATCGCGATGGAGGGCTTCAGCCTCTACGTCAACAACCCGCCCTTCGGCGGTGAGACGAGCTACAACTTCCTGATCCCCTGGGAGCTCTACTCGGCGCAGCTGCAGACGCCGATGATCGACTCGACGAAGGGCGACAGCGTGCTGGTCACGCAGATGTCCGGGAGCCCGACCGGCGAGTACCGGATCCTCGGTGCAGGCACTGCGAGCCCCGTCTCGATGGTGTCGGGCCAGGCGAACACGACGAACGTCGCGCTCATGTCACCGCCCGCGTCCACCACGCCGCTCGACATCAGCCAGCCCTCCTTCGCGATGCACTCGGCCGACTTCACGTCCGGCGCGGGCCCGGTGCTCAACGTCGAGTTCACCACCGGTCCCAGGGCCGTGCACGATCGGGGCTCCGACGGGCTCGCGTTCGTGTGGGGCTCCTACCCGGACCCGCTGGGCCCGCCGCCGACGCTGCCGAACCCGCTCAGCTACCCGAACCCGTTCCCCTCGACCTGGGGCACCACGGTCACCGTTCAGTACGGCAACGGCATCGACCGCTTGATCACCGGCGCCACGCAGCCGCGGCGGTACTTCTCAGGCATCACGGCGACGCTCGCGATCCAGGCGCTGGCGTCACCGGTCGCCGCGCCGATCAGCCCCCCGAAGGACGCGCAGCTCAACGGCATGCCGTTCTCCAACGCGGCGACCGGCGCGACCCGGACGCCCACGCTCACCTGGACCGCCCCCACCCAGGGCACCGTCGCGCGGTACCTGGTGCGCATCGAGCAGCTTCAGCTCTCTTCGGGGCGGACGACCGCGCGCACCGTCGGCTCGTTCTACCTGCTGCCCACCGACACCTCGTTCACCGTCCCGCCGAACGTGCTGGCGAACGGCCAGTCGTACGTCATCGCGCTGTCGGCCAACTCGATCCCCGGCAACCCGCTGCGCGACCTCTCGACGTTCCCCTTCCCGGTCGGGTCGGCGAGCGTCGTGTCCGGTGTCGTGCGGCCCTGAGCTGTGGTAGCCGCTGCCGTCCGTCGTTCCTCTGACCTCGAGGGAAGTCATGCGTCTCGTCGCGTTCTGCATCTCGTTCGTCCTCGGCCTGATGGCGGCGTGCACAGCCCCGAAGAAGTGCACCCCAGCCACTTGTCCCGGCTGTTGCAGCGCCGCCGACACCTGTGAGACCGGCAACACGCCCGAGGCCTGCGGCGCTGGTGGGCTGCTGTGCGATCGGTGCGTCGGCGCGCAGGTCTGCACGGCCGGCCAGTGTGAGGGAGTCACTGGCACCGGGGGGGGCTCGGCTGGCGGGAGCGCCACGGGCGGTGGGACTGGCGGCTCGACCGGCGAGCTGAGCGGCACCTATCAGGAGCTGTGGGGCTGGGACGCGGACGGCGGCCGCACCGCGACCCTCGCAGACTTCAACCGCGCGGCGGTGGGAGTCTGGTACCGCGATGGAGGCGCGTTCGACTTCATTCGCGGCACCCCCAGCGTCGATGGCACCTTCGTGGTGCGGAACGTGCCAGCCGGCGAGATCACCCTGCAGCTCTCGCGGCGCTTCTTCGTCACCACCAACCGGCGGTTGAACTTCGACAGCTTCACCGGCGGCAGGCTCGACGCCCCGAAGGCCACCACCGAGTCGCAGCTCCGCCTCACCGTGCGCGGCCTCGAGCCGATCGGGCCGCAGAACACCTCGGGCCTCTTCTTCACCCAGCAGACCGGCCTCCTCACGAACCTCGAGAACGCGGCGACCCCGGTCACGCCGGCGGGCAGCACCAACATCGAGTCGGACCTCGACTGGGCGGCGGTCTCGAGGGCGCTCGGCTACGGGCTCCCCGACTCGGCGAAGGGCGATCGGGGCTGGGCGCTGCAGTTCAGCACCACCACCACCGACGCCGGCACCATGACCGCCCTCGTCCGCTCCGCCGAGTTCCCGGCGATCAGCCTCGCGAACGGCGGCTCGACCGACGCGGTGGCGAACGTGACGGCGCCGATGACGCAGCCCTTCTCGATCGCCTTCGACAAGGCCGCCTTCGGCGCCCTGCGGGGCAGCTTCGGGCGTGACGCGACCGCTGGCTTCTTCAGTACGCAGGTCGGCACCTCGCCGTCGCCCGACCCGCACCGCTACGTCGGCCAGAGCGTCTTCGGGCTCGCGAGCTTCTCGATGGTCGAGAGCGCACCGACGCCGACCCTCGCGGTGCCCTCGAACGTGTTCCCCTCGACCTGGGGCCGATCGATCTTCGCCTCCTACACGGTCGATCAGCCCCGCGCCCTGACCGACGGCGGCACGCCCACCGTCTTCTCCGGCGGCCTCACGATGGCCGACGGGCCCTCGGGCTTCACCGGCATGGTCACGCCCCGGCTCGGCCCCGTGCGCGGGGCCCAGATCGCCAGCCGCAACTTCATCGAGGATCAGTCGGGCGTGACGACCACGCCCACCATCTCGTGGATGGCGCCGACCGGCGGCACGGTGAGCAGCTACCGCGTCAGCATCAACCGCATCGACGACTCGGGTGACGTCGCCGACCTCTGGCGGATCTACACGCCGAACCCCGCCGTCACGCTCCCGCCGGGCATCCTCGTCAACGGCCAGGCCTACGTCTTCGAGCTCGAGGCGCTCTCGTTCGGTCAGGGCGGCATCTCGTTCACCCTGCCCTACCTCACCTCATCCGTCGTCAGCGGCGTCATCCGTCCATGAGGAGCCCCGTGCGCACCCTCCTGCTCGCCTTCGTCATCGGCGCGGTCGCCGGCTTCGCGTGCAGCCCCGCGAAGCGCTGCACTCCTCAGAGCTGCCAGGGCTGCTGCTCGGCGAACGACACCTGCGAGAACGGTGACACCACCACCTCGTGCGGCCGCGCCGGCTCGCTGTGCGATCGCTGCGTCGGGAGCCAGCTCTGCATCGCAGGCAACTGCGAGGGCGTCACGGGCACCGGGGGAGGCTCGAGCGGGACCGGGGGCGGGAGCGCCGGCGGCACGGGCGGAGGTGCGCCCACAAACGAGTTCACCGGCAGCTTCCAGGACATCTGGGGCTGGGACGGCGATGGAGGACGGGGCCCGGCCGTGGCCATGTTCGACCGCGAGACCGTGGGTGTGTGGTACCGCGACGGCGGCGCCCTCGACTTCAGGCGCGGGTTCGGGAACGCGGACGGGACCTTCGTCGTGCGCGACGTGCCGACGGGCGAGGTCACGCTGCAGCTCGGCCGCACCTACGTGGTGACGACGCAGCGCCAGCTCGCGTTCGACTTCAACCGCGGCGGCCGGCGAGACGCGACCCGGGCGACGTCCGAGTCGCTCCTGCGCATGACGATTCGCAACCTGGAGCCCTACAGCTCGAGCCGGAACGCCGCGGCGCTCTTCTTCACGCAGGGCGGCACCATCGCGAACATCGAGGCGGCGGCGCTGCCAGTCACTCCGATGAACGCCACCAGCATCGAGTCGGACCTCGACTGGAAGCGGGTCACCGATGCGCTGGGCTACGGCCTGCCCGACTCCGCTCGCGGCGACCGCGGCTGGGCGCTGCAGTACCGCAGCGTGAACGAGGACGGCGGCGGGGAGTACTCGCTCATCCGCAGCGCCGAGTTCCCGCCGATCACGCTGGTCAACGGCGGCTCCGCCGACGCCATCGCCGACCTGCAGCTGCCGCCGGCTCAGCCCCTGTCCGTGGCCTTCGACACGGCCGCGTTCAACGCGCTGCGAGGGAGCTTCGGTCGTGACACCGCGACCACCTCGTTCGGCGCCCAGCTGCGCGCCTCACCAGCGCCCGCGCCGATCAGCGCCCAGGGGCTCCGCGGGTTCGTCGTCGCGAGCGCGTTCACGCCGTCTCCCGCCGGGAACCAGATCACGCTCGACGTGGCCAACCCCTTCCCCACCACCTGGGGTCGGACCCGAATCGCCTACTACTCGGTGGATCAGGCCCGCTCCGTGAGCGACGCCGGCACCCCCGTCCGCTACGCCGGCGGCATCACGCTCGTCGATCCGGCCGAGTCGGCGCCCGCCATGGCCACGCCCCGCCTCGGCCCCGTCCGCGGACCCCAGATCGCTGGCCGGAACTTCATCGAGGATCAGACCGGCGTCGGGACCTCGCCGAGCCTCGCCTGGACTGCGCCCACCGTGGGCGCAGTCACCACCTACCGGGTGAACGTGGGGCGGATCCTCGCCAACGGCACCACCGCCGACAGCTGGGCGCTCTTCACCGCGAATCCGGGCCTCACCCTCCCGCCCGGGATCCTCACGGCGGGCAACGCCTATGTGCTCTCCATCGAGGCCACCAGCGCCGCCGGCTATCTCTCGTTCTCCATTCCCTCGGCCAGCTCAATCGTGATCAGCGGCGTCATTCGACCCTGACGCGACGGTCTCGCGCTAGGCTGCGAGCCCGGCATGGCTGACCCGATCGAACAGCTCAACGCCAACGTCCTGCTCGGGCAGGTCATCGACAACCGCTACAAGGTCGAGTCGGTGCTCGGCCAGGGCGGCATGGGTGTCGTGTTCCGCGCGGTGCAGACCTCGGTGCAGCGGCCCGTGGCGATGAAGACGCTGCACCCGCAGCTGGCCATGGCCGCCACCTTCTTCGAGCGCTTCAGGCGCGAGGCCGAGATCGCCAGCCGCCTCCACCACCCGAACATCATCACCATCTTCGACTTCGGCCGGACGCCAGACGGGCTCTGCTACTACGTGATGGAGATGCTGCACGGCGAGAGCCTGCGGCAGCGCGTCAAGCGCGACGGCCCGATGACGCTGCGCCAGGCAGCGGCCGTGATCGAGCAGACCGCCCTCGGCGTGGGCCACGCGCACAAGCAGAACGTCATTCACCGGGATCTCAAGCCCCACAACGTGATGCTGAGCCTCATCGACGGCAACGAGTACGTGAAGGTGCTCGACTTCGGCCTCGTGAAGGCGATGGAGCAGGAGGAAGAGGAGCAGCTCACCTCGACCGGCCAGGTGCTCGGCACTCCGCAGTACATGCCGCCCGAGCAGGCCGGCGGCGAGAAGGTCGATCAGCGCTCCGATCTCTATTCCCTCACCGGCGTCTTCTACTACTGCCTCACCGGCCACTCGCCGTTCGGCGCCAACACCGTGCGCAAGGCGCTGCAGCTCTCGCTCACCCAGAAGCCGCCACCCATAGCGACGTACCGCAAGGGCGCACCCGTGCCCGACGCGATCGATCGGTTCTGCCTCAAGGGCCTCGAGCCCGAGAGCGACGCGCGCTACCAGTCGGCTGAGGAGTTCATCGAGTCGCTCCACGCGGCCCTCTCGGGCACCCCCGACTCGGTCCTCGACGCGGTGCCCCAGCACGTCGCCGAGTCGGGGAAGGAGGCAGGCTCGGGCTCCTCCAGCGCGTCGCGGCGCGGCTCGTCACGCACCGGCTCGCGCGCCTCGGTGAAGTCCGTGTCTGCGGTCAACGCCGTGAAGGCGGGCTCGAAGGGTGGGCAGTCGCGCGGAGGCCAATCGTCCAGGGCGGAGCCGGCCCCTGCGCCCCAGCCCGCGACGAGCGGACCGCCCGTCGCGCTGGTCGGCGGGGCCGCGGCCGTCCTCATCCTCATCATCGTGGGGGCGCTCGTCTTCAAGGCCACGCAGGCGCCGCCCGCGCCCACGCCGCCGACGACCCCGGTGGCGAAGCAGCCCGATCAACCCTCGCCTCCGCCAAAGCCCGTCGAGGAGCCACCCGCGCTCCTCCGCGTGGCGCTCAAGACGCAGCCTGCCGGCGCCGAGGTGCTGGAGGACGGCGTGACGCTCGGCACCACACCGCTCTCGCTCGAGTGGGCGCGCTCCGGAAAGAGGACCCTCACCTTCCGACTGGCGGGCTTCAAGGATCTCGAGAAGGCCCTCAAGCCGGAGTCGGATCAGGAGTTCGAGTTCACCCTCGAGGCCGCTCGGAAGACCGCGCCGAAGGCCCCCACGAAGAACCCACAGAAGCCGCCACCAGACGACATCAGCGCCTTCGAGTGACGGAAGCCCGGTGTCGTCCGCGACACCGTCCGGCATAAGAGGTTGATATTACGTGGCCTTCTCGACGGAACGCGGGGGCAGGTTCCAGCGTTGGTCTCGTCAGGTATGGTGCCCAGCGCCTTCCCGACGACGTCATGACCACCGCCCTCGCCACCCAGGTTGCCTTCAAGGAGAAGCCCCCCGAAGGGCACTTCGGGGCTGATCTGCCGGACGCGAGCTCGGCGGTCCTGCAGGCGCGCATCAAGGATCTCGAGCTGCACCTCAAGGGCACGCGGCTCGAGCGCTTCATCGACAAGCTGTACGAGGAGCTCGAGGCGAAGGGCATCTCGCTGCGACCCCACTGCTACCTCTCGGATCAGTGGGGCTGCCCGTCGGGCGTGCCGGTGATCGGCATTCCCTTCTACCTGGCCGACCCGAAGCTCACGCAGATCGAGGATCACCTCGGCGGCGGCGCGGAGGACGAGCGCGAGATCATGATGTACCTGCGCCATGAGGCGGGCCACGCGCTCAACTACGCCTACAAGCTCTACGAGACGGACGAGTGGAAGAAGCTGTTCGGCGACTTCGGCAAGCCCTACCTCGAGACCTACAAGCCCCAACCCTTCTCACGGAAGTACGTGCTGCACATCTCGGGGTGGTACGCCCAGAAGCACCCGGACGAAGACTTCGCCGAGACGTTCGCGGTCTGGCTCACGCCCGACTCGCGCTGGGGCGAGCGCTACAAGGGCTGGGGCGCCCTCAAGAAGCTGCAGTACATGGACGCCGTCATCGCGAAGCTGGGGCGCACGCCCGCCGTCGTCACCCTCGACACCCGCGACGTGGACGTCGGTGAGATGGAAGAGACGGTGCTCGATCACTACCGGCAGCGACAGCTCGCCGAGAAGATCGACCTGCAGATCGGCGAGCAGCTCGATCAGGATCTCATCAACCTCTTCGAAGCGCCCTCCTCTGGAGACGTGCGCGCCGACACCCTCATCCGCGCCGAGCGCCAGGGGCTGATCGCCGCCGTCACGCAGTACTCAGGCGTCAGCCGGGCGGTCGTCGTCTCGGTGCTCGAGCACCTCACCGAGCGCACCACCGCGCTCAACCTCACCGTGAAGCGCGAGAAGGCGGCGATCTACACCACGCGGCTCACCTCGCTGGTCACGGCGCTCGCGATGAACTTCCTCTACACCGATCGTTTCTTCGAGACGGACTGAGGCGCACGCGAGGTAGACTCGCGAGCGAATGGCCAACGTCCCGCCGCTGAAGGTGGCCGTGCTGCACTACCAGCCGGCTTCGGAGCCGCTCGACCCCGTCGTGACGCACATCTGCGACGCGCTCACGGCGCTGGGCCACACGCCCGTCACCATCGCGGTGCACGATCGGGTCTTCCCCATCCTCGAGGCCATCGAAGCCGCGCGCGCCGATCTCGTCTTCAACGTCTGCGAGACGTTCGCAGACGACTACCGCATGGAGGTGAACGTCGCGGCCCTGATGGAGATGGCGCGCGTTCGCTTCACCGGCTCGGGCACCGCGGGGCTGCTGCTCGCCCAGGACAAGGTGCTGACGAAGCAGCTCCTCGAGTACCACGAGGTGCAGACCCCCCGCTTCCTCACCTTCGACGGCGACACCTTCGAGGCGTTCGGCCGCATGGCCTTCCCGTTGATCGTCAAGCCCTGCCGCTCCGACGCGTCGCTGGGCATCGGCACCCACTCGGTCGTGAAGGACTGGGACGAGCTCACGCGGCGCGTGCGGGAGATCCGCAAGACCCTCAACGACGAGGCGCTGGCCGAGGAGTTCATCGACGGGCGCGAGGTCTACGTCGGCGTCATCGGCACCCCCACCAAGCCCGAGATCCTGCCCATCGTCGAGCTGGACTGGGGCAAGTGGGAGGCAGGCAAGCCCAAGGTGAGCGACCGCGAGGTGAAGTTCGGCGCCAGCACCGACGACAGCCCGGGGCTCGTCATCGCGAAGGACCTGAGCCCCGATCTGAAGGCCCGCATCGAGCGCAGCGCGCTGCTCGCGTACCGTGCCCTCAAGATCCGGGACTATGCGCGCGTGGACTTCCGCATCTCGGAGAAGGGCGAGGCCTACGTCCTCGAGGTCAACCCGAACCCCTACCTCGAGAAGGACAGCGAGCTCGCGATGGCCGCCGAGGAGCGCGGCCTGAGCTACACGCAGCTCATCGGCCGGATCATGGAGTCCGCCGCGAGCCGCTACGGGATCCGCGCCAGGGCCGAGAAGACGACGACCGGCGAAACCCCGCAGGCCCAGGCCTGACCCGTCGCGATCACCCCTGTAGCGGCCCGTAGCGAGCGGCAGATCTCTTGATCCCGCCGCCACACGCGCTCAGGATTCAGGTGTTCCGCCTCCGAGGAGACCCCATGCTGAATCGCCGTCTGCTGCGCGTCATCGCCCTTGCCGTCGCCACCGCCGTCTTCTCGACCGGCTGCATGTTGTCCCGTGCGGTCGATCGCGCCTTCCTCGGGCTCACCGTGCGGCGCCCCAGCTTCGAGGCGCGCAAGACGACCGGCGTGTTTCTGCTGCCGATCACCTTCGCGATCGACATCGCCACCTTCCCGATCCAGGCGCTCCTCGTCGTGATCCTCGGCGACAACTTCCCCTTCAAGGCGGAGAACGAAACGAACCAGATGTACGCGCTGAACCAGCACCCGCAGTTCCAGAAGCTGTCGCCTGAGCGCCGCGCGCTCGCGATGAAGGAGTTCGAGCTGCTGCTCAAGTCCGGCCAGGTGACGCGCAACACCACGCTCGCCCTCACCGAGGAAGGCCACTGGGTGCTGGTGCCGGTGACTGACGAGGGGCGCGATCAGCTGATCGCCCGCGCCCAGCAGCCCGAGGCGCCCGCCCAGGCCGTCTGCGCCCGCTGAACCAACGCTCGAGCGCCTGCGCCCGCCCTCCCCGGCCCCGCCGCGGAGGGCGTTTCGTTTTCAGAGCGCGCCGTGCTCCCGAAGGAAGGCGAAGGTGTCGCGCCAGCACGCGCGGGCCGAGGGGGTCACGACGAAGGCGTGGAAGGCGTGCGGGCCTCGCGGGTACTCCCCGAGCTTCGAGACCCCACCGGCGCTCACCAGCGCGCGGTGCAACCTGCGCGAGTCGTCCATCAGGTGATCCCACGTCCCGCAGGGGAGGAAGACGGGCGGGAGGGGGCGCACCGGGCGATCGCCCCGCTCGAGGGGCGCCAGGGGGTCCGCGAAGTCGAGGAGGCGCTCGGGCACGCGCACGCCGCCGAGGTACGCGTCGGTCACCTCCTCGAGGCGATCGCGGAAGAAGACGTGGTGGGCCGAGAAGCGCTCCGGGCGGCTCACCTCGTAGATGCCGCAGGCAGCCACCACCGCGCGTGGCACGACGTTGGTGCCGAACACGTCGCGCGCGAACGACTCGTCGCGCTTCATCGTCGTCGCCAGGGTCACGCCCATCGCGAGGTTGGCGCCGGCCGACTCTCCCGCCACCACGATGCGCAAGGGATCAATGCCCAGGCGCCCAGCGTTCTCGATCGTCCACTGCCAGGCCGACGCCACGTCTTCGACCGCCGTCGGGAAGCGCTTCGCGGGCGCGAGGTGGTAGTTCACGTTCACCACCACGAAGCCGCGGCGCGCGTACAGCAGCCCGAAGACCCAGTGCGTGTCCTTCGACAGCATCCGGAAGCCGCCGCCGTGAATGTAGAAGACGCAAGGCCTCGGGCCGTCCCCCTCATCGCGCGGCCGGTAGATGTCGAGCCGGTGCTCCTGCTTGCCGGTGCGGCGGTAGGGGACGTCACGCTCGACGCGCACACGGTGGAGCCGCGGGTGGGCGATGGGCAACAGCTTCGAGGAGCGCGCCGCGCCCTTGAAGAAGCCGTCGGTGACCGCCGCTCCCAAGCGACGTCTGAGCGAGGCGCGCAGCCCGAGCTGCTGGGGCTCGAAGTACCGCTCCGTCATCCGGGCAGCACCTTCGAGACCGCATCGACGATCTCCTTCTCGCTGGGGAAGCCGCCGAGCCCCTTCTTGCTCACGACGACCCCGTCCACCGCGACCTCGAAGATGCCGCCGCTGCCCTTGATCAGCTGCGCGTCGAGCTCGAGTTCGTTCTTCAGCGCGGCCGCCGCCCGGGCAGCCCGAGGCGCGTAGCCTCACGCCGTACAGTAGGTGATCGTCACGGTCTTCATGAGCTGAGGTCGTAGCCAAGGCGCGCCACCAGCGCCAGCACCACCCCCAGCACCACCCGGCGGACCAGCCGGTCGCCGCCCTTGACGGCCAGGTGCGCGCCGACGGTGCCCCCGGCGAACTGCCCGACCGCCATGGGGATCGAGATCTTCCAGACGACGAGATCGCGGGCGACGAAGAGGGCCATCGCGGCGAGGTTGGAGGCGAAGTTCACCACCTTCGCGTTCGCGCTCGCCTGCTGGAGCGTCAGGTGCAGGACGGTGACGAAGGCGATGATGAGGAAGGTGCCGGTGCCGGGGCCGAAGAAGCCGTCATACGCGCCGATGGCGAGGGCGATGAGGCCCGCGCGCAGCATCGCGCCGGGCGGCGGCGGGCTGGACTCAGCGCCCTTCGCCGGACGCACGAACGCGACGATGACGCCGGCGACCACCAGGAGCACGAGCACGAGCGGCTTGAGCACCTTCGGATCGACGAGCAGCAGCAGCGCAGCGCCGCCGAGGGAGCCAAGCACTCCGAGGGGAAACAGCCAGCGCGCGCGGGCGCCGTCGATCAGCCCGGCGCGGGCGAAGCGGAGGAAGGCGGCGCCCGACCCGAACACCGCCGAGCCCTTGTTGGTGCCGAAGACGAGGTGCGGCGGGAGCCCGGCGGTCAGCAGCGCCGGCACTGTGAGCAGCCCGCCGCCGCCCGCGATCGCGTCGATGAGGCCCGCGACGAAGGCGACGACGGTGAGGACGGCGATGGTGGTGACCGGCAGCTCCACGAGGGAGCCGAGAGATAGCCCGTCACCTCTTCGAGTGCTTCTCGAACCGCTCGAGGCGCGCAGTCACCTCGGCGCGCTGCTCGGACGTGAGCAGCTGGTGCAGCTCGAGGCCTTTGTCCACGAGGCTGTGGGTGAAGCCGCGCAGGGCGTCGAGCTGGCCGTCGACGAGCTGGTGGACGCGGTTCGCGTCAGGGCGCTCGGCCCTCCACTCGGCGACGAGGGCGGCGCGCGCCGTGCGGGCCTGCTCGAGCAGCGGCTTCGCGGTGGCGACCGAGTCCTTCGTCATGGCCTGCACCCGCTCGCGCTGGGCCTGCGTCGCGTCGAGCTCGTCGAGCGCGTCTTCGACCCTCAGCGCGATCATCTTCTCGGCCCGTTCGCCGCGCGCGCCCCCGCCGCAGCCCGTCACGCCCACGCCCGCCGCCAGCACCGCCATCAGCATCCACTTCGACATGGTGTTCTCCTTCCCGGAACGCCGGGGATCCGCGCGGAGAAGTTCCGCGTGATCGACCAAACCGCTGGCGCGTGAGGGCGGCGCGAGGGCGCGGTGAAGAAGTGTGAAACCGCGGCTGCACTTCAAGGGCTGGTCGGGGGTCAGCCGGCGGTGATCCGTCCCCTGGCAGTGCTGATCCTGATCGCCCTCGCGGGCTGCCGCAACCCGGCGGTCAGCGCCACACCCGACGAGCCCCTGCGCCTCATGCCGGCGGCCCTCGACTTCGGTGAGACGTTCGTCGGGCTGCCCGTCAGCCGGGCGTTGACGGTCACCTCGCCCGGCCGGGCCTCCCGCCGCGTGACGCTGCTCGCGCCGGCCGGCTTCTCCGCTCCGGCGATGGTCGAGCTCGAAGGCGGGGGCGAGGTGGCGATCGAGGTCCGCTTCGACGCCGCTGCGGTGGGCCCGGCGTCCGGCGTGCTCTCCCTCACGGACGAGAGCCGGCAGGAGACCCTCGCGATCGACCTGAGCGCCCTGGCCGTGCCCGTGCCGGACTGCGGGCCTCCCGAGCCGTGCCGCACGAGGCGGTTCGACCTCCCGGCGCGCCGGTGCGTGGAGACCCACGCGCCCGACGGCATGGCCTGCACCGGCGCCCTCGCCTGCTTCGCTTCGGCCCAGTGCGTCGCCGGCGTGTGCCGTGGCGCGCGCGTCACCTGCGACGATGGCAACCCCTGCACGCTCGACGTCTGCTCCGAGGTGGGCTGCGGACAGGTCGACGGCACGCCCTTCTGCCCGACCTCGCCCAACCCGTGCCTGGTGCCGGTGTGCTCGCAGGACGCGGGCTGCGGCTTCGAGGAGGTGCCCGACGGCACCGCCTGCGGCGAGCGGACCTGCACGACCGCGCTCGTGTGCATCTCAGGTGCGTGCGTAAACCGGACTCCGCCGAGGAACCAGACGTGCGCGGACCTGCTGGTCGGCGTGCCGGCTGGCAATGGGTTCGCCGACGGGCGCGGGGACGACGCGCGGTTCGGGTTCATCGTGTCGATGGCGACGCAGGGAGCCGACCTGCTCGTGCACGACAGCGCGCTGCTGCGACGGGTGCGAAACGGGGCCGTCTCGACGATCGCCGGTCGGCGGATGGCCTTCGAGCTGGTGGACGGGTTCGGCACCAACGCCCGCATCGGCAGCAGGAGTGCCACGCTCGCAGCGACGACGCAGCCCGGGCTCTTCTTCCTGGGCGATGGCACCACCATTCGCCTCGTGTCGCTGCAGGGCCAGGTCGTCACGCTGGCGGGCCGGGCCGACGCGGGCGGGACGGTCGATGGGGTGGGCGCGGCCGCGCGCCTCTCCGTCGATTCGGTGCTTCGTCCGGGCGGGGCTGGCGCGCGGTTCCTCCAACTGCTGAGGCTCCCCGCCGCACCGCCGCAGTTGCTGGTGCGCGACGTGTCGCTCTCGGGCGCGGTGCGCACGATCTTCACGCTCGACCTGGCGCAGCTCGGGCTCGATGGGGGGCCTGGCGACCCTTCCGTATGGCCAGCGGGGGTGTCGGAGACGGGACCGGACCTGACCGCCTACTTCAGCATGACCGACCTGAGGTCCAGCCCGTCCCCGCGAAGCTACGCCCTCACCGTCTCCGACGCTGGCTTCCGGATCGCGGAGGCGAACAGCCAGCTCTGGTGGGAAGGCCAGGGGGTCGAGTTCCTGCGCGACTCGAGCTGCCTCCTCACCATCCGCACCGACGCGGGCTGGCGGAGAGGCACCGCGTGCTCGGGCGCCTGGGCCTTCGATGGCGACGGGGGCGCGTTCGTGGCCAGCCGGGAGAACATCACCTTCACCGACCGCTCGGGCGATCGCGTCGTGGCGGGGCCGACGCCCGACCGACGCGTTGTCGATGGGCCGGCTGATGGCGGACGGCTCAGCTACCCGCGCGGCCTGACCGTCGTGGACGGCGGCGTCGCTTTCATCGACGCCACGTCGAGCGACGGCTGGCTGCGGGTCGCCTGGTTCACCCGGACCTCTCCCTCGCTCGCGGTGCGGGTCCAGACGGTGGACGCGGGTCGCAACCAACGCTTCGCGGGCGCGGTCTCGCACGCCGGTGAGCTCCTCGGGGCTGACGAGAGCGGCTTCGTGTGGACAGTCGACCCGCACACGGGTGCCCAGGGGTCCCGCCGGGGGTATGCGGTGAACGGCCTGGGGCGCTTCGCCTCGAACGGCCAGTCCCTTCGTGCGGCAGTGTTCTTCATCGTCGAGCTTCAGGGGGATGGGGGCACGCGAGTGATCCCGGGCGTCCAGCACGCCTACGCCCTGGCCAGCGGCCCCTCGGGCTCGTGGGTCACCTTCGGCGCGACGGACGGGGGTCAGAGCCGTCAGCTCCTGCGCATCGAGGCCGACGACTCCGTGACCCCCATCGCGGGCAGGCCCTTCGCCGGAACCGACGACGATGGGCCCGCGCTCCAGGCAGGCATCACGGAGGTGTTCGATCTCACCGTCGCGCCCGATGGCACGGTCTATTTCCTGGCGACGGGCAACCGCCTCAAAGCCCTGCGCAACGGCCAGGTGGTGACGCTCCTCGAGTTCGCTGACACCCCCACGAGCCTCGTGGCGCTGGCCGATGGCTCGCTGGTGGTGGCCGTTGACGCCGCGCTGCTCCGCGTCTTCCCGTAGCCCTCAGAAGTGGACGACCGCGTGGTCGCTCGCGGCGCGGATGTGCTGGGGCGTCGACGCGAGATCGAGCACCACGCGGGTGCGGGCGCCCTGCTTGCCAAGGCGCACCCGGGAGATGAGCGGTGACGGCGTGGGCAGGCTGAGGCTCTTCTGCGGCGCGGCGCCGTCGATGTCGAAGACGAGCCGCGGAGGATCGGCGAGCGAGAAGACTCGCGCGATCTTCGCGTCGCCGCGCAGGCTGGGCCGCACGTCGAGCCCGTCGGGAGATGAGGTCCAGGTGACGGCCGTCGCGGCGCCGGTGGGCAGGGAGAGCTCGCCTCCTGCGGTGGCCATGGCGCGCCTGCCCGAGCGCCTCTCGCGCCTCTCGCGCAGGGAGACATCGACGGTCGACTCAGCGGAGCGGGCCGCGGCCGGCGCGAGTGCGACACCGGGGCTCGGCCCTGCGCCGATCGCCTCGCCCGGCACAACGACGACCTCGGCTGTCGTCTCTGCGCCACGCGCGTCGGCCTGCACAACCTCCGTCGCCCCGGCCCGCCCCCCGCCTGTCACAACGGCGACATGGCCTGTCGTCCCCGCGCCACGCGCGTCGGCTTGCACGACCGCCGTCGTCCCAGCCCGCCTCCCGCCTGGCACACCGGCGACATGGGCTGTCGTCTCCGCGCCACGCGCGTCGGCTTGCACGACCGCCGTCGTCCCTGCCCGACTCCCGCCTGGCACAACGGCGACATGGGCTGTCGTCTCTGCGCCACGCGCGTCGGCTTGCACAACCGCCGTCGTCCCTGCCCGACTCCCGCCTGGCACAACGGCGACGTTGGCTGTCGTCTCTGCGCCACGCGCCTCGTCTGGCGCAACGGCGACATCGGTTGTCGTCCCTGCGCCACGCGCGTCGGCTGGCACGACCGCGACTCCTGCGCGGGGCGCCACCCCTGGCACGTCTGCGACCTCGTCTGTCTCGTCCGCGCCAGGGGAATCGGCCCCGTCCTCGGCCGGGCTCACCAGCGCCGCGAGCTCGTCATTCACCCGAGGAGCGATCGCCAGCACTGCCAGCGGTCCTGGATCGCCGGTCGGGCTCGGGAGCGGCGGCTGCTCCGGCTCCGCGAACGAGAGGGCCAGAGCAGCCACCATCGCGCCCAGCACCAGCCCCGCAGCGAGCGTCCAGGGCCAGCGCCGCCGTCGCATGGGCGCGGCCGTCAACAGCTTGCCCGTGTCGAGCGTGACGACGAGGTAGTGCACCAGCTCGGGCGCGCGCGGGTGGAGGAAGCCCGTGAAGCGCACGCCGCACCCCTGGAAGCGACCGTCGAGCTCCGACGGGTTGTAGCGACACCAGCGCACCTCTCCCTGCGCGAAGGGCAGGGTCTGCCCCGAGGCCTCGAGCGAGATCGCGACGCGCGTGCCGGGGTCCAGCGGCTGCGGCATGCGGACGAACAGCCCGTCGCGAGACAGGTTCGCGGCCAGCGTGCGCCAGGCGCGGGGCTCTCCGTCGATCGTCGCCACCCGCACGGGGTGCGTGAAACGAACTCGACGGGCGCGCTGGCTCTGTTCGACGGGCTGCACACGCGAAGTCTGTGGCACCCGCAACAGGCAGCAAGTTTCCGGTCCCGCTGGAGACACCCACCTCCACCTCCGTCGCGGGACGAGCTACGACTGAACCGTGCTGAAGGTCTTCCGCCAGCAACGCTCGCCCCTGCCGCGGCGCGACTTCGAGGCGCTCCGCGACGGTCTGCTCGGCTCGAGCCTCGTCGGTGTCAGCACCCTGAACGGGCCCTTCGAGGCGAGCCGCGGCTTCGGAGTCACCTTCACCGAGGCGGGCCTGCCCGAGCTGACCACCCGCTTCCCCGCGCTCCGGCCGTGGCTCGACCGCGCGCTCGGCGCTCCCGCGATCAGGGCGCTCACGCCGTTCTGGCGCCGCACCCTCACCCGCCTCCCGAACGCGTGGTACCTGAACCTGCTCGTGGTCGGCCCGGGCGCCGACGTGAAGCGGCACATCGACGGCACGCTCATGCGGGTCGCGCAGGTCGATGATCACCCGCCCGAGTGCGTGTCGGTCCTCTACCTGGCGACGCCCTTCCAGTCCGGCGGTGAGCTGCTGATCTGGAATGGGGCCCTGCCGGTGGCGCTGATCGCCCCCCGCGCTGGGGAGGCGGTTCACTTCCGCGGCGACCTCGCCCACGAGGTGCGCGTCTTCGAAGGCCCCGCTGAGGCTCGCCGGGCCTCCCTCGTCATCGAGCAGTACCACTTCGAGCCCGACGCCCTCGCGAAGATCCCCTCGTTCCACGTCGAGTCGCGCGCGGGCTTCGAGGGCTACCTCAAGGCCCACGCGAGGCGTCCGCCGAAGCAGTTCGAGCTCGAGCCGTAGCGCCTCAGCCGACGCGCTTCGCCAGCCGCTCCCGATACTCGATGATCGGAAACATCTCGACCTCGGCGCCACCGCGTTGTTTCCCGTCGGGCGAGTAGTCGAACGGATCGTCCACGTCGCGGATCAGCCGGAGCATGTAGACGTAGATGAGGGTGAGCACGGGGACGAGCACGAACTCGGCGAGCAGCGACTTGTACTTCGCCGCGAGGATGAGGCCGACCACGAGCGCGAGCACGGTCTCGAGCAGCGCGTACGCCGGCGGCAGAAAGCTGGTGCGCTTGATCACGTCGGCGCGGCTGACGTTGCTGCGCAGGTTCGCGAGCTGCGGCACCCCGCGCGAGGCGTAGGGCCCGGCGCCGTTCTTCTCGAGCGACTGCAGCACGAGGTTGAAGTCGGCCATCGCCTCGAACACCACGGCGCTCGTCTTCCGCGTGTAGAACCAGTCGATGATGGTGTCGGTCAGCGACAACAGGCTCTTGCGGAGTTCGACGACGTTGAGCGCGGGCCGGTTCGACGTCGCCAGGACCAGGATCTCCTCGAGCACCTCGAGGGTGGTCGCGATCTGGCTCGGCAGCTTCTCCGCCTCCTTGTAGTCCGCGATGGTGCCGGCGAGCAGGAAGCCGGTGAGGAACACGCCCGCGGTCACCACCACGCCCACGTCGGAGAAGTCGACGGCGCCGCTCCACCCGGCCCCGAACTCGAGGCCGACCTTGACGGCGGTGACGGCCGCGACGACCGGCAACGTCGTCAGCATCAGCTTCCATTTGAGCACGTACGACCCTCCCCGGACCCGCGTGGACTGTACTCCCCGGACGCACGAAGTCCTCTCATGAAAGCTGCCGGCGAGGTGGCTACGCTGCGCCCATGCGCTTCAAAGGAACCGAGTCGTACCTCACCAGCGAGAGCCTCCGTTCAGCCGTGGACTGCGCCCTCGCTCTTCAACGGCCCCTGCTCGTCAAGGGAGAGCCCGGCACCGGCAAGACGCTGCTCGCGGAGGCGATCGCCAACGCGCTGGGCCTCCGGCTGCTCACCTGGAACGTCAAGTCGACGACGAAGGCCCAGGACGGCCTGTACGTCTACGACGCGGTGCAGCGCCTGCACGACAGCCGCTTCAACGACAAGGACGTGCGCGACATCCGCCAGTACATCCGTCACGGGCCGCTCGGCGAGTCCTTCGCCGCGCCCGAGCGACGCGTGCTGCTGATCGACGAGATCGACAAGGCCGATCTCGAGTTCCCCAACGATCTGCTCCACGAGATCGATCGCATGCGCTTCAAGGTGATCGAGACCGACGAGGAGGTCGTCGCGAAGCACCGCCCGGTCGTCGTCATCACCTCGAACAACGAGAAGGATCTGCCCGACGCGTTCCTGCGGCGCTGTGTGTTCCACTTCATCGAGTTCCCGGACAAGGACCTGATGCAGCGCATCGTCCACGTCCACCACCCGGACCTCGCGGACCGGCTCGTCGATCAGGCGCTCGGCGTCTTCTACGAGCTGCGGGCGTTCTCCCGCCTGCGCAAGCGCCCGTCCACCAGCGAGCTCATCGACTGGCTCGCGGCGCTCAAGGCCACCGGCATCTCGAACGTGAAGCTCGACGAGCAGCTCCCCTTCATCGGCGCGCTGCTCAAGCGGGAGCAGGACCTGATCGCGTTCGCCGATCAGTTCGGCGGGCGCCTGCCCAGGAGGGCCTGATGTTCGTCCCCTTCCTCTACGAGCTGCGCAGCCGCAAGGTGCCGGTGGGAGCGACCGAGGCCGTCGCCCTCGGGCAGGCGCTGCTCCAGGGGCTGCACGAGAGCTCGCTCGACGGCTTCTACTTCGTCGCGCGGGCGCTGCTGGTGCACGACGAGAAGCACCTCGACGCGTTCGATCAGGCCTTCGCGAAGCACTTCCAGGGCATCGAGTCGGCGTCGATCGAGCTCACGAAGGAGCTGCTCGAATGGGTGCGTGAGGCCCGGCAACCAGACCGCTCGCTGACGCCGGAAGAGAAGGCGCTGCTCGAGCAGCTCGACCTGAAGACGCTCGAGGAGCTCTTCCAGCAGCGCCTGCGAGAACAGAAAGAGCGCCACGACGGCGGCAACAAGTGGATCGGCACCGCGGGCACCTCGCCCTTCGGCAACTCCGGGAAGGCCGCGCGGCCCGGCATCAAGGTGGGTGACGGCCCCAGCATGAAGAGCGCCGTGCGCACCGCCGGGGAGCGCGCCTGGAAGGAGTACCGCGACGATCTGGTGCTCGACGTGCGGCAGATGCAGGTCGCGCTGCGCAAGCTGCGGGCGTTCGCGCGAGAGGGGTCCCACGACGAGCTCGATCTCGACAGGACGATCAGCGAGACCGCGCGCAACCTGGGCGACCTCGAGGTGGTGCTGCGCCCGCCTCGCAAGTCGAACACCCGCGTCATCCTGCTGATGGACGTGGGCGGCTCGATGGATCCGTTCGCCCACCTCGTCTCGCGGCTCTTCACGGCGGCGAAGAAGGCCACCCACTTCCGCGAGCTGCGCACGTACTACTTCCACAACTGCGTCTACGGGCGCGTCTACAAGCACGCGAACTTCAGAGAGCCCCTCACCCTGCCCCAGCTCTTCGCGGAGACCGATCGCCGCTACAAGCTGATCGTCGTGGGCGACGCGCTCATGGCCCCGTGGGAACTGATGAGCGTCTCGGGCTGGAGTGACGACGAGGGCCTCGAGGGCGTCGTGCACCTCATGCGGCTGCGCGAGCACTTCCCGTCGAGCGCCTGGCTCAACCCCGAGCCGCCGTCGAGCTGGTGGCAGACGACGGTGGACGTCATCCGCAAGGTGTTTCCGATGTACCCTCTCACCCTCGAGGGCCTGGGTGACGCGGTCGGGCAGCTGACGAAGGCGAGGTGACGCGTGGCGAAGGACACCCAGGACCTGCGTACGTGGCTGCCGTCGATCGCCCTCTTCGGCGGCCTCGAGGAGGGCACGCTCAAGAAGGTGATCGGCATGCTCGGCGAGCACCACTTCGAGCCCGGCACCGAGGTGTGCAAGCAGGGAGAGGCCGGGCGCGCGATGTTCCTGGTCCGGCACGGCGAGGTGATGGTGTGCCGCGATGACGACGACGGCACCCGCCGCAAGCTGATCCGCCTCGGCCCCGGCGAGTTCTTCGGAGAGATGACGCTCATCGACATTCAGAAGCGCAGCGCCACGGTGATCGTCGAGAAGCCCGCCCTCGTCTTCTCGCTGGGCAACCGCGACCTCTTCAAGCTCTACCAGGAGGACGTCGCCGGCTACGTGATGATCCTCCAGAACCTCTGCCGGGAGCTGTCGCGGCGCCTGCGCGTCACCAACAACCGGCTGCAGTCGCTGGCCAGCGAGGTCGACGACGAGCCGGCCCGGACGCTCATCAGACCCGCCATCAAGACGTAGCTCCCAGCCCTCTGGGTGAATGGGCGCAGGCGTGTCGTGCCGGTCGCGACGGCGACGAAGTCCGATTCAACCGGGCGGGGCGCGCTGAGCCCAGCTGGATCGGTGCCGTCGAGCCGCGATGGGCGCCGGCGTTTCTTGCCGGTCGCGGCGGCCACGGAGTTCGAACCAACGGGCGAGCAGCCGTCAGCCAGCGAGGGTGACCCGCACGAGCACCTCGGGTTTGATCTTCAAGGTGCCCAGCATCGCGCTGAACGGCTTGATGCCGAAGTCGCGTTGATCGAGGCGGAACTCGGCCACGCGCGCTCCTCCGCTGTCCTTCCTCGTGCCGGTCACCGCCTTCGTCACGCCGTGCAGCGTCAGCCGCCCCTCGATCGTCGTCGCCGACACCTTCGTGGACTCGAAGCGCACCGTCGGGTGCTTCCGCGCGTCGAGCACGTCGTGGAGCATGTTCTTCTCGATGTCCGCCTTGTTCGAGGCCGAGAGCGCGCCGGGCTCGTCAGCCTGGTCCTTCATGGCGTTCACGACCGTGATCGACGAGACCTCGAAGTCGCCCATCAGGCGATCACCGTCTTCGTCGATCGCGCAGCGCTTCACCTCGAGCTTCAGATCGTGGGCCACCGCCGACAGCAGCCCTTCCTTGAACGTGAAGACGAGCACCTGCACCTTCGAAGCGTCGATGCGAGCCATGACTGAAGTATAGGCGTCCACATGCTGAAGAGAGTCGCCATCTTCGTCGGCGCAGTCGCGCTGCTCATCGGAGCCATCGGTGCGCTGCTGCCGCGGCAGTGGAGCGTGGCGCGGTCGATCCGGATCGAGGCGCCCCCTGAGCGGGTGCTGCCCTTCGTCGCGAACCTGCGCCGCTGGCAGGACTGGGCCGTGTGGACGAAGGCGATGGACCCGAACCTGGTGAACACCTTCGCCGGGCCCGAGGAGGGCGTGGGCGCGCGGTGGCAATGGCAGGGCCCGGTGATGGGTCGCGGCGCGATGACGGTGACGGCCGCCGATCTCACCGGCGTCTCCATCGACGAGGCCATCGAGTCCGACGTCGTCAACGCGCGGGGCCGGCTGTCCTTCGTTCCCGACGGCCAGGGCACCACCGTCACGTGGAGCGACCAGGGCACGCTGCCGCCGATGGGCGGCTTCTTCCGCGAGAACCTCGAGGCCATGCTGGGAGGCCACTTCGAGAAGGGGCTCAGCGCCCTCAAGGTGCTGGCCGAGAAGCAGCCCCCGCCGCAGCCGCTCCCCCTGCCCTCGTCGCTCGAGGGCCTCGCGCCAGCCGACGCAGGGCGGTGAGCTTCAGACCCGGGTGCGGAAGAAGGCGATCGTCTTCGCCAGGCCCTCGGCGAGCGTCACCTTCGGCTCCCAGCCCAGCAGCGTCTTCGCCTTCGTGATGTCGGGCCGGCGCTGCTTCGGGTCGCCCTCGGGCAGCGGCTTGAACACGAGCTGCCCGCCTCCGCCCACGGCCGCCTTCACCGCCTCGGCGAACTCGACCATCGTGCGCTCGTCCGGGTTGCCGAGGTTGACGGGATCGCTGACGTCCGACGCGCCGAGCTTCACGATGCCCTCGACCATGTCGTCCACGTAGCAGAACGAGCGGGTCTGCTTTCCGTCCCCGAAGATGGTGAAGTCCTCGCCGCGCAGCGCCTGGCCCACGAACGCCGGCACCACGCGCCCGTCGTCGAGCCGCATGCGCGGGCCGTAGGTGTTGAAGATGCGCACGATGCGCGTCGAGACACCGCGGGATCGCCGGAACCCGCTCACCAGGGCCTCTCCGTACCGCTTCGCCTCGTCGTACACGCTGCGCGGCCGCGTCGGGTCCACGTTGCCCGAGTACGACTCGGGCTGCGGGTGCACCAGCGGGTCGCCGTAGATCTCCGAGGTGGAGGCCTGCAGGAAGATCGCCTTCTTCTGCTCGGCCAGCTCGAGCCCGCGCAGCGTGCCCTCGGAGCCGGTGCGCATCGTCTCGAGCCAGAGCGCCGCGTAGTCAACCGGCGACGCCGGCGAGGCGAGGTTGAAGACGAAGTCCACCGGCCCGCGGATGGGGATCGGCTGGCAGATGTCGTGCTGGAGGAAGTCGAAGCGGGCGTCCCGCTGGAGGATCGTGAGGTTCCGGACATCACCCGTGCACAGGTTGTCCACGGCGGTCACCGACTCGGCGTCGGCGGCCAGCAGGCGATCGCAGAGGTGGGAGCCCACGAAGCCGGCGCCACCGAGCACGACGATGCGCTTGCCGCGATACGTGTTCACGGCGCGGGTCCATAGCCCGCGCGCCCGGTGCAATGAACGAGATTCAGATGCCCGGCAGGCGCCCCTGACCCGGGAGCTGCTCTTTGTAGCGCTCGAGCACCAGATCGATGCCCTGGCGGATGTATTCGGCCACCGGCACCTTCGTCTTCTGGTTCAGCACCTTCAGTAGCTCGTTCTGCTCAGGCGTGATGTAGATCGTGGTGCTGATCTTCTTGCGCGCCATGGCGATTCACGACGCTATGTCGACTCGGCTATAGGGCAAGGAAATGACCTGGATGACCCCCCTCCGGAAGACCCTGCTGGCTGCCGCCCTCGCCGTCGTCGCCCAGAGCTGCAGCACGAACAAGAGCGCCGAGAAGGGCGAGGCGAAGACCGCCGAGGGCGAGACCGTCGTCACCGAGAACATCAAGCAGCGCAAGGCGGGCGACGAGACCCAGACGGAGACCGATCTCAACGGCGACAAGAAGCCCGACGTCTTCACCTACACGGTGAAGGCGAAGAGCGCCGACGGCAAGGACATCGACCGGCTCGTCCGCAAGGAGCTCGACATCAACGCCGACGGGAAGATCGACATCAGCCGGAACTACGACGAGCGGGAGCAGATCTCGCGCGAGGCGCTCGATCTCGACTTCGACGGCAAGGTCGATCAGGTGAACTTCTACGAGAAGGGCGTGATCGTGCGGAAGGAGCGCGACCTCTCGTCGGCCGGCAAGCCCTCGCTCTGGCTCTTCTTCGAGAAGGGCAAGCTCGTGCGCAAGGAGCGCGACACCAACGGCGACGGCCGCGTGGACTACTGGGAGTACTGGGAGAACGATCAGGTCGATCGCATCGGCGAAGACCTCGACGGAGACGGGAACGTCGACAAGTGGACGAAGAACCCCGACTCCGAGACGTGAGCGTCAGTTGTTGGTGACGATGCCGGCGATCGACGTCTCGCGCTTGAAGTCCGACAGGTAGGTGGTCGCGGCTTCCTTCGACCCGAACCGGCCCATTCGCACGCGGAACCAGACGCCCTTGCCGGGCACGTTCGCCTCGATGATGAACGGCGCGTAGCCCTTGTCGCGCAGCCCCGCGGCGAAGCGCTCGGCCTCGCCCTTGTCCTGGTACGCCGAGAGCTGCAGCGTCCACCCGCCCTCTGGCGGCGCCTCGGGCGGCTTCTGCGCCTTGCCGAATGCCTCCTTGAGGGCGCCAGCGTCATTGGTGCGCGTCGCGACCGGCTCGGCCTTCGGCGTCTCGGGCAGGCGGGTCGGCTCCTCGGCCCTGGGCGCCTCGGCGATCTTCACCTCGTCGGGCTTCGGCTCGGAGGGTCTGGGCTCAGCGGCCTCGACCCTGGCGGGCTCGGCGGGCTTCGCGGCCTCGGGCGGCTTCGATGGCTCGGGCCTGAGCTCCATCGGCTTGAGGGCGACGACCGTCTTCGCCGGCTCGGGGGCGCGTGCGGTCAGCTCTTCCTGGAAGGTGAGCGACGGAGCCTTGTCGGCCTGCGCGAGCGCCTCGGTCTTCTGATCAGCCGCCGAGAGGATGTCAGCGGGCTGGTCGAGGCGCTGCGTCTCGTGGGCGAGCTTCTTCCCGACGACGACTCCCAACACGAAGACACCGCCGAGGACCACCAGCGAGACGACGGTGAGGGTGACGATCTGTCGGCTGTCGAGGGACAGCTCGTACTTCTCTTTCAGACGGTGGGAGTCGCGCATGACGTGTTGCGAACGGTAGCGCGATGCAGCACCTCGTCAATTTCGCGCGCCCTCACACCCCTGCCCGAAAGGGATCAGTTGTTCAGCGCGCCCTGGAGGATCCACCGCTCGATGGTGAGCGTCGCGGCCGGATCATCGATGGACAGCTGGGCTCCCGGCGGCATCGGGCCTCCTGAGGACTGGGTGCCGGTGATCTTCTGGAAAATGAGGCTCGCCGGCGGGTTGAACGGAACCACGCGCGCGCGCGCATCGGAGTAGGTGGGCCGGCTCGGGTGACAGCCCGCGCAGTAGCTCGAGAAGATCGGGGCCACGTCGCTCATGAAGGACACCGGCGGGCCCGCGTCGGGCATGGCCGCACCGCCGCCCGCGCCGCCTGCCATTCCACCCGCCGACCCGCCCGCCATTCCGCCTGCGGAGCCGCCTGCCATTCCACCCGCGGAGCCGCCCGCCATTCCGCCTGCGGAGCCGCCCGCCATTCCGCCTGCGGTGCCGCCGGCCATTCCACCCGCGGAGCCGCCGGCCATTCCACCCGCGGAGCCGCCGGCCATTCCGCCCGACATCCCGCCACCCGCGCCCCCCGCCATGCCTCCACCGGCGCCCCCTGCAGAACCACCCCCTGCGCCCGCGTCCACGCCAGCGTCGGGGCGCCCAGCGTCCATCATGCCGCCAGCGTCCGGCCGACCTGCGTCGGTGCCGGCGTCGATCATCGGACCGCCGTCGAAGAGCCCCGCGTCGTAGTTGATCGAGCCGTCCCGCCCGCCCGGAAAGCTCCCGTCGTACTGCCCACCCGGGAAGAGCCCGCAGGCGCCCTCGACGCACAGCTCGTTGGGTTGGCACGCGGTGCACATCGCCCCGCCGCTGCCGCACTCGAAGATTGCCGTCCCCGCGAGGCACTCACCATTCGAGTCGCAGCACCCGTTACAGGTGCCCGGCCCACAGGCTGCGGTGGTCGGTCCGCACGATGCGAGGGAGAGACTGAAGCCGACGACTCCACCGATGAGGACAGCTGATGAAACGCGCATGAGCGACCGACTCTACCCGAACGCGCCTCGAACTTGAGCGACGTCAACGCAGCCGCACGTCCATGGGTCCTTCCAGCTCGAGCTTCTGGCCCTCGTCCACCAGCGTGGCCTCGGCCCCGTCTGGCAGGTACAGGCGGACCGTCCGGCCCAGATCGTAGATGCCGTCTTCGAGCAACACCGCGGTCGCCAGATCGTCGGTCTCGGCGAAGATGAACTCGTCTTCCACCTCGAGCCGGCGCAGCGAGGAGCCCAGCGGCCCGGCGTGCACGTTCGGCACGGCGACGCGACGAGAAGGAGGCGGGAGCGTGGAGGGGCCCTCGGCCTTCGGACCGGCGCCCAGTGTCGCGAGGCCGTCGGGGGTGAAGAACGCGCGCAGGTAGTCGCTGGTGGTCGGCTCATTCGAGGCCAGCGCGCTCGCTGGCGTGAAGCGCGTGTCGGTGTACCGGGCCTGCACCGCGACCGCCGCGGCGTTCTCGAGCTTCTTCAGCTTCAGGCCCTCGAGCACGTAGCGGTCGACGGCGACCGCCTCGATGCGTGCCTCGACCAGCTCGCCGATCACGACCGCGTCGCCCTTCTCCAGCACGCGAAGCGCTCCGCCGAAGCACTCGAGCAACGTCGGCCCCTGCGCCTTGACCCGGTCCGTCAACCCCAGCCGCGAGCCCACGGCGACCGGTCGCTCGACCTCGCCCTGCATCAGCAACGGCGCCGCCGCGGAGTGGAGGCCGCACACCGGCGTGTTCTGAGGCTTCGGGCACCCGGCGGTCAGGAGCAGCACGGCGACCGCGCGAAGCAACGTCACAGGATCCACCCACCGCCAACGACCGCCTCGTCGTCGTAGAAGACGGCCGCCTGCCCGGGCGTCACCGCCTTCACGGGCGCGTCGAGCTTCACGGCGACGTGACCGTCGGCGTCGAGCGTCACGCGGCCCTTCGCGCCCAGGTGCCGGTGGCGAATGCGCACCTGGAGCGGTCGATCGACCGGCGTCTCGCCAGCAACCCAGCGCGGCCGGAGCAGGAGGAAGGACTCACGGGCGATCACGTCAGCGGGGCCCACCACCACCTTCCGCGAGGACGCGTCGATTCGCTGCACGTACCGCGGCTCGCCCTGGGCGGGCATCGGCAGGCCACGACGCTGGCCGATGGTGAAGCGGTGAATGCCGTCGTGCTCGCCCAGCACCGTTCCGTCCTGCGAGACGACCTCGCCCTTCGGCTGCGGCCCTGCCACCTTCTCGACGAAGCCCGCGTAGTCGCCGTCGGGGACGAAGCAGATCTCCATGCTCTCGGGCTTG
The DNA here is from genome assembly GCA_016793095.1 of Myxococcaceae bacterium. Lineage (GTDB taxonomy): Bacteria > Myxococcota > Myxococcia > Myxococcales > Myxococcaceae > Xiheimicrobium. The sequence goes on along the minus strand of JAEUJQ010000083.1, from coordinate 179,300 downwards.
GCGCTGGTGACGAGCTGGTGCCGCGCCGCGAGCTCGCGCACCTCGGCCTTCGTCAGACCGCCGACCGGGAACAGCAGATCCTTCAGCTCGTGCTGGCCGAGGGTGAAGAGGAAGTAGCTCTGATCCTTCGCAGGGTCGGCGCCCCGGAGCAGCTCGAACTGCCCGTCCTCGCGCTCCTTGATGCGCGCGTAGTGCCCCGTCGCCAGCTTCGCCCCGAGCGACCGCGCCCGCTTCAGCAGGAAGCCGAACTTCACGTCTTCGTTGCAGGACACGCAGGGGATCGGCGTGCGCCCCGAGAGGTAGCTCTGCACGAACGGGGTGACGACGCGCTCCTTGAAGAGCTCCTCGACGTTCGCGACGTAGAAGGGAATGCCGAGGCGCTCCGCCACCCGACGCGCGTCGTCGATGTCGTCGGGGCTGCAGCAGCTCCCACAGCGGGCCGCGGAGTCATCGCTCCAGACCCGCAGCGTCATGCCGATCACCTCGTGCCCCTGCTCCTTCAGCAAGGCCGCCGCCGATGAGGAATCGACGCCTCCTGACATGGCCACCACGACGCGCATGCGGGGTCGATGCCACAGGCTTCTGGTTCCTGAAAGCCCCTCGACAGGCGGGGTTTTCCACAGGAAGCCCACTGGAGCCTACACGGCGCGTCACGGGGACGTGACGTCGTCCGTCGGGCGCAATCCACAGCACAACTTATTGATGTTTCAGCCTTTGTGGTGAATCCGAGCCACCCGCCCACACCCTGTTCAGAAGGCGGCCGGCTCGAGCCCGTGGACGCACCGCGCCGGTGTGGGAAACCCTGTGGAGTCGCGATTGATGGCGATCAGGCGGGCGGCTTCCACCCTGCGAGCAGGGACTCCAGCGCAGCGGGCGTGTTGAGGGAGGGCTCGTCGAGGACGCGGTCGAGCAGAAAGGCGGTGGCCTGGCCGACGATGGGAGAAGGGCCGACGTTCAGCACCTTCATGATCTGCCCGCCGTTGAGGGCGAGGGCCTTCGTCGAGAGCGGCGGGTTGGAGGCGATGAGCGCGGCGCTGCGGTCCATCAGGGTCGCGACGGAGCCGCCCAGGGCCCCGGCCGCGTCGAGGATCGAGGGCGCGTGCTCTGGCTTCACCGTCGCGAGCCACCGGCGCAGCTGCGCGTCAGGGGCGTCGGCGGCCGGCAGGTCCAGGTGTTCGACCAGATGGGCCGTGTCGGTCGCGACCTTCACCGGGTACTTGAGGCGCAGCACGACGTCCTTCACCCCGGCGGCGTGATGGAGGAGGACGGCGAGCCGGATCGCGAGGTCCGCGGGCGCTCGGGCCACCGCGCTCGGCTCCGTTGCCTCGGCCTCGGGCAGGAACTGACCCAGCAGGCCGGTGCGGCGCGTGAGCGTCAGGCCCTGCGCGACGTGAGGCGCGAGCAGGAGCCGGGTGAACTCCTGGTTGATGCGCTCCATGGCGACCTTGCGGAAGACGTGGAGCGTCTGCGGGATCGCTGCCTCGGTCTCAGGCGCGATCGCGAAGTCCAGCACCGTCGCAAACCGCACGGCCCGCATCGCGCGCAGGCCGTCTTCGAGGAAGCGCTCCATGGCGCTGCGCACGCAGCGGATCGTCCGTGAGGCCAGATCGTCGCGACCACCGAACGGATCCACCAGCCGCTTGCCGACCGGATCCCAGGCCATGGCGTTGATGGTGAAGTCGCGGCGCGAGAGATCGGCCTCGATGTCGGTGTGAAACTCGACCTTCGAGGGACGCCGCCCATCGAGGTAGTCCGCCTCGGCGCGGAAGGTGGTGACCTCGACGTGGACGCCCCGCACCACGACCGTCACCGTGCCGTGCTCGATGCCGGTGGGGATGACGCGGCGGAAGGCGCGCTGCACCTCCTCGGGGCGCGCGCTGGTCGCGATGTCGAAGTCCTTCGGCGGCTGCTCCCGCAAGATGTCCCGAACGCAGCCGCCGACCAGAAACGCCTCGTGTCCGGCCGTGACGAGGCCCTGCACGACCTCGAGCACCGCCGGTGGAACGACGGCCCGCTCGAGCAGCAGCGCGCTCTTCTGCTTCACCGCGGGCCTCGCTTCTCCAGAGGAGTGATCCCAGCAGGAATCGAACCTGCGACCTGCGGTTTAGGAAACCGCCGCTCTATCCAACTGAGCTATGGGACCGGTTGAACGGGGGCGTCTCTATCAACGACGCCACTCGCGGGGAACGGCCTCGAACGAGGCGCGCCGATCGAGATCGGCCAGCTCGCCCTTCGCCCGGACCAGCGCCTTCCGGTTGAGCTCGAGCCGCTCCTTCGCGCGCTCGAACTCCGGGTTCAGCGTGAAGAGGCACGGCGCCGTGGCGATCCCCGAGTTGACGACCTGCGTGGTCTGATGAACGACGACTCCCCCGTTGACGGTGAAGCCGGGAAGGCCCTGACTGGTGGCGCCCACGGAGACCGAGCTGCCTGAGCCAACGACTGGTGGAACGAGGCCACCCCAGCCCAGCCAGCGCCCGAACCCGTGCACGCACTGGTAGCGCGCAGCGACGGGCAGGCCGTCCACCTCTTCGACCTTCTTGCGGTCGAGCTCGATCTCGTCCTCGAGGCGGGCGATGCGCTCGTTCAGCTCGCGAAAGGCGCGGCGCCACTCACGCTCGAGCCGGCCCGGGTCCTCGAGGGGGCCCGGGGAAACGGGAGCGGGCGGGACCGCGACAGCCACCGGCGCCTGCGGGCCGGCCGACGACTTCACGGTGCTGATCTCTGCGCCCTCGGTCACCCGCGCCTTCGCCTTCGCCGGCACCGAGTTGGGGTTGTCGGTGTAGTGAACGACGCCGTCCTGGTCGGTCCACGTGTAGACCTGCGCTGAGGCGGCAGTCACCCAGAGGACCAGCGCCACGCCCGGAAGGAGCCGCATGCGATGACGGTAGCGCACGCCCTGAAAACGCGAAAACCCCCCGGTTTCCCGAGAGGTTTCCGTTGTGGGCACACCAGGTTTCGAACCTGGGACCCCCGCCGTGTGAAGGCGCTCCGCTGCGTTTCCACCGCTTCGCACTGAGTCACACCGTTTGAGTTCTCGTGCGTTTGGCTGCACGCGCGTTTCCACCGCTGCACACCCTTTCAGTCCGTTTCACACCGTTTCAGGTCCAAAGCAGGTCCAAGGGCGCGCACCTCGACGCTGAACCGACGTTCAGCGAAGTCTGCGCGGGAGGAGGCACCAGATGAACCGTCGTTCGGAGGCGCGGAGCGCGCCCTCACCCACCCCACGGCAGCTCGAGGTGCTGGCCACCATCGAGCGGTTGCGCGCCGAGCTCGGCGTCGCGCCGACGTTCCGCGAGCTCGGCGAGGAGCTGGGCATCGCGAGCAACAACGGCGTCGCCGACCACCTCGCCGCGCTGACGAAGCACGGCTGGCTGAAGCGCATCGCTGGTTCGGCGCGCAGCCTCAGCGTCACGCCGGCTGGCCTGCGGTGGCTCGCGCCTGCGAGGGCAGCATGAGCCGCCCGGCGAAGGCCGACACGAAGTGCGCGCGGCTCCGCGCCTTCATGGCTGACGGAGCCTGGTACGCCGCGGCGCAACTCGCCGAGGTCGGCGGCTCGCGCTTCCCAGCGAGGCTCCACGAAATTCGCCGCGGGGCCGACGGTGACAGGCCCATCGACTACGAGTGCCGGTCGGTCGGAGGGAGCGACACCGCCTTCGAGTACCGGCTCCTCCCGCACGCTCCCGAGCCCGAGAAGCGCACCGAGCGCCGGCGCCAGTCCGCTGCCGAGCTCATCAGGCACCAGGCAGAGGAGATCGCCCGCCTCACCGCCGAGCTCGCGAAGCTGCGAACGGAGCGGCGGGCCGGGCAGGCGGAGCTCTTCGGAGGTGGGCGATGAGCGCCCTGCCCTGCAACTGGTCCGTGATGGTGGCGTGCTCGAGGTCGGCCGCACGGCGAGCGACGAGACGCCGCGCCGAGCTGTGGACCGACGACGTCGCTCAGGACGTGCTCGTGCAGTCATGGCTGGCCCACCAGAGGGGCTTCGGTGTCGGGCCCGAGCAGTACCGCCACCACGCGAGCAACGCAGTGAAGCGGTACGTGGGCGACGACAGGTGGAACGGGAGGGCCGCGGAGCACGTCGACCTTCGCGCGCTGGAGCGGCACCAGGCGAACGGGCGCCACGAGCTCGGCCCCATCGCCCTGCACCGGCTTCAGGCGCTCTGGCCGACCCTGACGCCGTCCCAACAGGCCGCGGTGTTCGCGCTCTGCACCGGCGGCAAGGGCGCTGGCGTCGAGGCGGCCGAGGAGTTCGGGGTCGCCCGTCACGCCGTCGTGAAGGGGCAGGCCACCGTCGTCGAGCTGCTCAACACGCCGACCCCTGAGGCTTTGGCGGGCGGCCCGCTGCGGCTCCGCATCGCCGCGACGAAGGCAGCACGGAGGGCAGCATGAGCAACTACATCGCGCTCGAGCTCAAGGTCATCGAGGTCCTCGCGCCCCAGGCGGCGCGCGCCTCGGGAGTCCACGAAGACCGCGTCATCGCCGGCCTCGTGCGGCTCTACCATCGCTCCTGGTCGCTCCGGTCCGACCGGGTCTCGAAGCTGCAGCTCGCCGGCCTCTTCGGTGGCGAGGCGCTGGAGACCCTCATCACGGCGCTCGCCGAAGGAGGCCTGCTCGAGGCTGGTGAGGCCGACTGGCGCGTGAAGGGCGCCGACCGCTACCTGCGGCTCCACGAGGCTCGATCGAAGGGCGGAAAGGCGGCCGCCGGGAACCTGAAAAGGGGCTCGAATCGGCCGGCTGCGCAGCCGGAGAGCCAGCCGGGCGCTCTGCCGGAGCTCAAGCCCGGCGCTCTTCCGGCTGGTCCCCGGCTGGAGCCGGGAAACAGCCCCGGCTCGTTCCCGGCCCTTACACCGAGCACCGAGCACCGAACACCGAATAGAAAAGAAGAAGAAGATCCGCCACCACCCGCAGGGTTCGTCCGGAAGCTGGTCATCCACGAGCCCGCGCCGACGCCCCCGCGGACGGACGTCGAGACTGGCCCGGTCGCGTACCAGGAGCCCACCACGCCGCCCGACACGTGGGTCGGCGAGGACTTCTTCGCGTGGGCCCAGGCGCGTCGCCAGCGAGCCGGACTCGTCGGTGAGCGCCGGCGACCGCGCAACCTCGGCACGTGGTGGTCGACGTGCCTCATGACGCCGGGCGTCACCGTCGAGCGGATGCGCGAGGCCTTCCTCGCGTTCGGCGACTCGACGCACTGGCAGGCCGCCACGCCGCCGCTGCCGTTCGCGGCCTTCATGGCGCAGTGGGACCAGTTCCTTCCGAGGGAGGTGCGCCATGCTTCGTGAGCCCGAGCTGCGCGTCGCCGTGCCGTGCGGCCGCTGCGGGGCCGCGTCCTGCGCGGCCATCTGGGACATGCCCGTCTGCGGGGCCTGCCACGCCGACTGGCACAGCCGCGAGTCGATGACGTCCGGCGCGGTGCTGGCTCACCTCGGCATCGCGGGCGTCATCGGGGAGCGCTTCCCCGACGTGCTGCGCGAGTACCGCCGGCGGACGCAGGTGTGGGCTCACGAGCTGCGTCGAGGTGCCGCGTGAGCGCCGGCATCGTCGGCGCCGAGGAGCGGCGCGCGAGGGCTCGCGCAGCCGTCATCGCCCGGCTGGCCGCGAAGCTGCTGCCCCGAGCCCGCACCCGGAAGCCTGCGGCGCCGCCGGCCTCGCCCTACGTCGTCGCTGACGTGCGGCCCGTGCACGTCGAGCCGCCACCGCCCGCGCCAGTCGTGACGGCGACCGGGTGGCGCGGCGCGTGCGAGGCCGTCAACCCCGACACCGGCCGGAGGTGCGCTCTCGTCGCGGGCCACGCGGCCCCGCATCGCCACGGGCGCACCGAGTTCCACCTCGCGGCCGCGCCCGGCCAGACGCACTTCGCCCGCGTCGCCCGCCTCACCGAGGCCGCCAGTGCACGGCACGGCATGGACGCACGTGAGCTCTGAGCAGTCCCATCCCCACACGAGGAAACCATGGACCCGAAGCGAAGAAGTGCAGCAGGTGCGGCAAGAAGCTCCGCAGCGACAACTCGAAGGGCGTCTGCTCGGACCCGAAGCGGTGCGGTGGCGACTCCGTGTACGACGTGAAGGCGCCGTCGGAGCGCACCGAGAAGGCTCGGAAGGCGAAGCCCGCCAGGACGGCTCTGCAGCGATTCCGCGTCGTCGCAGAGGCGCTCGGCGAGGACGCCGACGGGCTGCTCGAGGCCTTCGCCGAGTCGTGGCTTGCGCAGCTGCGCGAGCGCGTCTCCGAGGGGGACTCCTGATGACGCGGGAGCCATGGGAGTTCCGCTTCGAGCTGCCCGGCCTGCCGCCGTCGACGAACGCGCTCTACGCGCCCGTGTCGGCGAGGGGCGGAAGGGGAGCGCGCATCATCAAGTCGCAGCGCGGCCGCGCGTGGCTCACCGGCGCCCAGCTCGCGCTGCAGGCCGCCTGGCGGCGCGCGTTCGGCCGTCGCCAGCCGCTCTCAGGGCTGCCCGTCGAGCTCCGGCTCTGGTTCGGCGTCGAGCGCATCAGCTCGGACACCTCGAACCGCATCAAGGCGCTCGAGGACGCCCTCACAGGCATCGCCTGGTGCGACGACTGCCAGGTCGTCGAGTTGGTAGCGAGGAAGGCCGTCGTCTCGAGCGCGCGCGTGATGGGCGTCGTGCGCATCGCCGGCGGTGTGGACGTGAACACGCAGAGGCGCATCCAGCGCGCGAAGAAGGCGAGAGCATGACGTTGCGAGAACTGGTGGCGTGGCTGAAGGACCGACCGGCGTCGGAGGTGGTGCACCTCGGCGCCATGGTGGCGAGCCGCGAGGTGTACGCGTGCCCGGCCCTGACGTTCCAGGCGTACGCCGAGGCACAGGACGCGCTGAAGGCCATCGAAGAGGGACTCTCCCCGACGCGCCACCACGGGTGGAAGGGCGGCGAGTACCAGTACACCCTCGAGGACGAGGTGTACTTCAACCCGAAGTACGGCACGTGCGGCTTCGAGATGACGCCCGAGACGCTCGAGGCGTTTCTCTGGGGCGTCTCGTGCGGGGAGTCCAACCCATGACGCTCAGCGAGGTGCTCGAGACCATGGACCTGCACGCGCGGTCGAGCGTCGTCAACGTCGAGCCGCAGACGGTGGCCCAGTGGCGGGAGTGCATCAGCTCCGTGCTTTGCGCCGCAGCCTTCGACGCAGGGTTGGCTGAGGCCCGCACCATCCGGCCGTGGGCCGTCGTGCAGTGCCAAGGGTTGGGCGGGGCTCTTCTCGATCAATTCAACATCGTGAGACGGCACCAGGACGACTCCGGCTGGGAGCACCACGGGAAGGGCGGGTTCTTGCTGAAGGACGCGCTCACCCTGTGCGCGAGGTTGAACGGGGTGCGGACGTGAGCGCGCTCCTCGTCGACCAGCCCGCGCCCGTGCAGGACGAGCGCGACAACCCGGCCGTGTGGCCCCTCGTCATGGCGACGTGCCCCAGCCCCGAGCTCCTCGCGGATATGGCCGCGAGGGACCAGGTCGGGCGCGAGCGGTACGGCGTGCCGCTGCGCGTGTGGAACGGGCGTGACGCGCTGGCCGACGCGTACCAGGAGGGGCTCGACCTGGTCGTGTACCTCGAGCAGTGCCGGCAGCGAGTGGAGCCGTCGACGCAGGCGTGGGACCCGTACCACCCGAGTGACGTGCTGGCCTCGGTGCGCAACGAGGTGCTGGGCATTCTCGCGGTGCTGCGTCGGCTGCAGGGCAAGGTGCCCGTGCAGCAGTTCCGAGCGCACGCCGACAGTCCGACGGTGACGCCACCGTGATGCAGGTCGACTGGATTGAGGCTGCTGCTCCTCGTCGTTCGGGGCGCGCCATCTTCGAGCACGAGAGCGCTGCCGTCTCACTGGGCGATGCGCTCGAGCTTCTCGAGGGCATGCCGAGCAACAGCATCGATTCGTGCGTGACTGACCCTCCGTACGAACTCGGCTTCATGGGCAAAGAGTGGGACGGGACCGGGGTCGCTTTCTCGGTCGAGTTCTGGCGTCGAGTGCTGCGGGTGCTCAAGCCAGGCGCTCACCTCGTCGCGTTCGGTGGCACCCGCACCTACCACCGCATGACGTGTGCAATCGAAGACGCTGGTTTCGAGGTCCGCGACTCGTTGCATTGGTTCTACGGGACCGGGTTCCCCAAGTCGCTGAACGTCGGCGAGGGCCGAGGAACGGCGCTGAAGCCAGGTCACGAGCCGATCGTGCTAGCTCGGAAGCCTCTCGAAGGGACGGTCGCCGCAAACCTCGCGACGTGGGGAACTGGAGCGCTGAACATCGACGCGTGCCGCATCGGCACCGACGACACTCGGTCAGCACGGAACACGCCAACGCCCGGGTTCAACATGCGCGCTGGGGTCGTGTGCGGGTCAGCATCTGGAAGGTGGCCTGCGAACGTGCTTCTCGACGAGGGTGCGGCGGCTGAGCTCGACAGCCAGACTGAGCACCTTCGAACGGGCGGCACGCTGAAAGGCGGCGAGGGGCGAGAGCGCGCCATCGTCAGCCCGCTCGATCTCGGCCCTCGAAGTGCGTGGGTGCCGTACGGCGACAGCGGCGGTGCCTCGCGCTTCTTCTACGTTGCGAAACCCGGAAGGTCTGAGAGGGACCTCGGGTGCGACCACTTGCCAGCCATGTCCGGCGGAGAGGCCACAGACCGGGAAGACGGAAGCGCTGGCACGAAGACTCCTCGCGCTGGGGCTGGTCGCAACGGAGGTGCTCGGAACTTCCACCCGACCGTGAAGCCGGTCGAGCTGATGCGCCACCTCGTGCGTCTCGTGACGCCGCCCAGTGGGCAGGTGTTGGACCCCTTTACTGGGTCGGGCTCTACGGGTGTGGCTGCCGTGCTCGAGGGGCGACGGTTCGTCGGCTTCGAGCTCACCGAGGACTATGCGCCGATCATCGCCGGTCGGTTGCAGGCTGCTCTCGATGGACGGTTCGGGAAGGTGGGCTGATGCAGCTGGCGTTCGCCCTTCGTGTGAACGACCTGGTCGAGCCTCTCGGCGTGGGTTCACACGACACTTCAGCCACCAAATCGCCACTTCTACGGGCTCGCTCGTCAGGGCGGTTCCAGCGCACCAAGGTCGCCCGATGGCGTGAGAGCGTCGGTGTGCCTGGTCGCTTCGGGCGCCCTTCGGCAGTCACGCCCGAGCTCGCAGAGGAGGGGCTGCGCTTGCTGAAGGCCGGCGTGACCGTCGCCGCGATGGTCGACCGAATCGGAGTCGACAAGCGCAGCTGGTACCGATGGGTGCACGCTCAGGTGCGAGGCACGCTGAAGGTGCGCACGTACCAGCGCACGCCGCGTCACCCTCGCAGCATCAGCAGTGGGCTCGTTCGGCAGATGGTGGCGCTCGACAAGCAGGGCCTCGCGCGTGTGATCATCGCGGCGCGTCTCGGGCTGCACATCAACACCGTCGTGAAGTACCTGCTGCGCAACGGGCGCCCGAGGAAGCGGTCATGAAGGCGAAGGTCAGCCCCGCCGCCGTCGTGGTCACCATGCAGAACGGTGATCGGTTCGAGCAGCTCAACAGCTTCGACTACGTCGGTGACGGCCCTGTGGCGGTGCACCGAGGCAACGTGGTCGCTGAGATCGTCATGCGCTCCGAGGGAGAAGTCATCTTCATGCTGCCCGAGTCCCAGCGACCACCTCACGGCGCGATCCCGATGCGCCCGAGGAAGCGCTGATGGCCTCGAGCGCTGCCAAGCCCTGTTCTGCTCCCTCGTGCGGCGCCCTCGTGCGCGGTGGGCGCTACTGCTCGAAGCACGCTCAGCGTGCGTCACCCGCCCTCGCTGCAGGCGGTCGGGGCACAGCTCACGAGCGCGGGTACGGTGGGCGTTGGCAGCGTGCGCGTGAGGCCTATCTCGCTGCTCACCCGCTCTGCGTTGAGTGCAAGCGACACGGTCGACTGACGCCCGCTCGGGTCGTCGACCACATCGTTCCTCACCGTGGTGATCAGGACCTGTTCTGGGACCAGGGCAACTGGCAGTCGCTCTGTGACTTCACCTCGCCGCACGACTGCCACGGCAAGAAGACCGGAAAGGGGCAGTGATGAGACGAGGGCACGGGAAGACAGGCTCACGCCTGGTTGCGATGCGCAACGACCTGCGTCACCACGAAGACGAGAAGCGGGGCTACCCCGTCAACGTCGGAGGTCTCGCGAAGTTCATCGCGCGGGAGAAGCTCCAGCAGTTGGTGTCGCTGTCTGCTGAGGAGCGAAAGGCCCACCGAAAGAAGCTGCTGCTCTCCCAGAATGAATCGGTCGGCGCTGCCCTCGATGTGCTGCGAGGGCTCGACGCTCTCACCCTGGGGCAGCTGGCCCTGCTGCGTGCGCGCCTCCGCGTGGGGAGGGTGGTCGAAATCTCTACACCCGTCCCACCCCTAGACCGGTGCCAACCTTCAGCGCGGTCCGGACAGCAAAACCCGAGTGAAAGTGAGGACTCCGATGGGCGGCAAGGGTAGCGGGGGCCACAACCGCCTTCCCGCGGCGGTGAAGCGAGCTCGCGGGACGCTCAAGAAGTCGCGCGAGGTGTCGACGCCCGTCTCGCTGGCAGGTGAGGGGCCGGTGAACACCGCGCCGCCGGCGCACCTGACGAAGGGCGCGAAGGCGGAGTGGGCGCGCGTGGTCGGACTCCTCGACGCCGCGAAGCTGCTCGTCGAGGCCGACCGCACCGCCCTCGCCCTCTACTGCACGGCCGTCGACCGGGCACAGCGGGCCGAGCTGCAGGTCGAGCGCGAGGGCATGACGCTTGAGAACCCCACGACGGGAGCCATCCACGCCCACCCGCTGCTCGCCGTGGCGAAGGAGGCGCGTGCCCAGGCGCTGCGGTACGGCTGCGAGTTCGGCCTGACGCCGGCGAGCCGCTCGAAGATGCCCGCGCCCGGCTCCGGCAAGGAGGCACCTGACGCCGATCCGCTGCGAGACTTCCTCGGCGCCCCGAAGCTCGAGCTCGTCAGCAGCTCCTCAAAATGACTGCGCAGTCGCGCGCGATCGGCAGGTACGAGCGGCTCTGCTACGAGCGGCACGAGCGCGACCTCGCGCTCTCGCTGCAGCAGGGCGGGCACCCGAAGGGGCTGCGGTTCGTTCCGCAGCTCGGCGAGCGCGTCGTGCAGTTCGTCGAGCGTTTCTGCAAGCACCACAAGGGAGAGTGGGCCGGCCGGCCGCTCATCCTCGAGGAGTGGCAGCGCCGCATCCTCCGCATCCTCTTCGGGTGGGTGCGCGCCGACGGGCTGCGCCGCTTCCGCACCGCGTACATCGAGGTCGCGCGGAAGAACGGCAAGTCCCTCCTCGCCTCCGGCCTCGGGCTGTACCTGATGGTGGGCGACCAGGAGCCAGGCGCCGAGGTCTACTCGTTCGCGACGAAGGAAGACCAGGCGCGGCTGCTGTGGCTCGAGGCGGGGAAGACCGTCAACAAGAGCGAGCTGCTCAAGAGGCACGTGAAGGTGCTCGCCGACTCCATCACCTTCGACGGGGCGGGCGCGTTCTTCAAGCCGCTCGGCTCCGACAGCGAAACGCAGGACGGGCTCAACCCCCACGCCGGCCTCGCCGACGAGCTCCACGCGCACAAGACGCGCGGCATGTGGGACGTCATCCAGTCGGGCATGGGCGCGCGGCGCGAGCCGCTGATGGTGGCCATCACCACCGCGGGCGTCTTCCGCCCGGAGTCCATCGGCTGGGAGAAGCACGACTACGCGCAGAAGGTGCTCGACGGCGTCTTCGAGGACGACGCCTTCTTCGCCTTCATCGCCGCGCCCGACGCCGGCGACGACCCGTTCTCAGAGGTCGCGCAGCAGAAGGCGAACCCCAACTGGGGCGTGTCGGTGAAGCCCGCGTGGCTGCGCGAGCGCGCCGAGGAGGCTCGGGCTCTGCCCTCGGCGCTGAACGAGTACCTGCGCAAGCACCTGAACATCTGGAGCCAACAGAGCACCGCATGGCTCTCGCTCGATGCATGGACAGCGTGCGACCCGGCGCCGATTCCCCGGGCCGAGTTCGAGAAGGCGCTCGAGGGGCGCACGTGCAGGGCCGGGCTCGACCTCTCGAGCAAGCTCGACCTCACCGCCCTGGTGCTGGAGTTCGAGACCGAGCGCGGCCACGAGCTCGTGTGCCGCTTCTGGTTGCCGGAAGACCGGGCGACCGACGAAGAGGCGAAGGGGCGGCCGCACTACGCGCAGTGGGCCCGAGAGGGGTGGCTCGCGCTGACGCCGGGCAACGCCATCGACTACGACTTCATCAAGACCGAGGTGGCCGCGCTCGCGAAGCGGTACCGCATCACCGAGCTCGCCTTCGATCCCTGGGGCTCGCAGAAGCTGGTCAACGACCTCGTGAAGGAGGGCATCGCCGTGCTCGAGCCCGACGGCGCGAAGCCGGTCTGCGTCGAATGCGGGCAGGGCTACAAGTCCATGTCGGAGCCGACGAAAGACTTCGAGGTCTCCGTCGTGAAGGGGCGGCTGCGGCACAACGGGCACCCGGTGCTGCGGTGGTGCGCGAACAACGTGGTGGTGGTCGCCGACGAGGCCGGCAACCTCAAGCCGAACAAGGCGAAGGCGTCTGGGAAGATCGACGGCATCGTCGCGGCCATCATGGCGCGCAGCCGGTCCATCGTCGCTCCCGAGGAAGAGGTGCCTCAGGGCGGATTCACGCTGCTGTAGCGCGGCCTCCCCCGTCGTGTGAATCGCCCGCGCGATAACGACACTCGTGGCCTCCTGGGTGACGAGAGCGTTCCGCGGGTTCTTCGCTGCCTGGCGAGACAGCTGGCTGCGTGGTGACTCGCGCCTCAACGCTCCGCCCATGGCGGTCAGCTTCGCCGGCCTGCAGCTCAGCCGCGAAGACGCGCTCATGCTCTCGGCGGTCTGGGCGTGCATGGACGTCATCGCGAAGAACCTCGCGGCCGCGCCCACGAACATCTTCGAGCCCATCGAGGGCACCAGGCGCCGGCGGAAAATCGAGAAGGACCCCCGCGTCTGGCTGCTGAACGTTCGGCCGAACGAGGAGATGACGGCCATCGCGTTCCGAGAGGCCCTCTTCCTGCAGGCCATCGCCGACGGGAACTCGTACGCGGAGATCGCCCGCGACCGCGGCGGCCGGGTCGCCGCGCTCTACCCGCTGCTCAGCACCCGGGTGACGCCGCGCCGAGACGACGGCGGGGCGCTCGTCTACGACGTGCGGGAGGAGAGCGGCGAGGTGCGCACGCTCCAGGCGCGCGACGTCTTCCACCTGCGCGGTCCCAGCATCTCGGGCCTCATGGGTGAGAACCTGGTGACCCGCGCCTCCCGGTCGCTCGCGGTGGCGGCGGCGCACGAGCGCTTCTCGGCGGCGTTCTACGGCCGCGGCGCCCAGCTCGGCGGGGTGGCGGAGTTCCCCGGGAAGCTCGGCGAGGACCAGAAGGCGGCCCTCCGGGAGTCCTGGGAGAACAACCACGCCGGCCTGGGGAAAGCTCACCGGCTGCTGGTGCTCGAGGGCGGGGCCAAGTTCACGGCCACGACGGTGGACCCGCAGAAGGCCTCGCTCGTCGACGACAAGAAGTTCTCCGTCGAGGAGATCGCCCGCTGGTTCGGCGTGCCGCTCCACAAGATTCAGCACCTCGAGCACGCCACGTTTTCGAACATCGAGCACCAGGGCCTCGACTTCGTGAACAGCTGCCTCTTTCCCTGGGCGGTCCGGTACTGCCAGGAGCTGAACGCGAAGGTCTTCAACACCGGGGCCAAGGGGCCGTGGTGGTACGCGGAAATCGACCTCTCCCACCTTGTGCGCGGTGACGCGCAGACGCGGGCCATCGCCGCCAGCAACTGGCTGCAGAACGGCGTGAAGACGCGCAACGAGGTGCGCGCCGAAGAGGGGCTCGACGACGTCGGCGAGGCCGGCGACGTGCTCACGGTGCAGCTGAACATGACGACGCTGCCGCGCCTGATGGCCGAAACCACGGCGGAGCCGGCCGAGGAGCCCACGCCTGGCGTCAGCGCCCTCCCCTCGCCTCGTCTCGGAGAAGCCGCATGACGACGCCGACCCCCGCCCTCAACCTCGCGCCCAGGCTGCTGCAGGAGTGGCGCTCGCACTTCGCCCGCCAGCGGCCGGCCGTGGCGCAGGTCCGCAACGCCGACGTCGCCGAGCTGCACATCTACGGCGTCATCGGCTCCTCGTGGTGGGAAGAGGGCATCACCGCCGGCGGCATCAAGGAGAAGCTCGAGGCCTTCTCCGGCGCGAGCCGCCTCAACATCTTCATCAACTCCCCCGGCGGCAGCGTCTACGAGGCCGACGCCATCTACTCGCAGCTCGAGCGGTGGAAGGGCGAGAAGGTCGCCTACATCGACGGCCTCGCCGCCTCGGCCGCCTCGTACATCGCGCTCGCGGCAGACCGCGTCGTCACCGCGAAGCACGGGAAGTGGCTCATCCACAACGCCTCCACCGTCGTCGTCGACGTCTTCACCGCCGCCTCCCTCCGAACCTTCGCGGAGCGCACCGCGGGCGAGCTCGACAAGTACTCCGCCTCCATCGCCGAGCTCTACGTCGCGAAGACGGGCAAGGCCGCGGCCGACGTGCTCGCGCAGATGGACCGCGACGAGCTGATGACGGCGCAGGAGGCGCTCGACTTCGGCCTCACCGACAGCATCGCCACCTTCGCCGAGGACAACGCCCCGGCGGCGGCTCCGGCTGAGGAGGCCTCGCGCGCCAGTGAGGCCGCGGCCCTCGCGGTCCGGGCGCGCCTCGACGCCTTCCGAGCCACGCAGTCGCTTCGCAAGCCGAAGACCAACGCAGCACCAGACAGGAAAGCACCATGACCAAGGAACAGATGAAGCTGTTGGCGCTCGCGGCGGTCGTCTCGCACGCGGAGGGCCTCGCGGAGAAGCTGAACACGATGGCGACGGAGCTCGAGTCCGGCACGCCGGCGACCGCCGAGCAGCTCGCGGCCATCCGTGCCGTGCAGGCGCAGCTGAAGGACGCCCAGGACGTCATCGCCGAGAAGGAGCAGGCGGCGAAGGAGCAGGAGGAGCTGCTCGCCGAGACCCGGCGCGCGGTGGCGAGCGCAGCCGAGCTCTCGAAGCCCGTCCGCCAGACGACCGCCGCGCGCATCACCGGCGGCGACAAGCCCGGCGCGAGCAGGGGCACCTGGGGCTTCCAGTCCGAGGGCGAGTTCATCATCGCGGCGCGCAACCACAGGGCTGGCATCAAGCGCGACCCGCGCATCCTGAACGCCGCCACGACGTTCGGCAGCGAGGGTGTGAACGAGGAGGGCGGCTTCGCGGTGCCTCCTGACTACCGCTCGAACATCCGCAAAGCCATCGAGGGCCAGAGCTCGCTGGCGGCGCTCTGCGATGATCAGCGCACCAGCTCCAACCGGCTGACGTTCCCCATCGACGAGAACGCGCCCTGGGACTCGAGCTCGGGCATCATCGTCGGCTACATCGCCGAGGGCGCGACGATGACCGGCTCGAAGCCGAAGCTCGGCAGCCTCGAGACGAAGCTCGTCAAGCTGGGCGCGCTCGTGCCGCTCACCGAGGAGCTGATGCAGGACGCGGCGGCGATGTCGTCGTACGTGTCGACGAAAGTGCCCGAGAAGACGGTCGAGTTCCTCAACCAGGAGATCATCACCGGCGCTGGCTCGCCTGGCACGCTGCTCGGCATCCTGAACGCGACCGCCAAGGTGACGGCCGCGGCGAAGGCCGGCCAGGGCGCGAACACCGTCATCGCCGACAACATCGCGAAGATGTGGTCGTGCCTGCCGGTGAAGTCGCGCTCGCGCGCGGTGTGGCTGGTGCACTCCGACGTCGAGGCGGTGCTGCCGCTGATGACGCTGGCGAACCAGCCCGTCTACCTGCCGCCCGGCGGGTTGCTCGAGCGGCCGAACGGCACCCTGATGGGGCGGCCGGTCATCGTGTGCGAGGACTGCAAGGCGCTCGGCACCGAGGGGGACATCATCCTCTGGGACCCGCTCGAGTACATCCTCGCGACGAAGACGGGCCCGTCGGGCATTCGTGCCGACGTGTCGATGCACGTCTACTTCGAGCAGGACATGACGGCGATGCGCTTCATCCAGCGCATCGGCGGCCAGCCGTGGTGGACCAAGAGCTTCGCGCGCAAGAACGGCTCGTCGAGCCAGAGCCCCATCATCACGCTCAACAGCACCCGCACGTGATTCCGCCTGAGGGAGCGCGCCCGAGCGCGCGCTCCCTCGCCTCACCGTCAATCTCTTCCAGCAGCCCGCAGCGCCTCCACCCTCTTCTCGCAGCACCCAGGAACCAGCCATGGACATCAACAGCGAAGTCATGAAGGCGGTCCCCTCGACGACGCCCGCCGCCGCCGTCACGGGGAACGGCGTCACCACCGGCGCCACCATCGACACGAAGGGCTACAACGGCCTCACCTTCGTCGTCTCGACGGGCGTCATCACCGACGGCACGTTCACCGGGCAGGTGTTCGGCGGCAACGCGTCGAACATGTCGGACGAGGTCGCGCTCACCGCGGACCAGCTCATCGGCGCGGCCCCGGCCATCGCCACCACGGACGACGGCGTGTGCGAGCGCACCGGCGTCAACCTCAGCAAGGTGGGGAAGCGCTACTACCGGCTCAAGCTGACCCAGGCCGGCGCCACGAGCGGCGGCTTCATCAGCGCCCAGGCCATCCTCACCATGCCGAACGCCGGGGCCGTCGCGCACCCGTAACTTCCCCCCAGCAGGGCCTCGCCGACGCCGGGAGCGCTCGTCTCCCGGGGAACGCCGGCGAGGGCAGTTCTTGCGGGGTTGAGGAGCGGCTCCCTCACCTGGCTCATAACCCGGGCACGCTGGTTCGAATCCAGCCTCCGCAACATGGCCGATTCGGACCTCACGACCCTGGCGGCGGCGGCCGACGTGCTCGGCGTGAGCGCTTCTGACCCGAAGCTGCCACGCCTCATCGGCGCTGCCTCGGGGGCGATCCGCCGGTACCTCAACCGGCCGCAGCTCCACTACGGCGCCGCCATCGTCGAGAAGCTGCCGGGCTTCAAAGGCCAGGTGCGGCTGTACCTCGGCGTCGCTCCCCTCATCTCGGTGGCCAGCGTCGTGATGCCCGACGGCTCGACGCTCGACCCGGCCGACTACACCGTCGAGGACCTCGATGCGGCCGCGCTCTACCGGGCAGCTGGTTGGCCGTACACCGGCCTCTGCGACGACGGTGGGCGCCTGTACGGCGAGGTGAAGGCCATCGTCGTCACGTACGCCGGCGGGTGGGTGACGCCTGCGCAGTCGGGCACGCGGAACCTCCCCTTCGAAATCGAAGAGGCGTGCCTGCTGACGGTGGTGTCGATGTACCGCAGCGAGCCGCGCGACCCGTCCATCGCGAGCGAGTCGCTGGGCGACTACTCCGTCGCCTACCAGCTGCCCAACTCGATTATCGGCGTTGGCCAGAGCTTCATCCCGCACGCGGCTCAGTCGCTGCTGAGCACGTACCGGAGGCTCCAGTGAGCCTGACCGGGTTGCTGACGGCGACTGTCCACGTGGCCTCGCACGTCTCGGTGGACCAGTACGGGAAGAACACCTACGGCCCGCCGCGTGCGGTGGCTGCTCGTGTCCAGGGGCTCCGTCGCAACGTGCGCAACCGCGACGGCGATGAGGTTGTCTCGAGCCACGTGCTGTACCTGGTGGAAGAGGTGAAGGCGACCGACCGGCTCTGGCTGCCTGGTGCCTCCACCTCGAGCGCCGAGGCGTCGAACGTGCCCATCTCCATCACCAGCTCGCCGCACCCCTCGAGCGGTGGGCTCACGCTGTGGAAGGTGGAGCTCTGATGGCCGGCCGGGTGAACGTGCTCATGTCTGTCGAAGGCGGCGACGCTCTTCGCCGTGCGCTGCAGAAGAAGTCGGCCGAGGTGGCGCGCGAGATGGAGCTCGCCCTTCCCCAGGAGGGGGCGGCGCTGATGGCTCAGGCCAACGCCATCGCGCCGAAGGCAACGGGCGAGCTCGTCGCATCGTCGAGCGTCACCTCGGCCGTCACGCGGAAGGGCCAGCGGGTGCGCGTGGCCGCTGCGTACCTCGACGAGAAGGCGGCCGCGGTGCACGAGGGCGTGCACTGGGGGAAGAAGATTCAGGGCACGCGCGGCTTCAAGTGGTTCGAGCGCGCGCTCAACGCCTTCACGCCCGGTTTCATCGAACGCATCGTCGCCCGGCTCCGCAAGCTGGTGGGAGGCTGAATGCCCGCGTCCAATCCGTCACCTTCGGGGCCTGCCTCCGCGACCGCTGCCGGCATCGTCAACCTCGCCGTGCAGACGTTTGCGGGCGTGAAGACGTTCGCCGCCACGCTCATCGCGAGCGCTGGCATTCAGCTCGGGCTGCTCTTCAACACGAACGGCACGGGCTCCACCGACGTCGTGGTGAAGGCTGGCACCTCCGTCGCTGATGCGTCGGTGAACGCCGCGGCGACCCTGTTTGCCGTGAAAACCGGAATCGGCGGGTCGGAGGCTGACAACTTTCGCGTCGTGAAGCGTGGTGTGTACATCGGCAACGGCGTAAGTGCGATTGGACTCACCACAGTCGAAGGTTCGTACATCCTCGACACGGGCAATCTCCGGTCCTCGTCCGTGCAGACGACGGGCTACTTCTACGTGACGCTTGGTGGTGTCGGGTATTTCTTCGTCGACCGGACCACATTCGGCCGCATTGACCAGTACGGCACCGACAGTATCGCCAGTCCCGGAGCGGCCACCATCAACAGGCCCATCGGGAAGTCTGCCATCGCCGCGACCGCGTCGAGCGTCGTCATCACCAACTCTCTCGTGAGCGCCGCTTCGCACATCATCATCACGCCGCACGCGCGCGACGCCACCTGCAAGGAACTCATCGCCGTCCCTGCGGCTGGCTTCTTCACCGTCAGCGGCACCGCTGCTGCGACCGCAACGCTTCCGTTCAGCTGGGAAGTGAAAGGACTGCTCTGATGCCTACTCCTCGACAGTGGTTCCGAGACGCACTCGCCGACTTCCGCACCAACCGCACGGGCAACCAGCGACGTGCGCAGATTCGCGCCGACGTCGCCGAGCTGGTGACGGCCGCGAACGACTGGCTCGCTCGCCACGACGCACAGGAGAACGGCGCGCAGGCCGCCTTCGCTGCGGACCGCGCGGCGCAGTTCAAGACGTTCGTCGACGCTCTGCCGCCGGTCGACCCCGACCAGACGCCCTGACCCATGGCCGACGCTCGCTCCCTCACCGTCCGCGACTCCGCCGGCGCGCCCGTCACCACGGGCGTGACGCTGGCCGTCTACGTCGACACGACGGGAGCCGCTCGCACGCCTCCCGCCATCACGCACGTCGGCTCGGGGAAGTGGGTCTTCACGCCTTCGGACGCTGACGAGACGGTGGGCACCGTCGCGCTCGTCGACTGCGGCGCGGGCAACCTGCCTGCGCGCGCGTCGTTCGCGGTGCACAAGGTCGACAACTCGAACCAGTTCTGGTGCTTCCAGTTCGAAGACGGTGCCGGCGCGCTGTGGGCCGGCGCGGCGCCGAGCTCGCTGCAGTACGTCGACCCGACGGGAGCCGCGCGCACGCCTCCGTCGCTGGTGGCCGTCGCTGGCGCGTACCTCTACTCGCTGACTCCGAGCGGCGCCGACGTCACGGCGGGCATCGAGGGGCGGCTCGACGCGCCCGCCGGCGCCGTGCCCAGCTACTGGGAGTTCTCGAGCGAGCCCACGTCGGTCGCCAGCCCCTGGGTGGCTCCGTCGCCTGGGCCCATCAAGAACGCCGCGTTCGACGTCGTGCAGTTCCTCACGACGAAGACGGTGGGCGGCGTGCTTCTCACCTCGGCCGACAACCTCTTCATCGGCCGCATGCCCGACACCGACAAGACGCCGTCACCATGCGTCGCGGCGCTGAATGTCGGCGGAGGCGAGCCCGAGTCGATGCTCTCGGGAGAGCGTCAGTCCGTCTTCAACCCCTCGGTGCAGGTGATGGTGCGCAGCTCGGCCGACGACTTCGCTGCAGGCGAGGCGCTCGCTCGAGGCGTCATCGAGTGGTGCCACCAGCGCGTCATCACCGGCTACCTGTCCTGGTACTCGCGCGACTCGCAGCCCGCCTACCTCGGCGTCGACTCCGACCAGCGACACCTGTGGGCCATCAACTTCGATGCGCAGTACGCCGCGACCCTCGGGTGACGGCATCGTGTGAACGACTCGCGGCACGGTGAGGCCTCTCTCGGAGGCACGCACCCATGGCCGTCGCCGCTCACCCCACGAAAGTCTACGTCAAGGCCTCTGCCGCCGCCCCCTCGGGCAGCGACGAGGTGGCAGGCATCAAGACGTGCAGCCTCAACCAGGAGGCGAACCTCCTGGACGTCACCACGTTCAAGGACACCTCGGGCTGGCACCAGAAGCTGCTCGGGCTCCTCGACGGCACCGTCGACATGTCGGGCTTCGCCGAGTTCGCCGACGCGCCCCAGTCCCTCATCCGCTCGTCGCTGCTGTCGGGCGCCAGCATCTGGGTGCAGGTCGAGTTCAACCCGTCGGGCAGCGCCGGCCAGAAGGGCTTCCAGGTCGAGTGCAAGGTGGCCTCGGCGAACCACTCAGGAGACCTCGAGGACGTCGTGGCCTTCGAGGCCTCGTTCCAGTTCACCGCCGCGCCGGTCGCCGTCTGAGGCCTGAGGCGTCATGGCTCGCGCTGCTTGGCAGACCGCGGTGAAGGTGACGGGCGCTGCGGTGCCAGTCACGGGCGAGGCCACCACCTTCCTCACCGGCAAGCGCTACCAGGTGACGAACGCGGCCCGGCGCATCATCGAACCGACGGCCGCCATCACCGTGAAGGACAACGGGGTCTCGGTCGCGGCCGCGAACATCCTCGCCGTCGAGCACCTCTTCGGCGTCGTCGAGTTCGTCGGCGGCTACACCGTCACAGGGCCCGTCACCGTCGACTTCTCGTACCTGCCCACGTACCAGGTGGCGGAGTGCACCTCGGGCAGCTTCGAGATGTCGCGCGAGCTGCTCGACTCCAGCGTCTTCGAGTCGCAGTGGCGGAAGAAGACGCCCGGACTCGTGGACTTCTCGGGGAGCCTCAAGTCGCTGCAGGTGCAGACGGTGGACATCGACACCGTCACCGGCGGCACACAGTCGGTGGACGGGTGGCTGAAGGCCGGCGCACACCGCGTCCTCGACGTCCTCTTCGCCTCGGGTGAGCGCCTCCGCGCCTGGGTGCTGTTCTCGTCGCACAACATCACCAACGAGGTCGACGGGCTGGTGACGGCCGACGTCGCCTTCGACGGCTCAAGCCCCGGGGGCGGGGCGGCCGTCGCAGCCATCGGAGCCTGAACATGAACGCAGCAGAGATTCGCGCCGCCATCCTCGCCCGCAGCAAGCCGGTCCTCCGCGAAGCCGGCGAGGTGCCCGGCATCGGCAAGGTGTTCGTGAAGACGGCGACGGTGGCCGAGCGAAAGGAGCTGCTCCAGCTCGGCGGCGTGAAGGCCGACGGGAAGGAGGCGGTGGTGGAGTCGCCCGACCGCTTCACCGCCCTGTGCGTCACGCGCCTCGCCGTCGACGAGTCGGGCGTGCGCATCTGGAGCGACAACGACGTGCCAACCGTCATGGGCCTGGCGGTGGACGACCCGTACTGGGGCCTCGTGGGCAAGGCCGCGATGGCCGCGCTGGGGCCCGACGCGAAGGCGGTGGAGGAGACGAAGGGAAACTGAAGCGCGGTGGCGAGCGCCGCCTCGTGTTCGCCATCGCGCAGAAGCTGGGAGGCATGACGGTGACGGAGCTCGAGGAGCGGCTCACTGTCACGGAGCTCGCCGAGTGGGGCGCGCTCTTCGAGGTGGAGGCCGAGGAGCACAAGAAGGCGATGCGCGAGGCCGAGCAGAAGTCGAAGGCGCGGTCGAGACGGAGGTAGGCCATGGCGATGCGCATCGGGAACCTCTTCGTTTCGCTCTCCGCCGACACGTCCGGCTTCTCGAAGTCGATGCAGGACGCGCTGAAGAGCGTCGAGAAGTTCAGCCGCGAGGTGAAGAAGGCCGCCAACGACGCCGCCCAGGTGGCCGGCAGCATCACCGCCGTGGGCGTCGCCGCGCTGAAGCTGGCCTCCGACGTCAGCGGACCCACGAAACGCGCGATGGACGAGCTCAACCTGTCCATGAAGCAAGCCGCGAAGCCGGTGGCCGAGGCGCTGGTGCCCGCGGTGCGCGAGGCGTCGAGCGTCATCCGGGGCCTGGGCGACGCGTTCGCGCAGCTGTCGCCAGAGACGAAGGCGATGGTGGGCGACGTCTTCAAGGCCGCCGCGGCCATCACCGCGGTCTCCCTCGTCGTCGGCCGCCTGGCGACGCTGAGCGGCACGCTCGCGGGTGTCTTCAGCGGCGTCGCCGGGGCCATCGCGGCCATCGGCGTCGGGCCACTCCTGGCCGTGCTGGCAGTCCTGGCGGCAGTCTCCGCCGGCATCGCGGTGCTGCACAGGGCCTGGCGGGAGAACTGGGGAGGCATCCAGCAGGTGGCCGCCCGGGTGGCTCAGTGGTTCGCCGACACGTGGGCCGACGTCACCGGGTACGTCACCGGGCTGTTCGGTCGCGTCATCGACGGCTTTGCCGGGACGATGAAGGCGGGCATCCTCCTGCTCGCCCGGTTCGAGGAACTCATCGGGAACAAGGACGTCGCCAGAGCGATGCGGGGCTCGCTCGGAGTCATTGATGCCGTCGCCGCTGACATGAAGTCTGGTGCGGCCGTGAAGCGCATGGTCGTCGCGGCCGTCGACCTGGGGAAGGCGGCGGCTGGGGCGTACAAGGACGAGTGGTCGAAAATCTTCGACGAGCTCGGCCTCAAGTCCGACTCGCTGAAGAGCAGGTTCTCGAAGTCGGTGCCGCTCACCGTCGGGAAGGCAGCGCCCGGAGCGCCATACCCCGTACAGGCGCCGAACATGGTCTCCGCGTCGAACCAGAGCGTGGCGAGGGCCGCCAGCGTCGGCGGGCCGAGAGGCTCGCGACTGAGCCAGCTCTCGCCGGCGGTGGCGTCGCCGGAGGCCATGAAGGGCGCCCAGGGCGCGCTCGACGCGCAGCAGGCGGCGGCGGAGGCGAGCGCGGCCATGCAGTCCAGTATCGCGGGCACGGCCCAGGCCTTCGTCGCCAAGCTGGGCGAGGCTGGCGGCATTGTCAGCAACGTCATCAACGCCGGCGTGCAGGGGGGGCCGTGGGCGGCCGTCGCTGCTGGTCTCGCCGAGCTGCTCGCGAAGACGCAAGCATTCACCAACCTCATGAACGTCGCAGGAGGCGGCCTCGAGCTGGTGATTCAGGCGCTCGAGCCGGCTGCGCGAGATCTCCTGGGCGCGCTCGGTGAAGTCCTCGCCCCCGCCTTCCAGGCCGTGGCCAACGTCGTCACCGCTGTCTCACCCATCCTGAACGTCGTCGCCTCGGTCGTGCGGCGGATCGCGCCCATCCTGGTCATCGTCGGCCACTTCCTGTCGATGCTGGCCCCGCTGTTCAGCTTCATCGCGACGATTCTCGAGCCGCTCGTCGCGGTGCTGGAGGTCGTGATGCGCATCCTGTTCGAAATCACGCGGGTGATTCTCACGGTTGTGGGCGCCCTCGCGACCGCCATTGTCGCAGTCTGGAACACCCTCCTCGACGCCATCGCCGGCATCGTCGACACCGTCATCGCCATCTTCACTGCTGGCACGGTGCGCAACGCAGGCGACTTCGTCCGCCAGGGCAAGGCCTCGACGAAGGCCTTCCACGACGCCCTCGCGGCCATGACGCTCACGAACTACGACGCGGCGATGGCGGTGGCGACCAAGGCCACCGCCGACGAGGAGGCTGCTGCTGCTGCGACCCAGGTGGCGACCTCGTTCCGCGACTTCGGAGAGACCCTCACCAACGTCCCCAGCGGCTACAAGGTGGCCTACCAGCAGTACGCGGCCGCCGACGGCGCGATGAACGTCTACGGCAGCATCGAGGTGTACGTCACCACGCCGGTCGACGGGAATGCGCTCCAGGCGATGAAGGCGCAGCTCGAGCGGCTCAGGTCGCAGAAACGCGGCCGCTTCTCCGACACGGGAGAGTGACTCGTGCCGATGCTGATGGTGAACAAGGTACCGCTGCCTGTCCTTATCGACTCCGTCACGGTGACGGAAGAGGTGGTGGGCAGCACCATGCGTGGCGCCAACGGCTTCCTGCAGCGCGACCGACGCGGGACGAAGGCCACCATCAGCTTCGCGCTCGCGCCGCGGTCGCTCGACGAGGCCATGCTGTACCGGGCTCTCATCACGGGAGAGGGCGAGTACTGGTCGATGGTGAGCGACACGTACGGCAGCAAGGGCCTCCGGGCGTCGTCGAACCTCGGGTGGTACTCGGGGATGGTCAGCAACGTGAACCCGCTGACTGAGTTCGACCCCGACGCCGCCATTTTCGCCGACCCTGGCGGTGGCATCGAGAACCTCGTCATCCCCAACATCAGGCCGAGGCAGCAGACCGCTGTGAGCGGCTACGCGTCGAACCCCGGCATCGACGGCGTGACCCTCATCGGCTTCAGGACGATTGGCGGCAGCGCCAATGCGCGCCTGTTCGGGTGGAGCTGGCGCTCAGCTGTTGGAACGCCCGACGTGTCCCGCGAGCGGCTGGGCGCTCCACCGTCGGCGGGTGCTGCGCAGGCGTACACTGGGAATGAGGTTTCGCGGACGTTCACGGGCTCGGAGCTCATCATCCAGCCCGGCACCGTCGAGACCAGCTACTCGGTCCTCTTCCTCATCCCCCGGTTCTTCCAGCAGGCACAGGTAGACACGCTGCTTGGTGCGTGGAACGACGGAGGCTTCAGGGCGCCGCACCTGCCACGGGTGCTGGTCGAGACCGACCTCCTCCCTGGCAGTCTCTCAGCCGCAGCGAACGGCGTTCGCAGCTTCATCGCCCTGGGGGAGTGCACCACCATCAACCCGATGCCCCACCACCGCGACGGGGCGTGGGACCCGAGCGCCGTCAGCATCGAGTGCGAGCTCGTGGAGGTGTGACGCATGGCCCGCACCGCATCAACTCAGGCTATCTACGTCCTCGCGAACCCAAACCACGGCGGCGCCGTCACCTCCTTCCTCGTCTACTCGAGCTCGGGCGGCGCAAGCCGTGAGCTGCGCGACTGGGTGGTGGACGCAGAGGTCCAGGAGGACCTCGACTCGCCGCGGACTGCCACCATCCGCCTCGTCCGTCGGAAGGGCTACGCCCTCATCAGCCCCCTTGTCGTGTCCACCGCCGTCATCGGCGAGGAGGGCACGGCGCTGAACTTCAGCGGGACTGAGCCTGTCGTCGCCGCTGGTCGCCGCGTGAAGCTGTCTGCAGCGCTCGTCATCGACTCAGCCGGCCAGCACGGCACGCGCGACGCCCCCATCGACGCGCTGCTTCTCTTCGACGGCTTCATTGACGAGGTGCAGTGGGCGGACGAGGAGGTGGTGCTCACCTGCACCGACCGCTGGGCGAAGCTGCGCGACACCTGGATTGAGACCGAGCGCGCGTACGGATTCGCCCAGGGCGCCAACGCGACCCGGGGCTGCATCATCTGGCGGAACGACCTCGAGGCCGTCTCACTCAACGAGCTCGTCGTACCCAGCGCCCTGAAGCGCAACGGGCACTTCTACAAGGCCACCACCGTCAGCGGCGCGCAGGGCACGACCGAGCCGGCCTGGCCGACAGGCAGTGGGGCCACGGTGGTGAGCGGCGGCGTGACGTTCACCGAGGCAGGCTCGACGAGCGACACCACCGGCACCGCGGTGCAGTCCATCATCCAGCAGCTCATCGATGACAACCTGGGCAGCGGGTACACGACCGTGCAGTGCCCCGTCTCGCCGTCGTGGAACGTCAAGCCCTGGCTGCAAGAGCGCACCTCAGTGCTGGATGCGGTGAAGCGCCTCGGTGACCAGCTCGGGTGGGAGCTGCGGTTCGCCTTCTCTGCCGGTGCATTCAACCTCACGCTGCGGGCGCCCGCGCGCACGTCGCCGGGCGCGACGCGGACCTTCTCGGAGGACTACGTGCGCTCGGTCAGCGAGGCCGCGGTGAAGGTCTTCGACGTGCGGAATGTGGTGCGTGTCACCTACAACGACAGCTCCGCGCTCGCCGCCGAGGGGCGCCCTCGGCGCAAGTTCTACGTGGCGTCAGACAGCAGCTCGATTGCCAAGTACGGCCGCCGGTTCATGGAGATTCAGGAGGCAGACTCCAGCAACATCGACACGAGCGCCGAGGCCCAGCGCATGGCCGAGGCCATCCGCGACGACCTCAAGGACCCGCTCGTCGAGGTCGCCATCGCCACGCCGTTCGACCCCTATCTCGAGGTCAACGACTACCTCACGCTGCCGGCAGACCAGCAGCACTGGGCCGTCCAGCAACTGCTCGCGGTGCAGGGCTTCACTCATCGCGTGTCTGGAGGCGGCAGCGAGACCTCGCTGAGGCTGAGAGCGAAGGGCGCAGCAGCCTTCGACCGATGGCACGAGCGAGACGGCCGGGCCGACCGCAGCGACCTGCACCTCAACTCCCTGCTGAACAACGTGAACGTGGCGACGATGACGCCCGAGTTCACCGTCTCTGGCACCAAGTTCAGCATCACGCAGACGCTGGCGAAGAACGCCCTCAACCAGAACTTCGAGCTGCACGTCGCGCCCACTGCCGGGTTTACGCCCTCTGCGTCGACGCTCAAGAGCGCGGGCCAGTCCACGTCCCACGTCGTCTCGTCGTTGGTCCCCGGGAAGACGTACTACTCGAAGGCCATCCCCTACTCGAAGAACGGAGACCGCCACGTGTACGGGGAGGCGAGCGACGAGGTGTCCTTCGTGGCGTCGAGGGCGCTCTGCGGACACTACGACTCGAAGTCCACACAGAGCCATCTGCCGCTGAACGGCAACTTCGAGCACGCCTCCGACGACCTCGCGTCCAACCCCGTCGACCACTGGCAGCTCTCGACGCTGCCGGCGGAGAACGCCGAGGAGTGGAGCTCGAGCGGCTCCGTCTACTACGGCACCGACACGAACAAGGGCCGGTACATCGCCCTGCGCGCCCACGCCTCGAAGCGGGGCTCCCTCCTGTCCTCCGCCTTCGAGGTGCGCCGCGGCCTCAGGAACTTCAACATCTACCTGAGCATCCGCCGGCAGGCTGGCTCGGGGGTCGGCTCGCCGTACGACCTCATCGTCGACGTCTGGGGCTTCTCGGACGCGGCGCTCACGACCCAAATCATCAACTACTCGGTGACGCTTTCCGGCGACTCGGCAGGCCCGTACCCAACGCTGAACACCTGGTACGACACCGTCATCGACTTCGGCTCTGGGTACGGCACCATCCCGTCGAACGTGAACTTCCTGCAGCTGCGCCTCAGGCGCGCGACGGCGGGCAGCACGGCGGTCTCCTGGGACGTGGGCGACATCTACGTCCAGGAGGCCGACTTCCACCGCGCGCGCATCGACCAGGACCCGTGGATTGGCGCCGCCGCGCTCTTCGGCGCCAACTGGCAGAACTGGGGCGCGCCGTTTGCGAATGCCGCCTATAGCAAGGACTCGCTCGGCATCGTTCGACTCCGGGGCCTGGTGCAGACGACTGTGGTGCGCGCGGGGGGCTCCATTCCCTTCACGTTGCCAAGCGGCTACCGCCCACCGGCCGACGAGGCGTTCTCCGCCGTGGGCATCGGGGCTGGCGGCTTCGTCCGCGTCGACGTGCAGGCCAACGGGCAGGTCGTCATCAGCCCAGCGGTGCCCGTGAATGAGTGGGTCAGCCTCAGCGGCATCAGCTTCGCCACCCAGTGACGACGGGCCCGGGCATCGTGTGAAGGGCCCGGGGCACCCTGCCGGTGCATGGCGGACCCGAACCTCACCGACACGGCCCAGGAGGTGGCGAAGCTGGGTGGCTCCGCCGCTGGCGGCGCCGGCTTCTGGTTCTTCCTCTCGCGGCTCCTGGGGAACCGGGAGTCGGCAGCCATCCTCGAGGCGCTGGGCGAGCTGAAGAAGGAGCTCGGCGAGGTGAAGCGCGAGCTCGCCGTCTTCGGGGCGACCGCGGTGACACGCATCGAGCTCGAGCCGCTCCGCATCGAGATTGCTTTGCTGCGGCAGCAGGTCGAGGCCCACGGCAAGGCGCTGGAGGAGCTGCAGAGCCAGGGCTGTTCGGTGGCCTCGTGCCCCATCAGGAGCGAGCTCGCGGAGGGGGTTGCCCGATGACGAACTACGAGCGCCACCTCGAGGACGAGGCCCGTCGCGACCGCTTCGAGTCGGCCGTCATGACGGCCATCGTCCTGAGCTTCATCGCCGCCGCCTGGTGGGTGTCGTGAGTCGGTCGGAGCTCAAGGGCATGTACGTGCGAGGCGACCTGCGAACGCGCCTGCTGGCGAAGATCGCGGTGGACCCGATCACTGGTTGTTGGCTGTGGAAGGCCGCGAAGAACAACAAGGGCTATGGCGTGCTCCGCGTTGGAGATGGGAACGTCTACGCCCATCGAGCATCGTGGGTGACGCATTTCGGCGAGGTCAAGACCGGCCAGTGCGTGTTGCATCGATGTGATGTTCCTGCGTGCATCAACCCGGACCATCTCTTCGTCGGGTCGCACGCCGACAACACCGCCGACATGCTGCGCAAGGGCAGGAATCGTGGCTGGCCCAAGGGTCGGCCCTTCCCTCGAGAGGTGGTCGAACGTCGAACGGCGACCAGACTCCGGAGGTCCGCATGAGTCACCTCTTCGCGCTTGGCCTTGAGTCCCCAGGGGCTCGGCTGCGGTCGGACCCGTCGAACCGCGCGCCGGCGCGGCTGATGGCCATCGTCGCCGAGCACCACCACCGCGGCACGGCCAGGTACGCCCCTCGCGACGTCTCGGGAGATGGTCGGGCAGACAGTTTCTGCAACCTGTTCGCCCAGGACATCGCCGAGGCGCTCGGTGCGGTGCTGCCGCGGCACACCCGGGCGAACGAGCTCGCGGCCTGGCTGGCGCAGCTCGGCGGGCCGAACGGCTGGACGCACGTCTCGGAGACGGTGGCGCAGATGCACGCCGATCGCGGCGGGCTGGCCGTCGCCGTGTGGGTCAACCCGACCGGCGGCCCGGGCCACATCGCCGTGCTGGTGCCCGCCCTGGGCGAGGCCGGCACCTGGGTGGCGCAGGCCGGCGCCAGCAACTTCACCCGCGGAACCCTCTCGGCCGGCTTCGGCCGCAACGAGCCCACCTTCTACGCGCACCAGTGAGGACGTCATGAGCGACTTCATCGAGCAGGTCAGGACGCAGTGGGACAGGGAGCGGGAGCTCCACCGGCTCCTCGCGCGCGCCGTGCTGGTGCTGACGGTCGTCGCCGTGGCCCTCTGGAGCTTCGCGGCGTTCGCCCAGGAGGCGGTGCAGCCCGTCATCGATGACGAGGGGCTCAAGCTGGCGCAGCAGCTCTTCGATGCGGTCGCGCGCGGGGACTGGTGGATGGTGGCCGGCGTGGGCGTGGCCTTCGTCGTGTGGGTGCTGCGGCGGCCGCTCCGGCGCTTCATGCCCGCGGCGGTGATGCGCGTCCTGGACATGCCCGTCATCGCGTTCGCGGTGCCCATCGTGGTGGCCCTGGCTGGGGGCTTCTCGGCCGCGGCGCTCGCGGGGCCGCTCACCGGGCCCATCGTCATCGCGGTGGTGCTGGGTGCGCTGAAGACGTCGATGGCGAGCGCGTTCGCGTTCCTCTTCGGCGCCAACCTCCAGGAGCAGGTGGCCGCGAAGCCGCCCGGGCCGACGCCGCAGCAGCAGGGCGAGGCCGCCGGCGCCGCGGTGACGAGCCTCTCCGACGCGCGCAACGCCTTCACCGGGAAGGGGCCGCCGGTCCCGTAGTGGTTCCGTGGTTCCATCTTCGTGGGCGTGGTTGGCCCGCGCACCGAAAGCGAGCAGCACCATGGCGTTCCGAGCGAAGTGCCGAATCACCGGCGTGCATCAGATGAGCAGCGTGACTCCCAACCCCGACGGGACGACGCCCGTCACCACGGTGCAGGTGACGCTGCAGCCCGTCTACGGGGGCGACGACGACGAGGCGAACCGCCAGTGGTCAAGGTGGACGCCGAGCGGGCAGCTGCAGCTCAGCATCACGAACCCGCTCATCTTCCCCGAGCTCGTTCCGGGCCGCGCCTTCTTCGTCGACTTCACGCCGATCGAGGGCTGACCAGGTGCGCGCCCTCGTCCTCATGCTCGTGCTGTCGGGAGGGACGGTGCGAGCTCAGGACGGGGGCGTGCCTGCCGAGGAGGGGCTCGTGCTCGAGGTCCGCAGCGGCACCGTGGAGCTGGCCACCGGGGCCATCCGCGCCATCGGCCCCTCGCTGGTGCTGGACGAGCTCGCGGCCGTGCGCAGCGCCCGCGAGCTCGAGGCACTCCGCGCCGAGGTGAAGGCCTGGCGCACGCAGCCGAAGGCCCCTCCCCCGCCGGCCGTCACGCCGCTGGGCATCACCCTGGCCACCGTCGGTGGCCTGCTGGCTGGCCTCGTCGCCGGCTTCTTCCTCTTCTTCCCGAGGTGACACATGGCAAGCGCTTGGTACCCGTCAGGCAAGCAGGGCGTGATGAACGGCGGCATCGACCTCGACACGTCCGACATCCGCGTGCTGCCCGTGCAGTCGGGCTACACGTACAGCGCCGCGCACGACAACCTCGACGACATCAGCGCGCCGAACCGCGCCGGGTCGGCGGTGGCGCTCGGGTCGAAGTCCATCATCACCCCGGGCTCTCCGGCGAACGCGCGCGCTCTCGACGCGGCTGACACCGCGCTCGGCACCATCGCGTCCGCGGGGAACGCGCTCGTCCTCTACCTGCACACCGGGGTGGAGAGCACGTCGACGCTGCTCGCGTACATCGACGGCATCTCGTGGACGGCCGGTCAGAGCGTCACCGTGCAGTGGGATGCCAACGGCATCATCTACCTGAACTGAGGAGCGGACATGGCCTTCGTCATCGAGAGCGAAGTCGGACAGCAGACGGTGCAGGTCGGTGGCGAGTTCGCCGACATTCCCACGGCGGCCGCCGATGCGTTCCAGCGGCTCGACCTCTCGCGAAGCATCGCCGGGACCGCGCCCCGCTTCCGGCTGGTGAAGGTGGGTGAGAACCTCACGCAGGCTGAGTCCGACCTCTGGGCCTCCGAGGCCTTGCGGCTCGGCTTCGAGGTGTTCTGATGGCCGCCGCGAAGCCGAAGCCCGTGGCGGTGACGCGCGAGGGCGTACCTGTCTACGTCGACGCGCGCACCTCGAGCGGCGCGGTGGTGGTGCGCGTCGGGCTCGTGCAGCGCGAGCTGACGCCCGACCAGGCCCGGGTGCTGGCGCGTCAGCTGCGCCGCGCTGCGGCTGTGCTGGACCCTGACCCGACCGAGTGAGGTGACACCGTGGCTCTGACGACTCTCGACGGTCTGGTCGCCGCCAGTAAGCAGCGGTTCAACTGGTACAAGGCGAGCGTCTCGACCGAGGGCGCGGGCACGTTCTCGTCGCTGTGGACGGCGGCTGGCTTCCCGAGCGCGGGCGCGACGCCTGCCACGGGCTCCGGGGCCATCCCCGACAGGACGACGACTGGCGCATTCCCGCTCACCGCATGGGCCGGTGGAGCGGCGAAGAAGTACCTCGCGCGGCTCGCAGCGGCGGGCGCGACGGCCGGGCAGCTCATCATCTACGACCGGCTCTGGCACAACAGCGGCCTCTCCGGGACGACCACCACGTCGCAGACCATCAACTCGACGGCGCTGACGCGCTACCCCACTGTCGGCGGCAACTACGTCGGCGTCGAGCCGTGGCTCGAGGTCTACACGGCCTATGGCGCGACCGGCTCGACCTTCACCCTGACGTACACGAACGAGGCCGGCACGGGCTCGCGGACCTCGACGTACACGCACCCGGCGAACGCGCCGACGGCGACGCAGATGATTCCCTTCCCGTTCCAGGCGGGGGACAAGGGCGTGCAGAGCATCCAGTCGTTCTCCCTCACGCCGTCGACGGCGACCGCGGGGAACTTCGGGTTCACGCTGCTGCACCGGCTCGCGCAGATTCCCATCAGCGCGGCGAACGCTGGCGGCGTGCTGAACTTCCTCGACATGGGCGGCGCGGAGCTGCTCGACGGCGCGTGCCTCTCGCTGATGGTGCTTTGCTCGGCGACGAGCACCGGCATCATGACGGGTGACCTGACGGTCGCGGAGGGCTGACGCAGTGGCCGAGTACGGCCGAAAGCAGCCGGGCTGGCTCATCCCGTTCGGCTAGGTGCCGGTGGCCAGCTCGAGCGCCGCAGGCGCGATGGTGGCGGCCAGCGTCGGCGCACCCGCCCCGGTGAGATCGAAAACGAGTCCGACCCCTCTCCTGACAGAGGTGGGTGTACCGGACTCCTGGATGGCGAGCAAGTTCTCGCCAGGGAGCCGTTCCGATGTTCGATGAGTACAACCCCGACGTCGTCTACCGCGCCTTCAACTCGACAGAGAACCACATCAAGCCAGAGCCGCCAGGATACAGGCTCGGCTCGGGGCTCTTCAAAAGCAGCAGAGGCGTCTCCGTCTACTTGGGCGCGGAGACGACTCTTCGAGACGTGGTGAGGCGTCACCCGAACTGGGGTGTCGCTTCGCTTCCGCTCAGCGCGCTTGTTGAGTTCACCATCGAGCGCGATCCCGAAGACACACCCGAAGACCTCCCCGGTCACCGTATCTTCTCGTGCACCAAGAGAGGCCCAGCTGACCGACTTGCTGGTCTGGCCAGGATCGAGATTCGAGTTCCTGGTTTCGAGGTCGTAGGGTTCGGCGGGTCGGTGGGTGTAGACGCGCCGGCCTAGCCGATGGTGGCCGTTCGAGCAGCGAGCCACTCAGTCAGCTTCATCGCCTCGGCCTCTCGCAGGTCGCCCTCCATCACTCGTGCGCCGTCCTTTGCGATGTAGCTGAAGGTGCCGTCTGCACGTTCAACCCACACGTCCACCTTCCGGTCCACTCCCAGAATCGAAAGGATGATCTCGCCATCCTCAGTGGCAGCAACATTCACCGAAGGAGGATGCGGGGAGCTCAGCCCGATGAGGGTGTAGCCGATTCCGGAAGCGGCAATGAGCACGTCGAGCGGCACCGGCACAGCTCCACGCGCGGTCGGCACTTCTCGCGAGACGGTGAGCAGCCTCGCGTTGAGCTCTCGCACCAACTTCTCGTGCTGCCGTGTCTCGCGGTTCGCGGTGGGGAGCCTCGGCTCAGGTGGTTGTGTCTTCAGAGCTGCGTTGCCCATGGTCGCCTCGTGCAGTGTGTAAACGCGCGGTCCCCTGTGCGCTTCCATTTGGCCTGGAGAAGAGGTCGCCCGGTGCCAGAGGACGGGGGGACCACCTTCAGCCGTTGACCGTATCGCATTGACGGACGCGCGCGACAATCGGAACCGACCGGCCCCTCTTGTCAATGACTTGGGTGACCCGACCAGCGCCCTGCTCACTTTGTCAGGCGCCTCCACCTGCGTGGCGGGCACCCGGCCTCCAGCCAGGCATCGAGCGCCACCAGCAGCTCGCTCGCGTCGACGCCCTGCCACCTGCCGCCCGTCTCGCTCAGCGCGCGGAGCCACGTCACGCGCCCTGGCGTGCGAGCGCCACTTGCCTGGGACGTAGTGGCACGGACGCAGCGCGAGCACTTCGTCGCCCGACGGCCACGAAACGAAGCGCCTCGCCACGGCGGAGGCAAGCCCGTGGTCGACCACGTGCCGCAACTCGGCGAAAACCACCCGGCCGGAGTGCCGCAGGCGTCGGTGAGGCTGTGCGGCGTTCCGGGCTTTCCACGCGTCGACCTCCGCCCAGCTCACCTCTCCTCGCTCGAGCCGCCGAACGACAGCCACGCTCAGCGCCTCGAGGAACCGAGCGTTCGCCGTGCTGAAGCACGGCTGGCAGAAGCGGATGGGCTCGCGCGGGCTCTGCGGTGCTTCCCGAGGGCTCGCTCGAGCTCGGAGCGCGGCCACTGCCCCTCGAGGTGGAAGACGATGACGGCCTGCAGCGGCTTCCTGCGCACGCGCTTCAGGTACGGCTCGGGGGAGCGTGGGTGGCGCACCGGGCGCAGCTCGGCGCGCACCGACAGGTCCGTGCCGCACAGTTCGCAGCGCGCCTTCACTCTTCGTCCTCCAGCGACGCAAGCTCGGCCGCCCGGAACGCCCTGCGCACCGCCTCGGCGTACGTCGTCGCCTCGCCGACGAGCAGCACCTCCATCTCCGCCTCGTCCGTCACCTGCCACGCCCACCCCGTGGGGCCGCCGGTCTGGTGGTCGACCCGCACGTTGAACGTCTTCCCGCGCGAGTCGACGACGAGGCGCACGTACCCGTCGGCAACGCGCAACTGCGACGACCTCTTCCGGCCGCTCATGTCCCGCCTCCAGGCCTCTGGTCAGCCGTGGTGAACCAGCTCGGGCACAGCTCCCGAAGCAGCTCGAGCAGCTCCTCGAGCGAGAGGTCGACCGTCGCCACCTGCTCGCATTGCCACGGCACGAGGCGCTCGCGCATGCCCTCGAGCGCGGCGGCGATGGCCGTCGCGAGCTCCGCCTCCTGCTCCTCGCTGACGAGCGGGTCATCGCCGCCGAACTCTTCGCAGAAGGACTCGGAAAACCGCTCCGCGAGGGACTCGGCCTCCCAGCGCAGCCACTGCGCGGTCACCTCCTTGCGCTCCCAGCCGAACACCGAGAGCCCCTCGGGGAACTTCTCGCGCACCACCGCCTCGACGTCGCAGCCAGGGCTGAGCTCGTCGTCGACGGCCCACTCGATGGCCTCGGTCAGCTCCTCGAACCGCAGCACCTCACGGTTGTCGTCGCAGTCCCAGAAGGCAATGGAGCCATCAGCCGCCCACTCGCGCCACGTCTTCACCGCTTCGCTCACGCTGCACCTCCCGGTTGCGCCCCGCGGGGCTCGAGCTGGTCCCACACCTGGTGCACGAGCTCGCCCGACACGGGCCAGAGCCCCTGCTGCCCCCGGCACGCCAGGGGCACCCGGAGCGGCCGCACATCGCGCAGCACCCAGCCCAGCGGGCCGACCCACCACGGCTGCTGGTCGCGCTCGAGTTCGTCCCTGGACGTCACCACGCCGTCCAGCGTCGCGACCGCGGTGATGGCGCCGTGCACGAAGACGCGGGGCACCTCGAGCCCCCTGCCCGCCCGCACCGCGAGCTCGCGCACGAAGGCGACGTCCTCCCAGTCGGCCTGCCGCACGGCCGCGTGGATGGCGATGACGGTGCCGGGCTGCGCGAGGCCGGGGAGCGGCCGCCAGCCCCGGTTCTCGACGCGCTTGAGCCCCGCGGTGATGGCCCAGGCCCAGGGCTGCCAGAGGGTGAGGGCGACGAGGGGCCGGTACGTGCGCACGCCGCCGGAGAGGACGACACCTGGAGCGGTCGGGGGGAGGCCGCCAGGCGTCGCGGGCCGATGCTCAGGCCCTGAAGGTGTCAGGCTGCGCCGAGGTTCACCGAGCGGCGGTCGAGCTCCTCCTCGACGGCCTGCAGGTCCTGCTCGAGGCGGGAGAGCGCCTCCGAGTCCGCGGAGTGCTCGAGGCGCTTCAGCTCGACGGCCACGAGCTGCCGGGCCGACTCGAGCTGGTCCTGGGTGTACTTCCCCACCGGCGTCGAGCGGAGCGGCCCCACGCTGAGCGTGCGCGTCTCGGCCTTCGCCTTGAGGGTGGTGAGCTTCGTCAATGAGCGGGACATGGAGGGACTCCTTCGGGTTGTGGATTGCGACGGTGGCGACAGCGAGGGTGGAGCCGCAGCGACAGAGCCGCCACGTGAGGTCGTGCGACTCGCCGATTCCGTTCTGCGGGAGTCGCAGGCGCACGTACTGAGCGGGCCAGAAGTACTCCCGGCAGGTGTTGCAGGTCTTCGGCCAGTGCGCGCTCACGCGAGCCTCCGTTGACCGACGAGGGGGCCACCGGCAGAGTTCGCGCAGGGGAGGCTCGACAGGTGGCGGGACCGAGGGTGAAGCACCACGACGCTGGCGTGGGGCACGATGCTGGCGTGACCGTCGCGTCGGCGCCGGTCTCGCCGGCCAGCGGGCCAGACACTACCGAGACCGTCGCCATGGCCGCCTGCTGCGGCAGCTTCGTGCTGGTCGTCGTCGCGATGGTCGTCGGCGTCCGCTACCTGAGGGGCGGAAACAGCGGGGCGGGTGGCTGGCAGGTCATCGTGTCGCGGTGGAGGAGCAGCTGCCCCGCGTGCCATCAGGCCATCGAGCCCGGGGTGAACATCCTCTGGAAGCGCGGGGAGCGCGCCAGACACGCCGACTGCAGCGCGGCCAAGGCAACTCTGGAGGACCAGTTCCTCGCCGAGACGCTCGACAAGCTGCGCGACGCCCGAGGCCCGGCGAGCCGCGCGAACGTGCTGCAGGCCGCGCTCCTCAAGGTGACGGAGCCTCCGCGCCGGCACCGGCTGCTCCTCGAGGCCGCGCGCATCGGCGTGCAGGCCACCCTCGACAAGGTGGACACGCTGAAGGGCGCCCGGGCGAAGCGCCGCCACCTCGAGGAGGCGCTCGCGCAGCTGAGGGCCGACCAGGTCCCCGACGAGTTCCAGCAGGAAGAGGAGGCGTGGCTCTCCGACGCCATCAAGCAGCTCGACGAGGGCTGATTGACCGGGCCGATCGCCGACGGCAGAGTGCGCGACATGCGCTACCTCGCGGTGATGCTCTTGGTTGGATGTGGTGGG
This sequence comes from Myxococcaceae bacterium, assembly GCA_016793095.1. Lineage (GTDB taxonomy): Bacteria > Myxococcota > Myxococcia > Myxococcales > Myxococcaceae > Xiheimicrobium. The sequence goes on along the minus strand of JAEUJQ010000083.1, from coordinate 142,820 downwards.
CTGTCCAACATCAACCCTCCGCCAGAGCCTCCGAAGACCGCCGTGCGCGTCGAGAACGACTACGCCGAAAGCCTCTTCACGGTGGGAGTCCAGGTGAACGACGGTGGTGTCGTCGAGCTCATGAAGGACAAACGGATCGGCGCCAACCAGAGCGCGAGCGCTCCTTTCGTCTCCAATGTGGGGGACGTTGTCACGCTGCATTTCAGCGCGATGTCGCTCGGCCAGCGCCAGAACTTCACACCGATCGTCGAGAAGGACCCGGTGACGCGCGAGAAGCCGACGCTGCTCATCACCTACGACTTCGACCTTGCGACTGCCAATTTCACCATCCGCCACTACTGGACGTACTGACGTCACGCCTCACCTCGGGGCATCGGCGTCGCGGTCGGTGAGCAGGCGTCGCAGAGGTTGCCGTAGCGGAACCTCGGCTCCGTCCGCCCGCCGCACTTGATGCACCAGGCGGTGACCGACCCGGCCGCGCGCACCCTCTCCTGCTCTTCGGCGTCGATCCACGCCCCGAGCTGGCGGTGGAGCTCGCGCACGTCGACGGCGGGCAGCGTCACCTCGTACTGCACCAGCCCGCTGGCGTCGGCCAGCGTGATGAGCCTCTGCCCTGCGGCAGTCGTCACCGACGTCACCTCCAGCGGCCCTTGCTGGAAGACGTTCCCTCTCGTCGCCATGGCCCACCCCTCGTGCTGCAGGTCTCACCGCGTGCTTCGCCGCGCCGAAGCGCCGCGACTCGCCACTCACCGACCGCCCGCCCGCAGGATGCGATATAGAACGCTTTTCAGTTGACTGCAAGGGATTGATTGTGGCATTCCTTTGGGCGCATGATGTTCGACATGGCGTTGAGCGAAAGCGGTTCGTTGAGTAGGTCCACCATCGGGAGACCGATGGCGAACCAGCGCGTGGGGCCGAGGAAGAAGCTGAACGGAATCTCTGTGCCTGTTCACCTCGTCGAGCTGCTCACTGAGATTCAGGCGGTGGAGACCGCCGCGTTCCTCGCGATGGGAGGAGAGACGAAGAAGTCGTTCTCGGACCTCGTGAGCGAAGCGATCGAGGCGTACGTCGGCGCCTGGCTCGCCGATAACGGGAGCATCCCGACCGACAAGACCCAGCGGGTCGAGTACGTGAAGAAGCTGGCCGCGCGGAACCTCGAGAAGCTCCGCGAGCAGCTCCTCACGAAGCAGTAGTTACCGACGGAGAGGGGAACGCGCCGATGCCCGATTTGCAGCCTCCAGAGCGATTTCGCGCCCTTCCACTGCACGCGCGTTCAGTGTCAGTGGCGCGTGCTACTACTTCCCTCACGGCTGGCGAGCCGTCGCCGGAGCGGCGCTGGTGTCGCTCCGTCACGCGAGGGGTGGGCGGTGCGACTCGAGTGGCGGTTTCCGTGTGCAGCAGGGCCAGGCGAAGTGCTGCGCGTCGTGCGCGCGGCGATGGGGGTGTTCGGTGACGACGTCGACCGCGAAGCTGTGGACCGCGCAAGAGGCCGCCGCGTTCCTGCGCATGTCGCCGTCGTGGGTGTACCAGGCGGCGGCCCGGGGCGTGCTGCCGACGGTGAAGCTGGGCCGGGCGCTGCGGTTCGACGAGCTCGCGCTGCGCCGCTGGCTGGACGCGCAGACGCCGAGGCCGACCGTCATGGGCCTCAACCTGAGGGGGCGCTGAGTGGGGCACGTCCTTCAACGCGGTCGGCGCTGGTACGTCACCTGGACGGACGCCGCCGGCGTGCCCAGACGCAAGGCCACCCGGGCGACGAGCCGCCGTGAGGCCCTCGCGCTGCTCGCCGAGCTCGAGGCCCAGACGTCGCGGGTGCGGCTCGGCCTCGAGGCCCCGCCCGTCATCGTCCGGGACTCGTTCTGGTCGCTCCTCGACTGGTGGCTCGAGGAGCGGTGCCCGCCGGCGTCGCGCGCCATGGAGCGGATGCGCCTCGAGAAGCACCTCAAGCACACCGAGCTGGGCCGCACGCCCCTCGCGCTGGTGACGGCCGACTTCATCGAGCGCCGGCTCGAGCAGCTCGAGAAGGACCGCCCCGACGAGGGGCCGACCGCGAAGGGCCTCGCGCCCGGCTCCATCAACCGGCTGCGCACGTCGCTCCACGCCGCCTTCGCTGCCGCGAGCCGGCCACCGCGGCGCTGGGGCGCGGCCAACCCGGTCGCCCTCACCCGCCGCCGGCGCGTCGAGCGGAAGGTGCTGCGCGTCCTGTCGCCCGAGGAGATTCAGCGGGTGCTGGCGTACGAGGCCACCGACAAGCGCGCGGCCCTCCACTGGGACTCGTGGCGCGGCGTCATGGCCGTCGCCGCCTACCTCGGCCTCCGGAAGGGGGAGATTCTCGGGCTCAGGAAGGGCGACTGGGACGCTCGGAGGAGGACGCTGCGGGTCGCCTCGTCGTACCAGCGGGCCGGGACGAAGACGGGCCGCATCGACGAGCTTCCCGTGCCCGACGTCCTCGTGCCCTACCTCGAGCGCGCAGCTCGGCGCCGCGGGCCCTGGCTCTTCCCCGACTCGAGGGGCAAGCCACGCACCCGCGAGTCCGACCCGCACCTCGTGCTGCGCACCGTCTGCGCGGCGGTCGGCATCGTCGACCACTGGGAGCTCTGGTGCCGGCGGTGCAAGGCGCAGGGCCGCCCCCTCGTCCGCCAGGTGCAGCAGACCGAGCCCCGCGACGTGCGCTGCAGCCGCCACCACACGAAGCTGTGGGTGCGCGCGGTGCCGCCCCGCATCCGGTTCCACGACCTCCGCCACAGCTGCGCGACGAACCTGCTGAAGGCCGGGGTGCCCCTCGCTCACGTCGCCCGCGTCGTGCGGCACGCGAGCATCAGGACGACGAACGACATCTACGGCCACCTGTCGAACGAGGACCTGCGCCTCGCGCTCGACCGGGCCTACTCCGATTCCACCGCTTCACACCGCTTCACACCGTCTCACACCGTTTCAGGTCCAAAGTAGGTCCAAGGAGGTGACAGGCATGGATGACGCAGGGCGCCAGAAAGACGAAAACCCACGGGGTTTCCGTGGGTTTCCGTTGTGGGCACACCAGGTTTCGAACCTGGGACCCCCGCCGTGTGAAGGCGGTGCTCTACCGCTGAGCTATGTGCCCGTGCTGCAAGGGTGGCGCTACGTGCCACGGTGAATCTGGCCTGTCAACGACGATGCGGCGGCCGTCGCAGGGGCCGACGGGCCGCCTCCACGAAGCCTGACGCTGCTCAGCCGCGCCCGAGCTTCTCGTCGAGCGCTCGAAGGCGCTTCTTCAACGACGAGATCGACCGGCCGAGATCCCGGAAGTCGCTGCGCGTGGCGAAGTTCAGCTGGTGCATCACCACGTCCTGCGTCTTGTCGAGGGTGGCCTTGGTGCGCTGCACGCTGCCGATGGTCTCGGCGATCTTCTGCGCCCGCTTCTCGTCCGCGAAGAGGCGCTCCATCGCCTTCGCCGACAGCCCCAGTGCCTTCTCCTTGAGTTGCTTGCGCAGTCCCATGTCATCCCCCCGTGCGGAGCTTCTCGAGCCAACGCTCGGCGAGCCCACGGTGATTGAGGCGGGCGAGGATCGGCTGCAGATCGCCGCGCACCTGGAGCCGCTTCTGCACGATGGCGGCGATGGGATCCAGCCCCCCGTCGATGAGCCCGCGGAACGTGGCCTCGTCCGCCCTCGCCTCGTAGGCCACGCCGGCGTCCGCCAGGGCGTCGGGGGTGACGAACGCCGGCGGGGCGAAGCGGCCCTCCACCGGGGCCTTGAGGTGCACACACAGCACGCCCGTCGTCCGGACGATGGTGATCCCGAAGTCTCCCGACCACCCCTCGGCGGCTGCTGGAAGCCCCTCGTCGGCGTTGAGCAGCTCGAGGGCGTGGCTGATGAAGGCCTCGGTCAACAGCACCGGCATCAGCTGCCCCCCAGCATCCGCTTGATGGTGGAGAACAGCCCACCCTTCTCCGCCGCGTCCCGCTCCTCCTGGTGCGAGCGCTTCTCGGCCGCCTCGGCGAGCGCCTTCTTCAGCACCTCGGGCGTGTCGCGGGTCGCCAGCTTGACCTCTCTGGGCTCACCGGCGTCTTCGAGGAACACGTGAAGCAGGCACTCCTCGTCCACCCGGAAGTCGATGCGCTTGCCGGTGTTCGCCGCAGGCAGCTTCACCGTGCCGAGGTACTCGTTGTCGACGATGAACTCGCTGTCGCCCTGGAAGATGTCGATCTCGATGAACGGCGCGCCGGGCTTCTGAGGTGGCGGCACGCGGAAGCTCTTCACCAGCGGCACCCGGTGGTTCTTGTCGATGATCTTCCGGAAGCGGCCCGTGGGCAGCCCGTAGCCGATGGGCATCGACACCGCGTCGAGCAGCGTCACCGAGTCGATCGAGTCCATCGACTCGCCCAGCAGGGCCGCGCCCAGCGCCACGCACTCGTCCGGGTGCACGCCCTTGCGAGCCGGCTTGCCGAAGTGCTCCTGAATGCGCTGCTGCACCAGGGGCATGCGGCTCTGCCCGCCAACGAGGATCACCTCGTCGATCGACGATCGCGTGATGCCCTTCTCCGTCAGCACGTCGTCGCAGATCTCGAAGGTGCGATCGACGAGATCTCGCGTGAGCGAGTTGAGCTGCTCGCGCGACAACGGCACCTTGAGATCGAGCGGCTTGCCCTTCCTCTCCTCGACGTAGGGCAGCTCGATGGTGACGTTCTGCATCAGCGACAGATCGATCTTCGCCGCCTCTGACGCGTTCTTCACCCGCTGCATGGCGATCGGGCTCTTCACGAGATCGACCTTCGTCTCCTTGAGGAACGCCTCGCAGACGAAGTCGATGATGCGGTTGTCGAAGTCGATGCCGCCGAGGAACGTGTCGCCGCCCGTCGCCACCACCTCGAAGACGTTGTTCCGAACCTCGAGCACCGAGACGTCGAAGGTGCCACCGCCGAGATCGTAGACGAGGATGCGCTGGTCGAGCCCACGGTTGAAGCCGTAGGCGAGCGCCGCCGCGGTCGGCTCGTTCACGATGCGCTTCACGGTGAGGCCCGCGAGGTGACCTGCGTGCTTCACGGCCTGCCGCTGATTGTCCGTGTAGTAGGCGGGCACGGTGATCACCGCCTCGGCAATCGGCCCTTGCAGGAACTGCTCGGCGATCGTCTTCACCTGCCCGAGCACCATCGCCGAGATCTCGGGCAGCGAATAGACGCGCCCGCCCAGAGACACCGCCGCGTCTCCCTCCTCGCCTGGAACGATCTCGTACGAGTAGTAGCTCTTGAGCGCCTGAACCACGCGGGAGTCGTACTTGCGCCCGATGAGGCGCTTGGCGCCGTAGATCGTGTTCTTCGGGTTGGTGACGATCTGATCCCGCGCGACGCCGCCGACGACGATGTCTCCGCGGGGAGAGAGCGAGACGACTGACGGGAGAATGAGGGTGCCCTTATCGGTGGGCACGATGCGCGGCACGCGGTTCTTCACCGACGCCACCAGCGTGTTGGTGGTGCCGAGGTCGATGCCGACGATGCGGCCCTTCTCCGCCATGAGGACCGGGGTCGTAGCACGAGCCCTCTCGCCAGACTTCGCGAAATCAGGCGGAGCGGTCGGCGACCATTCCCCGGGCCGATGGGCTACATGGGGCGCGAGGGAAGCCCACGAACATGAACGTCGTCTTCTACGGACTGGTGCTGCTGGCCTGCCTCTCGGCGGCGTTCTTCGGCACGCCCGGCGAGGTCGGCAAGGCCGCGATGGACAGCGCGAAGTCCGCGGTCGAGCTCGCCATCGGGCTGGTCGGGGCGATCTCGCTCTTCCTGGGCCTGATGAAGATCGTCGAAGAGGCTGGTGGGTTGAAGGTGGCGGCGCGGCTGATCCGGCCGATCATGGTGCGCCTGTTCCCAGACGTGCCGCCCGAGCACCCGGCCATGGGCGCGATGGTGATGAACATCGCCGCGAACGCGCTCGGGCTGGGGAACGCGGCCACGCCCTTCGGGCTCAAGGCCATGAAGGAGCTCGACACCCTGAACACCGAGAAGGGCACCGCGACCAACGCGATGGTGCTCTTCCTCGCGATCAACACGAGCGGCGTGTCGCTGCTCCCGACGGGGGTGATCGGTCTGCGGGCGCTCAAGGGCTCCGCCGACCCCGCGGCGATCTTCCCCACCACCCTGCTCGCCACCACGTGCTCGACCGTCACCGCGGTGATCGTCGCCGTGCTGCTGTCGCGGCTGCCGCTGTTCCGTGGCCCCGAGTCACAGCGGCTCGCGGACGAGGCGATCAAGGCTCGACGAGAGAAGAGCGCGCCCGGCGAGCTGGTGCCGCTCGCGCTCTTCGTCGGGGCCATCGGCGCGATGGTGTACGCCGTGTACCGCCTGGGGGAGGCGGCGAGCGCGTGGATCCTGCCGGCGCTGATCCTCTCGATGCTGACCGTCGGCGTCGTGAGGAAGGTGAAGCTGTACGAGACGTTCGTCGCCGGCGCGCGCGAGGGCTTCATGCTGGCGGTCGGCATCATCCCCTCGCTGGTCGCGATCCTCACCGCCGTCGGCATGCTTCGGAAGAGCGGCGGGCTCGAGGCGATCACCGGCTTCCTGGGCGCTTACACCGCGCCGCTGGGCATGCCCGCCGAGGTCCTCCCGTTGGCCCTCATCCGTCCGCTCTCTGGCTCGGGGGCCTTCGCGCTCACCGGCGATCTCATCAGCGCGCACGGACCCGACACGTACATCGGCCAGCTCGCCAGCACGCTCAACGGCTCGATGGAGACGACCTTCTACGTGCTGGCGGTGTACTTCGGCAGCATCGGCATCAGCCGCGCACGCCACGCCGTCCCTGCGGGCCTGGCCGCGGATCTGATGGGCGTCATCGCCAGCGTGCTCGCGGTGAAGTGGCTGCTCGCGCACTGAGCCGCGCCTGCCTCGCGCTCGCCCACCGACGGGCGCGCTCGCGCTCACACCCCGACGTCCGCGTCCGCGCCTGGCTCGCAGCGAGTCACGGAGCGCCGGTGGTGCTGGGCGGCACCGCCACCATCTCGCCCGCGAGGACGTGCGGCTGAGGATCGAGCCGCTCGATGATCGGCCCGAAGACGACGGAGTCGCGAAGGCGCTCCTTGACGTCCGTGAAGCGGGTCCGCAGCCCTTCGCGGAACGTCATCGTCCCGTCGGAGCGCTGACGGGCCGCGCCGGCCACCACCCCCACGAGCGCGACGACGAAGGCCGCCACCGCCACCAGCGACAACGCGAACCTGCGGCGCACGGTGGCCACGCCCACGGGGCAGTCCTTCGTCAGCACCGTGCCATCGGCGCGCTGGAAGATGCGCCCACAGACGCGGCCCGTCGCCCGCTGCAGCAACGCCAGCGTCTCGGCCTCGGTCAGCTCCTTCACGTTGTGCACGGACAGCTGACACTTCGCGCAGAAGCGGGTGCGCTCGTCGCCGGTCATCGACTCCCACGGCTCGCTGCACGGGCTCGCGATTCGGACGGTCAGGGCCATGGTGTCTCCTCAGGTCCGACCTTCAACGCGCCGCGAAGCCAGGCGATCTAAGGAGCCGCCGCGTCCCGAACCCTCGGCGAAGGATCGCGGAGCCGGACCAGCTCGAGCAAGAGGGGGAGATCCTTCGGCGGCTTCTGGCGGAGCCCCCCCAGCACCTTCAGCCGCTCTTCCTCACCTGCGCGCACCCGCTCCGTCACGTCGGCGTTCCCGCAGGTGCGGGCGCGCGCGTCCTGCTCGAGCAGCATGAGCTCGGCGTCGCGCAGCTTCGCCTGGGTCAGCTTCACGGCCTCGGTCGCGCGCACCTCGAAGGCCTCGAGATCGTCGGGGAACTCGGTCTTCTCGCGGCGGGCCGCGGCGATGAAGTCGTGGGCGGCCCTGGCCTGAACGGCCGCGGCGCAGAGCTCGCGGGCGAGCGACCCGGCGGTGGGCGGCGTGGGGGTGAAGCTGGCCGCTGCCGCCTCCTTCGCCCACACCGCGAGCTGACGGGCCGTGACGGCCCCGGCGAAGAACTGCCGGCGCTCCGCGCGGATCGCCATCCACCGCGAGAGCACCACCGGGTCAGGGCTCTGGGGATCCCACGCGCGCTGGTACTCGAGCGCGGCCTTCTCGAGCTGCCCGCTCAGATCGAGCAGCACCGCGCGGGTGAGGAAGAGCACGGCGTCGGACGCCGTCGCCGACAGCGCGTCGAGCCGGGTCGCGACCTCGTACTCGGCCACGTCTCTCGGCAGCGCACGCAACACCTGCCGCAAGCTCGCGAACGCCGCCTCGCGGATGAGCGGGTTCCGGGCGACGCGCAGCTGATCGAGCAGCGGGTCGATCGTCTGCACGGTGACGAACTGCCCCAGCTCCTCCGCCGCCTGCCAGCGATCCATCGCATCGGGCGCCTGCAACGACTTGATGACGTCGGGGAGGGCGCGGCGGCTGAAGCCGGGCAGGCTCTTCTTGAGCTGCTCGTCCTTCGACGTCTCGAGCGCCGCGAGGGCCTTCGCCTTCGCGAGCCGCGCAGGCAGGGCCGCGACGCCCTTCGCCAGCGGGCTCTTCTTCGCCAGCGCCTCGGCCTCGTTCACCAGCCCTGACACGAGCAAGGCCTCGAGCTGCACCGAGAGCAGCCTGGTGCGCGCCTCGTCACGATGAGCCCCAGCGGGGAAGTCGGTCAGGTACGCGAGCCAGCCGGCCGGTGAAGTGGCGCGCGCCCAGGCGACCTCGTCGAGGCGACTCGAGACCTCTGCGGCCCGCGGATCGTCGGGGTTCTGCGCCGCGATGCGCGACAGCGTGGCGGCCTCGTCGAGCGAGGCGACCTCCTTCAGCTCGAGCACCTTGAGCAGCGCGTCGGCCTCATCGCGGTGGGAGCCGTCAGGGTGTTCCCGCACGAACTGGCGCAGCGCCGGCGCCGTGCCCTTCTCCTTCGCCGCGTTGAAGCGCATCGTCTCGAGCAGGGCCTGCGCCGCTCTCGCCTGGGCAGCGTCGGGGTACTGCTCGAGGAAGCGCTTGTACCCGATGAGGGTGTGCGCCCGCTTCGCCTCGTCGAACTCGAGCTCGGCGAGCCTGGCCCTCGCGGCGTCCACGTTGTCGTCCTGCGGGTGCTGCGTGAGGAAGGCCTTCCAGTCCGTCACCGAGTCGCGCTTCGCGGCGGCCTTGAAGGCCGAGTCGCGGCACGCGGCGAGCGTGAGCCCCACCGCGATGATCACCCCGACGCGCACCGGCACCAGACCTGGGAGCATGAGCGAGACGCTCGTAGCCCGGAACCCGCCCCGCGCGCAGCCACAACCGGCGTCCGGGCAGGGCGGGGTTATTGACGGGCGCTGGACCTGGGCCACCATGCGATCCATGCGCGGTGGACTCCTCCTCGCCCTGGCGCTGCTCACGCTCGGCTGCGCGACCGGCCGGCCGCTCGGCGCGGTGCGGCTGGACGATGGCTACCGGCCCTTCGCCGCGGCTCCGACTGCCATCGAGGTGCCCGCCGTCACCGGCACGCCGACGCCCCTCGACGTGCCGGCAGGTGCGCGGACGCGGGTCGTGGAGACCGCCCGCGCCCTGGTCGGCCAGCGGCGGGTGGAGGTCGGCGGCAAGCGCTTTGGTGACGACTGCACAGGGCTGGTGCGCGGCGTGTATTCGCAGCTGGGCGTCGATCTGATGACGGCCGGGCAGCCGCAGGACAACGGCGTCACGGCCATCTGGCGCTTCGCCGCCCGCCACGGGCGCCTCTATGATGGTGGGCGACCGGTGGCCGGCGATCTCGTCTTCTTCCGCGAGACCTACGATCTGAACCGGGATGGTGCGGTGAACGACGGCCTCACCCACATCGGCCTCGTGGACGACGTCGAGCCCGATGGCACCGTGCTCGTCATTCACCGGGTCGCCCGCGGAGTCGTGCGCTACCGCATGAACCTGGCCACCCCGTCGGTCGCCCGGGACACCGCCGGCAAGGTGCTCAACGACGGGCTCCGGCTGCCACGCGCCGGCTCGCCGCAGCGGCTGACGGGAGAGCTCTTCGTCGCCTTCGGAACGCTGCTGCCCAACGAGCGCCTCGCGACCCGCTGAGCGCTACTTCTTCTCGAGGAGCTTCTTCAGCTCACTGGCAGCGGTGAAGTTGGCGCTCAGCTCGAGCGCCTTGTCCAGCTCCGCCGTCGCCTTCCCCTCGTCCCCCAGCGCGATGAGGAGGCGCGCGGCGACGAAGTGCGGTCTGGGCAGCGCCGCGGTGTCCGGCTCAGCGCTCAGCGCTTCGGTCTCGGAGAGGGCCTGCTTCAGCACCTCTGGCGTGGACTTCGGGTTGGTGAGCTTCGAGAGCGGCCCGGACAGTCGCACCCAGTAGTCCGTGTCTTCCGAGGACTCTGGAGAGACGCCTCGCAACGCCAGCGTCAGGGCGCGAGCCCGGGCGGCCTGGGCCGGTGGCGACCCTGTCTTCACGGCCGCGTCCATGGCCTTGAGCGCGCGATCGACCTTGTTGAGGGCATCGGTCATCGGCTGCCGCAGGTCCTCTGACCGCGCGGCGAGCTGGTTGATGCGCTTGACCAGCTCGCCCTTCTTCTGTTCGTCCTTCGTCGCCTCGAGCTGCTTCTTGAGCGCGTCGTACCGGACTCCCAGCACCGCGCGCTCGGCCTGCAGATCGTCGTACTGGAGGCTCAGGGCCAGCACGAGGGCCGCGTGGCCGTCCGCGAAGCCGGCGTTCTCCTTCACGATGGACTCGAGCCGCTCCAGCTCGGTGGCTCGCACCTGCGCGTCTTCCTTTCGCAGCTTCTCGAGCGCCTGCACCACCACCTGCTGGAGCTGCGGGTTCGTGCGCGGCGCGAGCAGCTGCTTGCCGAAGAGCTGCCAGAGCACCGCGAGCCCGCCCGCGATCACCAGCACGAGGAGGATGATGACGGCCACTACGGTGCGCCGTCGCCCCTGCGAGGCGATCGCCTGCATCGCCGCGGCCTCGCTCTGCATGTCCACCTGCAACATCGGCCGCTCGGGCTGGGTGCCGACGCCCTGCAGGTCGGAGTTGGAGGCGAGCTCGAGCCGAAGCGGGTTGTGCGCGATGTCCGTCGCCGGGTGGCCGATGGGGGGCAGGTTCGGCAGCGTGGACGCGATCGGCTGATCCTGCCGGACAGTCGCTTTGGCGTCGAAGCCGGGCTCCAGCAGCGTCGAGACGCCGGGCGGATCCGAGCCGGGATCAGTGTCGGTCACGCTGAGGTTCTGCGCGAAGAGGGCGTTGGGCGGGAGGGTGGTGACGGCGTCGGAAGACTGCGCGGTGAAGGCTTCGCCCACGGTGCCCAACTCGGGGGCCGTGGCGTTGGGGTTCGTCTTCGCGGCGGGCGCGGGCAGGCCCGGCGTCGGACCGATCGGCAGCTTGCCGTCGGGCTTCGTGGTCTCCTGCAGCGTCGACATCGCGAAGAGCGCGGTGCGGTTGTGGCGATCCCCTGCGTTGTCCCCGCCGCTCGGGGGCGCAGCTGAGGGGTCCACGTCTGACATCGCGAACCGCTGGGTGCGCTCCTGGCGACCGGGCTCAGCCTCCTCCCCGTGCTCACGCATCATGGACTCGAGATCCACCCGCACGGTGCTCTCGCGCTGCTCGCCCTCGCCCTCGGTGGTCTCCAGCTCGGGTGCGTCGAGCTTGACGGTCACCGGAGCGCCGAACGCCATCGTCTTCGTCGGCTGCGGCGCGGCCGCCACCTGGGGAGGACGCCCGAACATCATGGTGGAGTTGGGCTTCGCCTGCGCGGCCGGAGGCACGGGCTGCTGGCCCGCTCCGAACACGAGGGTGGCGCTCGCCGGGCGCGCCGCCGGTGTCGCAGGCGACTGGCCACTCGCGAGCTGTTGTCCCGCGGGCGTGCCGAAGACCGCGGTCGGGTGAGCCCCGGGCGGTGGCACTGGAGCCTGGTTCTGCCCGAAGACGAGCGTCTGGTTCGCGGGCGCCAGCGCCGGACCCGGCTCGCGCGCGGCGGCCTGCTGCCCAGCGGGCGTCCCGAAGGCGACGGTCTGCTTCGGCCCGGGTGCGGCGGCTGGTGGTGGCAGCGCCCCTTGCGCGGCCCCGGCGCCGAACACCAGGGTCTGGTTGGCGGAGCCCGGAGCCGTCTGCGGTTGGGTCGCGAGCTGCTGCCCGGCGGGCGTGCCGAACATCATGGTCTGATGCGCGGAAGGCCTGGGAGACGCCGCGGCCGGCGGTGGCTGGGCGGGCGCGCCTGTGCCGAACACCATCGTCTGGTGCGGCGACGCCTTCGCCGGGGCCTGAGGCTGCTGTGGGGGTTGCTGCGATGGGGCGGCTCCCGTCCCGAACACCATCGTCTGGTGCGCAGAGGCTTTCGGGGGCGGAGGGGGCGGTGGCGCGGCTCCCGTGCCGAACACCATCGTCTGGTTGGCTGGCCGCGACTGCGGAACCCCAGAGGGCGGAGGCCTCCGGCGGCTCCCTGTCGTCGGCTCCTCGTCGAGGGCCGCGGGGTCGGGCCTGGGCGGATACGCCGTGAAGACGTGGCTGCAGCGCGTGCACTGTACCGGCGCTCCAGAGGCGGGGATCAGCGCTTCGTCGAGCGTGTACGTCGTCGAGCACTTCTCGCACGAGATCAGCACCGCGCGGTTCTACCACAGCCCTGCGTCGCACGACGGAATCTCAGCCAGTTGACGAAGAGCCTCCAACCGGGCGGCCCCGACTCCGTCAACGGCGTCGACTTCCTCCCACGAGCAGAACCCGCCTCGGGCGTCGCGCTCCGCGATGATCTGCTTCGCGAGCTGAGGGCCGATGCCCGGTAGAACAGCGAGGTCTTCCGCTGACAGCCGTGAGAACGGCACCCGCTGCCCGACCGTCAGCGCCTGGCCCGCGGGCAGGGTCGGAGCGCCGCCGTCACCGCAGCGCGCCACTCCCGCGTCATCGAGGAACACCTGCTGCGGAGGGCAGTCGCCGAGGGCCGGCGCCGGGGACGGCCAGCGCCAGTACGAGACGACCCCGGCGACCGCGAGGATGACGAGGGCGACGACCAGCCAGCCATCGCGCGTCATCGGCCGATCACTTCGCCTTCTTCGTCTTCTTCGCGCCCTGGTCGAGGCCGAACTCGGTGTGCAGCGCCCGCACCGCGAGCTCGGCGTACTTCGAGGGGATCACACACGACACGCGGATCTCGCTGGTCGAGATCGCCATGATGTTGATGCCCTCGGTCGAGAGCGTGCGGAACATGCGCGCCGCGACACCCGAGTGGTTGCGCATGCCGACCCCGACGATCGACACCTTCGCGATGTCTTGATCCGTCGAGATGTCGCCCGCGCCGAGCTCCTTCGACACCTTCTTCACCACGTCGTGAGCCTTGGTGAGATCGGCCTTGCCGACGGTGAAGGTGAGATCGGACTTCCCGCCGAGCGGCGGGTTCTGGACGATCAGATCGACGACGATGGCCTTGTCGTCCAGCGCGCCGAAGATCTTCGCGGCCACGCCCGGCCGGTCCGGCACGTCGCGAATCGAGATGCGCGCCTCGTTGCGATCGAGCGCGATGCCACTGACGACCAGGTCCTCCATCGTTGCGTCCTCCTCACAGACGAGCGTGCCGGGGTCGTCCGAGAAGGACGACTTCACCCACAGGGGCACCCGGTACTTCATGGCGAACTCGACGCTGCGGATCTGCAGCACCTTGGCGCCCAGGCTGGCGAGCTCGAGCATCTCCTCGTAGCTGATGCGGTCGAGCTTGCGGGCGGCCGGGGCCACGTTCGGGTCGGTCGTGTAGACGCCGTCCACGTCCGTGTAGATCTCGCAGGCGTCGGCCTCGAGCGCGGCGGCGATCGCGACGGCGGTGGTGTCGGAGCCTCCGCGGCCGAGCGTGGTGATGTTCCCGTGCTCGTCGACGCCCTGGAAGCCGGCCACCACCGCGATGTGGCCCTGCTTCACCACATCGAGGATGCGCGAGCCGTCGATCTGCTGAATGCGCGCCTTCGAGAACGTGCTGTCGGTGACGATGCGGCACTGGTGCCCGAGGAAGCTGGTGGCCTTGCCGCCCTGCGTCTGGATCGCGATGGCCACCAGGCCGACCGACACCTGCTCGCCGGTAGCGACGACGACGTCCTGCTCGCGCTCGCTGGGCCGCGGGGTGATCTCGTTGACGAGCTTCAGCAACCGGTTCGTCTCGCCCGACATCGCCGAGACGACGAGCACCACGTCGTTGCCGGCCTTCTGGGCGGCCAGCGCGCGACCGGCGACGTTCTGCATGCGCGCGATGTCACCGACCGAGGTGCCGCCGTACTTCTGCACGATGAGCTTCCGCTTCCGCCCTGCTGACGCCATGCGTCAGGCTCTACCGCAGCGGCCCGGAGCCCCCAATCGAAAAACCACGAGGCCCACCGCGGCGACGACGGTGATCAGCTCGAACGTTGGGGCTATGTCGCGGCGCCATGACGCTCCCGACGCTGATGGTGAACGGCAACACGCTCACGCTGGACCAGATCGAAGACGTCTCGCTGCGCGGCCGGAAGGTGGAGCTCGACCCCGCGGCACGGACGCGCGTGGAGGCGGCCCGCGCGCTGGTAGACAAGGTCGCGAGCGGCGAGGAGCCGGCGTACGGCATCAACACCGGCTTCGGCACGCTGGCCGAGGTGCGCATCGACAAGAAGGACCTGCGGCAGCTGCAGCGGAACCTGATCATGAGCCACGCGGTCGGCGTCGGCGCGCCGCTGTCGATGCACGAGGCGCGGGCGCTGCTCCTGTTACGGTGCAATGTGCTGGCGAAGGGGTTCTCGGGCATCAGGCCCTCGACGCTCGAGCTGGGCCTCGAGATGCTCAACCGCGGGGTGACGCCGGTGGTGCCCGAGCGCGGCTCGGTGGGCGCGTCGGGAGATCTCGCGCCGCTCGCGCACCTCGCGCTCGTCTTCATCGGCCTGGGCGAGGCGTTCGTCGACGGCGAGCGGCTGCCGGGCGCGGCGGCGCTGGGCAAGGTGGGGCTCAAGCCCGTCGAGCTCGACGCGAAGGAGGGCCTCACGCTCGTCAACGGCACCCAGGCGATGTGCGCGGTGGGCGTGCACGCGCAGCTGAAGGCCGAGGAGCTGGCGGAGCTCTTCGACGTGGCCGGCGCGATGACGATCGAGGGCATGCTGGGCTCGCACCAGCCCTTCATCCAGGAGGTGTACCAGGTGCGCCCGCACGCGGGGCACGGGAAGGTCTCGACGCACCTGCGCGAGCTGCTCGCCGAGAGCGAGCTCGTGAAGACGCACGTGGACTGCGACAAGGTGCAGGACCCCTACTCGATGCGCTGCATTCCGCAGGTGCACGGCGCCGCGCGCGAGGCGATCTCGTTCTGCCGGCGCATCCTCGAGATCGAGGTGAACGCAGGCACCGACAACCCGCTCGTGTTCGCGCAGTCGGGGCAGATCGTCTCGGCGGGCAACTTCCACGGGCAGCCGATCTCGCTGGGCCTCGACGTGCTGGCGATGGGCCTCACGCAGCTGGCGGCGATCAGCGAGCGGCGCGTGGAGCAGATGGTGAACCCTGCCCTCTCGCACCTGCCGCCGTTCCTCGCGCGGAGCCCGGGCCTCAACTCGGGCTTCATGATCGCGCAGGTGACGTCGGCGGCGCTGGTCGCCGAGTCGCGCATCCTCTGTCACCCGGCGAGCGTGGACTCGATCCCGTCCTCCGCTGGCCGGGAGGATCACGTGTCGATGGGCATGACGGCGGCGCTCAAGGCCCGGCAGGTGGTCGACCACGTGAAGCACGTGCTGGCGATCGAGCTGCTGGTGGCGGCGCAGGCCATCGACTTTCGCGCGCCGGTGAAGCCGGGGCACGGGCCGCACGTGGCGCACCAGCTGATCCGCTCGAAGGTGCCGCACATGGACACCGATCGCGAGCTGCACAAGGACGTGGCGGCGGTGGTGCAGCTCATCGACTCCGGCGCGCTCTCGGCGGCCGTGCAGCAGTCGCACGATCAGCGGCGGGTCTGAGCGCTCCGCCGTCCATGGCCGGTGGGGCTGGAGCGTGCCATCCTCACGCCGTGCTGGCTCGTGTCCACTACTCCGCGATGGGGAATCGGCGAATGAAGACCGTCAACCCAGATCTCTCGCTGCTGGAGGGAGCGGTGAGCCCAACGGTGCTCACGGCCATGCGCGCTGCCGCCGCCCAACTCGATCGACTTGGGGTGAGACACTGGCTGGTGGGAGGGCTCGCCGTTGGAGCGCACGGCTTCCCTCGCGCCACGAAAGACGTCGACTTCTTCGTCGGTGACGAGGCCTTCGAACATCACGCTGGCGGGCTGGTCACCATGAAACCGGGAGTGCCGATTCAGGTGGCGGGGGTGATTGTCGATCACCTCTCGGCACAGGCCGGCGAGGAGTTCCTCACCGTCGACCTGCCCGCGCCTGGGAACTCGCTCGCGGTGGCGCCCATCGAGGTGCTGATCTACCTGAAACTCAAGTCACCTCGCTTGAAGGACCGGGCCGACGTCGTCGAGCTCCTCAAGGCCGGCGCCGATCTGCCCCGCTGTCGAGCGTGGCTCGAGCGGAACGCACCGTCGATGGTGGCTTCACTCGACGACGCTGCCGCGACCGCCGCCTCGGAAGAGTAGCTCCGAACGGAGCGGAACCGGGCCGGCCGGCGCGACACGAAACGCTGCTGAGCCGCCACCTCGCGTGCTACGACCCGCCTCCATGACGGAGCGGAACGAGTTCCCGAGAACGTTGTCCACCGCAATCCCCGCCATCCCGGTCCCGGCGCCCAGCACCGAGCCCGTCACCGCCACCGAGGAAGAGGCGCGCGCACGCATCGCCGCCCTCGAGCGTGAGGCCCGCGCCATCGGCAACCAGCCCGCCGCCGCCCTGCTCTTCCACGAGCTCGGCCTGCTCTGGGAGTCGCCCCTCAAGCACGCGCGCAACGCCGCCGTCGCCTACCAGGCCGCGTTCAAGCTCGCCCCGAAGTTCCTCGCCAACATCCGCGCGGCCCGCCGCCTCTTCTCCGAGGTCGGCAACTGGCAGATGGTCGCCCAGCTGCTCGACGCCGAGCTGCAGGCCACCGAGGGCAAGCGCGCCCGCGCCGCGCTCCTCTTCGAGAAGTCCCAGATCCTCGAGCAGCGCCTGTCCCGCGAGGTCGATGGAGCCGCCGCCCTCGCCGCCTGCCTCGCGCTCGAGCCCGAAGACATCACCCTGCTCGTCGGCCTCGAGCAGGTCTTCACCGAGAAGGGCGACTTCCCCTCGGTGGTGAGGGTGAACCAGCTGCTCGCCCAGACCGTCACCGACGACGGCGCGCGCGCGCACTACCTCACCTCCGCCGGGCTGCTCCTCGAAGATCGCCTGAAGGATCTGCCCGCCGCCGCCCAGGCCTTCCGCCAGGCCTTCGCGGTCGATCGCCGCGACCCCCAGCTGCTCGCCGCCATCAAACGCGTCGCCCAGCGCGAGGGCACGGTCGACGAAGAGCTCGCCGCGCTCGCCGCCGAAGCCGAAGGCCAGGGCCCCGGCGCCGCCCCCACCTTCCTGCAGATCGCCAAGGCCTACGAGCGCCTCGGCCGCCCCGAAGACGCCCTCGCGGCCCTGCTGGCTGCCCGTCGCGTGAGCCCCAGCGAGCCGCTCGTGCTCGCCGAGCTGGCCCGCATCTACGAGGCCCGCGGCCGCTTCGAGGAGCTCGCCGAGGTGCTGCTCGCGTGGGTCACCACCAACAACGATCAGAGCGAGTTCATCGCCATCAACCTGCGCCTCGCCTCGCTCTACGAAGAGCTCAAGCGCGAGCACGACGCCGCGGCCCGCTACCGCGCGATCCTCGAGCGCAGCCCCGGCCACGCCGGCGCCCTCGCCGGTCTCGGCAAGCTCGCCTTCCGCCTGCAGAACTGGATTGGGCTGGTGGAGGCCTACGACGCCGAGGCGGCCGCCTCGGACGACGCCCGCACGCGCGCGGGGCGCCTCTACAAGGCTGGCGAGACGCTCGAGGAGCGCCTCGGTCAGATCGACGACGCCATCGGCCGCTACAAGCAGGCCCTCACCCTGTCCCCCGGGTACCTCCCAGCCACCAAGGCGCTCACCCGCCTCTTCGAGAAGCTCGGCCGCTGGGGCGAGCTGATCTCGATGCACGAGCAGGAGCTGCTGCAGCTGTCCGACCGCGAGCAGCAGATCTCCACGCTGAACAAGATCGCCGGCCTCTACGAAGATCGCCTCGAGGACCTGCCGCGCGCCATCGAGACGCTGCGCCGCGTGCTCGAGCTGTCGCCCGATCACCTGCCGAGCATGCGCAACCTCGCGCGCCTGTACGAGCGCGCTCAGCAGTGGCAGGAGCTGCTGGCGCTCAACGAGCAGGAGGCACGGCTCGCCACCGATCAGAAGCAGGTCATCTCGCTCGCGCACCGCAGCGCCGAGATCCTCGAAGAGAGCGTGAAGGATCGCCCGGCCGCGATCGCCGCCTGGGAGCGTGTGCTGCAGCTCGCCCCCAACTACCTGCCCGCCCTGCGCAGCCTCGGTCGCCTCTACGGCCAGGATCAGCGCTGGGACTCGCTCATCAACATGTACCGGGCCGAGGCCGAGATGGCCCCGTCGACCGATCAGGCAGCCGCGCTGATCCAGAAGATCGGCGAGCTGTACGAGCAGAAGCTCACCGATCAGAACCAGGCGATCTCGTCGTACCGCGAGGTGCTGACGCTCGCGCCGAACCACTTCCCTGCCCTGCGCGCGCTCGCCCGCATCTACCGGACTCAGGGCGACTGGGAGAGCCTCATCGAGATCCTCCGCGCCGAGGCCGCGAACCGCACCGATCCCACCGAGCGCGCCAACGCGATGTTCCAGGCCGCGGCCATCTGGGAAGACCAGCTCAAGAAGATCGACAACGCGGTGGACGGCTACCAGGAGGTGCTGCGGCTCGCCCCCTCGCACGTCACCGCCCTGCAGCAGCTCGAGCGCATTCTCACGGCGCGCGACGACGTGAAGGAGCTCATCGTCCTGCTCGATCGCCAGGCGCAGACCGGCTCGCCTCAGGTGCGGGTGGGCGCGTCGCTCAAGCTCGCCCGCCTCTACCTCGACCGCCTCAACGAGACGGCCCGCGCCGCCTCGGCCTGCGAGGCCGCCCTCGCCATCGAGCCGCAGAACCTCTCGGCGCTGCGCCTGCTCGAGCGCATCAAAGCCAACGACAAGGGCCGGCGCACCGAGCTGCGCGCCCGCATCGCCGAGGTGCTGGGGGACGAGAAGCTGGCCGCCGCGATGAAGCTGTCCACGATGGACGCGGCGAGCGTTCCCGACACGACGCTGCTGGCGCAGCTCAAGCACGCCTACGCCGCCGACCCGACGGACGAGTCGCTGGGCATCACCCTCGAGCGCGCCCTGCAGCGCGCCGGAGACGCGTCAGGGCTCGTGGAGCTCTACGAGCGGCGCCGCGCGACCACCACCGACGCCGCCGACATGCTGCAGCTCAGCCTCCGCATCGCCGATCTCTGCGAGAGCCGGCTGGGCGATCACGCGAAGGCACGCCAGGCCTACGAGGCGGCGCTCCAATCGGCCCCTGACCTCTACCCCGCCCTGCTCGGCCTCTCCCGGAGCCTGCTCCGCGCGGGGCTGCCCGCCGAGGCCTGCAAGGTGCTCGATCAGGTCGGCTCCACCGCGCGCGACCAGGCCACCATGCTGCAGGCGCTCATGGAGGCCGCGAAGATCGCCCGTGACGCCCTCAAGAGCGACGACGCGGCCTCCGACTACTACCGCAAGGTGCTCGATCGAGACCCGCTCCACGCCGAGGCCGGCCCGGCCCTCGAAGAGCTGCTCGCCCGGAAGGGCGGCGCGGCCGATCTCGCCGCCCTCCACGAGAAGCGCGGCGAGGCGAAGAACGCCCAGAAGGACCTCTTCAACGC
This sequence comes from Myxococcaceae bacterium, assembly GCA_016793095.1. Lineage (GTDB taxonomy): Bacteria > Myxococcota > Myxococcia > Myxococcales > Myxococcaceae > Xiheimicrobium. Next base: position 123,136 of record JAEUJQ010000083.1, on the reverse strand, counting down.
CGCCCGCGACTTCTTCAACGCCGCCCGCATCTGGCTCGACGGCGTGAAGGACCGCGATCGCGCCATGGCGGCCCTCGATCGGGCGCTGATGGCGATGCCGACCCTCCCTGACGCCCTCGAGCTGAAGGCGTCGCTCGCGATCGAAGCGCAGAGCTACGCCGAGGCCGCCGCGGCGCTGGCCGTGCGCGTGCAGCAGGGCGGCGACCCCCTGGCGCTCGCCCGCGTCCACCTGCGGCTCGGAGCGCTCTACCACGATCACCTGTCCGATCAGACCCGCGCGGCCGCGCACCTGCAGACGGCCCTGGCCTCCGACGCCTCGAACGCCGAGGCGCTCGAGCGGCTCGCCACCATTCACACCGCCAGCCGCAACTGGACGGGGGCTGCCGACTGCTTGCGGCGCCTGCTCGAGGTGGACAACTCGATCGCCGCCCGCGCGAAGCACACGATGATGCTGGCGCGCATCACCGACGAGGGCTTTGGCGACGTCGGCCAGGCGATCGTGCTCTACCGCAAGGCGCTCGAGCTGGTGCCAGGCGACAGCGCCGCGCTCGATCGCCTCGTCGCCCTCTACGAGCGCACCGGCGCGATGAGCGATCTGGTGACGATGCTCGAGCAGCAGGTGCAGCAGGCGTCGGACGCGAAGAAGGCCATCGCGCTCAAGATGCGCATCGGGCAGCTCCAGGCGAAGTCGCTCGACGATGCCCAGCGGGCGATCACGACCTACCGTCAGATCACCGAGCTCGACCCGACCTTCGTCCCAGCGCACGCCGCCCTCGCCGAGCTCTTCTCGCGCGACACCACGTCGATCGCGATGGCCATCGAGACCCACCGCACGCTGCTCAGGCTCGAGCCGGCGCGGGTGGAGTCGCTGCACGCGCTCTTCAGGATGTGGGAGTCGCTCAAGCAGATGGACAAGGCCTTCTGCGCGGCCGGGCTGCTCGTCTTCCTCAAGGCAGCGAACGAGGTCGAGCTCGCCTTCTACTCCGAGGGGCGCAACCGCCTGCCGTCGGATCTCCGCAACACGCTCGGCCCACCCGATCTGATGATGGTGCACCACCCGGCCGCGCGGAACGCGCTGGTGGACGTGCTGCGCGCGATCGGAGACCAGTTCGTCAAGCTCAACCCGCCCAACCTCGAGCAGCAGGGCATCGACCGCCGCGGCGATCGCATGAAGAACGATCACGCCGTGGTGAAGGCGCTGAGCGCGGTGGTGCAGTCGTTCGGCGGCGCCGAGTTCGAGGCCTACCAGTCCCGGAAGGGGCTCGTGTACCTCGAGACCGGCGAGCCCCTCGCGGTGCTGGTGGGGCCAGACGTGGTGCGACGCTTCAACATCCGCGAGCAGCGGTTCCTGTTCGGGCGGGCGGCGCTCGGCCTCGTCGATCGCGCGGCGATCGTGCGCAAGCTGTCGATGGGCGAGTTCGCCGACGTGCTGGGCAACTCCGTGCGCATTCACCAGCCGAGCTGGGCGGGCCTGGGCCGGCGGAACGAGGAGCAGTCGAAGGCCCTGCGCAAGGCCTACTCCCGCCGCGCGCTCAAGCAGCTCGAGGAGCCCGCCAGCGCGATGGCCGCCGTCACCCAGGTCGCCATCGAGCCCTTCGTGCAGGGCCTGCTCTTCTCGATGGACCGGGCGGGCCTGCTGGTGTGCGCCGACGTGGCCGCGGGCCTCGGGCTGTTGCTCCGTGAAGAGGCGGGGCCCAACGCCGTGCCGAGAGCCGAGACCACCGAGGCGATCAGCCAGGCGCTGACCAACCGGCCCGATCTGAAGGAGCTGATGAGCTTCTCGCTGTCAGACGACTTCTTCCGGCTGCGTCAGCGGGTGGGTGTCTCCCTCGGTTGACGGGTGGAGGACGCGGCAGGCGATCGCGCCCTCCCTCGACGCTCCGCTCGCCGGCTGTTGCGCCGCGAGCCTCGACGATCGCCCCCGTTGGCTCTTCGCGACGACGAGCGGCGCGATCGTGGGCGCCGATCTGGAGACGGGTGAGATCTTCTTCGAGGGCCGGCTTCCCTTCTCCGCGGTGGTGCCCGACCGCCTCCCGCCGTGGCTCGGCCTCACGCTGACCACCTCGGATGACGGGCGCTTCCTCGCGGTGGCGCAGCGCCGGGGCCTGGAGGGCGCGGTCTTCGATCTGCAGCGCGGCGAGGTGGTGCAGCAGCTCACGCGCGGGGCGTACCACCCGGAGCACTGCACCTTCGGCCTCTGCTTCCTCGACGAGCACCGCCTGGTGCACGCCGTCGAGTGGAACCAGCTGGCCGTCACCGACGTGCGCACCGGCGCGCGCCTCGACCCGCAACCCGACGCGGCGAAGCTCGACTACTTCTTCGGTGCCGTCGAGCGCTCCCCCGACCGCGAGCGGCTCGTCACCTCGGGCTGGGTCTGGCAGCCGGTGGCGGTGGTGGCGGACTTCGAGCTCGGCCCCTGGCTGCGAGGCGAGAGCCCGGAGCCGCGCTTCTCGGGGAACGGCGTCGACGGTGAGGACTGGGATCTGCCGCTCTGCTGGACGGGACCAGCCACGTTCGTCACCTTCATGACCGACGCCTTCCAGAAGAGCTCACTGGTGCGCTGCGACGTGACGTCCGAGCGGGCGCACGAGGCGGTCATCGAGGCGTCTCTGTGCCATGCGCTGGCCCCTCGCGGTGACGAGCTGCTCTGCCTCGGCTCCGACGGCGCGGAGGCCCGTGACGCGGCGACCCTCGAGATCCGCGCGAGCGCGCCGGTCGGCACCTTCGCCTGGCACCCGGGGGCGCAGGAGGCGCTGGGAGTCTCGGCCATCACGGGCGAAGGGCCGTGGCAGCTGGTCTCTCGTCCCCGGACACCGTGGCGCCTGCCGCCCTCGCTCGCAGCGCAGGCCCGCGCCGCGCACGCCCAGCCCTCCGCCGAGGCCCGCCTCGTGTTGGCTGACGCGCTCGAGGCCGCGGGGTTCGGCGGCGCTCCGCTCGAGCACCTGCGCGCGCACGGCGATGACGGCCGCCGCTGCTTCGTCGTCGATGATCTCGCCCTCGGGTGAGCCACGGCCTTCGCGGCGGCGGCCTCAGCGGCGCGCGGGCCCGGGTCCATCGCGACGCTCTCAGTCGACGCGGATCACCGCCGTCGAGGGGAGCTGCTTCACCAGCCTGTCGATCATGGCGTCGACGCGCGCCTGCTCGACGTGCTCGACGGTCACCCTCACGCGGTAGCCCGCGGCGGGATCGAAGGTGGGGTACGAGCCGATGCCGATCTCAGGCTCTGCGAGGGCCGCGGCGTCGAGCACCGGGGCCAGCTCGTGCTCGTGCGCGTCGAGGAAGATCGTGCGCGTCACCACCGGCTGGCCCTCGAGCCCCTCGAGCACGGTGTCGAGCTGCGCCTCGAACAGCTCGGGCACGCCGGGCAGCAGGTAGAGGTCGTCGCAGGCGAGCACCGGGTACTTGAGCTTCGGGCCCGGGATGAGCCGGCTGCCCTGGGGCGCCTCCGCGAGCCGGAGGGCCTCGGCGGGCACCGGCTTTCCGCCGAATGCGTCGGTCACGCTCTTGACGATCTCGGGGAGCATCACCACGGGCCGCTTGAGCGCGAGCGCGACCGCGCGCACGGTGACGTCGTCGTGGGTCGGCCCGATGCCACCGCTGGTGAAGATGAGCGAGGCTCGACGACGCGCGAGGCAGAGCGCCTCGACGATCGCATCGACGTCGTCTGGCACGACGAAGAGCCCTGCCAGGGGAATGCCGCGAGCCCGCAGCTTCTCGATCAGCGTCACGCCGTTGCGGTCGCGCACCTTGGCGGTGAGCACCTCGTTCCCGATGACGAGCCCCGCCGCGGCGCGTGACATGGCGTCTCCGACTCAGCCGAGCCTGGTCGCTGGCAGCAACGCGGCCGGATCGTCGAGCTTGAGCTGAGCGCGCAGCGCCTGCAGCCGCTCGAAGTCCCTCTCCTCACCCCGAAGCACCCGCAGGCCAAGGGCGAGTCGAACGACGGCGTAGAGCGCGGCGATGATGGCGAGGGCGGCCGCGGGGAGCACCAGCGACGGCGCCCACGCGAGCTCGGTGTCCAGCGAGAGCTTCACCGCCGCCCCGCCGAGCAGACAGCCGACGAAGAAGGAGACCGCACAGTGGGCGAAGTGGAGCGTGCTGGCGCGGATCGAGAGGCGGGCCAGCATCGCGTCGTGTTCGGCGCGCAGCGAGGGAGGAGCGTTCACGGCGGCGCTCATAGCGTGGCCCGACCGCGGCGTCGACTGTGGGGCCAGCGCAGCGGGCGTCGGCGAGGGCGAGCTGACCGTCGCCGGAGCGGCGCGCGATCCCGTCTGGCGCCGCTCGGTTCCTGAGGAAGGCGGGGCGATGACGACGCCGCGAGGCCGGCGCCGAGCTCGTGCGCGGACAGCCCTTGAACGGCACGTCAGAGGCGCGCGTGCTCGAGAAGTTGCGCGCGCGGGCCCGGCGACGTCCTCGACCTGTTCTGCCGCGATGCACCTGCAGGACACCGCTCGTTGCCGCCCTCCCGAGGGTCGCCGCCCCGAGGTGCGCCGAGGTTCCCGGATCAGGTGGGCAGGGGCGCCATCGCGCCGCACTCCGAGCAGCGCTGCCCGGGAGTCGCGGGAGCGCCGCACGCCTTGCAGCGCACGTCACCGCGCGAGAAGGCCTGGGCGGGCGCGGCGGCGGACGTCGGAGGAGGCGCTGGGGCCTTCGGCAGCCGCATTCCGCAGTTGTTGCAGATGAGCCCCGTCGCCTGGACGTTGCGGCAGTAACGGCACATGACGGCGCCGGTCGGCAGGGCGGTGCGCACCCCGTCGTCGGGCGCCCGATCCTGCTGCATGTCCGGCATGCGCTCGACCGGCACGGCGCCGACGTCGCCGGCGCGGCCGGGGTCGAGGTCGGGCACGACGTCGACGGGCACTGGCACGGCTCCGCCCGCGTGCGCGTTCGCCTCGAGCTCGCCGACGCGCTCGAGGGGCACCTCTCCCACGCGATCGGGGATGGTGACCTCGAGGCCCTCGACGGCCTGCACCGCCGCGGGCGGCGGGCCCAGCTCACCGAGATCGCCGAGATCCTTCCCGCAGATCTCGCACTCGACGCCGAAGGCTTGCTGGTGTTCGCAGACGGGGCAGACGATCATGTCGCGCGCACTGTAGCCGAGGAGGGCCGTCGGATGACGAGACTCGCGTCTCCGCGCTGGCGGGCCGTCAAGGCCGCACGTTGAACTCGATGCCGGTGAGCTCGAGCTCGGCGTAGGTGAACGAGGTGGCGCCGTCGTGCCACTTCGCCTCGCCGCGCGAGAGCAGCCGGTGCGCGCCGAACTGCCCGTACGCCAGCACCGGGGTGCTCCAGCGCTTGCGGGTGAACTGCGTGCCGTCGGGTGAGGCGGCGAGGCGGTCATCGGAGATGAAGTCGACCAGCGCGCCGGTCTCGTCGAACCGCAGCTCGGCCGAGATGGTCTCCGCGCCGCGCGTGAAGGTGGCGCGGGCCGCTCGCGCGTCGATCGGCTCCCAGCGGATCGCTGGATCGATCAGCGCCGCCGGGGCGACCAGGCACAGATCGTTGAAGATCGTCACCGTCTCGGCGCGGTTCATCTCGGGGCCCTTCGCGTCCACCACCGTGAAGAGGGACGCCACCTTGACGCGGAAGGTCGCCGCGTCGCCGACGAACCGATGGAACACGTCGGCCGGCACGCCTTTCATGGTGGCGTCGATGAGGAAGAGCCGCGCGGGCTCAGCGCCCGTGGTGGTGCTGACCTGATCGACCGACATCGACATCCACGGCTCGGCCGGGCTGCCGCGAATGCGGCCCTTCCAGGTCGCGCGGAAGTTCGCGACGCGAGGCTGCCCGACGGTCCCGCTGTACCGGAGGTAGCGCGCCACCGGCTCGGGGAGGCCAGCGAGATCGGCGTCCGTGACGAGCGGCAGGCTCCCGGGCGCAGCGGCGAGGAGGGCGCGCGCTTCGCGCTCATACTCAGCCCGGAAGCTCAGCGGCCCCTGCGAGGCGAAGCCGTAGACGACGGCGACGAGCAGGATCACGTTCGCGGCGGTGCCGAACTTCGCGTCGCTCCAGGACGACACGATGACCCACTGACTGGCAACCAGCGCCACCGCGCCGACGAGCCAGAACCAACGGCTCCAGGCGAGCGCCGCCGACGCCAGCACGAGGAGCGCCGCGACGAGCCACAGCACCCCCATCGGCCTCGAGATCGGCAGCTTCAGCGCCTCGAGCTGAGCGAAGCCGAACGCCTTCGCGAACCCCATGAGGTGGATCAGTCCGTGCAGCACCAGAACGATCGTCAATGCCCAGCGCATGGGACCTACCAGTGCTTGCCATGTGCCAGCGCGCTCCCTGCGACGAGGTTCCCACTCGAGAGGGCCCAGGCGCTGACGTCGTGGCTACCTGGCCCACAACATGCCGATCGAGCCACTCTCGCTCACCAGAATGGTCGGGCTCGCGAAGCTGCCGCTCACCACCGCCTTGCCGACACGTTGAGTCCACCGACCGGTGGAGAAAGAAGGGCTTCTGCAACGTGCGACTCGCTCAGCGGCGCGGGAGGCGGCGCGGGCTGGGAGCTCGCCCTTCGAGCACGCAACGCTTGCAGCTGCGCGCTGCCTTCCGGCGAGGGCTGCATCGTGAGCACGCCTCACCAGTGCCATCAGCCTGAGCGCTCAGCCCACGCGCGCGAGCTTGAGGCGTCCTTCCCAGCGCTCCTCGAGGGCCTTCCGCAGGCGCAGGTGTTCCGGCGCCGCGAGCTCGGGATCAGCCTCGACGATCGCGCGCGCTTCAGCCTGGGCGAGCGAGAGCAGATCCTGATCCCTCGCCAGGTTCGCGACGGCGAGCTCGGGCAGGCCGCTCTGGCGGGTGCCGAGGAACTCGCCGGGCCCGCGGATCTCGAGATCGCGCTCGGCGATCAGGAAGCCGTCGGTGGTCTCGGCCATCACCTCGAGGCGCGCCCTGCCCTCCTCGCTCTGCGCGTAGCCGGCGATGAGGAAGCAGAATGACTTCGCGGCGCCACGACCGACGCGCCCGCGAAGCTGGTGCAGCTGAGACAGCCCGAACCGCTCGGCGTGCTCGATCACCATCACCGACGCGTTGGGCACGTCGACACCGACCTCGATCACCGTGGTCGAGACGAGCAGATCGAGCTGGTGCGCACGGAAGGCGGTCATCACCGCGTCCTTCTCGTCCTGCTTCATGCGACCGTGCAGCAGCCCCACCCGCGCCTTCGGGAACACGCCCTTGAGCTGCTCGGCCGCTTTCGTCGCGTCGGCGAGATCGACCTTCTCGCTCTCCTCGACGAGCGGGTAGACGACGTAGGCCTGGTGCCCCTGCTCGAGCTGGGTGCGCACCGCGTCCCATGCCTTCGCCTTGCCCTTCTCGGTGAAGACGCGCGTCTCGATCGGCGTGCGGCCTGGGGGCAGCTCGTCGATCACCGACACGTCGAGGTCGCCGTACATCGTCATCGCCAGCGTGCGGGGGATGGGCGTCGCCGTCATCACCAGCACGTCGGGTCTGACGCCCTTCGCCATCAACCGGTGGCGCTGCATGACGCCGAAGCGGTGCTGCTCGTCCACCACCACGAGCCCCAGCTTCTCGAACTCGACGCTCTCCTCGATCAGCGCGTGGGTGCCGACAGCGACGCGCGCGTTGCCCGAGGTCACCCGTTCGCGGCGTTCGCGCTTCACCTTCGCGCCGCCTGAACCCGTCACCAGCGTCACGTCCACGCCCGCCGGAGCGAACACGCGCGAGAAGTTCTTGAAGTGCTGCTCGGCGAGGATCTCCGTCGGCGCCATCACTGCCACCTGGTAGCCGTTCTGCACGGCGATCGACGCGGCCACCATCGCGACCGCCGTCTTCCCTGAGCCCACGTCGCCCTGGATCAGCCGGTTCATCGGCTCGGGCCGCACCATGTCGCGGGAGAGCTGCTGGATCACCCTGGCCTGCGCGCCGGTGAGCGTGAAGGGCAGCAGGCGCCGGGCCGCCTCGAGCTTCGCCTCGCTCACGTCGAAGGCGATGCCGGGCGTCACCTTCACGCCCTGCCGCTTCAGCGCCATGCCGAGCTGCAGGAAGAACAGCTCGTCGAAGGCGAGGCGGCGGTGCGCCTCGGAGCGGTGAGCGTTGAGCGCGTCGAGGCTGGCGTCGGCCGGCGGGAAGTGGATCACCTGCAGGGCCTTCGCGAGCGGCAACAGGCGCAGCTTCACGCGCACCGGCTCGGGCAGCGGCTCCTCGATGGCGTGGGCGAACTGCTCCGACACCTTGAAGGCGAGCTCTCGCAGGGAGCGTTGTTCATGACGCTCGAAGCCCGGGTAGACGGGGACGATGCGGTTGAAGTGGATCGGCGAGGTCTCGGCGTCGTCGGCCGGTTCGATCTCGGGGTGCGGCATCTCCCAACCGCGCAGCGACTGCCGCACCTCGCCAGACACCACGAGCCGTTTGCCGATCGGGAAGCGCGCCTTGAGCCATGGCCCGGTCTGGAAGTACGTCGCCGCGATCGAGCCCGAAGCGTCCGCCAGCACGGCCCGGAAGAACCGCCGGCCCCGACCGTACGTCTCCTCGGTGTCTCGAACGGTCGCGATGACGGTCCCCCGCTCACCGCTGCGGAGCTGCGCGATCCGCTTGAGCTGCCGCCGGTCCTCGTAGACGCGGGGCAACAGGAACAACACGTCGCCGATGCGCTGCACGCCCTTCTTCTTCAGCGTGCCGAGCAGGCGCGGGTTGACGCGCCAGCCCACCTTGTTGACCGGCTGCGAGAGCGGGCCTGTCTGCGGCGCGATGGAGAGGATTCGCGTGGGCGCAGCGGCTTCGGGGTCGGTGGCCTTCTTCTTCGCGGCGCGTCCCCTGGGCGGCGCGTGTGGCTCGGCGACATCGGGCGGCGCTTCGTCGGATGCTGGCTCGCGAGCGGGCGGGCGCGCTGGTGGACGGGCCTCCGCAAGGGCGGAGCGCTGGTCCTGAGGTCGGGATGGGTTCGCCTGGCGCGCGGCAGACGCAACACCCACCGTCGCGCGGGCGCGTGAGCTCGTCGGGGACGCAGCGGGCCCTGCGGCAGCATTCACGGTCGCTCCAGCGCCTGAGCTCGTCGGGGACGCAGCGGGCCCTGCGGCAGCATTCACGGTCGCTCCAACGCCTGAGCTCGTCGGGGACCCAGCGGGCCGTGCGGCAGCATCGACGGTGGTCCTCGGGCCGGTGGTCGAGGGCGGCGCCACGTGAATGCCGAGCGTCGCGAGGACCTCGACGACCCGCTTGATCGAGGCTTTGCGCCGGTGGACCTCCGCGGAGTCGATCTCCCGCACCTCGCGCTCGAGCGCCGTCAGCACGGCCGGCGCGAGCTGTCCCTTCGCGCGGTCGATCGCTGCTGACAGCGGTGTCGCCAGGCTCTTGACGGTGTGCAGATTCGCGAAGTCGCGGGTGGCGGCGAACCGCAGCGGACCCACCAGCGCGTCGAGGGGCGACGCCACGTGCCGCTACTCGAGGTCCTCGTACGTCACCTTGAGCACCTCGTACTCCTTCGTGCCACCAGGGCTCTGGATGGTGACGGCGTCGCCGACCTTCTTCCCGATGAGGCCACGCGCGACCGGTGAGGTGACCGAGATCCACCGCTTCTTCAGATCGGCCTCGATCTCCCCGACGATGCGGTAGCCCACCTTCTTGTCGCTCTCGAGATCGAGCAGCTCGACCTGGGCGCCGAACTTCACGTCGGAGGCGCCCTTGAACTTCGAGATCTCGATGATCTCGGCGCGGTTGATCCACCCGTTGATGTCGTTGATGCGGCCCTCGATGTGCCCCTGCTTCTCCTTGGCCGCGTGGTACTCGGCGTTCTCGCGCAGGTCGCCGTGGGCCCGCGCCACCTCGATCTCGGCGGAGATCTTCGGGCGCTCGACGCTGATCAAGAGCTTCAGCTCCTCCTGCAGCTTGCGCAGGCCAGCGGCAGTCATCGGCATGCGATCACTCATCCCTACCACCTCGTGTTCGTTCAGGTTCCCGGTCGCTGGCGAGCGCCAGCAGTCCGTCTGGAGACCGCCAGAATATCCCCGCCGACCCTCGAGGGCCAGCCTTTGGGGCGGGTCTCGTCGTGGATTTGGGGGTAGCCTGCGGCCGTGCTTTCGGTTCACGAGCTGCACCGCATCGCGGCCTCCATGAAGGTCGAGGACTTCGAGAAGCAGATGGGGCCCTTCGTGCTGGTGCTGCGCCCGCCAGACGAGATGACGCAACAGCGGGCCCTGCAGCTCGGGACGAAGCGCACCATCGCGCTCAACCGCTCGGCGGTTCCGAAGGACGCGATGTCGCTCCTGCTCGAGCTGGACGAGCTCAGCATCACGACCCTGCCGCCCCTCGATTCCCACGACAACCTGACGGTGGGCCGCCTGCCGGACTGCGACGTGGTGGTGGACGATCCGTCGGTCTCGAAGCACCACGCGACGCTGTCCTGGGACGCGGTCTTGTCGCAGGCGCAGGTGAACGACCTCGGCTCCTCGAACGGCACCACCGTGAACGGCGTCGAGGTGAAGGCGCCGCGGCAGGTGAACGACGGTGACGAAGTATGCTTCGGCGAGGCGCGTTTCCTCTTCCTGCGAACGCGCACCCTGCACGCGCGCCTGTCCACGGGCCGCACGAAAGCGAAGTGACGTCGCATGCTCTCGGTGAAGGAGCTCAAGTTCTACTCCCAGCGCTTGACGGACAAGGAGTTCCGCAAGCAGCTCGGCCCGTTCGTGCTGATCCAGCGGCCGCCGAACAGCAAGTCCGGCTCTGATACGAACAAGATGGGCATTCCCCCGAACGCCCAGCGCACCGCCATGGCCCGGCCAGAGGTGGTGTCCACCGGCGCCTTGAGTCTGCTCTTCCAGTTCGACGATCTCGTGGTGGCGTCCGTGCCTCCGATGCAGGGAGTGGACGAGCTGACCGTGGGCCGCTCGCCTGACAACGACCTGGTGATCGATGACTCCTCGGTGTCGAAGCGCCACGCGATGCTCCGCTGGGACGCTGCGAACAGCCGGTGCACCGTGCAGGACCTCACCTCGACGAACGGTACCTTCTTGAACGCGAGCGTGCGGCTGCGGCGCGAGACGACGCTGAAGAACGGCGACATTCTGAGCTTCGGCGAGGTGCAGTACTGGTTCCTGCTGACCGACACGCTGTACGTCAAGCTGCGCGGCCCCGACTCGCGCGGCCGCCTGTGAGGTGACCGATGAGGCGCGTCCTGGCTCTCTTTCTGCTGGCGTTCGCCGCCGGGTGTGGCCCTGGTGGCTCGGCGCCGGACGGTGGAGCAACCTTGGACGCGGGCTCGTACACGCCGGTGGAGTCCCGGTTGCTCGGCCTCAACGACATCACCTGGCTCTTCCCGCTGCCCTCGCCCGACGCCGGCAGTCCGTTTCCTCCCGCCGAGACGATGATCCCGCAGGCGCCCTTCGATCGGCTCAGCACCACGCCCGGCGACGTGGTGACGGATCTGCGGCGCCTGCAGCTGGTGGGCATGCGGTTCGACATCTGCGATCGCGCGACCACCGCGCCGTGCGCGCAGGACGCTGACGGCGTGATCCGCCTCGTGTTGCAGCCGACGTTCAACGACGGGAGCGCCGAGGACATCGCGTTGCATGCCTTCTACCCGGTGCCGCGAGGTGAGGTGTACGCGGCAGTGGACACGCTGCGCGCGCTCGCCCGCTTGCAGGACGTGCGGCGACAGAGCGCCCTCAGGGTGAACGCCGCCCTCACGACGAACGCCGAGTACACCTCGAGGCTGGTGGCCTTCCTGCGCCGCTACGCGGTGGCGCCGAACATGTTCCGCCTGACGCTGTTCGGGCAGCTGTCGAACAACCCGGCGCAGATCTGGGTCTTCCGGGGCGTGGAGCAGAAGAACGGCCAGTTCGTTCGAATCGAGATCCCGGACATTCGCGAGGTCGATCAGGTCTCGCTCCTCTTCTCGGCGACCGAGTTCCGCACCATGCCGCAGGCCGACAACCCCGTCGGCTTCGCGCGGGCGATGAGCGCGAGCGCGTTCTCGATGGCGACCCCTTCGCAACAGCGGCAGGCCCTCGAGGCCATGGCCGCGACGGACAACCCGAAGCTGAACACGGCCGACACGGTCCAGTGCGTCAGCTGCCACGTGACCACCACGGTGATGATGGACCGCGCGACGACCGCTGGCGTCGACGTCGCCAGTTTGACGAGCCGCTACCTGAACACGGACTTCGACATGACGCCGCTGGGAGATCCCGGCGTTCGCTTCCGGACCCTTCGGGCGCTGGGCTGGTTCAGGCGCAGCCCGCTCGTCGCGCAGCGCACGGTGAACGAGACGGCGAACGTGCTGGCGGAGCTCGAGGTGCGCTACCCAGCCGCGCCGTGATCAGGCGAGCTCGAGGAAGAGCAGCTCGGGCTTCTCGATGTACTTGATGAACTCGTACGCGAACTCGGCGCCCATCGCGCCGTCGATCACGCGGTGATCGAAGCAGAACGAGAACAGCGCCATCTGGCGGATGACGAGCTGATCGTCCTCACCGACGATCGGGCGCTTGCGCATGCGGTGCACGCCCATGATCGCGACCTCGGGGTGGTTGATGATCGGCGTGGCGAAGAGGCCGCCGGTCTGGCCGAGCGAGGTGATGGTGAAGGTGCCGCCCGACAGCTCCTCGAGCTTGAGCTTCGACTCGCGCGCGGCGACGCCGAGGCGGGTGATCTCCTTCGCGAGCGCCTTGATGGAGTAGCGATCGGCGTTGCGCACGACGGGCACGGTGAGGCCCTGGTCGGTCATCGCGGCGATGCCGATGTTGAACTCGCCGCGCACGATCAGCTCCTGCGCCGCCTCGTCCATGTTGGCGTTGACGCTGGGGAACTTCTTGAAGGCGTTGATGAGGCCCTTCACGAAGAAGGGCAGGAAGGACACCTTGAGCGGATCCTTGTCCTTCGCGAGCTGATCGTTGAGCCGGGCGCGCACGTTGACGAGCTCGGTGACGTCGACCTCCTCGACGAAGGCGTAGTGGGGCGCGGTGAACTTCGAGCGCACCATCTTCTCGGCGATCTTCTTGCGCAGGCCCCGAATGGGGATGCGCTGATCGACGGCGGTGCTGCCGAGGGGCTGCCACGAGGGCTGCGCGCGCGCAGGGACCGAGGCGGAGGCGCCGTTGCCCCCCGCGATGAAGGCCTCGACGTCGCTCTTGAGCACCCTGCCCTGCGGCCCCGAGCCCGAGATGCGGGCGAGATCGAGCCCGTGCTCGCGGGCCATGCGGCGGGTGACGGGCGTGGCGAGCACCTTGTCGTTGTCCACCGGCGCGGCGGCGACGGCGTCGGGCTTCGCGGGCGGAGCGGCCGGCTTCGGCGGAGCCGGCTGAGCGCCCCCGGTGTGCGGCGCGGCCTGCACGGGCACGGCGCCCTCGACCTCGAAGTCGACGAGCGGGTGGTGCACCTTCGCGACGTCGCCCTCCTTGCCGTGCGTCTTGAGCACCTTGCCGCCCTTTGGCGTGGGGACGCCGATGGTGGCCTTGTCGGTCATCACCTCGACGACGGTCTGATCTTCCTTCACGACGTCGCCGGGCTTGACGAGCCACTTGACGATCTCGCCCTCGAGGACGCCTTCACCGAGGTCGGGCAGCTTGAACTCGAAAATGGCCATGGCAAGGGCGGGCTGTAGCACCGGTTCCCCTCGGGGCGAAGTGCTTCACGGCACGGTGTAGAGCGCCTGCAGCATCGCAGACTGATCCTGCGTGCCCATCACGAGATCCGAGTCGACGGCGACGGAGTCACCACTGCTGGGGGCCCGGGTCGCGGCGAGGTTGGAGTCCCGATCGACGACACCGGTGAGCTTGTAGGTGCCGGCGTGGAAGGCGGGGACCTGCACCGTCGCGCTCGTCGCGCCGGCCAGGGCGCGCACCTTCACGCTGCGGCTCGCCGTGCACCCGAACGTGGGGAAGCACGCCGTCGTGGTCGCGAGCACCCAGACGTCGGCGTCGGCAGCGAGCGCCTGGGTCCAGTTGACGCGGGCCGACAGCGTCCCCATCGTCGGCCAGGGCGCCGAGCCGTCACCCTTCGAGGTGAGCGTGGCCGGGTATGGGGCGGGGAGCGTGCGGGGCTCGACGCGCTGGGCGCTCCAGAAGAGGTGCGGGTTGCCGCGGACCTTCACGTCGAACACGAGGCGATCGGCGGTGGAGAACGTGAAGAGCGCGTCGAGGTATGCGCAGCCGCGGTCGACGGAGCAGAAGCGGTAGCGGCCGACGCTCTCGTCGCTCTCGACCAGCTTCGTGCGGCTGTCGCGCAGCACGCCCTGGAAGTAGCCGCCGTTGCGGTACGCGAGCACATCGACGCCGCCGTACGTCTCGATGGAGAAGCCAAAGCGGAGCGTGTTCGTCGCGTCGATGTCGGCCTGCCCGAAGAGGAAGCCGTCACCCACACCGCGGAAGTCGACGAACATGACAGGGAAGTTGCCCAACGGCGTCATCGAGCCCGGGCCGCTCCAGAGGCCGGCGAGGCGCGGGAAGAAGCCCAGGCCAGCGACGCCGGCGTCGGTGCCGCCGTCAGCTCCCGCGTCGACCGTCATGAGGACCCCGGAGTCCACCGCCCCGGCGTCGAGGCCCGCGTCGGGGATCGAGACCGCGGGACATCCAGAGAGCAGAAGAGCCAGCCAGAGGTGTCGCATCGGCATGTTGTTGCCACGAACGCCGGGGACGATCCACGCGGCCTACGGGTTCTCGACGGCCTGCGCCGTGCGTTCGCGCTCCATCAGCCCCTTCATGAAGAACTCAGCCGCGCGATAGCTCGACCGCACCAGCGGGCCCGACGCCACGTAGAGGAACCCGTAGCTCTCGGCGATCTTCTGGTACCGCGCGAAGTCCTCCGGCGAGACGAAGCGCTCGACGCGCAGGTGAAACTGCGACGGCTGCAGGTACTGCCCCAGCGTCAGCACGTCGACGCCCACCTCACGCAGCTGCCGGAACGCCTGATCCAGCTCCTCGTCGGTCTCCCCGAGGCCCACCATGATCGACGTCTTCGTGTACAGCCGCTCGGGCCGCTGCTTGAGGTACTCCAGCACGTGCAGCGACTGCTTCCACGTCGCCCGGCGATCGCGCACCGTCGGCGTCAGGCGCTCCACCGTCTCGACGTTGTGGGCCACCACGTGCGGCCGCGCGACGGCCACCACGTCGAGCGCCTCGTGCGAGCCCTGGAAGTCGGGGATCAGCACCTCGACCGTCGTGCGCGGAGACTCCCGCTTGAGCGCGGTGATCGCCGCCGCGAAGTGCGACGCGCCGCCGTCCGGCCGATCGTCGCGGTTCACCGAGGTGACGACGATGTACTCGAGCCCCATCGCCTTCACCGCGTTCGCCAGGTTCTCGGGCTCCTGCGGATCGAGCGGTGGCGGAGACCCCACCTTCACGTGGCAGAACCGGCACGCGCGCGTGCACACCTCGCCCATCAGCATCACCGTCGCGGTGCCGCCGCCCCAGCACTCGGCGACGTTCGGGCAGCGGGCCTCCTCGCACACCGTCGCGAGCTTCTGCTCCCGCACGATGCCCTTCACCCGCTCGTAGCCCTCGCCGCGCGGCAGGCGCACCTTGAGCCACTCGGGCTTGCCGGTGGACGTCGCCAGCGGAAGGGGGAACCGGTTCGGAGTTGCCATGACGCGCACGATGTATTGAGCCCGCCCCGTACTTTCAACTCCGCTCCCCTGCCCTGCCACATGAGACCGTTCGCCCTCGAGCGCTATCTCGCCCAGCACGAGTTCTCCGTGCGCCACCTCGCGTGCGCGAGCGATCCCGACACGCTGCGGGTGCACGACGTGCTCGCCCTCGAGCCCACCGCGCGCGACCGCCTGCTGACGCTCTCGCTCGGCTACACCGAGACGAAGGGATCCCTCGACCTGCGCGAGGCGATCGCCGCGCTGTATAAGGGCGTCAGCGCCGCCGACGTGCTCGTCCACGTCGGCGCCGAGGAGCCTATCTTCACCTTCTTCAAGGCCACCCTCTCGCCCGGCGATCACGTCATCGCCCTCACGCCCACGTACCAGTCGCTCACCTCGGTGGCGGAGTCGCTCGGCGCCTCCGTGTCACGCTGGGACGCCCGGGAAGCCGACGGCTGGCAGCCGGACCCGTCGGAGCTCGCGCGCCTCGTCACGCCCGCGACGAAGGTGCTCGTGCTCAACACGCCCCAGAACCCGACCGGCGGCCTGCTCTCGCCCGATCGCTTCGCCGCCGTCTGCGACTTCGCGGCCTCTCGCGGCCTGCGGCTCCTCGGCGACGAGGTGTACCGCGGCCTCGAGCACGGCGGCCCCCGGCTCCCGTCCGTCGTCGAGGTGGACGAGCGCGCCGTCTCGCTGGGGGCGATGGCGAAGGTGTACGGCCTCGCGGGCCTGCGCATCGGCTGGGCCGTCAGCCGCGATCGCGCCCACCTCGCCCGCCTGGAGGCCGTGAAGGACTTCCTGAGCATCTGCGCGCCGGCGCCGAGCGAGCTGCTCGCCACGGTGGCCCTGCACCACGCCGAGCTGCTGCGCGCCCGCACGCTGTCGACGGTGCGCGCGAACCTGGCCGCCGTCGACGCGCTGCTGCAGCGCTTCCCCGGGACGCTCTCGTGGACCCGCCCGGTCGCCGGCACCACCGGCTTCCTGCGCGTGCACGGGGAGAGCGCGCGGGCGTTCAGCGAGCGCCTGCTGGCCGGGACCGGCGTGCTGCTGGCGCCGTCCACTCTCTTCGACTGGCCCGACACCCACCTGCGCATCGGGCTGGGCCGCGGCGCGCTGCCGGAAGCCCTCGCGGCGCTCTCGGCCTGGCTGGAGCGCGCATGACGAGCCTGAAGCACCTCCTCGAGGGCAAGCGCTTCGGCCTCGTGCTGTCGGCCGGCTACTTCGGCTTCTACGGCCACGCTGGCTTCGTCGATGGGCTGCTGGGCAACGGCCTGGTGCCGGCGGCGTGGGCAGGCTCGTCGGCGGGCGGCATGGTGGCGGCGTTCGCGGCGGCCGGCCTCTCTCCGCCCGACATGAAGGCCCTCATCCTCTCGCAGCGCCGCGAGCACTTCTGGGATCCCGACTGGCTGGGCATCGCGGTCGACTCGGTGCGCAAGGGCCACCGCCCGAGCGGGCTCCTGAAGGGCGCCCGGTTCCGCGCGCTGCTCGAGCGCCATCTGCCCGCGAAGCGCTTCGAGGACACGCTGGCGCCGCTGGTGCTGGTCGCCACGAGCCTCACCACCCAGCAGGCCCTCACCCTCACCGCCGGCGACCTCGCCTCGGCCATTCACGCCACCTGCGCCTACCCGGGCCTCTTCCAGGCGGTGAAGCGCGACGGCCACCTGCTGTGGGACGGCGGCATCGTCGACAAGGCGCCAGCCGTCGCGCTGCTCGACGCGCACGTGGCGCCGCTCGACGCGCTCGTCATCCACTACCTGCCCAGCAAGGGCGGCTCGCGAGATCCCGGCGGCCCCTTCGCCTACGCGTCAGGCATGTCGAGCGGCTTCGCGGCCGTGCGGCGCGAGCACTTCAAGCTGCAGCTCGAGGTGCTGAAGCACCGGAGCGTGCCGACCTACGTGGTGACGTCGCACCTGCCCGCGGTGTCGCCGCGCTCCATGGAGGCCGGGCGCGACGCGATGGCCGCCGGCGCGGAGTCGATCACCCGCGCGCTGTCCCGCCCTCCGCAGCCGTGGGAAGGCGGGGACTGACCATCACGGCCCGCTGGTGGGGATCGGCGGGATCCACGAGCAGGTGTTGAGCGCCACGCACGGCTCGAGGATCCACTGCTCGCCCCCCGTCTGGATGTAGTGGCCGAGCGAGTTCATCAGGAACGAGCCCAGGTCCCACGCCTTCGACGGGTTCGGCGGATCGAAGCCGTGCCGGCCCGTCGGCGACACCATGGGGAAGATCATGCCCGTCACGCCGCCCACGCGCTCGCTGCGCTGCACCAGCCGCAGGGGCGGGTTGAGCCGGGGCGCGTCGAAGCCGTCGTCCACGCCGTTGATCGCCGAGTAGTGATCGACGTCCATCAGCACCGGCTCACCCTTCGAGTTCCGGTAGGGCTGCGAGCGCTCGACCGCGTTGATCACCCCGTTGTCGATCAGCACCCGGTTCAGCGTCTTGCCGTAGCGCGGGTCTTTGCTCTGCAGCGGCACGAAGCCCGCCACGCGGCCGATGGAGACGCCGGCGGCGACCGGCACGTTCATGTCGCCGATGGTGTTGACGATCACCATGCGCGTCGAGACCTCCTCGCCGGTGCCGAAGCGAAGCACGCGGTGCCGCTCGGCGAAGGGCAGGAAGTTCACCGGGTCGCCCTTCTCGATCACCAGCTGCGCGAGGCCCATGAAGCGGCGCAGCTCGGGGCTCGCCCGCCGCAGGCCGAAGCCGTCGCCGAGCGCCACCAACGCCTCGCCCGCCTTGTGCTCGATGCCCTGGAACTTGAAGTCGAAGTTGAAGTGCTCGAGCTCGAGGCGCTGCACCGCGCTGGCCGGCACCTCGCAGCCGTCGCGCTCCTTCGGCGGCAGCGGCCCCTCGTAGACGGCCAGCTTCCACCGGTTGTTGAGGTCCGAGCTGATCGCCGCCCGCAGCATGCCGTCCTTCTCGACGCGGAAGCAGCGCTTCTCCTTCGTGGTGAGGTTGAAGAGGACGGCGGTGTCGCCTTCCTTGATCGAGTCGCCGGCGAACACGCCCACCTTCACGCGGCCCACCGAGTTCAGATCAGGCAGCACCTGCCACACCTCGAGCTGGCCCTGCATGTTCTTGATGGTGACGAGCAGGGGCCCGAGCATGCGCAGGTTGACGGCCTCGCGCACGCCGCCCTGGATCGAGCGCACGCCGATGTCGGGCAGCCCGGCGCCACCCGCCACCGGAATCGCGACGCCGATCTGCGGCTCGAGGCCGGCCATCAGCGCGCTCATGATGCCGCCGAGCGACGAGCCGGCGATGTTGATCGTCGCGGTGCCGCCGATGTCCACCACGCCGTCGCCGTCGAAGTCGCCCGCGAGATCGTTCGTCTTGTCCCCGTCGCGGTTGACGTCCCAGTTCCACTTCCGCTGCCCGTCGAAGCCGCGCAGCACCTTGACGAGCTGCATGTAGTCGATGGCGGACTGCCGGACGACCTCACGCGTGTGGCCGATGTAGCTGGTCCAGAAGTCGGCCGCCGAGTCCTTCCTGCCGTCGCCGTTGTGGTCGAAGGCGCGATCGTTCTCGACGATCGACGTGAAGAGGCCCTCCATCTGCCGCGAGCGGAAGATGCCCTGGAGCAGCTCCTTCTCGGTCGAGGAGAAGTCGAGGCCGTGGCTCACGTTCTCGATGCCCATGCAGGCGAGGCCGAAGCGCGCGAAGTAGCCGCCGTACATCAGCGGGTCGAGCTTGTTGCCGGTGTAGCCGTGCCCGAGGATCACCACCGGCACCGGGCCCTTGCGGTTCTTCGGCACGGTGATCCACGCGAACGACGCCTCGCGCCGGGTGAAGGCAGCGCCGGTGTCGGGGTTCAGCTCGAAGACCTGGCGGTACAGCGGCAGCGTCTTGCCTTCGGCGTCCACCCGGCGGAAGAACTGCGGCGAGTCGATCGCGAACACGGCGTGGAAGTCGATGAACTTGTGCGCCTCGATGAGCGCCTGCTCCTGCGGGCCGATGTTGCCGAAGAGGCCACGGAAGACGTCGGGCAGCATCGGGAGGAACTGCGTGCCCGGCACGATGTAGGGGTTGTCGCGCGAGTCCCGCTGCACCTCGCGCACCCGCGCCAGGCCGGCGACCGTGCGGCCGTCCATCGTCTTCACTTCGGCTGGCACGTCGACGGGGTACTCGCTGGCGAGGCGCGAGAGGGGGCCGAGGCCATAGAGGCCGTCGCGAATCGCCTTGAAGTCGCGGGTGATGCTCTGCGTGGTGTACGCCCAGGTGAAGGCCACGTCTTCGAGGCCCAGCCCGTACTTCGGCAGGCACGAGGCGAGCGGCGCGAGCTGCTGCGTCTGCGACGCGTGGTTGATGTAGACGAACGGCGAGCGCACCGGGCGGCCGTCTTCGTCCACCAGCCGCTTCGTCAACACCATCGCGTACGTCGTCGTCTCGCGCAGCGGCATCACGGGCTTCATCAGGAGCGTGTTCGACTCGCGCTCGTACCACTCCATGATCTGGAAGCGGCTGTCGCCCGGCGTGAGCGTGTTCGGCTTGTCGAGCACCCCGTCCATGTCGAGGTCCTCACCGGGGTCGAGCAGGCCGTTGCGGTTGGCGTCCTCGTCGCGATCTTCGAAGGGCAGCTGCTCGGTGTCGCGATCGTTCTCGAAGTACGCCTTGCGCTCGAG
This sequence comes from Myxococcaceae bacterium, assembly GCA_016793095.1. Classification (GTDB taxonomy): domain Bacteria; phylum Myxococcota; class Myxococcia; order Myxococcales; family Myxococcaceae; genus Xiheimicrobium. The sequence goes on along the minus strand of JAEUJQ010000083.1, from coordinate 102,973 downwards.
GGTGATGGGGAAGTTGCCCTCGCCGAAGTCCAGCGGCACGCGCTCGCAGAAGTCCGGCGAGTCAGGCGTGATGTCGATGAGGTACGCCACGTCGTCGGACGGCTCGTAGTCGTCGCCCTGGTGGCGCTTCACGATGTTGAGCAGGTCGAGCGTCTTCTCGAAGCCGACGGTGACGGTCTGGTAGGTGCCCCAGCCGTCGAGGGTGTCGATCTCCTCGCGGGTGCCTCGCTCCCAGCCGGTGGGCGCGAGCATCGACGCGTTCACCCGGCGCTTCGTGGGGCTGTTGGCGTCGAAGCGGGTGGCGAAGTCGTTGGGGATCGGGACCTCGGGCAGCGGCCGGTGGAACGGATCCCACCGCACCTGGGCGCCGCTGCCGGACGGGGTGAGCATGAGGCCCTTGCCCTCGGGGGCCGCACAGGACGCAAGGAGGACGAGCAACGAGACGAACGTGAACGCGCGCATGTCGGAGAACTCCTGAATCAGAGGGCGATGCTCAAGCGAAGCCGGCCAAACCCCACAGGACCCATCACGCCACCGGTGGGCAGCGTGTACGCGTCGCCCGGCAGGAACAAGCCCCCCTCCCCGGTGGCCGTGATCAGCAGCTCGGGGATCGGGCGGTAACGGGCCTGCACCCCGAGATCGACCTCCGTGCCCATGTACATGCCGGGGCGGCCACCCACCGGGTTCACCGCGGTCCCGCCACCGATGCGGGTGTTGAAGGGGTCAGCCAGCCGCGCGGTGCTGAACGCGAAGAGCGGCCCTCCGTACACGTCGAGCCAGTCGAAGAGACCGTACTTCACGCGCGGGAACAGGTACCACACGCCTGTCACGCTGCCGGCGGTGCCGAGCAGATCCGCGCCCTCGGGAGCGATGCCCACCAGGTTGGGATCCGACGCCCGCACCCCGGAGCGCGCCGACTGGTACGCCATCACCTGATCGAAGAGCACCAGCCCCACCTTGAAGTCGCGATCGAACCGGAAGTTCTCGATGCGATCGTCCTGCGGGTTCTGATCGCCCGAGGCGAAGCCCCAGTCGGCGAGCAGCGTGAGGCGGTGGAGCCGGTACGAGACCTTCGCCGCCGCGCCGAACTGCTGCACCCGCAGCAGCGCCGCGTTCTCATTGCGCGCCTGCGTCGTGGTGCCGTTGATGGTGAGCGCCTCGAAGCCCACCTTGAGCACGCGGTTGCGGCGCTTGAAGAACTCCCACTTGCCTGCGGCGTCCACCACCACCACGTCGGTCGCCTTGCCGCCGTCGCTGACGTTGATGTTCCGCTGGTTCCGGTAGACCGCGTACACGCCGAGGGTGTTGTCGGCGTCTTTCGCGAGCCGCAGCGCGATCACGCCCTGGAAGGCGCGGTCGCCCTTCACGAACTCGCCGAAGTTGTCGCGGTTGATGAGGTCGGCCGCGAGCGCCGTCTCGAACGCGCGGAACATGCCGCCGAGCTGGAACAGGGGCCGCACCGCGAAGAGCGCGCGGTAGGTCGTGTTGCCGAACTGCTGCTGGCCGAAGTCACCGGCCTCGGGGTCCTTCGCGCCGTCGTTCGCTAGCAGCCCCAGCCCCCACGACTGCGTCTGCAGGCCCACGCGGAAGGCGCCCGACGCCCACTTGTACTCGACGAACAGCTTGCGCAGATCGAGCGCGGTGATGGCGGGGTACGGCACGCGCGTGCCGACGAGCTCGGCGGAGGGGACGCCGATGATCGCGCCGGTCGCGGTGTCGGCCTCGCCGACGAGCCCGAAGCCCTTGAGGCGGATCTCGGGCGTCACGCGAACCCGCGTCAGCAGCGGCGCGACCGTCGCAGCGGGGCCTCGATCGTCGAGGGGGAACGGCGTGGCGCCCTGGTACGAGATGCGCGCGGACGCGGCGAGCGCGGCGGTCAGCTCGAGGGGCGGCGAAGGCTCCTTCTCGGTCCCGGCGTCCGTGGGCGACTCCTGGGGCGGGACGGTCGCCTGCTGCCAGGGCTCGGCCACCGGCTCGCCGGCGTCGGCGTCGAAGCCGCTGCGAATGAGCTCGCCGGGGGCATCGGCTCCGCCCGGGTTGGCTGCGGCGGGCTGAACGCTCAAGCCACCGTCTTCCTGAGCGAGCGCGGCCGAAGCCGCCAGCACGGCGACGAGCGCAGCGAATCGGGTCTTCCTCATGTGGTGATCCCCTCTGCCTTCACGAAAGGTGGGCGCCGATACCACGTGGATCCGCCTGACTCCACGGGCGCCGCCGACGCGTCGCGAAAAAGTCAGGGTGGTCGGGTCGTGGCGGCCGCCAGTTGACTTGCCGGTCCCTGCCACATAAGCGCACCAGCCTCCGTCATTCCGGCGGAGGTGGGCTGCTCGTCGTGGGGCCCGAGCGTGATGGTCGCAGGCACGCGGTTTCCTGCTCCCGGTCCTCGAACAGAGCACCGTTTCCCCGCTCATCGGGTTTCCCGGTGGGCAGACCCCATGGGGAGAGAACACATGGCAGAAGCAACGAAGGGCGCGGCCCAGCTGCGCGAGTACGAGACCGTCTTCCTCGTGAAGCCGGACCTCACCGACGACAGCGTCGAGAAGGTGAAGGAGAAGGTCCGCGGCATCGTGGGCCGTGAAGGCGGCAAGTTCCTGCGCTTCACCATCTGGGGCAAGAAGAAGACGATGTACCCGGTGGCGAAGCAGCCGCGCGCGATCTACCTGCACGCGCACTACCTCGGGAAGCCCACGCTGGTGGCCGAGGTCGAGCGCAACCTGCGCATCTTCGACGAGGTGAGCCGCTACATGTCGAAGCGCCTCGCCGATGGCATCGACCCCGAGACGCGGCAGCCGCAGGAGGATCTGAAGCTGGCCGGTGACGTGGACGACAACAAGCCGTTCGGCGGTGCCGAGCGCGAGGACTTCAACGCCGACGTCGATGGCAGCTACGACGACGACGTCACTCCGGGCTGAGGCCAGAGGACTTTCGAACATGGAAAAGAACTACGAGAAGAGCGGCAAGGGTGGCGACCGGGGCGATCGCGGTGACCGCGGCGACCGGGGCGAAGGCGACGAGAAGCGTGGAGGCCGGGGGTTTGCGCGCCGCAAGGTGTGCCGGTTCTGCGCCGACAAGAAGATCATCGTCGACTTCAAGGATCAGTCCACCCTCAAGTACTTCGTCACCGAGCGCGGCAAGATCATTCCCCGCCGCATCTCGGGCAACTGCTCCAAGCACCAGCGGGCGATCGCGAAGGCGGTCAAGCAGTCCCGCGGCCTGGCGCTCATCCCCTACCTCGTGCTCGCGAGCTGAAGAGGCCACCCATGAAGCTCATCTTGCGTGAAGATGTGTACAACCTCGGCAACTCCGGCGAGGTCGTGAACGTGAAGGACGGCTACGCGCGCAACTACCTGTTGCCGCGCAACCTCGCGATGCTCGCGTCGGCGGCCAACATCCGCCAGCTCGAGCACGAGAAGGCCGTGATCGCGGTGCGCCAGGCGAAGCTGAAGTCGGTCGCCGATGAGGCCGGCAAGAAGCTGGCCGGCGTGTCGGTCACCATCGCCCGGAAGGTCGGCGAGCAGGACAAGCTGTTCGGCTCCGTCACCGCGCTGGACATCGCCGAGGCGCTGGCGGCGCAGGGTCACAAGTTCGACCGCCGCGTCATCCACCTGCCCGAGCCCATTCGCACCATCGGCAGCTTCGAGGTCGAGCTGCGGCTGCACCGTGAGGTGCACGCGAAGGTGACGGTGAACGTGCAGGGCGAGGCCGTGCAGGCCTGAGTCCGGCTGAAGATCGTCGATCCGGGCCGTGTCCACTCGCGTGGGCGCGGCCCGTGTCGCTTGAGCTGTGAGATCCTGGCCGCCGTGAGCACGGCGGTCGTCGATCTGGTCGTGGAGCTCGAGCGCCTGGTCGATGCACTCGATCAAGCGAAGGTCGATTACGCGCTCTGTGGAGGCCTTGCACTGGCGGTCCACGGTCACCCCCGCGCCACCAGGGACATCGACCTCCTCATCCCTGCTGATGCCGTCCCCCGAGCGCTGAACGCGGCGGCTGAAGCGGGCTTCACGCTCCGCGCCGGTCCAATCCCCCTCGGCGTTGCTCCTACGACGCCGCAGACCCTCCACCGCGCCACGAAGGCGATCAGCGGGTCGTTCGTGACGATCGACGGCGTGGAGGTCTCTCCGCGGCGCGCTGAGCTTGCACCCCGCCGCACCCCGCGCGGTATGAAGGCCCCGTGAGCCTGCAACCCCGTGTGCACGAAGATCTCGCCGCCGAGCGCGCCGTGCTCGGCGCGGTGGTGATGGACAACGCCGTGCTGCCCAACGTGGCAGAGCAGATCACCAGAGAAGACTTCGCCAACACGGCCCACGCGGAGATCTTCGACGCGATGGTGGCCCTCGACGGCCGCAACTCGAGGGTCGACTGGCTGACCGTCTCGGAGGAGCTCAAGACGCGCGGCCAGCTCGCGAACGTCGGCGGCCCCAGCTACCTGCAGACGCTCGATCAGCTCGTGCCGTTCTCGGCCAACGCCGTCGAGTACGCGAAGATCATCAAGGACCAGTCGACGCGCCGCGGGCTGGCGAAGGCCGGCCGCGAGATCTTCGAGCTGGCCAGCCAGGAGACCGGCAACGTGCTCGAGCTGGTCGATGAGGCGGGCCGCAAGGTCTTCCAGATCGCCGAGCGCGGCCAGCAGGGCGACCTGCGCTCGATGCAGGAGCTGATGGACGAGGCGCTCACGCTCCTCGACACGATGAAGAAGAACACGTCGGGCATCACGGGCACCGCGACGGGCTTCGTCGATCTCGACAACCAGCTCACCGGCCTGCACGGGGGAGAGCTGATCGTGCTCGCAGCGCGCCCCGGCATCGGCAAGACGTCGTTGGCCATGAACGTGGCGATCAACGTCGCCCTCAAAGAGAACCGCGCCGTCGCCGTCTTCTCGCTCGAGATGCCCGCGGTGCAGCTGCTCACCCGCATGCTGGCCACGCACGCGCGCGTCGACATGAAGAAGCTGCGCGGCGGTCGCCTGTCGCCGGGCGACGAGGAGCGCATTCAGCAGGCCGCCAACGAGCTCTACGGCTGCAAGCTGTACATCGACGACACCGGCGGCCTCTCGTCGTTCGACCTGCGCGCGAAGGCCCGGCGGCTCAAGCAGAAGGAGCCCACGCTCGGCCTCATCGTGATCGACTACCTGCAGCTCATGCACCAGAAGGGCAAGGTCGAGAGCCGGCAGCTCGAGGTGTCGGAGATCTCCCGCGGCCTCAAGCAGCTCGCCAAGGAGCTCGAGGTGCCGATCATCGCGCTCAGCCAGCTCAACCGGAAGGTGGAGGAGCGCAAGGGCGGCAAGCCCATGCTGTCGGACCTGCGCGAGTCCGGCGCCATCGAGCAGGACGCCGACGTCGTCATGTTCATCCACCGGGAGGAGGACGGCGAAGACGGCGCCCCCCCGCCCCCTGGCCGCGCCGCGATGCCCGTCGAGCTCATCGTCGCCAAGCAGCGAAACGGCCCGGTGGGCTCCATCGACCTCATCTTCATGCCCGAGTACACGCGCTTCGAAAGCCGCGCCCGCGACTGGCAGGGTTGAGGCTAGACTGGGGCGACCTGATGAAGCCGAACGCTCCAGACTTCAGCAACCGGCTGGTGCTGGTCGTCGATGACGACGAGCACACGCGAACGCTGCTGAAGGATCTCTGCGAGACGAGCGGCTTCCGGGTGGCGATGGCGGAGGACGGCGTCGAGGCGATGGAGCACCTCGTCAAGCCCGAGCGGCCCGATCTGGTGCTGCTCGATCTGATGATGCCGCGGCGCGACGGCTTCTCGGTGCTGAAGGCGGTGCGCGAGACGACGGGGCTCGCCGAGCTGCCCGTCATCGTGCTGACCGCCATGGGCGACATGGACGGGAAGATCCGCGGCATGGAGCTCGGCGCCGACGACTACATCACCAAGCCCTTCAAGCTGATCGAGCTGCAGACGCGCATCAACTCGGCGCTGACGGTGCGCGAGTACCGCCGCCGCCTGCTCGACGCCGAAGACGAGCTGGCGCAGTTCCGGGCGGTCGATCCGGTGACGGGCGCGGGCACGTACTCGCAGCTCAAGGCCAGCCTCGACTCCGAGCTCGCGCGGAGCCGGCGCTACGGGCGCCCCGCCGCGTGCCTGATGTTCGGGTTCGATGACTACCAGGGCCTTCGCTACCAGCTCGGCCGCGACGCCTGCGACAGCTACCTCGCGAAGGCGGTGCAGGAGGCGCGCAGCGTGATGCGCGGGGCCGATCGCCTGTTCCGGATCGACACCGACGAGTTCGTGGCCCTCCTGCCCGAGACGGATCTCCCCGGCGCGCGCATCGTCGCCGAGCGAATGCTGGGCCTCATTCAGGCGCTCCCGGTGGAAGGCCCGCACGGGCGGCTGAAGGTCGTCATCCGGTTCGGTGGCGCGGTGTTCCCCACCGACAAGGTGCGCACGAGCGAGGATCTGCTGCGCGAGGCGAACAAGAGCTTCCGCGCGCTGCAGGCGTCCGAGCAGCAGAAGCTCCTCTTCGACGCGTGACGCCGCCGACGCACCTGCGCCCCTGCGATCGCTGCGGCAGCTGGCCTGGGGACGCTGAAGTCGGAAGGTGCGCCGCCTGCCAGCGCCGTGGCGAGGGGACGCCGGTGTGGGCCACGACGTTGCTCATCGTCTGCGGAACCGTGATGCCCTTCGGCGGGTGGCTGCTGGCAGCGATCAACTGGTGGGGGCTGGGGACGCGTGTCCACCTCGCGCTCCCGGCCCTGGCGGCCATGGGGCGCCTGGCCGCCCCTGCGCTCGTGGCGGTCCTCGCGCCGAAAGGCCTCCAGTTCATCGAGGCGATGGTGCTGACCTTCGCGCTCAACTTCACGTCGATGGTGCTCGCCACGCTGGGCATGCCTGCCCGGGTGAAGGCGCAGCGCGCCCCGGGGCGGCCGCTCGGCCAGTCGCGCCCTCGTCATCGGCGTCACGCTGGGCCCGGTCTGCTGCTTCCTCGCGCTCTACAAGATCTTCCTCTGACGTGGTGGCGACGGCGGTGAACCGGCTGCGCGACTCCGACGCCAGGAGCCGGGTGATCACCAGTGCTCTTCACGCGGGTGCGCCGCGCGCGCGGCCGGAGCCCTCGCCCAGTCGCTGAGCCTCGCGTCGCGCTCGGCGCGGGGTTGCTTCATCGCCTCACGGAGCCAGCCGTCGAACGCCTCGGCGACCGGGCCGCCGCCGTGCTCATCACCGACGGTGAGAACAACCAGGGCACCGCCTCGCGCGCGCCGAGCCACCAGCAGGGCCTGTCCGCCGCCAAAGCGCTGGCCCGGGAGCTCGCGCGGCGCTTCACCGGCCAGCGCGCGGGCGGGGAGCCAGCGGCGCGAGGCGGCTGCCCAGCGGAGGCTGCGCAGGCCGCAGCAACGCGAACGAGACTGCTCGACCGAGCACCCGTCGCTCGTCGAGCACATCGCCGAGGCTGAGGGTCTCGTCCGGTCCCATCCCCGACCGCTCGCGGGGCGCCGGGACGAGCGTCACCCCGGTGAGCGCCTTCTCCAGACCTCGGGGTGGGTCACCCCGCCGCCAGGGCGGCTCACAGCCGTCCGCCCAGCACACGGTCACCTCTCGCCTGGTGATCACCAGCGCGGCGAGCGGCGTCGCTCCGACGAGGGGGATCACCGGCTCGCCAGGCACCTGGAGCCGGGCGTCGAGGCAACCCGCGACCCCCAGCCGCCAGGCCACGTCCTCGACGACGTCCCACGGCACCTCGCGGGCGGCCTCGAGGCGCAGAGGGCCAGCCGCGCGGAGGGCCACGGAGAGCTCCCCGGTCACCATCCCCCCACGCACCAACCGACCGGCATCGGCCAGCTGCAGAGGCTCCAGCTCGAGCCCGTCGGCGGTGATCACGAGCCCGACTCCGGCGTCGATCGAGCCGAGCAGCGCCAGGAGCGTGAGGGTCAGTTGATGCCACCCGAGCAGGAGCAGGTCGACCGGTTGCAGGTCTGCCCCTGCGAGCACCCACCGCAGTCGCTCTTGCAGACGCAGGCACAGGAAGACGGCTCGGCCTGGTACGCCGCCCCGCAGTTGAGCGCCGCCGTGTCACAGACACAGCCGCACACCCCACCGCCGCTCTGGAACCGGTAGCCAGCGGGACAGGTGAACATCTGCCTGCAGTCACACTGGCACGTCGTGGTGTTGCACTGCTGGAAGCTCGAGCACGTGCCGCCGCAGTCAGCGGTGCAGACGAAGTCGCAGACCTGCGGGTTCGTGTTGCAGATCGTCCCCGGCGGGCCGTTGCCGCCACAGTCCTGCGGGCACTCGCAGACGCCCGTGGTGCGGTTGCAGGCGAGCCTGCCGCGGCAGAAGTCCCCATCGGTCGGATCGTAGTTCGGGTCGTTCACGCAGGGCGGCGGGTTGCCGCCAGGCTGCGGGGTCACGTCGATCCAGTACCGGTAGGAGACCGCGGCGCGGTTCATCATTCCCGCCGGGCGGCAGGCTCCGAAGAACGAGAGCGTGCGGTTGATGCCGTCGAAGTCGAAGCCATTGGCGCGGCTGCGCGGCAGATCGTTCGGGTTGCACAGGGCCATGTCCACCACGTTCGCCATCGCGACCTTCACCGAGGCGCCGATGGGCGGCTTCTGCATGCGGTAGCCGGCCGCGGCGATGGCGCTGGTCACGATGTTCGGCACCGCCACGGGGATCGACGGGTACATCGAGCAGTCAGCCGCCGTGTTGCCCATGCGCGGGTTGCAGAGATCGCCGCGCACGCCCCCGGTCGCGGAGATCACCTGGCCGTGCTTGTTGGTGTTCGGCTCGCTGTTGCAGGTGCTGCCCTGTGGGCAGACGATGCCGTGCACGATGACGCGCCCGCCGGTCCGGTTCGTGTACGTCGTTCCGCTGTTGACGACGGTCGCGTTGGCGGTCGTGAAGAACGTCGTGTACTGCGCGGCGGTCGCGGGCGACTGATCGTCGGCGTCACCCAGCAGCACGATGACGAGCTGAGCGCCGTCGCGCAGCCGGTTGGCCTGCTCCATCACCGTCCCCGGGGCCAGCACATCGACCGCCCGCGCCGCTGACTGGAGGATGCGCTCGGGGCTGGTGCCGCCGGTGCCGACCCAGCACCCTCCGCTCGCGCCCGTCGTGTTGCAGGTCGGACCCATCGTCGCGGGCGGCGTCGGCACTACCGTGTTGCAGCGCCCCCCTGCGCAGGTGCTGTTCTGGGTGAGCCAGGCCCGGAACTGATCGACGTCGCGGGTGAAGCCGCGCAGGGCGTTGTTGTTGTTCGTCGTCGAGGTGCCGGCGTTGAAGTACGACGAGGTCACCAGCGCGAGGCGCCAGTCGAGCGACGAGTTCGACAACTGCGCCGTCATCTGGGTCGCCGTCGCCGCCAGCGCGCCCTGCGAGCTGGCCATCGAACACGAGTCGTCCACCACGAAGAGGAAGTCCACCTTCGCGTTGCCCGGCGTGAAGACCTCGCACTGGGTGGCGTTGTCGTCTCCGAACTGGGCGATCGCCGAGCCGCCCGCGGTGTCGCTCATGGTGAAGAGCGGCGCGCCGGAGTAGTTCGCGATCGGGGTGAGCGCCGCCATCACCACCACCGCCGCGTTGGTGCGGTGGATCACCTGCAGTTGCACGCGGAAGGGCCCCATGCCCGTACCGGAGCCCATCAGCGAGCCGGCGTTGGTGCCGACGAGCGCGTTCGCGATCGCGTTGGCCCGGCTCTTCACGTCGGTGGCGCCGGCCATGTCGTAGAAGGCCTGCACCGAGGGCAGGTTGTCCCAGGTGGTGAACTGCTGGGTGGTGACGTTGGTGACGGCTCCGACGCCGTTGAAGACGGGCCTGAGCTGCTGCTCGTCGAGGATCGGGGTGGTGGCGCCGCCCCGGGCAGCCTCCCGCCAGACCGCGAACGCGACCTGGTTCGTCGGGTCGAAGCCCATCAAGCCCCGCCGCTGCCCCATGACGACGATCGGGCTCAGCTCGGTGAAGGAGGCCGGCAGGCCGAGCTGGAGATCGGGATCGGCTTCGGAGCGGAACAGCACCGGGCGCAGGTTTGTGCGCGAGCACGCCTGCCCCGCGGGGCCCATGCCGTCGCTCATGTCGTTGGGGTTCAGCTCGCCCATGTCGACGCGGCCGTTCTGGTTGGCGTCTTCCGCGCCGTCGTCGATGCCGTCACCGTCGGAGTCACGGTTGGTGGGGTTGGTGGTGGTAGCCGGATCGGCGTCTACCGGCACGTTCATGCAGTTGGTGGCGTCGGCGATGAGCGCAGTGGTGAGGCCCACCTCGACCCCGTCTGAGATGCCGTCGCCGTCGGTGTCGCGCTTGCGCGGGTTCGTCTCACCCATGTCCACGGTGCCGTTGGCGTTCAGATCCTCGCCGCGCACCATGCCGCCGTCGCCGCGGGCCATCGAGGGCCCATCGAGCAGGCCGTCGCAGTCGGTGTCCACGCGCAGCGGGTTCGTCTCTCCCGTCTCGAAGAAGCCGTTCTTGTTCGTGTCCTCGGTGCCGTCCGAGATGCCGTCACCGTCGGTGTCGGCGCGCATCGGATCGGTCTCGCCCGGGTCCACCATGCCGTTGCGGTTCTTGTCCTCGATGGTGTTGGGCAGGCCGTCGTTGTCAGCGTCGGGGTTCACCGCCGCGCCGCAGTCGCTCGCGAGGTTCGGGTTCGTCTCGCCCGTGTCCACCATGCCGTTCTGGTTGAAGTCCTCGGCGCCGTCCTGGCAGGTGTCGCCGTCGGAGTCGGGGTTGGTGGGGTTCGTCCGGGTGACGGTGAGCTCGATGCCGTCGGCGATGCGGTCCATGTCCGTGTCGCGGAGGCGGGGATCCGTCTCGCCCGTGTCCACGCGGCCGTTCTTGTTCGCGTCTTCGGTGCCGTCGGGGATCGTGTCCTGGTCGGTGTCGCCGGTCGTCGGATCGGTCTCGGTCGGCTCCGCGCGGCCGTTGCGGTTCGCGTCCTCCTGCCCGTCGGTGAGGCCATCGCCATCGGAGTCGGCCACCGTCGGGTTGGTGCGCGAGCCCGGGTCAGCGTCGCCCGTGAAGGAGCAGCGCGCGTCCACCGACATCATCTTCCCGGCCTCGACTCCGTCGGGCACGCCATCGCCGTCCGTGTCCGGGTTCGCCGGGTTGGTGCGCGCGCCGCCGGGGTAGAGGTTCCCGAACTCCTCCGCGTCGCTCAGACCGTCGCAGTCGGTGTCCTTCCGATCGTTGTCCGGGTCGTTCGGATCGACGATCACCCCTGCGTCGTCAGTCCCGCCGCCAGCGGTGGTGAAGCCGCCTCCGGCCGCGCCGCCGCCCATGGTCGTGTCGCCCCCACCGCTCGCCCCACCCGCGCCCCCATCGCCGTTGGCGGGAGGCTTCGTGCCGCAGTCGCACGCAGACACGAGCAACACGGCCGCAAGGACCTGAAGGAGAGAAGAAGTTCGCATGTGCTGTTCGCCTCGAGGGCAGTCGGCCAGACGACCCGAGTATACGCAGCGCGACCACCAACGGGACTTTTCAACCCCTACCCCGCCGCACCTGGCCCCACCCCGAGCAGTGCCAGCGGAATGTGATCAACCGTGCTGCCGCCGATCACGCGCCTTGTGGACGAGCGTCTTGTAGACGCCGAGGTGCGGCGGAACGGAGTCGATCATCTGCTCCGGGTGCCACTGCACGCCCACGACGAAGCCGCCGTCCTTCGTCTCGATGCCCTCGATCACTCCATCGGGCGCGACGGCGCTGGGCTGCAGGCCGTTGCCCACCGTCTTCACGGCCTGGTGGTGCGTCGAGTTCACCATGAGCTGACCCTTGCCCACGCACTCGGCCAGGACGGAGCCCTCGCGCACTTCGACGGGGTGGAGCGGCTGCGCGCGATCGTGGTGCTGCTGGTGGGGGCCGGCCGAGGGCAGCTCGAGCTTCAGGTCCTGGACGAGGGTGCCGCCGAAGGCGACGTTGATCAGCTGCATGCCGCCGCAGATGCCCAGCACGGGCAGACGCCGGTGGAGCGCCGCCTTGAGCACCGCCAGCTCGAAGGTCGTGCGGTTGGGCTTCGTCGGCCCCATGCCTTCCCGCGCGGCCTCACCGTACAGCTCGGGAGGGACGTCGAAGGCCCCGCCCGAGATCACGAGGCCCGAGACGCGGTCGAGGTAGCTCTCGATGGCTTGATGATCGTCGGTGTACGGGATCAGGAACGGCAGGCCCCCCGCGCGCAGCACGGCGTCGGCGTAGGTGACCTTGAGCTCGTACCGCGCGGTGGGCGTTTCCACGGAGGGCGCGATGAAGTCGGGGGTGATCGCGATGTTCGGCCGACGCGGGTGATGGTGGCCGTGATGAGACTTCATGACGACACAATGCCCGCGGAATCGGCGCGGCGCGAGAAATGCGGCACGACGAAGGGCCAGTCAGCGGCCGAAGGCCCTCACGAGGGCGCGCACGCGGGCCTCGGGGTTCTCGGCGACGAGCCAGTCGCTCGCGACGGCTGCGCAGCGGGCCCCCGCCTTCGAGACGCCGCCGATCGTGTCCAACGTGATGCCCGCGATGCCCACCACCGGCAGCGGGCTGTCGCGAACGAGCGCCGCGAACCGCTCGAGCCCCAGCACCGCCGCGTTCACCGCCTTGGTCGAGGTGCTGAAGATCGGCCCGAGGCCCACGTGATCGGCGCCCTCCTCCTTCGCCCGCACGACGTCCGCGACCGATCGGGTGGTCCGGCCGATCAACGCTCCGGGACCGAGCAGTCGGCGGGCGACCGGCACCGGCAGGTCGTCGTCGCCCAGGTGCACGCCTGACGCGCCCGCCGCGAGGCAGAGATCGACGCGATCATTGACGATCACCGGCACCTCGCCGGCGAGGTCCATGACTTCGCGGATCCACGCGAGGGCCTGGCGATCAGCGGTGCGCTCGAGGCGGAGCTGGACGACGGCCGCCCCTCCCTCGATCGCCCAGCGGGCCTTCTGGGGCGCGCTCACCTCCGGGCGCACCCCGTCATCGACCAGCGCGTACATTCCACGTGGGAGCTTGAGCGCCATGGCGGCCTGCTATAGACGCGGCGACCATGAGCGAGAAGACCGACCTCGATCCGCGGTACCTCGATAAGCGCACCGTGCAGCGCTACATCACCCAGGGCCTGGTGGACGAGAAGGCCTGGGAGAAGCACCTCAAGGCCCTCACCGACGTGGCCGACAAGGCCACCCGCGTCGACACGATCTCCGAGGACGATCCGATCGACGACGACGAGGAGTGAGCGCCGATGACCGAGCGTCGCGGTGAGACGTTCGTGATGGAAGACGCCGAGCCGGTGTCGTTCAGCACGTTCGTGCTGGGCCTGGCCTCGTCGGCCCTCATCCATCTCGGCGAGGCGCCCAACCCCGAGACCGGCGCCGCCACCGTCAACCTCGTGCTGGCGCGCCAGTCGCTCGATCTGCTCGATCTGCTCAAGCAGAAGACCAGGGGCAACCTCACGGTCGAAGAGGAGCAGCTCTTCACCTCGCTGCTCACCGATCTGCGCCTGCGCTTCGTGCACAAGCAGGGGAAGTAGCCGCCCGGTGTTGCCGAACCCCGTCCGCTACGCGACGCTGGCCACCCTGGCGCTCGGAGCCATCGTCTCGTTCGGCGGGCTGCAGGGCATCGGTCGCGCCTTGACCGTCGCCGAGCTCGACGTCACGGCGGGCGAGACGCCCTTCCTCAACAAGCTGACGCCCAACCCCGAGGCGTTCGCGGCCGCCCAGCGCGCCCAGGCCGTCGCCTTCCGCAACAGCATCGAGAACATGCGCTGGCCGAGGGTGGTGGTGTTGTTCGGTCTGTCCGCGGCGGCCTCCCTGGTGTTCGTCTCGGCCCTGCGGCTGCGCTGGCCGTCAGGGGTCCAGCGGAGCAACCTGGCGAAGCTCTTGTCCCGCGCGGCGATCGGTGCCGCCGTGCTGCGGACCCTCGACGGCGCCCAGGAGCTCGTCATCGTGCGAGCGGTCGCGACCGCCTGGGACAGGACGCTGGCCGAGCACCACGTCGAGGCCGCCGACGCAGGCGTCACCGCCGGCGTGCTGTCCATCGCGAGCGTGGGAACGACGGTGATGGTGACGGGGCTCTTCGTGCTGGCGGCCAACTACTTCCGCTCGGAGCGCATTCAGCAGACGTTCGTCCTCATCGATCGCAACACGCCCGAAGAGGAGTGAGCCGGAGCGGCTCAGACCGCGAGCCGCATGCCGCTCGCCCGCGCGCCCTGGAGCGACTCGGGCAGCAGCTTCCACAGGGGCTGCGGCGTGAGCGGCCGCTCGAGATCGATCAGCACCATCGACTGGCGCGGCAGGCGAATGAGCTCCTCGCGCGCGACGCCCAGCACGCGGGCCAGGTGACCCAGCGGCCACTTCGCCTTGAGCTTCTCGAACGCCGCCTCGTCGTCGCTCTCATCGAAGTCCACGTCGACGTAGCGCAGCAGCTCGCCACCCACCCGACGACCGTTGCCGTAGGCCATCACCTGCTCGAGCTCGTCGGGATCGAAGACGTAGACGTGCAGCGCGGTCTTGAGGTGCTCGGACAGTCGCCGCGCGAGCGCGTGGTGCGAGAGGTACCAGCGCGCACCAGCGCGGCCGTAGGTGAACGGCGCGTCCCACGAGAAGCGGACGAGGCCCGCGCCCCCCAGCACCGTCACCTGCAACCCGACATCGACCGCCGACTGGCCGTCTTCCTCGAGAGCGGACCTCGCGACCTGCTGCAGCCAGGTCACGTCCATGTCCTCGAACCGGCACAGATACCCACCGTGGGCTTCCACTCGAGCTCTCCCCCTTGAGAATCCTCGAAAGCGGGGCGCACCTACAGGAACCGCTCTGGCCCCACAAGGGCGGTCCCCCCGCTTTTTTTCAATCGTTCCCAGCGGTTTGACGCGGGGCGTCGCCGGAGCGACTCAACCGACAGCACTTCGAGGGCTTCGGCACGCGCCTTGCGCGCGGTCGATCGACCCTTACGGTGGCGGCATGCGAATCGACAAGTTCACCGTGAAGGCGCAGGAAGCCATTCAAGAAGGCCAGTCGCTGGCGCGCCGCGCGAACCACCCCAACTACGAGCCGGAGCACCTGCTCAAGGCGCTGCTGGAGCAGCAGGACGGCGTGGTGGTGCCGATGCTGCAGAAGATCGGCGCCGACGTGAAGCTCGTGGGCAGCCGCATCGACGAGGTGCTCGGCCGCATGTCCACCATCAAGGGTGGGCAGACGTCGATCTCCAACCGGCTGATGAGCCTCTTCGACAAGGCCGAGGACGAGGCGAAGGCGATGAAGGACGAGTTCACCTCGTCCGAGCACCTGCTGCTCGCGTTCGCGCAGGACAAGGGCCACGCCGGCGAGCTGCTCGGTGCGTCGGGCGTGAAGAAGGACCGGGTGATGGCGGTGCTGAAGGACATTCGCGGCTCGGGCCGGGTGACGAGCCAGGATCCCGAGGGCACCTACCGCGCGCTCGAGAAGTACGGGCGCGATCTGACCGAGTCTGCGCGCTCGGGGAAGCTCGACCCGGTGATCGGCCGCGACGAAGAGATCCGCCGCTCGATCCAGGTGCTGTCCCGCCGCACCAAGAACAACCCCGTGCTGATCGGCGAGCCAGGCGTCGGCAAGACGGCCATCGCCGAGGGCCTCGCGCGCCGCATCGTCGATGGCGACGTGCCCGAGAGCCTCAAGCGCAAGCGGCTGGTCGCGCTGGATCTGGGCGCGATGGTGGCGGGCGCCAAGTTCCGCGGTGAGTTCGAGGAGCGCCTCAAGGCCGTGCTGAAGGAAGTGTCGAGCGCGAACGGCGACATCATCCTCTTCATCGACGAGATGCACACGCTGGTCGGCGCGGGGAAGGCCGAGGGCGCGATGGACGCGGGCAACATGCTCAAGCCGGCGCTCGCGCGCGGCGAGCTGCACTGCATCGGCGCCACCACCCTCGACGAGTACCGCAAGCACATCGAGAAGGACGCGGCCCTCGAGCGGCGCTTCCAGCCGGTCTTCGTCGGCGAGCCCTCGGTGCAGGACACCATCTCGATCCTGCGCGGCCTCAAGGAGCGCTACGAGGTGCACCACGGCGTGCACATTCAGGACACCGCGCTCGTGGCCGCCGCCACGCTGTCGAACCGCTACATCTCGGACCGCTTCCTGCCCGACAAGGCCATCGACCTGGTGGACGAGGCGGCGTCGCGCCTGCGCATCGAGA
Organism: Myxococcaceae bacterium; assembly: GCA_016793095.1. Lineage (GTDB taxonomy): Bacteria > Myxococcota > Myxococcia > Myxococcales > Myxococcaceae > Xiheimicrobium. The sequence goes on along the minus strand of JAEUJQ010000083.1, from coordinate 86,914 downwards.
TCGACTCCATGCCGACCGAGGTCGATGACGTGCGCCGCAAGCTGGTGCAGCTCGAGATCGAGCGCGAGGGCCTCAAGAAGGAGACCGACGTGCACTCGAAGGAGCGCCTCGAGGCCCTGGAGAAGGAGCTCGCCGGCCTCAACGAGACGTTCGCCGCGCTCAAGTCGCACTGGGAAGCCGAGAAGGCGATCATCAGCTCGATCCGCGGCGTGAAGGAGAAGGTCGAGCAGGCGCGCACCGATCAGGCCGGGGCCGAGCGCCGCGGCGATCTGAACAAGGCCGCCGAGATCAAGTTCGGCGTGCTGCCCTCGTTCGAGAAGGAGCTCGCCCAGCAGAACGCGCGGCTGGCCGAGCTGCAGAAGAAGCAGCGGTTCCTCAAGGAAGAGGTGGACAGCGAGGACATCGCCGAGGTCGTCGGCAAGTGGACCGGCATTCCCGTCTCCAGGCTGCTCGAGGGCGAGCTGCAGAAGCTGGTGAAGATGGAGCACCGGCTGGGCGAGCGCGTCATCGGCCAGAAGGCGGCCATCGAAGCGGTGTCGAACGCGGTGCGGCGCGCGCGCTCGGGTCTGCAGGATCCCAACCGGCCCATCGGCTCGTTCGTCTTTCTCGGCCCCACCGGCGTCGGCAAGACCGAGACCGCGAAGGCGCTGGCGGAGTTCCTGTTCGACTCCGATCAGGCCATCGTGCGCGTGGACATGAGCGAGTACATGGAGAAGCACGCCGTGGCGCGGCTCATCGGCGCTCCTCCGGGGTACGTGGGCTATGACGAGGGCGGCCAGCTCACCGAGGCGATCCGCCGCCGGCCGTACGCCGTGGTGCTGTTCGACGAGATCGAGAAGGCGCACCCCGATGTCTTCAACGTGCTCCTGCAGATCCTCGACGAGGGCCGGCTCACCGACAGCCAGGGTCGCACCGTGGACTTCAAGAACACCGTGCTGATCATGACCTCGAACATCGGGGCGCAGGCGATCCAGGAAGGGCTCGCGGGCAAGTCGACGCTCGACACCGCCACGCGCGGCGAGGTGATGGGCCAGCTGCGCGCGAACTTCCGGCCCGAGTTCCTGAATCGCATCGACGAGATCGTGCTCTTCGAGCCGCTCACGCAGGCGCACATCGGCTCGGTGGTGGAGCTGCAGCTCGGGCGCCTCAAGAAGCTGCTCGCGGACAAGCGGCTCACGCTCGAGCTGACCGAGCAGGCCCGCGCCTTCCTCGCGAAGGAGGGCTACGACCCGGTCTACGGCGCCCGGCCGCTCAAGCGCGCGATCCAGCGACACCTGCAGGATCCCCTGGCGCTCAAGATCCTCGGCGGTGAGTTCGTGCCCGGCGATCAGATCCGCGCGGAGGTGGCGGGCGACGGCCTCGCCTTCTCGACCGCCGCGCGCGCCTGAGGCAGCTCGTCACGAGCGGGGTTCGGTGGGCGGGTTCGGCGGAGGCTCCGCGCCCTGGTTCGCCTTCGCGATGAAGGCGTCGTAGTCGGCCTTCCGGGCGGCGGCATCGACGAGCGAGCGGGCCTGCGCGCGCTCGAAGGCCCGGCCGCCTGAGATGAACGCGACGAAACAGATCGGCAGCGAGAGGACGATGCTGATCGCCCAGCCCGCCACGTCCGCCCACGAGTGAAACGGCGAGCCGTCCCGAAGGAAGCCGAGGGCGAGGGCGAAGGCCTCTCCAGTCAGGAAGCCGGGCACGACGAAGAGCAGGGACGAGCCGCCGAGGAAGCGGCCGGCGACCCAACACACCGGCGCGAAGACGAACACCACCCAGAAGCGCTGGAAGACCCAGTGCTCGACGATCGCGCCCAGCCCTGTCTCGACGGTCCGGTCGAGGGTGTCCTCCAGCAGCTCGCGCAGGTTGACGGCGAGCAGCGCGCCCACGCCCCAGGCCAGCAACCCGAGGCAGAGGACGAGCAGCACCCGGCGGCTGGCGTTCTCGGCGCGGGCCCAGGCGCCAGGCCCCGAAGCGGTCGGCTCACTCGTCGTCATCTGCGCCCTCCCGTGGGCCGTCCCCGTAGAACACCGCCTCGAGGGTGAGCCCCTGAGGCGGCGCAGTCTGCCCTGCCCTCGTGCGATCGCGCCCCTCGAGAATGGTGGCGAGGAATGAGACGGGCTCGCGGCCGCGGCCGACCTCGACGACGCTGCCCATGATGTTGCGCACCATGTGCTTGAGGAACGCCGTGCCCTCGATCACCAGCGAGATCTCGTCGCCCACCACGCCAGTCAGCTCGAGACGGGAGATCTCCCGGTTGGCGTGCGCGGCCTGGCAGTCGGCAGCCCGGAACCCCGAGAAGTCGTGTGCGCCGAGGAGCGGGCGGACGCAGTCCTGCATGGCAGCGAGGTTGAGCGGCTGGAAGATCTCCCAGTGCGTGTGGCGGCGCATCGGTGACCGCGAGCGGCGGTTGCTGAGGCGATAGCGGTAGCGCTTGCCCCGGGCCCACCGCCGCGGGTCGAACGCGGGCGCGACCTCTTCCGCGCTGATCACCGCGATGTCGTCAGGGAGCAGCCCGTTGAGCCCCATCCAGTACGCCTTCGTCGGCAGCTGCTTCGGTGAGTCGAAGGCCACCACCTGCCCCGTGGCGTGCACGCCCGCGTCGGTGCGTCCCGCCGCCCACACCGACACCGGGTCGCCCAGCAGCTCCTGGAGCGCCCGCTGGAGGCGGCCCTGTACCGAGGGCCCGTTCTGCTGGATCTGCCAGCCGACGTAGTTGCTGCCGTCGTACTCGAGCACCAGCTTCACGCGCGGCATGCGGCTCGCATTGTCCCCGCGGGCCTGTGGGAAGTCGACGAACAACCGCGGCCTGGGCGCCACGGCGGGAGGTCGCTGGTGACGGGAACCCCCGCCCGCGCAAGGCTGTCTGAGGAGCGCCCATGCCGACAGACGTCTTTCTGGTCCTCGCTTCGAGCGGAATCACCCTGGTCGCCAGCCTGCTCTTCTTCGTGAGCGAGGAGCGCGAGCCGGTGCAGATCGAGGGGATTCCGGTGCAGTTCTGCCTGCCTCCGAGGCGCCCACGCCAGCTCCCACCTCCGCTCCCCAGCCCACCCGAGTGCGCCGTGGACGTGTCGACCTCATCCCTGCACTCGGTCATGACGCTCAAGCCGCAGGGCGACGAGTGGGTGATGATCCTCGACATGATCCCCGTGTGCGACACGCCCGCGGTGCGGGTCGAGGGTGAGCACGGCGTCGGGCAGGTGAACGATCTGCGGTGGAACGATCGGGCCGGCTATGTGCGGCCGACGCAGCGGCAGTGGAAGGTGAAGCCCGGCCAGGCCTGAGCTGCGCGCCCGGTCAGCGCTCGTGATCGCGACGCCCGTCGTCGCGCTCCACGGTTTCGCCGAGGCCGTCCTTGAACGAGAGGTGCTCGTTGAAGGCTGCCGTGCTCGAGGGCGAGCTGAAGCGCGACGCGGTGCGGGTGGCGTTCGACGTGGTGCTCGCGGACGGTCGCGAGGCGCCCGCCGAACGCGCGGCGCTCGAGACGCTCGCGAAGGCGCTTGCCCTCGCGCGGTCGCGTGCGCCGGCCCTCGAGGCGCCGCCCGACGTCACCCTCCTTCTCGCGAGTCTTCCTGCTCGCGGCGCACGAGCGCGGGCGTGCGTGGAACGGCCCCGCGCCGAGGCCAGCCCTTCATCACCTCTCGGCCGCAGGAGCTCGACCTGCTGCAAGCACCGACCAGCGCTCGGTCAGCTCACACGGCTCAGAGCGACCGACGCGAACACCCGGCACGGTTCCTCCAGGGCGACGAGGACGGGCGCCACGCGATCCTCCACGCGCGGCCGCGACCGCTCGCCTGCCAGGCCCACCGGCACAGGGGTGGCTCGGCCGCTGCGGCCGGGGCTCGACGCCGCCAATGCTTCGGCCGTCCGGCAGCGCTCACCGAGCTCGCGACGCTGGTGCTCCTCGTCGAGGGCCGAGGGAGCCAGCCGCGCCCGAGTCGACCGGTTTCTGGCGACCATTCCGCGCCGGAATGAGTGTGGCTTGCCGCGCGACGCAAGCCCCGCCAACCTCGCGCGAGTGAAGCGGATCCTCGTCGTGGGAGCGGGCGTCATCGGCAGCGTCTACGCGGCGCGGCTGGCCGAGGGCGGGCATCGCGTCACCCTCGTCGCGCGCGGCCGGCGGCTTCGCGAGCTCGAGGAGCGTGGACTCCGGCTGAGGCAGGTGCTGCTCGGTGCGGACGAACGGGTCGAGGTCGAGGTCGTGCCATCGCCGAAGCCGGCCTCGTGGGACGCGATCGTCGTCGCCGTGCGGGCTGACCAGATCGATCCCACGCTCGCGTCGCTCTCGGCGACCGACGCGAAGGCCATCGCCGTCATCGGCAACAACCTGGGCGACCCGCGCGCGCAGCAGCTGACGGCCGGGCCCGAGCGGCTGGTGCTGGGCTTCGGCGCGTTCGGCGGCGTGCGCACCGGCGACGGTCGCATCGACTACGTGGACGGGCGTTCTCGCTGGCGCTCGTCGACGCGGCGCCGACGGGCAACGACCCTCGGCGTGCTCTCAGACCGCGCGCGCCCTGCCCTCGCGCTCGTCCAGGCGGCGCTCGACGACGCACGGGTGCCCTACGCCACGAGCGAGGACATCGTGGGCTGGCTGCAGTGCCACGCTGCCCTGGTGCTTCCGCTGGCCGCGGCCATCAACGCCACGGGCGGCGATCAGGACCGCTTCTGCCGAACCCGGGACGCGGTGGTGCTCGGGCTGCGCGCCGTGCGGGAGCTGCTCCGGGCGCTGCGGTCCCTGGGCGTCGAGACGCAGCCCGCGGGCCTGCGGCACCTGCTGCGAATCCCCGAGCCGCTGCTGGTTCCCCTCATTCAGCGCCGCCTTGCGGGCGAGTCCGCACGGGTCGCCGTCTTCGGGCACGCCACCGCCGAGGGCGGCCACGACGAGCTCGACTTCCTCGGCCGCACGCTCGACGTCCGCGTCCGCGGCGCCCCGGGCCACCGGCCGGCGTGGACCCGCCTTGCGCCATGGTTCCTTCCCGACCGCCCGCCGCTCATCCCCGACGGAGCCCGCGCCCTCACGCTGCGGCCGCTCTGAACGCGGCGCCACAGCGCCGGCTCAGTCAGAAGCGGAAGTCGACCAGGGACACGTTGGCGCCGACCGCGAAGCCCGAGGCGGTGGGCCCGAGGATGGGCGTGGGCGCTGGCACGCCCAACGAGATCGCCCCGGTCTTCGCGTCGCGGCTGGCGATGGCTCCGCGTACGCGGGGCTGCTTGGTGAGGTTCAGCACCAGCATCTGCACCAGCGGCACCGCGACGATCGAGCCGACCAGCAGGAGCACGTCATTGCCGCAGCCCGAAGGAACCGACGCGCCGCCCGTCGGCGTGCCCACCGGACAGGTGGTGGTGTTGCGGACGATCGCGTTGCCACCCGTCAGGTACGTGAGGCCGAGCACCGCCGCTTCGGCGGCCAGCCCCGCGAGCGCCGCGGGCCACATCTCGGAGTAGTAGTGCCGGCTCCCGTTCGCGATCGAGACCTGCGTCTGCGCGATGGCGAGCGGCGCGCTGCCGAAGAGCAGCGCCGTGATCACCGTGCCGATCACCGGATCTCCGCTCAAGAGCCCTCCGTTCCCGAGCCCCAGCAGGAAGAACGGCAGCACCAGGATGCCCGCCGCGGTCAGCATGCCGAACAGCGACTCGCTCACCATCAGCCCGACCTCGGGACCGGGCGGCTCCTTCTGCTGGCCCGCTGGAGCGCCGTACGGGAGGTACGGCTTCGGGGGCTGAGCGGTCGGCGGCGCCGGAGTTCCGTACTCGGCGGGCGGCGGCGGTGGTGGGCCGTTCGGGTCAGGCGCGACCGGCGGAGGCGCGGGCACCAGCGGCGGAGGCGAGAACCCCGACGTCTGTGCGCGCGCCAGGGCCGGAACCAGCAGCGCGACCATCACGTAGCTCATCCACTTCATGGGCATCTCCGTGAGGCCGCGGCCAGGCCTCAGATCACCGCAATCGCATCAATCTCGACCTTCGCGCCCTTTGGCAAGGCGCTCACCTGCACGGTCGCCCGGGCCGGTGGGTTCGCCGGGAACGAGCGAGCGTAGACCTCGTTCACCTTCGCGAAGTCGTTCAGATCGGTGAGGAAGATGCCGCACCGCACCACGCTGGCGAACGAGCCGCCCGCCTTCTGCAGCACCGCCTCCAGGTTCTTCATCACCCGCTCGGTCTGCGCCTGAATGTCGCCCTCGACGAGCTGCCCGGTCTTCGGGTCGAGGGGAATCTGCCCCGACAGGAACACCAGCTTGCCCGCGCTCACCGCTACCGCCTGCGAGTACGGCCCGATCGCCGCCGGCGCACCGTCGGCCTGGATCACCTCACGCGCCATGTCTTGCCCCTCTCGTCACACGCGCTCCACCGAGTGCACCCCGGTGAGCTTCTCGATGCTGCGGATGAGATCGTTGAGCTGCTTCAGATCCGAGATCACGCACTCGAAGGTGTTCACCGCGCGGTCGTCACCCGTCACGCGGCAGTTCGCCTGCGAGATGTTGACGCCCTTCTTCGAGAAGATCTGCGACATGTCTGCGAGCAGGCCCGGCCGATCGACCGTCATCACGCGCAGGGTGACGGCTCGCTTGAAGTCGCCCTTCACGTCCCACGACACGTCCACGCGCCGCTCGGGATCGGTGGCGCGGGCCTTCTCGCAGCCCGACTGGTGCACCGTCACCCCCCGCCCGCGGGTGATGAAGCCGACGATGGCGTCGCCGGGCACCGGGTTGCAGCAGCGGGCGAAGCGCACGAGCACGTCGTCGATGCCGCCGATGGTGACGCCGCTCGTCTTCCTGCCAACCACCCGCCGGGCGATGTCGCTGACCGTCGAGAACAGGCCCGAGGGACTCGAGGGGGCCGGCGGCGGGGTCTCCTTCACCTCCGCGACCTTCTCGGCGGGCAGCAGCAGCTCGACGAGCTGGCTGGGCTGGATCTTCCCGTAGCCGACGGCCACCAGCACGTCCTCTTCCGTGCGCAGGCCGTAGCCCTCGAGGTGCGGCTTGAGGTCGCCCTGCTTGATCACCTTGTTGAGGTTGAGGCCGAAGCGCTTGAACTCGCGCTCCACGAGCTCGCGGCCGAGCGCCATCGACTTCTCGCGCTGCTGCTCCTTGATGAACGCGCGGATCTTCTGCTGCGCCCGGCTCGTCTTGACGAAGGTGAGCCAGTCTTTCGACGGGTGCGCCTGCGGGCTGGTCAACACCTCGATCTGATCGCCGTTCTTCAGCTTGTAGCGCAGCGGAACGATCTTGCCGTTCACCTTCGCGCCGACGCACTTCTCGCCCACGGCCGAGTGCACCGCGTAGGCGAAGTCCACCGGGGTCGCGTCGCGCGGCAGGCTCTTGACGTCACCACGCGGCGTGAAGACGAAGACCTCGTCGGTGAAGAGATCGACCTTCACCGTGTCGAGGAACTCCTTCGGGTCCTTCAGATCCTGCTGCCACTCGAGCAGCTGGCGCAGCCAGGCGAACTTCTCGTCGTCCTTCGCGAGCGCCGACTTGCCCTCTTTGTAGGCCCAGTGCGCGGCGATGCCCTCTTCGGCGACCCGGTGCATCTCGTCGGTGCGGATCTGGATCTCGATGCGCTCGGACAGCGGGCCGATCACCGTCGTGTGGAGCGACTGGTACATGTTCGCCTTGGGGATGGCGATGAAGTCCTTGAAGCGGCCCGGCACCGGCTTCCACTGCTGATGCATGAGGCCGAGGGCCGCGTAGCACTGACCGACGTCGCGGGTGATCACGCGGAACGCGATCACGTCAGGCACCTGCTCGAAGTCGATCCCCTGCGAGCGCATCTTCTTGTGAATCGAGTACATGTGCTTGAAGCGGCCGGTCACCTCGGCCTGGATCCCGGCCTCCTTGAGCCTCCCGGAGATCAGCCCGCACACGTCGTCGATGTACTTCTCGCGGTCCTTCTTCTTCTTGTTGATGCGCGCGTCGAGCTCGAAATAGTCCTTCGGGCGGATGTAACGGAACGAGAGATCTTCGAGCTCGGTCTTGATCCACGAGATGCCGAGGCGGTTCGCCAGCGGCGCGTAGATGTCGAGCGTCTCTTGAGCGATGCGCGCCTGCTTCTCTTCGCTCATGTGCTCGAGCGTGCGCATGTTGTGGGTGCGATCGGCGAGCTTCACCAGGATCACCCTGATGTCCTGGGCCATCGCCACCAGCATCTTGCGGAAGTTCTCCGCCTGCTTCTCCTCCTGTGACAGCTGCTGCGGCGCCGAGAACTTCGAGAGCTTGGTGACGCCGTCGACGATGGCGGCGATCTCCGCACCGAAGAGCTCCTGCACCTCCTCGACGGTGGCGAGGGTGTCTTCGACGGTGTCGTGCAGCAGCCCGGCGACGATCGAGGCCTCGTCGAGCCGCAGCTGCGCGAGCAGGCCAGCGACCTCGAGCGGGTGAATGAGGTACGGCTCGCCCGACTTGCGCACCTGCCCCTGATGGACCTTCGCCGAGTAGACGTAGGCCTTCTTGATGATGTCGAGGTCGGGTGACGGGTGGTACGAGGACACGCGCGTCAGAATGTCGTTCAGCCGGATCAAACCGGGGTCGATGCTAACACCCTCGCATGGTGCTGCAACGCGTCAGCCCCGACGAATGTGTTGCGCAAACTCGCGGAAAGTCTCAGTATCGCCAGCCCTTCATGTCGGCGTTCCTGACCAAATCGCTTGGAGTCGTCTGCCCCACCTGCGACTTCCTCAACGTCGTGGCCGCGGTGCGATGCATGTCGTGTGGGAACGCGACGGACGGCTCGAGCGCGAAGACCGATCAGGCGCCGAAGCTGGTGCCGCAGCCGCTGCAGGTCCAGCACGAGGGCTCGGACAAGACGGTACCGATGGCGAAGACGCCCGAGGCGCCTCCCGGGCTGCGGCGCTCACAGCCTGCAGAGCTCGGGAACACGCCGGCGGCGCCCTCGTCGGGCCGCGGGGTGCCGGCACGCCCGACGTTCCAGTCCTCGGCGACGCCGCCTCCGCAGGCGGCCCCCGGCCCGAAGTTCGGCCTCACGGTCATGGCAGGCCCCGCGCGTGGTCAGCGCTTCCGCCTGGGCGCGACCGGGGCGCAGATCGGCCGGGCGAAGGGCATCATCCTCTTCCCTGAAGACCCGTTCGTCTCCCCGCTGCACGCCACGCTGACGGTGCGCGACGGGCGGCTCTTCCTGCGCGACGAGAACAGCACCTCGGGCATCTACGCCAGCATCGCCGGCCAGGAGACGGTGCCAGCGGGCGGGCTCTTCTGCACCGGGCTGCGGCTGTTCCGGTACGTCGGCGCCATCGAGCCGGCGCCCGCGTGGAACCGCGCTGACGTGCTCGTCTATGGCGCGCCCGTTCCCAACGGCGTGGTGCACTATTCGATCGAAGAGGTGCTGCTCGGCGATCGCGCGGGCCGCTGCGTCATCACGCCCGGCCCGGTGCTCACCATCGGTCAGGGCCGCTGTGACTTCAGCTTCCCCAGTGACGAGGGCCTCGCGCCGCGGCACTGCGAGGTGGCGCCGCTGCCGACGGGAGCCATGATCCGCGACCTCTCGGGCGGCCTCGGCACCTTCGTGCGCATCACCCAGGAGCGGGCGCTCAAGGCCGGCGATCGCATCCGCATCGGCCAGCAGACGCTGCAGGTCGAGCTGCTGAGCTGAGCTTCAGGTGGCAGCGCAGGTGGTGTGCAGGCCGCGGCGAGCTGCCCGAGCTCGAGGACGGCGCCCTCACCAACCCCGACGCGGTGATGAGCCGGGCCTCTGCGCTCGCCCAGGGCGGCGACTCCCCGTTCAGCCAGACGCGTCCGTGACGGCCACGTCCCGGTGTGCGGCGACCTCACCGCTCGGAGAACACCGCCGCGATCGCGGCGAGATCGTCACCACCCACGAAGTCGACGCCCGCCGCCTTCGCTGCACGCCACCACTCCTTCGTCTCGGGACACCCATAGAGCCGCACCTGCCGGCCGAGCGCGTGCGCGCCGTTCACCAGGTTCTCGAGCTGCTTCTTCTGAACCGGCGGAATGGCGCCGACGCCGTCCCACTGCATGAACGCGTAGTAGTTGAGCGCGTAGGCGCCCCAGCGGCTGTCGGCGGGCGGATCCATCGGCGAGTAGGAGTTGCTGTCGCGCGCGTAGGGCCGAGGCGAGGCACGTTGCACGAGCGCCTTCTTGCCCGCGTCGTTGCCGGTGAGGATGACCGTGACGGCTGCCGAGAGCGCGGGCTGATCGTCCTGGAAGCGGGTGAAGACGCCCGGGTACTCACCGAGCTGCGCGGCGATCAGATCGAGCAGCTTCCCATCACCCTGCTTCAGGTCGAGCCACAGGAAGAAGGGCGCGCCGTTGATGCTGCCACGTTGACGAGCCTGCTGCGCGAGCGGCTCCAGGTAGAGGCTCTTCAGCGAGCCCTTGAACGGGGCGCCGGTGTGCGAGACGCCGATGTCGTCTCCGTTGAGCCACACGTCGGCCTCGACGGACTCGAAGCGCTGGTCCAGCGCATCGAAGAGCGGGCGGGCATGTTCGTAGTCGTTGTGCGCGTGTTTGAAGACCGGCGACCGCAGCCCCGAATCAGGTACCGGCACGTCGGGAAGGACCGGAGGACACGCGGCGAGGGCCAGGCCCAGCGTGAGGACAAGGGAGGTTCGGGTCACCTCGTCACCCTACCCCACCCCCAGGTTCCCGTGGAGTCGTCGGCACTTAGCCTGCGGCTCGGTCGCCTCCGTCTGGCGCGAGCACAAGGCTGTGTCGGCCTGTAGCAGAAAATTTGAGGCGTGGATCGCGCGGGGCTACACCTCTCGACTGCCGCCTTCTCGCCGGGAGCCGCACACCCATGGTCGACAGCACCGATTTCGTGAGCGCGATGTCCGAGGCCGAAGACATCGCGGCGACGGTCAACCAGCGCCTCACGACTGCCCATGTCCTGCTCGCGATGTTCACCGTCGAGAACCGCGGCGCGCTGCTGCTGAAGGAGCGCAGCGTGGACGAGGACCGGCTGCTCGAGCTGCTCACGCACGCGCCCAGCGAGCCCGACGGCCTGGTGAAGGAGCTGCGCGAGAAGACGAGGGAGATCGCCACCAGCTGCGGCTCGGCCGAGGCAGACTGCCTGCACGCCGTCATCGCGATGACGCGCGTCCGCTGCGCCGCGCAGGACCTGCTGCACAAGACGGGGCTCGATCTCACCGCCCTGCGCAACACGGCCCTCTCGTACTTCACCTCGGGTCGCATGCCGCGCCGGCTCCTCCTGCAGCGTGAGCTGCCGCCCGGGGTCCCCCGCGCGCCGACCGGCCGCCCCGTGGGAGCGCCGCCCCTGGGCTTCGCGCCGCCGGTGCGCACCGCGACCGTTCCACCGCCGCCCCCAGCACCGGTCGCCGGGAAGCCGCTCAACGTGCGCGATCTGGTGGACGAGATCTCGGACGAGGAGCTCGCCGAGCTCGAGGCCATGAAGCTGGCCCCGGCGGTGATGGCGCCTCCTCCTCCCGCTGCGCCAGCCCGAGCGGCCCCGGCGCCGGCGAGCTCGAAGTGGAGCCTCGACCCCCGGCAGTTCCCCCTGCTCGCCTCCCTCTCGAAGAACCTCACCGAGCTCGCGCGCCAGAACAAGCTGGACCCGGTGGTCGGCCGCGCGAAGGAGATCGACGAGGTCATCGACATCCTCGGGAAGCGCCGCACCAACAACCCCTGCCTGGTCGGCGAGCCGGGCGTGGGCAAGACGGCCGTCGTCGAGGGCGTCGCGCAGCAGCTCGCGACGCTCAAAGGGCCGCTCGGCGAGCGCATCGTGCTCGAACTCGACATGGCGACGCTGGTGGCGGGCACGCAGCTGCGCGGCTCGTTCTCCGAGCGCCTCAACGGGCTCAAGGACGAGGTGAAGAAGGCCGACGGCCGCGTCGTGGTGTTCATCGACGAGCTGCACACGCTGGTGGGCGCGGGCTCGACGGGCGACGGCCCCCAGGACGCCTCGAACGAGCTCAAGGCCGCCATGTCGCGCGGCGAGTTCCCCTGCATCGGCGCGACGACCCACGACGAGTACCGGAAGCACATCAGCGCCGACCCCGCGCTCGAGCGCCGCTTCACCCCCGTCGTGGTGAACGAGCCGTCGGTGCCGGACACCGTGTACATCTTGAACGGCGTGGTGGGGCGCTACGAGCAGCACCACCAGCTCTCGTACCAGCCCGAGTCGCTGCAGGCCGCTGCGGCGCTGTCGTCGAAGTACATCACCGACCGCTTCCTGCCCGACAAGGCGATCAGCGTGATCGATCTCGCGGGGTCCCGCTGCCGGCGCGAGGGGAAGAAGCTCGTCGAGCCGGCCGACATCGCGCGGGTGATCGCGAAGGTGGCGCAGCTGCCCGAAGATCGGCTGCTCATCGACGACTCGGCGCGGCTGCTCGAGCTCGAGCGGGACCTGGCCCGCAAGGTGATCGGCCATCAGGACGTGATCGCCCGCGTGGCGAAGGTGATCCGGCGCAACTACGCGGGCTTCTCGTCGCGGCGGCCGATGGGGAGCTTCCTCTTCCTGGGCCCCACCGGCGTGGGCAAGACCGAGATGGCGCGGGCGATCGCCGAGGTGGTGTTCAACAACCGCGACGCGCTGGTGCGCATCGACATGAGCGAGATGAGCGAGGCGCACGGCATCTCGCGGCTCATCGGCTCACCCGCGGGCTACGTGGGCTTCGGGGAAGGCGGCCAGCTCACCGAGCCGGTGCGGCGCCGACCGTCGTCGGTGGTGGTGCTCGACGAGATCGACAAGGCGCACCGCGAGGTGCTGATGCTGCTGCTCCAGGTGCTCGAGGAGGGGCGGCTCACCGATGGCAAGGGGCGCCACGTGGACTTCTCGAACACGGTGGTGATCCTCACGACGAACCTCGGCGCAGAGGCGTTCAGCGCGCGCGGGAAGACGGTGGGCTTCGGGGCGGCGCAGGCGGCTCCCCCCGACGAGGTGCAGGCGGCCGACGTCGCCCGCAAGGCGCTCCCGCCCGAGCTGTGGAACCGCATCGATGAACGGTGTGCCTTCCGCCCGCTGAAGGAGGTCGAGGTGGCGAAGATCGCGCACCTGCTCCTCGCCGAGAGCAGCAAGCGGCTGTCCACCGAGAAGGGCATCACCTACCAGGCCAGCGACGCGGTCATCGGTCACCTGCTGAAGTCGGGGGGCTTCGATCCCTCCCTGGGCGCGCGGCCCATGCGTCAGACGGTGCAGCGGCTGGTCGAGGGCCCGCTGGCCGAGCGGATCCTCGCGGGCGACTTCGCCGAGGGCGATCTGGTGCAGATCGAGCTGGCCGGCGGCGAGCTGCACTTCGTGCGACAGGGCGAGGCCTGAGCGGCCATGAGGCGGCGCGCGGCGCGGGCGAAGGCGACGACGAAGCAGCGACGGGCGCAGAAGACGCCGAGGGTGCTGATCGTCGGCTTCGGCCGCGTGGGCGGGGCCCTGGCGCGCGGGCTGGTGAAGGCGAAGTGGGACGTCGCGCTGCTGCCGCGCTCACAGGACTCGGTGCGCCGCGCCGCGCTCTCTGGCTTCCGGCTCGCGGATCACGACGATCTCCGCGCCGCGCAGCTCTGCATCCTCTCGGTGCCTGACGCGCAGGTGCAGAACGCGGCCGAGCTGGTGCTGGAGGACCTGGGCCCGTCGGCTGCGCTCGTGCACTGCTCGGGCGCGCACACGCTCGCGGCGTTCGGCCAGGCAGCGATCGACTCGCGGCGGCTGCTCGGCTCGCTCCACCCGCTGGCGGCGATCTCCGATCCGACCGATCCGCTCGAGGGGCACACGGCGGCGCTGGCGGCGACCTCGCCGGTGCTGCTGGCCACGCTCGAGCTCGTCGCGAAGGCGCTGGGCATGAACACGATGGAGGTCCCCGAGACGGGCCGCGCGGCCTACCACGCAGGCGCGGTGCTGAGCGCGGGCCTGCTGGTGTCGCTGGCCGATGGCGCGGTGGCCGCCCTCGAGCACGCGGGGCTCGAACGGGAGCAGGCGCTCGAGGCGCTGTTGCCGCTGATGAGCTCGGCGCTGAGGGGGCTCTCGACGCGGGGCTTCGCCAGAGGGCTCACCGGGCCGGTGGTGCGAGGGGACGTGGGCGTCGTGCAGGCCCACCTCGACGCGCTGCCGCCCGAGCTGGGCAGCGTCTACCGACTGCTCTCCCGTCGCACGCTCGCCCTCGTCGGCGAGCGCCTGCCGGAGGAGACGAAGCACGCGCTCAAGCGCATCCTCGCGTGACGACGGCCTGCGGGTCGGTCTCGCACAGCGCGACTACCAGACGGCGAAGGCGACCGCGGCGCCGGTGACGATCGTGAGCCCGCCGCCCGCGATGCCGACCGCCCCGCGCTGGGTTCCCGGCGGAGTCGACAGCACGCCCGCGAGCACGCCTCCCGCGACCATGCCCACGACGCCGGAGATCGCCGCCACCAGCGCCTGCGCGATCGCCGCGCCCACCGCGTCGAAGCCGGCCGCCACCGGGTTCTCGGGCGGCCGCTGGGCCTCGTGGATGAGCCGCGCGATCAACCCGCCGAGGCTGCCCGCGAGCAGCCCCAGCCCGAGCACGCCGCCCGTCACCGCGCAGACCCGCCCGAAGGCGCCGTCCCGATCGAACCAGGCCCCGAGCGCCGCGGCGGTGCCCAGCGCCACGCTGCCCGACGTGAAGAGCAGCGCGTTGACCCGGCGACGCGAGAGGCCCTCGGGCTGATCCGGCGGCGCGTTGGCAGGCCCGGGCGCCTCGGCGGTCGCCGCGTCGGTGGACGTCGGAGCCGGCTGGACGGGATCAACGGCGAGGGCGACGGCAAGCGCGAGCGTCAGCATCGACGCCACTCAAGCACCGCCGCGGCGCAACGCGAAGCTGGCTGCTTTCACCGCAAAGCCGCTCGGGCGGTCCCACCGCTCAGTCGCGATCGTCGAGCAGGTCCTTCGCGGTCAGCTCCGGCGCGGCCTTGCCGTGCTCGAAGCCGAGCAGCCCCAGCTCGGCGTACTTCGGCTTGATGCGATCCGACAGCAGGCCGATGCGCTTCAGGTTGGGGATCACCCGCTTGAACATCGTCTTGCGGAAGCGCGACATCATCTCGCTGTCGATCACCAGGCGCTCCCACTGGGGCCGCGTCATCACGTGGCCGTAGAACTCGTCGTAGAACTCGTGCGCGAAGAACCGGTTGCGCAGGAAGAGCGACACCTCGAAGGCCCAGTCCTCGCGCTCGCGGCGCTCCTTCTCGGTGAGCTGAACGATGAAGTCCTTCAACGCGAGCACGCCGTAGTGCACGTGGCGCGCCTCGTCGGTGATGATGTACGTGAGCATCTTCTTGAGCAGCGGCTCGCGGCTGAGCTGCTGGATCATCCCGAAGGTGCCGAGCGCCAGGCCCTCGATCATGATCTGCATGCCGAGGAACTTCATGTCCCATCGGGAGTCGCTCATCAGCGCGTCGATGACGACGTAGAGGTTGTCGTTGATCTCGTACTTCTTCTCGAGCTTCTTCGTCAGGTACGCGTGGAAGACCTCGACGTGGCGCCCCTCGTCCACGACCTGCGTCGAGCCGTACAGCTTGCCGTCGAGCCAGGGGACGGCCTCGGTGACCTGGCAGGCCGCGAAGAGCGCTCCCTGCTCTCCGTGGAGCGACTGCGACAACAGCCACGCGGTGATCGCCCGCCGCTGCTCGGCGCGCTCCTTGAGGCTGGCCTGCTTGAAGGACGCGAGGTTCGCGACGGGCAGGAACTCCCAGGGGAGCAGGGCCGTCTCGTCGGAGAGCGGATCGACGTTGGTCGTCCAGTCGAGATCGGTGGTGCCGTTCCACTGCGAGGTCTTCGCGGCCTCGTAGAGCCGCGTGAGCTCGGCCTTGTCGCGCAGGTAGTGCCAGTCGAAGCGCACCGAGTAGTCGACCGGCATCGCCGACATCGACTCGTTTTTGCCGCGCTTCTGCACCATGCCGCGGAACGCCGGCCCGAGCAGCGAGCGCAGCACCTGCAGGTTGCCCGACGCCGAGGCGTCCTTCACCAGCGGCAGGGTCTCCATCACGTTCGAGAAGGTGTCGATGATCGCCATGTCAGCTCCGGCTCGGGGTGGCCGCCGCCATCAGCGCGGCGAAGTGAGGGTCGAGATCGGCGGGCCGGGCCGACTCGTGCAGCAGCCCGAACGCGAGGTACGAGAAGAACGTGTCGGCGATCTGCGCCGGGGTGCGTTCGCCGTCGGGCCGGTACCAGGTCGCGACCCAGTTGATGGCGCCGAAGCCGAAGTGTCGCACGAGCTCGAGATCGAGCACCGGCCGCCCCTGCCCCGTCGCGTGGGCGCCCAGCAACAGCCCGTCCCAGAACGTCTCGTAGCGCCCGCGCTCGCGCTCGAGCCCCGCGCGCGCCGACGGCTCCAGCGAGCGCCAGTCGAAGAGCAGGACGTAGAGCGAGTCGTCACCGCTGCAGAGCAGCTCGAGGTGCGTGCGCAGCCCGACGCGCACCCGCTCGACGGGATCCGTCACCGTCGCGATCGCCAGCTCCACCGCCCCCATCGCGCGCAGCACTGCCCGCTTCATCAGCGCGATCAGCACGTCGTCCTTGCTCGCGTAGCGGTAGTGCAGGCTGCCCGGCAGCATGCTGGCCGCCGCGGCGATCTCGCGCACCGTCGTCGCCGCGAAGCCCTTCTCACGGAAGAGCTTGCCTGCGGCCTTCAGAATGCGCTCGTCGGCGTCCTCGCTCGCTTGCGGCGGAGGTGCGCCGGCCCGCCCAACCACGTCCTTGGCCATGCGACCAAATAACCATGGTCAAGTGACCAAACGCAAGCCGGACACTCAACCTGTTGGTCTTTCGAGCTTTTTCGGCTCACCAGACCACGCAGCGCTGGGCGCCGCGACGGATCATCGGGGCGCGGGGCCCGCACTGGAAAGCGGCCTCGAAGGCGTCGAGGTTGCCCAGCGGGCCTCTCACGCGCAGGTGCGGCGGGGCGTGGGGATCGGTGGCGGCGCGCACCTTCGCGGTCTCGTCGCGCACCTTCGTGCACCACGACTGCGCGAAGCCGAGGAAGAACTGCTGGCTGCGGCTGAAGCGGTACTGGGCGTCGGCGTCGCCCTTCTTCGCGTACCAGTCGGCCATCGCAGCGTGCGCGAGCTTGAGGCCCCCGAGGTCGGCGATGTTCTCGCCCAGCGTGAGATCGCCCTTCACCTTGAGCTCGCCGATGGCCGTGTAGGCGTCGAACTGCGTCTTCACGCACGCGGCCTTCTCGACGAAGGCCTTCCCCACCGCGGGCGACCACCAGTCCTTCACGTTGCCGTCCACGTCGAACTGCCGCCCTTCGTCGTCGAAGCCGTGCGTCAGCTCGTGGCCCACCACCATGCCCATGGAGCCGAAGTTCACGGCGTCGGTCGCGTCGCGGTTGAAGAACGGCGGCTGGAGGATGCCGGCGGGGAAGACGATCTCGTTCTTCTGAGGATCGTAATAGGCGTTCACCGTGGGCGGCGACATGAGCCACTCGTTTCGATCGACGGGCTTGCCCACCTTCGCGAGCTGGCGCCGCACCTCGAAGCGATTGGCGGCGAGCGAGTTCGAGAAGAACGAGGCGCGCGACGTCGTGAGGGCCGCGTAGTCGCGCCACGCCGCCGGGTAGCCGATCTTGTTGTTGCCCACCATGCGCGTCACCTTGGTGAGCGCGGCGGCGCGCGTCGGCTCGTCGAACCACGAGAGCGCCTTCAGGTTGCCTTCGAACGAGCGCTGGAGAGACTCCACCATCGCGCTCGTGCGGGCCTTCCCGTCCTCCCCGAAGGCGCGGCGAACGAACTCCCGCCCCAGGGCCTCGCCGAGATCCGCGTCGGCCCAGGCGACGCACTTCTTCCAGCGCGGCCGATCGGCCTTCGCGCCGGTGAGCGCCTTCGAGGCGAAGGTGAACGCCTCGTCCTGGAAGCGCCTCGGCAGGGCCGGCGTCGACGAGCGCAGCACCACCCACGTCAGGTACGAGGTGAGCAGCTCGGGCTTCGTGTCCTTCACGATCGCCGCGAGCTCGACGAAGTACGGCACCGAGTTCACGTTGATGGCCGTGAGCTCCTTCGCGCCGACGGCCGCGAAGTAGGCGTCCCAGGGGAAGTCCTTCGCCTGCTCGACGAGGCCCTTGCGATCGACGCGGTTGTACAGCTTGTTCGGATCGCGGCGCTCGACGCGGGTCTGCGACACCTTCGCCAGGCGCGTCTCGATGGCCATCACCTCGTCGGCCCTGCGCTGGCACAGCTTCGGGTCGAGGCCGAGCAGGCCGAACATGGCCTCCACGTGCGAGCGGTAGAGCTCGCGCACGTTCTTCTTGTCCTCGTCGAAGTAGTAGTCGCGGTCTGGGAGCCCGAGCCCGCTCTGATCGAGCGAGCCCACCACCTCGCTGGAGTTCTTCAGGTCCTGAATGGCGCCGAGGTCGAAGAACGCCCGGAAGCCCGACGCGTGCAGGGTGCCGACGGCGGTGGCGAGCGACTTCGCGTCCTTCACCTTCGCGAGCTGGCCGATGAACTTCTGCACCTCGGGCAGGCTCTTCTCGAGGCCAGCCTCGTCGGTGCAGGTCGCGTAGTAGTCACCGAGCTGCTTCGCGAAGGGCGTGCCGCCGGGGAGCGCGTTGGCTGCGGCCTCGTCGAGGATCGCCTTCGAGAGCTGCTCGTTGCGCTCGAGGATGCTGACGAAGCCGCGCGAGTAGAGCGGGCGGTCAGCAGGGATCTCGGTCTTCGCCATCCAGCCGCCGCAGGCGTACTGGTAGAAGTCGTCGCAGGGGTCGGCCGACGGATCCATCGCGGCTTCGTCCAGGCCCGGGGGCATCGGCTTCGAGGGATCGGCCACGAACTTCGGCGGCGCGGGCGGCGGAGCGGCGACCTCCTTCGCGGGCGCGGCGGGCGGCGGCGCCTCGGCCTTCTGGGTGGCGCAGCCGGCGAGAACGACGAGCAGGACGAACGAGCGCATGCAGCCTCCTGAGACGGGCGGCGCTCTCCTACACGGCGGCGGAGGCTCAGGCCACCTGCTGATCGGTGTTCGCCGCCGCTTCCTTCAGGTTCACCGCGACGAGCTTCGAGACGCCCGGCTCCTCCATGGTGACGCCGTACAGGGTGTCGCCGATCTCCATGGTGCGCTTGTTGTGCGTGATGAGGATGAACTGCGACGTGCGGCTCATCTCCTTCACCATCTCGTTGTAGCGACCGACGTTGCCCTCATCGAGCGGCGCGTCGACCTCGTCGAGCAGGCAGAACGGCGTGGGCTTGATGAGGAAGATGCCGAAGATCAGCGCGACGGCGGTGAGCGCCTTCTCGCCGCCCGAGAACAGGTTCACGCTCTGCAGCTTCTTGCCCGGCGGCTGCGCGAGGATCTCGATGCCCGGCTCGGTGGCGCCCGGCTCCTGCGTCATCATCAGGCTGGCGCGCCCGCCGCCGAACAGCCGCGGGAACACCTGCTGGAACTTGTCGTTGACGATGTCGAAGGTCTCTTTGAACCGCTGCCGGCTGGTCTCGTCGATCGTCTTGATCGCCTCGGTGAGCTGCTTGAGCGACGACTCGAGATCCTTCTTCTGCTTCGAGAGGAACTCGAAGCGCGTGGCGATCTCCTGGTGCTCCTCGATGGCGGTGACGTTCACCTCGCCCATCTTCTCGACCTGCGCGCGCAGCTCCTTGAGGCGCTCGACGCTCTCGTCGCCCAGCTGCGGGTGCAGGTGGTACTGGTGGATCGCCTCGTTCATCGCCACGCCGTGGCGCTCCTGCACGGTGTTCGACAGGTGATCCATCTCGAGGGAGAGCTCGCGGCTCTTGAGGGTCAGCTCGGACAAGCCGTGGGTGAGCGCGTCGGTCTCGGTGCGCAGCTCGCGCAGCGCGTGCTCCTCGTCGCGCACCTTCGCGACCTCGACGCCGTGGGCCTCCTTGCGGGCGTCGAGCTGCTGTCGGGCCTCGGCCAGCTTCGCTTCACGCTCTTCACGCCCCACGCCGGTCTGCTCGAGGCGCTCAGCCAGCTCCAGGACCCGGGTCGCGCCCTCGTCCTTCGTGGTGGCGAGGCGCCCGGCGCGCTCGGTGAGCTCGTTCACCTGCTGGAAGAGCGAGTCGGCACGCTGGCGAGCCGAGGAGCCGCGCTCGCTCGACGAGGCCACCTTCACCTTGAGCGTGGTGGCCTGGGCGCGGGTGCCTTCGCTCTTCGCCGTCAACGCCTCGAGCTCGGCGGTGAGCAGCGTCACCCGTTCTTCGCGGGCCTGTCGGTCCGTCTGGCCGTGGGCGACCTCGCCGCGAGACGTCTCGAGATCGTGCGCCATGGCGTTCTTCGAGGCCTCGAGCTGCGACAGCTCGGCGTCGAGCCCGGCGATGCGCTCGCGCAGCTTCACCAGCGTCGAGCCCGCCTGCGACAGATCCTTCTCGTGGCTCTGCAGCGACAGCTCCTCCTGGTGGCGGTTCTTCTCGAGCCCCTTGAGCACGCCTTCGATCTGCCCCACCTGCTTCTGCAGCTCGTAGTGGCGGGTGATCAGCTCCTGGTAGCGCTCCTCGAGGCGCTTCACCTCGGCCGTCAGCTCGCCCACCTCGCGCTTCTTCTGCAGGGCCCCCACCGCGGGGCCCTCCATCACGCCGCCGGTCACCACGCCGCCGGGCCGGAGCACCTCGGCGTCCATCGTCACGAAGGTGTAGCCGGGCGCGCGCGCGGCCAGCAGCCTCGCGCTCTCGAGATCGTGCACCACCACCACCCCGCTCAACAGGCGCGTCACCAGCGGCGCCAGCAGGGGGTCCTTCGCCTGGACCTGCGAGAGCGCCATCGTGCGCACCTCAGGGCCCTCGAGCGGGGGGAGCGGCTCGACCGGCTCGGTGCTGACGGGCACGAAGGTGGACCGGCCCTCGCCGATGGACTTGAGGTACTCGACGTACTCGAGGCCGCGCGCGGGGGTCTCGACGATGACGTGCTGCAGGGCCTCACCGAGCGCCGCCTCGATGGCCTTCTCGTAGTCCGCGGGCACCGAGACGATGTCCGAGACGAGGCCGAAGATGCCGCCCTGGCGCAGATCTTCGCCAGCCTTGCTCATCACCGCGCGCACGCCGCGATCGAAGCCCTCGTAGTTGCGCTGGATCTCCTCGAGCGACTGCAGGCGGCTGCGCTTGTCGGACAGCTCGTCGCGCACCGCGAGCACCATCACCTCGTTCTCGCTGAAGGCCTCGCGGAGCTGACCGAGGGTCGTCTCCTCCTCGCCGCGGCGCTGGGTGATCTCCATCGCGAGCTGCCGGCTCTGCTCGACGCGGGTCAGCACCTCCTTGCGGGCCTCATCGAGCTGGGTCTGCTCGGCGAGCAGGGCCCCGCGCTCGGTGGCGATGCGCTCGACACGCTGCTCCAGCTCGGCGCGGCGACCCTCGAGGTTCGCGAGGTTCGACTCGTGGTTGACCACGCGGGTGACGACGTCGACCAGCTCGCGGCGCTCGGTGTCGAGGCGGGCGGTGACCTGAGCCATCAGCTCGACGGTCCGCCGCAGCTCCTCCTCGAGCACCTCGAGGGCCACCTCGTCTTCGCGCGATGCCACGCCCAGGCGCGCGAGCTCGGCCTCGGCCTCGAGCTTCTCCTGCTCGGCGGCGGTCTTGCGCTCCAGCACCTCGGCGAGCTCGGTCTCGGCGGCGGCGACGCGCGCACGGGTGGCGTCGAGATCTTCCTTCCAGTGGGAGAGGTTCTGGGCGTCGAGCTGGACCTGAGACTCGAGCGCGTAGAACTCGGCGGCAGCGGTCTCGAGGGCCTGGGTCTCGACCTCGAGCTGCTCACGCCGCGCGCTGATGTCCGCGTCCATCGCCTGCACCTTCGCCAGCTTCTCGTGCTCCTCGGCGCTGCGGTGCTCGAGCTGATGCGTCAGGAGCGAGCGGTGGGCGAAGAGCTCGAGGAACCGGTGGGACGAGTGGTGAAGCTCGATGTCGCGCATCTCGGCGCGCAGGCGCTTGTACTTCTCGGCCTTGCGGGCCTGCCGCTCGAGGGAGTCGAGGCGCTTCTCGAGCTCGACGACGATGTCGTTCACCCGCAGCAGGTTCTGCTGGGTGTGCTCCATCTTCCGCTCGGCGGCGCGGCGGCGGGCCTTGTACTTGGTGATGCCCGCGGCCTCCTCGATGAAGGACCGGCGATCTTCGGGCCTCGCCGAGACGATCTGCCCGACGCGGCCCTGCTCGATGATCGAGTACGCCTTCGTGCCCACGCCGGTGCCGAGGAAGAGCTCGGTGATGTCGAGCAGGCGCGTGGTGGTGCGGTTGATCTGGTACTCGGACTCGCCGGAGCGGAACAGCCGGCGGGTGACGGACACCTCGGGCAGGCCGGCGAGGGTCTCGGGCAGCACGTCCGGCGGCTCCACCGTGAGCGTGAGCGTCACCTCGGCCATCGAGAGCGGCGCGTGCGTCTCGGAGCCGTTGAAGATCACGTCCTCCATGCCGCGACCACGGAGGTTCTTGGCGCTCTGTTCCCCCATCACCCAGCGGATCGCGTCCACCACGTTCGACTTGCCGCAGCCGTTCGGACCCACGACCGCCGTGATGCCGTCGTCGAACGAGAACACCGTGCGATCCATGAACGACTTGAAGCCGGTGATGTCGAGCCGCTTGAGGCGCATCGGTGCTGGTCCCCTCGCCCTGCGAAACCGCGGGAGTGCGGATCGCTCCGGGGCCGGTAAATCGGCTCCGGAAGGGCGCGGACTAGCACGCGTGGGAAGACGTGAGCAAGCGTGACACTACGTGCTGTGACCATACGTCCAACCCGTTCATTTGCGGACGTTCACTGACGGGTTGAGGTGGGGGTGCCAGGCTCAGGCGGCCTTGCGATCTTCCAGCACCTTCACGGCGACGAGCTTGCCGTTGACGATCGTCACCGCCGGGCGGCTCACCAGGCGGGTCACGGGCATGAGGATCGTCGGGCGTTCCTGCTTGCGCGTCTGCTGGTTGGCGTCGGTCATGACGTTCTCGATCAAAGCAACAGCGGGGCCATCAGGCGAACCGGGAGGCCGACGAGAAGTTGCGGTGGCTTCGGTCGGCGAATGTCTTGTCGTGGGCACAGGTGGCGCGCGCATGCACCGCCCCTGACGTGCGCGGCCGACACTTCCTTCATGTGGGACAGCGGTCAGGGAACCTCGATCGCCTGCAGCCCGCGTCCCCCACCTGGAACCACCGTGCGCAGCAGCACCACCTCACCCGACTTCGCGCCCTTGAGCTCGACGACCAGCTCGTCGCGGTTCTTGACGGGCTTGTGGTTGACCTCCGTGACGACCATGCCGCGGCGGAGCCCTCCCTTCTCTGCCGGAGAGCCGGCGGCCACCTCGATGACGGCAGCCCCACCGCGGATGCCCGTCGCGCTGACGAAACGGGGATCGAGATCATCGACCGAGAGGCCGAGCCGCGGACTGGGGGAGTCCCCGCCGTTCGACTGCGGCTCCACCGCACCGATGCCCTCGACGTCAGGGCGGGTGCCGAGCGTCACTTTCACGTCGAGCGGCTTGCCCTTGCGGACCAGCGAGAGCGTCACCTGCGCGTTGGGGGCCTTGAGCCCGACGAGGCGGACCAACGCCGAAGCGTTGCTCACCTTCACGCCGTCGAGCGCGACGATGACGTCCTCTTCCTTGAGGCCGGCTCTGGAGGCAGGCCCCCCCTCGTTCACGCTGATCACCAGCGCGCCCTCCCCACCGGGCACGTTGAGCGCGCGCGCGAGCGGTCCCGACACATCTTGCGGCGCGATGCCCAACCACCCGCGCACCACGAAGCCCTTCGCCTCGAGCTGCGGCGCCAGCGCCTTCGCCAGGTTCGACGGCACCGCGAAGCCGATGCTGTTCGCGGCCGCGTTGATGGCCGTGTTGATGCCGACCACCTCGCCCTTCAGGTTGAAGAGCGGGCCGCCGGAGTTCCCGGGGTTGATCGCCGCGTCGGTCTGCAGGAACTGATCGTAGGGCCCGGCGGAGATGTCGCGGTCCTTGGCGGAGATGATGCCGAGGGTGACCGAGTGGGCGAGCGCGAACGGGTTCCCGATGGCCACCACCCAGTCCCCGACGCGCAGCTGCGAGGAGTCCCCCAGCGAGACGGAGGGCAGCTTGTCCACCTTGCCCTTGATCTTGAGGAGGGCCAGATCGGTGAGCGGGTCGCGCCCCAGCGTCTCCGCGTCGAGGGCACGGCCGTCGTCCAGGCGCACGCGGATCGACAGCGCATCGGCGACGACGTGGTTGTTCGTCAGCACCAGGCCCTTCGAGTCGATGATCACTCCAGAGCCGGTGCCCTGGGTGGACGGCGGCGCACCTCCGCGCCGGCGCAGCGACGAAGGAAGGCCCAGCAGCTCGTCGCCCTTGAGCTCCTTGCGCACGTCGATGTTCACCACCGCCCCCTTCACGGACTCGACGAGGGGCGCGAGGCTGGGAAGCAGGACCTCCTTCGGCGTCACGGGCTGGGCGGCGACGACCGCGGCGGAGGCCAGGACGAAGAGGGCGAGGGGGCGGGTGATCATGAACGTCTCCAACGGCCGGCAACACAGCGCGCCAGCGCTCATTCCCTCTAACCACGCCTTTCCGCGACGCACGCTGTTTCGAGGTCCCGTTGTGGGCTATGGGGACGTGAGGTCCGGGCCGAAGGAGCACCACCTTTGAAGGTCATCTCACGGTCGTCCTCCCTGTTCGGGGTGCTGGCGACGGCGCTGCTGGCAGCTTGCCCACCTCCGGTGAACCTGCCGGACGGGGGCGACGACAACTCCATCGTGGTCGGCCCCGAGGGGGGGCTCTTCATCCGCAACGGCTACGCGATGGACGTGCCGCGCGGCGCGGTGACGATGGAGACGAGCATCTTCATCACCCGAATCGACACGGGCGTGCCGGACATCACCGATCGCAAGCGCATCAGCTTCGGCTACCGCTTCAGCCCGACGAACCTGCGCTTCGCGACGCCGGTGAAGATCTACCTGACGTGGGAGAAGGACCGGCTGGTGAAGGGCGTCGACCCCGGCACGTGGGACATGCGCCGCCAGTTCGGCAACGAGTCTTTCCAGAACCCCATGCCGGGCTCGCGCACGAACATGATGCCCTTCGAGGCGGTGGAGGCGCCGACGGATCGCCTCGGCCTGTTCTGGGTGACCTCGCCGACGGTGCCCAACATCGATCGGCTCGAGGTGAGCCCCGACATGGAGACGATGCGCGTGGGCGAGATGCGCACGTTCTCGGCGCGCGTGGTGGCGCCCTCGGGCGACACCATCGAGACCCCGGTGACGTGGACGATCGTGCCCGGGCGCGTGGCCCGGGTGGACCCGATGGGCGTCGTCACGGCGCTGGACCCCGGGCAGGCGACCCTGACGGCGACCGCGGGCATGAAGTCGGCGACGGCGAAGATCACCGTCATCCGCGAGCCCGCGCTGCCGGGGCCGGCGACCGCCGCGCACGACAACCCCTTTCCAACGGGGAACGACCTGTGGGGCGGAGGGCTGGCGCCGGGCGGCCTCGGCACGATCTTCGTCGGCGAGAACGGCACGGTGCTCGCGCGCAGCGCTGCGGACCAGTGGCAGCGGCTCTTCTCGTCTCCTGGCGTCTCGTTGAGGGCCGTCGCGGGCACGACGCCCACCAACGCGATCGCCGTCGGCGTGAGCGGCTCGACCGGCGTCGCCATCGAGTTCCGCGGCACCATGGCTCCGCGCGTGCGCCTGTTTCAGACCAACAGCATCTCCGAGCTCACCACCATCTGGTTCGACGGCACGCACGGCATGGCGGCCGGCACCGGCAACAACCTGATCGCCTACCGGAACCGGGCGTGGGTGGAAGAGAACAACCCGACGCTGCGACGGGTGATGTCGATCATCGGCGACGGGCGGGGCGCCTTCTCGGTGGTGAACGAGCTGGGCAGCATCTACCGCTACGACCCAGCGCGGCGCGTGTGGGACTCGCTCTACGACCGCGAGCTCGCGGTGCTGCTCACCACCGGGAAGATCGTCGACACCACGACGGGGGAGTCGTGGGCTGTGGGCGGCGGGCGCCTGTGGCACTTCGTCAACGGCGCCTGGAGCGCGACCAACCTGCCCTCCGCGCTCGTCAACGCGCAGTTCACCGCCGCCGACGTCTTCGATCACCGCCTCTTCCTGACGGGGACTCGCAGCGGCCAGGCGCTGATCGTGGCCTACGATCTGCGCACCGTCGCCCCTCCGGCTGACGGAGGCGTGCCGCCGGACGCTGGGCTGCAGACCGACGCGGGTGCGACCGACGCGGGTGCGACCGACGCGGGCGCGACCGACGCGGGAGTCGAGGTGGACGCCGGAATCGACCCGGACGCGGGTACGACCGACGCAGGAGTCGAATTGGACGGCGGAATCGACCCGGACGCGGGCGTGCCCGACGCGGGCCCCGGGCCGACGCCCGACGCAGGGATGAACCCGCCCATGATCGCGTGGGCGGAGTTCACGATGCGCGGGCCACAGCAGCCGCGCGGCGTCTTCGGGGGCGGGCTGACCTCGACGACGGGCTACGTGGTCGGCACCTTCGGCGCGGTGTGGGAGTGGAACACCGCGAGCGCGTCGTTCGTCGAGCGCAGCCGTGGCTTCTACGGCGACGTGGCCGACATCGCCGCCACCCCGTCCGACGTCTTCGTCAGCGTGAACGAGTGCGCGAACCCCGCCTGCACCACCCGAACAGGGCGCGTCATGCACGTCGGTCCGACTGGCTGGGAAGTGCTGGGGGCGCCGCAGCCCTTCAGCGACCCGGTCTTCGCCATCGTCGCGCGTGAAGGCCAGGAGGTCATCGTCTCGACCCAGTCCGCCGTCTACCGGTGGGACCAGTCCCAGTGGAGCCAGGTGCCGGTGAACATCGCCGGGCCGATCCGCGATCTGAAGTGGTGCGGGAGCCTGCTGGTCGGCGCGGGGGACAACGCGGCCGCCTACACCGGCACGGCGAGCCAGCTGGCCTTCTCCCAGCTCACCGACGCCATGGGCGACGCCTACGCGGTGAGCTGCCCGAGCCAGAACGAGATCTGGGTGGCCGGCGACGAGTACCTCGCCCAGCGCGTCAACATGCAGTGGGTGCCGCGCACGTCGATGATGGTCCAGCACGGCCCGTGGCGAACGCTCTACGCGCCCGGCGGCGGGGAAGCCTGGGCGTACGGAGACGCGCGCTTCGGCGTCTATTGGAACACCGCGTCGCTCTCGGCGCTCGAGTCCTTCCCCATCCCGATGGACATCGCCACCGCCTCGTGGGGGACGTCGGTCGATAACCTCTACATGGTGGGCTACACGAACCCGCCGGTGCGCTTCGGCTTCATGATGCGCTTCGACGGCTCGTCGTGGCGGTTGATCGACTCCGGCAGCCAGCGGCGCGTCACCGCGGTCGACGGCTTTGTCACCGGCAGCGGAGCGACGCAGCAGACGACGCTGTGGCTGGGGACGCTGGGGGGCGGCGTGTTGAAGTCCGTGCAGCCGTGAGGGGTGCGGCGCTCGCGATCTCTGCGCTGGGCGTACCCTGGGCGCTGCTCGCCACCTTCAAGCTCGGCCCGACCTTCAGCGCGATGTTCGCCGACTTCGCGACGGCCCTGCCCTGGCTCACCATGCTCGTCCTCCAACCGTGGGCGCCGCTCGCGCTCGCGCTGGGCTCCTTCGTCGCGGTGGCGGTGTCATCGACGGCGGCTCCGAAGTGGGCGCCGCTGGTGATCGCCCTGGCGACGCTCGCGGCGCAGGTCGCCCTCTTCCTGATCGGCATGTACCTGCCGATCTGGAGCCTCGCCGGCCAGGTGCGCTGACGCGTCAGTTCGCGTTGAGGAAGTACTCGTCGCGGGGGAACAGGTCGGTGTTCACCTCGTGGGGAAGCACCACCTTCGCGGGCTCGCCGTTCCGCTCGACCCGCGGCGCCACCAGCGTCACGAACTGCAGCACCGACTGCCGCTGTGTCTCGGAGAAGACCTGCACGCGCGCTTCGAGCCGGCCGCGCAACACCTCGCGCTCGAAGGGGATGGGCTGCTTCGACGCGAGCAGGAACTCACCGCGGCCCCCGGGCACCTCCATGACGATCACGTAGGGGAAGATCTGCTTCACGGTGGTGAGGGTCCGGGCCGTGGGCACCCACTGCGAGAAGAGCCCGTCTGGCGCCAGCCGCGACGACACCAGCTCGTAGAACTCCCGGCTGTAGACGTTCCCTGCCGACGCGCCGTTCGAGCGCATCGCGTCCACGGTGATCACGTCGTACGGGGCGTCGGCCTCGAGCAGCCGCTTGCGACCGTCGGCGACGATCAGCGACGAGCGCGGGTCCTCGAGCAACGCCCGGCTCTCCTTCGAGTCGCGCTTGTCCGCGAGGTGGCGGATGAGGTCGATCTCTCCACCACAGATCTCGACGCAGGCCACGCTCGTCAGCCGCTCGTCCTGGAGGAGCCCCCAGGCGGTGCTGCCGGCGCCCAGGCCCACCGCGAGCGCGCGCCTCGGCCCCGGGTGCACGAGCGAGGGCACGATGCCGATCACCACGTGGAAGTCGTCGTAGGGCCAGCCGTTCTGGCTCGTGGCGTTGAGGTAGAGCACCTGCTCGCCCTGCTCCTTCGTCACCCACGCGTTCACGCACGAGCGCTCTTCGACGAGCACGAAGTCGCTCTGCTTCGCCGAGTGGAAGAAGGCCCACAGGCGCTCGTTCGACGGGAACACCGCGACGGCCAGCACGGCGGCGACGGCGGCGCCGAGCCAAGCGGGAGACGGCCGGGGCTCGACCTTCCAGCCAGTGCCAAGCCCGACGAGGCCGAGCGCGACGCAGATCAGCGCGAGGAGCCTCAACGTGCCGGCGCTCCCGAGCGCGTCGAGGAGGAAGAACGACACCACCAGGGTGCCGGCGACGTTGCCGATGATGTTGGCGAAGAGCAGCCGTCCCGTGCCACGCCCGAGGCGCGACAGCTCGCGGCTCACCTCGGCTTGAACGAAGGGGTACGCCACGCCCATGAGGGCGACCGGCAGGCCCATGATGGTGAGCGGCCCGAGCAGAAAGACGAACGCGAACTTGGCGGCCGCGCGCCCGGTCTCGGGCATCGAGGGGCCGGTCGTGAGGTAGCCGTCGCTCCCGAAGTAGCTCTCGAACATGCCCCGCACCGCTGGGACGGGCATGTGCACCAGCGCCAGCAGGCCGAGCAGCGCCGTCGCGCCGATGCCGAGCTGCACCAGGAGAAACGCCCGGCCGGGGCGCGCCACCCTCGAGACCAGGCGTGCGCCCACCGCCGAGCCGACCGCGAAGCACCCCAGGTAGAGCGTCAGCACGTGGGCGAAAGTGTACGCGTTCGAGCGCATCACCGCGTCCACGAGGCGCAGGAAGACGACCTCGAGGCCGAGCGCCACCGCGCCGGTGATCCCGTACGCGACATACCAGCGCACGGCGGGATCAGGCCCCGCGGCCGGAGCGGGGCGCGCCGCGCTCTCGACGTCGGTCGCCTGGCGGTACAGCACGAACGCGGCCACCGCCGCGAGCAGGTACAGGGCCGACGCCAGGCGAATGCTCGCCACGAAGCCGATCGTGCCGAGCAGGAACCAGCCCGACGCCGCCGCGCCTACCCCCGCACCGAAGGTGTTGATGGCGTAGAGCCGGCTGAGGCGGTGCGCCGCGTCCGAGATCGACGACACCACGCCGCGCCCCAGGAGCGGCAGCGAGACGCCCATCAGCGTCGTGGGCACCACCAGCACGAGGAGGTTGAAGGCGAAGGCGCCGCCGACCCCGCCCAGCGACGGCGCGACCGCGCGATAGCCGTCATAGAGCAGCCAGGGACTGAGGAGGCCATAGACGCCGATGACGGCCACCGACGCGGCGTACCAGGCCAGCGTCGCGCGAGGGCTGACGCGATCGGCGATCACGCCGCCCAGCAGGTTGCCGAGCCCCAGCCCGCCCATGAACGCGGCCACCACCGTGGTGCTGGCGACGAGATCGACCCCGGCGTGCAGTGAGATCACCCGCTGCCACACCACCTGCAGCAGCAGGCCCGCGAACCCCGTCGCGAAGAAGACCGCCTCGAGCGCACGAACCCGCTTCACGCGCCGGGCTTCAAGCACCAGCGACGGCCGCTGAAAAGAACCAACTCCCGGGCTCGTCGACCCTCACCGCTTGCGTGGGCGGCCTGGAACCCCGGCGTCAGCCGAGCTGCCCCCATCGGAGCTGCCAGCATCAGCGCTCGTGCCTTGCTTGAAGACCCGCCACGGCGCACCTCGCGGAATCGAGTCCCGGTCCGTGGTGAAGCGCAGGTAGCCCTTCGGCGCCTCGTACTCGTAGACGGTTGGCTCGGCCTGTCCGAGGAGCAGCAACACCGCGAGCGCGCGCACCGTCACGAGTACCTCGGCCTCGTCGTCTCCGCCCTCACTCACGCCTCCGTCACGGGTCTCAGGTTCGACTCCGGCTTCGTTCGGCCTGCGCTCCTCGGCTGCAATTCACGCAGTGACGTCGCCTCGTCGTCTCCGCCCTCACTCACGCCTCCGTCTCACACGGGGCAGCGCTCAGTCGATCTGCGCCACCTTGTTGCGCTCTTCGAGGAAGCCGTCGACGGCCTCGGCGATGTGCTCGGCCAGCGACTCCTGGTACTCCTCGCTCGCGAGCCGCTGCTCATCCTCCGGGTTCGAGAGGAAGCTCGTCTCGACGAGGATCGAGGGCATCTTCGCGCCCAGCAGCACCACGAAGAGGGCCTCCTTGGTGCCGAGGTCCCTGACGCCTTTGTAGTCCTTCGTCAGCCCGCGCACGATCGACCGCTGCACCCGGTCAGCGAGGCGTTGCGACTCGCCCGTGTTCGCCTTCGTCGCGAGGTCGGCGAGGATGTACTGGAGATCGTTGATGCCCCGCTCGGTGGTGGCGTTCTCCCGCGCCGCGAGCCGCACGGAGTAGCGGTTGCTCGAGGTGTTGAGCGTGTACGTCTCGACCCCGCGCAGCGACTTCGAGGGCGCGGCGTTGCAGTGGATTGAGATGAAGAGATCGCCGTGCTCCCGGTTCGCGATGCGCGTGCGCTCCTCGAGGGCGATGAAGGTGTCGTCGCCGCGGGTGAGCACCACCTCGAGCCCCTGCGCCTCGAGCCTGGCCTTCAGCTTCAACACCACGGCCAGCGCGACGTCCTTCTCGCGCACTCCCGACGGGCCGATGGCCCCGGTGTCGTGCCCGCCATGGCCGGCATCGATGATCACCCGCTTCACCTTGAGGCCCAGCTGCTGCGCCAGCGACAGCTCGTCGGCTTGCTGGTGCTTCGCGAGCGCGGCGAACCGGCTCCGGGCGGCAGGGTCGGGCTTGCGCGCTCCGACGCGGACATCGCGCAGCCGCTCCTGCAGGGCCGCCATCGCCGACGACTCCGATGGTTCGACGGCCGCGTCGGCGGGCGGCGCCTCGGCCACCGGCTGATCCTCGGCGGGGCGCAGCGCGACGGGGGTGCGACGCCCCTGCGCGACCGGCTCCTCATGCTCCGGGTTCGGCAACGCCACCGGCTCCTCGCGCAGCCGTCGCAGCGCCTCGGCGAGCGTCGAGACCTTCTTCGCCGCCTCCTGCTTCACCTCGGCGGGCTCGGGCTCGTCTTCGACGGTGACGTGGCCGGGCTGCGGCTTCACCGGCGGCCGCTCGACGGGGAGCGCCGCCTTCACGACGGCCTCCCTCGCTGGAGGCTCCACCTTCGCGGAGCGCTCCTTCTTCGGCTGCTCCTTCTTCGGCTCGGGCAGCGACGCGAGCAGCTTCTGCATGTCCTTCTTCTTGTCGTTCGCCTGGCCGACGTTCTCCTCCAGCACCCGCCGTGCGCCCTTCGCGTCCTGGCGCCGATCGGCCAGCAGCCGGGCGAGCCCGAGCGCCGCGTCGTCCGTGAGGCGGTGCTTCGGCCAGCCGTCGACGAGCTTGCGCCACGAGCGCTCCGACGAGACGAGATCCTCGGGGTTCTGGGAGAGCCGGGAGAGATCCGAGAACAACTGGCCCGACATGAAGAGCGCCTCGGGCGCCCGCTCGCTCTTCGGGAACTTCGTGGCGACGACATCGAAGCGGCGCGCGACGTTCAGCCAGTGGTGCCGCAACGAGCGTCGCTTCTCGTCCTTCTTGAGCTTCTGGTACTCGGCCTTCGCGGCCTCGTACGCCTCGTCCGCAGACGGCTTCGCGCTCCACGCTGGGAACGCCGACAGGCAGATGATCAGGAGCGGGCGGATCAGCATGCGGTTCGCTACAGGCCTGATGATGTGACCATGGCGCCCACACGTCGGCAAAATTTCGGTCAGGCCCCGGCGCGCGCCCGAGTGGATCCGTGTCGTTGCTGATCAACGCCGGGCCTCAGGCGCGCTACAGTCGAGCTCGCTCATGTCGCAGCCGCCCCCCAAAGAGCAGAAGGGCAAGCCTGCCGCTCCCGGCGGGAAGTCGCCCACCGGCCAGATCCCTGCGCAGGCGGGCAAGTCGGCGCAGGGGCTGCCGCAGGTCGGCGCGAGCAAACAGGGCCTGCCCCCCGTTGGCGCGAGCAAGCAGAACCTGCCGCCCGTCGGCGCGAGCAAGTCGTCGCTGCCGCCGGTGACGAGCAAGTCCTCGCAGGGCCTGCCACAGGTCACCGGGAAGTCAGCGCAGGGGCTGCCGCAGGTCGGGCCGAAGCGCACGGCGACGGGCGAGATCACCGGCCCCGTCGAGATCCCCGGCGGCCCGGCGAACCCCTGGGGCTCGAATGAGGTGACGCAGCCCGCCCGGCTCACCGAGGTCCAGAAGATCCAGAACAACGACGCGTTCGCGTCCTGGGGAGCCCAGCGCCGGCGCGCGAGCTACATCGCGACGCCCACTGATCCAGGCACGATGAAGGCCGCGGAGGAAGAGGCGTGGATCGACCCCGACTACAACCCTGACGGCTCGAGCCCGCTGCCCGAGTGCCTCGGCCGCGAGACCTGGCGCGCGCTGAAGGCGCCCTTCACCAGCAAGGAGGGCAAGCGCACGAAGGAGTCGTACGAGCAGGCGTACAAGCAGTTCGCGATCGGCTTCAACGACCGCTACGACGAAGACGCCCCGGGCAAGCCGCGCGGGCACATCTACGTCTGGGACGTGAGCAAGGCGATGGGGTGTGAGATCCCTCACTTCTCGGGCGCGCGTGAGCTGACGCTGGTGCAGACGCTGGACTGGCTCAGGCACGAAGGGCCGCTGCGCGGCTGGCTCAAGATCGCCGAGACCGAGGCCGCGAACTACGCGAACAAGGGCATGCTGGTGGTGGTGATCCCGCGCGATCTCAAGACCCGGCAGATGGCGATCGTCGCGCCCCATGACGCGAAGGGCGGGCTGCTCGTCACCGGCGCGGGGCTGGTGGTGGGCGCGAACGTGCCGCTGCGAGACATGCTCGGCACCGCCGTCGTCGACTGCTACTACCACCCGTGACCGTGGGCGGACCGCAGACGGTTCCGACGCAGCCCGACCCATGCGAGACTGCGGTCCATGGCTGACGAAGTCTCGTTCGCGCCGCTCAACAAGGAGACCGCGACGCAGGTGTCTTCGACCCTGCAGCAGGTGTTGTCCGAGGTGAGCGCGCTGGTGGCGTACGTGGAGGAGCGCGACTCGCCCGAGGCGGCGACGCTGGTGCGGAACGCGGTCGCTGAGCTGATGGTGGTGGCGCTCAACCAGCTCGGCCGGCCGCTCCTCGGCGCGTGGGACAGCGTGCTGCCCGATCGGCTCAAGTCACACCTCGCGACCGCGCAGGCCCCCGAGCTGGGCTCGACGGCCGACGAGGAGATCTCGACCGACGAGCACGAGGCGATGTCGTAGCGCTACCAGTCGCAGGCCGCGACGAGCACCGCCGCGAGCGCCTCGACGCCCTGCTGATCGTCCGCGTCGAAGCGGCCCTTCTCGGGGCTGTCGAGATCGATCACCCCCAGCACCCGGCCCCCGCGCACGAGCGGCACCACGAGCTCGCTGTTCGACGCCGGGTCACACGCGATGTGCCCGGGGAAGGCGTGTACGTCGGGCACCAGCACCGACGCCTGCTTCGCCGCCGCCGTGCCGCACACGCCCTTCCCCACCCCGATGCGCACGCAGGCCGGCTTGCCCTGGAACGGCCCCAGCACCAGCTCGCCGCCCTTCAGGAAGTAGACGCCGGCCCAGTTGAGCCGCGGCAGGTGGAAGAACAGCAGCGCCGAGAGGTTCGCCGTGTTCGCGATCACGTCGCGCTCGCCCTCGAACAGCCCCTGCGCCTGCCGGTGCAG
The DNA here is from genome assembly GCA_016793095.1 of Myxococcaceae bacterium. Taxonomy (GTDB): domain Bacteria; phylum Myxococcota; class Myxococcia; order Myxococcales; family Myxococcaceae; genus Xiheimicrobium. The sequence continues at coordinate 52,963 of JAEUJQ010000083.1, read as the reverse complement.
CTCGGCGTACACCTCGCGCTTCGTCCCCTTCGCCCGATCAGCGTCGAATGCGGTCATCTCGTTGCCTTTCGAGACGGACTGTGCCACGAGCCGCGTCGTTTCGAAGCACCAGACGCTCCGCCTCACGGGTGGAGACCGAAGGAGGTGACAGGCTCAGATGACGACGATTCGTGTCAAGGACGGCGAGTCCATCGAGGGCGCGCTCAAGCGCTTCAAGAAGGCGACGGAGAAGGCCGGTATCCTCTCCGAGATCCGCAAGCGCGAGCACTACGAGAAGCCATCGGTGAAGAAGAAGAAGAAGATGATGGCTGCCAAGAAGCGCGCGGTGAAGAAGTTCCGCAAGGGCGCCTGAAGCACCCCTCAATGACACGCCGGCCGGCACGGGTTTCCGACGTCGGCTGACCTGTCAGGAAGTCGAAGGAGGTTGGCGACCTTGCAGTTGCCAACCTCTCTTTCGTTGAAGCACCCACCAGGAGAACCCCATGGCCACGCTGAAGGAGCGCCTCGACGCCGAGCTCAAGGACGCGATGCGCGCGAAGGACGAACTGAAGCTGTCGGTGCTGCGCATGCTGAAGAGCGCCATCAAGTACAAGGAGGTCGAGGGGGAGAAGCACGTGCTCGACGACGCTGGCGTCATCGGGGTGATCACCACCCTCGTGAAGCAGCGCCGCGACTCGGCCTCCGAGTTCAAGGCCGCCGGCCGCCCCGAGCTCGCCGAGAAGGAAGAGAAGGAGATCGCGGTGCTGCAGACCTACCTGCCCGCGCAGCTCGACGCGTCGCAGCTGACCGAGGCCGTCAAGGGCTGCATCCTCGAGGCGGGCGCGAAGACCATCAAGGATCTCGGCGCCGTCATGAAGATCGCCTCGGCGAAGCTCAAGGGCCAGGCCGAGGGCAAGGCGATCAGCGAAGAGGTGAAGGCGCAGCTCGCGCGGCTGGCGTGAGCGGCGGGCCAACCGTTCGGGCCGGTGGCTCGAAGCGCCGGCCCGCTCGTTCGTCGTTACCCTCGCCGCCGCAGCCGCAGGAGTTCGTTTGCTGATCCCGGAGCACAAGATCGACGAGATCCGCGAGCGCGTGGACATGGTCGCGCTGGTGCAGCGGCATGGCGTCGAGCTGAAGAAGTCCGGGCGCAGCTACAAGGGCCTGTGCCCCTTCCACCAGGAGAAGTCGCCCAGCTTCTACGTCTGGGCCGACACGCGCCGCTTCAAGTGCTTCGGCTGCCAGGCCGGCGGTGACGCGATCAGCTTCGTGCAGCGCCTGCTCGGCAAGCCGTTCCTCGACACGGTGCGCGACCTCGCCAAAGAGCTCGGCATCGATCTCGAGGGCGCGGTCGACCCTGCGATGCGCGAGAAGCAGCAGCTCAAGGACGCGACCGACTTCGCCGCCCAGCACTTCCAGCAGCGCCTGTGGGATCCCGCCATCGGCCACCACGCGCGCGAGTACCTTCGCAGCCGCGGGTTGACCGACGAGCTGATGCGCGCGTTCGGCCTGGGCTGGGCGCCGATCGCGTGGACCGATCTCGCCGACCGCCTGCGAGAGCAGGGGCTGCTCACCTTCGGCGAGAAGGCGGGCCTCGTCTCGCCGCGCAGCAAGGGTGACGGCTTCTACGACATGTTCCGCGGGCGCGTGATGATCCCCATCCGCTCACCGGAGGGCCGCACGATCGCCTTCGGCGGCCGCCTGCTCGAGGGCGACGACGGACCGAAGTACCTCAACTCGAAGGAGTCGCGGCTTTACAACAAGTCCGAGGTGCTCTACGCGACCGACCAGGCGCGCGACGAGATCCGCAAGAAGAAGTCGGCGGTGCTCTGCGAGGGCTACTTCGACGCCATCGGCCTGCACCAGGCCGGCGTGAAGCACGCGGTGGCCCTCTGCTCGACCGCGCTGACGCCGGGGCACATGGCGCTGCTGCAGCGGCTCGAGGCGAAAGAGCTGGTGCTGTTGCTCGACGGTGACGAGGCCGGTCGCAAGGCCGTGGAGCGCCTCGCCGGACCGATCCTCGCGGCGGGCCAGTCGTCGCGCGTGGCGATGCTGCCCGAGGGCGAAGACCCCGACACCTTCGCCCGCAAGGCCGGCGCCGAGGCCGTGCAGCAGCTCGTCGCGAAGGCGCGGCCGCTGACCGAGCACCTGTTCCACTCCATGCTGCCCGGAGGGCCCGGCGCGTCCTTCGAAGAGAAGATGAGCGCGCTCGATCGGCTCAAGGCCGTCACTGCTCAGCTCCCGGTGGGGCTGGTGCGCAGCGCCTTCTTCGGGGCGATGTCGAAGCACTTCGGCATTCCCGCCAGCGAGCTCGAGGCCGCGCTCAAGAGCCGGAACCCCCAGCCCGTCCGGGCAGCGCCCAAGCCCCAGTCCAACGAGCCCCGGCCCGATCCGATGGAGGCCCTCTACGCGGCCTTCGTGATCAAGGACCGCCGGCTGCTGTCGAAGGACGAGCACCGGTGCTTCGACGAGCTCAAGCACCTGGGCGTGCGCACGCTGGTGGCGAAGCTGCAGTCAGGGTCCAGCCCGGAAGACGTGCAGTTCGAGGCGTCGGAGGTGGTGAAGGCGGCCCTCCAACAGGGCCGGGATCAGCTCAGGTTCGACGAGAGCCTGCTCGAGACCAACTTCGAGAAGGTGTGCAGGAAGATCAAGCTCGGGGCCATCAAGGAGCAGCTCGATCGGATCGCGAAGGAAACCGCCCACACGCCGGGGGCGTCCGAGCTGACCGACGAGGCCCGCAACCTGCTCCAACAGCGGGGCCAGCTGCTCGACCTGCAGCGCCGGCTGCTGTCACAGAAGTAGAGGGCCCGGCGTTGTCCGGGAGAGGCCCGGGGCGCCCGGTTGACAGTGGCCTCATAAAAGTGCGTAGGAATTTGAATTGTGTCCGGTCTTTGGGGTATGGGCCGGGCCTTTGAGCAGGTTTCCTCACCCCGTCCAGGTGTCCGACATGCCGAACAAGACCGCCCGCGCCGCTGAGAAGAAGAAGAAGGACGAGAAGGACAAGAAGAAGAAGCTCGCGGCGAAGGACGAGAAGGCCGACAAGAAGGCGCTGGCGAAGGGCGCGAAGCCCGCTGGCGCGACGGCCACCGGCCCTCAGGTAGACACCACCGCGCTGGCCCGGGCGAAGCTGCTGAAGGCCAAGGGTCACAAGGGCTCACACGAGGTCGAGGGCAGCGAGGTCGAGGAGCTCGCCGAAGAGGCGATGCTCGACGCCGAGGTCGATCCGGACGCGCAGAAGGAGGAGTCTGAAGAGGAGCCGGTCACCGAGCGCAAGGAGGTCAAGGACCTCATCGAGGCCGGCAAGCAGAAGGGCTTCCTTACCTACGACGAGGTGAACGACGCGCTGCCCGCCGACGTGGTCTCGTCCGATCAGATCGACGACGTGATGTCGATGTTCGGCGACAACGAGATCGAGGTCGTCGACGCGCAGAAGTCGGTCGACACCACCGAGGTCAAGCCCACCGTCGCGGCCGAGGAGGAGCAGGAGAAGAAGAAGGAGGAGGAGGCCGAGGAGGAGGAGGAAGAGGCTCCGAAGATCGCCGACGAGCCCGGGGCCAAGTCGAACGACCCGGTGCGCCTCTACCTGCGCAAGATGGGCTCGGTCTCGCTGCTCACGCGCGAGGGCGAGGTCGAGATCGCCAAGCGCATCGAGGACGGCGAGAAGGAAGTCATGCGCGCGCTGCTCGACTGCAAGGTCGCGGTGCTCGAGGTGATGGAGATCGGCCCCCGCCTCAAGGCAGGGAAGCTGCGCATCCGCGAGGTGCTGAAGGACGCGCCCGAGGAGCCCGCCCGCGAGGAGGAAGAGGAGACGTTCGAGGAGGCCGAGGTCGTCGAGGGCGCTGAGGGCGCCGAGGGCGCCGTGCCGGGCCAGCCGAAGGAGCTCCAGCTCAACGCGGCCGAGCTCAACCGCATCGAGACGATCAACAAGCAGATCGACAAGTTCAAGAAGGTCTACAAGGACCTCGAGGACGTCGAGGAGGATCTCGCCGGACGGAAGAAGATCTCCGAGGTCAAGCGCAAGGAGATGAAGCAGGAGGTCGTCGAGCTGCGCGAGAAGCTGATGGAGGCGCTCGAGGAGATGCGCCTGTCGAAGAAGATGATCGACCGGGTCGTGAAGCACGTCTCGGACATGATCGATCTCGTCAACCGCTCCGACGACGAGCTGCGCGACATCGAGCGCCAGTACGGCGTGCCGCTGAACGAGCTGAAGGTGTGGCTCAAGGAGTCCACCGGCAACCCGCAGGCGCTCAAGCGGCTCGCGCGGCGGCTCAACAGCACCGACGAGCTGGTCGAGGCCCTCGATCGCGACGTGCGCACCGCCCTGCGGCGCATCAAGAAGGTCGAAGAAGACGCGGGCATGGACATCGAGACGCTGCGCAAGAAGCACGACGCGATTCGCCTCGGTGAGCGCCGGGCCGAGCGCGCGAAGAGCGAGCTCGTCGAGGCCAACCTGCGCCTCGTGGTGTCGATCGCGAAGAAGTACACGAACCGCGGCCTGCAGTTCCTCGACCTGATCCAGGAGGGGAACATCGGCCTCATGAAGGCGGTCGACAAGTTCGAGTACAAGCGCGGCTACAAGTTCTCGACCTACGCCACGTGGTGGATCCGCCAGGCCATCACCCGCGCGATCGCCGATCAGGCGCGCACCATCCGCATCCCGGTGCACATGATCGAGACGATCAACAAGCTGATCCGCACCAGCCGGTACCTGGTGCAGGAGATCGGCCGCGAGCCGACGCCGGAAGAGATCGCCGAGAAGATGGAGCTGCCGCTCGACAAGGTCCGCAAGGTCCTCAAGATCGCCAAGGAGCCCATCTCGCTCGAGACGCCCATCGGCGAGGAAGAGGACAGCCACCTCGGCGACTTCATCGAGGACAAGGCCCTCGTGAAGCCCGACGACGCGGTGATCAACATGAACCTCGCCGAGCAGACGCGGAAGGTGCTCGCGACGCTCACGCCGCGCGAAGAGAAGGTGCTGCGCATGCGCTTCGGCATCGGCGAGAAGAGCGATCACACCCTCGAGGAGGTCGGTCAGGACTTCGAGGTGACGCGCGAGCGGATCCGGCAGATCGAGGCGAAGGCGCTCAGGAAGCTGCGGCACCCGTCGCGGAGCAAGCGCCTGAAGAGCTTCGTCGAGGGGCAGTGAGCCTGAACCTGGGGTCGCTCGACCGGTTCTGAGAGCCTGTACAGCCGCGTTGCGACAGGAGGCCTGGCAGCGGTCAGCGCCTGGGGCGACCAGCTGATGTCTGCCCTCGCCTGCATTGAGAGAGAGGCGACCCCGCAGGAAGCCCAGAGGTGGCGGCTGGCTGTTGGGCGCGCAATGGGTGCACTCTACTCCGAGCTCATGGAGCCGAATTGCGACGAGAACCCGGAGGTGGTGCCGAGGTCGCTTGGCGGCAGCGCTCCGGATCCCTGAGGTTTGCCTCACGCCGGCCGCCGGCCGGTCACTCCATCCAACCGTCATCTTGAACCGGCTCCGGCGAGGTTGCACGAATCCTGGGCGTTCACCGGCCGCGTCTCGTGCCGACGTGCCTCGTGATGAGGCGACGATACTGAGGCAGATCCACCGGCCGGCTCAGCTCTTCGACGAAGCCGTGCCGACGGCAGAGCTCGATACTCCGCACGTTCTCCTCGTGGACGACAGCCAGCACGCGCGCATCCCGTGGTGGGACTCGAGCACGAACATCGGACAGCACCGCGCTCATCACGACGTCGCTCGCCCGCACGCCGCTCTTGAACCTGCGCCCCTGCCAGACATGCGCGACGGCGATGACCTCGAGCTGGGTCGCGGGAATGAAGGTCGTTCTTGCGACGAGCGTGATGCGCTCATGGGCTGCGACCCCGACGAGGGTGCGGCTCCTGCGCTCGAAGACGAGCAGCAACCGTGGGTCCTGTCCCCTTGCGTGTGGGTCGAAGCGCCAGTCGAACAACTGCTCGCGAACGAACGACTCGACCTCGACCTGCCACGGGACCAGCGGATCGGCGCACACGAAGCCGGCCAGCAGCAGACGGTCCCTGCGCGTGGCGCGCGCCAGGCGTACGAGCCACGGAGCCGAGCTCATGCGTCGATGACGACCGGCACGAGGACCTCGAGCGGCGCGGGTGTTCGCGAGAGCAGCCGAACATCGGCAGGCCGGAGCGCGCGGACGGGAGCGGCGCGACCGAAAGGCCCGGGCTGGCGCCGCTTCTCGCGTGCGAGATCGATCGCCGCGACTGCCGTCACCACGACCTGCGTGTCATCCAGTCGATCCGTCATCAGCGCGAGGGCCTCTCCGACTGCCTGCCGGCCTGTCCCCTTCGCGAGCCATCGGGGGACGAGCATCCTCGAGCCCGTCTCACTCTCGAGCACCAGCGCGTCGGGGTGAGTCTCGGCGATGCGGCCAGCGACGACCGCGAGGTCCGTGCCCAGCTGTGGGCTGGGCCCGAGGGACCGCGTCTCTCGAGCGACGTCTCTGATGGCGTTGGCCAGCTCGAGCCCCGTGTCCGTGACGCCGCCCCTCACCGTCTCCGTGACCGTGGTGAGGGACCTGCCCTTCAACAACTCCTTCAACCGCGTGAAGCCGGCTCCCCGCTCCAGGCGCTCGGCCGCCCTCGCGAACGCGCGCGCCGACCGCGCATCGCCCACCCGCGCCGAACGGGCCGCGGCGACGTTCAGCACGCTGAAGAGCGTGAACCGGCCCGTCGCACGACCGGCATTGCGGGTGACGACGCTCACCCCGGCGGTCGCCCAACCGTGGGACCGCAGGGTCCGATACGGAGCCTCGGCCTCCGGCGGCTCTCCCGGGCGGAAGACCTGGACCAATTGTGTTCGAGCGACGATGGGCCAGAGCGCGATGGACACGACGACAGCGTAGACATTCTGAGGCAGCGATTCAACGCCTCAGCCCGACCGGCGGACGCGCTGACGCACCCGCGCTGGGGCCGGTCGGGCTCGAGATGATGCGTGCGAAACGGCCGCACGGCCTGTTCGAGATCAAGCGCTCGGCCTCCTGAGCGAGGCCGGCTTCAGGCTCCGAGAAGCCACGGCGCTGCACCGCCATCCCCTCCCCTCGTGCGTCTCGGGCCGTTCGGTATCGTCCGCGCGCCTGGAAAGGACGCGCCATGGCCACACCACGACCCGAGGTCGTCGTCACCGAGCCCCTCTGCAAGGGCTGCGGCCGATGCATCGAAGCCTGCCCGAAGCACGCCATCACCCTGGGCACCGAGATCAACCAGACCTCGGGCCTGATGCCGGTGCACATCGACCGGGGCATCTGTAACAACTGCACGCTCTGCATCTCGGCCTGCCCGGAGCCGTACGGCCTCGGCACCGAGCTGTACGAGCTCGAGCACCCGGAGCACCTCTACGGCGAACAGCCGCGCCGCCCGGCGCCCGCCACCATTCCCCGCAAGGAGCTCGCCCTGCCGAAGGTCGAGCCGATGGTGCTCAAGGGCAACTACGCCGCCGCCATCGGCGCCATCCTCGCCGGCTGCCGGCACGTGTACGGCTACCCCATCACCCCGTCCACCGAGGGCGCGGAGCTGATGGCGAAGCTGCTCCCGAAGCTGCACGGCGTCTTCCTGCAGGCCTGCAGCGAGGTCGCCACCGTCAACCACATGTACGGCACCGGCGGCGCCGGCCTGCCGACGATGACCTTCACCAGCTCGCCGGGCTTCAGCCTCATGCTCGAGGGCATCAGCTACCTCATCGGCACCCAGCTGCCGTCCGTCTTCGTCAACGTCATGCGGCCCGGCCCCGGCCTCGGCTACATCGGCCCCGAGCAGAGCGACATCAAGCTCATGTGCCGCGGCCTCGGCCACGGCAACACGCACGCGATCGTCCTCGCGCCGACGTCTCCGCAGGAGATGCTCGATCTCACCTTCGAGGCCTTCGCGCTCTCCTTCAAGTACCGCAACCCGGTGATCATCGCCGCCGACGGCTACCTCGGGCAGATCACCGGCCGCGTCACGCTGCCCGATCACCTCATCGATCCCGGCCTGCCGGACTGGGCCGTCTGGGGCGACGCCGCCCACCGCGGCAACCTCAACTCGAGCATCTTCCAGGACTGGGTCGACCTCGAGAAACACAACGAGCTGCTCTCGGCGAAGTACGTCGAGATGCAGAAGGCCGAGCAGCGCTCCACCGGGTACCGGCTCGACGGCGCGCGCACCCTCGTGCTCGCCTGCAACACCCCGGCGCGCATGGCCAAGGCGGCGGTGGAGCGACTGCGCCGTGAAGGCCGGCCCGCGGGCCTCTTCCAGCCGATCAGCCTCTGGCCCTTCCCCATCGACGCGCTCAGGCCCCTGCTGAAGACGGCGAAGCGCATCGTCGTCGTCGAGGCGAGCAACGGACAGCTCGAGGACGAGCTGCGGCTCGCGCTGCACCACGCGAAGGAGTGGGACGTGGAGCTCCACCACCTGCGGCACCAGGGCGGCATCCTGCCGACCGATCAGGAGATCTACGACGTCGTCCGCAACGTCACGGAGGTGACGCAATGAGCACCCCGGCACGGCAGGGCTCGGCCTTCTTCGAGCACTTCGATCGGCACGCGCACGGCAAGGGCCTCAAGGGCGCCACCACCCACTACTGCCCCGGCTGCGGCCACGGGCTGGCGCACAAGTACGTCGCGGAGGCGCTCGTCGAGCTCGGCGTCGAGGACCGCACCATCATGGTGTCGCCCGTCGGCTGCGCGGTGTTCCTCTTCTACTACTTCGACACCGGCAACACGCAGGCGGCCCACGGGCGCGCGCCGGCCGTCGCGCTCGGCCACAAGTTCGCCAACCCGAAGTCCATCGTCGTCAGCTACCAGGGAGACGGCGATCTCGCGTCGATCGGCCTCGCCGAGATCATGCACTCGGCGCAGCTGGGCATTCCCATCAGCGTCGTGTTCATCAACAACGCGATCTACGGCATGACGGGCGGGCAGATGGCCCCGACGACGCTCATGGGCCAGTGGTCCACCACCACGCCCGAAGGCCGCAACCGCATGCAGGGCCCGCCGATGCACGTGGCCGAGGTGATCGCGCGCCTCGACGGCGCCACCTACGTCGAGCGGTGCGCGCTGTTCAGCCAGAAGGAGCGCAAGCGGGCGAAGACCGCCATCAAGAAGGCGCTGCAGCTGCAGGTCGAGGGGCGCGGGTTCTCGTTCGTCGAGATCCTCGCCGAGTGCCCGACGCACTGGGGCCTCTCGCCGCAGCAGTCCGAAGAGCACGTGCGCGACGTGCTGGCGAAGGTCTACCCGCTCGGCGTCGTGAAGGACGAGACGAGCGAGCCCTGGTTCGACCCCGGCCAGCCCAGCTTCGACCCCGAGAAGGTGCTCGAGGTGATCGAGGCGCAGCGCGAGCCGGTGCAGCGCTTCTGCACGAAGTTCCCGGCGCACCTCGACCCGATCGACGTCTCGGTGAAGCTGGCGGGCTCCGGCGGAGACGGCGCGCAGACGGTGGCGATGCTCCTCACCCGGACCGCCATCAGCGAGGGCTTCGACTCGACGCACATCCCCAGCTACGGGCCCGAGTCCCGCGGCGGCACCTCGTACGCCGACGTGCACCTCGCGAAGGAGGAGGTGCTGTCGCCCTCCGCGCCCCACCCTCACGTGCTGGTGGCCTTCAACGCGCCGAGCCTCGACAAGTTCGCCGCGTCGGTGAAGCCCGGCGGCATCGTGATCTACGACTCGAGCATGATCACGAAGCCCCCCACGGTGGCCCAGGGCGTGAAGGTCTACCCGGTGCCGTGCGCGACCATCGCCCAGCGGCTGGGCAGCGTGGTGGTGAAGAACGTCGTCGCCCTCGGCGCGCTGCAGGAGGCGGCGAAGCTGCTCGACGAGCGCTCGTTCCTCGGCGAGCTCGGGCGCAGCCTCAAGCACAAGGGCGACCTCATTCCCCTCAACGAGGCGGCGTTCCGCGAGGGCGTGAAGGCCGTGCGCGAGCTGGCGGGCTGAACCCCCAGCGCTGGCGAGCGGCTCGCGGGCGGCCGTTGCCCGTCGAGCCAGGGCGAGCGCGCAGACGACCAAGCTGGCGAGCGGCTCGCGGGCGGCCGTTGCCCGGCGAGCCAGGGCGAGCGCGCAGACGACCCAGCTGGCGAGCGGCTCGCGGGCGGCAGTTGCCCGTCGAGCCAGGGCGAGCGCGCAGACGACCCAGCGCGACTCAGCCCTTCTGCTCGAACCCTTCGACCTGCCACGACCTCACCAGCCCGAGCTGGGCGTGGTTCGTCAGATCGATCATCAGCGGCGTGACGGAGGCGAGCTGCTCGTCGTGCACCGCCGTCACGTCCGTGCCGGGCTCCTTCACGTGCTCGTACCCGGTGCCGCCGATCCAGTAGTACTTCCGCCCGCGCGGATCTTCCTTCTCGATCACGTCGGCGCCGTAGCTGTGCTGCCCCGACTTCGTGACCTGATAGCCCTTCACCTTCCCGTAGGCCGGCACGTTGACGTTGAGGAGCAGGCGGGGCGGCAGGGGCTTCGAGAGCAGCGACCGCACCAGCGCCCGGGCGAAGTCGGCCGCGTGCTCGAACTCGAACGTGCGCCGCGTCACCAGGCTGAACGCGACCGCGGGGATCCCGAGGATCGCGCCCTCCATCGCTGCGGCCACGGTGCCCGAGTAGATCGCGTCGTCGGCCAGGTTGGGCCCGTGGTTGATGCCTGACACCACGATCGCCGGCTTCGCCTGCTTCATCACGTGGTTCACCGCCACGTACACGCAGTCGGCTGGAGTCCCGTCCACCGCGAAGCGACGCTCCCCCACCTCACGGATGCGCAGCGGGTCGTGCAGCGACAACGAGTGCGAGGTGGCGCTCTGCTCGTGCAGCGGCGCCACCACCCACACCTCGCCGAGCGGCTCCATGGCCTTCGTGAGCGCCTCGAGCCCCCGGGCGTGAATGCCGTCGTCGTTCGAGACGAGGATGCGGGGCTTCGTCACGACGCGACCTTGATCGCGCCCTTCCCGGCGTAGCGCGCGCCGGCGCCCAGCTCCTCCTCGATGCGGAGCAGTTGGTTGTACTTCGCGACCCGATCAGAGCGGCTCGCGGAGCCCGTCTTGATGAGCCCGCAGTCGAGCGCCACCGCGAGGTCGGCGATGGTCGTGTCCTCGGTCTCGCCCGACCGGTGGCTCATCACCGACGTGAAGCCGGCCCGGTGAGCCATGCGAACGGCCTCGAAGGTCTCGGTCAGCGTGCCGATCTGGTTCACCTTCACGAGGATCGAGTTCGCGATGCCCGCCTTGATGCCCCGCTCGAGCCGCGTGACGTTGGTGACGAAGAGATCGTCGCCGACCAGCTGCACCTTGTTGCCCAGCGCGTCGGTCAGCTTCTTCCAGCCGTCCCAGTCGTCCTCGGCCATGCCGTCTTCGATGGAGACGATCGGGTACTTCTTCGAGAGCTCGGCGTACCAGCCGACCAGGGCCGCCGAGTCGTACGCCTTGCCCTCGCCCTTGAGCTTGTAGGTCTTGGCGTCCTTGTCGAAGAACTCGCTGGCGGCGACGTCGAGGCACAGACCGATCTGCTCGCCCGGCTTGAAGCCCGCGGCGCCGATGGCCTCCATGATCAGCTTGAGCGCCTCCTCGTTCGCCGGCAGGTCGGGCGCGTAGCCGCCCTCGTCGCCCACGCCCGTCGCCAGCTTCTTGCCTTTGAGGATCTTCTTGAGCGCGTGGAAGATCTCGGCGCCCCAGCGCAGCCCTTCCGCGAACGACGCCGCGCCCCAGGGCAGCACCATGAACTCCTGCACGTCGACCCGCGTGTCCGCGTGCGCGCCGCCGTTCAAGATGTTCAACATCGGCACAGGCAGGGTGCGCGCCTGCACGCCGCCCACGTAGCGGTAGAGCGGCAGGCCCGTCGCCGAGGCCGCCGCGCGCGCCGCCGCCATCGACACCGCGAGGATCGCGTTGGCCCCCAGCTTCGCCTTGTTCGGCGTGCCGTCGAGGTCGAGCATCGCCTTGTCCACGGCGAACTGATCGGTCGCGTCGAGCCCCACCACCGCCGGCGCGAGCTTCTCGTTCACGTTCGCCACGGCCTTCTTCACGCCCTTGCCGAGGTAGCGGCCCTTCTCGTCGTCCCGCAGCTCGTTGGCCTCGTGCTCGCCGGTGCTCGCGCCCGACGGCACCGCCGCCCGGCCCATGAGGCCCGACTCGAGCACCACCTCGGCTTCCACCGTGGGGTTCCCGCGTGAATCCAGAATCTCCCGCGCCTTGACGTGAACGATCTCGGTCATGCACCGGGTTGTAGCGAACGACTCAGGGATCTCCAGCGTCATCGACGTCGGTCTCGTCCACGTCGACGAGCCGGTGCCCCTCCCCCACGTACAGCACCGTGATGCCCTCGGGCTCCTCGCGGTAGATGACCCGATAGCCCGCCTCGATCACCTCGCGGACCTCGGCAGCGAAGCCCTCCGGAGGCCGCCGCCCGATCATGGGCCGCTTCGCCGCCGCGCGCGCACGCTTCCGGAGCCGGACGATGAACTTCGCCGCGGCGACGGGGTCGTCTTCGGCGATGTACTCCTCGATCTCCGCGAGGTGCGAGAGCGAGCGCACCGACCAGCGCAACCGGCCCTTGCTCATCGGCCGCGACGCCTCTGGCGCGCCTTCGCGAGCGCCTCGTCGAAGTCCGCGTCATCGACGACCCGGCCGGCCTCGACCTCTGCCAGCGCCGCCTCGACCTCGAGGTTGACAGCGAGGGTCCGGCGAAGGCGATCAAAGTCTCTCGTGGAGATGACGACTGCCGAGGCACGGCCGTTCTGGGTCACCACCACGGGCCGCCCCGTCTTCCGAACACGGCCGAGAATGGCAGACGCCTTCGCCTTGAACTCGTGAATCGGCAGGATGTCGTCGCTCATGTTTGGAAACCGCATGGTCCGGATTCTGCCCAGAATCCGGTCCATCAGCAACGGGCCGGTGCCGCGCTTCTCGCGTGTTCCGGCCCACACGCTAGACTCCGTTCATGCGGCGCTTCGGGCTCGTCCTGTCCGATCTCCACCTGGGCACCGGGCACAAGCGCGGCCGCATCAACATCTACGACGACTTCAAGGAAGACGATCGCCTCGAGCAGCTCCTGCGGCGCTACTCGACCGGCAACTTCGGCGACGAGGCCGTGCACCTCGTGCTCAACGGCGACATCTTCGATCTGCTGAAGGTGCCCGTGCTGGGCCACTTCCCTGACGCGATCTCCGAGCGCCTCGCGAAGATCAAGCTGTACCGCTGCCTCAAGGGCCACCCCGACGTGCTCGCCGCGCTCTCGCGCTTCCTCGAGAGCCCGAAGAACGAGCTCACCTACCAGCCGGGCAACCACGACATGGAGCTGCACTTCCCCGGGGTGCAGCGCCTCTTCTGCCGCGCCATCACCGGCCAGGACGAGCACCCGCGCGTCCACTTCGCCACGAAGGCGTCCCACTTCACGCTCGACGGCGTGCAGTTCCACCACGGCCACCAGTTCGAGGCGATTCACGCGATGGACTGGCAGCGCCTCACCCTGCCCCGCCCGGGCCGCGAGCCCATCCTCAACCTGCCGTGGGGCTCGCTCTTCATTCTCCACGTCGTCAACGAGCTCGTGCGCGAGCGCCCGTACCTCGACAAGGTGCACCCGTTCTGGCCGCTCTTCGTGGGCGGCATGCTCTTCGACACCGGCTTCACCACGCGCATGGTGGGCATCAGCGCCGCCGCCCTCGTGCGCGCGCGCTTCAACCCCGCCTGGTGGAAGAAGCGCCCCTTCGAGAAGCTGACGAAGTTCCTCCGCCAGGACGTCGGCTTCTTCGAGCACCTCGATCGCTACGCCGAGCGCGCGATGAAGCAGGACCCGTCGGTGCAGGCCGTGGTGATGGGCCACACCCACGTGCCCATGCTCCGCACCTTCGCGAACGGCCGCGTCTACGTGAACACCGGCACCTGGATCCCCATGGTCGATCTCGGCCTGGGGCGCCTCGGCCAGCGCCTCGAGCTGCACTATGCCTTCATCGAGTGGGGCGCAGGCCCAGCCCGGGTCTCCCTGCGCCGCTGGCATGGAAAAAAGCCCGAGTCAGAAGAAGTGATCGCCTGACACCTGTCGAAAAACAGGGGGTTGACGGCGCACTGATCCACCTCAATGCTCTGCGTGGCGGGTCATGAGAGACTCTTCTCTCACCCCAGGGAGTGCGAATGACGAACAACCTCGACGTCGGCCCGGTGTTCCACCCGTCTGAGCCGGTGGCCGACCTCGTGCTGGAGCACTCCGCCATCCCGCAGGTCCTCCGTCAGCACCACATCGACTTCAGCGTGCGGGGCCACCTCAGCCTGCAGGAGCTCTGCGAGCTCAACGGGATCCCTGTGGAGGTCGTGCTGAACGACCTCGAGCGCGCGGTGAAGCAACCGAACCACAACCCGCGCACCGATCCGCGAGACATGTCACCCGCGGCGCTCATGTTCCACATCGTCGCGCGGCACCACTCGTACCTGCGCGACGTGCTCTCGATCGCCGTCGGCCTCGCGCTGAAGGTCGAGCGGGTGCATGAGGGCCGCGACTTCCCGCTCAAGCGGATCCGCGAGCTCGCCCAGGAACTCCGCAGCCTGCTCGAGCCGCACATCGAGCACGAAGAGGTCATCCTGTTCCCCGCCCTGCTCGAGAACACCCTGACTCGCGAGGAGCTTGCGCGCGAAGCGCAGGACTCGAAGATCGACCACGAGCGCACCGCGGCGCTCTTCACGGTGCTCCGACAACTGACCCTCGACTACACCCCTCCGGAGTGGGCGTGCGCGAGCACCCGCGGCCTGTTCCACCAGCTCGAGGGGCTCGAGGCCGACACCCTCGAGCACGTGCACCTCGAGAACTTCGTGCTGTTCCCGAAGATCGCCGCCGCGCACCGCGCGCGCGCTGCCTCCACCTGATCCGATGGGCTTTGAGGCATGATGGGGGCATGAGTCGGTGGGTGGTGCTGTTCGTGTGTGGGCTGGGTCGCGTCTCGTCGGGAGCAGACCCCCTCCTCGACTTCACCGCGCTCTCCGAGGCTGAGCGCCGAGCGGCGGTGAAGAGCACCAGCCGCGACGAGCTCGAGCGCATCATGAAGGAGACGCCCCAGGCGAAGCTGCTCGCGATGGGGCAGCGCATCATCCTCGGCGTCAACACGTACTCGTACCGCATGACGAAGCAGGAGCGCGTCCGCGGCGACCTGCTGCCCGAGCAGGTGGTGGACGTCTTCGTGCGCGAGACGCCGTTCGCGGTGCGACTGCACTACGTGAAGGGCCCGGGCACCGGACGTCGCGTCATGTTCAACCCGACGGTGCGCGCGACCGAGCTCCGGGTCCGTGAGGCAGGCTTCCTGTCGGTCGCGGGGGCGATCTGGCTCAACGTCGACAGCTCGTTCGCGAAGTCCGACTCGAACCACACCATCCGGGAAGCGGGCATCGGCTCCCTCATCGGTCGGCTGATCCGCGACACCGAGCGCTCGCGACCGCTCGGCGGGTTCTCGATGGTGCCGGAGGGCTGGAATGACAAGGGCGAGTACTGCGCTTCGTACCTGTCTCCCCCCGCGAACCCGCCGTTCGACTACGCGAAGACGCGCATCTGCACCGATCTGCAGTCGGGCGTGCCGATGAAGGTCGAGGGCTTCGGGCTGAAGGGCGAGCTGCTCGAGAAGTGGCACTTCTCCGACTTCAAGCCCGACACCTGGCCTTCCGAGTTCTTCGACCCCGAGAAGGTGCGGCTCTGAGCCCGGGCGCTCAGGCGCCCTTCAGCGAGTCGACCCACGCCTCCGACAGGCCAGCCGAGCGCGCGCCACGCGTCAGCGCCTCGACGAAGCGCTCGCTCACCGGGCCGTCCACGCTGCGCCGCGCCGGGTTGGTGGTGAAGGCGATCGCGTCGACGAGCTCGCCGGTGGTGAGCTTCACCTTCACCGGCCGCTCGACGCACATGCCCGTCACGGCGCCTTCTTTGTGCTGAATGATCGGCCAGTCCCTCTCGGCGATCTCGAACACCACCCCGCACACGCGCGACCCCACCGCGTCGGCGAGCCCGGCGACGCGCCCACCCCACCAGCGCGAAGGGAAGTCGTAGACGAGCGACAGATCGGGCGCCTCGCCGAGCTGGCCCTGAGGCAGCTCGAAGAACTGGTAGCCGTGCTGATCTCGCCACTCGAGGAACGCCGCCCGGTCGAGGATCGTCGAGTAGGCGAAGTACCGCTTCGTGCCCTGCCCTGCCGTCGCGCGGGCCTTCATCACCTGATCGTGGTGGGAGTCCATGGCGCCTTGATGCCCACGAGCGCGGCGAAGCGCAAGTCAGGAGCGGAAGCGATCGAACATCGCGCCCACGTCGAAGCGCGACGTCTTGAGGAACACCGACAGCGCCTTCTCGGTGGCCTCGGCGACCGCCTCCATCTTGCGGATGCGGTCGATCTTCGGCTTCGGCGTCGCTGGATCGGCCTCGGCCAGCCGGCGCGCCTCGGCGAGATCGGCCCGGACGCGGGCGATGAACGAGAACTCACGCTCCTCGATCACCCGCCGCGCCATCTGCATGAGATCCGTCTCGGCGCGGTAGTGCCACGAGGCGTCGTTGGGCTGACGAACGCGCAGCACCACGCCCCAGCGCTCGAGATCGCGGATCAGCATCGACACGCCGCCCTTCGACAGCGCGAGCTCTCGCTCGAGCTCAGCCGCCGTCATCGCCGCGTCGCGCAGGTACAGGAGCGCCCACACCCGGCCCTGGTTGCGCTTGAAGCCCCAGAACTCGATCACGTTGCCGACGGCGTCGATGGCCAGCGACTCCCAGCTCGCGCCCTCGCTCTTCGCCTGCGTGGCCGCGCTGGGGGCCCAGAGGTAGCCCTTCATGTGACCTCCGTCGAACGGGGCGTCATGCGGCGCCTTTGAGGGTCATGCCCTGCGCGAGCGTGCGCGCCCAGCGGAGCAGGTTCTGGCCCAGCGGGGTGTGGCCGTACTCACCGAGCACGTCAGCCGCGGCGTCGAGCTCACGGTTCATCATGGCGATGGCGTGGTCGAGGGCCCCCGACACCAGCACTGCCGTGCCCAGCTCGCGCACCTTGTCCACGCCCAGCGACCCGTAGTGCCAGGCCTCGCCAATGCGGCGCTTGAGCTTCGGATCGCGCGCGCAGGCGAGCAGCACCGGCAGGTTGGGCGTGCGGGAGGAGAGATCGGCGTACTGCGGCTTGCCCTCGTCCGTGCCGGTGATGTCGCGCACGTCGTCCGCCATCTGGAAGGCGACGCCGATGCGCCGGCCGAAGGTGTCGAAGCGGTGCGCCGCGTCGTCGTTGCCGGCGAGGATCGCCACCGATCGGCCACAGAAGCCGAAGAGCGAGCCCGTCTTGCCCTCGCCGATGGCGCGGTGGGCGGGCAGGGGCAGGTCGAGGTTGCCGCGCGCCTGCACCTCGTCGATGGCGGCGCGCGTCATCTCCTGCACCGTCGCCAACGCGAGCGTGCCGAGGCGCGGGTCGGCGCGCGCAAGCTCGAGCAGGCCGCTCGACAGCACCAGATCGCCCGACAACACCGACACCGTGTTGCCCCACCGCGCGTTCACGGTCGGCTTGCCACGCCGGAACATGCCGGCGTCCACCACATCGTCGTGCAGCAGCGAGGCCGCGTGGATGAGCTCAGCCGCGCTCCCCACCGTCACCAGCCGCGGATCCGAGAACTGCAGCGAGTCGGCGAAGATCTTCACCAGCATCGGCCGCGCCCGCTTGCCCCCGCCAAGCACCAGGTGCCGCGCGGCGACCAGCAACGTGTCCTCTGGCGAGGGCGCCTCGCCGCCCAGCTGCGCGTGGAGCGACGCGTCCACCTGCGTGAGGAAGTCGTGGAAGACCGCCGAGGGATCCATGGGCGTTCATATAGTTCAAGCCGTTTTGAACTGCATGGCTGACACAAGAAGACTCATGACTTCAAGGTGTTGGTCGGCGAATCAGCAACCCGAGGACCATCAGCAGCCAGCTCGCAGCAGAGAGGGAGGCGCCCAGCCGCAGGGTCCACGGCTGATAGCGCCAGGTGACCCGGTGGGCGCCTGGAGGCACGGCGACGCCGCGCAGGAAGCCCCAGACGCGCACGGGCTCGGCCTCGACGCCGTCCACGTCGGCCTGCCACCCGGGGAACCAGGCGTCGCCGAGCACCACGAGGCCAGCCGCGCACGCCGAGACGTCCTGCACGACGACCTCGGGCCGCTGCTCCGTCGTGGCCACGGTCGAGGTACAGCCGGGCGGCGCGTCTGAGCTGGTCACCGCCCGATCGACCACGGCGAAGTCGCGCGGGGCCCGGGCCTGCCGTCCCAGCTCGGCGAAGGCCTCGTCATCGGTGGCGACGGTCACGCGGTGCACCATCCAGCCACGGGGCATCGCGTCGGGCGCCCGCCACAGCCACAGATCGTCGATCGCGGTGCGCGAGGGCACCGGCCCGTCGAAGCGCAGCGGCTCTCCCGCGTTGCGGACGAAGTGCGTCACGCCTGCGAGCTGAAACGCCGCCCTCCCCTGCTGGAACGCGCGCGCCAGGCGCCACGGGTCGCGGAAGCCGTAGCCGCTCGTGCTGCGGAGATCCTCCTCGAGGTAGCGCAGCACCGAGAGCCGCCGCCGGCTGTCGAGCACCACCGTGTCGGCCTCGGCCTCGTCATCGGGGGTCGAACACCACGGCGTCCCCGGGTCGTCCATGTCCACACGAATGGAGACGCGGCCGTGCGGCTCGGCGCGAATCGTCTCGGCGATCGGAGACGGCGCCAGGAACCGCTCCGTCGGCGCGGGCGGCCACTCGCGACGCGGAATGACCAGCAGCTCCATCGTCAGCCAGATCGGCACCAGCCAGCGCCGCTGCCGATGGCGCGCGACGACGATCAGCACCAGCGTGCTGACGACCAGCCACGCGCTGCCACGCACCAGCCCCTCCCGCACGTCATCGAGGGCACGCGCCGCGAGCGCGAGCCCCAGGGCGAGGCCCACCGCCCCCGCACAGGCTGGCGCCAGCGAGCCCCGGCGATGACGGACCAGGGCGCCGAGCCGATCGAGCCCGAAGGCCGCCAGCATCGAGAGCCCGAAGAGCAACCCGACCGCGTACTTCGCCGGGAAGCGGAAGAACCGGAATGGGGGCAGCTGCAGCACGAGCCGCGCCGGGAGGAAGTGCATGCCCAGCGCGAGCACACCGCACACCAGCGCCAGCGCCACGAAGGGCCGCGCGCGCCGCGACGTCGCCCCGACCGCCGCGAGCAGCACCACGACCGGCCCGAGGAGCAGCGTGAAGAAGAAGCGCTGATCGGCGCCGAAGAACGGCTCCGCGCGGGGAAAGTCCGCGTCGGGCACCACCACCGAGACCAGCTGCTGCCACGACATCGACCACTCCAGCAGCCCGCCGGCGGGCGCGGTGGGATCGGTCCACGCGAACGCCAGCTCGGCCGCAGGCAGCGCGACCACGGCGAAGCCCAGCGCCGCCCACAGCCCGCCCAGCGCGACCAGCGACAAGGCCCGCCCTCGGCGTCGCGAGGCGATCGCGAGCGCGACGACGAGCAGCACCTGCCACAGCCACATCTCCGGCGCCCCCGCGTGGAAGGCCGCCGCGAGCACCAGGGCACACCACGCGAGGCGCCGAAGCGAGGGCGCGCGCTCGAGCCCGAGGGTGGCCCAGAAGGCCCAGCCCGCCCAGGCCGCGGTCGAGGCGAAGGCGAGGTTCTGCGAGAGCTCGACGAAGAACGGCGAGAACGCCCAGCCGGCACTCCCGACGAAGGCCGCCGAGCGGCTGCAACCCGCGCGACGCAGCCCGAGGAAGGCGCCCGTGAAGGCCCAGCCGCAGTTGAACACGTGCAGCACGTTCGGCCCGACGACGTGCCCGAAAGCGAGGCCCGTCAGCACCCGCGGTGCGTAGAACACCTGCGTGTAGAGCAGCGCGAGGAAGGGCTGGCCAAGCCGCTCGTGCGGCAGCCACACCGGCACCTCGAAGGCCCGCCAGCGCTCGATCAGGTAATGGGTCTCGGGGAAGAACTGCGCGTAGAGATCACGCGCTGCCTGAACCTGTCCCCGCAGCAACCAGTGGAACGAGGCCACGCCGAGCAGCACCGCGCCCACCACCGGCCACGCTCGCGACAGTGGGCTCGCCCTCGCCGGCACGGGAAGCACTCAAGCACGGCCCCGCGGTCCGCTGAAAACAACGATGCCGCCCCAGTCGCCCGGGACGGCATCGGTGCTCGAAGACGAGCGGTGGGCTCAGTAGTTCGAGTTGTTCTTCTCGCCGAACGTCGACAGCGTCTTCTTGGTGTCGACGCCAGCGGCCTTGAACGTCTTGGTGGCCGGGGTCACCGACTCTTCGCCGGCGAGCGCGTCGGCCGAGGCGCCGAACAGCTTGCGGATGTTGTCGCCGAAGAGGGTGATGACGCCGATGGCCGCGATCGCGATGAGGGCGACGATGATGATGTACTCGGTCATGCCCTGACCGCGGGCCTTCTTCATCATCTGCTTCTTGTTGAGCTTCTTCATGGTGTGCTCCCTGTGGGTGAACTGCGAGGTGCTGTGAAGACCTGAGGAAGTATCGGTGGAGCCGGGCAGGTCCTCCATACGTCATCGGGAGGATGCATCGACCCCAGTGAATCCAATCAGTTGGGGCGCTCGGGGCAGGTCCGACGCTCACACAGGCGCTCGATCAGCTTCTCTGCGTCGAGAAACGGCTCGAAGGGAGCCGGGTCGAAGGGAACGGGGAGGAGCCAGGGGCCGCGGCGCTGCTGTTCCTCGATGGTGAGCGCCTTGAGCTCGAGCAGGGCCGAGGCCGCGTCGCGTGAGGGGGGGAGCAGGGACAGCGCGCGGGTCGCGTCACCCTGAGCGATCGCCGCGTCAGCGAGCGTCACGGCGGCCTCGCGATCCTCGGGGGCGATCCTGAGCCACGCGGTCGCGGCGGCGCGGCGCAACGGATGATCGGCGCCCGTCGACCACGCGACCGATCGCGAGAGCGCCCTCGCCCGGGCCCGATCCAGCGGCGCCACCGCGAGGTGCGCCTCGAGCGCCAGGCCTGCAGGCGACGTGCGCCTCGCGCGGAAGTCCGGCACCTGGGCCGAAGCGCGCGCCCAGAACGCGACGGGCGCCTCGTACTCGAGCAGGTTGTGATCGTCGCTGTTCGACGGCCCGTCTCCAGCGAAGGCCTTCACCTGGGCCGAGGTCATCATCTGGCGAGCGAGCACGCCCTCGACCAGCTCCACGTCGATGCGCGCGAGATCGTCGCGCACCGCTGGCTGCCCGAGCCGCGCCGCCAGATCCGCTGCAGAGGGCAGGCCTTGCTTGCGCGAAGCCAGCAGCAGCAGGTCGCCCTCCCCGCCCTGCCACACCGTCACCTCGGGGAAGCGTCGCTGGAGCGTGCGCATCACGAGGCGGAGGAGGTCGGTGTTCATCTCGTAGGTGTGGATCCACTGCACCAGCACCCCGTCGTCCGAGAGGCGCTGATCGACGACCGAGAAGAACTCCTCGGTGAAGAGCGACGAGATGCCTGACACCCAGGGGTTCGACGGCTCGCTGACGATCAGATCGTACTGGCGCTTCGACAACGACAGCGCCGTGCGGGCGTCGTCGATCGTCACCGTGACGCGCGGATCGTCGAGCGCGCCGCGGTTGACGTCGCTGAAGTAGCGCGCCGCTTCCAGCACGCCGGGGCTGATCTCGACCAGATCGAGCCGCTCGAGCGGGTGGGTGAGGGCCGAGCCAACCGTCACCGCGGCGCCGGCGCCGATCACCATCACCTGCTTCGGGGGCTTCGCCGCGAGCAGCATGCCGAGCTGGCCCAGCATCACCTGCGTCGCCTGATCGTGGAGGCCGGTCGAGGCGTCGGGCTTGCCGTTCACCAGGAGGAAACGGTGGGCGCCCTTCCGCCGGCCAGTGCCGACGTAGACGGTCGCGAAGGTGTCGTCCTTGACGAAGTTGGTGTCGAAGGCGTTCGCGTAGGTGCGCAGGTAGAGCCCGGGGCTCGACAGCTTCACCATCTCGGGATCGACGCGGAACGGCGAGAGCTGGGCGAGCAGCGGGCCCCAGCCGCCGAAGGCAGTGAAGGACAGCACCACCGCCGTCACCACCACGGGGATCGCCAGCGCGCGTCGGCGGGTCGTCGGCGCGAGCAGCACCGCACCGAGCGCTCCGATGCTGCTCAACACGAGCCCCACCGAGAACAGGCGCTCGAGGCCGATCGCGGGCATCAGCCACAGCCCTCCGAGCAGCGCGCCCAGCACCGTGCCGATGGTGTTGCCAGCCCAGACGAGCCCGAGGCGCTTCCCTACCGTCGCGTGCCCCTGCGCCACCACGCGCGCGCCGGCGGGGAAGGCGGCGCCCATGAGGAAGGTCGGCGCCAGCATCACCAGGGTCGCGCTCGCGAACATCACGAACTGCCAGAGCGGGAACGCCGTCTCCGAGCGCGCCAGCACCGCCTTCGCGAGCAGGAACAGCCACGGCACGAGCAGGAACAGCGGGATGGTGAGGGCGACGGTGACCACCACGCCGACCTGCAGCCAGCCGAAGCGTTGCAGCTCGTCGGCCTCGGGGCGCCGGGAGATCCAGAAGCTGCCCAGCGCGATGCCGAGGATGAAGGAGCAGACGATCCACGTGAACGCGTAGGTGGAGCCGCCCACCACGAGGGTCAGCACGCGGATCCACCCGGTCTCGTAGAGCATCGCGGTGAAGCCTGAGAGCACGAGGCCCACCATCGCGGCGACGGTCTCCCGGCGGGTGGAGTGCGTCGTCCGCGGTTCGGCGACCGTCTGCTCGAGGGCGGCGCGCGTCGGAGCGGCCCGCGCGAGCACGATCGTCACCGCCGCGAGCCCCAGGTTGATGGCAGCCGCCCAGCGCGCGGTCGCCGACAGGCCGAGCGCGGGCAGGCTCACGGTCCCTGCGAACCAGGCTCCGAGCGCCGCGCCGAAGGAGTTCACCGCGTACAGGTGCGCCAGCGTCGCGCGGATCGAGGGGTCGCCTCGCGTGGCGTGCTTGAGCATGGCCGGCATCGTCCCGCCCATCGCGATGGTGGGCGGCAACAGCGACAACGCGGCGAACGTCAGCTTCGCCACCGGTCGCGCGCCGTCCGACATGCCACCGGCGATCGAGAGGAAGGCGTCGCCCAGCACCTGCTGCACCGACGGGAACACCAGCGCGTAGAGACCGACGAAGAGCTCGATCACCCCGTAGAGCGCGAGCGGGCGCTGCACCCGGTCCGACACGCCGCCGAACACCCACGCGCCCAGCGCGAGCCCGCCCATGAAGGTGGCGAGCACGATCGCGTGCGCCTGACCGGAGTTGCCGAGGACGTCGGCGAGCGCCTTCGACCAGATCACCTCGTAGACGAGGCCGGTCGCGCCAGAGAGGACCAGGAACACCGACAGCAGCCCGCGGCTCATGGCGTCGCCTCCAGCGCGTGGAGCGCAGCGGCGAGGCCGGCGTGGCCCTGGTGGCGCTCGAGCGTGCGGCGCCCCAGCTCCTGCAGGCTGGTCCTGTCGATCAGCCGGAACACCGCCGACTCGCGCCCGATCTGCGCCGTCATCGCCTCGAGCGCCACCGCCACCAGCTCGGGCGCCGGGGCGTCTTCCTTCAGCCTGGGCGCGAGCAGCTCGACCGCGCTCGACACGTCGTTCTGGGCCAGCGCCGAGCGCGCGACAGCCACTGCCGCCTCCACCGAGGCCGGGTCGGTCGCCAGCCACGCCTCGGCGGAGGAGCGCACGAGGGGCTCCCAGGCCGCGTAGTGGCGCGCGAGCGAGCGGTGGATCGTCGCGTACCCCGCCTTGCCGAGCTGTCCCTGGCTCACCAGCGGCGCGAGGGCGAGCCCCGTCGGCCCGGCGGCGTTGCGCTCGTCCCCCAGCTCGACGAGCTCGTCGGTGAAGGCCGCCAGCGGAACCCCCAGCTCGAGCAACGGCCGGCGGTCGGTCGCGGCTGGTCCGGGTCCGGCGAACCGCACCTGGCCTTCGGTCGAGTGCACCTGCCAGGCGAGCAAGGCGACCGGTGACGCGAGCCCCAACGCCTCGAGCGCTCTCGCGACCTCGGGCACCTGCATTCGCGCGGCGAGGCGCTCTGGCTCGAGCACCTGGGAGACCCCGCTCACGACGATCGACACCTCGCCGACGCCGCCCACCGTCGAGCCGAAGGGGAAGACGATGCGCAGCGTTCGCAGGGCGAGCTGCGCGAGGGTGGTGTTCGACTCACCGAGGTCGAGGCGCTGAACGAGCTGACCCGCGGGCGCCAGCCTTCGCCGCGCCGCCTGCCACGTCTCGAGGGTGAAGAGGCCGCGCGACAGGGCCGTACCGGGGCGCGGCGGCAGCATCACGATCAGATCCCACTCCCGCGTCGCGGTCTCGAGGAAGGGGCGCAGCTCCTGCTCGTGGAGCGCCACGCCCTCGAGCGCCACGCCCGCCTGCGCCGCCGCTGCGAGCACCGGGCCCGGCGCGACGACGTCGATGTCCTTCACGCCGTGGGCCTGCAGCGCCTCCACCACCCCCGGGGCCACGCCGAGGACGAGCGCCGACCGCACCTGCCCTGCCCCGGTCAACAGGCTGTAGTGCACGCCGAGCAGCGCCCGCTCGGCCGCGCGTCCGCCCTGCAGCTCCAGGTGCCCGCCGATCCGGAGGAGCGCCCGCTCGCGCTCCTGATGCAGCGTCACCGCGCCCCAACCGTCGCCGGAGAGCTGGCGCACCGGCCCGGGCTCCTCCCCGGGCTTCGCGCGCCGCGCCTGCACCGACGAGCCCGCGCTCGCGAGCCCGGCCTGCCAGCCGGCGCCCCAGCCCAGCAGCAGGACGACCAGCACCGCTGGCGCGAGATCGATGCGCTCCCACGAGGCGGAGGCGATCGCCACGAGGGCGGCGACCGCCCAGAGCACCTCGAGCGATGACGTCGTGAGGAGCACCGACGTCAGGGCCCACCCGAGCGCCGCTCCGCACGTGAGGCCGCTGAGCCACCGGCCAGCGTTGGCGGCGCTGCGCACGGCGTCGCGGACCGAGCACCCGAGCGCGGTGGCGGCGACGAAGGCGACGGGCGCGCAGCACCCCGCCACCAGCAGGACCCGCAGGACGAGCGCCACCAGCCAGCCAGCCGCCGACGGGCGCACCACGGCCTCGGTGAAGACGAAGGCGGCCGGCGCCCTCGGGGCCAGCAGCGCCAGCACCGCGAAGGCGAGGCCGAACGCCTGGGCCGCGCGACGAAAGCCGAGATCGGCGTCGAGCGCCGCCTTCGCAGCCACCCGGGCGAGGCCGACCCCAGCGACGAGCAGCACGCCCGCCCAGATCACTGGCCGCGCCACCGGCGACTCGCCGATTGCCCGGACGATCACCGCCTGACCGAGCACGAGCATCGACGCGATCGCGGCGCCGAGCGCAGCGACCCGCGCTGGAGACGCCTCGAGCGGCTCGTCTGGGGCGGGCACACGCTCGAGCCTGAGCGCGATCAGCGCCGCCCCGCCCAGCCCCGCCGCGAGCGTGCCTGAGAGCTGGGCCAGCCCATCGAAGCCGCCAGCGGCCGTGACGCCGAGGTGGGGCAACGACAGCCCGAGGCCCAGGCCAAGCGCCGCCACCCCAAGCACCTGCGCCAGATCCTGCCCTGGCGAGTCTGGACCTCCCGCGAGGGCACGCGCGGCGCCGACGGCCATCGCAGCGCCCAGCCCACCCAGCACCGCGCTGAGAGCGGCGATGGCGAGCCCCGGCAGCGGCGGCAGCAGCGACACGGGGGCAGCGAGCAGGAACGTGGCCAGCAGCGCCCCACCCCACGCCAGCGCTGGACGCCGCACGCCCGTCAGCAGCCACGCGACGAGCGAGCCGCCAGCAAACACCGCTCCGCCGATCAGCCCGCTCGCCCTCGTTCCCTGGCGCAACAAGACCGGGAGCCACGCGGTGGCGACACCACCCAGCGAGACGAAGGAGAGGAAGCAGAGCGCGACGAGGAGCGGGCGGAGTCGCAGGCGCACGAGGCCGGCGAGCCTAGCCCACGGCCAGCCCACGTCGCGGTTGGCGCGCAGCCCGGAGGTGTTCCGCGTCCCGGATCGCTCGCGGTGCCTGAGGTCCCTCGTCGAGCGCTCGTCGCGGTTCGCGCGCAGCCCCCGCTTGCGTCTTCCGCGCCCCGGATCGCTCGCGGTGCCTGAGGTCCCTCGTCGAGCGCCCGTCGCTCAGCGCGAACGACGCCGGCGTCGCAGGCCCAGCAGCGCGATGAGGGCCGAGGCCCCGACGCCACCGGTCGACGCGCAGCCACGACGCCCGCCGGCGCCGGGCGGCTCCACGTCGATGCGGAACGGACGCATCGTCGCCAGCTGCTCACGCGAGGCCCCGTAGCCGACGTTCATCGTGTAGCTGCGATAGGGCGCGTCGGCGTCGATGGTCCCGCTCACCAGGCCGCTGCGCGAGAGCGTGAGCCCCGGCGGCAGCTGGCCGTCGAGCAGCAGGAAGACGCCGTCGGTCACCGTCCCGCTCGGGTTGAGCTGCGCGTTCACGGTCGCGCCGCGATCGAGCGACTTCGGGACGTCGCCTGAGATGCTGATGCCCGCTCCGGCGACGAAGACGGTGTAGGTCGCCGAGTCAGACCGCCCCTGCGAGTCCATCACCTCGAGGCGAAATCGGAACAGCCCTGAGCTGGTGGGGCTCCCCGAGAGGATCACGCGCTCCGTCACCGTGTCCTCGAGGGCGAGGCCCGGCGGCAGGGCGCCCTCGAGCACCCGCCATCGCACCGGCCGCGAGATCGGCGCGCCGCTCGTGTTCTGCGCCACGAGATCGACGAGGTACTGCTGCCCGAAGATGCCGTCGGCGAGCGAGGTGTTGGTGATGCGGAACGGCGAGGCGTCAACCACCGTCATGGTGTACGCGCGGGAGTCGGAGTTCCCCACCGTGTCGATCACGCTGACGGTGATGGTGCTCGACGTGCCGAGCGCTCCGTTGGGGGTGCCCGTCAGCCGTCCGCGTTCGCTCAGCTCGAGGCCCGCCGGCAGCTGACCCGACGTCACCACGTAGCGGTACGGGCCGAGCCCACCCTGCGCGCCGAGCTGGAACTCGTACGGCAGCAGCCGCGCCGGAGGCGGGAGCACGGGGCTCACGAGCACCAGCGACGCCGTGGGCCGGGAGATCTTGAGGCCCCGGCGCGCCTCCGTCGTGCGCGAGCCGGCGGTGACGACGATGGTGAAGGCGTACGCACCCGTGCGGGTCGGCGTGCCGGTGATCTGCCCGCCCATCGCCACGCTGAGCCCCGGCGGCAGCTCGGCCGGGTCCTTCACCGAGAAGGTGGTGGGCTCGTTGGTGCCAAGCGCGCTCAGCTCGGCGACGTAGGGCTGGTTGAGCAGGCCGTCGGTGAGGAACGGAGGGTCGAGCCCCAGCGACTGCGCCGCCACCTGCACCACCGGACCCGCGAGCCCGTTGTCGGCCTTGTCCACCTCGTCGACGAGACCGCCGGGGTCGACCAGCACCCCGAGGAAGTACGTCGCCGGCGCGAGCTGCCTGGGCACCCGGATCAACTCGGTCGCCGTGTCCTGCTGATCGACGGCCAGCGTGACCGAGCGCTCGTTCACCTCGCCCGTCATGGTCACGATGGGCAGCACGGGATCATCGGCGGTGACGATCGTGTTCGCCGACAGCACGTAGCGGTACCTCACGCTGGGCGACGGCCGGTTGCCGTTGTTGGTGATGGTGCGCGTGACCGCGAAGATCTCGCCGACGGCCATGCGATTCGGCCCACGCAGGTTGATCGGCACGAGGTTCGGCGCAGGGCTGCGCACGAGCACCGGCTCGGCCTTGGCGAAGTTGTTGCCAGGGTTCGTCTCGGCGAGGCCCGCCGCCACCGCCGCCGCGAAGAAGAAGTACGGCCCACGCTGCAGCACCTGGTTGGTCACCGAGCGCGTGGGGACGGTGCACGTCTTGCTGACCGCGCGGCTCTGGCCAGGCGCGAGCACGAACGGGCCTTCTTCGCAGACGAAGGGGTCGGTGAGGCCGTTGAGCGTCTCGTTGTCCGAGAGGAAGAAGACGACCGACACGTTGGGGGCGGTCGCGCCGCCCTGGTTGCGCACCGTCGCCTCGACCCTGATCGGCTCGCCGAAGAAGGCCGCGGTCGCCGTCTCATAGGGCAGCACCGGCCGGGCGACGCGGATGCGGTCCATGATCAGATCTGCCTGACGCACCACCACGCGGGCCCGGCTCACCGCCTGGTTGTTCGCGTCCGACACCTCGACCACCACGCCGGCGTTGGGCCCGTCGTCGAGCACGAGGATCACGTAGTAGTCGTCAGCCGGCACGGTGGCGGGCAGCGTGAAGGTGACCTGCGCCGTCACGTTCTCTCCGCCCTGCACCGCCCGGGTCCCCGAGTAGACCTCTCGATCGTCCATCGACAAGACGGCGTCCGCCGACAGCAGGATCTTGAAGGGCACCACACCGGCAGGGTCGAAGCCCTGGTTGGTGACCGCGTACGAGATGGTGACCGGGTCGCCAGGGCCAGCCGAAGCGGGTCCGCTCACGCGCTCGGCGACGAGATCGATGCCAGCGAAGAAGGGCGTCGA
Organism: Myxococcaceae bacterium; assembly: GCA_016793095.1. GTDB lineage: Bacteria > Myxococcota > Myxococcia > Myxococcales > Myxococcaceae > Xiheimicrobium. The sequence goes on along the minus strand of JAEUJQ010000083.1, from coordinate 24,607 downwards.
GGTCGCGAGCACGTTGTTCACCTCGTTCGTCTCGGCCACGGCGTTGCCTTCATCCACCACCGCGAGCACGTAGAAGGTGCCAGAGGCCGGCCTCGGCGCGACGCCGGTGGTCGAGTGGGTGACGGACGCGTTGGGCGCGAGGGTGAAGGGCCCGGGCGGCAGCGCTCCCGTGACGATCTCGCTGTCGGCGATGCCCGCGTCGGCGGTGGGCGAGTCGAAGAGCGTGTCCTCCGAGAGGAAGAGCCGATAGTTGAAGGGGGTGGAGGTCGCGGTGCCGAAGTTCCGCATGATCACCTCCGCGCTGAGCTGCAGATCGGTGCCTGCCTGCGCGATGCCCGTCACCCGCAGGCTCGAGGGCAGCAGATCGACGCCAGGCGGTGGGCCGAAGCGCACGTAGGTGATCGGCGAGCCCGTGGACATCGGGTCGAAGCTGGAGATGTCGCAGTGCGCGTGCGAGGGCACGGGCATCGTCGGCACGGTGCGGTTGAGGCAGGAGGCGAGCGGCAGCGCGTTGGTGCCCAGCGCGCCGGTCGGCGACTCGATGCCGATGGTGGCCGAGATCGCCTGCCCCGAGCCCAGCATCGTCCCGTAGAAGAACTCGATCACCCCGTTCTCCCAGAGCCGCAGCTGGAAGTTCAGCGTGTACATGCCGAAGCGCCGGTTCCAGTCCTTCCACTCGATGGCGAGCCCCTGGCCGTTGGGCCCGGTGACCACCTGCTGCCGCATCGCGCTGGTGCCGTTGTTGCCGTCGAGATCCTCCCAGAAGGGAGCGATCACGCCGTTCGGCTCGTTCGTCGAGGGAATGGCGACGTTCGACGGGAAGTCGTCGGTCGGGTTGGTGGACTGCTCGAAGAACGCCATGCCGTTCGCCGTCACCGTGATGCTGGTGTAGCGCCGGTTGTAGAACTGGAAGGTGAACGGCAGCGCTACGTCTGCCCGGCCACGGTCCGACACGCTGTTCGGCGCCGTGAGGGTGATCGCCTGCGGGTTCGTGAGCGTCGGGTACCCGCTGATCGCCTGGGTCGTGGCGACGTACTGCGCCGCCGCCCCCCCGGAGAGCAAGGCGATCGAGAGCGCCACCATTCGGCTGTACGACGTCATCTGGACAGACTCCTCGGCGGGCGGCTCCCTCGCCCTTCAGTGACCGGCCGGGTGGCTCTATATACGACCATGTGCGCCCTGCACGAGGCTTCGTGCAGCTGAAGGACGGACCTGCTGGCGCGTCATCGAGGCACCATGACTGTCGCCACCCTCCTGCTGATCGCCTCGCTGAGCCAGGCGCCCAGGCCGCACGCGCACCAGGCGCTCCTCGATCAGTGCCTGGTGCACGCGGCGGATCCGAAGAACCCCTGGGCGCTCGCGCACGGCATCACGGCGTACGGGCCCTCCTTCCTCGCGAGTGACGGCCGCAAGGCGACCGAGGTGATCACGAAGGACTTCCTCGAGCGCAACCTGCTGCCCGATGGCGGAGTGGGCCCTGGCAGCGCCTTCGGCTACCTGCGGTACGGCCCCGACAAGCTGCCGATCGAGCCGCACTCGAACCTGCTCACCAAGACGTTCGTGCTCGCGAAGCTGCCCCTCACCACCGCCTTCCCGACGCGCTGGGGCCAGGTGACGCTCCAGCAGCTGGTGGACGGCGTGAAGAAGGGCTTCCGCCACGTGCCCGCCAGCGACGACTACTGGAAGGACGGCGCGTGGACGATCGATCTGCTCTCGCAGACCGGCACGCCGGGCGCGACGATCACCACCGAGCTGGGCCGCGTCCCGCTGGACACCGTGATGGACGACGCCCTCACCGCGCTCGAGAAGAACCAGGCCGAGCTCACCGAGGGGCTCGACAAGGGGCTGCCCGAGGTGCCCAAACGCAAGCAGGGCATCTACGCCCACCCCTGTGGGGGACTGCACTTCATGCAGGCGGTCTTCGGCTGGGCGCGCTTCCCCGAGGTGAAGAAGCGGTGGGGCCCGCGCCTCGACAAGCAGGTCGCCGTGCTCTTCTACCGCCTCGAGTCCGAGCGGCGGCAGTACGACGCGGCGCTCCAGCAGGCCCCGCAATTCAAGCTGCAGATCCTCACGCAACAGGTGAAGTTCTACGGCCACTTCCTCGAGACGCTGGCGAGGCTGAAGAACGAGACGGGCTGGAAGCCGAACAAGGAGCAGCAACTGGCGGTGAACCGTGCGAAGGCCCTGCTCGACGCCGCCGTGACGGGCCTCGAGGGGATCAAGGCGTTTCAGTCGATGGCGACCATCAAGCAGTCGAACCCGCAGGTGCACCTCGATCTCATCGGGGACGCCTGCCACGCAGCGAACGGGTGGAATCAATGGCAGTGAGGCTCGCAGTCCTGCTGGTGGTGCTCCTCGTCGGGGGCGCCGGGTGCTCCAACGAGAGCTGTCTGTCGGGTGAGGCGTCGTGCACGGTGGCGTCGCCGTGCCCGAAGGTGGCGTTCGACTGCGGAGGCGTGGCCGAGCAGCTGTCGATCGAGACGATCGCCGGCCCGTCGCAGCGGCCAGGCGGCTGGAATGCCATTGGCGCCCGCGGAGACGTGAAGCTGTCGAACACCTTCGCCGACGTGGTGATCGCCGGGCTGGGCACCCAGAACTACCTCGACCCGAACGGCGGCTCGGTGCTCGACCTCGCGCCGCGCGGTCAGGCGAAGGACTCGGTGAACAACATCTTCCAGGTCGTCGGCATCCTGCCCGGCGACGCGATCCGCTACACCGCGCTCAGGGTGATCGACGAGCGGCCCGAGCGGGTGGCCGTCGAGCTGCGGGGGACGCTGGACGGTCGGAAGGACGTGCTGGCCTTCACCCGCTACGAGCTGCGGCCCTGCGATCGCGGCGTGCGCGTGCGCACCGAGCTGATCAACGCCTCGAACGATCTCGAGCTGTGGAGCCTGGTGGACGGCTACTACTGGAGCGGCCGGGAGGCGCTGCCCTTCACGCCCGGCGCGGGCTCGGGCTTCACCCACGCGTCGTTCAACCTGCTCACCATCAACTCGGTCTTCCGCACCTTCCCGTTCCTCGCGGCGGCCGGGCACTCGACCGACGACCGGGTCTCGTCGATCGCGAGCACGAGCTGCACGGCGTCCTCGATGGAGGGCTTCAACAGCGATCAGGTGAGCGCCGCCGGCCTCCCCCGCACCCGCGTACCGCCCCGCGGCTACCTCGTCTTCGAGCGCTTCATCTCGGTGGGTGACTCGAAGGGCGTGAGCGGCGCGATCGACGTCGCGATGGACGTGCGGCGCCAGGTGACGAAGGAGGCGTACGCGACGGTGAAGGGCAAGGTGGAGCGGCCGATGGCGCTCGCGCTCGACTCCGAGCGGACCACCAGCGTGCTCATCTCGGAAGGGGCGGCGGCCACGTCGCCCGAGCAGCGCAGCCCGTGGACGCAGGTGGTGCCCGCGGCGGACGGCACCTTCACCGCGCGCGTGCCGGCCGGGAAGAATTACGTCGTCGAGGTGCACAGCTTCGGCCGCAAGGTGGTGGAGCGGGAGTTCACCGCGGTGGCCGAGGGCGCCGACTTCGGGACGTTCGTGCTGCCGTCAACGGGCGCGGTGACGTTCCAGGTGAGGGACAGCGCGACGATGCAGGGCCTCGACGCCGAGATCTTCGTGGTGCCCGTGGACGCCGCCGAGCGCGAGAAGGTCCTGGGCTCGCTGCACGGCCGCTTCACCTCGTGCGCGCCGTGGCTGGGGACCCCGGCCGGGGCATCGCCTGCGTGCAACCGGGTGCTGGTGCGCCAGGGCACGTCGACCGCCGAGGTGCCGCTCGGTCGCTACTACGTCTACGCGTTCCACGGGCCGTGGTGGTCGCTCGGGCGCGACACGGTGACGGTGATGCCGGGCGCCTCGACGGTCTCCCTCAACCTCACCCGCCTCGCCGGCCTCAAGCCGACGGGCACGATCACCGCCGACTTCCACATCCACGGCGCGGCCAGCTTCGACTCGTCCATCCCCGACTTCGATCGCGTGCTGTCGTTCTCGGCGAGCGATCTCGACGTGGCGGTCGGCACCGATCACGACGTCGTCTACGACTACTCGAAGGTGGTCGAGCAGCTCGGCCTCAGCCAGCGCCTGTCCACGGTGATCGGCCTCGAGACGACCGGGCACATCCCCTTCCTCTTCATCCCGAAGTCGTCGTTCCCGCTGGTGATCGGCCACTACAACATGTGGCCGCTCAAGTACGACCCGTCGCTGCCGCGCAACGGCGGCCCGTACGACGAGCTGGTGGAGCCGGGCATGCTCTTCGAGCGCACGAAGCCGCTCTTCACCGGCACCCCCGTCATCGAGCTGAATCACCCGTGGGCGGTGGCGGAGTTCGGCCGCGACCTCGGCTTCCCGCGCGCGCTGGCGATGGATCTACGGCAGGATCTGCCCGCCGCCGACGACGGCACCAACCTCGGCATCTACGTGCGCACGCCGCAGGGCGCGTCGTTCTCGAACCACGGCCACCACGCGCAGGAGGTGATGAACGGCACCGACAACGGGCTGTTCCTGCAGTACCGCGCCTTCTGGTGGTACGTGCTGAACCAGGGCCACCGCAAAGTCGGCACCGCGAACTCCGACTCGCACAGCCTCACCGACAACACCGTCGGCATGCCCTTCAACCTCGTGACCGCGGCCACGCAATCCGGGCCCGCGTTCGACGTCAACGTGCTCAACCGCGCGGTGCTCGATGGTCGGAGCCTGGGCTCCAACGGCCCGGTGATCGAGGCGACGATCGAGGACGCGTCGGGGGTCGCGCGGGCCTGGAGCACCACCACCTTCGCGCCGAAGGCCGACGCGAAGGTGCGCGTGAAGGTGACGTCGGCGCCGTGGATCCCCGTGCAGGAGGTGCGCTTCGTGGTGAACGGGCAGATCGTGAAGACGCTGAAGGAGCTGCCGCTGCCAGCCGATCCCTTCGCGACCTCGGGCAGCTTCGTCCGCTACGAGGGCGAGGTGCCGCTGGCCGAGCTGCTGGCCGGGGTGACCGGGGACGCCTGGCTGTCGATCGAAGCGGGCAAGCCGCTGATGCTGGCGGGCGATCTCGGCGGCGGTCAAGGCGGCGCGCCCGACGGCATGCCCGACACCACCGACAACAACGGCGACGGCAAGGTGGACGCGAGCGACGTCAGCCCGGCGACCTCGAAGATCGGGCCCATCGCCGATCCTCCCCTGCCGAAGGAGGGCGAGGCCGGCTTCGACTTCGCGAACATCACGCTCGGCTACCCGCTGGCCTTCACGAACCCCTTCTTCCTCGACCGGAACGGCGATGGGGAGTTCACCGCGCCCGGCGCGAAGGGAGGCCGCTGATGAGAGCGCTCGTCCTCGCCCTGACGTTCGGCTCGTTGACCGCGGCGGCGCAGGAGCCCGCTGCGGCGCCCGCTCCCGTGGCGACGGAGGCCGCGACGCCGACGACTCCACCGAACACGCCTGCCCCCGTGCTCCGCGGCGGCTGCGTCACGGAAGACGCGCGCGGCCTGCCCGAAGGCCCCATCGCGATGGGCTACGTCGAGAGCGATCTCGCGAGCGGCCGCCGCGCCTGCCCCCGCAACGAGCTCGGCCTGGGCGTGCGCGGGCTCGGCATCATCGACACTCCGAACTTCTACGGGAACGTCGGCGCCCAGGGCCTGCTGTTCGGCTCGTGGGCGGTGCGACCCACGACCGAGCTCTTCGCGCAGCTCGAGGCGATCTCCTTCGGCTTCACGCAGAACGCGACGCTGACCACCACCCAGCTCACCCTCGGCCACATGACGGCGGGCGTCTCGCAGGTGCTGTACGACACCGAGAAGCTGTCGGGCGCGCTCACGGGGCGCGTGCTGCTGCCGTCCTCCTTCGAGATCCCGGGCATGCGGCTCGTCGGCGCCGAGGTGGGGCACTCGGTGAGCTGGCGACCGAAGAGCTGGCTCGAGGTGCACGGCGCGGCGAGCGTCGATCTCACCCTCGGCGTCGGTAGCGCGCGCCCCGATCCCCGCGTGGGCGGCTTCGCGCTGATCGGCGCGATGTGGCAGCCGACGACCTGGTTCGGCCTGGTGCTCGACGTGAACGGGCGCGTGGGCCGCGTCAGCTACCTCGCGCCGTCGGTGGGGCTGCGCTTCCGCGTCGCGGCGCTGGGCATCGAGGTCGGCGGCAGCCTGCCCGTCGTCGGAAACGATCGGCATGACTTCGTGGCCGGCCTGCGGCTCAGCTGGCGGCTCTGATGCGCGCGAGCCTGTTCGACGAGCTGAGCGAGAAGCTCGCGAAGGACCCGCGGCTGACGAGGCGGGGCGGCCCGAGGGTCGATCTGAGCCTGTTGCTATTCAACGCGCGCGACGAGGTGCGGGCGCTGTGGACCGCCGCCGACGCGACCGCCCGCGCCGGCGAAGTCTCCCCCGAGCTCGAGGCGGCGGTCGATCGCCTGCGGCCGATCTTCGGAGCCCGATGAGCGACGAGCGGCAGCGCACCGTCATCGGGGTGGCCCTGGTGACCATCGCGGTGGGGCTGGGCGTGGCGGGCTTCCTCGCTTCGCAGCCCCGCGCCGCGCCCCGTGACGCGCCGGAGGCCGGGCGGGTACCGGAGTTCGAGCTGCCGCGGCTGCAGGGGGGCGCCGTGCGGCTGGCCGACCTGCGGGGGAAGATCGTCGTCATCGACTTCTGGGCGACCTGGTGCCCGCCGTGCCGCGCCGAGATGCCGTGGCTGGTCGCGATGGCGAAGCGGTACGAGTCACGCGGCGTCGCCTTCGTCGCGATCAGCGAAGACGATCCCCCCGGGCAGATCCCCCTGGTGACGGAGTTCGCCCGCCAGGTGCCGGGGCTCGAGCGCTTCGCCGTGCTCGGCGACCCCGAGATCGAGGCGCGCTACGGCGTGACGTCGTTGCCCACGCTCTTCATCGTCGATCGCGAGGGGCGGCTGGTGCAGCGGTTCCGCGGTGCGACGACCGAAGCGAGCGTCGTCGGGCTGATCGATCGGCTCGTCGGGCCTCCTTGAGCCCTGGCCTCGGGGCGCCCTGAAGAACGACTCCCGGAGGTGCGCGGGTCCGGGCTATGTGCAACGGATGACTGCCGCACCGCACGCGCAGGCCCCGAGCCGCCAGACGCCCCTCGAGCGCATTCGAGCCATCGAAGAGCTCGGGCGCCGCCTCACCGGCACGCCGACGGAGAAGGCGGCGCAGGAGCTGCTCGGGCGTGAGCTCGCCAGCCTGGGCTACCAGCTCGACTGGCGACCCTTCCGATGGAGCCAGAGCCTGTACGCGAACCTCATGGTGCACTTCGGCCTCGCGGCGCTGGCGACGGGCGTCGGCCTCACGGCGCCGTTCGTCGGCGCGGCGCTGCACGCGCTGGTCGCGCTGTCCTACGCGCTCGAGTCGAACCGGCGGGCGCTCTTGATCCGCAGCCTCTTCCCGTCCATCCACTCACAGAACCTGCTCGCCACCCGGCCCGCGAAGGGGACGAGGCGCAAGCGCGTGGTGCTCATCGCGCACTCGGACGCCGCCTACACGGGCCTCATGTTCCACCCCTCGCTCCTCACGGTGGCGACGAAGCAGCCGCCCCGCGGCCTCGGGTGGTTCAAGAAGCAGCTGGGGCTGGCGACGGCGAGCGTCGCGGTGATGGCGATCGTCGAGGCGCTGGCGGGCGCGGGGGTGTGGAGCGCGCCGACGTGGCTTCGCGGCGTCATCACGATCCCCGCGACGCTGACCTTCCTGCTGAACCTCGACGTCGTGCTCCGCAACCGCGTGGTGCCGGGCGCGGGCGACAACCTCTCGGGCTGCACCGGCTGCGTCGAGCTCGCCTATCGCCTCGAGGAGACGCTGCCTGACGACGTCGAGCTCGTCATCGTCATCTCGGGGGCGGAGGAGGCCGGGACCGGGGGCGCGCTCCGGCTCGCCGAGCAGGTGATGAAGACCCGGGAGTGGACGCCGCAAGACACCATCGTGCTCGGGCTCGACGGGCTCGCGGCCGGTACGCTGCGGATCCTCGAAGAGGGTGAGCTGTGGCCGATCCCCATCGCGCCGTCCCTGAAGGACGCGGTGAAGGCCGAGAACGACGCGCGACCCGATCAGCCGCCGGTCACCACGTACGTCATCCCGTCAGGCGCCACCGACGCCCTGCCCTTCCTCGTGCGTGGCTTCCCCGCGGTCACGCTGACATGCATCGACCCCGTCATCGGCGCGCCCCGCAACTACCACTGGCCCACCGACACCTGGCGTCACCTCGATCCCGCCGAGCTGGAGCGCAGCATCGCCTTCGCCGAGGGCCTCATCCTCCGCCTGGCGCGGGCGTGAGGCTTCGCGAACCGCTCACGGGTTCAGGTCGATGGTGTAACGGAAGTCGTAGGAGTCGTTGTTGTAGGTGTAGGTGACGCCGTCGACCGTCATCGAGCCCGTGATGCTGGCCCGCATGCGGAAGCTGTTGTTGGAGGTGTCGATGTTCGTCGTCACCTTCAGGTTGTCGTACTTGATCGACCCGCGCTCGGTGTCGGTCTCGACGGTGATCGGCCCGCCGTTCATGTTCACCGCGAGCGCAAGCATCGCCGTGTTCATCCCCGAGCTCGTGCCGGTCGCCGAGTAGGTCGAGGTGATCGGGCCGCCGTTCATCGTCCAGATGCGGCCGTCGTCCGTCTTGTACTTGCACGCGTTGCCGGTGACGGAGAACGAGACCGACGCGCTGCCCGTCATGCCCATCTGCGACGAGCTCGCGGTGACGCTGACGCCGACGGTGCCGCCCTCCTCGCAGCGCGCGCTGGCGTTGATGATCGTGTCGGCGGGCGTGGCGGCCTTGAACGCCGCGCTGCCCGACAGCCGCGACATGCGGGTGGCGTACTCGGCGGCCTGCTCTTTGTTCATCTGGAGCGCGGCCTTGCCACAGCCAGTGACGACGACGAGGGTGAGGGACATCAGAAAGGTGCGAAGCATGGGATCTCCGGGGGTGGGGTGACGGGAAGACGATCTACCGCATCGGGCACGCAGGTTGGGGGCCGCCGGAGCACCCGAACAGCAGGGTATCGATCGCGCAGATCCCCTCCTGCACGAGGCCGTTGCGCGTGAGCTCGGCGACGACCGGCAGCGCGAGCTGAGCGTTCGACTGGGACTGGCCCGGCGGCACCGCGGTGGACAAGAGCGTCTTGCAGGTGCTGGCGGCCGAGGTGATCGCGGTCTCGTCGCTGCGGACGGCCTTCGCGAGCGTGTTCGCGAGGAAGATGAGCGAGCCCCGCTGATCGACGTCCTGAAGCTGCTTGAAGATCTGCGACAGGCGCGTGACGCCGAACTCGGGGCGCATGTCGCGAATCGCGAGGCGGTACAGCATGCGCACGATGTCGGAGTTGCGATCCGCCACGGTGATGCAGTTGAGGGCTTTGCGCATCGGCTCGACGATGGCCGGCTGCTGGAGGATCACCTTCAGGTCCTCGACGATCGGGCCCAGGTCGGCCTTGAGCTCGGGCGAGAGCGGCAGCTGATCGAACGCTGACTGGAGCGCCTGCGGATCGGCGGCCTGCACCGCGGGGATCAGCGCCCGCGAGATCGCGACGAAGCCGTCCTCCGAGAGGTTCTGGGGGGCGAGGAACGCCGTGAGGCTGCCCTTCGTGCCCAGGGTGTTGAGATCCTGGACCAGCTTGCGACCAGCGGGCGTGTTCGAGAAGTCGGTGAAGGCGATGATCAGATCGAGCCCGTTCGTGAGCTGGCACTGGGCGGTGTTGGCGCACAGGTTCGAGAACGCGGCCGCGACCTCGTAGTGGGGCTGCTTGTCCGACGAGGTGCCGGTGCCCGTCATGTAGTCGAGGATGCCCTGCAGCTGCGGCTCGATGACGGCGAGGGCCTCGAGCCCCTTCCCCTGGTGCACGAGCGTGTCCAGCGCGCGGCGCAGCTCGCACACCTCGTTCGCCAGGTTCAGCGGCGGCGGCATGTTCGCGGGAGCGCAGTAGTTGTCCTTCGTGCCCCCGGGCTCCGGCGGCTTCGACGCGAGCGCGTTGAGGGTGACGAAGATGATGCGCAGCACGTCGTTGAGCGGCGGCGGCACGTCCTCGCGTGGCGTCTTGAGCAGCTGGTTCTCGACGACGGTCTTCAGGTTCTGGGTCTTCCCCGTCGAGATCGCGCCCACGAAGCGCGGCATCAACTCCTCGAACCGCCGGCACTGCTGCATCTGCGGCACGGCCGGCGCAGGAGCGACTTCCTTGTCAGCGCCGCACGCAAACACCACGCCGACGGCGAAGGCGCCCATGCCAGCCCACAGCCACGCCCGCGAGTGGTGCACGATCACCCTCCGTCTGGAGCGCCACCGTCGGGATCGCCTCCAGCCGCGCCGCCAGCGGATCCACCAGCCGAGCCGCCACTCATGCCGCCCGCCGAGCCACCTGCCGACCCACCTGCCGAGCCACCTGCCGACCCACCTGCCGAGCCACCCGCCGTGCCGCCTGACGCACCGCCGGCTGAACCGCCTGACGCACCGCCGGCTGAACCGCCAGACGCACCGCCGGCTGAACCGCCTGAGGCGCCGCCGGCTGAGCCGCCTGACGCGCCACCGGCCGACCCGCCTGCCGAGCCGCCAGCCGACCCGCCAGCCGCGCCGCCCGCCGCGCCGCCCGCCGAGCCACCAGCCGCGCCGCCCGCCGAGCCACCAGCCGCGCCTCCCGCCGAGCCACCAGCCGCGCCTCCAGCCGAGCCACCAGCCGCGCCTCCCGCCGAGCCACCAGCTGCGCCACCTGCGGAGCCTCCCGCCGCGCCACCAGCTGCGCCACCAGCGGAGCCTCCCGCCGCGCCACCAGCGGAGCCTCCCCCTGCACCACCCGCGGAGCCTCCCGCCGCGCCGCCCGCGGTGCCTCCGGCAGCCCCTCCACCAGCCGCTCCTCCAGCCGAGCCGCCGCCCATGCCACCTCCAGCCGCGCCGCCAGCGCGACCGCCGCCGTACCCGCCATCAGGCACCGGTGGGATGTAGATGGTGCCACTATCAGGCAGCGGACCGGCGTCGGTCTCGGTCGGGATCCCGCCGTCAGGGTTGCGATCGGACAGCAGCACCGTGAAGGCCGACACCGCCCGCTTGAGGCGCGACGTACGCAGGAGCAGCGTGGTGCCGCGGATCTCGTTGCGCACCCGATCGAAGAAGAGGTCGCCCAGCACCTCCCAGTTCCCATCGCGGGACGCGGCAACCCGGAGCTTCTGCTCGTCGCGCACGTTCGTCATGTCCACGGCGCTCAGCTTGATGCGCACGATGGCGGGCTTGAGGAAGCGGAACTCCTCGCGATCGACGGCCTCGATGTCCCAGACCTCGCTCACCTGGCCGCCCGGCCGATCCGACGAGGGGTACGTGATGCGGAAGTTCGTCGCCTCGGCAACGCCCTGCGGCGGCACCTCGAGACAGATTCGCCGCTCGGTGTCGCACAGCTCTCCGCCGGTCGGCGTGAGCTGCCCTTCGTTCGAGCCACCGCAGGCCACGAACGCACCCGCCAGGAGCAGCGCGACTGCCAGTACCACTACCCATCGGTCTGTTCGCACCGGCGCAGCATACGCTGACATGCGGTGGCGGAGCGAAGCTTGACGAGCGTCTCCCGGCGGACAAAGTGGCGCTCATCCCCCAAGGAGCCCTCATGAACCGCACGATCGCCCTGCTCTCGCTGGCGGCCCTCGCCTGCTCGCCGCCCGTCGCCGACCTCAACAAGGACGGCATCGCTGACGGAATCCGCACGCCCAACACCGTCACCCAGGTCGCGCCGTCGAACCCGACCGGCTCGATCACCGGCCTCGTCACCAACACGAAGTTCGAGCCCCTCGCTGACGTGAGCGCGCTGCTCGTCCTCGGCTCGGGCTTCACCAGCGCCCTCAAGACCGCTGGCGACGGCGCCTTCCGCTTCACCAACGTGCCCGCGGGCTCGACCGGGCAGCTCATCATCTCGAAGGACGGCTTCGGCTCGGTGCGGCTGCCGGCGACCGTGCCGGTCAGCGGCGGCAACGTGCCCCTGAACGACGGCAACGCCAGCGTCGGCGTCGTCAGCCTCGTCGAGCTCAACGGCATGGTGCGCTACCAGGTGCAGCTCGCGAACGGGCGACCGGCGCGCGGCGTGCGGGCCCTGCTCGAGGTCAACCCGGCCGGCTTCCAGCTCAGCACCGGCACCGGCTTCGGCGCCCCGCTCGGCCAGCTGTCGTTCGAGGGTCAGGCCGACGACTCGGGCACGCTCACCTTCTCCAACGTGCCCTCGCCAGCCGAGCTCGCCCGCACGAGCGGGACCGGGCCGAACTACACGCTCGTGATCGCCGGCCTCGATGAAGACGGCGATGGCGACAACGAGTTCAACGGCACCGTCGACGCGCGCTCGGGCCGCGATCTCTTCACCACCGGCGTCCCCACCATCCGCCTCGGGGACAACCGCGCGACCGGGGCGCCCGCGATCGTCGCGACCAACATCGAGAGCCTGCGACCGGCCCCGGTGCTGTCGCCAGTGCGCAACATGCTCAAGCCCACCGAGACCGTGTGGGTCGTCTTCGATCAGCCCGTCAACGAGCGCTCGCTGCTCGTCCGCGCGACGCAGGAGGACTGCTCGACGGTGGTGAACACGAACGTCGTGTTGAAGGGCAACGTGCTGCAGATCACCGCCGGCGGAAACGGGTGGACGCTGGGCGACAAGCACAACCTGCTCATCCGCGTGACGGGCACCGAGGCTGGCGGCGGCACGCAGACCTCTTCGTTCGTGGGCTTCGTCTTCGGCGGCGATCTCACCGTGCCCAGGGCGCCCATGGCCGCGGCCTTCTCGATCCGGCGGTCACCGATGAACCCGACGAGCAGCATCCAGAACGGCGATCGCATGATCATCACCTTCGACGTGCCGCTCAAGCGCGTGTCCACCAACGGCTTCTTCCAGTGGAACGCCGACCTCAACATGATGGGGGGCGTGAGCGCGATGGACCCGGGCGAGTTCGGCAGCTCGAGCGGCTTCTCGTTCTCGGAGGACGAGCCGACGATCGACCCGATGACGAGCCAGTTCGCGTGCCTCGCCTCGGGCTACACCCGCCGCTTCTCGGGCCCCATCACGGGCCTGCCGTTCATGGGGCTGCCGTCGGGTACGCAGGCGAGAGTGGTGCTGCCGCTCGTCGGCGCGGGCCAGGGCGGCTACCAGACGATCTGGGGAGTGCCCTTCACTGGACAGCGCGACGGCACGCCCACCATCCTGCCCTGAGCCGTGACGCTCCTCGGCGCTACCCTCGTCGGGCTGTTGCAGGTCGCCTCGGTGCACCTGCAGCCTGGCGTGGCGCGCCCCGGAGACGCCGTGCTCATCACCGTGCTCGGCGTCACCCGCACGCCCTCGGGCACCCTCGGCCCGCAGACCCTCGACTTCCTGCCCATCGCTGACGGCTTCCAGGCCCTGGTGGCGCTGTCGGTCGAGGCGTCGCTCGGCGTCCGAACGCTCGAGGTGCAGCTCGTACCCGACGGCGGCGAGGAGACGACGATCACCGGCGTGCTCGAGCTCGTCGATCCGAAGTGGCCCAGGCGCGAGCTCAAGGTGGCGAAGAAGTTCACCAGCCCCTCCCGCGCGGAGCAGCTGCGCAGCGCGCGTGACTCGAAGGCGTTCGACGAGGCCTTCGGCGTCGAGCTCGAGCCGTGGCTGTTCTCCGAGGACTTCCGCTGGCCCAGGCCCATCGAGATCACCGCGCCCTTCGGCGATCTGCGCCTGATGAACGGCAAGAAGAAGAGCCAGCACTTCGGCATGGATCTCGACGGCAACACGGGCGATCCGATCACGGCGGCGAACGCCGGCGAGGTGGTGATGGTGCGCGACTGCTTCGCCTCGGGAAACACCGTGTTGATCCACCACGGCGGGCGGCTCTTCACCGCGTACTTCCACCTCTCGAAGTTCGAGGTGAAGGAGGGCGACCGGGTGAGCCCTGGTCAGCTGATCGGGCGCGTCGGAAAGACCGGGCGGGTGACCGGGCCGCACCTGCACTTCGGCGTGAAGCTGGACGGGCGCTGGGTGGACCCAGCGAGCCTCTTGTCGCTCAGGTTCTTCGAGCTCTCCCCTGCCCTGCCGACCCCCGAGCGCCCGCTGGTGGACGTGGCGCCTTCGGGTGGGTGATCAGCGATCGTTCCACTTCGGCGCGCGCTTCTCGAGGAAGGCCGTCACGCCCTCGGCCGCGTCCTCGGTGAGCACGTTGAGCGAGAGCTGGCCCGAGAGGAACTCGACGGCCTGGGCGAGCGGCAGATCCTCGGCGGTGAAGAAGGAGCGCCGGCCCAGCCCCAGGATCGCCTGGCTCTTGCCGGCGAGCTTGTCGGCCAGGGCCTTCGTCGCCGCGTCGAGCTCCGCCGCGGGCACGACCCGGTTCACCAGGCCCCACTCGACCGCCTGCTGCGCCGTCAGCCGCTCGCCCGTCAGCACCAGCTCGAGGGAGCGCTTGCGACCGAGGTGACGCTGCAAGAGCGCCATCAGCATCATCGGGAAGAGGCCGCGATCGATCTCGGGCGTGCCGAACCCGGCCTCGGCCGACGCGACGGCGAGATCGCACGCCAGGACGAGGCCCAGCCCGCCGGCGAGCGCGTGCCCGTTCACCCGCGCGATGGTGGGCTTCTTCACCTGCTGGAAGCGCTGCAGCAGCAGGCCGTAGCCGCGCCGCCCTTCGTGGCTCGAGAGGAAGCCGTCGCCCGTCATGCCGCCGAGATCGCCGCCTGCGCAGAACACCCGCGAGCCGGCGCCCGTCAGCACCAGGCACCGCACGGCTGGATCCGCGTCGGCCTGCTCGAGGCCCTCGAACAGCTGCTTCACCACGAGCGGCGAGAGGGCGTTCCGCGCTGCCTCCCGATCGATCGTCAGTCTCGCCGTGCCACCCTCGACTTCGTACCGGACTTCGCGCTGGTCCATGGAGCTGCCTCGCTGGGGTTCGCCTCGACGGCCGCCGCGCCCGGGCTGGGCCTCGCGTGCTCGACGCCGCGGAGGAACGTCTCGACCACCTGGTCGCGCGCACGATCGAGCACGTCGTCGCGCCGCTCGAGCAGCCCGACCACGAACAGCGTGAGCGCCATCTCGATGGAGCCGAAGAACAGCGCCGCGGCCAGCTTCGGCTCGAGGTGCGCGGGCAGCTCGCCCTGCTGCTGCGCGTGGGCGAAGACGCCAGCCGCGAGCTCGATCACGTTGGTGAAGGCGCCGCCGCGGTTGACGGCGCCGCCCGACGGGCTGCGGCCCACCTCGAGGATCAGCACCTTCACGCCGCGCGGGTCGCGCCGGTACGCCTCGAACGCGACGTGCACCACGCTGCGCACCTTCGCCTCGAAGTCGGACTCGTGCGACAGGGCCGCGGCCACACGCGAGAGGAACGCGCTCCACCCGCTCTCGAAGACCGAGCCCAGCAGCTCATCCTTGTCCTTGAAGTAGTGGTAGACGAGGCCGTAGGCGACGCCCGCTTCCTTCGCGACGTCGGCGATGCGGCAGCCCTGGTAGCCCTTGCGCGAGAAGACCTCGACGGCGGCGCGCAAGATCGTCTTGCGCCGCTCGGCCTCGCGCTCACTCCTCGGCAGCTTCGTCACCTTCCGGGTCGCCACGGTCGTCTCGTTGATTCTCGAATCAGCGGCGGACCGTAGCCGAACCAACGCGCCGGGCAAGCGGCGTCGCGTGCAGTGGAGGCGCGAAGACGACGAGGGGCCGCGGAGGATCCCACGTCGGGACGGCGCGTGGACGGCGGCGGAGACTGACCACTCCTGAAGAGACGACCGCGCTCCGGGACGCGAGCGGCGCTACTCGATGGTGCCCGAGACGTCGCCCACGCCGAGGCGCACCACGTGGCCTCCGAGCGGTGAGGCGGTGAAGTCGCAGACGACGGGCACCGTGAAGGCGAGCGGGCCGTTCGGCGGCTTGCGCGCGGGGATCTGCTGCGCCGGCGGCAGGTCCGGGTCGCGGGCGTCCTTGATGATGAGCTCGATGGTGCGCCCGGCCGGGTAGGTGAAGAGCGTGCCTCCGCCGCCGAGGCCGAGCACCTGCACGATGACCGGTGGGTCACCGGGGTTGCCGATGCCCGTCGCTTCCCGCACGCCACAGCCGTCGGAGTCGGCGTTCTGGGCGATCGAGTTGTACCAGGGGTCGGCGACGCGGATCTGCATGCGGTGGAAGGCCGGCGGCATGCCCTGGTTCGGCGTGGCCTGGTTGCAGAGGCCCATCGCCGGGCAGGTGAAGTTGTACGGCCCGGGGGGGTTGAAGCTGCTGAGCACGGGCGACGGGTTGATGGAGTCGTAGGGGTGGGGAATGCCCGTCCACAGCAGCTTCTCCTGCACCCAGATGAGCGTGTTCGCGTCCCACTTGTTGTTCTTCCCCGTCCACCGCCTGTCTCCGTTGACGTCGATGAAGCGCTCATCCGGATCCCAGGTGCCGTTGTCATTCGAGTCCACGAAGGGCTCGGTCAGATCGGTGTAGGGCTCGTCTGCGTCCCACTGGCCGTTGTTGTTGTTGTCGGAGAACGCCTCTTCACCCGACGTCACGGCGATCATGGTGACGAGGTTGTCGCGGGGGTTCATGCGGATCTGGGAGCCGTCCTTGTTGCGGCGCCCCGGCAGCTGCTCGAGCCGGCTGGGCTCGCGGGGGTTCATCGCGGGCGCGGGAGGCGGGTTGAGGGCGGGGTTGGCGACCCAGAGGTACGGCTCCATCCACAAGGGCACCACGTACTCGCCGGTCTGGTTCTCGCCCTGCGGCGGTGTCCAGGTCCAGTTCTCGGGCTCGACGTCTTTCGGGATCGGGTACGACGTCTTGTAGAGGATGGTGGCGTCGCCCACGACGTTCGACTGCGAGGTCTCCGTGGGCCCGATCGTGCCCGCTTCGGTGAGGAACGAGACGAGCGCGTTCGAGACGCCGTCGCCGTTTCGATCGCCGATGTGGGCCGAGCACTCGAGCTTCACGCCCGCGATGAGGTTGCGGGTCTGATCGTAGGCGCCGATGGCGTGCCGACCACCCGACGCGTCGCCGGCGATCGGGCCGCACTGGAAGGTCATCTGCGCGTGGTTGGGCACGGAGCCCGCGAAGGTGATGGGCGGCGAGAGCACCGTCTTGTTGCCAGCCGTCGCCACCACGATCACGGAGGTGACCCGGTTGGAGGCCTGGAGCTGCACCTCGGCGAAGCCCGAGCCACGCAGCGACACCATGCTGGTCGGCGAGATGGTGACGGCCGCGTTCGGCGCCTGGAGCTTGAAGTCCACGTTCTGGCCGGCGAGCGGGAGCCCGCGCGCGTCGAGCAGCTTGAACCGGACCGTGACGATCTCCCCGATGCGCGGCTGCAGCGGCACGAGCTCCACGAACTCCATGGTGGTGGGTTCAGACCCCGCACCGCACCCCGCTACCAGCAGCAACGTCACCAGGACGCGCAGTCGCATTACGACCTCCTGAGAAGACGGGCATCTTCGAAGCCCCCTCCCTACGGGTCAAGGGACATTCGAGCCCGCGCTACCGGCTCGCCCCGATGGAGCCGAACCGCAGCACCGAGAAGTTGAAGCTGGCGAACTCGGGAGGCCCGAGCGTGCCGGTGGCGGTGAGGCGCTGCACCACGGAGAGATCGAGGCGGAAGCACTCGCAGGCGGGGGTCCAGGTGGCGGACACCGAGTGCTGGCCGAGCGAGAGCAGGGTGTCCTGCTGGGCGACGCCTCTTTCGTCCTTGACGGGCTGCCCCAGGGCGTCGAGGCGTGGCCATTGCCTGTTCAGGAGGACGAGATCGTAGCGCAGGCCGAAGGAGCCGAACCTGACCCTGGCGCCGGCGGTGAAGAGCTGGGCGCGGCTCTCGGCTGCGGCTGGCACCGGGTCTCCGAAGAGCAGGTCGATCGGGGCGCGCGCGCGGTTCGTCCCGTCGTCGAGCACGTTCTCGTAGGTGGCGTTGAGCCCGTGCCCCTGGGGCAGGTCGAACGAGAACGAGCCCTGGGCGCGGGTGAGCCTCGGGCTGGGGGCGACGTCGGCTGACTTGCGCCACAACGGCTCGACGCGGGCCTGCGCGCCGAGCGTCACCCACCCGATGCTGGCCGCGAGTCGGGCGTACGCCTCGGCGAGCCGTGGACGATGGAAGGTCTGGGCGCTCTCGGGGGCGAGCACGCCTCCCGGCCCTGGCGTCACCGGTGAGAGCAGGTCGAAGCCCTGACCCAGGTCGAGGCGCAGCAGCTCGCGGCCCCCTCGCTGCACGAGGCGGTTCCGCAGCTCGGCCACGGCCTGCACGCGCGGTCGGTTGTCGCTGATGGAGCGATCGATCTCGTCGTAGGCGGCGGGGCCGCCCAGCAGCGAAGGATCGAGGGGACGACTCGAGGTGGCGGCGACGAAGGGCACCGCGCGGGCCTCGAGCACCGGCGTCACCGAGTGCCGCACGGCGCCGTCGTAGACCCGGGCCAGCTCGAGCTCGGTCTTCGCGGCCAGCAGCGGGTAGCCGCGGCTCATCGTGCGCCCGCTGGACTCGCCCAGCCAGACCCCCTGGCGCCAGGCGGCCATCGCCGACACCGGGAAGAGGCCTCCGAGGGCGCCGCCGGCCCAGAGCCGTGGCATGGCGTTGAGCCTCAGCCGGGCCTCGCGCTCACCCGGCTGCCAGCGCCCGTCACCGAGGCCGGCCTTCAGGGCGTTGGCCGGGTTGTTCGGCAACACCGTCGTCGGGCACTGGGCGAGCTGGCTCGCTCCTCGCGCCAGGTAGAGGCGTTCGACGACGCACTCGGCGGGCAGCTCGAGGCCGGTGTAGGGATCGAAGAAGCGCCCCTCGTTCGCGAGCGCGCCCTCATCGCCAGTCCCGAAGCGCAGGGGCATCTGCTGCACGACATCGGCCGAGGCGTCGAACGCGAGCGGGCCGACGAGCGGCTTGAGCGGCAGCGCGAAGGTCAGCGCAGGCAGGCGTTGGATCGGGTTGGGCCCGTGCTTCGGGGCGACCGAGCCCCGGAGGAACACGTCGCGACCGAACAGATCGTACCCTGACGTGAGATCCTGCCGCAGCACCGCGTCGAGGGTGAGGAGATGATCCACGCCGCGGTGAAAGAGCGCGGCCGTCGAGCGCAGGTAGCCGGCCTCGCGGACGATCACGTCAGGGGTGATGTCCCGCTGGTAGTTGCCGTCGGAGTAGGCCGCGAGCTCCATGCGGGCGCCGAAGCCGCGACCGAGGTCCTGCAGGTGAAAGACGGACGCCTCGCCGCGCAGCCCTCGCGGCCGGTCGATGCTCAACGCCGGGTTCCCCGGGTCACGCTGCTCGCGCAGGTCGTACAGCAGGCCCAGCGTCGCGCGCCCATACGCCCGCTCCGAGAGTACGTAGCGGAACTCGGTGAGCAGCCGCGGCCCCATGATGCCGAAGGGCTGCAGGAAGTTCGACGGCGACGGATCGTTCACGCCGTTGCGCCACGTCGACTGGAACGAGCGGCCGAGGTCCGAGCGGAAGAGGCCGACCCGACCGGGCTCCTCGAGCGTGCGCTGCGGCCCGCCGAAGAAGTACCCCGGCGTCAGCGTGAGGTCGGCGCTGCGGCCGAGCGTCACGAAGACGGGCTGCTCGAACGAGAACCCGTTGAGCACCGTGCTGCCCGGCTTCGGGAACAGCAGGCCCGTCGCGCGGTCCGTGAGCGGCAGGCTGAGCCACGGGAGCCCGAAGACGGGCAGCTCCTTCACCAGCGGCAGCTTCTTCACCCAGGTGACCGGCCACTTCACGGCGACCCGATCGGCGTCCTTGTTGAGCGTCGCCTCGGGTGTGCGGATGGACCAGGACGGCGAGTTGAGATCGCAGTCGCAGGGCGTCAGCTCGAGATCCTCCATGCGCCAACCGTCGTCCTCGCGCACGAAGTGGTTCCCCGACATCACCATCGTCGAGCGCCCTGCCCGGTCGGCCTCGGCGAGCGTGGTGGCGGCGAGCAGCCTGCCCGGGTCGGCGCCGGCCTTCGCGAACGCCCGCCCGTCGAGCACGTGCGCCTCGACGACCTGCTCGCCCTCGAGCCTGAGCTCGACGACGTCACCGATCATCACCGTCGGCGCGGTGCCCTGGACGAGGCGCGCGATGACGCTGCCCACCGCGAGCACGGTCTCACGGGGCTGGTCGTAGAAGATCCGCTCGGCGTCGATGGCCGCGCCAGCGGTCTCGAGGTGCGCCTTCCCTTCGGCGATGGTGCGCTTCGTCTGGCCGTCGTGCAGCACCCGCTCGGCGGTGAGGGTGATCTCGACGGGCTCCGCCGACGCCGGCGCCGCGGCGATCAGAAGCGAGAGCAGCCACCCGGGCGACATCACGCCGCGCTGTAGCACGGAGCCCTGCTCCCGCTCGCCTCGTTCCGAGCGTCAGTCCGGCCGCTCGAACTCCACCGTCAGCTCGTTGCCCGCCTGGGAGGTGCGGTAGGCGACGGCGCGCTTCAAGCTGATGGTGACGCGCACCTGGGTGTCGTCGATCACCTCGGGCTTCACCAACGACACGGCGGTGTCGAAGAACGAGGTGTCGAGCAGGCGCTCGTTGTTGGGCAGGCCGATCTCGGTGTTCTCGAGCGTCACGACGACGTTGCGGCGCCCGTCCTCGCCCACCGAGAAGCGGACCGGCGACGAGGTTCGCAGCGAGATGCGCCCCACCCCGTCCTGCTGCCGGAAGCCGACGTGCGTCATGCGGGCGGGTCTGCCGGCGAGCTCCGCAGGCGCGGGGGTGCGCAGCGCCGCCTCTTCGAGCTCCCGCTGCTTGCGCTGCCGCTCTGCCTTCGCCAGCTCCTCGCGGCGCGCGTCCTCCTCGGCCTGGCGCTTCCCGGCCTCGGCCCGGGCCACCCGCTCCGCCTCGGCGCGCTCGGCGCTCTCACGCCGCCGCCGCTCCTGCTCGGCCTTCTCCGACGCCAGCTTCGCCACGCGCTCCTCTTCGGCCCGGAGCCGCGCCTCGTCGGCCTCACGCGCCTTGCGCTCGCGCTCCTCGCGAGCCAGCCGGGTCTTCGCCGCCTCGGCCTCGACCTTCTCCCGCGCCGCGCGCTCCTTCTCCTCGCGCTCGGCCTCCAGCCTCGCGAGCCGCTCAGCCTCTTCGCGCTGACGGGCCTCTTCGACTTCGCGCTTCTTCCGTTCGCGCTCGGCGCGGGCCACGCGCTCCTTCTCTTCGCGCTCGGCCTTCGCCTTCGCCTCGGCGTCGGCCTTCTCGCGGGCCAGTCGCTCCTTCTCGACGCGCTCGGCCTCGAGCTTCGCCAGGCGCTCGGCCTCGGCGCGGCGCTTTGCCTCCTCGGCCTCGCGCGCCTTCCGCTCACGCTCCTCGCGGGCGAGCCGCTCCTTCTCTTCGCGCGCCTCCCGCGCGAGCCGCTCCTTCTCCTCGCGCTCGGCCCGGGCCTTCGCCTCGGCGTCAGCGCGCTCCCTGGCGAGGCGCTCCTTCTCCTGCCGCTCGGCTTCGAGCTTCGCGAGGCGCGCCTCCTCGGCGGCCTTCCGCTTCGCCTCCTCGGCCTCCTTCTTGAGCCGCTCGGCCTCGAGCTTCGCGAGCCTGTCGGCCTCGGCCTTCCGCTTCGCCTCCTCGGCCTCCTTCGCCTTCCGCTCGGCCTCCAGGGCCGCGAGCCGCTCCTGCTCCTCGCGCTCGAGCCTGGCCTTCGCCTCCGCGTCGGCCTTCTCGCGCGCCACCCGCTCCTTCTCGGCGGCCTCGGCGAGCGCCCTGGCCTGCCGCTCGGCCTGCGCTCTCTCCTGGGCCAGCCGCGCGAGCTCTTTCTGGTTCTGCGGCAGCTTCACGACGAGGGACGGCCCCTGGGTGACGATGTCGCTCTCGAGCTCCTGCTCGAACCCGATGAGGACGCGGGCGATCGCCGCCGACTCGCTGCCGTAGCTGGCCGTCTTCACCACCGTGATGGTGCCGTCGTTCACCTTCGTCTCTGCGGGCACGCCCTGGAAGACGGCCTCGGAGATGTCGATGACGAGCCGGGGCGGATCGGTGAGGGTGAAGGTGGTGAAGCTCGGGCGACGACTGCCGGTGACCTCCACCGCGCTGCCCTTCACCTCGATCTTCGTGATGACGTTCAGCTGGACGCGGTCCTGCGCGAGCGCCGACGCGTCCGCCAGCACCAGCACGCACGCCAGCCACGCCGCGCCCACGCGCCTTCGCCACGAGCTCCTGCGACCAGGCTGTCTCATCCTGTAGCGAACCTACCAACGCCGGGGGTGAGGCCAAATTTCCGGCCGGGCAGGTCGCCCTGGCCGGTGCGCCCCGGTGGGGCTGGCCTGTGTCGGTCAGCGGATTCGCGGCAGCGAGGGCGCGCGGGCCCGGTGCACCCGGGCGTACTCGACGAGGTTCTTGATGTCGTAGCAGACCTGCCGGGCGTCATGGCCCATGGTGAGCTCGATGTGGCTGTTGCCCTTCACCGGCCGCCACAGCAGGTACTCGGACTTCGCCGAGCGGTAGACGCTGCGGGTGGACGCGACCGACGCCAGGGGATCCTGGTCGCCAAAGACGATGGCCATGGGGACGCGGATCTTCCCGAAGCCGCGCTTGAAGTCGTAGCCGGTGCGGTAGCAGACGACCTCGTTGGACCGCGTCCAGCGGGCGAACTGCTCGACGACGAGGCGGGGCTCCTTCTCGCCACCCTCCTTGAGCAGCCACCGCACGTTCTCCATCTGCATGCGATCCCACCGCGCGAGGTAGTTGATGCGGTTCGCGACGAGGCTCAGCGCGGGGCTCTCTTCGGCGTAGCCCAGGGCGTCGGAGGCGAAGCGCAGCCACGCGTCGAGGGGCAGGTAGCGGTACCGGTACGGCTTCGGCGCCTCCGGAGGCGTCCTCCGCAGCAGCTTCGACCCGAGCTCGAGCGCGGTGTGCGCCAGGCCACGCTGCAGGTTGAAGCCCGCCAACGTCGCGTCGACGGCGGTCTGAATGCCCGGCTCCGCGAACGCGAGCAGCTTGAGCAGCGGGCTGCCGCGGCCGAGCTCGGCGGGCGCGCCGATGGTGACGATCCCCTCGAAGTGCTCGTGGATGCCGGCGTAGCCGTACCCGAGGATGCCGCCCATCGAGTGACCGCAATAGAAGATCTTCTCACGCCGCGTGATGCGCCGCACGCCCGCCACCGCCGCGGGCAGGTCGTAGAGGAAGTAGCTGTCGATGTCCCACGCGTAGTCGAGATCGGTCGGCAGCTTGCGGCCGAAGCGGGCGCACCGCTCGTGCTGGAAGGCCACCGAGCTCTTCCCGTGGCCGCGCAGCTCGAGGATGTGAATGTCGAGGCCGAAGAAGAGCAGGTTCTTCACGAACTCGCCGCTCGTCCACGCGTGGCGGTTCTGACAGAAGCCGTGCACCAGCAGCATCGGCTCTCCAAAGAGCGGCTGCGGGAAGGTCTGCGGCGTCGGGCGGTACCGCGTGATGACGAGCGACCAGCCATCGGCCGTCTCCACCACGTACTTCGTCTTCTTGTAGAGGGCGCGGAACTCGACGTCGTCGACGGTTGGAGTGGCGACTTCTCGCTGGGCTGGCGCTGACATCTGGAAGGCACTCTACGCCCGGCCGTGACGAATGCGTCACGTGTTCTCAGTTCGACTCCGCCGTCGTGAGCCAACGTCGCCGCGGCACGGGCCCACGGTCATCGATAGAGCCGCCGCTCCTCAGGGAGGCGTCAGCTTCGCGAACTTGAACCCGATGCGCGCCGCGGTGCCGTTGGTGTCGTAGTAGTTGCCCATGCGCACCTTGAAGTAGTCGCCCTTCGAGGTCTTCACGACGTAGAGGTGCGGCAGCGTCGTGAGCCGGTGCACACCGAGGTCGTAGTAGTACCAGCCACCCTCGACCGTGTTGAACACCGGCTCGGAGCCGTCCTTCACGTACCCGCTGGCCGGCGCCTGCGTCATCGCGTCGAAGTCGCCGTCCTTCAAGACCAGCACCTCGACCGTGCCCGAGGGGTTGGTGCCGCCGCCGTTCGCCCGAATCTTGTCGCGCTGAAACGACAGGTCCCACGCGTTGGTGGCGTCGGCCTCGTCGAACTTGAGCTCCTTCGGCTCGTCGAGGTCGATGTACGTCGGCAGCGTCTTCGACGTCGCGTCGACGAGCGAGTCGACCACGCCCGCCTGCACGGTGAAGCTGAAGAGCGGCTCGGTCGGCAGCTCGCCACAGACACCGTCGAAGCAGTCGGTCTTGCGAAGATCAGGCGCGCAGCCAGCCAGCAACAGCAACAGGAGCAAGCGGTTCATCATGGTCAGTACTCCAGCATCGCGCCCGCGACGGCTCCGCGCGGCGGCCTTGGGTTGAAGTCGGCGTCGCCTGCGTTGAGCAGGTTGTAGCCATTGACGAAGAACTTGAGCCACGGCTTGAACACCCACGTGATCTGCACCTCGAGATCGAAGTACCCGGGCGCCATCACCGTGCGCGTCTCTCCGAAGCCGAGCACGTTGGCGAAGCCGAGCCCGCTGCCCACGTAGAACGGCCTCGGCCCGTTCCAGGTCGCGCGCACGACGCCTTCGAGGCCAGTCGGCCGGTACTTTGCGTTGAGGCCCACGTTCACGCGGTGGTTGCTGCGGCCTTCGAGCGGCCGGTTGCGGGTGAGATCGCGCGCGTCGAGCCCCATGTACGCGAGGTCGAGCGAGGCGCCCTTCGAGAGCTTCATGCGGGCGTTGATCTCGGCGCCCTGCGTGTATGCGCCGGCGACGTTCTCGTACGAGAAGATCGTCGGGTTGTCGGGGTTGGGCGTGCCGTTGGCGGTGATGTTGATGAGGTTCGAGAGGCTCGTGTGCCAGGCGCTGGCCGACACCGTCCACCCCTCGAGCGGCAGGCGATAGTCGACGGCGACGTTCAC
>JAEUJQ010000069.1 GCA_016793095.1 Myxococcaceae bacterium | reverse complement strand
TCGGCCCACGTCTGTCTGCAGCCGGGCGCGCTCACCCTCCGCGCCGGTCCCACTCTCTCCTCTGCGACCTCTCGTGGCCTCCGCACACCGGCTCGGCACTCGACCCCTCGCCCCGTTTCCTGCTTTGTTCTTCCTTTCTGTCTTGATGCCGGTGCGGATCATGCTGGCCCGCTTCTCGGCGCTGCCCAGCGCGCGCAGGTCGTCGAGGAGGGGGGTCACGGAGGGCGTCGGGTCTGCTCGCGTCATGGCTTGGCTCCAGGGCTCAGGCGAGCGGCGCGCCGTCCAGGTCGAACCGCCAGAGCTGCCTCTCGCCCGCGACCGCGAACCACTTCCCCTCCGGGTCGAAGCAGCCATGGGTGGGCCCTTCGCCTCCGGGGAGCTTGAACCGATGCAGCTCCCGGCCGTCGCGCGCGCTCGCCAGCAGCACCGACTGGACCCACTTGCCCTTCTCCGCCACGCAGTGCTTCAACAGCAACGTCTTGGCGTCGGGGGACACCGAGAAGCAGCCCGGGCCCATCCCCATGGGGACGGCCGGGATCTCGAGGGAGCGGACCGCGAGCGTCTTCATGTCCACCGCGTCGACGGACTGGCCCCGCCGCACGAAGAGGGTGTCGGCGGAGGCGGCAACGGACTCGATGTCCGCCTGCGTGCCCCAGCGATGCTCGCCCGCGGGCTGGCCCTTGCGGACGTCGAAGCGGAGCACGGCATCCGCCTCGAACCGGGTGCTGACTGCCAGGACCGCGCGCTCGTCCTGCGAGAAGGCGACGAAGCAGGGCGCGTCGGTGAGGGTGAGGCGCGCGACGTTCTCGCCCGACTCGCTCCACAGCGCCACCTGCCGCTCGCCGCCGCGCTGGTAGATGGCGCTGGCGGTCGCGAGCAGCTTCCCGGAGCGGGAGAAGGCGACCGAGCGCACCTCACCGCGCGGATGGCCTTCGAGGGTGAGCCGCTTCTCGCCGGAGGAGGTGTCGAAGACCAGGACCTTCTTGAGGCCGGTGGCGACGCGGGCGCCGTGCCGGGCGAGCGCCTTCGGGGTCGAGCCGGTCTTGAGCGTTCGCGCCACGTTGCCGCTCGCGTCGAAGACACGGAGCGCGCCGTCGAGCGCGAGCGTGCAGAGCGAGCCGTCGGGGCCGGCCGCGAGGTTCACGATCGTCGCGGGGTGCACGAAGGCGGACGTCGCGGTGGCGGAGGGACGACCGGGCAGCTCCCCGCCGGCCACTTCCTTGATCCGCGCGAGGTCTGCGGCCTCGAAGAGGAAGCTGCCTGCCGGGTCGGCGCTGGTGAGCTTGTTCCGCCCGGAGGAGCCCTTGGGGTCGAGCGCGTGGCTCCACGCGACGGGGGCCTTGGACTTCGCGTCGAAGAGGCCGAAGACGAACTCCACCTCGTGACGGCTCTTGTTCTTCTTGATGCCCAGCACCGTCAGGCCGAGGAGCAGCTTGGCGGGCAGGCGCGGGCGGAACGCCGAGGGGCCGGTCACCGAGACAGTGCGGCCCATCAGTCCGGCGGCGTCGAGCAGCGCGGCGCCGACGGCGTTCAGCTCGGTCTGGTCCTTCGGGAGCGCGAAGGCGCGCGTGAGGCGGAAGGCGTCCGGGGAGAGGTCGGGCATCGAGGGCATGGTCCGACTGAGTAGCACGCGGACTGGGGCAGGGGCGCGGTCGAGCCACGGCCCCCGCCGTTGCTTGCGGGGAAACGAGCTAGAACCTGGGCCCGACCACGGGCGGCACGATCCGCCTCGTCTCCGCAAGTTCGTCGGGAACCTGGGCCAGTTGGCATACATGCGGCGCCCGGAGAGGGATCGGGGCTCGGGTCTGGCGTTCCCGGACCAGGAGCAGGGAGCGTCATTCCAGCTGTTGGAAGTTGTGAAACAGCAATACCAGCAACGCCACCCGCAGCACCAGCAAACAGTTCCGGCAACAGTCTCTTGACCAGGAAACGAAGAACGCCCGCCCAGCGCCCATCCGGGTCGGCATAGAGGATGGGGTTGTTGAGGGCGTAGCCGTACACCGGCACCTGGTTGCCAGCCTTCAACTCTCGGCCTACCCAGCCCGGGTCCTGAAGCAGGGGCTCAGGAGAGAGGTACTTTCTTGAGCCCACCGCGAATCGACGCGCGCGAGTCGTAGTTTCCCGATGCGGTCCGCGAGGTTGGCGATGAAGAGTCCCGACGCGAAGTGCGCGCGGGCTGGTTGATCCCCCGACGCGAGTTTTCAGCCTCGCGAGCGACGGCGCCGACGTGGTGGTGAAGGCCAGCATTCGATGCGGAGCGTACCGCGTGGTGCCGGTCGCGCGCGAGCGCGGCCAGCGCCAGCGTGTGGGCCCCGACGAGCTCGGTGCCTTTGGCTCGGAGGAAGGGGCTCGAGCTCCTCGACGTCGAGCTCGCTGGACATGTTTTCGCTCGCGGACCTCGACAAGGCCGAACTCGTAGATGCGCTGACGACGCTCGTCGACGACTA